>CAWFOH010000012.1:0-75559 GCA_963817425.1 uncultured Actinomycetota bacterium
AGAGTTGACCAGACCCCTTTCTCTCCATTCGAGGATGACGACCGACGTATGTTCGACACCCTGCAAGATCGCCTGCAGTCAGCGTTCAAGAACCTGCGCGGCAAGGGTCGACTCTCCGACGCCGACATCGACGCCGTCGCCCGCGAGATCCGGGTCGCGCTGCTCGACGCGGATGTCGCGGTTCCGGTTGTCCGCGACTTCATCGCCAACGTCAAGGAGCGGTCCCGCGGCGCTGAAGTGAGCCAGGCGCTCAACCCCGCCCAGCAGGTCATCAAGATCGTCAACGACGAGCTCGTCACGATCCTCGGTGGCGAGACGCGGCGCATCCAGTACGCCAAGAACCCGCCGACGGTCATCATGCTGGCCGGCCTCCAGGGTGCCGGCAAGACGACGCTCGCCGGCAAGCTCGGCCTGTGGCTCAAGGGCCAGGGCAAGTCGCCGATGCTCGTCGCGGCCGATCTTCAGCGCCCCAACGCGGTCAACCAGCTCCAGGTCGTCGGCGAGCAGGCCGGGGTCAAGGTGTTCGCCCCCGAGCCCGGCAACGGCGTCGGTGATCCGGTCAAGGTCGCCACCGATGGACTCGCCGAGGCCCGCCGCACCCTGCACGACGTCGTGATCGTCGACACCGCCGGTCGCCTCGGCATCGACGAAGAGCTCATGCAGCAGGCCGCCGACATCCGTGCCGCGGTCGATCCCGACGAGGTGTTGTTCGTCATCGACGTGATGATCGGCCAGGACGCCGTCGTCACCGCTGAAGCATTCCTCGAGGGCGTCGACTTCACCGGCGTCGTGCTGACCAAGCTCGACGGCGATGCCCGAGGCGGCGCGGCACTGTCGGTGCGCTCGATCACCGGCCGGCCGATCATGTTCGCGTCGACGGGCGAGAAGCTCACCGACTTCGACGCCTTCCACCCCGACCGCATGGCTTCGCGGATCCTCGACATGGGCGACATGCTCACGCTGATCGAGCAGGCCGAGAAGGTCATGGACACCGAGCAGGCGGCCAAGGACGCCGAGAAGCTCATGGGCGGGTCGTTCACGCTCGACGACTTCCTCAGCCAGATGGAAGCCATCTCCAAGATGGGCTCGATGTCCAAGCTCGTCGGCATGCTCCCCGGCATGGGCGCCATGAAGGAGCAGCTCGCCAACTTCGACGAGCGCGAGGTCGACAAGATCAAGGCGATCATCCGGTCCATGACGCCGGCCGAGCGCGACAACCCCAAGATGATCGACGGCTCTCGCCGCACGCGCATCTCCAAGGGTTCGGGCACCCAGGTCAAGGACGTCAACCAGCTCGTCGACCGCTTCTTCGACGCCCGCAAGATGATGCAGCAGATGGCCAAGGGTGGCGGCGTGCCCGGTATGCCTGGCATGCCAGGGCTCCCCGGTGCCGGCAAGCGTGCCGGGGCCAAGCAGAAGCCGCAGCAGAAGAAGAAGGGCAAGCGCGTGTCGGGCAACCCCGCAAGCGCGCCGCTGAAGCCGCAGGAGCGACCAAGAAGGACGGCGCGAGCGCATTCGGCTTCCCGGCGGGCGGCAACGACGAGTTCGAGCTGCCCAAGGAGCTCAAGGACCTGCTCTGACGCACGCCCATCGCCGCTCCGCGTGCGTCCGCCGCTTCACAGACATAGTGTCGTGGCATGGGGGAACGTCCGCTCGTCGTGGTCATGGGCATCTCGGGCGTCGGCAAGTCCGCTGTCGGTCACGCGCTCGCTGACCGGTTCTCCCTCGATTACGCCGACGGCGACGACTTCCACTCCGAGGCCAACATCGCCAAGATGTCGGCCGGCACGCCCTCACGGACAAGGATCGCTGGCCATGGCTGGCCGACATGGGGTGTGGCTGCACCAGCACGATGCTGCAGGCGGGGTCATCAGCTGTTCCGCGCTCAAACGCGTCTATCGCGACATCCTCGTCGACGCCGCCCCGCGTACGTACTTCCTGCACCTGACCGGCGACCATGCGCTGATCAAGTCGCGGATGGAGCACCGCGACCACTTCATGCCGGCGTCGTTGCTGGAGTCGCAGGAGCAGACCCTCGAGCCGTTGCAGGACGACGAGAACGGCTGGGTCTTCGACATCACCCCGTCACCTGCCGAGATCGTGGACGAGTTCGTCGCCCACGCCGGCCTCTCCCGGGAGGACACTGCATGATCGCCAGCACGCTCATCTCCGCCACACCGCCCGAGCCGGTCAAGGCGGTGGCGGGACCGGCCAGCTGATCACCGCGGCGCTCGTCGGTATCGCGGTGCTCGTCGTGCTGATCACGTTCTTCAAGCTGCACCCGTTCCTCGCGCTGATACTCGGCTCGCTCGCTGTCGGGGCGATCGCCGGGCGAAACATGCTCGACGTCGTCGCGAGCTTCAGCACCGGCGTGGGGGACACCGTGAAGGGCGTCGGCGTCCTCATCGCCCTCGGTGCGATGTTCGGCAAGCTGCTGGCCGACTCCGGCGGCGCCGACCAGATCGTCGACACGATCGTCGGCAGGTCGAGTCCGCGGATGCTGCCATGGTCGATGGCAGCGATCGGCGCGATCATCGGCCTGCCGATGTTCTTCGAGATCGGCCTCGTGCTCCTGATGCCGGTCATCTTCCTCGTGGCCAAGCGCGCCGAGCGGTCGATCATCGCGCTGGGCATACCGGCGCTCGCGGGCCTGTCGGCGATGCACGGGTTCGTGCCACCGCATCCCGGACCGCTTGCCGCGATCGACCTGGTGCACGCCGACCTCGGACGTACGCTGGCGCTCGGCATCCTGGTCGCGATCCCGACGATCGTCGTCGCGGGTCCGTTGTTCGCCCGGTTCGCGGAGCGCTGGGTTCCCGTGCCGGCCGGCGACCTCTACGACGCGACCACCGAGAAGCGGGAGAAGCGCCCCAGCTTCGTCGCCACGTTGGCAACGGTGCTGTTGCCCGTCGTGCTGATGATGGGCAAGGCGTTCGCCGACATCGCGATCGACGAGGGCACGGGCCTGCGCAAGACCCTCGACTTCATTGGCGAGCCGTTCGTCGCCCTGCTGATCTCGGTCGTCGTCGCGGTGTTCACGCTGGGCGTGGCATCAGGCATGGACAAGGACGACGTCAGCGACGTCCTCAACAAGTCGCTGCCGCCGATCGCCGGGATCCTGCTGATCGTCGGAGCCGGCGGCGGGTTCAAGCAGACCCTGGTCGACACCGGCATTGCCGAGGTGGTCGCCGACTTCGTCAAGGACAGCGGGGTCTCGGTCCTGCTGCTGGCCTGGCTCGTCGCGGTGCTGATCCGCGTGGCAACGGGCTCGGCGACGGTTGCGACGATCACCGCCGCGGGCATCATGGCGCCGATCGCGGGCGACCTCGGCAGCACGGAGGTCTCGCTGCTGGTGCTGGCCATCGGCGCCGGTTCGGTGTTCTTCTCGCACGTCAACGACGCGGGATTCTGGCTGGTCAAGGAGTTCTTCGGGCTATCGGTCGTCCAGACGATCAAGAGCTGGTCGATCATGGAGACGATCTTGTCGGTGACCGGGCTCGTGGTCGTGTTGGGACTCAACGCGGTCGTGTAGCCAGGACAGGACATCTGTCATGAGTTTGTGACAGGGCGGCGGGATACCCTGAGGCAATGCTCCTTCCGCTCTTGCGGACGTATCTTGCGCCCTACAAGCGGCCCATCGCACTCGTCCTGACGTTCCAGCTGATCCAGACCTTGGCCAACCTGTGGCTTCCCGGACTCAACGCCGACATCATCGACAAGGGCGTCGTCACGGGAGACACCGGCTACATCGTCCGCACCGGCGCGATGATGCTCATGGTCACGGTCGTGCAGGTCGTCTGCACGATCATCGCGGTCTACTACGGCGCGCGTACGGCCATGGCGCTCGGCCGCGACCTGCGTGCCGGCGTGTTCGGCAAGGTCGAGACGTTCGCGGCCCGCGAGATGGCGCAGCTCGGTGCGCCGACGCTCATCACCCGCACGACCAATGACGTGCAGCAGGTCCAGCTCATCGTGTTCATGGCGCTCACGTTGCTGGTCGCGGCGCCCATCATGTGCGTCGGCGGCATCTTCATGGCGCTGCGGCAGGACGTCGAGCTGTCGGGGCTGCTGCTGCTCGTCATGCCGGCACTCATCATCAGCATCGGTCTGGTGATCCGCCAGATGCGGCCGTTGTTCCGGGTCATGCAGACCAAGATCGACGCGATCAACGGCATCATGCGCGAGCAGATCATGGGCATCCGGGTGATCCGGGCCTTCGTCAAGGAGCGCTACGAGACCGAGCGGTTCGGCGACGCCAACCGCGAGACGATGGAGGTCGCCATCGCCGTCGGCCGCCTGACCTCGATGATGTTCCCGATCGTCATGCTGATCATGAACGTGTCGGTCGTCCTCGCCACGTGGTTCGGCGGCTATCGCATCGGCAGCGGCGACCTCGAGGTCGGCACTCTGACGGCGTTCCAGAACTACCTCGTCCAGATCCTCATGTCGGTCATGATGGCCACGTTCATGCTGATGTTGTGGCCACGCGCGGAGGTGTCGGCCGAGCGGATCACCGAGGTGCTCGACACCGAGCCGAGCGTCATGGCGCCTGACGACGCCGTGCCGGTCACGCTCGACCGCGGCCACATCGACATCCGCGGCGCCTCGTTCGCGTTCCCCGGCGCCGAGCAGGACGTGCTCCACGAGATCGATCTGGTCGCGCGACCGGGCGAGACGACGGCGATAATCGGCTCCACCGGCAGTGGCAAGTCGACGCTGCTCGGCCTGATCCCGAGGCTGTTCGACGCGACTGCGGGCACGATCCGGATCGACGACCACGACGTACGGTCGTTGCACCCCGAGGACGTCTGGGCGTCGATGGGTCTCGTGCCGCAGCGACCGTTCCTGTTCGGCGGCACCGTCGCCTCCAACCTGCGCTACGGCCGTCCCGATGCCACCGACGACGAGCTCTGGGACGCCCTCGACATCGCGCAGGCGCGTGACTTCGTCGAGCGCATGCCCGAGCAGCTCAACGCCCCGATCTCGCAAGGCGGCACCAACGTCTCCGGCGGTCAGCGCCAGCGCCTCGCGATCGCCCGAGCGATCGTCAAGCGGCCGGCGATCTACCTGTTCGACGACTCGTTCTCGGCCCTCGACTATGCGACGGACGCCGCCCTGCGGGCTGCCATGCGTACGGCGACCGCAGAGGCGACTGTCGTGATCGTCGCCCAGCGGGTCTCCACGATCCGCAACGCTGACCGCATCGTCGTGCTCGACGAGGGACGCGTCGTCGGCACCGGCACCCATACCGATCTCATGCAGACCTGCGACGTCTACCGCGAGATCGTGCTGTCCCAGCTGACCGAGGAGGAGGCGGCATGAGCGAGCGTCAGCGAGCGAACAATCAGGCAGCACTCATGCCGTTGTCTCCCTATCGTGGGCTTTTCTGGGAGCCGACGGCATGAGCATGGGGCGGGACCAGCGCTGGCGGGTATGGGGATGCCGCCGGCGCGGGCCAAGGACTTCAAGGGCTCGCTGCGCCGGCTGGTCGACCGGTTGCTGCGGCAGCGCATCATGGTCTGGGGCATCGTCGCGTTCGGTGTCGTCGCCACTTCCTTGGCGGTCATCGGGCCCAAGGTGCTGGGCCACGCGACCGACATCGTGTTCACCGGGTTCCTCAACGGCAAGTTCCCCGAAGGCGCGACCAAGGCCGAGGTCGTCGCGCAGCTGCGCAACGAGGGCAACGACAAGCTCGCTTCACTGGTGTCGTCGGTCGACCTCCAACCCGGCGCGGGCATCGACTTCCGCAGCCTCGGGTGGGTCCTCTCCGGGGTGCTCGTCCTCTACGTCCTGGCGTCGGTGCTGCAGTGGTTCCAGGGTGTGTTCACCACGACGGTCGTGCAGAAGACCGTCGCGGGCCTGCGCGATGACGTCGAGGCCAAGATCAACCGGCTCCCGCTGTCGTACTTCGATCGCACGGATCGTGGGGAGGTGCTCTCGCGCACGACCAACGACATCGACAACATCGCTCAGTCGTTCCAGCAGACCATGAGCCAGCTGCTGACCTCGATCCTCATGGTCATCGGCACTCTGGTGATGATGCTGGTCATCTCGCCGCTGCTGTCGCTCGTCGCGCTCCTGACGCTGCCGCTGGCATTCGCGATCACCAAGGCCGTCACCAAGAGGTCGCAGCCTGAGTTCATGAAGCAGTGGGCCAGCACCGGCCGCCTCAACGGGCACATCGAGGAGGTCTTCACGGGCCACGAGGTCGTCAAGGTGTTCGGGCGTCAGCAGGAGGCGCGCGAGGAGTTCGACACCCGCAACGAGGCGGTGTTCGCGTCGTCGTTCAAGGCGCAGTTCATCTCGGGCGTCATCCAGCCGGTCATGATGTTCGTGTCCAACATCAACTACGTGCTCGTCGCCGTGATCGGCGGACTGCGCGTCGCGTCGGGCACGTTGAGCATCGGCGACGTGCAGGCGTTCATCCAGTACTCACGGCAATTCACCCAGCCGCTGACGCAGGTCGCGTCGATGGTCAACCTCCTGCAGTCGGGTGTCGCGTCGGCCGAGCGGGTGTTCGCGCTGCTCGACGAGCCCGAGGAACGCCCCGACGAGGCCGATGCGCCGTTCCCCGATCCCATTCGCGGTCGGGTCGTCTTCGACGACGTGTCGTTCTCGTACAAGCCTGACGAGCCGCTCATCGAGCACCTCGATCTGACCGCCGAGCCGGGCCAGACCGTGGCGATCGTCGGCCCGACCGGCGCTGGCAAGACGACCTTGACCAATCTCGTCCTGCGGTTCTACGACATCCAGGACGGGCGCATCACGCTCGACGGTGTCGACATCGCCCGGATGGATCGTGGACCGTTGCGCGAGAACTTCGGCGTGGTACTGCAGGACACCTGGCTGTTCAAGGGCACGATCCGCGACAACATCGCGTATGGCGCGCATCGTGCCTCCGAGGAGCAGATCATCGCTGCGGCCGAGGCGGCATACGTCGACCACTTCGTGCGCACCTTGCCCGACGGTTACGACACCGTGATCGAGGACGAGGGCACCAATGTCAGCGCCGGTCAGCGCCAGCTGCTGACGATCGCTCGCGCCTTCCTCGCCGACCCGGCGATCCTGGTGCTCGACGAGGCGACCAGCTCGGTCGACACCCGCACCGAGTCATTGGTGCAGGGCGCCATGGAGCAGCTTCGCTCCGGGCGTACGTCATTCGTCATCGCGCACCGCCTCTCGACGATCCGCGACGCCGACCACATCGTGGTGATGGAGGACGGCCAGATCGTCGAACAGGGCAATCACGACTCGTTGCGGGCGGCCGGAGGAGCGTACGAGCGCCTCTACTCGGCGCAGTTCGCCGCCCCGGCGACCGAGTCAGCGATTGGCGCCCTTGAGTGACCCGCTGCTCGACCCACCGTCGGACACCATGCAGGTGACGCCGGAGTCGGCATCCCACGAGTCCTCGAGGGGGCGCAGGAAGAAGACGTCGAGCTCGGACTCGTCGTAGGTGACACCGACGTAGTCCTCGAACCGGGAGACGCACCCTCCCTCTGCAAGCCGATCGACCTCCGCCTGGCCCGGGAACGTGCCATCGCCGAGGTCGAAGTTGGCGTACGCCTCTTCGCGGTGCGGATTGCTGCATGGTGTGACCTTGACCGTGAGCTGAAACGACTCGCTGGGCTCGTCAACGAGGCAGTCTCCGACTCGGATGCTGGTGACCAGCACGTGTCCTTCGTCGACGACGGCGCCGGAGGAGTCACGGTCCGCCTTGGTGTTGACGACCGCAACCGCCGCCACGATGAGGCCGACGACCCAGAGCGCGCAGATCACCAGTGCGGCGATCGCCATGCCCTTGCCGCGGGGCCGGCCATCCCTGGACTGGGCGAGGACGATGATCGCGAGCACGACCGCGGCGATCGCAGTCAGGACGAAGAACCCGAGGATCGCCAGCACCAGCGCCGTGATGGCCAGCGCCTTCGACGGTGCGCCG
The DNA here is from genome assembly GCA_963817425.1 of uncultured Actinomycetota bacterium. Lineage (GTDB taxonomy): Bacteria > Actinomycetota > Actinomycetes > Propionibacteriales > Nocardioidaceae > Aeromicrobium. The sequence goes on from CAWFOH010000012.1 coordinate 7,937, forward strand.
ACGTTGGGCGGATACGGCGCGTACTGCGGCGGGTGGGGCTGACCGGGGTATGGCGCGTCGTGCGGCGGGACCGGCTGCTGGCCAGCCGGTGGGCCGTACGGCTGGTTCGGGTCGGGCTGCGGCGGCTGCTGCTCGGTCATGGGATCCCCTCACACGGCGATGCGCACGCCGAGGCGACACGCTATCCCACCAGGCGTCTCAACCGGCGAGGAATGCGGCGACGCGATCCTTGGGGCGGCCGATGATGGCCCGATCGCCGCGGACCAGCACAGGGCGCTGCATCAGACGCGGGATGCTCCACGAGCAGGTCCGCCACGGCCTCGGGGGTCACGTAGTCGTCGGCATTGAGACCCTGCGCCTTGAAGAACCCGTCCTTGCGCGCGAGGTCGGCCGGAGGGTCCTCGAGCTTGTCCAGCAGCTCGAGCAGCTCGGCACGGTCGAGCGGATTCTTGAGGTAGTGCACGACCTCGGTCTCGACCCCGGCCGCCGAGGCCTCGTCGAGCGCGTGGCGGGAGGTCGAGCAGGCGGTGTTGTGCAGGATCGTCACGTCAGACATGTCGCGAGCATACGACCGCTGTAGGACAGCGCTTCATGCGACGATGACCGGATGTGGGAAGCCTTTTCGCACAACCTCAAGGACCCGGCCGGCGCCGCGGTGCCGTTCTTCCTGCTGTTCATGCTCATCGAAATGGCAGCGGTGCGCCGTGAGGACCGCGAGGATCGGGAGCGAGCCGGCGAGGCGCCGCAGGGAATGGGCTACCTCAAGGAGGACACCCGGGCGAGCCTGACGATGTTCGTCGGCTCGATGGTCTTCTCGGCGATCTTCCGCACTGCGGCGTTCCTGCTCTACACCGTGCTCTACGTGCATCTCGCGCCGTGGCACCTGTCGGCGAAGAACCCGTGGACGTGGGTCGGCGTGCTGCTGGGCGTCGACCTGCTCTGGTACACCTACCACCGCTTCTCGCATCGCGTACGCCTCGGCTGGGCCGGCCACCAGGCACACCACTCGAGCGTCTACTTCAACTTCTCGACGGCGCTGCGGCAGAAGTGGAACCAGTGGTTCGAGGTCCTGATCTGGCTGCCGTTGCCGCTGCTGGGCGTCCCGCCCTGGATGATCTACTTCACGTTCTCGATCAACCTGATCTGGCAGTTCCACCTGCACACCGAGAAGATCGATCGATTCCCCCGATGGTGGGAGGCGATGTTCAACACACCGTCGCACCACCGCGTGCACCACGGCTCGGACCCGATCTATCTCGATCGCAACTATGGCGGCATCCTCATCGTCTGGGACCGCCTGTTCAGGTCGTTCCAGCCCGAGCTGCACCGGCCGACGTACGGACTCACGTATCCGGTCGGCACCTACAACGTGTGGAAGCTGCAGTACGGCGAGTACGTCAAGATCTGGCACGACGTCAAGCAGGCGCCACGCTGGCGCGACCGGCTGGCGTACGTCTTCGGGCCCCCGGGTTGGGCGCCGCGCGACTAGCCGTGGCAAGAATGGTCTCCATGGATCACGTGCTCTACGACGTCGACGAGAACATCTGCACCATCACGATGGACCGGCCCGAGGTACGCAACGCCGTCGACGGCCCCATGGCCGCCGAGCTGCGCGAGGCGTTCCAGCAGTTCGAGGAGGACGAGTCGCTGGCGGTCGCGGTGCTCACGGGAGCGGGCGGGACCTTCTGTGCCGGGGCCGACCTCTCGGCCGTGAACGACCCGGAGCGCCGCAACGAGCTGGACCCCGAGGGTCTCGGCGGCGGACCGATGGGCCCGAGCCGGCTGGAGCTGACCAAGCCGGTCATCGCGGCAGTGTCTGGTCACGCAGTGGCCGGCGGGCTCGAGCTGGCGTTGTTCGCCGACCTGCGGATCGTCGAGGAGGATGCGGTGTTCGGTGTGTTCTGCCGGCGCTGGGGTGTGCCGTTGATCGACGGCGGCACCGTCCGGCTGCCACGCATCGTCGGTCAGGGCCGGGCCCTCGACATGATCCTGACGGGGCGTCCGGTCGGCGCGCACGAGGCGCTGCAGATGGGACTGGCCAACCGGGTCGTGCCCGTGGGCGACTCGCTGACCGTCGCGCACGACCTCGCAGAACAGATCGCGGCGTTCCCTGCGGAGTGCATGAAGGCGGACCGCGCGTCGGCGTACCGCCAGTGGGACCTGCCTCTCGACGCCGCGCTGCGGTCGGAAGGCGCCAACGGCGTACCGGTCGTGATGCTGGAAGGTGCGGACGGAGCCGCGCGTTTCGCCGGTGGCGAGGGCCGTCACGGCGAGTTCTGAACCGGGGGAGCGGCAGGACGCGGCCGAATTGGAGCCGTGGCAGGTGTTCTGGCAGAATGGGCCCTTGCGTCCGGTACGCGTGGAGACCCTCTCATCTTCATACCGCCGGCTCACCGATTCGTCGGCCGTGTCCCCACGCGGCACCGGCAGGTCACCACATACACACATCTGAGGAGACACCACACTCGTGGCAGTCAAGATTCGCCTGAAGCGTATGGGCAAGATCCGTACGCCGTTCTACCGCATCGTCATCGCCGACTCGCGCACCAAGCGCGACGGACGCGTCATCGAGGAGATCGGCACATACAACCCCAAGGCCGACCCGTCGATCATCAAGGTCGACGGCGAGCGCGCCCAGTACTGGCTCGGCGTTGGCGCCCAGCCGACCGAGGCCGTCGCCGCGCTGCTCAAGATCACCGGCGACATCGGTGGCAAGAACACGATGAAGTTCGCCGACGAGAAGCGCAGCAAGGAAGACATCTTCCAGGAAGCGCTCAAGGAGCTCCACAGCGAGCCCAAGGCCGACGCGACGACCAAGAAGGCTGCTGCCGCCAAGAAGGCCGCCGCCAAGGCTGAAGAGCCCAAGGCTGAGGAGGCACCGCCGAGAGCCAAGGCTGAAGAGCCCAAGGTCGAAGAGGCACCTGCTGACGAGGCCAAGGCTGAAGAGCCCAAGGCTGAAGAGGCACCCGCCGACGAGGCCAAGGCCTGATCGTGGCAGCCCCCATGATCGAGGTCATCGAGCACCTCGTCGCCGGCATCGTCGACAGTCCTGACGATGTCAACGTGCGCGCCAAGCAGACGCGCAACGGCGAGCTGTTCGAGGTCCGGGTCAACCCGGACGACCTCGGCAAGGTCATCGGTCGCCAGGGCCGTACGGCCACCGCCATCCGCAAGGTCGCAGGCGCGATCGCCGGACGTGGCGGCGCGCGCATCGACTTCGTTGACGTCGACCGCCGCAACTGACGGGCACGGTCCGATGCAGGTCGTGATCGGCCGCATCTCGCGAGCACATGGGCTTCGCGGGGAAGTCGGAGTTGTAGTACGCACCGACGAGCCCGAACGGCGTTTCGCCCCGGGCTCGTCGGTCGTTTGCGGCAACCGCACGCTCACGATCGCGCGCGCCCGGCACCACAGCGGGCGCCTCGTGGTGGCGTTCGAGGAGATTCCCGACCGCACCGCCGCAGAGGCGCTGCACGGCACGATCATCGAGGCAGAGGTCGACCCGCTCGAGCTCCCCGACGACCCCGACGAGTTCTACGACCACCAGATGGTCGGGCTCGAGGCGCGTTCGGGCGACAAGGTCGTCGGCACCGTGACGGGCATCGTCCACGGTCCCTACCAGGACGCCCTGGCCATCGAGGTCGACGGCCGTGAGGTGTTCATCCCGTTCGTCACCGAGATCGTGCCCGTCGTCGACGTCAAGGCCGGCTTCGTCACGATCAACGAGGTTGCGGGCCTGCTGGACCCGGCCGAGGCCGAGAACGCCGCCTCGGACCTGGCGGCGACTGACGTGCAGATCGACGTCGTCTCCATCTTCCCGGCCTACCTCGACGCGCTGCAGCTGTCGCTCGCCGGCAAGGCGCAGGTCGCCGGCCTGTTGCAGGTCACGACCCACGACCTGCGCAACTTCACCACCGACAAGCACCGCAGCGTCGACGACACCCCATACGGCGGGGGAGCCGGCATGGTCATGAAGCCCGAGCCATGGGGCGAGGCGCTCGACACGCTGGCGACCGACACCGCGGTGATCGTGGTGCCGACCCCGTCGGGTGCCCCGTTCACCCAGCGCATGGCCGAGCAGCTCAGCACCGAGGATCACCTCGTCTTCGCCTGCGGCCGCTATGAGGGCATCGACCAACGCGTCATCGACCACGCCGCAAGCCGCTGGCGGGTCGAGGAGGTTTCGCTCGGCGACTTCGTGCTCAATGGTGGCGAGGTTGCTGCGCTCGCGATGATCGAGGCGATCGTCCGGCTCATCCCCGGCTTCATGGGCAATCCGGACTCGCTCGTCGAGGAGTCGCACGGTGATGACGGGTTGCTCGAGTACCCCGTCTACACCAAGCCCGCGAGCTGGCGAGGCCTCGACGTGCCCGAGATCCTGTTGTCGGGCAACCACGCGGCGATCGCCGCCTGGCGGCGCGAGCAGGCGTTCGAGCGTACGCGGCAGCGACGCCCTGATCTGCTGGACTGAGCAGAAGATGGCTTGGCCGTTGCCGCCGTCACCTCAGTCGCTTCAATCTGTCTGGTTTCCCGCGTTGCTGGCTTCCTACGGCCCTAGACTTGCCGATCCGTGCCTGTCTAACTCCCGGGGAGATCATCGATGAAACTTCCCGACGAATTTCGTCCTAGCAAGGCGACGGCATCGATCTTGTTCTCCGTGATTGCCACCGGAATCTGGGCGCTCATCGCCCTCCCGTTCGGGGATTCGTCAGACTCCGCGGAGTCAGGACCGACATCACCCGCGGGTGTGTCTGGGCTGTCGACTGTCCCCGAACCCACGCCAACGATCACACTGGATGCCATCGACGAGTCATCGAAAGACGGCAGTCCGTCGGATTCTGCTGATGCGGATGACTCATCGCCGAGTGGGGATCGTGAGGCCGCCAACGCGTCGCTGGACATCACCGAGGCACGCATTGAAGTCTCCTCGAGCGGCAAGGTTGGGCCCAACTCGTGGGAGTACGGTTCGCGGCCAGGGTACGAGCCCGTGGTCGTCACCGAGAGCAAGCGGCTCGACCGCAGCGACGGATGCTATGTCCAGTGGGCGGTCACGAACAACGGAGTCACGCTGGACACGGACTCGACTGCATGCGCCGCCCGCGGTGGCTTCAGCGAGGCGTACTGGCCGATGGTCAAATACCAGCGAGGCACAGTGAAGGTCACGGCCAAGATCTCCACCGACTGGGGTGAGTCCGCGGTGGCCACGGTCGAGTTCGCGATCGTCTGAGTCCCAACGCCCGATTTCCTCCGGGGGGTCCGCGTGTGGCAACATTGACCCTTGGCGCCGACGGTTCTGCCTCAGGGGAATCGCGTTCACCGCCGCATCGAAACTTTCATTCGCAAAGCAATCCGTGGGTGACCTGTGGCACCAGCGAGGAGTAGACCATGACCAACATCGTCGACCAGGTCGCCAGCGCATCGCTGCGCACCGACCTTCCTGACTTCCGCGCCGGCGACACGCTCGACGTGCACGTCAAGGTCATCGAGGGCAGCCGTTCGCGCATCCAGGTGTTCAAGGGTGTCTGCATCAAGGTGCAGGGCTCGGGCATCGGCCGTACGTTCACGGTCCGCAAGGTCAGCTTCGGCGTCGGCGTGGAGCGTACGTTCCCGCTGCACACCCCGGTCATCGACAAGATCGAGGTCGCCACTCGCGGCGACGTCCGCCGGGCCAAGCTCTACTACCTCCGCAACCTGCGTGGCAAGGCCGCCAAGATCAAGGAAAAGCGCGAGGTCTGAGCACCGGTGAGTTGCCTGCCGTGCCGTTGACGGTGCGGGTTAGGCTCACTGCGTGACACGTCTGGCCAAGGGATCCACGATCCGGCGTGATGCTGGGCTCTACGGTTTCGAGCGCGCGCTGGCCCGCCAAGGTCTGCACCCCGTCGCGGGTGTCGACGAGGCGGGTCGTGGCGCGTGCGCCGGGCCTCTGGTGGCCTCCGCGGTCGTGCTGGATCGCCCCATCAAGGGACTCGCTGACTCCAAGCTGCTCACCGAGGCACGCCGCGAGGCATGCTTCGACCTGATCATGGAGCGCGCCGTCGATGTGTCGGTCGTGGTCATCCCGGCCGCCGAGTGCGACCGAATGGGCCTGCACGTCGCCAACATCGCCGCGCTACGCCGGGCTCTCGCCCGGCTCGCGGTGCGGCCCGGGTACGTCCTCACCGACGGCTTCCCGGTCGACGGGCTCGGCGCTCCGGGACTGGCGATGTGGAAGGGCGATCGGGTTGCTGCCTCGATCGCCGCTGCGTCGGTCATCGCGAAAGTCACCCGCGACCGCATGATGGTGCGGATGCACGAGGACTATCCGGCATACGATTTCGCCACGCACAAGGGCTACAGCACCCCGCTCCACCAAGCGGCGCTGAAGCTGCACGGTCCGTGCGCCGAGCACCGCCGGCGATACGTCAACGTACGAGCAGCAATGGAAGGCGTCACTTCATGAGCATGAGCGAGCGCCAGCGAGCGAATCGTGAGACAGGGCTCATGCCGACGTCTTCGTATCGTGGGTTCCAATGGAAGGCGTCGGCATGAGTTCTGAGGATCTCGAGCGTTACGAGTCGGAGATGGAGCTCGCGCTCTATCGGGAGTACCGCGACGTCGTCACGATCTTCAAGTACGTCGTCGAGACCGACCGGCGCTTCTACTTGTGCAACCAGGTCGACGTGAAGGTTCGCTCCGAGACCGGCGATGCCTACTTCGAGGTGTCGATGAACGATGCGTGGGTCTGGGACATCTACCGCCCGGCGCGCTTCGCCAAGAACGTCAAGGTGCTGACGTTCAAGGACGTCAACGTCGAGGAGCTGCAGGGCTCGGACTTCAAGGTGCCCGGCGCCGACTGACGTCGAGCGCCATCACAGCCCGGGCGCTTGTGGGCCGGGCGACCTCGCGGAACCCGGCGTCGCGGAACATGTCAACGGAGCCGTGGAACAGCTCGTTGTTGCTCGTCTTTCGCTGATCGGTGTCGATCGGGTATGCCTCGACGACCCGCGCGCCATGCGCCACTGCGTGATCGACCGCGGCAGTCGTGAGCTTCGTGGCGAGACCCTGGCCGCGGTGCTCCCGGCGTACGACGAAGCACGTGATGGCCCAGACGTCGGCGTCGTCGAGGGGTTCGTCGCTGCCCTTCACGATGCGTGAGCGACCCAGCGCCGGCTGCGACGGGCGCGGCCCGACCCGCACCCAGGCGGCCGCGACGTCGTCGACGTACGCGATGAGGGCCGGCGATGCGTCGGCACCTTTGAGCTCCTTGCGAAGCAGTGAGCGCTTGTCATCGCGGCTGCAGGCGTCGAACTCCTTGCGCGTGACCATGAACCATTGGCACCAACAGCTCGCTCCGTCGCCGCCGCCGGTCATGGTCTGCTCGACGTCCGACCAGGGGACGGCAGTCGCGGCCTCGATGCGAATCGTGGGCATGCCTCATCGTACGAAGCGTTTCCCACAGCCGCGCTCGCGCCGAACTCTGTCCACAGCGCGTAGGTCCACAGCCGACAACCGGCGTTCGCCCGCCGACGAGGCTGGCGTGATGACGTACGCGCGCAACAAGGCCCTCGGCACCTACGGCGAGCGGATCGCCGCCGATCATCTCGAGGCGCTGGGGATGGTCGTGCTGGCCCGCAACTGGACCTGCCGGTTCGGCGAGATCGACATCGTCGCCCGCGACGGATCGACGCTCGTCATCTGCGAGGTCAAGACCCGCACCAGCAACCATCACGGCGGGCCGTTCGAGGCGATCACCGGGCACAAGGCGACGAGGCTGCGCCGGCTCGCGATGCACTGGCTCGAGGTGCACGACGTGGAGCCGCCGAGCGTACGCATCGACATCGTCTCGGTCGTCGTGCCGCCGCGCGGCGCTCCGGTCGTCGATCGCATTGCTGGAGTGGCCTGATGGCCGCCGCGACGCACTCGGTCACGCTCGACGGATTGTCGGGGCGGCCCATCGAGGTCGAGGTCGACATCTCGGGCGGTCTGCCGGCGACGGTTCTCGTCGGGCTGGCCGACACGATGGTCAACGAGGCGCGGGATCGGTGCCGGTCGGCGGTGTCCAACTCCGGTACGACCTGGCCCGACCAACGCGTGACGATCAACCTCGCGCCGTCGACGCTGCCCAAGACCGGCTCGCACTACGACTTGGCGATTGCCCTCGCGGTGTTCGCCGCCAAGTCGCTCGTGCCGGCGGAGCGCCTCGCCGGCTCGGTGTTCCTCGGCGAGCTCGCGCTCGACGGGCGGCTGCGCGCCATACGCGGAGTCCTGCCGGCGACGCTTGCCGCGCTCGATGCCGGCTTCGACCGGGTGTTCGTGCCCGAGGTCAACGTGCCCGAGGCCGAGCTCGTTCGAGGCATCTCGGTGGTCGGGGTGCGCTCGTTGCGGCAGACCGTCGCCTTGCTGACCGGCGGTGAGGAGCCCGATGATCCGCCCGTGCCGGCGCTCGACGAGATCCCCGGCATGTCCTGGACATCGGCCGATCGGCTGTCCCATCTCGACCTCGCCGACATCGCCGGTCAGGAGGACTCACGGATGGCGCTCGTCGTCGCCGCGGCCGGCGGACATCACCTGCTGATGACCGGGCCGCCCGGCATCGGCAAGACGATGCTCGCGCAGCGTCTGCCCGGGCTTCTGCCAGACCTCACGCATGAGCAGTCACTCGCGGTCAGTGCGGTGCACTCGGTCGCCGGTGTCCTGCCGAGCGACGCGCCGCTGCTGCAACGCCCACCGTTCCTCGACCCGCACCACACCGCGAGCGCGGTCTCGATCGTCGGCGGCGGCAGCAAGGCGATCCGCCCCGGCGCCCTCTCGCTGGCGCACCACGGCGTGCTGTTCCTCGACGAGGCTCCGGAGTTCGCCAGCAACGTGCTCGAAGCCCTGCGCCAGCCGCTCGAGAGCGGGCACGTCGTCGTCTCGCGCGCGGCGCTGACGGCGGCCTATCCCGCGCGATTCCAGCTCATCCTCGCGGCCAATCCCTGCCCGTGCGGTCTCAGCTCCGCCGTCAGCGACCAGTGCCGCTGCACGCCGTTGATGCGTCGTCGCTATGCCGATCGGCTGTCCGGCCCGATCAGGGATCGCATCGACATCCACCGCTCGCTCTCGGCCCTGTCGCGGCCCGAGCTGGCGAATGCGCTGGCAGGCGGACGGACGACGGCCGAGCTGGCGGTCAGCGTCGCCGAGGCACGCGATCGGCAGGGGCACCGGCTGCGCGAGACGTCGTGGCGGCTCAACAGTGAAGTGCCCGGGGTCGAGCTGCGCAAGCACTGGCCGGTCAGCGAGCAGGGTCGGGTCCTCGTCGACCAGCAGCTGCGCACCAACAAGCTCAACGCCCGCTCTGCCGACCGGATCCTGCGGTTGTCCTGGAGCGTCGCCGACCTGCACGGGCACCCGGTCCCGACGGGTGATGACGTCGACACAGCGCTCTCGCTCCGACGCGGTACGCCGTTGGGCAGCGCGCTCCGCGACATGGTCCAGGCGTCATGACGCGCCAGGATCGGCTCGGACTGAGCCTCGTCGCCGAGCCCGGCGACCCGCGACTGCGCAACCTGCTGTTGACCCACGAGCCGGCGGAAGTGCTCGCTGCGATCCTCGGTCGCCACCGGCTGGCGGAGATGCGGATCCCCGAAGCTTGGATCGAACGCGGTCGCGACCTCGACCGCACGGCTGAAAGAGCCGCCGCACGAGCCAAGGCCGCCGGCCTGCGGTGGATCACGCCGGGCGACAAGGAATGGCCGGCAGCGTTGTCCGACCTCGACCATGTCGAGCCGCTGCACGGGGCGACGGGCGCGCCGATCGGGCTGTGGCTCCGAGGCGCGGGACATCTCGCCGAGATGTGTGAGCAGAGTGTCGCGATCGTCGGTGCGCGCAACTGCACGACGTACGGCGCCGAGTGTGCCTCAGAGCTGGCGGCCGATTGTTCGGATGCAGGGTGGACCGTGATCAGCGGAGCGGCATACGGCGTCGACGGCTGCGCACATCGCGGGGCGTTCCTCATGAACGCACCGACTGCTGGTGTCCTGGCCTGCGGTGCCGACCTCGACTACCCGAAGTCCCACGGAGCGCTCATCGCCCGGATCGCCGAGGTCGGCGTGGTCCTCAGCGAGCAGGCGCCGGGTGAGAAGCCACTCAAGAACCGCTTCTTGTCTCGCAACCGGCTCATCGCCGCCCTGACGCAGGGGACCGTCGTGATCGAGGCTGCGGTGCGTAGCGGTTCGCTCAACACGCTCAACTGGGCTGACCAGCTCGGGCGCACGACGATGGCGTTGCCGGGTCCGGTGACGTCACAGCAGTCGGCCGGAGTGCACGCCGCGATCCGAGCCGGCAAGGCCGTGGTCGTGACGAGCGGCCGAGAGATCGTTGCCGAGCTGTCCGGCCTCGGCGCCGCGACAGAGGAGCAGCCGTCGTTGCCCCTCACGGAGTTCGACCGGCTGCCACGTGCGGCCCGGACGACGCTCGACGGGCTCGACTGGTCCACGGCCCGCAAGGCTTCCGAGATCGCGTCGACCGTGCGGCTCAGCACCCGCGAGGTGCGGGCCGCGCTCGACCTGCTGGAGCGCCGCGGGTTGGTGATCCGGGCCGGCTCCGAGTGGATGCTGTCGCGGCGCGCCGACGTGGGCTGAGCTACCAGGGGACCCCCGAGCGGAGGATCACGTTCGCATACGGCGTGGCTTCTCCCGTGCGTACGACGAAGCGACATCCGGCGATGCGGCTCTTGAAGTCCTCGTGGTCGAGGAGCTCCGGAGAGACGTGCTCGTCGAGGATCCGGTGGATGTCGGGGTTCTGGGACTCGATGTCCTTCGACACCCACGCCGCTTCGACGTCGACGGTGGCGAGCACCGGCCGGAGCACCGACACGAACCCCGGCATGCCGTAGACGACCCCGAGGTCGATGACCGGCACTCCCGGCTGGACCGGCAGCCCCGAGTCGCTGATCGCGAAGAGGTCGGTGTGGCGGAGCCCGGCGAGCGCACCGACCAGCTCGGCATGGATGAGTCCTGTGAGTTGCACGTCAAATCTCCTTATCGGGGGAGGAGTCGTCGGCTCGGGCAGCACGTGCAGCGCCTCCACAGCCTGGTTGAGATCGGGGTACGAGTTGTGGGTCCCGGCCACCTGCACCGACCACGTCGCCGCGGCGGTCGCCCAGCTGACCGCCTGACGCAGGCTCGCGCCGGAGCCCAGCCTGGTCGCCAGGTGGCCGATGAACACGTCACCGGCGCCCGTGGTGTCGTGCACGTCCACCTGCGGAGCCGGCTGGATGCCCTGCTCGTCGGGCGCGGTCCAGACCGCGCCGTCCGGACCGAGCGTCGTCACGACGCTGCGCGCGCCCCGCGCCATCAGCTCGGCCTGGGCGGCCAAGGCATCGTCGTGGCTGGTGATCTCGCGCCCGCTGAGGAAGGCGAGCTCGTGCTCGTTGACGACGAGCGGGTCGCAGCGCTCGAGCACCTCGTCGGATACGGCGCGCGCCGGTGCCGCGTTGAGGACGAATCGGGCGCCCGTGAGGCGGGCCGTCCGCTCGATGGTCTCGTCCGGCACCTCGAGCTGGCAGATCACGACGTCAGCGGCGGCGACCAGGGCGTCCGTGTCGTCGTGGTGTTCGTTCCACGACCAGTTGGCGCCGGCGACCACGACGATGGTGTTGTCGTGGTCCGCGACGTTGATCAAGGCAACGCCGCTCTCCGCGCCGGCGACCTCGCGCAGATGCCGGTTGCCGACGCCGTACGCGTCGAGCCCGTCCCTCAGGATGTCCGCGTTGGCGTCATCTCCCACCCGGCCGACGAACTCGACCCCGGCACCGGCAAGCCGTGCCGCGACGGCCTGGTTGGCACCCTTGCCGCCGACATTGCGCCGTACGTGCTCGGCGATGATGGTCTCTCCGGGCACCGGGAGATGATCCAGCTCAACGACCACGTCGAGGTTGATCGAGCCGAGCACCACGATCGCCGGCGGCCGGCGGGCCTCACTCGTCACCGGAGATCGTTCCCGTGATGAGTCCGACCAGCTGATCGCCGTCGACCTCTACGACCGAACGTCTGGCCACCGCGTGGCCCCGTCTGAGGACCACGACAGTGTCCGAGACCCGCATGACCTGGTCGAGGTCGTCGCGGCGACGATTCCGATCATGGCGGTGCGCCGGATTGAAGTGGTCATGATGTCCTTTTCGGGTTGCACTCTGGGCTGTTGACCGTTGCGATGGCTACAATCAACACGTGTTGATCCCGTAGTCTGCGGCGGCTGTTCGGCTCCCGTCAAGACCTCTTGGCGGACTTTCAGAACTTTGTTCGTTGCTCACGCGGGGCGGCACGCCGATAGCGTGGCGCGTGTCCGGACGAGTTGTGCACGTTGAGGAGGGTGGGCATCGATGGCGGTGACCAGGGCGGATGTCGCGCGGCGCGCAGGGACCTCACCTGCGCTCGTGAGCTATGTCCTCAACGGGGGGCCGAGGAAGGTCGCGCCGGCAACCGAGGCGCGGATTCTCCAGGCGATCGAGGAGCTCGGCTACCGCCCCAACGCGGTCGCCAGATCGCTCCGGATGGCCAGGGGGCACTCGCTCGGGCTGATCCTCCCCGACAGCTCGAACCCCTACTTCGCGCTGCTGGCGCGAGCGGTCGAGGAGGTCGCCTACCGGTCGGGATATCCGTTGCTCGTCGGCAACGCCGCCGATTCGGCCGAGCGCGAGATCGGCTATCTCCACGCGTTCGTCGACCGCCAGGTTGAAGGACTCCTGGTGATTCCCACTGCTGAGGACGAGGTGCTGGAGAAGGAGTTCGCGAAGGCCGGCGTCCCGCTAGTCGTGCTCGACCGATCGCTCGATCAGAGCGTCTTCGCCAACGTCGTCGCAGCATCTGTCGAGGGGTCTCGTGACGTTGTCCGTCACCTGATCGAGCACGGCCACACCCGGATCGCGTGTCTCAGCGGGCCGGAGGTGTCGACGTCGGAGGAGCGAGTCGCTGGCTTCCGGCAGGCCATGGAAAGCGCCGGGCTCGAGCCGGGCCGGGTCCTGTCCCGGCCATTCGGCGGAAGCGCCGGCTACGGGGCGCTGCCGGCACTCATGGAGGGGCCGGAGCCGCCCACCGCGCTGTTCGTCACGAGCGACCTTGCCGCGATGGGCCTGCTCCGTGCGGCCTTCGACATGGGTCTCGACGTTCCGCAAGACCTGGCCGTCGTCTCGTTCGACGGCATCGAGTACGCCGCGTACACACGGCCTGGGCTCACCACGGTGAGTCAACCGATCACACAGATGGCTGAGGTCGCCACGCAACTGCTGATGGATGCGTTGGGCGGCGGTTCGATCCCGCCCGGCACTCGTGCGTTGCCGACCGCGCTGGTCCGCAGGGGTTCGTGCGGGTGCGCCGACGACTTCACCGGGGCGATCGCACCGGCGTGAACCCGGCGCGCCGACGGCGGTTGGGCGTGCGTTCGGCGGAGACTGGTGGCGATGACAGCAGAGTCAGAGGGACCGGGCGAGGCCTGGTCGGCGGTCCTTGCCGCCTACGAGCAGCACCTGCGGGCCGAGCGTGACCTCTCGGCCCACTCGGTGCGCGCCTACCTCACGGACCTGGAGAGCCTGGCCATGCACGCCGAGCGGCTCGGCGTCCATGACCCGGCCGGGCTGTCGATTCGTACGCTGCGCAGCTGGCTCGCCAACCTGCAGACCCTCGGTCGAGCGCGGACGACGATCGCCCGACGGGCGACCTCAGCTCGGGTGTTCACCCTGTGGCTGGCCCGGACGGGACGAGCCCCTGCGGATGCCGGTGCGCTGCTCGCGAGTCCCAAAGCCCATCGCGAGCTGCCGGTGGCGCTCAGCGAGATCGAGGTCAGGGCGCTGCTCGACGCCACCGTCGAGTCGTTGGCTGAGGACGGACCGCGCGGGCTTCGCGACTTCGCCATCCTCGAGATTCTGTATGCCACGGGGATCCGTGTCGGGGAGCTGGTCGGCCTCGACATCGACGACCTGGACCGCGGCCGGCGGGTCGTGCGCGTCTTCGGCAAGGGGCGCAAGGAGCGGTCGGTGCCCTACGGGGTGCCCGCATCGGAGGCGATCGAGCTCTGGCTCGAACGCGGCCGTCCGGCGATCGCGACGGAGTCCAGCGGTGCCGCGGTGTTCCTCGGGACGCGCGGCAGCCGCATCGATCAGCGCGCCGTACGCCGGATCGTCCATGAGCGCCTCGCCGTCGTCGAGGGTGCACCCGACCTTGGGCCGCACGGCCTGCGGCACACCGCGGCGACCCACCTGCTCGAAGGCGGGGCGGACCTGCGCAGCGTGCAGGAGATCCTCGGCCATGCATCGCTCGGCACGACGCAGATCTACACCCACGTCAGCAACGAGCGGCTGAGGGCGGCCTACAAGCTCGCCCACCCCAGGGCCTGATCCCCGCTGGGAGTGACGTTGTGCAGGCGACACGCCGAAACGAGCCTGCAAAACGTCACTCCCAACGGGGGATTCCCTATAGGAACTCCTGGGGGTTCACCGGCTTGCCGCCCTTGCGGACCATGAAGTGCAGGTGGCAGCCGGTCGACAACCCCGTCGTGCCGGAGCGCGCGATGACCTGCCCGGCCGTGACCCGGTCGCCGACGGAGACCGACTGCGCGCTCAGGTGGTTGTAGGAGGTCTCGAAGCCCGGCCGATGGCGGATGACGATCCGTTTGCCATACGCGCCGCTGTAGGACCGACCCGTCACAGTGCCGCCCGCCGCAGCGTGGACCGGTGTCCCGCACGGGACGCCGAAGTCGGTGCCGTCGTGCAGCTTGCGCTGGCCCGTGACCGGGTGGACCCGCATGCCGTACGGCGAGGTGATCGGGCCGCCGACCGGACGCCGCAGGCCATGACCGCCGATGCCACCGGGCGGTGCAGGTGGCTTGCCCTTGGGGTCGATCAGCCGGAAGCGTCCTCCGCCGAGCAGCTCGAGCGGGTCGAGGTAGTCGTCGCCGACGAGGCGGCCGAGGTGCAGGCACGCGCCCGAGCAATGGCTGGGGGAGCCGAGCAGCGTGCCGATCACCTGACCGGGACGCACACCATCGCCGACCTTGACCCTGGTCTTGACCGGCTGATAGGTCGAGCGTTCCCGCCCGTGGTCGATCGTCACGACGCCGATGCCGCCGACCTGGCCGGCGAACACCACGCGCCCCGCAGCAACCGCGCGGACCGCGTCGCCGGCGGTGGCGCTCAGGTCGACGCCGCGGTGACCCCGGCCGTACTCGGTGGCGGGCGGGTCGAACCGCTCACCGATCGCGTGGTCGTCGAGCGGCCAGGTCCACGGGTCCGGCGGACCCGCATGCGCGGGAGGCGAGACGATGAGGAGCAGCAGGAGCGAGACAACGGACATTCGACGCAGCATGCGACCAGCCAAGACCGGCAGCGCAGGCCGCGCACCGGTCGTCGTACGAGTTGGGGACAACCAGGCACGAGCGCGCGGTTTGTGGATTTCCTCCGAGGCGGTTCGTTGCCCTAGACTGGGGCCAACCACTTTTTCGGAAGTGGAATTCGCGCGCCTGTTTCCGTATGACGCGAGAGCTGAATACGGATGATGCCCTGGTCTGTCCAGCACGGCTGGACAGTTGGACACGTCAATCGAACAGGCGCCAGGTCACCGTCAACCGGCGGTGAGACAACCAGGAACGGCACACACGTGCCACAAGGAGATACGACCATGGCCGTCGTCACCATGCGCCAGCTGCTCGAGAGCGGCGTTCACTTCGGGCACCAGACCCGTCGTTGGAACCCCAAGATGAAGCGATTCATCTTCACCGAGCGCAACGGCATCTACATCATCGACCTGCAGCAGTCGCTCGCCTACATCGATGCCGGCTACGAGTTCGTCAAGAACACCGTCGCCCGCGGCGGCACGATCCTGTTCGTCGGCACCAAGCGCCAGGCGCAGGAGCCGATCGAGGAGCAGGCCAAGCGCGTCGGCATGCCCTACGTCAACCAGCGTTGGCTCGGCGGCATGCTCACCAACTTCCAGACGATGCACCAGCGCCTTCAGCGTATGAAGGAGCTCGAGGAGATCGACTTCGACGACGTCGCGGGATCCAACCGCACCAAGAAGGAGCTCCTCGGCATGAGCCGCGAGTACGCGAAGCTCTCGCGCACTCTCGGCGGAATCCGCGACATGGGCCGCACGCCGTCCGCCGTCTGGATCGTCGACACCAAGAAGGAGCACCTCGCGGTCGACGAGGCCAAGAAGCTCGGCATCCCGATCATCGCGATCCTCGACACCAACTGCGACCCCGATGACGTCGACTTCCCGATCCCGGGCAACGACGACGCCATCCGCTCGGTCGGCCTGCTGACCCGCGTCATCGCCGACGCCGTCGCCGAGGGCCTCATCGCCCGCGGTGGCAGCAAGACCGGCGAAGAGGAGCCCGGAGCCGAGCTCGGCGCCGAGGAGCCCCTGGCCGACTGGGAGCGCGAGCTGCTGGAGAAGAAGGACGCCGAGGCTGCCACCGAGGCGACCGCCGCTCCTGCCGCTGAGGCCCCGGCTGCCGAGGTGAAGGCTGACGAGGCTCCTGCCGCTGACGTCAAGGCTGACGAGGCTCCCGCCAAGAAGGCTCCGCGCCAAGAAGGCGCCGGCTGCCAAGAAGGCCGCTGCCGACGAGGCTCCGGCCAAGAAGGCGCCGGCCGCCAAGAAGGCTGCCGCTGACGAGGCTCCGGCCAAGAAGGCGCCGGCTGCCAAGAAGGCCGCTGCGCCGACGAGGCTCCGGCCAAGAAGGCGCCCGCCAAGAAGGCCTGCCGAGAAGGTCGACGCCGAAGCTGCCGAGTGACATCGGCACACACGACTACCTGAGAAGCGAGAACACGAACATGGCTATCACCGCCACAGAGGTCAAGAAGCTCCGCGACGCCACCGGCGCCGGCATGATGGACGCCAAGAAGGCGCTCACGGAGACTGACGGAGACTTCGACAAGGCGATCGAGGTGCTCCGCATCTCGGGCGCCGCCAAGGCTGCCAAGCGGGCCGAGCGTGACGCAACGGCCGGGCTCGTCGCCAACTACGGCAGCGCGATCGTCGAGCTCAACTCCGAGACCGACTTCGTCGCCAAGAACGAGCAGTTCATCGACCTGGCCGAGGAGCTCGCTGTCCTCGCCGACAAGGTCAAGCCCGCCGACGCCGCCGCGTTCGCGACGGAGCAGCTCGACAACGGCAAGACCGTTGCCGAGGCCGTCGCCGATCTCGCGATCGTCATCGGCGAGAAGATCGAGCTCGGCCGCGTCGCCAGCTTCGAGGGCAACGTCGCGACCTACATGCACCGTCGTGCCAGCGACCTGCCGCCCGCCGTCGGCGTGCTGGTGGAGTTCGAGGGTGACGAGGCAGCTCACGACGTCGCCCGCGGCGTCGCGATGCAGATCGCCGCGATGCGTCCTCGCTACCTGACGCGTGACGAGGTCCCCGCGGACGTCGTCGCCAAGGAGCGCGAGATCGCTGAGGCGACTGCTCGTGAAGAGGGCAAGCCCGAGCAGGCCATCGCCAAGATCACCGAAGGACGCCTCAACGGGTTCTTCAAGGAAACCGTGCTGCTCGACCAGCCGTCCGTCCAGGACAACAAGAAGACCGTCAAGGCACTTCTCGATGAGGCCGGCGTGACGCTCAAGCGTTTCGCCCACATCGAGATCGGCGCCTGACGCAGACTGGGCAGGACAAGTACATCCAGGACGACAACGGAGGCCGGAACGTGGACACTGACACCGCTCAGGAAGTCGACGCTCCGGCCTCTGGTCATGGGCTCAAGCGCGTCCTGCTGAAGCTGTCAGGCGAGGTGTTCGGCGGCGGCAAGATCGGCATCGACCCTGACGTCGTCAACGGCATCGCCAAGCAGGTCGCCGAGGCCGTGGCCGAGGGTGTCGAGGTCGCGATCGTCGTCGGCGGCGGCAACTTCTTCCGCGGCGCCGAGCTCAGCCAGCGCGGCATGGACCGCTCGCGGGCCGACTACATCGGCATGCTGGGCACCGTCATGAACTGCCTCGCATTGCAGGACTTCTGCGAGAAGCAGGGCATCGAGACCCGCGTGCAGTCCGCCATCACGATGGGCCAGGTCGCCGAGCCCTACATCCCGCGTCGCGCGATCCGCCACCTCGAGAAGGGGCGCGTCGTGATCTTCGGCGCCGGAGCCGGTATGCCGTACTTCTCGACCGACACGGTCTCGGCGCAGCGCGCGCTGGAGATCGGCGCCGACGCGGTGCTGATGTCCAAGAGCGGTGTCGACGGCGTCTACTCCGCCGACCCCCGTACGGACCCGACAGCCCGCAAGTTCGACGAGATCACGTTCGACGACGCCCTGCGACTGGGCCTCAAGGTCGTCGATGCGGCAGCATTCGCGTTGTGCATGGAGAACAAGCTCCCCATGATCGTGTTCGGCATGGAGGGCGAGGGCAACATCGCCCGCGTGCTTCGTGGTGAGAAGATCGGAACGCTCGTCCACGCCGCCTAGGCGTACGGACCGACCAGAACCGGATGGAGACATCGTGATTGACCAGACCCTGCGTGACGCCGACAGCAAGATGGCACGAGCCGTCGAGCACACCCGCGAGGAGTTTGCCGCGATCCGCACGGGCCGCGCTCATCCGGCGATGTTCGCCCAGATCACGGCCGAGTACTACGGCCAGCAGACCCCGCTCAACCAGCTCGCCGGCTTCCAGGTGCCCGAGCCGCGCACGGTCATCATCCAGCCCTACGACGCCGGCGCCAAGCCCGCGATCGAGAAGGCCATCCGCGAGTCGGACCTCGGCGTCAACCCGAGCGACGACGGCAAGGTGCTGCGCGTGACGCTGCCCGAGCTGACCGAGGACCGCCGCAAGGAATACATCAAGCTGGCCAAGACCAAGGCCGAGGAAGGTCGCGTCTCCGTACGCAACCTTCGCCGCAACGCCAAGCAGGCGCTCGACAAGGCCGAGAAGGACTCCGAGATCAGCAAGGACGAGAACGTCGGTGCTGAGAAGCGGCTCGACGCGATGACCAAGAAGCACGTCGACACGGTCGACGATCTGCTCAAGAACAAAGAGGCAGAGCTCCTTGACATCTGAGTCTCCTGCCGAGACCCCAGAGTCGGCGGAGACACCTGCGGTCGCCGAGAAGACGAGCCGGGCCGGCCGCAACCTCCCGGCGTCGATCGCGGTCGGCGTGGGCCTGGTCGGGCTCGTCATCGCGACGCTGTTCATCCAGAAGGAAGCGTTCATCCCGGTCGTGGTGGTCGCGCTGGCGATCGGCCTGTTCGAGCTGACCCGCGCGTTCTCGACCGCGCGAATCAAGATCCCGGTCGCACCGGTCCTGACCGGCGGCTCGATCATGCTCGTCGGCAGCTACTGGGGCGGCATGGAGACCGCATCCGTCGCCCTGGCCCTGACGATCATCGGCACGTTGGTGTGGCGGCTGTCCGACGGTGCCGAGGGCTTCGTCCGCGACAGCAGCGCCGGCGTGTTCGTGCTGGGCTACCTCTACCTCATGGGCTCGTTCGTCGTGCTGATGCTGGTCGAGGACGACGGCCCGTGGCGCATCGTCGCGTTCATCGTGGCCACGAGCGCGTCCGACATCGGCGGCTACGTCGCCGGCGTCCTGTTCGGCAAGCACCCGATGGCGCCGACGATCAGCCCCAAGAAGTCCTGGGAGGGCTTCGCCGGCTCGCTGATCTTCGGCATCGCCGCGGGCATCGTCACGATCACGTATGCCCTCGACGGCGACTGGTGGGTCGGCATCATCCTCGGCATCGCCGGTGTGGTCTTCGCAACGCTGGGCGACCTGTCCGAGTCGCTCATCAAGCGCGATCTCGGCATCAAGGACATGGGCGACCTGCTGCCCGGGCACGGTGGCCTGATGGACCGCCTCGACTCCCTGATCGCCGTGGCGCCGGTTGCCTGGCTGATCCTGCACACGCTGGTCCCGGTCAGCTGATCATGTCGGCGGCCCGCCGATGACCGTGCTCCGTGACTACTCCGCAGCCGTCACCCAGCCAACCCTGACCGCAGGTCCGGCGCGCTACGACGAGGTGGTCGGCCCTGACGGCACGCTCCGCCCCGGGTGGAAGATGCTGGCCGAGGCCGCGATCCAGCTGACCGACGCCGACCTGCGCCGGGTCAGCGGCGACATCGAGCGGTTCCTGGCCAACGACGGCGTGACCTACACGCCGCCGGAGGACGAGCCCGGTCCGTGGCGACTCGATCCCATACCGCTCATCATCGACGCCGCAGAGTGGGCACAGCTCGAGATCGGGCTGGCGCAGCGTACGGAGCTGCTCAACGCGATCCTCGTCGACCTCTACGGCCCGCAACGGCTGCTCTCGTCCGGTGTGCTGCCGTCGTCGATCGTGTTCGGTCACGAAGGCTTCCTCCGCGTCGCCGCACGTGCGTCGGCGGCCGACACCCAGCCGCTGCTCCTCGCCGCAGCGGACCTCGGGCGCAACGCGGCAGGGGAGTGGCAGGTCCTCGCCGACCGGGCCCAGGCGCCGTCAGGCATCGGCTTCGCGATGGAGAACCGGCGCGTCATCTCCCGCGTCATGCCCGAGATGTATCGCCAGGCGGGGCTGCACCGCATGGCGCCGTTCTTCCAGGCGCTGCGCTCGACCTTGATCGACTCGGCACCTGGCAGCAGCCCCAACCCTCGGGTCGTCGTGCTCTCACCGGGCACCCACTCCGAGACCGCGTACGACCAGGCGTTCGTCGCGTCGAGCCTCGGCTTCCCGCTCGTCGAGGGCAGCGACCTGGTGATGCGCGAAGGCGCCGTGTGGATGCGGGTCTTCGGCCGGCTCGAGCGGGTCGACGTGATCCTGCGACGGGTCGACGCCGCGTGGAGCGACGCCTTGGAGCTGCGCAAGAACTCGCAGCTCGGCGTCGCCGGCCTGTCGGAGGCGGTCCGGCGCGGCAACGTGCGCGTCGTCAACGGCCTCGGCTCCGGCGTTCTCGAGAACCCGGGACTGCTGCCATTCCTGTCCGCGATGTGCGAGATGTTGCTCGACGAGCCGCTGCGACTGCCGTCGGTGCAGACCTATTGGGCGGGTGACCCCCGCTCGCAGGCGTACGTGCTCGACAACCTCGACGACCTCGTCGTCCGGTCGCTCGACCATCCCGTCGACTTCGCGAACATGCCCAAGCGACGAGCTCCGGGCCGCGATCCTCGCCGAACCGCACCGCTATGTCGGCCAGGAGCCGCTTGTGCTGTCGCAGTCGCCGACGGTCGACGCGCGAGGCGTACGCCCGCAGGTCCTGACTCTTCGGACGTTCACGCTGCGCTACGGATCGACGTATCGGCCGCTCATCGGCGGTCTGGCCAACGTCTTCGAAGCCGGCAAGCCGGCGTCGAGCAAGGACGTCTGGGTGCTCAAGGACAAGCCCGAGGACCCGGATCAAGGCCTGACCGATGTGCTGCCGCTGACCAACGTACGCGCGCCGGCGGCGATGGTGCCACGCGTGCTGGAGGACATGTTCTGGTTCGGCCGCTACGCCGAGCGGGCCGAGGACATGCTGCGGCTCGTGCTCGCGGCGCACTCGAGCGCTGAGGACTTCCGGTCGCGCCCGCACACCGCAGGCGGCGCGAGTCTCGCCGTCCTGATGAGCGCGATTGCGCGGCTCAGTGGATCGCCATACGGGCCGGACCAGCTCGACGAGGACTTCCGCTCGGTGCTGCTCGACGCGCATCGCCCGGGCTCGGTGGCCCAGTCGATCAGCGCGTTGCGCGATGCCGCTCAGAGCGTGCGCGATCAGCTCTCGCCCGACACCTGGCAGGCGTTCAGCTCGACCGATCGCGCCGCGGCGGCGCTCAAGAGCTATCACTACAGCCACCAGGTCGCCGAGAGCGCCGGCCGCATGCTGACCGGGATCTTGTCGCTGCAGGGCGTGACGGCCAACATGATCCGCGATCCCGGGTGGCGCATGATCGGCACCGGGCGAGCCGTGGAGCGCGGACTTCAGCTGTGCCACCTGCTGCGTTCGACGACCACGGTCCGGCGTGGCCTCGACGTCGACCGCGACCTCAACACCGCGGTGTTGTCGGCCGCCGAGAGCGCGGTCACGCATCGCATGCGCTATCGCGGATACGTACGCCTTGCAGGGGTGCTCGAGCTGCTGCTGACTGACGCCGACAACCCGCGGTCCCTCGCATTCGGCATCGCTGAGCTGCGTGAGCACCTCGCGGCGATGCCCGGCTCGACCGGCTCGACCCGTCCCGAACGCCTGCTCGACGATCTCGCCGACGAGCTCGACCGCGCTGACATCGCGGCTCTGACCGCGATCTCGGGTGAGCACCGGCCCAACCTCGAGCGTTTCCTCGACGGCTATGTGGCCCAGCTGACCCGCTTCGCCGACGCGGTCGGCGAGCTGCACTTCGCCGCCGGTCCCGCCCCGCGCTCGTTCGGCTTTGCGACGGTGACCGAGTGACTGCCGCATATCGGGTCTCCCACCGCACCACGTACTCGTACGACGAGGACGTCAGCGACAGCCTCGGCATCGCCTATCTCGTGCCGCGCGAGCTGCCATGGCAGCACGTCGCGTCGCATGAGCTGGCCCTCGACCCCGCGACCGATGACTCGACCACAGGATCTCGACTACTACGGCAACACCGCGACGTACTTCCAGGTGACGTCCCCGCACCGCGTGCTCGACATCCTTGCGACGAGCAGGGTCGAGGTCGACGCGCCGACGTACGACGAGGCCGCTCTGAGCGATGCCGTGGGAGTCGGCCCGGCCGATGCAGTGTGAGGACGTGGCCGACGCGTGGCGCGCGCAGGACTTCGCGCTGTCCTCGTCGCTCGTCGACCAGACCACAGCGGCGCGGTCGTACGCCGCCGAGTCGCTTACTCCGGGCCGTCCCGTTGGCGAGGCGGTCACCGAGCTGATGCACCGGATCCACACCGACTTCGCGTACGACAAGACCGCGACGACCGTGACCTCGACGATCGACGACATCTTCGACAAGCGCGCCGGGGTCTGCCAGGACTTCGCGCACCTGACGCTCGCCTGCCTGCGCACGCATGGGCTCGCGGTCCGGTATGTCAGCGGCTATCTCGCGACGACGCCGCCGCCCGGCAAGGAGCGCATGGTCGGCGCCGATGCGACGCACGCCTGGGCGGCTGTGTGGATCCCGAACGGCGGCTGGCTCGCGGTCGACCCGACGAACGACCAGTGGGTCGACGACCGCTACGTCACGGTCGCGTGGGGCCGCGACTACGCCGACGTACCTCCGGTCAAGGGCGTCATCTTCACCGAAGCCAAGAAGTCGACCCTCAAGGTCGAGGTCGACGTCGCGCCGGTGTGATTCGACGATTCGGGGAAGTCAGGCCCCGAATGAGAGAATGGCGGACGTGTCCTCCGTCAACCCAAACCCGCTGCCGCTCGTCTTCGAGCAGAAGCGCGGTCGCGTCAAGCCGCCGCGGCATCTTGCCGACCTGACGGCCGAAGAGCGTACGGCCGTCGCCGAGACGCTCGGTGAGCCGGCGTTCCGGGTCAAGCAGGTCGCCAACCACTACTACGCCAGGCTCGAGCGCGACCCAGCCAACATGACGGATCTCCCGGCCGCGAGCCGCGACCGCATCGTCGCTGAACTGCTGCCGACGCTGCTCAACCCCGTTCGTACGCTCGAGGCCGACAAGGGCACGACCCGCAAGACGCTGTGGCGGCTGTTCGACGGTGCCCTCGTCGAGTCGGTCCTGATGCGCTATGCCGACCGTGCCACGATCTGCGTGTCGAGCCAGGCCGGCTGCGGCATGGCGTGCCCGTTCTGCGCCACCGGCCAGGGCGGTCTCGAGCGCAACATGAGCGCTGCCGAGATCGTCGACCAGGTCGTCGACGGCGCCAGCGCCATGGCGACGGGCAAGGTCGCCGGCGGTCCCGGCCGCCTGTCCAACGTCGTGTTCATGGGCATGGGCGAGCCGATGGCCAACTACAAGGCAGTGATCGGCGCCGTACGCCGCATGGTCGCGCCCGCGCCTGACGGCCTCGGCATGTCGGCGCGCAACATCACCGTCAGCACCGTCGGCCTCGTTCCTCGCATGAAGCAGCTCGCCGATCGAGGGCATCCCCGTCACCCTGGCGCTGTCGCTGCACGCACCGGACGACGAGTTGCGCAACGAGCTCGTCCCGATCAACACCCGTTGGTCGGTGCACGAGGCGGTCGAGGCCGCCTGGGAGTACGCCCACAAGACCAAGCGTCGCGTCTCGATCGAGTACGCCATGATCAAGGACATCAACGACCAGGCCTGGCGCGCCGACCTGCTGGGCGATGTCCTGCAGTCGTACGGGGACTGGGGTTGGGTGCACGTCAACCTCATCCCGCTCAACCCGACGCCGGGCTCCAAGTGGACGGCCTCGCGGCCCGAGGACGAGCGGGAGTTCGTCCGCCGGTTGATCGCCAAGGGCATACCGACGACGGTCCGCGACACCCGCGGCAGCGACATCGACGGCGCCTGCGGCCAGCTCGCCGCCGTCGAAGGCTGACCCCACCCCGCTGACGGGTCAGTTTTGGCCCGGTGACGGGTCAGTTTTGGCCCGGTGACGGGTCAGTTCTCGCCCGGCTCGGTGCCGTATGTGACCCGTCGACAGGTCAAAAGTGACCCGTCAGCGGTCAATAAGTGACCCGTCAGCGGGGGGTCAGGCCAGGGGGTTCTTGAGCAGCAGCTCGGTGTTGCGGTCCTCGGGTGCACCCTCCTGCGCCGATGAGCGCTGCTGCGGATCGTTGGCCGAGAGCTCGCGGGCGATCGACGCGAGGTGCGCCGTGTCGACGAGAGATCCGCCGTACGACGCCGGCCCGGTGTGGTCGAGCATCGTGGTGAAGATCGACAGAGTTCCGTCGTGGTTGTCGACCAGCTCGATCAGTCGTGACTGCTGCGGGAAGTCGACGTGCGAAGCGCTGTTGATCTCCCAGAACCCGCTCTGGCCGTCGGCGCTCGTGTGCGCCGTGACCTCGTTGCGGTGAGTGTGACCGTTGACCCAGGCGACGACGTTCTTGCTGGCCAGAAGCGTCGCGACGACCTCGTCGCCCAGTACGCGTGGATTGAGGTCGAGACCCGTGAGGACCAACGGGTTCGTCATGGTCTTCGAGGTGTGGTGGCTGAACACGAAGACGTACTTGTCGGTGGATGCGGCGAGGAGACTCGTGAGCCAGGTGTGCTGCGGCTTGTCGATCGAGCCGTCGGCATAGCCGTTGGGGTTGACGCTGTCGAGCACGACGCAGCGGACCGGGCCGTGGTCGAACGAGTAGTAGGCGGTCTTCTTCTGGCGGTTGGTCGCGGTGAAGCCATGTCCGACGGGGGTTCCGGCGGTCTTGAAGTGCTCATCGACGACCTGCCCTCGGGTGAGCGTACGTCGCTGCGGATCGGCACTCACGAGTGTGGCGGACGTGAGCGCCGCGGCCCCGAGCAGCGCGGTTGCGTCGACCGTCGCCAGCGCCGAGATGACATCAGCCTGGGACAGCCCGGGCGGCAGGGCGGTCGCCTTCAGCGGGCCCGTGGCCAGAATGCTCAGGGGGAGGGTGTGCGGAAAGTTGCCCTGCACGAGCCCGTCGTGGTTGCCGAAGACCGAGTACCACGGGATGCCGAGGCCTTCGGGCTTGAACGACCGGCGGGAGGCGTCGAGCAGGCCCGTCACACGGGGAAAGCCGAAGCTCTTGGTGTAGATGTCCTCAGCGCCACCGGGAGCCTTGGGGCCCTCGGGGTGCCAGTAGTGCGCGTCCCAGGTCGTGCTGTCGGCAACGCCTTCGTACTTCGTCTTGTTTCCCGAGTCCGGCGTGATGTGCTTGCCGTCGAGGATGTCGATGTTCCACCGCACCTCGTTGTACTGGCAGTTGTCCGAGTTGTCGCCGGTCTGGATCGCGAATGCGAGGTTCTGGCCCGTGACCGGTCCGCGCCCCACCCGGTTGACCGCGCGCACCATCGAGTCCGCGATCTGCGGGGTGAGCATCTCCTGGGGGCGGTAGCTCGACGACAGGAGACCGCCGAGCGTCGGCGCGCCACCGTACGTGTCCTCGAGCCGGTCGATGTACTCGACCCGCGCGGGCGACTGTGCGTCGATGATGTGGACATCGGTGAGGTGGGCGAAGCTCAGGACCGCAGTGCGTGTCGTGGCTCGGCCCGCCCCGGCGGCACCCAGCTCGGTGCGGACCGCGTGCGCCTCGCCGCCCGTCGAGATGATCGAGGTGTAGCCACCAGCACCGGCCGCACCGCGCGAGTAGCAGCTGTCGAGCGTCGTGTACTGCGGCGCCACGATGCCCGGAGCAGCCCAGCCTGTGCTCGGACGGAGCCCGATCGCTGCGGCACCTCCCACCACGGCACCAGTGCGAATGAGGTCACGGCGGGAGAGCGTCATGGTGATTCAACGAGCCAGCGCTTGTGACGTTACTCACAAGTCATATAGCCACTGTGCGGCCGAGACGAGCCGGCGCTGATGCGGGCCGATAGCGTGGTCGAGACCCCGGAGGAGATACATGCTCGGTGTGACCACGGACGGACCTGTTGCCATCCTCGAACTCCAGCGCGAGGACCGACGCAACGCGCTCAACCTCGAGCTGTGCCGCGAGATCCATGCCGCTGCCGACGCAGCAGTTGCCGGGGGAGCGCGGGTCATCGTCGTCACCGGGCAAGGCACTGCCTTCTGCTCGGGCGCCGATCTCGGCGGGGTGTATGGCGATGAGTTCCTCGACGCGCTCTACGGGATGTTGCATCACCTCGCGAAGCTCCCGGTGCCGCTCATCGCAGCGGTCAACGGACCCGCTATCGGCGCAGGAACGCAGCTCGCGATCGCGTGTGACCTGCGGGTCGCCGACGAGACAGCGAAGTTCGGCGTGCCGACGGCCCGCAACGGGCTGGCTGTCGATGCCTGGACCATCCGGACCCTCTCGGCCATCGCCGGCGCGGGCCCGGCTCGCCGCCTGATGCTGGCTGCCGAGACGTTCGACCGCGAGACGGCACTCGGGATGGGGTTGGCCGATCGGCCGGGCACGCTCGATGACGCCGTGGCCTGGGCTCACGAGATCGCCGAGTTCGCGCCGTTGACCCTTGCGCACAACAAGCTGATCCTCAACGGCACCAGCGACGACGATCCCGCGATCGCGGAGAGCTTCGACGCGGTGTGGGCCAGCGCCGACGTCCGCGAGGGCGCCGCCGCGCGGGCCGAGAAGCGTACGCCGAAGTTCGAGGGACGCTGATGGCGAGCCTGATCTACCGGGTGCTCGACGAGCACGTGATCCACGGTCTCGCCGACAACCTCGCCATCCAGGACGAGCACGGCACGATGTCGTACGCCGAGCTGCTCCACGAGTCGGCCTCGGTCGCCGGGTCGTTCATCAATATCGGCATCGGACCGGGTGTCGGCGTTCAGATCGACCTGGCACCCGGGCGCGAGCTGGTCGTCGCGGTGCTGGCGTGCACGCGCATCGGTGCGATACCTCGAACGACTGCCGACTTCAGGCTCGCAGGGTCTCCGCCCGTGCTCCACACCCCGGAGACGGAGGTCCCGTGGCACCTGCTGATCAAGGCCGGCCGCATCGATCCCGCGCCGGCGCCGTCGGACGACCCGGAGGGCTATGAGGCGCTGATGCGTGAGGCGTACGCCGGGATCTTCAGCGCGCTGGAAGCCGGCGAGACGATCAGCACCTCTGGGTGACCGTGGGCCGAGCGAGCGCCAGCGAGCGAAGGCAGGTGTCCGCGCGAAGCGTGGCCGTGGCGAAGCCGCGGGCGGGAGCGGCTGGGGGTTCCCCCACGAGCTCTGCGAGTAGGGGGAGGGACGAGCTGCTACCGCACACCCCACGCGTACGTCTGCTTTTCCAGGCGTAGGTAGACGAACGTCTCGGTCGTCACGACCCGGTCGATCGCGCTGATCTGCTCCGACACGATCTCGAGGAGCTCGTCGTCGCTCTCCGCCACCAGCTCCGCGAGGATGTCGAAGCGACCTGTCGTGATGACGATGTAGTCGAGCTTGTCCATCGACGCGAGCTCAGCGGCGACCTTGCGGACGTTGCCGCTGACCTTGATGCCGATCATCGCCTGCCGGGCAAATCCCACCTGCATGGGATCGGTCACCGCGACGACCTGCATGACGCCGCTCTCGATGAGCTTCTGCACGCGATGTCGGACGGCTGCCTCGGAAAGCCCGACCTGCTTGGCGATCGCCGAGTAGGACAGACGCCCGTCGTCCTGCAGCAGCTCGATGATTTGCTTGGCAGTGTCGTCGAGATTCGGCCCCCGGCCCTCGGCTCTACGCTCGGTCATGATCGTCATTGTGCCCCAAACGACGGAATCCGTCGCCCCTGATCGTCTATTGGTTTCAACGCTTTCCTGACCGAAACACGATGTTTACGCCGGAATCGCTTGTCGCGGCCCCGAAATCTTGCGAGTATTCGTGGTCAGGGCTAACGCGAGGGCGGGATATGGCTGGACTGGAACGACGAACTCTGCTCAAAGGTGCGGGTGGTTTGGCGGCTCTCGGGGCGAGCGCCGGGGCGCTGACGCTGTTCGACACGCCCGATCGCAAGCAGGATCCCGCCGACTGCCAGGCGAAGGATGTCTCGGCAACCGACAAGCGGCTGGTCTTCTCCAACTGGCCGGAGTACATCGACGAGGACGACAAGGACTACGTCTCGACGCTGAGCCAGTTCGAGAAGGACACCGGCATCAAGGTCGACTACACGGCCGACGTCAACGACAACAACGAGTTCTTCGCCAAGGTCTCCAACCAGCTGGGGTCGTGCAGCTCGTCGAAGCGCGACATGTTCGCGCTGACCGACTGGATGGCGGCACGCATGATCCAGGTGGGCTGGATCCAGAAGCTCGATGCCTCCAAGGTGCCCAACCTGCACGCCAACATCATCGACTCGCTCAAGTCGCCTGGGTGGGACAAGAAGCGCGACTTCTCCGCACCGTGGCAGAGCGGGCTGACCGGCATCGCCTACAACAAGTCCAAGGTCGGCGAGATCAAGTCATTCAGCGAGCTGCTGACCCGCAAGGACCTCAAGGGCCGAGTCACGCTGCTGTCCGAGATGCGCGACACGATGGGCTTCATGCTGCTGATCGGAGGGCGCCGATCCGGGCAACTTCACCGACGCCGCAGTGGAGCAAGGCGATCGAACGGCTCAGGAAGGCGAACAGCGACGGCCAGTTCCGGGCGTTCACCGGCAACGACTACGTCCAGGACCTTGCCTCCGGCAACGTCCTGGCTGCGGAGGCGTGGTCGGGCGACATCGCCAATGCCGGCGACGACAACCTCGTCTGGATCCCGCCGGAGGAGGGGGTCATGATCTGGGCCGACAACATGCTGGTCCCCAACCTCGCGACCCACAAGGACAACGCCGAGAAGTGGATCAACTACTACTACGAGCCTGAGGTGGCGGCGAAGCTCGCCAACTACAACAGCTACATCTGCCCCGTGAAGGGCGCGCAGGAGGCGATGGAGAAGGTCAACCCCGACAACGTCGACAACGAGCTGATCTTCCCGACCGAGAAGACGCTGTCTCGACCCACGGATTCATGGAGCTCGACGAGGCCAAGATGCGAACCTACGAAGAAGGACTTTGCCGATGTCACAGGTTCATGAGGTGCCGACCGGTGGCGCCACGACGTCAGCGGATCTCACGAGATCTCGGCTCTCCGGGCTGACCAAGGAGTACGCGACCTTCACCGCGGTCAAGGCGCTCGACCTGGTCGTGCCGCAGGGCAGTTCTTCGCCCTGCTCGGGCCTTCCGGCTGCGGCAAGACGACGACGCTGCGGATGGTGGCCGGCCTCGAGACGCCGACGTCCGGCACGATCCATCTCGGCGACACCGAGATCACGTACGAGAAGCCCTACAAGCGGCCGGTCAACACGGTCTTCCAGAACTACGCGCTGTTCCCGCACCTCAACATCTCCAAGAACGTCGCCTTCGGGCTGGAGCGTCGCGGCGTCAAGAACGTCGGGCAAGCAGGTCGCCGACATGCTCGAGCTCGTCGAGCTGACGTCGCAGGCGCACAAGAAGCCGGCGCAGATGTCCGGTGGCCAGCAGCAGCGTGTCGCCCTCGCCCGCGCCCTGATCAACCAGCCGGAGGTGCTGCTGCTCGATGAGCCGCTCGGCGCGCTCGACCTCAAGCTCCGCCGTGGCATGCAGCTCGAGCTCAAGCGGATCCAGACCGAGGTCGGCCTGACGTTCGTGCACGTGACACACGACCAGGAGGAGGCCATGACGATGGCCGACACCATCGCGGTCATGAACCAGGGCGTCATCGAGCAGATGGGCGCCCCGAGCGAGCTCTACGAGAACCCGAAGACGACCTTCGTGGCCAACTTCCTCGGCCAGTCCAATCTCATCGAGGCCGAGATCCAGGGCCGCGAAGGCGATCAGGTGAAGGTGCGAGTCCAGGGCGCGCTCGCCTCGATCCCGGCCGATCGCGCGCACTCCGAGTCCGGCAAGGGCTGGCTCGGCATCCGGCCCGAGAAGGTCCTGATCGCCGAGGCCGGGCAGCCGATCGACGCGCCGGGCGATGTCATCACCGGCGGCTACATCACCGACGTCAGCTTCGTCGGCGTCAGCACCCAGTACATGGTCAAGATGCCGTGGGGTCAGGAGCTCATGGTGTTCGAGCAGAACACCGGCTCGCGCCGCATGCTCCCGGTCGGCACCAAGGTCGACGTCTCGTGGCGTCCGGAGTACGCGTTCCTGCTCGACGCCAGCCAGGACGCCAAGGCCGGGATCGAGGAGGACTGATGGCGACGCTCGACGACGTCGCCACCGGCCCGGGGCACAAGCCGAAGCGGAAGCTCACCGGCTATTGGCTGATCCTGCCCGCCGCGATCTGGCTCGGGGTCTTCTTCGTCATCCCGTTCTACTCGCTGGTCTCGGCAAGCCTGTTCGACCCGAAGGGGTCGGTCCTGACCGGCTACGACATGACGTGGCACTTCCGCAACTTCGTCGACGCGATCGACCAGTACAAAGGCGAGCTGGGACGGTCGCTCCTGTATGCCGGCATCGCCACGATCGCTCTGCCTGGTGATCGGCTACGTGCTCGCGTACGCGATCGCGTTCAAGGCCGGTCGGTGGAAGAACCTCATGCTGGTGCTGGTGATCGCGCCGTTCTTCACGCAGCTTCCTGCTCCGCACACTGTCGTGGAAGCTGATCCTCGCCGACGACGGCTGGGTCGTCGAGCTTCGCGCAGACGATCCACCTCACCAACTTCCTGCACTGGTCGGCCTGACCAGCACTGATGACCGGCTGCTGGCGACGCCGTTCGCGGTGATCGCCGGCCTGACCTACAACTTCCTGCCGTTCATGGTGCTGCCGCTCTACGCGAGTCTGGAGAAGATCGACATCCGGCTGATCGAGGCGTCCAGTGACCTCTACGCGTCGCCGATCCGCGGCTTCTTCAAGGTCACGTTCCCGCTGTCGCTTGCCCGGCGTCGTCGCCGGCACGCTGCTGACGTTCATCCCGGCCGCCGGCGACTACATCAACGCCACGTTGCTCGGCAACCCCAACACCCGCATGGTCGGCAATGTCGATCCAGAGCCTGTTCACGACGCAGGGTGACTACGCCGCGGCCGGCGCCTTGTCGGTCACGCTCATGGTGATCATCGTCGGGATGGTGCTGGTCTACGTCCGCACCGCCGGGACGGAGGAGCTCGTATGAGCGCCTTCGCGCGCATGAGGCGCTGGATCGGCGACCACCTGATCCTGGGCCTCGGCCTGCTGTCCTGGTCTACACGTTCGTCCCGATCGCGGTCGTCGTGCTGATGAGCTTCAACGACAGCAGCAAGTCCAGGAACGTCTACAAGTTCCAGAAGCTTCACCTGGGACAACTGGCTGCACCCGTTCAAGCCCGACGGCATGGGTGAGTCGGTCGTGGCTCAGCATCGAGATCGCCTTCTGTCGCCACGATCATCGCCACGATCCTCGGCACGCTGGCTGCGTTCGCGCTCGTACGGCACAAGTTCGCCGGGCGCAGCGCCGCCAACCTGATCATCTTCCTGCCGATGGCGTCGCCTGAGATCGTCATGGGTTCGTCGCTGCTGGCGCTGTTCGTCTCGACGCGGCTTCGGCGGCCAGCTCGGGTTCTTCACGATCCTGATCGCGCACATCATGTTCTGCCTGTCGTTCGTGATCATGACGGTCAAGGCGCGGCTGAGCGGCCTCGACGACAACCTGGAGCAGGCGGCGATGGACCTCTACGCCAACGAGTCGCAGACGTTCTGGCGAGTCACGTTCCCGCTGGTCCTGCCCGGCATCATTGGCGCGGCGCTGCTGAGCTTCTCGTTGTCGTTCGACGACTTCATCATCACGAACCTCAACGCCGGCCAGGAGGTCACGTTCCCGATGTTCGTCTACGGCGCCAACCAGCGTGGCGTCCCGATGCAGGTCAACGTGATCGGCACGGCGATGTTCATCATTTCGATCGCGATCGTGCTGGGCAACGAGTTCGTCCGTCGCCGCCAGGAGAAGGCACTCGCGGCGTAAGTCGTCAGGCATGCGAAAGCCCCCACCGCCAGCTTAACTGCTCGGCGGTGAGGGCCTTCGTTGTCGGTGGAATCAGAGGTGACCCTGAGCCTCACTCAACACCGCTCGCAAGATTGACTCCATCTCGTCGAAGTGGCTCTGGTCGGCGATGATCGGCGGCGACAGCTGGATGACCGGGTCGCCGCGGTCGTCGGCGCGGCAGTAGAGGCCGTTCTCGAACAACGCCTTGGACAAGAACCCGCGCAGCAGCCGCTCGGACTCGTCGTCGTCGAACGTCTCCCTGGTGGCCTTGTCCTTGACGAGCTCGATCCCGTAGAAGAAGCCGTCTCCGCGTACGTCGCCGACGATGTCGAGGTCAAGGAGCTTCTCGAGCGTTGACCGGAACGCGCCTTCGTTGTTGCGGACGTTCTCGTTGAGCTTCTCCCGCTCGAAGATGTCGAGGTTGGCCATCGCGACAGCGGTCGACACGGGGTGGCCGCCGAACGTGTAGCCGTGGGCGAAGCTGTTGTCGCCCTGGAGGAACGGCTCCATGATCCGGTCGGTCGCGATCATCGCGCCGAGCGGCGAGTAACCGGACGTCAGGCCCTTGGCACACGTGATCATGTCGGGCACGTAGTCGTACCGCGTGGCGCCGAACATCTCGCCGAGCCGGCCGAACGCGCAGATGACCTCGTCCGAAACGAGCAGGACGTCGTGCCGGTCGCAGATCTCGCGTACGCGCTGGAAGTAGCCGGGCGGGGGAGGGAAGCAGCCGCCGGCGTTCTGCACCGGTTCGAGGAACACCGCGGCAACCGTGTCCGGACCCTCGGCGAGGATCGCGTGCTCGATCTGGTCGGCGGCCCAGATGCTGAAGTCGTCGATGTTGTCGCCGTGCTCGGGCGCGCGATAGAAGTTCGTGTTGGGCACGTGCACAGTCGACGGCACGAGGGGCTCGAACATCTGCTTCAGCGCCGGGATGCCGGTGATCGACAATGCGCCGTGCGGGGTGCCGTGATAGGCGACCTGACGGCTGATGACCTTGGTCTTGAGCGGCTTGCCGGTCAGCTTGAAGTACTGCTTTGCGGCCTTCCACGCGGTCTCGACGGCTTCGCCGCCACCCGTCGTGAAGAACACGCGGTTGAGGTCACCCGGGGCGTATGACGCGATCCGCTCGGCGAGCTCGATCGCGTTGGGGTGTGCGAACGTCCATACCGGGAAGAACGAGAGTTCGGCGGCCTGCTTCGCGGCAGCCTCGGCCAGCTCCTCGCGACCATGACCGACCTGTACGACGAACAGCCCGGCGAGTCCGTCGAGGTATCGCCGCCCCTTGGCATCCCACACGTACATGCCATCGCCCTTGGTGATGATGGGGATGTCGTGGGCATCGTCATAGCTCCCATGCCGGGAGAAATGCATCCACAGATGGCGCTTTCCCGCCTTCTGCAGCCGGTCGTAGTCTTCGTCCGAGTAGTTCATGCAGCCATCTTCGCAAGAGGCCCTAGGCGAACACAAGGGAATCAGTCGTGTGATCTCGTATTTAGTTCGGATTCCGTTGCCCCAAGCGGGCGAGTGGGGTTGGATGGTGCCATGGATCGAACCATCACCAACGTCATCAACGGCGAGCTCATCCCCGCAGCGAGCGGCGCGACATACGAGGTCATCGACCCCTCGACGGGCCAGGTGTACGCCTCGGCGCCCCTGTCCGGCGCCGAGGACGTCGACCGTGCGTTCGGGGCCGCAGCGACGGCGTTCGAGACCTGGCGCGACACGACGCCGTACGAGCGCTCGAAGATGCTCAACCAGTTCGCCCGCGCGATCGAGGAGCGTGCACAGGAGATCGTCGACGTCGAGTCGCGCGACACCGGCAAGCCCAAGGCGCTCACGATGAGCGAGGAGATCCTCGGACAGGCGCTCGACGCCGTGACGTTCTTCGCCGGCGCCGCGAGGGTCCTCGAGGGCAAGTCGGCCGGTGAATACATGCGCGGCCACACCTCGATGATCCGCCGTGAGCCGATCGGCGTCGTGGCTCAGGTGACGCCGTGGAACTACCCGTTCGTCATGGCGATCTGGAAGATCGCTCCGGCTCTTGCTGCCGGCAACACGATCGTGCTCAAGCCCAGCGACACGACGCCGGCGTCGACGACCCTGCTGGCCGAGATCGCCCAGGAGTTCTTCCCGCCGGGCGTCCTCAACGTCGTGTGCGGCGACCGCGACACCGGGCGTCAGCTCGTGACTCACCCGACGCCGCAGATGGTCGCGATCACCGGGTCGGTCCGCGCCGGGATGGAGGTCGCCGCTGCGGCCGCAGCTGACCTCAAGAAGCCGCACCTGGAACTCGGCGGCAAGGCGCCGGTCGTGGTCTTCGACGATGCCGATCTCGAGGCGGCTGCCGCGGCCATCGCGGAAGCAGGTTACTTCAACGCCGGACAGGACTGCACCGCCGCCACGCGCGTGCTCGTTCACCCTCGGGTGGCCGCAGACTTCACTGCCGCACTGACCGAGGCTGCCCGCGGTACCAAGGTCGGGATGCCCGACGACGACGTCGACCTGGGGCCGGTCAACAACGCCAACCAGCTCGCCCATGTCAAGGAGTTCATCGACTCACTGCCCGATCACGCGCGACTGGAGACCGGCGGGTCCCGGGTCGACGCACTCGGGGAGGGCTACTTCTTCGAGCCGACCGTGTTGTCCGGGCTGCGCCAGGACGACCACGCGAGCCAGGACGAAATCTTTGGACCGGTCATCACGGTGCAGCAGTTCAGTGACGAGGACGAAGCGGTGCGCTGGGCCAACGGCGTGAAGTACGGTTTGGCGTCGTCGGTCTGGACCAAGGACCACGGCCGGGCGATGCGAGTGTCTCGGCGGCTCGACTTCGGGTGCGTGTGGATCAACACGCACATCCCGATCGTCGCCGAGATGCCGCACGGTGGGTTCAAGCACTCGGGCTACGGCAAGGACCTGTCGATGTACGGTCTTGAGGATTACACCCGCATCAAGCACGTCATGACGAACCTGGACGCCTAGGGCGGCTGGGAAGGGGCGATGGTGGAGCACCACGACGCGATCGTGGTCGGTGCCGGCGTCGCAGGGCTGACCGCCGCCCGGCTGCTGTCACGGGAAGGCATGAGGGTGGTCGTGCTCGAGGCGCGCGATCGGGTCGGCGGCCGCGTGTGGACCGACCGACGCGGCGGACGCGCCACGGACCTTGGAGCCTCATGGATTCACGGGACCACCGCCAGCCCGGTGGCTGCGGCCGCGGAGGCCTTCGGGATGCGGATGTACGAGTTCACGGTGGGCGGCTACCAGCCGGACGGCCGACCGATCGCCTACTACGGCCCGGATGGCGAGCGCCTGTCGGACGTCGCGGCTCGACGCTTCGTCGACGACATCCACACGGCCGACGCCCTGCTGCCTGACGTCATCGCGGCCTCCGACGCCGGACGCGTCGTACTCCGACGTCACCGAGAGCATCCTCGCATCGCTGGGATGGGACGAGGATCGTGCCGAGCGGGTGCGTGAGTACCTCCGGCACCGTTCGGAGGAGCAGTACGGTGTCGCGAGCGAGGACCTCGCGGCGCATGGCCTCGACGACGACGTCATCGAGGGCGACGAGGTGGTGTTCCCTGACGGGTACGACCGCCTCCCCGAACATCTCGCGGCGGGGCTCGACATCCGCCTCGGGCATGTCGTGTCGCATGTGCGCTGGGGTTCCGGCGGCGTGATCGTCACCGGTGGGGGAGAGATGTCGGGGCGGGCCGTCATCCTCACGGTGCCGGTCGGTGTCCTGCGCAGCGCCGACCTCGTCATCGAGCCTCCGCTGCCCGAGCCGGTTGCCGGTGCCTTGGACCGGCTTGGGATGAACGCTTTCGAGAAGGTCTTCCTGCGGTTCCGGACCCGGTTCTGGGACGAGGGCGTCTACGTCGTGCGTCAACAGGGTCCTGACAGTGAATGGTGGCATTCCTGGTACGACCTCACCTCGCTCGACGGCACACCGACGCTGCTGACCTTCGCGGCCGGACCGGCGGCCATCGCCACGCATGGGTGGGACACGTCGCGGGTCACGGAGTCGGTGCTCGTGCAGCTACGGCGGCTGTACGGCGACCGGGTGGAGGAGCCGGTCGAAGTGCAGACCACCGACTGGCAGGGCGATCCGCTTCGCGCGCGGCTCGTACGCGTACATGACGGTGGGCTCGACGACCGCCGACCACGACGACCTGGCCACCCCGGTCGGCGGGGTCCTGCACATTGCGGGCGAGGCGACGTGGACGGACGACCCGGCGACCGTGACTGCGGCCATGGCCTCCGGCCACCGGGCCGCGGTGAACGTCCTGCAGCGCGACATCCCGATCGAGCAGGTGTGGGCGACGCACTGAGCGGACCACGCGCGACTCAGGCCGGGAGAACCGCCCAGCCTGACCGGGCTGGACTATCCTGACCGCGTCCAGCCGAAGGAGACCGCATGCCCAAGCGCGAGATCGTCCCTGAGCCGATCGTCACGGTGATCGACGACTACGACGGCAAGGAGCTGCACCGCGACACACCACCGGAGCGCTACCGGATCAACGGTCGGACGTACGACCTCTACCTGTCCGACGAGTCGAAGAAGATCGTCGACGACTTCCTGCGCAATCTCCTCGACGGTGCCGAGGAGGTTCGCGACATCGGTCCGCCCCGGCGGCGCGGCGGCAGCTCAGGGGTGACCATCCGTGACGGTTACACGATCCAGGACCTGCGGGAGTGGGCCCGGGCCAACGGCCACCAGGTCAGCGACAACCGGCGTGCGCCGTCCAAGGTCATCGAAGCCTTCAACGCCGCCCATCCCTGACGCCACGCCCTAGGCGGGCTTGACTCCCTGCAGCGTGTACGTGTGGGGGAGCCGCCCGGGACGATCGGCCAGACGGAACTCCCCGTTCGGCAAGCGTTCCATCTGCCCCTCGAGGGCCTCCCACGGCACACTGTCGTGCTCGACGAGGCCGGTGATGGTCAGGCCGGCGTCGATCAGGGCGGTGACGATCTCTCCGAGTCCATGGTTCCACTCATGGGTCACGGTGTGCTGGAAGTCGGCGTCGCTCTCGACGTAGGTGCCGGGTTCGTCCCAGACCGTGGGTTCGGGGTGCTCGAAGTACGGGTGCTCGATGACCAGCTTGCCGTCGGGACCCACGTCGGCCAGCGACCAGAGCACCGGGTGACCCTCGCGCAGAAACAGCCGGCCGCCAGGCGCCAGCAGCCCGGCAACGACCTCGGCCCAGCGCCGGATGTCAGGCAGCCAGCCCAACGCGCCGATGCCGGTGAACACCAGGTCGTACGCCTGCTGGGGCAGCACCTCGGTCGCCGCGTAAAGCTCCGCCTCGACGAAGTCGACGTCGTGCTCCAGCTCGGCGGCCAGCCGTCGGGCCTCTGCGATGGATGCCGGGCTGAAGTCGAGACCGGTCATGCGAGCCCCGAGTCGAGCCAGCGAGATCGTGTCGGTGCCGATGTGGCACTGCAGGTGGACGCCGCGCAGGCCCTCGACCGAGCCGAGACGCGGGAGGTCGAACCTCACGACGTCGGAGATGTACTCCGGGTCGGCGCGGAACCTCTCGACGGCGTAGTCGGCTGACTGGACATGTGCGGGGGCGCGTTCGTCCCAGTTGGCACGGTTGACGTCGACGTAGTCGTGGGCCACCCGCCGAATGTATTACGCCGGCAGGCTCACAGCAGGCCCGCGTCGTGCATCGCGATCGCGACCTGCACGCGATTCGTCGCGTCGAGCTTGGTGAAGATGTGCGAGATGTGCGCCTTGACGGTTGCCACGGACATGTGGAGCGCGATCGCGATTTCGGCGTTCGAGGAGCCACCTCCGACGGCGATCGCGACCTCGCGCTCACGGTCGGTCAGGCAGGCCACACGCGACTTCGCCGCCGCATCGCTCTGGTGTCCGGGCGCCGCATCCGTCACCTGGCGAATGAGCTGCTGCGTGATCGTCGGTGACAGCATCGGCTCACCGTCGACGACCTTGCCGATCGCCGCGACGATCTCGGCGGGCGGTGTGTCCTTGAGCAGGAATCCGTTGGCCCCGGCGGCGAGCGCCCGTACGACGTACTCGTCAGCGTCGAACGTGGTCAGCACGATGACCTTCGGTGGATCCTTGAGGGTGAGGACCTCTGAGGTCGCGGCGATGCCGTCCAGCACCGGCATACGTATGTCCATCAGCACCACGTCGATGCCACCCGCGCGTACGGCGTCGACCGCCTGCTGACCGTTGGCGGCTTCCCCGACCACGGTGATGGCGTCCGACCCGCCAAGGATGAGGGCGAGCCCTGCGCGCACCAACGGATCGTCGTCGGCCAGCAGCACGCGTACGCTCATGCGGGCCACGGTAGCCACACCTCGACGGCGAACGTGCGCTCCGGGGTGATCCGGTGCGTCATCCGTCCGCCGACCAGTGCCGTACGTTCTGCCAGCCCGATCAGTCCGAGCCCGGACTCTGGCGATTCGACGCCGATGGAGCCGACCTCGAGCGGGTTCGTCACGACGACCATCAGCCCGGCGTACGGGCTACCCGTCACCGAGACCCTGACCAGCGTGTTCGGGGCGTGCTTGCGGGCGTTCGTGAGGCTTTCCTGGACGACGCGGTAGAGCGTTCGTCCGATGGTGTCCGGCAGGCCGTCGAGCGCGACCAGTTCCTCGGTCTCGATGTGCATGCCGGATGCGCGAGCCTCGTCGAGCAGGGCCGGCAGATCGGCAGCCGAGGGTTGGGGCCGCTCAGGACTGGAGTCGCCGGGGCCGTCGCGCAGCAGGCCCAGCACGTCGCGCAGCTCGATCAGTGCCTGGTGTGAGCTCTCCTGAATCACTGCGGCAGTCGCCCGCATCTCCTCAGCGGTGAGGTCCTGGCGGTAGGTCAACGCGCCTGCGTGCATCGTGACGAGTGAGATGCGATGGGCCAGGACGTCATGCATCTCACGGGCGATGCGACTCCGCTCGGCCGTACGCGCCTGGGCGACGCGCGCTGCCTGCTCCGCCTCCGCCGTACGGGCACGCTCGCGGAGCGTCGCGAGCAGCTCGCGGCGCGACCCGATGTACATGCCCCAGCCGACGGTGACCGCGATGATGGCCACGATGAACGGCAGGGTGAAGGCGACCGCGTCGTTGCCGACCGGGTTGTAGCTCTCCAGCACAAAGCCGCCGACCAACGACAGGACGCCGATCGGAATGATCTCGCGCCAGCGCCGCCGGGTGGACAGCGAGACGAGCGCCAGCGTCGCGGGTCCCGCCGACGACCACGACACGAACGACAGAGTGTTGGCGATGGCGGCGACCGGCACGGGAAATCTCCGGCGCCACGCGACGAGCACGAAGCCCAAAGCGCCAAGGCCCAGATCGGTCCAGAACCACCACCGGTGTTGGTCCCACTGCCACCGGGCGACCTCGAACCACGCGGCCCCCGAGATCAACAGCATGAGGGCATAGCGCCAGGCATGGCTCCACCAGCGGAGCTGTGGTTGGTAGTCGGCGGCCTGCACGCCCCAAGGCTAGGGGTTGACCGCCGCGCGGCACGACGGCTGATCGGCTCGCCTTTCTCATACTTTCGGCTATCAAGCAATGGCCGCTCGACCGATGTTCCGTGCACCCGCCGTGAGGCAGACTGGGTGTCATGATCACTGTTGAAGGACTCACGAAGACGTACGGAGGCTTCAAAGCCGTCGACAATGTCTCGTTCGAGTAGCCGACCGGGCACGTCACCGGCTTCCTCGGCCCGAACGGCGCCGGCAAGTCGACCACGATGCGCATCATGGCTGGGCTGACGCCCGCCACGTCAGGCGAAGCGCGGGTCGGCGGCGTCCACTACTCGCGAAATCCCCAACCCCGGCACGCAGGTGGGCGTTCTCCTCGACGCCTCCGCGCAGCACGCGGGTCGGACAGGGCGCGAGATCCTCACGCTCAGCGCGCTGACGATGGGTCTGCCGATGTCACGCGTCGACGAGATGCTCAAGCTCGTCAGCCTGACGCCCGAGGAGTCGAAGCGCCGGGTGCGCAACTACTCCCTCGGCATGCGCCAGCGGCTCGGCATCGCCAACGCGCTTGCTCGGTGACCCCAAGATCCTGATCCTCGACGAGCCCGCCAACGGCCTCGACCCGGCGGGCATTCACTGGATGCGCAGCCTGCTGCGCGAGTACGCCAACCGTGGCGGCACCGTGCTGTTGTCATCGCACCTGCTGCACGAGATCGAGGTCATCGCGGACGAGATCATCGTCATCGGCCACGGCAAGATCGTGGCGCAGGGCACCAAGGCAGAGCTGCTGCAGACCGCCGGCACGTTCGTCAAGGCCGGCGACATGTCGGCGCTCGCGAACGCGCTGACCACGGCCGGGCATCAGCGCGTCACCCTCCGGCGATGGCGGTCTTCGTACGGAGGCCACGCCCGAGCAGGTCGGCAAGGCCGCGGCATCTGGCGGTGTCGCGCTGATCGAGCTGCGGCCCGCCGAGGGAGCCGGCCTCGAGGAGATGTTCCTCGAGCTGACCTCCGACACCCAACGCGACCTCACGACTTCTGAAGGAGCCCAGGCATGAGCACCGCAGTCGCCACGATCGACACCACACGGCCACGGTGCCGTTCGCTCGCCTCGTCAAGGTCGAGCTTCGCAAGATGATCGACACCCGCGCGGGTCGAACTCTCGTCATCGTCGACCGGCGTGCTTGATGCGTCCTCACGGTCGCGATCATGCTGCTGATCGTCTGCCCTGAACGACTCGTTCGCCGCCACTGCAGCGGACTTCGCTGGAGTTCTGCAGTTCGTGTCGTTGCTGATCGTCCCCGTATTTGCCGTCATGATCACCACGAGTGAATGGAACCAGCGCACCCACTTGACCACCTTCACGCTGGAGCCCCAACGTTCGCGCATCGTGACGGCGAAGGCGGTCGCAGTTCTGGTGTTCGCCGTTGCGACGATCGCGCTCGCCGTAGCGGTCGGTGCGATCGGTAACGCCGCAATCGGGCATCTTCGACGTACAACCCCGTGTGGAACTTCGGGCTTGATGATCTGGCTTGGTCCTTGGGGCTGCAGCTGGCGCTTGATCTTCTCGGCTTTCGCGCTGGGCCATCCTGCTTCTGAACACGGCCGCCGCGATCGTGTCTTCTACGTCTCGCGCATCATGCTCCGATTCATCGTCTATCCGATCGCTGTTTGGGTTCGTGGATCCATTCCTTGACATCGCTCCGTGGATCTCGACGTGTCAACTTCGGCTTCGCCGCTCGCACAAAGCGGCGAGAACCTCGATGGGAAGACGATCAGTAGCCTCGCGCGGTTTGCACCGATCCGGTCGTCTCAACGCTTGTCTGGGTTGTGATCCCCGGCAGTGATCGGATGGCTCCGCGCGCATCAGGTCCGAGGTCAAGTAGAGAACTCCCGGGGCGGAGGGGGCGCGGCGACAGGACATCCCTCGTCTGCCGCCGCTCCGGGGCTCACCCAGGATGGCGATTCCCTTTCGAGGGGGTCGCCATCCTGCATGTCCGGCGCGAGTAGGTCAGCGGCGGCGCATCAGGGAGAATGGCGGCATGCGCAAGCGTGTCGCCGTTCTCGGCTCTACGGGATCCATCGGGACCCAGGCCCTCGAGGTCATCGCCGCCAACCCCGAACGGTTCGAGGTCGTGGCGCTCGCCGCCGGGGGAGCCAACCCGCGGTTGTTGGCCGAGCAGGCCATCGCGTTCGACGTACCGCTCGTCGCCGTCGCCAGGGCAAGCGCGGCCGAAGACGTGCAGCTCGCGCTGTACGCCGAAGCGCAGCGCAAGGGGTACGCGCACGGCGGCCACCGGGTGCCGCGGCTCATTGCCGGGCCCGACGCAGCCGTCGACGTCGCCCGCGTCGAGTGCGACGTGGTGCTCAACGGCATGACCGGCGCCGTCGGCCTGCTCCCGACCTTGGCCGCGCTCGAAGCCGGCACGACCCTCGCACTGGCCAACAAGGAGTCGTTGATCATCGGCGGTGAGCTGGTGACCGGTGCCGCCAAACCCGGCCAGCTCGTGCCGGTCGACTCCGAGCACTCCGCCCTCGCGCAGGCCATGCGTGGGGAACGACGAGACGAGGTTCGCCGGCTGATCGTCACCGCGAGCGGCGGGCCGTTCCGCGGGCGTACGCGTGCCGAGCTCGCCGATGTCACGCCCGAACAGGCGATGGCACACCCGACGTGGGACATGGGCCCGGTGATCACGATCAACTCCGCGACGCTGGTCAACAAGGGGCTCGAGGTCATCGAGGCCAACCTGTTGTTCGACATCGGCTTCGACCGCATCGATGTCGTCGTGCACCCGCCTTCGATCGTCCACTCGATGGTCGAGTTCATCGACGGCGCCACGATGGTCCAGGCATCGCCGCCGGACATGAAGCTGCCGATCGCCCTGGGCCTGGCCTGGCCCGACCGCGTGCCCGACGCCGCTGCGGGGTGTGACTGGACGCAGCCGGCGACGTGGGAGTTCTTCCCGCTCGACGACGAGGCATTCCCTGCCGTCAGCCTGGCGCGCAAGGCGGGCACGTTCGGGCGTACGGGACCTGCGGTCTTCAACGCCGCCAACGAGGTGTGCGTCGACGCATTCGTCGCCGGTGACTTGGACTTCCTCGGCATAGTGGACACGGTGGGCGTGGTCCTCGACGAGCACCTCGGCGATCCGGACGCCGCCCGCCAGGAACTGACCCTCGACGGCGTGCTCGGCGCCGATGCATGGGCCCGCACCCGGGCCGCGGAGCTGGTGGAGAAACGATGAACGCACTGATCTACACCCTCGGTGTCGTGGCGTTCATCATCGGCGTCGCGATCTCGATCGGCCTGCACGAGCTCGGCCACATGTACCCGGCCAAGAAGTTCGGCATCAAGGTCACCCAGTTCTTCGTGGGCTTCGGCAACACGGTGTGGTCGATCAAGCGCGGCGAGACCGAGTACGGCATCAAGTCGATCCCGCTCGGCGGCTACGTCAAGCTCGTCGGCATGCTTCCGCCGGCCAAGGACGCCGACCCGCACGAGGTCCGCAAGACCAACACGGGCCTGTTCACGCAGCTCATCTCGGATGCCCGCAATGCCGAGTACGAGCACGTGGAGGACAAGGACCTTGACCGGCTCTTCTACCGCAAGCCGTGGTGGCAGAAGCTGATCGTCATGTCGGGCGGGCCGATGGTCAACATCCTGATCGCGATCGTGCTGTTCACGATCGTGTTCATGGGATTCGGCGCGCTGAAGCCCTCGACAACGGTCAACACGGTCTCCGACTGCGCGATCAGCGATGCCGAGGCCGGCCGCACGTGCAAGGCGAGCGACCCGATCACGCCGGCCAAGAAGGCCGGCCTGCTTCCCGGCGACACGATCACGTCGTTCAACGGCACCAAGATCACCTCGTGGGACCAGGTCACCAAGCTGATCCGCGACAACGGCTCGCGCGAGGCGGCGATCGGCTTCGAGCGCGACGGC
Organism: uncultured Actinomycetota bacterium; assembly: GCA_963817425.1. Classification (GTDB taxonomy): domain Bacteria; phylum Actinomycetota; class Actinomycetes; order Propionibacteriales; family Nocardioidaceae; genus Aeromicrobium. The sequence continues at coordinate 51,720 of CAWFOH010000012.1, forward strand.
CGCGAGCGTGAGGTCAAGGTCGCCACGTCGGTGCTGGCGCGGGCGGACATCGACGACCCGACCAAGACCGTCAACGTCGGCTTCCTCGGCGTCACGCCGACGCAGGGGTACGTCCGGCAGGGCCCAGGCTTCGTCGTGTCCACGATGGGCACGTACGTCAAGGGCACCGCCGTGGCAATCGCCCACCTGCCGGAGCGCATGGTCGACGTCACCAAGGCCGCGTTCGGCGCAGACCGTGATCCCGAAGGGCCCATCAGCGTGGTCGGCGCGAGCCGCGTGGCGGGCGAGATGGTCACGGTCGACGACCCGACGTGGGGCGAACGCGTCCAGCGCGTCCTCGTCCTGCTCGCCGGTCTCAACCTGTTCCTCGCGCTGTTCAACTTCATCCCGCTGCTGCCGCTTGACGGCGGCCACATCGCCGGCGCGCTCTACGAAGCGCTGCGCCGCGGATTCGCCAAGCTGCGCGGACTGCCAGACCCCGGATACGTCGACGTCGCCAAGATGCTGCCCGTCGCGTACGCCGTGGGTGCCCTCCTTATGCTGATGAGTGTGATTCTGATCTACGCCGACATCGTCAATCCGGTGAAATTCTCATGACAGACCTCGGACTTCCCGCGATGCCACCGCCGGTGCTGGCGCCGCGACGCAAGACCCGCAAGATCAAGGTCGGCACGGTCGACGTCGGTGGCGACGCACCCATCTCGGTGCAGTCGATGACCACGACGCTGACCTCGGACGTCAACACGACGCTGCAGCAGATCGCCGAGCTCACCGCCGCGGGCTGCGACATCGTCCGCGTCGCGTGCCCGAGCCAGGACGACGCCGATGCGCTGTCCGAGATCGCCAAGCACTCCAACATCCCGGTCATCGCCGACATCCACTTCCAGCCCAAGTACGTCTTCGCGGCGATCGATGCCGGCTGTGCTGCGGTCCGGGTCAATCCCGGCAACATCCGCAAGTTCGACGACCAGGTCGGTGCGATCGCCCGTGCCGCCAAGGACGCCGGCGTCTCGATCCGCATCGGCGTCAACGCCGGATCGCTCGACAAGCGCATCTACGACAAGTACGGCAAGGCCACGGCTGAGGCGCTCGTCGAGTCCGCTGTGTGGGAGGCGTCGTTGTTCGAGGAGCACGACTTCCACGACTTCAAGATCTCGGTCAAGCACAACGACCCCGTCGTGATGGTGCAGGCGTACGAGCAGCTGTCCCAGCGCGGCGACTGGCCGCTGCACCTCGGCGTCACCGAGGCCGGCCCGGCGTTCCAGGGCACGATCAAGAGCGCCACGGCGTTCGGCGCACTGCTGAGCCAAGGCATCGGCGACACGATCCGGGTGTCGCTGTCGGCCCCGCCGGTCGAGGAGGTCAAGGTCGGCCTGCAGATCCTGCAGTCGCTCAACCTCCGCGAGCGCAAGCTCGAGATCGTGTCGTGCCCGTCGTGCGGGCGCGCGCAGGTCGACGTCTACACGCTCGCCGAGGAGGTCACTGCCGGCCTCGAGGGCATGGAGGTGCCGCTCCGAGTCGCTGTCATGGGCTGCGTCGTCAACGGTCCGGGGGAGGCCCGTGAGGCCGACCTCGGCGTGGCGTCGGGCAACGGCAAGGGTCAGATCTTCGTCAAGGGTGAGGTCATCAAGACCGTGCCGGAGTCCAAGATCGTCGAGACCCTGATCGAGGAAGCCATGCGCATCGCCGAAGGCATGGAGCCGGTCGAGGGCGGATCACCCGCCGTCACCGTCAGCTGATCCCACGCTCGACGAGATGGCCGGCTCTCCACGTCGTACGCTTGGGACACCACCCAGGGAGGCGCTGTGCTCAAGACGACGACGCACGTCCGTCCGCTGACGACGCCTGATCTCCCCGAGCTGTACGCCCTCCTCGACCGCGACCCGCTGGTCAACCTGTTCGTCCGCAACCGCGTCGACGCGACCAAGCTGCAGACCCGCTGGCTGGGTGGCCAGGTCTGGGGCTACTTCGAGGACGGCGAGCTCGTGTCGGCGTGCCACGCCGGTGCCAACGTCGTACCTGTGCAGGCCACACCGGCGGCCGTCGAGGCGTTCGCCGAGCAGGCGATCTCCGACAACGTACGACCGTCGTCGATCGTCGGGCCTCGCGACGCCGTCCTGCCGATGTGGAAGCGGCTCGAGCCGCACTGGGGCCCGGCCCGGTCACCGCGCCCGGACCAGCCGTTCATGGTGCTGGAGCGTGACAGCCGCATACGGCCGGATCCCCGCGTACGCCCGGTTGTCCTCGACGAGTTCGACGTCGTCTACCCGTCCTGTGTCGCGATGTTCACCGAGGAGGTCGGCGTCGACCCGGAGGTGGGCAACCGCAGTGGCTACCGTGCCCGCGTCGCGCAGCTGATCTCGCAGGGCTGGGCGTTCGCGATCATCGAGGACGGCCAGGTGCTGTTCAAGGCAGAGGTGGGCGCCGCCACCACCTACGCATGCCAGATCCAGGGCGTCTATGTCCGGCCCGACCTGCGGGGACGGGGCATCGCCGCGCCGGCACTGGCGGCGGTCGTGCAGCAGGCACGTGCCACGGTCGCGCCGATCGTCACGCTCTACGTCAACGACCACAACACAGCGGCCCGCCGAGCATACGAACGGGTGGGCTTCGTGCAGACCGCGACCTTCGCATCGATCCTGCTCTGACATGCTCGCTGCATGAGTCGTGACGTCAAGTTCCTCGTGGGTCTCCTGGCGGTGTCGGGCGTGCTGCACTTCGCGAAGCCGAAGCCGTACGTGGCGATCGTCCCCAAGCCGCTGCCCTACAAGCGCGAGCTCGTGCAGGTGTCCGGTGCCGCGGAGATCGCGTGTGCGGGACTGATGCTGCACCCGAGCACGCGGCGTCTGGGTGGTTTGGCGTCGGCAGGCCTGCTTGCCGCGGTGTTCCCGGCCAACGTGCAGATGACGATCGACACGGCGCGCGACCGACGCCGGCCGTGGTGGTTCACGCTCGGCACGGTGCTGCGTCTGCCGCTGCAGCTGCCGCTGATCCGCATCGCGCTGAAGGCCGCCCGAGGCTGAATTCAGCTGCCGTTGCCTGAACGTTAGGCTCGGGCCCATGCGAATGTCCCGGCTCTTCCTGCGTACTCTCCGCGACGATCCGGCTGATGCCGAGGTGCCGAGCCACAAGCTCCTGGTGCGCGCCGGATATGTCCGCCGCGTGGCGCCCGGGATCTACTCCTGGCTGCCGCTGGGCCTCAAGGTGCTCGCCAAGGTCGAGAAGATCATCCGCGAGGAGATGGAGTCGATCGACGCCCAAGAAGTGCGGTTCCCGGCACTGCTGCCGCGCGAGCCCTACGAGGCGTCCGGGCGCTGGACCGACTACGGCCCCAACGTGTTCCGGCTCAAGGACCGCAAGGGCAACGACATGATGCTCGGCCCGACGCACGAGGAGTTCTTCACGCTGCTGGTCAAGGATCTCTACTCGTCCTACAAGGACCTGCCGCTGAGCATCTACCAGATCCAGACCAAGTACCGCGACGAGGCGCGTCCCCGCGCGGGCATCCTGCGCGGGCGCGAGTTCATCATGAAGGACTCCTACTCGTTCGACATCGACGACGCCGGGCTCGAGAAGTCCTACCAGGCGCACCGCGAGGCATACGTCCGGATCTTCGACCGGCTCGGCTTCGAGTACGTCATCGTGCACGCCCAGTCCGGCGCGATGGGTGGCTCGGCCAGCGAGGAGTTCCTTGCGGTCTCCGAGACGGGGGAGGACACCTTCGTACGCTCGCCCGGTGGCTACGCCGCCAACGTCGAGGCGGTGACGACCGTCGTGCCGGACGCGATTCCGTACGACGACGCCCCGGCCGCGCACGCCGAGCAGACTCCCGACACGCCCACGATCGACACCCTCGTGGCGCACCTCAACGAGCAGTACCCCCGCGACGACCGCCCATGGGCCGCGTCGGACACGCTCAAGAACGTGCTGGTGATGCTGCGGCACCCCGACGGCACGCGTGAGCCGCTCGCGATCGGCCTGCCCGGCGATCGCGAGGTCGACGCCAAGCGCCTCGAGGCCGTCGTGTCGCCGGCCGAGGTCGAGGCTTTCGACGAGAAGGACTTCGCCGCCAACTCCGCGCTGGTCAAGGGCTACATCGGCCCCGGCGCGCTGGGCTCCGAGAGCGAGTCCGGGATCCGCTTCCTCGTCGATCCCCGCGTCGTCGACGGCACGCGATGGGTCACCGGCGCCAACATCGACGGCTCGCACGTCATCGACCTCGTTGCCGGCCGCGACTTCACCGCCGACGGCACGATCGAGGCCGCCGAGATCCGCGCCGGCGATCTCGCGCCCGACGGTTCAGGGCCGCTCGAGCTCGCCCGCGGCATCGAGATGGGTCACATCTTCCAGCTCGGTCGCAAGTACGCCGACGCGCTCGACCTCAAGGTGCTCGACGAGAACGGCAAGCTCGTCACGGTCACGATGGGCTCGTACGGCGTCGGGGTGTCCCGTGCCGTCGCAGCCGTCGCCGAGTATGCCCACGACGACCTCGGCCTGATCTGGCCCAAGGAGCTCTCGCCGTTCGACGTGCACCTCGTCGTCGCGGGCAAGGACGAAGCCGTGGTCGCCGGAGCCGAGGAGATCTACCAGGACCTCGTCGGTGAAGGCTTCGAGGTGCTGTTCGACGATCGCCTCGGCAAGGTCTCGCCGGGCGTGAAGTTCAAGGACGCAGAGCTGATCGGCGTGCCCACGATCGTCGTCGTCGGCAAGGGGTTCGTCGACGGTGTCGTCGAGGTCAAGGACCGGGCCACCGGCGAACGTACCGATGTGCCCCTCGCCGACCTGGTCGCCCACCTCCGCGACTGACCACATCTCGGGGCGCTCAGTCGGGGAGGCCGGGGAACGCGGCCGGCCGGCCGCCCCAGGTCAGCTCGGCCAGCGCCGCGCGGCGCAGCCCTGCCGTCGCGTACGCCTGAAGCTCGCCTGTGCTGTCGCCGGTCAGCGTCAGGCACGCCGCCGCGATGCCGCGCTCGACGTCGCGTGCCGCCGCCAGTGCGCGGGCCTTGGTGCGCAGCCGCCCCACGTCGTACGACAACGCCGTCGACACCGGCTCGACGCTCATCTCGTGCAGGCGCAGCAGCAACCGATCGCGCACGTCGCGGTGCTCGTCGTACGCCTCCCGGGCCCGGCTGGCGAGGACGTTGAAGCGCGCACCGATGACGGGGTAGAGCCACACCGCCTCGTGCTCGAGCGCCAGCCAGTCCTGGATGTCCTCGGTCGACGTCATCGCAGCTCGCCGATCGCGTCGCGCGCACTGGGCGAGGCCGGCAGACATCGACGCGAGCACGCGGGTCAGCGCCGGGGAGGCCGCCTTGGCCGAGTCCGCCGCGCGGGCCTTCGACGCGGTCGCATAGGCGGTCACCAGCGCCCTGATCGCCTCGTCGCGGCTCTCGGGCGGCGCGGCGACATCCGGGATGGTTCCGGCGACACCGACGGCCTTGGCGTGTGCCGTGCTGATCGCGACGAACGGGCCGAGACGCAAGGCGGCATGCTTCGCCGCCGTCGCCTCGACACGCGCGAGCAGCGAGTTCTGGTCGGCCGCGACGCGGGCGATCAGGCGGTCGTCGGAAGGCTCGGGTTCAGGGTGCGGCTCGATGCCGACACCGCGCGCGAGATCGTCGAGCCGATGACCGAGAGCCGCGCCGCCGAGACCGGCCGCGACGGCTGCGGTGGCAGCACCCGTTCCCAGGAGTGCGCGTCGGCTGATCACCACGGCAGGCTATCGACTCACGGCGTTCACCGGAGCACCGCAGGTTCGGTAGGGTGGACCCGACACTGAATGCCGGTGCCCACAAAAGAACACGGAGGACGAGCCATGGATCAAAGACTGGCGACCCTCGTGGATGAATGTGTGTCGGCTCTCGGCCTCGATGTCGAGGCGATCGAGCTGACTCCGGCCGGCAACAAGCGGGTCCTTCGCATCGCCCTTGACCGTGACGGTGGTGTCGGCATCGACCACATCACCGACGCAACCCGCGCGCTCTCCGAGGCGCTCGACGCGTCCGACGTCATGGGCTCCCAGCCCTACACGCTCGAGGTCACCTCCCGTGGGGTCGACCGCCCGCTCACCCAGCCCCGCCACTGGCGCCGCAACGCCGGCCGCCTCGTACGCCTGAGGCTCGCCGACGACTCGTCGATCGACGGCCGCATCGGCGAGAGCGACGACGAGGGCGTCGTCATCGAGGGCCGCACCACCAGCCAACGGCTGACATACGACCAGATCAGCATCGCGCTCGTGCAAACCGAGCTCAACAGGAAGGACGCCTGACATGGACATCGACATGGCCGCACTGCGCGCCCTCGAGCACGAGAAGGACATCTCATTCGATGTCGTCGTCGAGGCCATCGAGACAGCACTGCTCTCCGCGTACCACAAGACCGGGGGTTCCCACTCGCATGCGCGGGTCGAGCTCAACCGCAAGAGCGGGCACGTGACGGTGTGGGCCAAGGAGCGCCTCGAGGTCGAGCCGCCCCCCGAACCCGCCGAGGGCGAGGAGCCGATCGAACGCCCGGCGCCGCAGTTCAGTGAAGAGTTCGACGACACGCCTGAGGACTTCGGCCGGTTCGCCGCGACGATCGCCCGCCAGCTCATCATGCAGCGGATCCGCGACGCCGAGGACGAGTCCAAGTACGGCGAGTTCGCCGGCAAGGTCGGTGACATCGTCTCCGGCGTGATCCAGCAGAGCCGCCCAGGCGACGTCGCGCTCGACCTGGGCCGCATCGAGGCGATCCTGGTCGCCTCCGAGCGCGTGCCTGAGGAGAAGTACGCCCACGGCGAGCGCCTCAAGGCGTACGTCTACGAGGTCGAGAAGGGCCTGCGCGGACCGCGGGTCAAGGTCTCCCGCACGCACCCCAACCTGGTCAAGCTGCTGTTCGCCCTCGAGGCGCCCGAGATCGCCGACGGCTCCGTCGAGATCGTCGCGATCGCGCGCGAGGCCGGCCACCGCAGCAAGATCGCGGTGCGGGCCAACGTGGCGGGCGTCAACGCCAAGGGCGCATGCATCGGACCGATGGGCCAGCGCGTACGCAACGTCATGCACGAGCTGCACGGCGAGAAGATCGACATCGTCGACTACAGCGACGACCCGGCCGAGTTCATCGCCCACGCGCTGTCGCCGTCGCAGGTCAAGGGCGTGACGCTGGTCGACCCGGCGACGCGATCGGCGCGTGTCGTCGTACCCGACTTCCAGCTCTCCCTGGCGATCGGCAAGGAGGGCCAGAACGCCCGCCTGGCCGCCAAGCTCACCGGCTGGCGCATCGACATCCGCTCGGACACCGAGGCGCCCAGGACCGAAGGCGTCTAACCAATGGCGCGACCGCTTCGCGAAACGGGTAGACTGGTCGAGGTCGTTCGGACGTGCATCGGTTGCAGGCAACGTGCGGACAAGACCACTCTGGTGCGAGTCGTCGCAGTTCAGGAGCCCACGGCCACGGTCGTGACGCCTGATCCGCACGGAACGCTGCCGGGGCGAGGGGCGCATCTGCACCCCACGACCCGGTGCCTGGAGCTCGCGATTCGCCGCAAGGCGTTCGGTCGGGCCCTTCGAGTCGAAGGACCGCTCGACCTGAGCGCGCTCGCATCGATCGTCAGAGATCCGAAAGACACCGTTTGACCACCAAGGACAAGCCACCCGGCGAGTTCATGACACGAAATCGGAGCAACAGCTCATGACCACACTGAACGGCATTGGCCGATGAGTACTGCGCGATGAGTACTGCGCAATGAGCACGTTCGTCAACTAGTGGTCTGATCCTCCTTCGGGGTCGGACCCCCCTGAAGGAGAAGAGTGGCTGTAAGAGTCCACGAGCTCGCACGCGAGTTCGGTGTCGAGAGCAAGGTCGTCCTGTCCACCCTGAAAGACATGGGTGAGTACGTGAAGTCGGCCTCCTCGACCGTAGAAGCCCCCGTCGTCCGGCGCCTCAACGAGGAGCACGGCGAAGCCCTGCGCGCGCAGGGCGCCAAGAAGTCAGGCGGCAAGGCCGCCGCCAAGAAGGCCGCACCCGCCAAGGCTGCTGAGCCCAAGGCTGCTGAGCCCGAGACCGAGGCCGCACCGGCTCCGGTCGAGGCTGCCGCGCCGGCTGCACCTGCACCGACGCGTACGCCTGGCCCGACGCCTGGTCCTCGGGTCGCCCCGACGCCCGAGCCTGAGCCCGAGCCCGTCGCCGAGGCACCCGCCCCGGCCGCCGAGCCCGAGGCTCCCGCTGCTGCCGCCTCGGCTCCCGCCACACCGGGACCGCGCCCTGGGCCCAAGGCACCCGGCGCCCGCCCCGGCAACAACCCGTTCTCGTCGACGCAGGGCATGCAGAGCGCCCCGCGTCCGCCGGCAGCACGTGCCGGTGGTCCGACGCCTGGTGGCGCGCCCGGTATGCCGCGCCCCAACCCGGCCATGATGCCTCGCCAGTCCGGCCTTGCCGGTCCTTCGACCGGTCGCGGTGCGCCCGGCCGAGGTGGACCTGGTGGAGCTCCCGGTCGCGGCGGCCCCGGTGGTGCACCGGGTCGCGGCGCTCCCGGCGCTGGCGGCGGCGGTGGCGGCTTCGCCGGTCGTCCCGGTGGCGGCGGCGCTCCCGGTCGCGGTGCTCCCGGCGGTGGAGGCGGCTTCAGCGGCCCTCCGCGCACGGGTGGCCCCGGTGGCCGCAACACGCGTGGCGGTACGCAGGGTGCGTTCGGTCGCGCCGGTGGACCGGTCCGTCGTGGACGCAAGAGCAAGCGCGCGAAGCGTCAGGAATTCGACCAGATGCAGGCGCCCGCCATCGGCGGCGTCCGCGTCCGCAAGGGCAACGGCGAGACCGTACGCCTGACGCGTGGCTCCTCGCTGGCTGACTTCGCCGACAAGATCGGCGGCGACTCCGCATCGCTCGTCGAGGTGCTGTTCCACCTGGGCGAGGTCGTCACGGCGACGCAGTCGGCCAACGACGAGACGTTGATGCTGCTCGGTGAGGAGCTCAACTACAACGTCGAGGTCATCTCCCCGGAGGACGAGGACCGCGAGCTGCTCGAGTCGTTCGACATCGAGTTCGGCGAGGACGAGGGCGACGAGGCCGATCTGGCCGCGCGTCCCCCCGTCGTCACCGTCATGGGTCACGTCGACCACGGAAAGACCAAGCTCCTCGACGCGCTGCGCAGCAGCAACGTCGTCGACAAGGAGGCCGGTGGCATCACGCAGACCATCGGCGCCTACCAGGTCGCGACCGAGGTCGACGGCTCCGAGCGTCGCATCACCCTGATCGACACACCGGGCCACGAGGCGTTCACCGCCATGCGTGCCCGTGGTGCCCAGGCGACCGACATCGCGATCCTCGTGGTCGCGGCCGACGACGGCGTCATGCCGCAGACGGTCGAGGCGCTCAACCACGCCAAGGCCGCCGGCGTCCCGATCGTCGTCGCGGTCAACAAGGTCGACAAGCCCGACGCCGACCCGACCAAGGCACGTGGCCAGCTCACCGAGTACGGCCTGGTGCCCGAGGAGTACGGCGGCGACACGATGTTCGTCGACGTCTCGGCCAAGGCCGGCACTGGCATGGACGAGCTGCTCGAGGCCGTCATCCTCACGGCTGACGCCTCGCTCGACCTGCGCGCCAACCCCAACCAGAACGCCGAGGGCCTCGTCATCGAGGCGCACCTCGACCGTGGCCGGGGACCGGTCGCAACGGTGCTGGTCCACCGCGGAACGCTCAAGGTCGGCGACTCGATCGTCGCCGGTCCGGCGTTCGGTCGCGTCCGCGCCATGCTCGACGAGCACGGCGAGAACATCGAAGAGGCCACCCCGTCGCGTCCGGCACTCGTGCTGGGTCTGACGGCGGTGCCCGGAGCCGGTGACAACTTCATGGTCGTTGCCGACGACCGGCTGGCCCGCCAGATCGCCGAGAAGCGCGAGGCGCGCGAGCGCAACGCCCTCCTGGCGCAGCGCACCGGCCGTCGTACGCTCGAGGACTTCATGTCCTCGATGGAGAAGGGCGAGACCGACGAGCTGCTCCTCATCCTCAAGGGTGACGGTTCCGGTTCGGTCGAGGCGCTCGAGGACGCACTGGCCCAGATCGACGTCGGCGAGCAGGTTGCTCTCCGCGTCATCGACCGCGGTGTCGGTGCGATCACCGAGACCAACGTCATGCTGGCCGCCGCGTCCAACGCCGTCATCATCGGCTTCAACGTCCGCCCGCAGGGCAAGGCGACGGAGCTGGCCGACCGCGAAGGTGTCGAGATCAAGTACTACTCGGTCATCTACAACGCGATCGAGGAGATCGAGGCATCGCTCAAGGGCCTGCTCAAGCCGGAGTTCGAGGAGGCGCAGCTCGGTACCGCCGAGATCCGCGACATCTTCCGCTCCAGCAAGATCGGCAACATCGCCGGTTGCATGGTCACGAGCGGCGTCATCAAGCGCAACGCGAAGGCACGCCTGCTTCGCGACGGCTCCGTGGTCGCGGACAACCTCGACTTCTCCAGCCTGCGCCGCGAGAAGGACGATGTGTCCGAGGTTCGCGAAGGCTTCGAGTGCGGTCTCGTGCTCAAGGGCTTCAACGACATCAAGGTCGGCGACATCGTCGAGACGTTCGAGCTGCGCGAGAAGGTTCGCGCGTAGTCCCTGCACCATTGGGAACTCATGTTCCGGCCCGAGCCTGTTGGGCTCGGGCCGGAACGCTTTCACGAGAGGAAACACCATGGCTGGACCTCGGATCCACAAGGTCGGTGACCGGATCAAGGTCATCGTGGCGCAGATGCTCGAGCGCCGGGTCAAGGATCCGCGTCTCGGCTTCGTGACGATCACCGACGTACGCATGACCGGTGACGGCCAGCAGGCCTCGGTGTTCTACACCGTCATGGGCGACGAGGCGGCTCGTGCGGACACCGCCGCCGCGCTGCGCAGCGCCACCGGGCTGATCCGCTCGGAGGTCGGCAAGCAGCTCGGCACCCGCATCACCCCGTCGATCGAGTTCTTCCTCGACGCGGTCCCCGAGACCGCCAAGGAGATCGAGGACCTGCTCGCCAAGGTCAAGGAGTCCGACGAGGAGGTCGCCTCCCGCTCCGCGGGTGCGCAGTACGCCGGCGACCCCGACCCGTACAAGAAGAAGGACGAGCCTGACGCGGAGCTCGATGACTGACGCGCCGTCCGGGCTCGTCGTCGTCGACAAGCCGGCCGGGTGGACGTCGCACGACGTCGTCGGCCGCATGCGCGGCATCGCCGGCACCCGCAAGGTCGGCCACTCCGGCACCCTCGACCCGATGGCGACCGGCGTCCTGGTGCTCGGCATCAACCGCGCGACGCGGCTGCTCGGCCACCTGACGCTCGTCGACAAGGAGTACGTCGCGACGATCCGGCTCGGCGAGGCCACCGTCACCGACGACGCGGAGGGCGAGATCACCTCGACGGCACCGGCGTCGCACGTCGACGAGGACGCTGTGCGCGCCGTGCTGCCGGCCTACACCGGCGACATCCAGCAGGTCCCGTCATCGGTCTCCGCGATCAAGATCGGCGGCGTGCGGTCGTATGCGCGAGTGCGTGCGGGTGACCCGGTGAAGCTCGCCGCTCGTCCGGTCACGGTGTCCGCGCTCGAGCTGACCGGCTTCCGTCCTGCGGGCGATGCGGTCGAGGTCGACGTGCGCGTCGTCTGCTCCAGCGGCACCTACATCCGCGCCCTGGCCCGCGACATCGGTGCCGACCTCGGCGTCGGCGGACACCTCACGATGCTCAGGCGTACGCGGGTGGGCGCGTTCGCGCTCGACCAGGCCCACACCCTCGATGAGCTCGAGAAGGAGCTCGTCGTGGCCGGCCTCGACGACGTGGCCCGGGCGAGCTTCCCGGCGTACGACCTCGAGGAGCGAGAGGCCTCAGACGTACGCTTCGGCCGACCGCTCACCGGGATCGACCTGGGCGCGCCCGGCGCCGTCGCGGTGTTCGCGCCGTCGGGGGAGTTCCTGGCGCTCTACGAGCAGCGCGGTGGCGTCGCCAAGCCCGTCGCGGTCTTCGTCTGAATCGCTAGGGTGAGGGCACCATGAGACTGCGCCGACCCTCGACCCGCGGCATCCTCAAGCGGGCACTGTTCAGCCTGCTGACGGCGCAGTTCCTGATCGTCGTGGCGCTGATGGCGACGACCAAGGTCCGCAAGATGCTGCGCGGCAAGGACGGCGACACGTTCCCCGTCACGGCGCCCACCCCGTTGAGCATCGGCGCCGGCAACACCGCGACCGCCTACACCTACGGCTCCGACCTGTTCGAGGACATGCTCGAGGCGATCGGCAGTGCTCGTGAGCGCATCCTGTTCGAGACCTACATCATCAAGGGCGACGAGATGGGCCGCCGGTTCAAGCGGGCGCTGATCGACGCAGCCAATCGCGGCGTCGACGTCTATGTCATCTACGACGGCTTCGCCAACCTCGTCGTGACGCCGAGCTTCCTCAGGTTTCCCGCCCCGATCCACGTGCTGCGCTATCCCGTGTTCGCCACCGGCTGGCGGTTCTTCAGCCCTCGGCAGATGGGCCGCGATCACCGCAAGATCCTGGTCGTCGACGACGAGGTCGGCTACGTGGGCGGCTACAACGTCGGCTCGCTGTACGCCTCGGAGTGGCGCGACACGCACCTCAAGATCGAGGGTCCATCGGTGTGGGACCTCGACAACGCGTTCGTCGACTTCTGGAACCTGCGACGCGGCCGCAACGCGCGGATCCTCAAGGAACGCGGCGATGCCAGCTGGGAGCCGCAGATCCGGGCCCACCGCAACGTGCCGAGGCAGCTGCTGTTCCCGATCCGCGGCATGTACATCGAGGCGATCGACCGGGCTCGCGACCACATCTACATCACCGCGGCCTACTTCATCCCCGATCGCGACATCCTCCAGGGACTGCTCGACGCGGCTGCCCGAGGCGTACGCGTGCGGATCCTCGTCCCGGAGATCTCCAATCACGTCGTGGCCGACTGGTTGTCGCGTGGGTTCTACTCGCAGCTGCTCGACGGCGGCGTGGAGATCCTGCTCTACCAGGACTGGATGGTGCACGCCAAGACCGCGACGATCGACGGCCGTTGGACGACGATCGGCACCGCCAACATCGACCGGCTCAGCCTGACCGGCAACTACGAGATCAACCTCGAGATCCTCGACGACGCCCTCGCCGCACACCTGGAGAAGGTGTTCGAGACCGATGCCTCCAACGCCCGCGTGCTGACCCGCGCCGAGTGGTCGTCGCGTCCGCTGGTCGCCAAGGCGTGCGAGTGGATCCTCGCGCCGCTGCGCCCCTTGCTCTAGAGGTCGCGCGCCACATGAGAGTCCTCTCATCGGCGGCTCACATCCACCTCACGCGGTCTCGCCAGATTGGTGTCATCAGCAACCACCGATCAAGGAGAAGAGCATGCACAAGCTCGTACGCACAGGCATCGTGACACTGGCCGGCACGGTCGTCCTCGGCACCGCCGGGGTCGCGATCGCCGGCACCGCCCAGGCCAGCGACCACGACAAGGTCGTCAAGCGCGAGGACACCTCGACCTCGTGGGTCCAGTCGACCAACCTCGACGACGACCCCGATGACGACCAGGCGGACTCGCCGACGACTCATACCGCGAACACCGCCAACACGGTCAACACGACGAACACCTCGCCGACGACCAACACCGCACAACACGGTCAAGACCGTCAACACCGCGCCGACCAAGAACACGGCGCCGACCAACAACACCAACTGATGTCTGACACCTGGGGCCTGGCCGGGGGCGACGCGATCGCCCCCGGCCTCACGGCCGTCAAAGCCGTCGGCGGCGGCACGGTGTACGAGGCGTGGCTGGCGTTCGACGAGCGTTTGTATGCGCCGGTCGTGGCCAAGGTCGTCCGCCCGGGCCAGGTCGGCGCCACCGCGCGCGAGGGCCTGGAACGCGAGGTCGAGATGCTGCGCCGCCTCAACCATCCGGGGATCGCGCGGTTGTTCGCGTACGACGACGAGGCCGAGCGGCCCTACCTGGTCCTGGAGAACATCGACGGGCCGAGCCTGTCGTCGCTGATCTCGAAGCATGGCTACGTGCCGCTGCACCAGCTGCTGCCTCTGGGCCTCGAGCTCTGCTCGGCGCTGCACTACCTGCGACAGGAGGGCATCTGCCACCTCGACCTCAAGCCCAGCAACGTCATCATGGGCGCACCGGCCAAGCTGATCGACTTCAGCATCGCAATGGACGTCAAGGACGCCACCGATCTCGACGAGCCGCTCGGCAGTGACGAGTACATGGCTCCCGAGCAGTGCCTTCCGGGCGAGCTCGGCGCGGTCGGGCATGCCAGCGACATGTGGGCGTTCGGCGCCACGATGTTCCGTGCCGCGGCGGGCTACCGTGCGTACGACCGCGAGCCCCGCTGGTTGCAGCTGACCGAGGAGCCGTTCCCGCTGCCGGACTTCGTGCCGCCCGCTCTTGGGGACCTGATCTACGCGTGCCTGTCGAGCGATCCGGCGAACCGGCCGCTGCCCGACGAGGCTGCGCGAGCCCTCGAGCCGATGCTGGAACGGCTCCCGCAGGCCAGGCTTTCAGGCTTCAAGATCTCGCTGTGACCCGTCAGTCGACGCGGTAGCCGAGTCCTCGCACGGTCGTGACGAGGTCGGAGCCGAGCTTCTTGCGGAGATAGCCGACGTACACGTCGACGACGTTCGACCCCGGGTCGAAGTCGTAGCCCCACACCTGCGAGAGCAGCTGCTCACGGGACAGGACGAGTCCGCGGTTGCGCATCAGGACCTCCGCAAGGGTCAGCTCGCGGGCCGAGAGCTCGACCTCCCGCTCGCCGACGTACGCCCGACGACGCCGCAGGTCCACGCGTACGTCGCCGACCGACAGCTCATCGTCCGGCGCGGGATCGCCGGGTGTGCGCAGCCTCAGGCGTACGCGGGCCAGGAGCTCGCCGAACCGGAACGGCTTGGACATGTAGTCGGCGGCGCCGCCCTCGAGCGCGGCCACCGTGTCGGTCACCGAGTCCCGGGCCGTCAGCACGATGACCGGCAGCGCGGGGCGCTCGGCCGTGACGCGTTCGAGGATGCGGAAGCCGTCGAGCCCGGGCAGCCCGATGTCGAGCACCATGAGGTCGAACTCGCCGGTCAGGGCGTAGTCGAGGCCCGTGATCCCATCGGCGACGACGGTCGGGGTGAACCCCTCGGCCTTGAGTCCCTTGGCGACGAACGACGCGATCCGGTCCTCGTCCTCGACGATCAGGATCCGATTCATGATTGTGCTCCTGTCGGGAGGCGGAGTCGGAAGGTCGCCCCGACGGTCGTGTCGTCGAGCATGACATCGCCGTCGTGCGCCTCGGCGATCGCGCGGACGATCGACAGGCCGAGGCCGAAGCCCTCGTCGTCGTGCTCCCCGTGGGCGAAGCGTTCGAAGATCTGCGTACGCAGCTCGGGTGCCACCCCGGCGCCGGTGTCCCGCACCCAGAGCTCGAGCCGGCCCTCGTGGTGGCGGGACCCGATGCCGATCTCGTCGCCGGGCTGCGTGTGGCGGGCCGCATTGTCGGCGAGCTGCAGCAGCGCCTGCGTGATGCGCTGCCCGTCGAGCTGGGCGCTGCCTCGGGCGACGCCGTCGAGCAGCCACGTGCGATCGGCGAGCGCGCGAGCCCGGTCGAGCACGCCGTGGGTCAAGGTCTCGACGTCTGTGGCCTGCAGGCTCACGAAGTCGGGCCGGCGGGCCTTCGCCAGCATCAGCAGGTCGTTGACGAGCCGGGACATGCGATCGGTCTCGTCGAGCAGCAACGTACGCGTCGCGGCAACGTCCTCGGGGTCGGACGCGTCGAGCACCTCGAGATGTCCGCGCAGGATCGTGAGCGGCGTGCGCAGCTCGTGCCCCGCGTCGTCGAGCAGCTGACGCTGCGTCACGAACGCTGACTCGAGCCGGTCGAGCATGTCGTTGAACGTGCGCTGCAGGTCCGACAGGTCGTCGTGGCCGGTCACCTGCAGTCGGCCGCCGAGGTCGCCGTCGGTGATGCCGCGCGCGGTGTCCCGGAGCCGGCGAACCGGGCTCAGCAGCCGGCCGGCGATCCACGAGGCCAGCCCGGCGATCAGGATGACCGACACGGCGGCCAGCAGCGCGTACGTGACCATGAGCTCGCGCAGGTCCTGACGACTCGCGCTGACGTCGTGGGTGACGACGAACGCCGAGGTCGAGCCGCCCTGCGTCACGGGCTGCACCGCGACGCGATACTCCGATCCGCGCACGGTGACGGTGCCCGTGCCGCCGGTGGGTTTGAGCCGCTCGACGAGCTGCCGGAACGCCGGCGAACCGAGCAGGCGCTTGTCGCCCTCGCCCTGGTACGTCGGGCCGCCCGTGAGTCGCGGAACCCGTAGAGCGCCTCGTGGTGGTCGGGGAGGTTCCGCTGGAGGAACACCGTCAGCAGCCGGTCGGCGGACGCGAAAGGCTTGCGGGTCTCTGGGTCGTTCTCGGACTGCAGCGCGCGGAACTCGCCGATCTCCTGGGTCAGGCTGGCCTCGATGACGCGGTCGATGCGGCGCGACTCCAGGACGTACAGCGTCGATCCGACGACGAGCAGGGCGAGTGAGGCGAGCAGTGCGACGGCGGCGGTGAGCCGCTGCCGCACCGAGAGGCGCGACAACGTCGTGAAGGACGGCATCAGGCCTCAGTCGCCATCGTTGTCGCGCCCGTGGTCGTCGTCGTCATCGTCCGGGCCGTCGTCGTCATCGTCGTCGCGCAACCGCGGGGTGACCTTGCCGGACTCGTCGCCTTCGTCGCCGGGGGCCACCGTCGGGGTCGGGCTCGCGTCTGGGGCAATGCGCATCGGCGTCGTGTCGCGCGGCGCGGGATCGGCGCCGGCCGACACCCTCGAGACGATGATCGCGGTGAGCGCCAGCGCGACGACGGCGAGCACCGCCGCGGGAGTCGTCTGCGCAGGTCCATGCGTCCACCCTGCCGCATGCTGGCACGACGGTCGATGAGGCGTCGATGAGAGTGTTCTTAGGTTCGGCTCCTGCCGCGGCGTGAGCGGGGGTGTGGCAGAGTTTTCACGTGATGATCTGGCGCGACTTCCGTGGAGCTGCGACGGATCCGCGATCCGAGCCGTCAGCCGTCACGGTGGGCAACTTCGACGGCGTCCACCGTGGCCATCAGCACGTGCTGGCCCGCACGCGCGAGCTGGCCGCCGGCCTGCCCGTCATCGCGGTCACGTTCGTGCCGCACCCGCTGGCGGTCGTACGCCCCGAACAGGCGCCCCCGAGGCTCACGACGATCGAGCGGCGGGTCGAGCTGTTGCGCGCTGCCGGCGCCGACGAGGTGCGCATCCTCAACTTCACCGCCGAGATGGCGTCGTGGTCGCCGCAGGAGTTCGTCGACCGGGTCCTGGTCGAGCAGCTCAGCGTCGACCTGGTCGCGGTCGGCGAGAACTTCCGCTTCGGCTTCCGCGCCAGCGGCGACACCGCCTTCCTGCGTGAGGCGGGGGAGCGGGCCGGCTTCGCGGTCGACGGCCTCGCCCTCGACGGCGGCGCGGTGCCCTGGTCGTCGACCCTCGTGCGTACGTTGGTCGCCGAGGGCAGGCTCGTCGAGGCCGCCGAGGTGCTCGGCCGTCCGCACGAGGTGTCCGGCATCGTCACCAAGGGCGACCAGCGCGGTCGCGAGCTCGGCTTCCCGACGGCCAACGTCCCGGTCGACGAGGCATACGCCGTGCCACCCGACGGGGTCTATGCCGGCTGGCTCGTGCGCGCCGATGGCGATCGGCTCCCTGCCGCGATCTCGGTCGGCACCAATCCCACGTTCGACGGTGTCGAGCGACGGGTCGAGTCGTACGTGCTCGACCGCACCGACCTCGAGCTCTATGGCGAGGCGATTCGCGTCGAGCTGGTCGACCGCCTGCGCGGAATGGTCAAGTACGAAGGCATCGATCCGCTCATCGCGCAGATGCACCAAGACGTCGAGAACACCCGCGCGATCCTCCAAACCTGAAACCTGTTCCACTTCGGTCAGAACGCCTGTACGTTGTCGGGCATTCTGAGCGTGCACTCGCACGCGTGACGTGGGGAGCCCCATGACGACGCGACGCCTCCTGGGTCTGGTCATCGCCGCTGCGACGATCGGCTCGACACTCGCCCTGACCGCCGCTCCACCAGCCGTGGCCGCCGGACGATGCGGCGACCATCCGTGGTGCGACACCTCGTTGAGTCCCAGCAAGCGGGCTGATTTGCTCCTCGCCGAGCTCACGCTGGACGAGAAGATCGGCCTGCTCGGCGGCGACGACCTGATGGGCGGCGCCTTCAGCAGCCCCGATACCCACACGGGCGTGCAGGAGGGCGTTCCCCGCCTGGACGTGCCGACGATCTACTACAGCGACGGACCGGTGGGCCCGCGCCAGGGCAAGTCGATCGGGCTGCCGGCGCCGCTGACCCTCGCCGCGACGTTCAACCCCGAGCTGGCTCGATCCCACGGCACGGTCGCCGCTTCGGAGGCTAAAGCCAAGGGCAACGACGCGATCTACGCACCGACGGTCAACATCGCGCGGACGCCGCTCGCGGGTCGTACGTTCGAGGGCTACGGCGAGGACCCGCTGCTGACGAGCCGTCTGGGTGTGGCGTGGATCGAGGGTGCGCAGGCGACTGGAGTGATCGGCAACGTCAAGCACTTTGCCGCCAACAACCAGGAAGGCGTCGACCTCACCGGCGGCGTGCTCAACGAGCACCTGCCGGCCGGGGTGGGGATCATCGGGACCCGCTATGCGCAGAACTCGATCGTCGACGACCGTACGATGCGCGAGATCTATCTCCCGCAGTTCGAGGCCGCGGTCAAGGAAGCCAAGGTCGGCACGATCATGTGCGCGTACAACCGGGTCAACGGTGAGTACGCCTGCCAGAGCCCCACGCTGCTCAAGAAGATCCTGCGCGACGAGTGGGGATTCAAGGGCTACACGATCGCCGACTACCTGGCGATCCACACCACCGACGGCGGCCTCAACAACGGCCTCGACTTCGAGCCGTGGCCGCCGGTGGGCTACCAGCCGCTGCTGATCAAGACGGCGGTCACGCTCGGGCAGGTCAAGACAGTCCACGATCGACCAGCACGTGCGCGTGATGCTCGAGACGTGGTTCCGGTTCGGGGTCTTCGACCGCGCGGCATACCGCAACGACGACGCCCAGATCGACAAGGCGGCGCGACGGTCTCGCGTCGCAGCGCATCGCGGAGCAGGGGACCACGCTGCTGCGCAACCAGGACGGCATCTTGCCGATCAAGCCGTCGGTCAAGTCGATCGTCGTGATCGGCAAGCCCGCGACCGAGTTCGCCGTCGGCGGCGGGTCGGGCGAGGTCGAGCCGTTCGAGAACCATTCGCTCCTCGACGGCATCACCGCTCGCGCCGGCAGCGGCGTCAAGGTCACGTACGACGACGGTTCCGACAGTGCGCGGGCCGCGACCGCCGCCGAGGCCGCCGACCTCGCGATCGTCGTCGCCAAGGACCAGTACGGCGAGGGTTCGGACCGCAACTGCCTGACCCTCCAGTGCCCTGGCACGTACGGCAACCAGGACGGGCTGATCGAGGCCGTGGCGGCCCGTCAGGACAAGACCGTCGTCGTGCTCGAGTCCGGAGGCGCCGACCTGACGCCGTGGCGCTCCAAGATCGCTGCGCTCGTCCAGGCCTGGTATCCCGGCGCCCACGGTGGCCCGGCGCTCGCTCGGGTCCTGTTCGGCGACGTCGACCCCGGCGGCCGGTTGCCGCTCACGATGCCCGACAGCGAGTCCCAGCTGCCGACCGCGGTGAGCCAGTCGCGCTATCCCGGTGACGGCCTGCTGGGGCTCGAGACGCACTACGACGAGGGCGTGTTCGTCGGCTACCGCTGGTACGACGAGAAGAACCTGAAGCCGGCCTACCCGTTCGGCTTCGGGCTCTCCTACACGTCGTTCGCACTGTCGAACCTCAAGGTGACGCCTAGCGGCTCCGGAGCCGTCGTGAAGGCGGTCGTCAAGAACACCGGCAACCGCACGGGCTATGCCGTGCCGCAGCTGTATCTCGGGCTGCCTGACCAGTCGGCGGCGGTGCAGCAGCCGCCGGCCGCACTCAAGGGATTCACGAAGGTCAAGCTCGAGCCGGGGGAGTCGCGCACGGTGACGTTCTCGCTCGACCAGCGCGCGCTGTCGTACTGGAACGCCGGCGCCTCGGCGTGGAAGGTGACCAAGGGCTGTGCCGGAGTCAAGGTCGGCTTCTCCTCGCGCGACCTGCCGCTCAACGGCAAGCTGCCCATCGGCGGCGGCAGCTGCTAGCCCGCGAGCCGGGCTTCCACGGCGCGCGCAACGGCCCGCATCCCGGCCAGCCGGGGGTGGAACGCGATGCCGTCGTCGTCCTTGACGTCGGCGCCGTTGGTCCAGGCCTGCGCGCCGGCGCAGGCGTCGTGGCCGCGTGAGGCCCGACGCATCGACACGTATGGGACGCCCGGCCTGCCGCGCGGCATCGGCGAGCGCCTGGTCGAGTGCCTGCTCGGCGTCGGCCACCGCGGCAGCGTCTGCTGACGGGATGCCGATCGTCGGGCAGGTGCCGGTGTCGGGCATGATCCGCAGGTAGCCGACCAGCAGGACTGTTGCCTTCGGCGCCTTGGCGCGTACGTCCGCCAGCACCGAGGCAAGGTCCGCGACCGTCTGCCGCAGGATCGTCGGCGCCGAGTCGCGGGAGAACGGCTCGCAGGCGTCCTGGCCGCCCGTGCACGCCGAGATGAGTGAGGCGAACAGGTTGCCGTCGTTGCCCCCGATGCCGACGGTGACGAGGGAGGTGTCGCCTGTGACCGCAGCGATCTGGGGCCGTGTGCCGGCCAGCCCGGTGCCGTTCTGCACGACGTCATGCGTCGTGGCACCGGCGCAGCTGACGTCGACGAACGACGCCGGGTCGAGGCTGCGTGCCAGCAGTGATGGCCAGTTGTGGTCCGACCGCAGGCAGAACGCGGCGCCGTCGCGCAGGTCGGCCAGCCCCGGCCCGGCGGTGAACGAGTCGCCGATCGCGACATACGAACGTACGGCCGGGAGATCGGGGGCGCGTCGTCGTGGCCGGCTCGTGGTCGCTCGGTCCGGTGGCGCCGGTGCCGGCGAGCAGCCGGCGAGCAGCGCCGCGACACCATGGCGCCGGCGATCCGAGCGGAGAACGACGAGATCACGACGTCTGGATGGAGGGAGGGGCGCGGCAGAGGGAGTAGCGGTGAGAAGAGAGCGAGGAGGTTAGGCGAAGGTTCGAAAAGAGGGTGGGCTTGGGGTGGAGGTAGAGGTAGTGATTAGAGGTGTAGGTAGAGAAAGTTGATAGAGGTGGAGAAGAGATGAGTACGCGAAGAGAAAAGAAGGACAAGTAGAGCGAAGAGAGAAGTACGTGAAGAAAAGACTATTAGAGCTGAGGAGAGATAGGGTATGTGTCGAGCTGCGCGCAGCGCTGACGATCAGGGAGACTGGAAGAAGAGCGACTACAGATGAAGAGAGAGGAGCAGGAAGAAAGATGTAGGGGAGGATGAGAATGTAGAAGAAAAGGATGATATAGGAGTTAGGAGAATAGGTGGAAGAAGAGAATAGAGGGAGAGTAGAAGATATAGGATAGGAGTAGAGTAGAGGATATAGGGTGAATGATAAGAGGAGAAGAAGAGGAAAAAGAATGGTAGAAAAAGGATATAGGGGAAAGAAGAAGATGTAGAAAAGGAATAAGAAAAGGTGGAAGTAGTAGACGAGGATGAGGACGGTGATGAAGTGGTTGCAAAGAGAAGTAGAAAGAGTGGAGAAGAGAGTGCGAGGGGTAAGATATGGGCCGGAGAACGACATGAGCGAGGTGGAAGGACGAAAGCGACTAGCCGCACGCATGGGTGACCGCCCCGCTGGCCGACGGGTGGAGGTGGATAGTAGGTAAGGGAAGAAGATTAAGAAGGTAATAGAATAGTTAGTAGGTAGGTGAGATAAAAGGGGTAGTTGAAGTAAGAGTAGAGAAAAGAAGAAGTATGAGGGGGAAGGAGGGAGAGAGGATTAGATGTAGGATGAGCAAGCCGGTACAGCAACGCGGCGACGAGCAGGGTGACGACTGCGAGCCGAACGGAGAACGATGATGGGAAGCGGCGTGAGCGGCGGCCGTGCAGCACCACCGGCGATTCGCCCCGGAAGCACCGGCGCTGATACTCTGGACGTTGCCGTGTGATCGGCCACGGATCCAGAGTGCCCCGGTGGACAAGCCCGGGCGCGCCGTGCAACAAAACCCTCAGAGGAGAAAAGTGTCGAAGAAGACTGCTGCGCCCACAGTTGCGGGCGTCGCCAAGGAAGACATCATCAAGCAGTACGCACTCAGCGACGGCGACACCGGATCCCCCGAGGTCCAGATCGCACTGCTGACGGGTCGCATCTCG
The DNA here is from genome assembly GCA_963817425.1 of uncultured Actinomycetota bacterium. GTDB lineage: Bacteria > Actinomycetota > Actinomycetes > Propionibacteriales > Nocardioidaceae > Aeromicrobium. The sequence continues at coordinate 74,023 of CAWFOH010000012.1, forward strand.
CACCTGACCAGCCACCTGCAGGAGCACAAGCACGACCACCACAGTCGTCGTGGACTGCTGCTCCTCGTCGGACAGCGTCGTCGTCTGCTCAACTATCTGCAGAACAACGACATCGAGCGCTACCGCTCGCTCATCGAGCGTCTCGGTCTGCGCCGCTAGACCCCTGAGGCGGTCACTTCCCCATGGAGTGGCCGCCTTCTTCACAACTGCACATCGCATCACCCATGACGAGAGTGCCCAGGCACGACGTGCTCGGTCCTCGGTAGTGGCCCTCGGGACGTTCCTCACCGGATGCCCGCAGGCCTCGATCGAAGACCGACAAGGTTCCACCGTCTGGCACCTCTCGTCCCAACAGGCAGGCATAAGCCTGCGGAAGGGACTTCCATGTCGGAATCCACACTTCATACCGCCGAGACAGTCATCGACAACGGCAGCTTCGGCACCCGCACGATCCGCTTCGAGACGGGCGTCCTCGCCCAGCAGGCCGCCGGTTCGGTCGCCGCATACCTCGATGACGACACGATGCTGCTGTCGGCCACCACGGCCGGCAAGCACCCCAAGGACCACTTCGACTTCTTCCCCTTGACGATCGACGTCGAGGAGCGGATGTACGCCGCTGGCCGCATCCCGGGCTCGTTCTTCCGCCGTGAGGGACGCCCCAGCGAGGACGCGATCCTCACGTGCCGCCTGATCGACCGCCCGCTGCGCCCGACCTTCAAGAAGGGTCTGCGCAACGAGGTCCAGGTCGTCATCACGGTCCTGGCACTCAACCCCGACACCCCGTACGACGTCCTGGCGATCAACGCGGCCTCTGCGTCGACGCAGATCTCGGGCCTGCCGTTCACCGGTCCGGTCGGCGCCACGCGCGTCGCCCTGATCGACGGCCAGTGGGTCGGCTTCCCGACGCACAGCCAGCTCGAGAACGCCGTGTTCGACATGGTCGTCGCGGGTCGCATCGCCGGTGACGACGTCGCCATCATGATGGTCGAGGCCGAGTCGACCGAGTCGACCTGGGATCTCGTCCAGAGCGGCGTCCAGGCGCCGACCGAGGAGATCGTCGCCGGTGGCCTCGACGCTGCCAAGGTCTTCATCAAGCAGCTCTGCGAGGCGCAGATCGCGCTTGCCGAGACCGCCGCCAAGCCGGTCCGCGAGTTCCCGATCTTCCTCGACTACGAAGACGACGTCTACGCAGCCGTCGAGTCCGTCGCCAAGGCCGATCTGGCCCAGGCCCTCACGATCGTCAGCAAGGCTGACCGCGAGGAGCGCGAGTCCGAGATCAAGGCCGACGTCATCGAGAAGCTCGGTGAGCAGTTCGAGGGTCGCGAGAAGGAGATCGGCGCAGCCGTTCGCTCCGTGACCAAGGCTGTCGTCCGCGAGCGCGTCCTGCGCGACAAGGTCCGCATCGACGGCCGTGGCCTCGAGGACATCCGTGCCCTCAGCGCCGAGGTCGGCATCGTTCCTCGCGTGCACGGTTCGGCGCTGTTCCAGCGCGGCGAGACCCAGATCATGGGCATCACGACGCTCAACATGCTGGGCC
>CAWFOH010000013.1:0-359953 GCA_963817425.1 uncultured Actinomycetota bacterium
CATCTGCCTGCTGCCGATCATCGTGGTCCGATCGTGTCGACCATCGCGACCGGCCTGATCGGGACCGCCAACAAGATCTTCGACCTCAAGGCCGACAACTCGATCCAGGCGATCCTCGATCGTGGTCCTGTTCGGCATCGGCACCGACTACATCCTGTTCCTGCTGTTCCGCTACCGCGAACGGCTGCGATCGGGCGAGGAACCCAAGGTCGCCGTCGTCAACGCCATGGAGCGCGCGGGCGAAGCCATCGCCTCCGCGGGCGGCGCCGTCATCGTGTCGTTCATGGCGCTGATCCTGTCCTCCCTCAGCATCTTCCGCTCGATCGGTCCGGCCCTGGCAATCGCCGTCGCCGTCACCTTGGTCGCGGCGTTGACCCTCGTACCCGCCGATCGTCTCGCTGCTCGGCCGCGCGTTGTTCTGGCCCTCGAAGTCGTGGAAGACCGAGCGCGAAGGCGCGCGGTTCACCGCGATCGGCAAGTCGCTCGGGCAGCACCCTGCTCGCTTTGCCTTGGTGTCCGGCGCCTGTCCTCGCAGCCATGGCCGTGTTCGCCTTGGGCTTCAAGCCGTCGTTCGACTTCGCCTCGAGCCTGCCCAAGGACGCCGAGTCGACCGTCGCCCTCAAGACACTGCAGAAGAGCCTGCCGGCCGGCGTCGACCGATCCGACGAGGTGCTGGTCAACTCCGACGACGACGCTCGACTCAGGCGACGATCGCGACGTTCGGAGCCGAGCTGGCAAGGCCGAAGGGCATCGCGCAGGTCGCCACCCGGCAGCTGTCCGAAGACGGCCGCACGGCGGTCTTCACCGCTGTGCTCGACGACGATCCGGGCTCGGATGCGGCGATCGCCAACGTCAAGGGCCCGATCCGGACGCCGCGCACTCGATCTGCGCCGACGGGGACTGAGGCGTTCGTCGGCGGAGGCACGTCGGTGACCGTCGACATGGACAACGCGATGGCCCGGGACTACTCGATCGTCTTTCCCGTCGCCGCGCTTGTGATCCTGCTGATCCTCGCCCTCCTGCTCCGCAGCCTCGTCGCTCCGCTCTACCTGATGGCGTCGGTCGGGCTCGGCTTCGGCGCGACCCTCGGTGCCGCCGTCATCCTGTTCCAGCACATCCAGGAACGAGAACGGCTTGATCTTCCTGCTGCCGATCTACATCTATCTCTTCGTGGTGGCGCTCGGCACGGACTACAACATCCTGATGATCGCGCGACTGCGCGAGGAGGCCCGAGAGGGCAAGACGCCCCGGGAGGCGGCGGCCGAGGCCGTACGCCACGCAGGTCCGACGATCGCAGCGGCGGGCGTCATCCTGGCGGGCTCGTTCGCCACGTTCATGCTGGGCGGCAACGCGCTCATCACGTCGATGGGATTCGCATTGTCGTTCGGCATCTTCGTGGCGGCATTCGTCATGGCGATGTTCTTCACGCCTGCGCTCACGGCCCTGATCGGCCATGCCGCGTGGTGGCCCGGACACGGTGACGAGACGGCTGAGGAGAAGGCAGAACGCGTCGACGTCATGAGTTAGGTTCACCTTCGTTGTGTCGCCTTGGCGAATAAAGGCACACTTGTCTTGTGAAATACAACGGTTCGGACGACGCGTCGGTGGTTGACGACGCTCCGACCCGTGAGCGCGTGGCCACCACGATCCTCCAGAACGGCCCGTCGACCGCTGCAGACCTTGCGGTCGAGCTGCACCTGACGCCGGCCGCCGTACGCCGCCACCTCGACCAACTCCTGGCCGACGGCGTGCTCGAGACCCGTGAGCAGCGCGTCACCGGCCAGCGCGGCCGTGGCCGCCCCGCCAAGGTCTTCGTCATCACGGATGCCGGCCGCGACCACTTCGCCCACCAGTACGACGTGCTCGCCGCCAGCGCGATGCGCTACCTCGCCGCGACCGGGGGAGACGAAGCCGTCATGGCCTTCGCCCGCCACCGCCTGACCGACCTCGAGGATCGCTACCGCCCGCTGCTGGCCATGGCCGACCCGGATGAGCGCCCGCGCGTGCTCGCCGAAGCCCTGAGCGCGGACGGCTACGCCGCGTCCGTCGGCTCCACCCCCGCCGGCACCCAGATGTGCCAGCACCACTGCCCGGTCGCCCACGTGGCCGAGGAGTTCCCCCAGATGTGCGAGGCCGAGACCGAGATGTTCGCGCGTCTCCTCGGCACCCACGTGCAGCGTCTCGCCACGATCGCCCATGGCGACGGTGTCTGCACGACCCACCTGCCCAAGACCACAGAAGCAGAGAGGTTGCCCTCATGACGACCACGTCAGAGACCAACGCACCCAATGCCATCGAAGAGGCCAACCCAGGCCTCAAGGATGTCGGCCGCTACGAGTTCGGCTGGTCCGACAAGAACGACGCCGGCGCCACGTCCAAGCGCGGCCTGAGCGAGGACGTCGTCCGCAACATCTCGGCGCTCAAGTCCGAGCCCGAGTGGATGCTCGACCTGCGCCTCAAGGGCCTCAAGCTGTTCGGCCGCAAGCCCATGCCGACCTGGGGCGCCGACCTCGACGGCATCGACTTCGACAACATCAAGTACTTCGTGCGGTCCACCGAGAAGCAGGCCGCCACGTGGGACGACCTGCCCGAGGACATCAAGAACACGTACGACCGCCTCGGCATCCCCGAGGCCGAGAAGCAGCGCCTCGTGTCGGGTGTCGCCGCCCAGTACGAGTCCGAGGTCGTCTACCACTCGATCCGTGAGGACCTCGAGGAGCAGGGCGTCCTGTTCCTCGACACCGACACGGCGCTCAAGGAGCACCCCGAGCTGTTCAAGGAGTACTTCGCGACGATCATCCCGGTCGGCGACAACAAGTTCTCCGCGCTCAACTCCGCCGTGTGGTCCGGCGGCTCGTTCATCTACGTGCCCAAGGGCGTCCACGTCGACATCCCGCTGCAGGCCTACTTCCGCATCAACACCGAGAACATGGGCCAGTTCGAGCGCACGCTGATCATCGCCGACGAGGACTCGTACGTTCACTACGTCGAGGGCTGCACGGCGCCGATCTACTCCAGCGACTCGCTGCACTCCGCGGTCGTCGAGATCATCGTCAAGAAGGGCGCCCGCGTCCGCTACACGACGATCCAGAACTGGTCCAACAACGTCTACAACCTCGTCACCAAGCGCGCCGTCTGCGAAGAGGGCGCCACGATGGAGTGGGTCGACGGCAACATCGGCTCCAAGGTCACGATGAAGTACCCCGCCGTCTACCTCATGGGCGAGCACGCGCGCGGCGAGACGCTGTCGATCGCGTTCGCCGGCGAGGGCCAGCACCAGGACGCCGGCGCCAAGATGGTCCACGCCGCGCCCAACACGTCGAGCTCGATCCTGAGCAAGTCGGTCGCCCGTGGCGGCGGACGTACGTCCTACCGTGGCCTCCTGCAGGTGCTCGAGGGCGCCGAGGGCTCGGCCAGCACGGTCAAGTGCGACGCGCTGCTGGTCGACCAGATCAGCCGCTCGGACACCTACCCGTACGTCGACGTCCGCGAGGACGACGTGACGCTCGGCCACGAGGCGACCGTCTCCAAGCTCAGCGACGACCAGCTCTTCTACTTCATGTCACGCGGCATGGAGGAGGACGAGGCCATGGCGATGATCGTCCGAGGCTTCGTCGAGCCCATCGCGCGTGAGCTGCCGATGGAGTACGCCCTCGAGCTCAACCGCCTGATCGAACTCCAGATGGAAGGGGCTGTCGGTTGACCGCCACGCAAACCGTCGCCGAAGCACTCGAGCTCTGCGCCGGTCGAGTCGTCACCTGCACCCCGAGGGGTCCTTCAACGTCGAGGACCACCCGGTCCCGTCGGGCCTCGAGGAGATCTGGCGATTCACCCCGCTCAAGCGCCTCCGCGGCCTGCACCAGGACACCCCGCTCGACGGCGACGACTTCAAGGTCGAGGTCGACGCGCCTGAGGGCGTCACCGCGGTCTCCGTGCCCGCTGCCGACTCCGCTCGCGGCGCTTCGGGCTACGTGCCCGTCGACCGCGTGTCGGCCCGTGCCTGGGAAGCCGCTCAGCTCGGTCTTCGAGGTGACGATCCCGGCCAACACGGTCGTCGACGAGCCCACCACGATCCGCCTGCACGGCGAGAGCCTCGACAAGGCCGCCGCCGGGCACCTGCTCGTACGCGCCGGACAGTTCTCCAAGGCCGTCGTCGTCGTCGACTACGACGGCTCGGCGACGTGGGCCGAGAACATCGAGGTCGTCCTCGAGGACGGCGCCCAGCTGACGTTCGTGACGATCCAGGACTGGAACGACGACAGCGTCCACGTCGTCACCCAGCACGCCCGGGTCGGCCGCGACGCCGAGCTCCGCCACATCGCGGTCTCGCTCGGCGGCGACGTCGTACGCGCCAGCACCTCGGCGGACTACATCGGCACCGGCGGCAGCGTCGAGATGCTCGGCGTCTACTTCGCCGACGCCGGCCAGCACATCGAGCACCGCCTGTTCGTCGACCACACGGCACCGCGCACCAAGAGCAACGTCGAGTACAAGGGCGCGCTCCAGGGCAAGGACGCCCACACGGTCTGGATCGGCAACGTCCTGATCCGCAAGGAGGCCCAGGGCATCCTGACGTACGAGAGCAACGACAACCTCGTGCTGACCGACGGCGCAACGGCCGACTCGGTGCCCAACCTCGAGATCGAGACCGGCGACATCGAGGGCGCGGGTCACGCGTCCACGACCGGCCGGTTCGACGACGAGCACCTGTTCTACCTGCAGAGCCGCGGCATCGAGGAGGAGGAAGCCCGCCGACTCGTCGTGCACGGCTTCTTCAACGACATCATCCGCCGCATCGGCGTGCCGTCCCTGCAGGAGCGCCTCGTCGCCTCCATCGAGGAGGAGCTGGCCGAGCACGTAGGACGCCTCGCATGAGCTTCGTCGCTGCGGCAGCACTGGCCGACGTACCCAAGGGAGGCGTGCTCGCCGTCGAGATCGACGGCGAGGAGGTCGCCCTGCGTGCGCGACGGCGACGACGTCTACGCCCTGCGCGACGAGTGCTCGCACGCGTCGATCCCGCTGTCGGAGGGCGATGTCGAGGGCTGCGAGATCGAGTGCTGGCTGCACGGATCCCGCTTCGACGTCCGCACCGGCAAGCCGGTCAACCTCCCCGCCACCGAACCCGTACCCACCTACCCCACCCAGATCGAGGGAGACACCGTCATGGTCGACCTCTCACCCAGGAGCTGAAGCACATGTCCACCCTTGAGATCAAGGACCTTCACGTCTCGGTCAAGACCGAGGAAGGCGACAAGGAGATCCTCAAAGGCGTCGACCTCACGGTCAACTCCGGCGAGGTCCACGCCATCATGGGCCCCAACGGCTCCGGCAAGTCGACGCTGGCCTACTCGATCGCCGGCCACCCCAAGTACGACGTCACGAGCGGTTCGGTGACGCTCGACGGCGTCGACATCCTCTCGATGAAGGTCGACGAGCGCGCCCGCGCCGGCCTGTTCCTCGCGATGCAGTACCCCGTCGAGGTCCCCGGCGTCTCGGTCGCCAACTTCCTGCGTACGGCCAAGACCGCGATCGACGGCGAAGCGCCCAAGCTGCGCACGTGGGTCAAGGACGTCAACGAGGCGCTCGAGCGGGTCACGCTCGACAAGGAGTTCGCGCAGCGCAGCGTCAACGAGGGATTCTCCGGCGGCGAGAAGAAGCGCCACGAGATCGCTCAGCTCGAGCTGCTCAACCCCAAGTTCGCCGTCCTCGACGAGACCGACTCGGGCCTCGACATCGACGCGCTGCGGGTCGTCTCCGACGGCGTCAACCGCTACAGCACCCAGGGTGACCGCGGTGTCCTGCTGATCACGCACTACACGCGCATCCTGCAGTACATCAAGCCCGACTACGTCCACGTGTTCGTCGCGGGACGTCTCGCCGAGAGCGGCGGCCGCGAGCTCGCGGACCAGCTCGAGGCCGAGGGCTACGACAAGTACGTGAAGGCCGCGGCTCAGGCATGACGATCGTCGAGGGAGCCCAGACGTACGACGTCGCCAGGATCAGGGAGGACTTCCCGATCCTGGGTCGTCGCCTGGCCGGCGACTTCCCGTTGGTCTACCTCGACAGCGCCAACACCTCGCAGAAGCCGGTGCAGGTCATCGACGCGATCGACGACCACTACCGGCAGCACAACGCCAACGTTGCGCGTGCCATGCACCAGCTCGGCGCTGAGGCCAGCGCGGCGTTCGAGCTCGGCCGCGACAAGGTCGCCGCGTTCATCGGCGCACCGAGTCGCGACGAGGTCGTGTTCGCCAAGAACGCGTCCGAGGCGCTCAACCTCGTGGCCCGCGTGCTGGGCGACTCAGGTCGCGTCGGCCAGGATCACGAGATCGTGATCACCGAGATGGAGCACCACTCCAACATCGTGCCGTGGCAGCAGCTGAGCCAGCGCACGGGCGCGAGCCTGCGGTGGTTCGGTGTCACGGACGAGGGGCGCCTCGACCTCGACAACATCGACCAGCTCATCACCGAGCAGACCGCAGTCGTCTCGGTGGCCTGGGTGTCCAACATGCTGGGCACGATCAACCCGCTCGAGACGATCATCGCCAAGGCGCACTCGGTCGGCGCGCTGGTCGTCGTCGACGCGTCGCAGGCCGTCCCGCAGCTGCCGGTCGACGTCGCCGCGCTCGGTGCGGACTTCGTCGCGTTCACGGGCCACAAGATGGTCGGCCCGACCGGCATCGGCGTGCTGTGGGGTCGCTACGACCTGCTCGCCGAGCTGCCGCCGTTCCTCGGTGGTGGCGAGATGATCGAGACCGTCACGATGGCGACCTCGACGTACGCCCCGCCGCCGGCACGCTTCGAGGCCGGCACACCGCCGATCGCGCAGTCGGTCGGACTCGGCGCAGCGGTCGACTACCTCTCGGCGATCGGCATGGACAACGTCGCCGCTCACGAGCAGGCCATCACGGCGTACGCCCTGGGTGCCCTGCAGGAGATCGACGGGCTCACGATCGTCGGCCCCAAGGAAGCCGTCGACCGCGGGGGAGCGATCAGCTTCACGCTCGGCGACATCCACCCGCACGACGTCTCGCAGCTGCTCGATTCGCGCGGCGTTGCCGTACGCGCGGGGCACCACTGCGCCAAGCCCGCACACCAGCGATTCGGCGTGCAGTCGACGACCCGCGCGTCGTTCTACCTCTACACGACGACGCAGGAAATTGATGCGCTGGTCGAAGCGTTGCACCATACGAAGAAGTACTTCTCGTGACAGCAAGCGGAGGTGAGCCATGACTGACGCGATGAACGTGGACTCGCTCTACCAGGAGATCATCCTGGACCACTACAAGCGACCCCACGGCGCCGGACTGCGCGAGCCCTTCGAGGCCGAGGTGCACCACGTCAACCCGTCCTGCGGCGACGAGATCACCCTGCGGGTGCACCTCGACGGCAACACCGTCTCGGACGTCTCGTATGCCGCGCAGGGCTGCTCGATCAGCCAGGCGTCCACCTCGGTGCTCAACGACCTGATCGTCGGCAAGAACGTCGAGGAGGGCATGGCGATCCTCGACGAGTTCAACACCCTCATGCACGGCAAGGGCAAGATCGAGCCCGACGAGGAGATCCTCGAGGACGGCATCGCGTTCGCCGGCGTCGCCCAGTTCCCCGGCCGCATCAAGTGCGCGCTGCTGGGCTGGATGGCCTGGAAGGACGCCGTCTCGCAGGCGCTCGTCACCACATCTTCAAGCACGGGAGACACGAAATGACCACGGATCACAGCGACCTGCCCGACGTCGAGCTGGCCCCCAAGGGCGGCACGACCAAGGAAGACGTCCTCGAGGCCATGAAGGACGTCGTCGACCCCGAGCTCGGCATCAACGTCGTCGACCTCGGCCTCGTCTACGGCGCGGATGTCGACGAGCACAGCAACACGGTGCTCTCGATGACGCTGACCTCGGCGGCCTGCCCGCTGACCGACGTCATCGAGGACCAGACCCGCGCTGCCCTCGACGGCATCGTCAACGACTTCCGGATCGAATGGGTCTGGATGCCGCCGTGGGGCCCCGACAAGATCACCGACGACGGCCGCGAGATGCTGCGAGCCCTCGGCTTCAACATCGGCTAACCCGCCCGCTGACGGTGGGGGTCCCCCACGAGCTCTGCGAGTAGGGGACACTTCGCGCCCGCTGACGGGTCACTTGTTGCCCGCTGACGGGTCACTTGTCGCCCTGATGACGGGACGATATGTGACCCGTCACACGGTCATAAGTGACCCGTCAGCGTCGGTTGGGGGCTTCGGGAGCCCGTAGACTGGTTCGGTGAGCTTTCGTCAGCGGGAATGAGACCGGCGTACGCACGCCGGTCTTTTCGCACACCCTGATCTGAAAGTCATCCCATGCTCACCGTCTCCAATGTGGAGCTGCGCTTCGGCGCCCGCGTCCTGATGTCCGACGTCTCGTTCCGCGTCGACAAGGGCGACAAGATCGGCCTCGTCGGCCGCAACGGCGCCGGCAAGACGACCCTGACGCGCATGCTGTCGGGCGACGGCCAGCCCGCCGAGGGATCGATCACGTCCACCGGCAAGATCGGCTACCTCCCGCAGGACCCCAAGTCCGGCGACCTCGAGACCACCGCGCGCGACCGCATCCTCGGCGCCCGCGGGCTCGACGAGGCGCTGACGGCGATGCGCAAGGCCGAGATCGACATGGGCTCGCCCGACCCGGCGACCGCCGAGAAGGCCATGAAGGCCTACACACGCGCCGACACGGTCTTCGGCGCCGGCGGCGGGTATGCCGCGGAGTCCGAGGCCGCGACGATCGCGCACGCGCTGGGCCTGCCCGACCGGGTGCTCGAGCAGCCGCTGTCGACGCTGTCGGGTGGTCAGCGCCGCCGCATCGAGCTGGCCCGCATCCTGTTCTCCGACGCCGAGACGCTGCTGCTCGACGAGCCGACCAACCACCTCGACGCCGACTCGGTCGTCTGGCTGCGCGGGTTCCTCAAGAACTTCAGCGGCGGCCTGGTGATCATCAGCCACGACGTCGAGCTGATCGAGGAGACCGTCAACAAGGTCCTCTACCTCGACGCCAACCGCGCCACGATCGACATCTACAACATGGGCTGGAAGTCGTACGTCAAGCAGCGCGAGGCCGACGAGCACCGCCGCAAGCGCGAGCGGGCGATCGCGGTCAAGAAGGCCGACCAGCTCACCAGCCAGGCCAACAAGTTCCGAGCCAAGGCATCCAAGGCCGCGACAGCACAGCAGATGCTGCGTCGCGCCGAGCAGCTCGTCGCCGGCCTCGAGGGCGAACGCGTCGTCGACAAGGTCGCGAACATCAAGTTCCCCAAGCCCGCGCCGTGCGGCAAGACGCCGCTGATGGCCGAGGGGCTCTCCAAGTCGTACGGATCGCTGGAGATCTTCACCGACGTCGACCTGGCGATCGACAAGGGCAGCCGCGTCGTCGTGCTGGGCCTCAACGGAGCCGGCAAGACCACGCTGCTGCGTATGCTCGCCGGCACGCTGGAGCCCGACACCGGCGAGATCCAGCCGGGCCACGGGCTCAAGATCGGCTACTTCGCGCAGGAGCACGAGACGCTCGACACCTCGCGCACGGTGCTGGAGAACATGCAGGCCCAGGCACCGCAGCTCACCGACACCGAGGCGCGCAGCGTGCTCGGCTCGTTCCTGTTCAGCGGCGACGACACCTCGAAGCCCGCGGGCGTGCTCTCAGGCGGCGAGAAGACCCGTCTGGCCCTCGCCAGCCTCATCGTGTCCAGCGCCAACGTGCTGCTGCTCGACGAGCCGACCAACAACCTCGACCCCGCGTCCCGTGAAGAGGTGCTGCGGGCCATTCGCACGTACGAGGGTGCCATCGTGCTCGTCTCGCACGACGAGGGCGCGGTCCTGGCGCTCGAGCCCGACCGTGTGCTGCTGCTGCCTGACGGCGACGAGGACCACTGGTCCGAGGACTACGCCGACCTCGTCACCCTGGCTTGACCGGGGGCGCATCGCTTGTGGGCGAAGCCGTCGATGCGGGTGGGGTTGCGTCGCTCCTTGGCCTCGGACCTGGCGAACCAGAAGTAGCCGACGACCGCGAGCAGCGCGAAGAACCACCACTGCAAGGCGTAGAAGAAGTGCGGGCCCTGGCCACGCTCGGGCTCCGGCTCAGCCGCGAGCTTCGTGGTCGGCGGCGGATCTTCCGAGCGCAGGTTGAGGTAGCCGCCCGAGCAGGTCGTACGGCACCGACTTCGCGAAGCCGACGCTGGAGATGGCCCTGATCTGTCCCTTGATGGGGCGTATGGCCTCGCCGCCGGCGCCGTTGTTCTGGCGCAGCCACCCGGTGATCGTGACCTCTCCGGCCGGGGGAGCGGGCACATCGGGGCGCGCCACGGTGTTCTCGGACTCCTGCCAGCCGCGGTCAACCAGCACGGCCTGGCCGGACGAGAGCACGAAGGGGGTGACGACGTCCACGCCCGGTGCGCCGTCACGAGTCGTGAACTTGACCGTCACCTGATGCTCGACGTCGTACGTACCGGTCGCGCGTACGCGGGTGAATTCGCTCGCGTCGTCGACCTCGTCGCCGGTCTTGAGCGCCTGCGTCAGCTCGACGGGCTCTGCCTTGAGGTGGGTCGTGATGACCTTGTTCTGATCGAGCCGGTGCTCGAGCCGATGGATCTGCCAGAACCCAAGACGGGTGCAGACAGCGGCGAGCACGATGACGAAGACCGCGAATCCGATCCACCGCGCGCTCAGCAGGAAGCGGTACACAAGACGACGGTAGTTGTGCAGGTCAACTGCGGGTCCGCCGGGTTGGCCGCCCGCACCTAGGATGGACCCATGCAGCTCATCGACACACACGGCCGGGTCGCCACAGACCTGCGCGTGTCGCTGACCGATCGCTGCAACCTCAGGTGCCAGTACTGCATGCCCGCCGAAGGTCTCGACTGGATGCCGACCGAGGACACGCTCACCGACGACGAGCTGATGCGCCTGATCGGCATCGGTGTCGAGATCCTCGGTGTCCGCGACGTGCGGTTCACTGGGGGAGAGCCGCTGCTTCGCCGCAGCCTGCCCGAGCTCGTTGCCGCGACCAAGGCGCTGCCGTCCAAACCCCGCACGGCGATGACCTCCAATGGTCTGGGCCTCAAGCACACCGCCAAGGCGCTGGCCGAGGCCGGACTCGACCGGGTCAACATCAGCCTCGACACGACCGATCCGGTCACGTTCGAACAGATCACCCGACGCAACCGGCTCCACGACGTGATCGACGGTCTCGCCGCAGCGCGTGAGGCCGGGCTGGCGCCGGTCAAGGTCAACGCCGTGCTGCTTCGTGGCATCAACGACGCCGAGGCGCCCGACCTGCTGCGCTGGTGCATGAAGCACGACTACGAGCTGCGCTTCATCGAGCAGATGCCGCTCGACGCCCAGCACGGCTGGAATCGCGAGGCGATGGTCACCGCCGACGAGACGCTGACGCTGCTGGGCGAGCACTTCCGGCTGACCGGCCTCGACGGACGTGGCTCGGCGCCGGCCGAGAAGTTCCTGGTCGACGACGGACCGCACACTGTCGGCATCATCGGCTCGGTGACGAGGCCGTTCTGCGGCGACTGCAACCGCGTACGCCTGACGGCCGACGGCCAGATCCTCAACTGCTTGTTCGCTCGCGAGGAATCCGATCTGCGCGTCCGCGTTGCGTACGGGTGCCTCGGACGAGGAGATCGCCAGCCGCTGGGCGGCCGCGATGATGACCAAGCTGCCCGGTCACGGCATCGACGACCCCAGCTTCCTGCAGTCGTCCCGCCCGATGTCCTCCATCGGCGGCTAGACCGCCACGGTCTCTTTCCAGAAGCCCCGCGCGGAGAGGAACGCCCGCAGGGACTCCTCGTGCTCGTCGCACGCCAGCCAGATCTTGCGCCGGTCAGGGGTGTGGATCTTGGGGTTGTTCCAAAGCACCTGATGCGTCGCCTCGGCCGTGCACCCCTTGGCCGAGCACGTCAGGACGTCACTCACTGTCGAGCTTGGGTGCGGTCGGGGGTTCGAGCTCGCCCTTGCCTTCGTGGCCGAACGGCGAGGGACCGGAACCCTTCTTGCGTACGCCGGCGTTGGCCAGCACCACGGATGTGTAGGGCAGGAACACCGCACCGACGAACAGGATCCAGCCAAGGCGCGACCAGGGCGACGGTACGGCCGTCAGGACGATGACGCCGCCGATGAAGCAGAGCGTCCGGATGCCCATCGAGATCGCATAGCGACGCTCGCGTCGACCGCGATCGGCGCTCTGGGACTCGGCCGCAGTCGTGATCGAGAAGACCTGCTGCTTCCGCGGTTCTGTGGGCACACCTCCACTCTACGTCGCGTACGCCCGTCTGCGTGATCGGCTTCGAGGTCCCTCGGCGCGACGCCGGCGAGGGTCGTACGCTCGGGACATGACTGATCGCACATACCGCGTGACCGAGATCGTCGGCACCTCTCCCGACGGCATCACCGAAGCCGTCGACAACGGCATCAAGCGGGCCGGCAAGACCCTGCGCCACCTCGACTGGTTCGAGGTCACCGACATCCGCGGACAGGTCACCGACACGTCCGTGTCCCACTACCAGGTCACGATGAAGCTGGGCTTCCGCCTCGAAGACGACGAGTAACTAGTCAGTCGATCCGAACTTTCGCAGCGCTCCCGCCAGCGCTGACAGGACGACGACCAGGCCGCCATACAGGTACGTCGTGGTGGCCAGGCCGATGTGTGGCGCAGCGATGCCGGCAGCCACCGCAGGAATGCCGAACGCCACGTAGCTGACGACGAACACGGCAGCGAACAGCTCGCCGCGCTCGTGTGGACCGACTGCTGGCGTGATCGAGCGCATGATGCCGAGGAAGGCTGTGCCGAAGCCCGCGCCGGCGATCACGGCTGCTGCGATGAATGCCCACAGCGATCCCGCGGCCAGCGCCGCAAGGGTCAGGGCGGTGCCCAACGCCAGCGCGGTCGTGCCGAAGATCGTGATGCGCCGCGACGACTCACGGCGAGCGACGTAGCACGCCACGGCTCCGACACCGGTCAGGATCGTGACGACCAGGCCCTGCTCGACGTGGTCCGTGCCGCCGAGCTCTGTGGCGACGATGGGTGCTCCGAGCGACAGGTAGAGCCCACCGGTGGCCCATCCAGCGACCAGTGCCGGAGAGCTGCGGAGGAACGCCGGGCGGGCGCTGACGGGCACACCCACCCGTGGACGCAAGGAGTGCAGGAGCCCGTCGTGGCGCGGCGAGGTCTCGGGCAGCAGCCACACCACGGCGGCCATGGCTGCGTACACCGCCGTCAGGCTGCCGAACACGACCACCAAGAGGTGCGGATGAGCGGTCGAGCACGATGCCGCCGAACAGAGCGCCAACGGCCAACCCGGCGAGCGGGCTCACGCTGTTGAACGTCGCTGCGGCGCCCGGCCTGTGCTCAGGCTCGAGGTCCACAACCGCTGCACTCAACGACGACATCAGCAGACCACTGGCGGCGCCCTGAGCCGTACGCGCCAGAAAGAGCATCCCGACGGAATCGGCGTGCCAGAAGACGACCATGCTGGCGGCTAGGAGCGCGAAGCCCGCCGAGATCATCGGGCGCCGGCCCACGTGATCTGAGAGGGAGCCCGTGACGAGCAACGTCGCAAGCAACGCCATGGCGTACACCGCGAAGATTCCGGTCAGCGTGGCCGATGAGAAGCCGAGCTCCTGCTGAAGCACCGGATAGAAGGGCGACGGTGCGCTTGCGCCGATCATCATCGCCACGAGGGCGAACAGCCCCAGGGCGAACGCAGGGGTCTGGCCGCGACGAACGGCCTGGCGAGCATCCAGCGTGACGGTCATGTGAACCTCGGTTCGAAAAGATTGGAACCTTTACGGTACGCCTGTCGTCGACCACTGTTCAAGTATTATCGAACCATGGCAACGTATGAGCTGGAACACCCGGCGATCGAGGACGTCACGCTGACCGATGTGCTGTTCGCGCTGAGCGATCCGGCCCGGCTCGAGATCGTGCGCGAGGTCGCCGACGGACCGCTCGACATGGCGGCGTGTGGCGCGACGAACCCCGACCTGCCCAAGTCGACCAAGTCGCACCTCATGAAGGTGCTTCGGGAGGCCGGCATCGTCCGCAACGTCCCGAACGGCCGTGGCCGGCTCGTGAGCCTGCGCAAGGAGGAGCTCGACGCGAGATTCCCCGGACTTCTGGACTCGGTGCTGCGCAGCTAGTCCGCGGCGTCGGCGGCTTCGACCTCTTCGCGCGTGATGCCGAGCAGGTAGATGATCGCGTCGAGGTAAGGCACGTTGACCGACGTACGCGCCTGGTCGCGCACGAGGGGCTTGGCGTTGAACGCGATGCCGAGGCCCGCAGCGGCGAGCATGTCGAGGTCGTTGGCCCCGTCGCCGATCGCCACGGTGTTCTTGACCGAGATGCGGGCCTGCTCGGCGAAGTGCCGCAGCGCTTCAGCCTTGCCGGCCCGGTCGACGACGTCGCCCACGATCTTGCCGGTGAGCTTGCCGTCGACGACCTCGAGCTCGTTGGCGGCGAAGTAGTCGATGTCGAGCTCAGCCGCGATCTTCTCGATGATGCGGGTGAAACCGCCGCTGACGAGCGCGAACCGGTAGCCGAGGCGCTTGAGCGTACGGACCATCGTGCGGGCGCCTGGGGCGTACGTGAGCGACTCGTACACCTCGTCCAGAGCCGACTCATCGACTCCCTCCAGCAACGCGACGCGCGAACGCAGGGACTCCGTGAAGTCCAGGTCACCGCGCATCGCCGCCTCGGTGACGGCGGCCACCTCGTCCTCACAGCCGGCATGCGCGGCGATCATCTCGATGACCTCGCCCTGGATCAGCGTCGAGTCGACGTCCATCACGACGAGGCGCTGAGCGTGTCGCAGGATGCCGTTCTCCTGCACCGCGACGTCGACGCCTTGCTCGAACGCAACCGCGGCAAGGTCCGCCTGCAACTGGTCGGGGTCGGCACCGGAGACCTCCATGCGGATCGCGGTGACCGGGTAGCGCGCCATACGGACGATGCGGTCGATGTTGCCGCCGTCAACCTTGATCTGCTGCGCCAGCGCCGCCATCGCGGCGGGCCGCAGAGGAGCGCCGAGGATCACGACCTGGGCACGGCCGACCCGACGGGCCCGGTTGTCACCGGTGCCGTACTCCACGGTGACCTCGAGACCGAAGGCCGCGCCGACCGCTTCCACGGACTGCTCGAGGTGCGACGTGTCGTCGGGAACCGTCAACAGCGCGCTCAGGATCAAACGTCCTCGTACGACGAGCTGCTCGACGTCGATGACCTCGACGCCGAACGGCTCGAGATCGGCGAACAGGCGCGTCGTCACGCCGCTCTGGTCGGGGCCCGTGAGGGTGACCAGAACGGTCGGATCGTTGAAGTGCAGAGTGGGCACGGGATCAGTCATCGCACCCGAGGCTATCGCTGACGTCCAGCATGCCCGCGATAGGTTGACTCCACCGCCACCAACAACGACCAGGAGTGTGTATGGCTGCCGCTTTCGAGCTCTCGAAGGTGAGCGTCGTACGTCCCGGCAAGGTGCTGCTGGAGGACATCAACTGGACTGCCGAAGAAGGTCAGCGCTGGGTCGTCATCGGCCCCAACGGCGCGGGCAAGACGACGCTGCTGCAGATCATCAGCGCGGCGATGCACCCGACCAAGGGCAAGGTTCGCATCCTCGGCAGCAAGCTCGGCAAGGTCGATGTGTTCGACCTCCGCACGCGCATCGGCCACACCAGCACCGCCGTAGCCGACCTCATCCCGCCCACCGAGTCGGTCGGCAACACCATCGTCTCGGCGGCGCACGCCGTGCTGGGCCGGTGGCAGGAGAGCTACGACGAGGAGGACTACCGTCGCGCCACGCAGATGATGGGCGAGATGGGCATCGCGGCGCTGGCCAACCGTACGTTCGGCACGCTCTCCGAGGGCGAGCGCAAGCGCGTGCTGATCGCCCGCGCCCTGATGACCGACCCCGAGCTGCTGCTCCTCGACGAGCCCGCGGCAGGGCTCGACCTCGGCGCCCGTGAAGACCTGATGGCCAGCCTCGAGGTCCTGTCGCACGCCAAGGACGCACCCGTCCTCGTCATGGTGTCGCACCACGTCGAGGAGATTCCCGTCGGATTCACCCACGTACTCATGCTCCGAGATGGCAGGGTGGTGGCGCAGGGGCCGCTCGAGTCGACGCTGACCAGCGAAACGCTCAGTGCGACCTTCGGATCGCGCATCCAGCTCCAGCACGAAGATGGACGCTACAACGCTCGCCGCGCAGCATACGGACATCGGGCGGATCGCGGCGCTGACACAGGGGAGACGTCGTAATGGACTGGATCAACGACAACGGCTGGGCGGTATGGCTCGCCATCGCGCTGGCCCTGGTGATCATCGAGCTCGTCAGCCTCGACCTCGTGCTGCTGATGTTCGGCCTCGGCGCGCTCGCGGCGGCGCGTCGCCGACGGCGCTGGGCGTCACCGGTCGTGCTCGCGGTCGTCGTGTTCGCCGTCGTGTCGGTCGCCCTCTTGTTCCTCGTACGCCCTCCGCTCGTCGAACGCCTGCACGCCGGGCCGACGCTCACGACCGGCCACGATGCCCTCGTGGGCCGTTCCGCCGTCGTCCTGGAGCCCGTCGACGGCCGCAATGGCCGGGTCCAGCTCGCCGGTGAGGTGTGGTCAGCCCGCGCCGCCAGATGAGCAGCAGATCGTTCGACACCGGTTCCGAAGTCCTCGTCACCCGGATCGACGGCGCCACGGCCGTCGTGACCACCAAGGAGTCCTGATGTCCGCAGCACTGATCGTGCTCATCCTGCTCGCCGTCCTGGCGATCGTCGTCGTCTCGATGACGGTCAAGATCGTCCCCCAGGCGCGCGCCGGCATCGTCGAGCGATTCGGCAAGTACCGCACGACCCTGTCGGCCGGCCTCAACATCGTCGTGCCGTTCATCGACAAGGTCCGCTACGTCATCGACCTCCGCGAGCAGGTCGTGTCGTTCCCGCCGCAGCCGGTCATCACCGAGGACAACCTCGTCGTGTCGATCGACACGGTGATCTACTTCCAGGTCACCGACCCGGTCGCGGCGACGTACGAGATCGCCAACTACATCCAGGCGATCGAGCAGCTCACGATGACGACGCTGCGCAACATCACGGGTGGCATGAGCCTCGAGCACGCGCTGACCAGCCGCGACCAGATCAACTCCGGCCTGCGTGGCGAGCTCGACAGCGCGACCGGCAAGTGGGGCATCCGCGTCAACCGTGTCGAGCTCAAGGGCATCGACCCGCCGCCGTCGATCATCGACGCCATGGAGCAGCAGATGCGCGCCGAGCGCAACAAGCGTGCGGCGATCCTGACCGCCGAGGGTGAGCGGCAGTCCGCGATCCTCACCGCTGAGGGCCAGAAGCAGTCCGCGATCCTGACCGCCGAGGGTGAGCGGCAGGCGCAGATCCTCACGGCCCAGGCCGACCGCCAGGCGCAGATCCTGCGCGCTCAGGGTGAGGCGCAGGCGATCCAGACCGTGTTCCAGGCCATCCACGACGGCAACCCGGACCAGAAGCTGCTGTCGTACCAGTACCTCCAGATGCTGCCGAAGATCGCCGAGGGCGACAACGCCACGACGTGGATCATCCCGGCCGAGCTGACCAAGGCACTGGGCACGCTCGGTGGCACGGTCGGCAAGATCCCGGTCGACGGCGGCGGCAGCAAGACCCGCGTCGACTTCGATGCGCCGATCCAGGACGACGCTCCTGAGGAGCAGGCCACCGCGGATGCCGTGCAGGAGGCGCTCGATGCGGCCAAGGCTGCCGAGTCGCCGATCGCTCCCAGCGCGGGCGCGGCTCCGGCCCAGCCGGAGACAGGTACGCCTGAGCCGCCCGCGGCTCCGCCCAAGGCCTGATCAACGCCAGAACGCCCCTCGACCGCGATGGTCGAGGGGCGTTCTGCTGTCTGGCGGCTCAGTGCTGATAGGTGCCGTGGATGATCGCGCGTCCCAGCGTCTTGAACGCGAGGTTGAAGCCGACGACGGCGGGGGAGACGGTCCCGTCGACGCCGAGGCTGTCCTCGCCGACCGCGTGGACCACGAAGAAGTAGCGGTGCACCTGGTCTCCGGCCGGGGGAGCGGCGCCCATGAAGTTCAGTCCGCCACCGTCGTTGCGTACGTGGAACGCACTCGCCCGGAAGCGTGTCATCCGAGGCGCCGGCTCCAGCTGGCAGCTCGGTGACGTCGGCCGGGATGTCGACGGCAACCCAGTGCCAAAAGCCGGACACCGTCGGCGCGTCCGGGTCGAAGCAGGTCACGACGTACGACTTGGTGCCCTCCGGGGCGCCGGACCACGACAGCTGGGGCGACGTGTCGCCGAACTCGTTGACCTGGTCGTTCTTGAGCGGCTTCCCGTCAGTGACGTCAGAGCTCGTCACGGAGAACGACGGCGCAGCCGGTAGGAGTGGGTAGGGATCGGGTGTGACAGGGCGTTCAATGCGTCATGCTCGTTAGGCTAGCCCGGTGGCCGAGATCGTACGACTGGACGACCTCGAGGATCCCCGACTCCGCGACTACGTCGATCTGCGCGACGTCCAGCTGAGGCTTCGGCTCGAGGCTGACCGCGGGCTCTTCCTCGCGGAGGGCGAGAAGGTCGTACGCCGGGCGATCGAGTCGGGCCACCAGCCGCGGTCGTTCCTCATGTCGCCGCGTTGGCTGGAAGGCCTCGCCGACCTGCTCGACGCTGCCGACGTGCCGTGCTTCGTCCTGGACGACAAGTCGATCGAGGCACTCACGGGGTTCCACGTTCACCGTGGCGCGCTCGCGGCACTCGAGCGTCCCGAGCTCCGGCCACCCACCGAGGTGCTGGCCACCGCGCGGCGGGTCATCGTCATGGAGGACCTGGCCGACCACACCAACGTCGGCGGGGCGTTCCGGGCCGCCGCAGCGCTGGGCTTCGACGCCGTGCTGTTGTCACCGCGCTGCGCCGACCCGCTCTACCGTCGCGCGATCAAGGTCTCGATGGGGTCGGTGTTCTGGCTCCCGTATGCCCGCGTCGAGGACTGGTACGCCGCGCCGCAGCTGCTCCGCGAGGCGGGCTTCACGACGTACGCCATGACGCTGGCGGACGACTCCGTGCCGATCGACGAGGTTCCGCACGATGTCGAGCGACTGGCGCTGATCGTGGGATCGGAGGGTCACGGCCTCAGCCCGCACTGGGAGAAGTCCGCCGATCATCGCGTGACGATCCCGATGGCCGCCGACATCGACTCCCTCAATGTCGCCTCGTCCGTCGCAGTGGCGTGCTGGGAGCTACGCGCGCGCTAGAGACGGCTTGCTGAGGAGTCGTTTTCCTGCGGACTCGACAGCGGAGACGTAGTCGAGAGTCTCTGCAAGGGTCGGATCGTACGACGTGGGGTGCGCACAGTCGTTTCGACGTTGGAGCAGGAGCGGCAGCTGATCGACTTGATCGTTATCGCAGAGTTCCAACTTTTCGAGCATTCCCAGTAGCTGCGCACCGGGCGTACGCATGGCAAGCTCTTCGGCGGTAGATCCTTTCCACGTCGGCCGGAGCATTCGGACAGCGGCAAAGTCGTTCGCGGACAGAAGCGCCATGGCGAGTCCAACGAAGCCGTTCCATGCCGAGACGTGCGCCGCCCGACAAAGGCCATGTCTGATGCATTCCTGCGCCTCCCGGATCCACATCGCCTGCAGCGACAGGCAGCTGTCTCGCGTCTGGTCGGAAAGGCGCAGGGGACCAGGAGGCGGCGATTGTGTGCTGCCAGCGGTGAAATCGGCGAACCTGCACAGCGCTTGAAAGCTCTCGATCGTCCTGAAGACGTGGTGATCGGAGTAGTCGGTTGACGACCGGATCACTCGAGCGAGCGACGTTGATACCTCCTTTTGCGCCGCCGGGAACTCGTCGAACAAAGGCGCATAAGCGATGCGCAAAGCATCGGCAAGCAGACCTGATACCGCGGGCCCGGTCTGATAGCCCATCCATAAGTTCGTGGGTCGGCCGGCGGCGTCGATGAATCCGACTGCACGCAACAACCCGACCATGTGAGGTCCCTCGCCGCGCGCGAGCCCGTTGGCCTCGAGGTGTCTCCCGGTGACCCTGCGTGGCGTCGACGCGGTTCGAATCGTTCGGAGCGCAAACGGAATGGTCGCGGGCACCGTGGTGTGCGGCATTCCGGCCATGACTCTCCCTTGGTCACAGACAGCGTGTTCAAGGAAATCTAGCGCCCGCGAGGGTCACGCCTGAACGATGAGGGGTTGCGGTCGCCACAGCTACCCGTATCCCTCATCATCCGTCGAGCGGAGAACTTCTAGCGCTCGATCACCGGATCGTCGACGAGGATCGTGACCGGCCAGTCGTCGGGATAGCCGTCGGCGAGCTCCTGGTGCTGCTTGTAGAGCTTCTTGCGCGAACGCTCCGGCAGCCGGTCGCCGAAGACCGTGCCGAACAGGTGATCCGTCTCGTGCTGCAGGCAGCGCGCCAGCAGTCCGTCGCCGACGAACTCGACCGGCTCACCCTTGTGATCCACGCCGGTCACGTGCGCCTGGTCAGGGCGAGCGCACGACGTGAAGGCGCCAGGCAGCGACAGGCAGCCCTTCGTCCTCGTCCTCGAGGTTGCGCTCCTTGCCCTCGGGCAGGTGCAGGACCGGGTTGCACACGACACCGGTGACCTGGACGTTGTCGTCGTCAGGGCAGTCGAACACGAAGACCTTGAGATCCACCCCGACCTGGTTGGCGGCGAGGCCGACGCCCTTGGCGGCGTACATCGTCGCCACCATGTCCTTGACGAGTGTCTCGAGCTCCGCGTCGAAGACCGTGACGTCCTTCAACTCTCGGTGCATGACAGGCGTACCCCACCGGGTGATGGGGCGCACGGAGCCGCCTTGGGGCAGCGGTCGGGACTGGGAATCAGGCACGGGCTCTGGGCTCCTTCGCTCAGGACTGGTCAAGGCTATCGATCCGTCGACACGCGGCAACCGCTGGTCCAGCGATGTGAGTTCGGATACCATTGGTATGTCAAACTGCAACTCCTAGTTACAGTTGATGCAGCGGTGGGCAACTCAGTCCAACCTCGCCCCACCATCAGATAGAGATCGAGGAGTTCTTGTGGCCAGTCGCCGAGATCCCATGGGCATCGGCCTGGCGGTGCTCAACCGCATCGCCAGCTCGCCGACCATCGACAAGCTCAAGCTGCGCAAGACGACCGAGAAGGCCGTCTACCAAGGCGCCAAGAGCGGGTTCCGGGTCGCCGGCGCGACCGGCCGTACGTTCAAGCGCGTCAAGAGCACCGGCAAGCCCAAGCGCCTCGCCCGTACGTCCGACAGTGGCGTCTTCGATCTCGAGCCGACCGAGGATCAGCAGATGATCGTCGGCGTCATCAAGGAGTTCGCCGCAGAGGTGCTCCGTCCTGGCGCAGAAGCGGCCGAGTCGGCCAACGACACGCCCAAGGAAGTCCTCGCGCAGACCAGCGAGTTCGGACTGACCCTGCTCAACATCCCCGAAAGCTTGGGCGGGCTGTCCGAGGACCGCTCAGCCGTCACCGGCGTGCTCGTCGCCGAGGCACTCGCCGAGGGCGACATGGGCCAGGCGGTGGCGTGCCTTGCACCCGCGGCTGTCGCGACCGCGATCTCGCTGTGGGGCTCCGACGCACAACAGCAGACCTACCTGCCGGCGTTCGCCGGTGACGACATCCCGACGGCGGCTCTGGCAGTTGCCGAGCCCCGGCCGCTGTTCGACCCGTTCGAGCTGCAGACCACCGCGGTCAAGACCGAGACCGGCTTTCGGCTCAACGGGGTCAAGTCCGCCGTCGTACGCGGCAGCGAGGCCGAGCTCTTCGTGGTGGCCGTCGACATCGAGGGCAACGGACCCACCCTGGTCCTGCTCGAGTCGAGCACCGACGGTGTGACGATCGAGGCCGACCCGAGCATGGGGTTGCGCGCTGCAGGCCTCAGCCGGCTCGTCCTGACCGACGTCGAGGTCCCCGCTGACGCAATCCTTGGTGACGGCACGGCCGACGACTACCGCGAGTGCGTACGCCTGTCGCGGCTCGCCTGGGCCGGGCTGGCCCTGGGCACCGCGCGGGCGATGCTCGACTACGTCTCCGACTACGTCAAGACCCGCACCGCCTTCGGTGAGCCGATCGCACACCGCCAGGCGGTCGCGTTCATGGTCGCCGACATCGCGATCGAGCTCGAGGGCATGCGTCTCACGACCCTGAGGGCCGCGTCGCGCGCCGAACAGGGTGCTGACTACGCCCGCGAGGTCGCGCTCGCGCGCCGACTCACCGCGGAGTACGGCATGAAGATCGGCACCGACGGCGTCCAGCTGCTCGGCGGTCACGGCTTCGTCAAGGAGCACCCGGTCGAACGGTGGTACCGCGACCTGCGAGCCATCGGCCTGATGGAAGGAGCAGTCCTCGTCTGAGGACGGATTCACTCATGATCAATCTCGAGACTCCCCGCAAGTTCCGCCCCTTCATCAAGCAGGCTCACCAGGTCGCCGAGGAGTTCCTGCGCGCCAACTCGCGCAAGTACGACCTCGCCGAGCACGCCTACCCCAAGGAGCTGGACCTGCTCGCGTCGCTCGTCGATGGCATGGGCGACTCCGGTCAGGGCCAGGGCGCCGGAGCGGCCGGCGTACGCCGTGAAGAGGGCGACGACGACAAGGGCAGCAAGGTCAAGAACGGCACCAACATGTCGTCGGTGCTCTCGATCATCGAGATGTGCTGGGCCGATGTGGGCCTGTTGCTGTCGATGCCCCGTCAGGGCCTCGGCAACTCGGCGATCGCCTCGGTGGCCGACGACGAGCAGCTCGAGCGGTTCAAGGGCACCTGGGCGGCCATGGCGATCACCGAGCCCAGCTTCGGCTCCGACTCCGCCGCGATCACGACCACAGCGGTCAAGGACGGCGACGCCTACATCCTCAACGGCGAGAAGATCTTCGTGACCGCCGGCGACCGCGCCGATTCGGTCGTGGTCTGGGCGACGCTCGACAAGACCATGGGCCGGGCGGCGATCAAGTCGTTCCTCGTCCCCAAGAGCTTGCCCGGCATCAGGGTCGAGCGACTCGAGCACAAGCTCGGCATCCGTTCGTCCGACACCGCGGTGATCGTGCTCGACAACTGCCGGGTGCCTGCGGAAAACCTGTTGGGCAACCCCGAGATCGACACGAAGCAGGGCTTCGCGGGCGCCATGGCGACGTTCGACAACACCCGGCCCCTGGTTGCCGGTATGGCGGTCGGCTGCGCCCGGGCTGCCCTCGAGGACACCCGACGCCTGCTGGAGGAGGCCGGCGTCGTCATCGACTACGACCGTCCGGTGCAGTCCCAGTCGTACGCGGCGGCGACCTTCATCGCGATGGAGGCGGACTGGGAGGCAGCCATGCTGCTGACCCTCGAGGCCGCCTGGCTCGCAGACAACCGCAAGCCCAACTCGATGGAGGCCTCGATGGCCAAGGCCAAGGCCGGTCGCGTGGGCAACCAGATCACGCTGCGGTGCGTCGAGCTGGCCGGCACGTTGGGCTACAGCGAGACCGAGCTGGTCGAGAAGTGGTCGAGGGACTCCAAGATCCTCGACATCTTCGAGGGCACGCAGCAGATCCAGCAGCTCATCGTCGCCCGGCGGTTGCTCAACCTGACCTCCTCCGAGCTGCGCTGAGGCCCTGACCTGCGCAGACCGCCACGATCGTGACGGGTGTTCTATAGGGTTGGCGCATGGAGCCAACGGCATGAGCAGTGACCTCCCGGCCGATCTCGACGTCGAGTACGAGCTGACCAGGTTCATCCGGCGCGTACGTGCGCGTTCGCTCCGCCAGCTGCCGGAGATCCACCCCTCGCTCGACTACGGGATGTTTCTCTTCCTCATCGCGATCTGTGATGCGCCCGACGGGATCCGCGGCTCGGAGCTCGCTGAAGGTCTCGGCGTCCACAAGTCCACCGCCAGCCGGGCCGTCGCGTCCCTCGAGAAGCTCGGGCTCGTCAGCCGTGTCCCGGACCCCGACGACGGCCGCGCGCAGCTGCTGGTCGCCGAGCCCGAGGCCCGCGCCAAGGTCGAGGCCTATCGCAAGCGTGCCCACGCACGGATGTCGACGATCCTCTCGGAGTGGACCGAGGACGACATCAGCACGTTCGCACGCAGTCTGGCGCGCCTCAATGACGCCGCCGAACAGATGCCGTGAGGATCTTCCACCTCGCCACTGACGAGGCCTGGACCTCGGCACTCGCCGCCGGCACCTACACGGTGTCGACCCTGGGCATGGAGCTCGCTGAGGTCGGCTTCATCCACTGCTCGCAGGCCGAACAGGTCGCCGGCGTGTATGAGCGCTTCTATCGTGACGTCGCCGGACCGCTGGTCCTGCTGACGATCGACACCGACCTCCTGACGGAGCCGTGGCGGCTCGACCCCGTCGACGGCGAGCCGCTGCCGTTCCCGCACATCTACGGGCCGCTCAATGTCGACGCCGTGGTGTCGGCCGAGCCGTTCAGACCGTGAGCAACTGCCGCACAGGCCATGTGACAGGATCGTGCGCATGACTGAAAAGCCTGAAGTTGACTTCATCGAGGGCCCCGCGCCCACCGAGCTCCAGATCAAGGACATCATCGTCGGCGACGGGCCCGAAGCCGTGCCCGGCGGATGTCGTGGACGTGCACTACGTCGGCGTCGAGTTCGACACCGGCGAGCAGTTCGACTCGTCCTGGGACCGCGGCCAGTCCGCGAACTTCCCGCTCCCGCAGCTCATTGCCGCGTGGCAGCAGGGCATCCCCGGCATGAAGGTCGGCGGACGCCGTCAGCTCGTGTGCCCGCCCGAGCTCGCGTACGGACCCGCCGGCGGCGGTCACCGCCTCTCCGGCAAGACGCTCGTCTTCGTGATCGACCTGCTCGGGGTCTGACGCCGCTACAGCGCGTCGACGAGCGCCGTCACGCGCTTGACCGACACCGGGAACGCCGTTCTGAGGTTCTGTGCCAGCAGGCTCAGCCTCAGCTCCTCCAACGCCCAGCGAACGTGCTGGACGTCGGGGGAGAGGCGTGCCCAGGTGGACAGGCCGGCCGTACGTTCGTGGAACCGCGCCTCCAGCTCCTGCGTCGCCAGCAGGTCGTCCGTCAGCGGCGCGTCGAGCCGTCGCCGGGCCGCCTGCAGGTAGAGCGGGAGCCGGCGCAGCTGGACGATGCCGGTGTCCCTGATGAAGCCGGGATAGATCAGCCACGACAGCTGCACGCGGACATCCTCGCCGGCCTCGGTCGCAGGCGTGGGGGTGACCTCGCCGAGTGCCCGCAGGATGTCGATGACGGTGCGCACGGCCAGCTCGGTCTCGTCGTATGCCTCGGCGCGCACGGTGTCGTGCAGGAGCCCGAACGTGACCTCGTCCCAGACCGGCCCGCCGTGGCGGACGACCAGCGCCTCGATCGCCGCCAGCCAGCACTCCTCGATGACGGCGGCAGCGTCGGCGTGCGGCCCCGTCGAGAGCAGCAGCTTGGCGTGCAGGTCGAGCGACCGCCCGAGCTGGGGGACCGGGGTCGCGCAGCGCGAACGACAACAGGCGGGCCTGCCCCTTCACCATCGCGACCGCCTGCTCGGCCTGGCTGTCGAGCACCCGCAACGCCACCGAGGCTGCCTTCGTCGACGAGCGCGGGATAGCCCGTGACCTGTCCGGCGGTGATGGTCTGCTCGATGTCGCCGACGTCCCACGTGCGGAGGCCGGCCCGCTCCTCCTGGCGCGCCACCTTGGTGAGGTCCGCGCGGACGTGACTCGTGAGCTCGCGGCGGAGCTCGGCGAGGTCCTTGCCGCGGGCGAGCTCGACGCCGCCATCGGTGATGCTGAACGTGACGCGCAGGTGCGAGGGCAGCGCGTCGAAGTCGAAGTCGCTCGGGCGACACGACCGTCCCGTTGAGCAGTCGCATCTGCCGCGCGAGCTCCTCGCTCAGGTCGGGCGCAGACAGGTCCATCGCGTCGACCAGGCGCGGGGCGAACTGTCCCGCGGGCACGAACTCGCGCCGGAGCCGCTTGGGCAGCGAGCGGATCAGCTCGGTGACCAGCTCGACGCGGTGCCCGGGCACGTGCCAGTCGAACGCGCGGTCATCGATGCTCATGAGGCGTTCGAGCGGCAGGTCGACCGTGACGCCGTCGTCGCTCATGCCGGGCTCGAACGCATACGTCAGCGGATAGGACTCACCATCGGAGTGCCACTCGCGCGGGAACTCGTCCTCATCGACGAGGCGTGGCTCAGCATCGCCGGGTCGAACGTCAGCAGATCGGGCTGGTCGCGCTTGGCCTTCTTCCACCACGAGTCGAAGTGCCGGGTCGAGACGACGTCGGCCGGGATGCGCTGGTCGTAGAACGCGTAGAGCGTCTCGTCGTCGACCCGCAGGTCGCGCCGGCGCAGCCGCTCCTCGAGCTCCTCGACGCCTTCGATCATGCGCTTGTTGGCGGCGTAGAACGCGTGGTGCGTACGCCATTCGCCCTGCACGAGCGCGTGCCGGATGAACAGGTCACGTGAGACGACCGGGTCGATCCGGCCGAACTGCACGAGCCGGTCGGCGATCAGCGGGATGCCGAACAGCAGCACCTTCTCGCGAGCCATCACGGCGCCGCGGCGGCTCGACCAGTGCGGCTCGCTGTAGGAGCGGTTGACCAGGTGCTCGGCGGCGGCCTCGACCCATTCCGGCTGGATCTTGGCGGCAGTACGCCCCCACAGCCGGCTCGTCTCGACCAGCTCGCCGACCATGACCATGCGCGGCGGCTTCTTGGCCAGCCCCGAACCCGGGAAGATCATGAACTTCGCCTGGCGGGCGCCGAGGAACTCCCGGCCGTCGGGATCGCGCAGCCCGACGTGCGACAAGAGCCCCGACAGCAACGCTTGGTGGATGCGGTCGGGATCGCCGCCGATGGAGCCGGGGTGCAGCCCGAGCTCCTTGGCGGTGCGGCGCAGCTGCGAGTGGACGTCGTGCCACTCGCGGATGCGCAGGTAGTGCAGGTACTCGTCGCGGCACAGCCGCCGGAACGCCGAGCTCGACAGCTCGTCGCGCTGGGTGCGGATGTACTTCCACAGCGTGAGGTACGACAGGAAGTCCGAGTCCGGCTCACGGAACCGCTGGTGCTTCTCGTCGGCAGCCTGCTGGTGCTCGAGCGGACGCTCACGCGGGTCCTGGATCGACATCGCCGAGACGATCACGAGCACGTCGGCGAGGCAGCCCAGCCGGTCCGCGGCGAGCAGCATGCGAGCCAGCCGCGGGTCGGTCGGCAGCGTCGACATCCGGCGGCCGAGCTTGGTGAGCCTGTGCCCTGCATCTGCGCCCAGCTCGTACAGCAGGTTGAGTCCGTCGCTGACGGCACGGGAGTCCGGCGGGTCGAGGAACGGGAAGTCCTTGATCGAGCCGAGGTCGAGCGACGCCATCTGGAGCAGCACCGAGGCGAGGTTGGTGCGCTGGATCTCCGGGTCGGTGAACTCGGGACGACCGTCGTGGTCCTCCTCGGAGTAGAGCCGAATGCAGATGCCGTCAGCGACGCGACCGCATCGACCGGCACGTTGTGACGCGCTGGCCCGCGAGATCGGTTCGATCGGCAGGCGTTGCACCTTGAGTCGCTGGCTGAAGCGCGAGATGCGGGCGAAGCCGGGGTCGATGACGTACCGGATGCCCGGCACGGTCAGCGACGTCTCCGCGACGTTGGTGGCCAGCACGATGCGGCGTCCGCTGTGGTTGCTGAAGATCTTCTGCTGGTCGGCGGCGGCCAGCCGGCCGTAGAGCGGAAGGATCTCGGTACGCGGGTACTTCTGCCCGGCCAGGTAGTCCGCCGCGTCCCGGATCTCCCGCTCGCCGGACATGAAGACGAGGATGTCGCCGTCCTTGGGCAGCTCGGAGATCGCGTCGGCGATGCCCTCGAGCATGTCGCCGGCATCGGACTCAGCCAGCGGGCGGTAGCGGACCTCGACGGGGTACGTCCGCCCGCTGACCTCGATGACCGGTGCGTCGAACATCTCCGCGAACCGTTCGACGTCGATCGTCGCCGAGGTGATGACGACCTTGAGGTCGGGGCGCCGGGGGAGCAGCTGCTTGAGATAGCCCAGCAGGAAGTCGATCGACAGCGACCGCTCGTGTGCCTCGTCGATGATGATCGTGTCGTAGCGGGACAGCCGGCGGTCACGTTGCAGCTCGGCGAGCAGCAGCCCGTCGGTGACGAGCCGGATCGCCGTGGCGTCGCTGGTCTGGTCGTCGAACCGCACGGCATAGCCGACCTCCGCGCCGAGCTCGACCTCGCACTCGTCGGCGATGCGCTTGGCGACGGAGCGAGCGGCGATGCGTCTCGGCTGGGTGTGCGCGATGGTGCGACGCCCCAGCTCGTACGCGATCTTGGGCAGCTGTGTCGTCTTGCCCGATCCGGTCTCGCCGGCCACCACGACGACCTGGTGGTCGCGCATCGCGGCCGCGATGTCGTCATGGCGCGCCGTGATCGGCAGCCCTGGGTCGTACGCGATCTTCACAGGAAGCTCACGTGTGGCTTGAGCAGGGCATAGCCGACGAAGGTGATGACGTCGAGGATCGTGTGCGCGACGATCAGCGGCAGCACCCGTTTGGTCCGGGTGAACCAGTAGCCGAACACCAGGCCCATCACGACGTTGCCCAGTGCTTGGCCGAAGCCTTGGTAGAGGTGATAGCTGCCGCGGATCAGCGCGCTGCGTGACGATCGTCGGCCGGACGCTCCAGCCGAGCTGCCGGAGCCGGGTCATGACGAAGCCGACGACCACGACCTCCTCGAGGATCGCGTTCTGCAGCGCCGCGAGGATCAGGACCGGGATCGTCCACCAGTACTGGTCGACCGGTGCCGGGATGATCTCAGCCGTGATGCCGAGCGCGCGACCGAGCGGCGTACAGGCCGAGTCCGGCAGTCCGATGACGGCGGCAAGCCCCATGCCCCAGAGCACGTCCTGGCCGCGGCCGGTGCGGTGATGCCCGAGCCGGCGCAGCGGCGATGGCTTGTCGGGGTCGAGGCTCAGCAGGTAGAGCGCGAGCGCGACCGGTACGAGCGCGAACCCGATGCCGAGCACCTGGAGCGTGAAGTCGAGCCACTCGCGATCGCTCTGGGTGCCGTTGAGCGTCGCCGTCGAGTTGCGAATGCCGCCCTGTGTCAGCCTTGCACGATCAGGCTCAGCGACGGCATAGACGCCCGACTGGCCCAGGGACAGCCCGAGGACGATCCAGATCTCAGCCTTGAGCCTGCCGGTCGGACACCGATCGATCAGTCACCGTCAGAGGTCGTCGGTGGCGAACGTGTCGCACTGGTTGACGTTGCCGCTCTCGTAGCCGGCGAGGAACCACTTCTGACGCGACTCGCTCGAGCCGTGGGTCCACGTCTCCTGGTTGACCGTCCGCCACCGAGCTGCCTGGATGTGGTCGTCGCCGACCGCGGCTGCGGCAGACAGCGCCGACTTGATGTCCGTCTTCGGTCAGCGGCTTAGGAGCGTCATGCCGTTGTCGTCCTTGGTGGTGGAGGCGTGGTTGGCCCAGACGCCGGCCATGCAGTCGGCCATCAGCTCGATGCGTACGCCACCGCTGAGCGGACCGGTCTTGCCGTCCTGGCCCTTGGCCAGGATGCCGAGGATGTTCTCGACGTGGTGGCCGTACTCGTGCGCCACGACGTACTCCTGGGCCAGCGCGCCGTCGTCGGCACCGAACCGGCTGGTGAGCTCGTCGAAGAAGCTCGCGTCGATGTAGATGCGCTGGTCGGCCGGGCAGTAGAACGGGCCGGTGGCGCCCGATGCCGTGCCGCACGCCGACTGCGTCGTGCCGGAGTAGATCACGGTCTTGGCCTCCTGGTACTGCCGCTTCACGTCGGCGGGCAGCGCGTCGGTCCAGTAGTCCTGGACGCTGTTGACGGTGCCGATGATGCGGCAGGTCATCGTCGCGGTTGGCATCGGCGCCGGTCTTGCACTGCGAGAAGTCGGTCGTCGTGGTCTCGCCGCCGGCCTGGATCTGGCCGGTGTCGAACGGGTTGCCGGCGCCAGCGCCCGTGAGGTCCCGACCGAAGATGAGACCGAGGATCAGCAGGATGATGCCGCCGGCACCGCCGCCGATCACTGCGCCGCCACGACTCCGCCACCGCCGGTGACCTGGCTCGTGTCGAGCGATCGCGCCCTCGTTGAAGGTCATGGCCGAGAAGTGTACGCAGAGCGGCGCGAACGACCGCCGATAGTGTCGTGCTGTGACCTCGACAGACGCGAGCTGCGAGCTTCCAGATGCCGGAGGGCCTGTCGGCGGGCGACACGGCGCGTCTCAGGGGACTGCGCAAGATGCGCGCGCTCGCGCTGTCGCTGTTGATCCTCGCGGCCGTCATCTACGTCTTGACCCGCAATCAGGACGGCTGGCTCGGCTATGTGAACGCCGGCGCCGAGGCCGCGATGGTCGGCGCGATCGCGGACTGGTTCGCCGTCACGGCGTTGTTCCGGCATCCGCTCGGTCTGCCGATCCCGCACACCGCGATCATCCCGAATCGCAAGGAGTCGCTCGGGGAGAGCCTCCAGGAGTTCGTCACCGACAACTTCCTGCGCGAGGACGTCATCCGCGAGCGCATCCAGTCCGCCGGGGTCAGCCGGCGCGTAGGGGAGTGGCTGGTGACAGGCGGGCACAGCCAGCGCCTCGTCGCGGAGGGGTCACGGGTGCTGTCCGATGCGCTGTCGCACGTCAAGGAGACCGACGTCGCCGCCATCATCGAGGAGGCGCTCATCCCGCGTATGAAGGAGGAGGAGCTCAGCCCGGTCGTCGGCCAGCTCCTCGAGGAGATCCTGCGCGACGATGCGCATCGCGGCCTGGTCGACCTCGCGCTCGACGAGCTCGGCCGCTGGTTGGTGCACAACGAGGACGAGGTCGCGGCACTGATCGAGAACCGTGCACCGTCGTGGACGCCGCAATGGCTCGACAAGCGCGTCGCCGGCTGGGTGCACGAGCAGGTCGTCGAGTGGGTCGCCGAGATCAGCCGTACGCCGGGCCACCCCGCGCGCATCACCCTCGATCGCTGGCTGGCCACCTGGCCAACGAGCTGCAGCACGACGCCGACGACGATGGACGCGGTTCGAGAACCTCAAGGAGCGCATGCTGTCGCAGCCGCGTGTCGTCGTCACGTCGATCCAGCCTGTGGGACGCGCTGCGTCGCGCGCTGATCGGCTCACTCGGCGACGAGAACGGGCTGCTGCGCCGCCGCGCACTCGAAGAGATCGAGGCATTCGGCCAGAAGCTGATCGACGATCCCGAGCTGAGCCGCCGCCTCGACGCGACGATCTCCGACATCGCGGCATACGCGGTCAACAACTACGGGCAGCGAGGTGGCGACGATCATCTCCGCGACCGTCAACCGGTGGGACGGCAAGGAGACCGCCGAGCGCATCGAGCTGCACGTCGGCCGCGACTTCAGTTCATCCGGATCAACGGAACTGTGGTCGGCGGACTGGCCGGCGTCGCGATCCACGCCGGTCTCGTCGCTTCTCTGACGCATTCTGGGCGCTTCGCTGGGCCGCAGAATGTGGAAAAGATGTGCATAACAGCGGCGTCCTGTGGGTGACATAGGTCAGTCTGTGGGCAACGTGACAATTCGCGAAAAATACCCAAAAAACTTCTGAAAAACCTCTTGCGCACCCGTCGGCCAGGGGCATACAAATGACCTACGCAATCCTTCGGGAAAGCGGGAAGGAATCAAAATTTGAACCCATGGCCAGCGACGCAAGTCAAAGGCAGCCAGCCAGTGATGTGACAGGCGGGGGAGAAGAAGATTCTGGATAGAGAGAGCATCACACTCGTCACAAGTGAGGCCCCGGGAACTCATACTTCCCGGGGCCTCAACTAATTGTGCCAAGGAATTCCTTGCAAGGCCAACCAGCCTGCCCCGAGCGGCGTGACGAGCGCCGTACCCGATTCGGATCGCCGCCTGCTCTTTGCTAGAGTTCAGTGCTGCATCACCGCTCCTCTCCGGAGCGATGTCCGGGTGGCGGAATGGTAGACGCGCTAGCTTGAGGTGCTAGTGCCCTGTAAGGGGCGTGGGGGTTCAAGTCCCCCCTCGGACACGCACGATCGAAGGGCCGGAACCCATGGGTTCCGGCCCTTCGTCATGCATCAGTTCCAGATGGTCGCGAGCTCAGTGATCCGGCAGTCGCGCACCCTGGCAGTCCCGCCCGTCGTCTGCCACGCGATGCCGTCATTGCCCTCGTCGGTGAACACCACGACGGACGCGACGTGCCTGCCGTCGTCGAAGAAGACCTCGATCGACGACCTGTCGACGACCGCATGAATCCGTAGGGTGGTCATGGCGGGATCGTCCACCGGTTCACTACGTCGACCGAACGGGACGGGCTTGTCGTCGCGGCCGGTGACCGGTTCTGAGCCAGACGCTGACCGATCCACGAAGACAGTCCCGTTGCGCGCGTCGAAACCCGCGCTGACGAAAGCGTCGTCGCCACGAAGCAGGTGCACGGCAACCTCATCGAGGTGGTCCCACTCGATCGTGGCGTCGAGCTCGTATGCCGTGTGGTGGTGCGGCAGGACATGGAAATCCTCGACGTCGAAGTCTGGCGGCGACACCGACCGGCGCCGTAGCGGTGCGGTGTCGATGACTCGTTGGATCATGCGCGGGCGGTCGCCACGGGTTTCCAGGCTCAAGGTCCGCGGCAGCGACATGGTGCCGTGCCACGACCCGGTGGGGGCTCCGTACGGGTAGCGCCAGTTGCCCATCCACCCGATCCAGACCTTGTCGGCGCGGCGGTCGTCGGACCAGGTCTGGGCGGCGTAGAAGTCCTGGCCGAAGTCGACCGACAGCACCTCGTCGGCCGGATTCTCGTTGGCGAACGTCGTCCCGTCGAACGACCCGACGAAGTACTGCGATGTCGATCCGGCTGTGGCTTCGCTGTCGCCCACGCTGACGTGCATGACCCAACGGATCGCGTCCTCGCGGCCGTCGAGTGGCAGCGGGAAGAGGTCCGGGCACTCCCACACGGCGGTGTGCAGACCGTCGGATTGACCGAAGTCGCTCAGGTGCCTCCACTCGATCAAGTCCGGTGAGCCGAAGATCGAGACGTAGTCGCCATTGCTGACCACCATCACCCACGCGTCGGACTCCGGGTGCCAGAAGACCTTGGGATCCCTGAAGTCCGGCTCGCCGTCATTGTGAAGCACAGGATTGCCGCGATACGCACGAACTTCCGGCCTCCGTCGGTGCTGGCGGCGATGCTCTGCGCCTCGCCGGCGCACGTGCAGGTGAACACCGCCACGAGGCCGTTGCCGCCCTTCACCAATCCGCTGGTGTTGCGATGGTCGACGACCCACCGCCCGACAGCGCCTGGTCGTCTCCCTGACGGTCCAGGCGATACCGAGGTCACGCCAGAGCAACCGATCCTTGCTGACGCATGGGCCCAGCGCCCGTCGTGCTGATAGAACAAGTGGTACTCGCCGTCCAGGTAGACCAGGCCATTGGGATCGGCGAGATTGCCGCGGCGGGGGAGTAGTGGATCCACGGACGGTATGGATCGGACGACCGGCGCAGCAAGGGCGGCGGGCGGCGCGCGTCGTGGGCTGTTCGCGGTGCAGGCACCAGCAGCGCCGCGGCACTGAGCGAGAAGAAGCTCGGCGGTCGATGTCGGAAGTTCGTCTCCCTTCGAACCCGGTCGGCGTGTTCGCCCGGGCGGACCCTCGGCTGTCGGGACCCAGCGTAGTTCGCAGCCTGTCTGGCGGTGTTTGGGTTGGAAATCCGGGATGGGATGGTCCCCTTATAGCGTCTCCCAGGCGTTCCGCAATCGAACACCAGGAGTTAACACATGTTGATTTGGGGCCTAGCGTCCAGCCTGAGATCGAACGTATCTCGGTGGTTGTCCATCGGGTCGGCCCCGGGACGTTCGGGGGGAGATGAACTGTCATGCGCAATTTCGCGAAGCCGGACGGCCGCCGAACGCGGCGAATCGCCGTCACTGGGGTGTTGGCGGCAGCTCTGGTCGGTGCCACTATGTCGCCACGTCACCGGCACAAGCCGAGTCAGGCTTCCCGAAGCCGACGATCCACACTCAGCGCGCCCACAGCCCGTACTCGGACTTCACCGCGAAGTGGACCCGAGCCGATGCGCGCCAGATCGAGGCTCAGTCGAATCCCAGCGTCGCCGCCCGGGAAAAACTGTCTGCCTGACCCCCTCGACGATGCCCGACGATTCCGGGGACTCCGGAAACAGCAACCGGATCATGTCTTGGTCTGGGACACGTGGACGCTAACGGACGGCAATGCCGCTGATCAGATCTCAGCTTCAAGGGGCCGGGCCGCCACCTCCGCGTCGACGGTCCGACCGCCATGCTCGGCCACACGTTCGATGACCGGCACATCGAGACGCTCAGACCAGGCGATTTCCTCGATCGCAAGGCCGGCAATCCCGGCGTTCGAGCGTCCGAAGAACGGCGGTTGGACGTACGGCGGCAATGTCTCCCGGACGGCGCCGAGCGGCTAAAATCCATGTCGAGGGTCCAGACCTTCAGCGCACCAGGCCGAGCTGGTCGGGACCGCCGCTGAGGTTCTGGGGCAACAAGCTGCTGGGTGCGTCTAGATCTCTCTACCTGGCGTTCAACCGCGACAGTGATGGTAAAGTCCACCAACCCCGGCTGACGTTGTGCATCGTGCGAGCGTCGGTAGGATTTAACGCCAACAAGAAAAAGAAGGTCTGGGGCTGACCGGCTTCAATGCAAGTCAGTACGAGCCCGAAGAAAGCCGGACGGCGTGCTGCCACGAGAACGGCGAGTGGTACCCGTTCTACAACTTGCGTGACCCGCTCGACCATCGAACCGACCTGGCTGACCCGGGCAAGACCTCTCGAGGGCGTTGAAGGGCAACACGGCGGTGACGCGCCTGGCTTGTACGTGCAACGAGGGACGATCTCGGCTCACCGGGCCGGGCGATCCTGGTGGTCGAGACAAGCTGGATGGACGTCCCTCGACTCCGTGGGGACGAAACCAGCAGGGGCCAACGTCGGACTGGTGGTGGTGGACAACAAGTCGTTGACGCAAGCCGGCACCTCCTCGACTCCGATCCTGTCGGCGAACTACGTCAACCGCATCCAGACCGAGTCGGGCGGACGACCAATCCTCAAGCTACGGGAAGCAACGACCTGTTCAGTCAATCAGCCACCGAAGCACGTACGCAGCGGGCATTGACCAACTGGACGGCGTTGACGGCTTCGTCTGCAAGGGTGTTCCTCGGCAACGAACGCAACGAAGCCTCTCAACGTGGTGCAGCGGTCTGGCGCTGGGCAATCTGATGGATCTGAACACGGCGTTCGGGCAATCTTCGAACATCCTGCCCGAGGAAGGACCCTTACGTCGATCAGTCGTACTCGCACTACGTGATGCCCGGCGGTCTGGTCAAGTTGTTCATCGATGCGGTCGGCACTCGACGAGGCGGTCTGCTCGCCCTGAAATCCGTACGGCTGAAGATCAAGGGGCTAGCACCACCGCGGCGAAAGGAAAGCTATGGGGCAAGGGGCGGCCTCGGCGGATACGGGGACATTCCAGCGAACAAGCGCTACCGCGGCTGACGACTGCCGGTAGCACGCTGCGTGGTCGAAGGGCCGGGACCGTCAGGTTCCGGTCCTTCGGCGTCTTCGACGTGGTTCGCTAGCTGCGGCTGCCGCCGGACGCTGGTTGCCCAGAGCCACCTGGTGGAACCATCTCCAGACGTACGCCGAGCAGCCGGACGGGTCGGGCTCGCTGCTGCGGATCGAACCGGTCCAGCAGGGCGACCGCCGCGTCGCTGAGCATCTGGAGGTCGTTGGTGCGGCCCGGGAGCGTGACGCTCCGGGTGACCGTGATGAACGGCGCGAACCGGATCTTGAGGCCGACCCGCTCTGCCGGCCGGCCCTCCGCGTCGATGTCCGCCAGGACGCGGGCGGTCAACGCGCGAACTTCGCCGGCGACGGCGTCCCAGTCGTCCAGGTCCGTCTGGAACGTCGTCTCCCGTCCGTGGGCTCGCGGAACGTACGGCTCGGGGTCGAGGGGGCGTGCCGACGCGCCCGTCGCCAGCCCGCGGTAGTACGGCCCCATCGTCGGCCCGAGGGCAGCTGCCAGACTGCCGGATCACTCGCCGCGAGCTGTGCGACGGTCTCGATACCCAGCCCGGCGAGCTTGGCGGCGGTCTTGGCGCCGATGCCCCAGAGGGCCCGCGTCGAACGGTCGCCCATGACGTCGAGCCAGTTGGCGGCGGTCAGCATGTACGTTCCTCGCGGCTTGCCGAAGTCCGTCGCATTCTTCGCCCGAAGCGTGTTGTCGCCGATGCCGACCGAGCAGTGCAGGCCGGTCGCCTCGAGCACCGACGCCATGACGTGCTCAGCCATCTCCTCCGGGTCGCCGAGGTCAGCGTGCCCCGGGCCTGGTCCGACGAAGGCTTCGTCCCAGCCGAGCACCTGCACCAGGACGGGAACGCCGCCCCAGCTCAAGGACCGCAGCGTCTCCATGACGAGCGTGCGGGACACCGCTTCGTACGCCGGAGCGTCGACCGGCAGGAACACCGCGTCGGGGCACTTGCGGCGGGCGACACGCAGGGGCATGCCGGAGCCGATGCCGAGCTCCCGCGCCGCGTAGGAGGCGGTCGACACCCGCCACGCTCCGTAGGGTCGCCGCGACCGCCGACCACCACCGGGAGGTCCGCGAGCTCGGGATGCCGCTGGATCTCCACCGCTGCGATGAACTGGTCCATGTCCACGTGCAGCACCCAGCTCATGCACCGCCTGCCTGAACCGTCTTCCAGCGGTCGACCCGAAAATGCGCAGGAATGGTGAGTCGCCTACTCAGGGCGGCACGATGCGGGTAAAGTAGGGGTTGTAACAAACCCCGCACCGCTGCTCGTCGAACGAGTACGTCGCTCGACGATCGGGTCCATGGCACCGGCCCAAGGCCGGATCTCTCCACGAGGCGGGCGTTGCACCATCCCCGGTCGCTCCTGTCGACCGGTTGTAGCGAGTTCCGTCGCGACGAGGCCGTGGGCCCCGCCCCGGCAGGGCTACGCGGCGCCGTCCCGAACCAGATCGG
Source organism: uncultured Actinomycetota bacterium (assembly GCA_963817425.1). Taxonomy (GTDB): domain Bacteria; phylum Actinomycetota; class Actinomycetes; order Propionibacteriales; family Nocardioidaceae; genus Aeromicrobium. The sequence goes on from CAWFOH010000013.1 coordinate 36,984, forward strand.
CGTCGCAGTACCGCCACGGCAAGCGTGCCGGGCGGTCAGAGGAGGACCACTTGGCCACACGAGGCCAGCGCCGTTCGGGCGCTACGCGCAACGCACCGCAGCGGCGCGCCCGCGGTCGCGAGGGCATCCTGCCGGTGCTCGCCCGTGCCGTACGCGAGGTCGAGGCCGGCGCGCAACGTGGACGGGTCTCGCCGTCGACCCGCACCAAGTTCCAGGTCGTCGCCCTGCTGGCCCGTGAAGAACGCGCCAAGGTCCGACGAGGCGATGACCGAGTCCCAGCGCACCGAACAGCTCAAGCGACTCGACGGCATCGGCACGATCCTGGCCCAGACCGCAGCCCGCGACACCTCTTGCTCTCCTTGCTCGGCGAGGACGTCGTGGTCTCCGACGCCGCGACTCGCTCAAGCGCGACATGCTGGGCGCCGCGGGCGTCGAGCACGAGGCCGAGGCCGAGACCGCGCCGCCCACCAGCCAGTCGCCACGCCGGCCGAGCGCCGGTCGTCCCGCAGTCGGTCGTCGCGCGACAGCTGTCCAACCCGTTCTTGACCCCGGACTTCGCCGGCCGCGCAGTCGGCCAAGCCGCGACGCGGCTCGCGACCTGGGAGCTGCTCGGTCCGTTGCTCTCGGCGTTCGAGCGAGCCTCCGGCGGCTCCTCGGCCTGCATGGAGCTGCCCGAGCCGGCGTTCTCCCGGGTGCCGGACGGCCTTGAGCTGATGCGGCACCAGGCCCAGCTGATCGAGGCCGCCGCGGAAGGTCACCGTACGTTCCTGCTCGCCGACGAGCCCGGACTCGGCAAGACCGCGCAGGCCCTGCTCGCCGCGCAGGCCGCCAACGCGTACCCGCTGCTGGTCGTGGTGCCCAATGTGGTCAAGACCAACTGGGCCCGCGAGGCCGAGCTCTGGACCCCCAACCGCAAGGCCACCGTGATCCACGGCAACGGCGACAACATCGACGGCTTCGCCGACATCGTGATCGTCAACTACGAGGTGCTCGACCGGCACGTCGGCTGGCTGGGCGACCTCGGCTTCCGCGGCATGGTGCTCGACGAGGCGCACTTCATCAAGAACAAGGCGTCGCAGCGCTCGCAGCACGTGCTCCAGCTGTCCGAGCGCATCCGCGCCCGTACCGTCGCAGCCGCTGCTGATGGCGCTGACCGGCACGCCGCTGATCAACGACATCGAAGACTTCCTGGCGATCTGGCAGTTCCTCGGCTGGATCGACGGCAAGAAGCCGCGCGCCGAGCTGATGCACGCGCTCGAGGAGACCGGGCTGACGCCGGTCGACCCCGGCTTCTACTCCGCAGCCCGCACAGCGTGATCGACATGGGCATCGTCCGACGCCGCAAGATCGACGTCGCCGCCGACATCCCGGCTCGCCGCATCGCCGACATCCCGGTCGAGCTCGACGACGAGGCCGGTCGGTCGATCAAGGAGGCCGAGCGCCAGCTCGCCCGCCGGCTGGTCGCGCAGTACGAGAGCGCGCTCGCCACCCGCACGTCGGGCGTCACGGTCGAGGGCATCGACCACGAGCTCGTACGCCGGGTCGCCGGCTGGGAGCGCGAGGACAGCTCCAGCAAGACCGACGAGAACGTCTTCAGCATGATGCGCCGGATCGGCCAGGCGAAGGCCGGGCTGGCCGCCGACTACACCGCGCAGCTCGCGCACAGCGTCGGCAAGGTGGTGTTCTTCGCCAAGCACATCGATGTCATGGACGTCGCGGAGGAGACCTTCGCCAAGCGCGGCATCAGGTACGTCTCGATCCGCGGCAGCCAGGGCACCACGGCGCGACAGAAGGCCATCGACGCGTTCACCAACGACCCGGACGTCGCGATCGCGGTGTGCTCGCTGACCGCTGCGGGAGTCGGCCTCAACCTGCAGGCGGCGTCCAACGTCGTGCTCGCCGAGCTGTCGTGGACCGACGCCGAGCAGACCCAGGCCATCGACCGCGTGCACCGCATCGGTCAGGCCGAGCCGGTGACCGCGTGGCGCATCATCGCCTCGCAGACCCTCGACCCCAAGATCGCCGAGCTGATCGACAGCAAGGCCGGCCTCGCCGCGATCGCGCTCGACGGCTCCGACGAGGAGGTCTCCGACTCCACCGACCTGCAGCTCGAGGCGCTCGTCGCCCTGCTCACCGAGGCGCTGGAGCAGCAACAGGACACGTGACGCTTGGCATCTGGAGTCGTTGAACTTCCTGCATCCCATACGGGCAAGGAGCCTCCATGAAGCGAGTCCTGTCGATCGGCGCCACGGTCCTGGCGGTCGCCGCAACGCTGTCGGGCGTGTCACCGGCAACGGCTGAGCCGCCCACCGCTGCCACCGCGGCCCCCGGGCTGCGCGACGTGATGTTCGTCGGCAACAACTGGCAGGGCACCGCCTCGATCATCGATGCCAACACGCGCACGATGCTGAAGTCCGGCATCAACCTGATCCCGGACAAGGCGCAGGAGCTCCAGGACATCCAGCTCAACCCCGTCAAGCTCGCGTTCTACCTCGTGGTGCAGGCGGGACCCGGCGAAGGCCACGACCAGTACGTCGACGACATGTTCACGACGAACGACGGCAAGTACCTCGCCGTCTCGCGCCCGAGCTTCGCCGATGTCGTGTGGGTCGACATCGCCAAGGCCGTGGCCGGCGACCCGAACAGCATCGTCCACGAGGAGCAGATGGACGGCTACCGCACGGATCACATGGGTCTGTCCCCGGACGGCCGCCGCCTGGTGGTCTCGGACTCGACGAGCCGCCAGGCCATCGAGTACTCGATGGTCGACGAGGTCGTCGGCGGCAAGACCATCAAGATGGGGCAGCGCATGCGGACCTTCGTGTCTGGCGAGACGCCGCACGAGAACAACTACAGCAAGGACGGCTCGAAGATCTTCCATGCGTCGATCGGGCGGGTCTACCTGCCGGTCGACTATCCCAGCCTCGGCCCGCTCGACCTGAGCCTGGTGCACGACGCCGTCAAGAGCGATCGCTGGTTCCAGGTCGTCGACAACGCGACGTTCACCGTCTCGCAACGCTGGGACATGGGCAAGGAGCTCGCCGAGGCCGGACATCCGGGCATGAGCTCCGCGGTCCGGCCGATGGCGATCGCGCCCGGTGAGCGATTCGTCTACTTCCAGGTGTCGTACTTCCACGGTCTGGTCGAGTTCGACACCCAGGCCCCCGATGTCGACGGCAAGGTCACCTACACCGCCGGCGGCATCGCCGAGCCCCGCGTCGGCGCCATCAAGCGGGTCATCCCGCTGCCGAACCGTGTCCCGAACATGCCCCGGGAGCAGTACGTCAACGACTCTGCGCACCACGGGCTGTCGATCAATGCCGCCGGCACCACCCTGTGCCCCGCGGGCACGATGGACGACTACGCCGCCCTGGTGGACCGCAGCACCGGAGACCACGTCATCTACGACACCGCGACGACCGGCCATTCATACGGCAAGCCCTACTGGACGACCGAGGGGTTGAAGGACACCTGCTGGATCTCGTTGAGCGAGGCCGACGCGGTTGCCGTCATCGACACCAACACCAAGCAGGAAGTCGCCTATCTGCCGGTGGGCGATCACCCGCAACGCATACGCCACGGTTACGTCCCGGAGGCCCTGGCCGCTGGCTTGGCGCCCTGATCTCAGGCGCTGGGGCCGGGCTCGTCGCGGAGGCTGGGCTCGGTCGCGTTCTTCGGCTTGATGCCGTGCTTGTCGGCGAAGAAAGCTCGGACCATGTCCATGTCCGCCGTGACGTCGTCGGACTGGCGTGGAACGTCGGCCCGAATCCCATCGTCCTGGTCGGCGGATCGAAGAACGCCAGCGTGATCGGGAGACCGGTCTCCTTGGACAGACGAGGAACCGGACTTCCAGAACTCGCCCTTGCCGCGGGTGCCCTCGGCCGCCAGGATCAGCCGGAACGGCTCGCCGGTGCCCGCCTCGGCGACCAGTTCACGTACGACCGGGCCCGGCGTTGTCACGATCGAGCGGCACCCCGCCGGACGCCGCAGGATCCAGCCCAGCGGCGGCGTGAACAACTGCTTCTTGACCAGGACACGCGGATGCGCGCCACCGTGCCACATCACCAGCAACATCGTGACGAAGTCCCAGTTGGACGTGTGCGGTGCGCCCACCAGGATGCCGGTGTCCGGCACCTCCCCGACCATCCGGTAGCGGGCATCATCTCACGATCGTGCGGGCGAACCGCTGGCGCATCATGGCGAGAGCCTACGGGGGCACGGCACACCGGTCCGCGCCGAGGGCTGCAGCGGGCCGAGTTCGCGGCTCGTACGTGTGACAGTCGGCCGGAGGGGTACGCATCGCCAAGACCGCGTCAACCGATCGAACGGAGCATCACCTGTGATCACCAAGATCCTGCACAAACCCGTCACCATCGCCCAGCACGTGGTCGGCGGGGTCGCGCGAGGCGGTCTGCACGGAGCCGTCGCCGTGGTGGAGAAGGATCCTGCCGGACGACCGGGCCACCCTGCGGCGGACGCCGGCGCCCAAGGTCAGCACCGAGCCGGTGCGCCGGCCGCCGTCGCCATCGACGACGACCAAGAAGGCCACGACCAACACCATGCCGGCCAAGAAGGCCGCTGCGAAGCGGGCAGCCGCCAAGAAGGCCGCGCCGAAGAAGCAGCCTGCGACCGCCAAGAAGCCGGCTGCGGCCCTGGATGACGGTCCGGCGCCGGTCGAGGACGATCCGATCGTCTACAGCAGCGGACCCGACGTCTCCACGCACGTGACGAAGGACGACCTCCGTCCGTGAGCCGTCCGATTGCCGACCGAGGCAGCGGGTAAGAGCCATCCCATGCACCAGCTCGAGTGGATCGGCATCATCAGGCATGGCGAGAGTGTCGGCAACGTCGCCGCGTCGACTGCGAGGAGGAGAAGGGCTCGGACCTGATCGACATCACCGAGCGCGACACCGACGTGCCGTTGTCGGACACCGGACAGAAGCAGGCCGAGGCCGTGGCCGGCTGGCTCGACGAGCTACCGGATGACGAGCATCCCGATGTCGTGATCGTGTCGCCCTACCTGCGGGCGCGGCAGACCGCCGAGATCGCCCTCAAGGGATCCGACATCCCCACGCTGCGGGACGAGCGGCTGCGCGATCGCGGACTTCGGGGTTCTGGACCTGCACACGGTGCACGGCATCCGGTCCAAGTTCCCCGAGGAGTCCGAGCGGCGCCAGCGGCTGGGCAAGTTCTACTACCGGCCGCCGGGCGGCGAGTCGTGGGCCGATGTGCTCCTGCGGATACGCAGTCTCCTGCGTGACGTTGCGGAGGATCACCCTGAGCAGCGCGTGCTGTTCTTCGCGCATGATGCCGTCGTCTCCCTGTTCCGGTACGTCCTGGAGGGACTCGACGAGGAGGAGCTCATCGCCAGCGCCAAGAAGTCTCCGATAGCGAACTGCTCGATCAGCAGCTGGCGGTGGACCGACGATGGCTGGTCGACGGAGAAGTTCAATGACGTCGAGCACCTCAAGCAGGATGACGAGGCGCATCCGACGGCCGAGGAGGGCGTCGATGCCCGGGCCGTCTGAGTCCTTGGTCATCACGCCGCAGCTGCTCCGCCGCTGGCGACTGCCTGAGCCCGAGGGCGACAAGGATGACCGGGGCACGGTGCTGGTCGTCGGCGGGTCGCGCACCACCCCGGGGGCGGTGCTGCTGGCTGGCACGGCCGCGCTCCGTGCCGGCGCCGGCCGCCTGCAGCTCGCCACGACAGACGACAACGCCCAGGCGCTCAGCATCGCGGTGCCGGAAGCCAAGGTCGTCGGCCTGCCGTCGACGGCTGGCGGGTCCGTCGACGGCGACGTGCCCGACCACCTCCTGGAGCTGGCCGGTCGGGCCGACGTGGTCGCGATCGGCCCTGGACTGGACGACAAGCAGCAGACCGCGACGCTGATGCAGCACGTCATCGGCGCGATTGCCGGGGATGCCCGGCTCGTCGTCGACGCGTACGCGCTCGGCGCGCTGGGTGAGCATCCGAACCTGCTCGGGGAGCATGCCGGACGTACGGTGCTGACTCCCAACATCGCCGAAGCCGGTCGTTTGCTGGGACGAGAGCTCGGTGACGACCTGGACGCCGAGGCGGCTGCGGTGGCAGATCGCTTCGACGCCGTGGTGTCGCTCTACGGACATGTCAGCGACCCCGGCGGGGGAGCGTGGTGCGATGAGAACGCCGATGCCGGGCTCGGCACCTCCGGCAGCGGCGACGTGCTCGCCGGCATCATGGCCGGGCTGCTGGCGCGGGGAGCGGAGCCGGCGCAGGCGGCGTGCTGGGGAACGTACGTGCACGCCATGGCGGGTCAACGCCTCGTGCCGCGGATGGGTCGCACTGGCTATCTCGCCCGCGAGCTGGTCGACGAGGTGGCCGCGACGATCGCGATGGTCTAGGTGAGGTGGTCGAAGTCACCGCTGGCCCAGGCGGCGTGCCGCTCCGCTGACCGGTGCACGATCGCCTTGGCGTCCGCGTCGATCGCGTTGTCGAAGTTGCCGTAGAGCCGGTCGAACCCGAACCGGTCGACATGTGCGGCGACCCGCTTCACGACGGCGCCCGAGAGCGGCAGCCGGTTGGGATAGCTGCGCATGAAGCTGACGGACGTACGGTCAGGATTGGGGAAGATCGTGTCGCCCGTCAGCAGCACGCCGCGACCGTCGGCGCCGGCCCGCCAGTGGGCGACAGCGCTGCCGGGGAAGTGGCCACCAGGCTGGCTGAGGGTCACCCCGGGCAGGATCTCGAGGTCACCGGTCCAGGTCTCGATGACCGGATCGGGACGGGCGACCCACTCGCGGTCGGCCTCGGCGACCAGGACTGGTGGCCCACCGAGGAGGCGGCTCCACTCGACCTGGACGCCATACATGTGCGGGTGGCTCGCCACGATCGCGCGTACGTCGCCGAGCTCGAGAACCCGCGCCGCGATGTCAGCGTCGACATAGCCGGCGGGATCCCACAGCAGGTTGCCCGCTGGCGTACGAAGGAGCTTGGACTGCTGCCCGATGCCCGTCGTGGGCCTGGCCGTGATCGCGTAGAGGTCGGGCTCGAGATCGGCGATCTCGGCGTGGTGGCCGTCCGCGATGAGCTCGTCGAGGGTCGTCCACAGCTGCCCCTCGGCGGGCACCCACTGTCGCTCGTCGGCACAGATCGCGCACACGTCGACCCTTTCGGCGTGCTCGACGGCGCAGGTCTGACAGATCCAGAAGTCACTCATGGCCCCACGTTAGGACACTGCCGGGGCGACACGCTGGAAGCGGTCAATGGTTCCGACGAACCATCGAAATCTGTCCCGCGCCGGTCTACGGTGTTGGGTGAACTGACTGGAACCGCCCCGTCGTCTACAGGGAGAACCCGATGACTGACAGCAATCCCACTCCTGACGCAGGCTCACCGTCTGAAGCTCCTGACCCGCGGCGCTGGCTCGCGCTGGGCGTGATCACCGTGGCCCAGCTGATGATCGTGCTCGACGCCTCGATCGTCAACATCGCGCTGCCGTCGGCGCAGAAGGATCTCGGCATCAGCGACGCCGACCGGCAATGGGTCGTCACGGCCTACACGCTGACGTTCGGCGGCTTCCTGCTGCTCGGCGGTCGCATCGCGGACTACACGGGGCGCAAACGTACGTTCATCGTCGGCCTGATCGGCTTCGCCGCGGCATCGGCACTCGGCGGCATCGCCTCGACCGCTGGGCTGCTCTCGCCGCGCGCGGCCTGCAGGGCGCCTTCGCCGCACTGATGGCTCCTGCCGCGCTCTCGCTGATCTCGGTCACGTTCACCGAGCCCAAGGAACGCGCGAAGGCGTTCGGCGTCTTCGGCGCGGTCTCGGGTGGCGGCGCGGCGATCGGCATGATCCTGGGCGGCGCGCTGACCGAGTACGCCTCGTGGCGCTGGTGCTGGGCGTCAACGTGCCGATCGCCCTGGCTGACGGCGCTGGCGCGCGTACGTGTACGTCAAGGAGAGCAAGGCGCACGGCAACACCAAGTACGACATCCCCGGTGCGATCCTCGTGACCTGGGACTCGTGGCGCTGGTCTACGGCTTCACGCAGGCGGCCAAGCTCAAGGACCCGGGCAAGAGCACCGAGGTGCTCGGTTGGACCGACTCGTCGACGATCACGTTCCTGGCGCCGGCGTGGTGCTGCTGGTGGCCTTCGTGGTGTGGGAGCAGCGCATCCAAGCACACCGCTGCTGCCGATGAAGGTCGCACTCGATCGCAACCGAGGCGGTTCCTACCTGGTGTTCCTGTTCATCGGCGCGGGCATGTTCGCCATGTTCCTGTTCCTGACGTTCTACTTCCAGATCACGATGGGCTACACGCCCGCTCAAGGGTGGCGTTCGCGTTCCTGCCGTTCAGCATCGGCGTCATCGTCACTGCCGGTGTCGTGGCCAATCTGCTGCCGCGGATCGGGCCCGAAGCCGATCATGGTCCCCGGTCTGGCGCTGGCCATCCTCGGCATGCTGATGCTGACCCAGATCACCGCCGACACGCGCTACTGGGGATGCGTCATGCCGTCGCTCCTGTTGATGAGCATCGGCATGGCTGCGTGTTCATCACGGCGTCCAGCACCGCGTTGGTCGGGTCGGCGCGCACGACGCCGGTGTCGCGAGCGCGTTGCTCAACACCTCGCAACAGGTCGGTGGGTCTCTCGGCACCGCGTTGCTCAACACGCTGTACGCCGGGGCGGTCACGGGCTATCTCGCGGATCACGTGGGGGAGTCGCCGCGAACCGCGACCGGCAATGCGTTCGTCCACGGCTATCACGTCGCGTTCTTCTGGGGCGCGATGATGCTGGGGGTGGCGCTGATCGTCGCGGTGCTGCTGATCAACGCCAAGAAGGACGACATGCCGGCGGAAGCTGCATTCCCGTCTGATCACGCACGCACGAGTCGAGCGGCCGGATCACGAGATGATCCGGCGACCGCCTGTGCGATCGTAGGGGCGGACTCCAGCCCAGCCTCACGCGTGCAACCAAGAAAAGGACCGTTCATGGACGTGAACAACTCCGTAGCCCTGTCACGGGAGGCGCCTCCGGCCTCGGCCTCGCGACCGTCGAGGCACTCCTCGACGCCGGCGCCAAGGTCGTCATCCTGGACCTGCCGGGCTCGCCCGGCGACGACGTCGCGACGCGACTCGGCGACGCCGTACGCTTGCGCCCGGCCGACGTCGGGACGAGGCCGCCGTCAACGCGGCCCTCGACCTGGCGGCGGAGCTCGGGGACCTGCGAGTCGTCGTCAACTGCGCCGGCACGGGCAACGCGATCAAGACCGTCGGCAAGAAGGCCCGCTACCCGCTCGACAAGTTCCAGCGGATCATCGAGATCAATCTGATCGGCACGTTCAACGTCCTCCGGCTCGCCGCGGCCGCATCGCCGGCGCTCGAGCCGGTCGACGAGCGAGCGCGGCGTCATCATCAACACCGCGTCGATCGCCGCGTTCGACGGCCAGATCGGCCAGGCGGCCTACGCGGCGTCCAAGGGCGGGGTCGTCGGCATGACACTGCCGATCGCGCGCGACCTGGCCTCGCTCGGCATCCGCGTCATGACGATCGCGCCGGGCCTGTTCAACACCCCGTTGCTCGGCGTCGCTGCCCGAGGACGCCCGCGCATCACTCGGCAAGCAGGTGCCGCACCCCGCGCCGCCTCGGCGACCCGGGGAGTACGGCGCGCTGGCCGCGCACATCGTCGGCCAACCCGATGCTCAACGGCGAGACGATCCGCCTCGACGGCGCGATCGATGGCGCCGCGCTGACGCTCAGACCGGCAGCAGCCGGGTGACGAACTTCGTCAGCTGGTCGACGTTGCACACTCGTGCATCTCGACGATGTCGGCGTAGGTCGGCGCGATCGAGTCGCCGAGGCCCCAGCGCATCGAGTGCTCGGGGTTGAGCCAGAACGTACGTCGCGCGCGCTGGCTGATCTCGTGCAGCGCGTCGAGGTTGGGGTCCTGGTTGTTGTTGCGGGCATCGCCGAGGATCAGCACCGCCGTGCGCGGACCAATCGCCGCCATGTGGTCGGCGTGGAAGTCGGCGAACGCCTCGCCGTAGTCGCTGCTGGTGTGCCACTTGGTGATGCGGGCTTCGCGTGCGATGCGGGCGGCCAGGTCGTCGGAGTCTTCCTTGACCAGGTCGGTGACCTCGGCCATGGCGTTGACGAACGCGAACACCCGGATCTTGCTGAACTGCCCACTCATCGCCTGCACCAGGTGCATCGTGAACTGCGAGAAACCCGAGACCGACCCCGAGACGTCACACAGCAGGACGAGCTCGGGTCGCGCCGGATGCGGCTTGGCGAACACGGGATGCATCGGTACGCCGCCGGTGGACATCGAGCGGCGTAGCGTCCGGCGGATGTCGATGCGGCCGCGGTGAGCCTTGCGTCGCCGGGCGGCGAGCCGGGTGGCGAGCTTGCGGGCAAGCGGACGTACGGTGCGGCCGAGCTCTTCGAGCTGCTGACGGTTGGCGCTGAGGAAGTCGATCCGATCGGAGCCGACGCGCACGGCGTGCCGGGTGACGACGTCTCGGCCGCGAAGCTCGGCCGTCCTGCGCCGTGCCTCGCTGGCGACCAGAGCGCGGAACCGGTCGATGTTCTGTCGCACCTCGTCACGCTCGAGCCGCTCGGTGAAGTCGCCGCCCTGACCTTGGCCCTGACCAGGCCCGCTGCCGCCTCCGTCGCCGCGTGGCCCAGGGCCTGCACGAGCAACGTCTGGGGGCGCAGCCGCTCGAGGGTCTGGTACGCCGACCAGCCGCCGGTCGGGCCGCCTCCTCACCGACCGGCCGAGCAGGTCGACGGCGATCTCGGCGACCTGCTCGAGCGTCCGCAGGTCGTTCTCGGCAAGCGCCATGGCGAGCAGGTCGCGCAGGTCGTCGATGTCGAAGTCCTCGTCCATCTCGCGCGCCGCCTGGGATGCACCGACACCAGCCGGGAAGTAGAGGTCGAAGGTCATGTCGAAGACGTCGCGCTGCCCGCCGCGACGTACGAGCGCCGAGGCGAGACCCTCGCGGAGCAGCGTCCGGTCGCTCATGCCGAGAACGTCGATCACAGCTGCCGCGTCGACCGTCTCGCTCGTGCCGGCCGGGATGCCCTTGCTGCGCAGCGCGCCGACGAACTCGACGAGCCGTCCCGCGAGGTCCTGGGCGACCGTCGGCTGGGTCATGACGCTCCGAGCACCTCGTCGAGGTCGAGCCGCGCGGTGGCCTTGTCGAGGTCGTCCTGGTGCTTGAGGATCACGCCGAGGCTCTCCGTACGACGTCGTCGTCGAGGATGTCGGCGCCGAGGGCGACGAGCGTGCGCGCCCAGTCGATCGACTCGGAGACCGACGGCGCCTTGCGCAACGGCATCGCCCGCAACGCGTTGATGACGCGGATCAGCGAGTCGCCGAGCGTGCCGTCGAGCTCGGGCACCTTGAGGCGTACGATCTGCTGCTCGAGCTCGGGGTCGGGGAAGTCGATGTGCAGGAACAGGCAACGGCGGCGCAGCGCCTCGGACAGCTCGCGGGTCGCGTTGGAGGTCAGCACGACGAACGGGCGCTGCTCGCCTTGATCGTGCCGAGCTCGGGGACCGTCACCTGGAACTCGCCGAGCACCTCGAGCAGCAGGCCCTCGATCTCGACGTCGGCCTTGTCGGTCTCGTCGATCAGCAGGACCGTCGGGCCTTCGTTGCGGATCGCGGTCAGCAGCGGACGGGCGAGCAGGAACTCCTCGCTGAAGATGTCGTTGCGCGCCTCGTCCCACGTCTCGTCCCGGCCAGCGGTGATGCGCAGCAGCTGCTTGGCGTGGTTCCACTCGTAGAGCGCCCGCGCCTCGTCGACGCCTTCGTAGCACTGCAGCCGTACGAGATCGGCGCCGCACGCCTCGGCAACCGCGCTCGACAGCTCGGTCTTGCCGACGCCGGCGGGACCCTCGACGAGCAGGGGCTTGCCGAGCTCGCTGGCGAGGAAGACGGTCGTCGCGACGGCGTCCGAGGCGAGATAGCCCGCAGCCGGCGAGCTTCGTCCTTGACGTCGTCGATCGAGGTGAACGGCATGGTGCGCATGCCTACGATGTGCCGTGGCCCACTTCGAGATCGTTCGCGAGGTGCGCCTGCGACCTGAGGAGGCGTGGCGGCGGCTCACGGATTGGGAGCGCACGGCCGCTACGTGCCGCTGACCCGGATCATCCGGACCGATGACGGGATTCATCGCCCGTACGGGCGTCGGGCGGCTCGCGATTCGACGACCCGATGGAGATCGTGACGTGGCGCGAGCCGTCGTTCTGCCGACTCGAGAAGCGTGGACGTGTCGTCAAGGGATGGGCCGAGGTCATCGTCGAGCCCACGCCGTCGGCAGCCGGGTGACGTGGCGCGAAGAGATCCGCGTACGCGGGCTGCCACGGGCGCTCGACGGCGTGACCCGGGCCGTGAGCACGCGACTGTTCGCGCGGGTCGTCGACGGACTGCTCGCCTAGCGGAACAGCGCCTAGCGAAGAGACCAGATGCGTGGCCAGCGAGCGACGACGTCGACGAGACCGCCTCGAACTGCTGGAGGCGGGTTGCCGCACGCCGTCGAACAGACGCACGCCATCACCGAGCAGCAGGTGGGCGATGCTCAGGCGGATCTCGTCGATCAGTCCGCATCGAGAGGTACTGGCGGACGATGTCCGGACCGCCCATCAGCAGCACGTCCTGGTCGCCGGCGAGCTCGCGGGCGCGCGCGAGCGCCGGCTTGATGCCCGAGACATACGTGAACGAGTCACTGACTTCATCGGCCGGTCAGGGAGCTCTCGTGGGTGAGCACCACGGTCGGCAGCGGGAACGGGCACGTCCCCCCAGTGCGGGACCCCGAGGTCGTGCATCGACGCGCCCCACGATGCAGGCGCCGATGCCCGCGGAGATGGCTCTTGCCGGCGGCTTGTCGGTCTGGATCGCCGCCGAACATCCACTCATGGAGGGCTTCACCGCCGACGCCCATCGCGTCCTCCATGCTGATGTCGGGGCCGGTCGGCATAGCCATCGAGCGACATCGTCATGGCCATGACGAGCGAGCTCATGGCTGGGCCTCCGATGGCGTGGTGTCGTGCGTAGGATCACGGTATGGGGTACTCGCCGGAATCTGAAGCACTCGACATCTGCCGCGACCTGATCAGGATCGACACCTCCAACTACGGTGACGACTCCGGGCCGGGGGAGCGCAAGGCGGCCGAGTACGTCGCGGCGTCCCTGGCCGAGGTCGGCATCGAGTCCGAGATCTTCGAGTCGGAGTCCGGCCGCGCCAGCCTCGTTGCGCGGTGGGGCAACCAGGACTCGCCCAAGCCCGGGCTGCTGATCCACGGCCACCTCGACGTCGTGCCTGCACAGGCGAGCGACTGGCAGGTCGACCCGTTCGCCGCCGAGGTCGTCGACGGCTATCTCTTCGGCCGCGGCGCGGTCGACATGAAGGACTTCGACGCGATGCTGCTGTCGGTCGTACGCGCCCGGCAGCGCGCCGGCGCCATCCCGGACCGGCCGATCACGCTCGTGTTCACGGCCGACGAGGAGGCCGGAGGTGTCCTCGGTGCGCACTGGCTCGTCGAGCATCACCCCGACCTGTTCGAAGGCTGCACCGAGGCGATCGGCGAGGTCGGCGGGTTCTCGACCGAGGTTGGCGGCAAGCGGCTCTATCTGATCGAGTCCGGCGAGAAGGGCATCGCCTGGATGCGCCTGCGGGCACGCGGCACGGCTGGTCACGGCTCGATGCGCAACGACGACAACGCCGTGACCCATCTGGCTCAGGCTCTCGTGGCGCTCGGAGAGCACCGAGTGGCCCGACGAGCCGGGCCCTTCGATGGAGCTGCTGCTGGCCAAGGTGCGCGAGCTGACCGGGCCAAGAGGGTTCGGCCGACGAGCTGCTCGAGCAGTTCGGCCCAGCCGTACGCATGATCGGCGCCGGCATCCGCAACACGACCAACGCGACGATGCTGCGAGGCCGGCTACAAGCACAACGTCGTGCCGGGGGAGGCGATCGCGTACGTCGACGGCCGCTACCTGCCCGGCCACGCCGACTCGTTCGTGCCGACCGTGCAGGGCCTCGTCGGCGACCACGTCACGGTCGAGCCCTACATCACCGACGCGGCACTGGAGTACGCCTTCGAGGGCGACCTGGTCGACGCGATGACCGTGGCGCTGCACAGCCAGGACCCCGAGGCACACATCGCCCCGTTCCTGATGTCCGGCGGCACCGACGCCAAGGCGTGGCACAAGCTCGGCATCACGTCCTACGGCTTCACACCGCTGCGCCTGCCGGCCGACCTCGACTTCACGGCACTGTTCCACGGCGTCGACGAGCGCGTACCGGTCGACGCACTGGAGTTCGGCTCCCGGGTGTTCGACGAGTTCCTGAACCAGATCTAGGCACAACCTGATCTGAGCAGCGTGCTGCGCATGCGGATGATCTTGCGGCGCAGGACGACGGTGCGTTGACCCGTGCCGTCCTTGCGCAATCGCTCGAGTTCCCAGCCCTGATACTCCGCCGCGTCGGTCAGCATGCGGCACACAGCCGTACGCGACTTGGTGCGGTCGATCGTGAGGTTCCAGAACTCGTACTCGATCATCCATCCACCTCTCATCATGCTGCCTAGCGTGCGCTGTCGGACACGTCGTCGAGGGCCTGGACGATCTCCGGCGGGAGCTCGAGATCTTCCGACGCCAGGTTCTCCTGCAGCTGTGCTGTCGTACGTGCCCCGACGATCGGCAGAGGCAACCGCCGGGCCGGGCCAGCAGCCAGGCGAGGGCGACGTGCGCGATCGTGACGCCAGGCCCTCGGAGGCGCGCGCGAGCGCTTCGACCACGGCCGACTTCTGCGGGGTGAGGTACTTCGAGACGAATGCCTCCCACGCCGGGTCGGCGGCACGCGAGTCGGTCGGGATGCCGCCGCGATACTTGCCGGTGAGCACGCCACGGCCCAGGGGCGACCACGCAAGGACGCCCATGCCCGAGGTGGCGGGCAGCCGGGATGACCTCGTCCTCGGCCTCACGCCTGACGAGGGAGTACTCGACCTGGGTGCTGACGAGCGGGAGGGCGTCGGCCCGACTCCGCCAGCCAGGTGTGGGAGAGCGCGGTCTGCCAGCCGGTGAAGTTGGAGATACCGACATAGCGCGTACGACCCGTGCGCACGGCGTGCTCGAGCGTGGCGAGGGTTTCCTCGATCGGCGTCTCGCGGTCCCATGCGTGGATCTGCCACAGGTCGAGATGATCGGTGCCGAGCTGGCGCAGCGAGAGGTCGAGCTGGTCGAGGAGCGTACGTCGTGAGCTGTCGCGCTCGATGCGGTCGCCGCGCTTGATCAGACCGGCCTTGCCGGCGAGCACGATGCGACCTCGGGCGTCAGCCTTGGTGATCAGCGTGCCGAGCAGCTCCTCGCACACGCCGTCGCCATAGATCGGCGCGGTGTCGACCAGCGTGCCGCCGGCGTCGAGGAAGGCCGAGAGCTGTTCCTCCGCGTCGTAGGCGTCGACCGCCGCGCCCCACGTCATGGTGCCGAGGGCGAGCCGTGAGACCTCCAGCCCCGATCCACCAACGCGGCGATACTGCATGCCGCAAGGCTAGTCGGAGCGGTGAAGCGTGCCCGGTAGGCTCGCACGGTGGATTTCCTTCGTGCCGTGGTCCTGGGTCTCATTCAGGGCCTGACCGAGTTCCTTCCCATCTCCAGCAGCGCCCATCTCGCGATCTTCCCCAAGTTCTTCGGTTGGGACGATCCGGGTGCAGCGTTCACGGCGGTGATCCAGATCGGCACGGAGCTCGCGGTGCTGATCTACTTCTGGAAGGACATCGTCACGATCGCCTCCGGATGGATCCGGGGCTCTTCAGCGCCGAGCGCGCGCGAGGAGCTCGAGTGGCGGATGGGCTGGTTCGTCATCATCGGATCGGTCCCGATCGTGTTCCTCGGCCTGCTGTTCCAGGACCCGATCAAGCACGAGTTCCGGCGGGTCGCG
Organism: uncultured Actinomycetota bacterium; assembly: GCA_963817425.1. GTDB lineage: Bacteria > Actinomycetota > Actinomycetes > Propionibacteriales > Nocardioidaceae > Aeromicrobium. The sequence continues at coordinate 52,902 of CAWFOH010000013.1, forward strand.
CTGATCGCGGTCGCGTTGATCGTCTTCGGCCTGCTCCTCGGCTTCGCGGAGCGCTGGGGCCTCAAGAACCGGCCGATCGAGAAGCTCACGATGCGCGATGCGGTGCTGTTCGGCCTCGCGCAGGCTTGCGCGCTGTTCCCCGGCGTCTCCCGCTCCGGCGGCACGATCACCATGGGTCTGCTGCTCGGCTACGAGCGACGCGCGGCCACCCGCTACGCGTTCCTGCTGGCGATCCCCGCCGTGCTCGGCGCCGGCATCTACAACCTCAAGGACATCCCCGGCCAGGCCAACGCGTACGGCCCCGGTCCCACGATCGTCGCGACCATCGTGTCGTTCGTCGTGGGCCTCGCGGTGATCCACTGGCTGCTGGAGTACGTGAGCCGCAAGTCGTACACGCCGTTCGTGGTCTACCGCATCGCGCTGGGCGTCGTCGTCCTCGTGCTCGGTGGCGACCGGCGTCATGACGTCGACCGTCACGGTGAGCTGAGCTCTAGAGCCAGCCGGAGCGCTTGAACCGCCAGTAGATGTAGCCGCAGAGCCCGCCGATGACCGCGATGCAGCATCGGATAGCCGAACGTCCAGCTGAGCTCCGGCATGTGCTCGAAGTTCATGCCGTAGATCCCGGCGATCGCAGTCGGCACGGCGAAGATCGTGGCGCCGGCGGTCAGCTTGCGCATGTCCTCGTTCTGCTGGACGCTCAGCTGCGCCAGGTGGGCCTGCAGCGCGTTGTCGAGCAGGTGGTCGATCGAGTCGATCGCCTCCGCGGCCCGCGCCAGGTGGTCGCCGATGTCGCGGAAGTACGGCCGCGAGTCCTCGGGCATCGTGCCGCTGGGCGAATCGCATGATCGGCTCCTTGAGCGGCATCACCGCCCGCCGGAACTCCAAGGTCTCGCGCTTGAGCCGGTAGATGCGGGTCGAGTCATTGGACCGCTCGGTCGAGAAGACCGAGGTCTCGACCTCCTGCACGTCGATCTCGAGCTCGGCGGCGACCTCTTCGTAGTGGTCGACGATGTTGTCGACCACGGCGTACAGCGCCGCGGTCGGCCCGTGCGAGAGCGGCTCGATCATCTTCTCCGCCGCCCGTGCGGGCGTCCTTGAGGGTCGGTCCGCCGTGCCGCACGGTCAGCAGGAAGTTGCTGCCCGAGGAAGATGTTGACCTCGTGCGTCGTGATGTCGTCGTCGCTGTAGGCCACGGTGCGGATCGACATGAACAGGTGGTCCTCGTAGCGCTCGACCTTGGGCCGTTGGTGGGCCTCCAGCGCGTCCTCCACGGCCAGCGGGTGGAGCTGGAGGGACGCGGCGACCCGGTGCATCTCATCGGTCGTCGGGTTGCCGATGCCGATCCACAGGAAGTCGTCCTCACCGAGCCCGGCCAGTGCGGCATCGAGCGACGCCTTGTCATGCTCGGTCGATTCACGAATCCCGTCGCGATAGACCGCGCAGTCGATGATCACGTCGCCATTCTGCCCCTGCCAGCCACAGCGACGCCGTCGACAGGCCGCAGCCATCCAGCCGATACGCTCGACATCATGCGCAGTTGGTCTCGTCCCGATGTCCCGTCTCTCGGCGACCTCGGACTCGGTGAGGGGCCGGCCGTGCGCGTCCACGACACGGCATCGGGCGAGGTGCGTCCGAGCGACCCTCGGGCACCGCCCGCCTGTACGTCTGCGGCATCACGCCCTACGACGCGACCCACATGGGACACGCTGCGACCTACCTCGCCTTCGACCTGCTGCAGCGGGCCTGGCTCGACCGTGGACTCGACGTCGACTACACGCAGAACGTGACCGACGTCGACGACCCGTTGATCGAGCGGGCCATCGCCACCGGAGTCGACTGGGCAGACCTCGCAGCGCGCGAGATCGACCTGTTCCGCCAGGACATGACCGCCCTGCGGATCATTCCGCCGGCCAACTATGTCGGCGCCGTCGAGACGATCGATCTGGTGGTCGACCTCATCGACCGGCTCGACAAGGCCGGCTCCGTCTATCGGGTGGACGACGACCTCTACTTCGACGTGCACGCTGATCCGGCCTTCGGCACGGTGTCCGGTCTCGACGAGGCTGCGATGCTGCAGATCTTCCCCGAGCGCGGGGGAGACCCCGACCGGCCCGGCAAGAAGCACCCGCTCGACTGTCTGCTGTGGCAGGCCGAGCGACCGAACGAGCCGGCCTGGGAGACCTCGCTTGGCAAGGGGCGCCCCGGCTGGCACGTCGAGTGCGCTGCGATCGCCCTCGAACACCTCGGCGTCGCCTTCGACGTCCAGGGTGGCGGTTCGGACCTGGTCTTCCCGCATCACGAGATGTCGGCGTCCGAAGCCACCGTCGTGACGCACGAGGCGTTCGCCCAGGCGTACGTCCACGCAGGCATGGTCGGGTTCGAGGGCGAGAAGATGTCCAAGTCCAAGGGCAACCTCGTCCTGGTGTCCAAGCTGCGTGCCGACGGTCGCGATCCCATGGCGATCCGGTTGGCTCTGCTGGCGCACCACTACCGCAGCGACTGGGAGTGGTTCGACGAGGAAATCACCACCGCAGAGCAGCGGCTTGCCACCTGGCGCGACGCGGTGAGCCGCACCCTCGCACCGTCGGGCGGCGAAGTCGTGGAGGCGATACGCGCGGCGATGACGAACGACCTGGACGCACCCGCAGCCCTGGCCGCGGTCGATGCCTGGGCCGCCGACGACTCGGCTGCCGACCCGCAAGCCGGCCGCACCGTGCGTACGGCCGTCGACGCTCTGCTCGGCGTGGCTCTCTGATGCAGCTGCGCAGGCCGTCCGCACATCAGCTGGACATCCTGCGGTGGGTGGTTGCCGCAGCGTTGGCGGTGACCTACCTCTTCACGGGCTTCGAGCCGGCGTTCTACCTGGGCATCGCCGTTCTCCTGATTCCCCTCCTCATCAAGATGAACAGCTCTCGGCAGGGCCCCAAAGACCCGCCACGCTGAGACGCCTATTGGCGGAGGTGGCGGGGTTGGTCGTTGGGCAGCAGTGGTGGTGGGTGGGAGATGTAGGTGTGGCCGGTCGGGGTTCGCCAGATGGTGGCTTTGCCCTTGCTGGTGACGGTCCACCCGGGTAGGTGTTTGAGGGTGTGGGAGCGGACGCACAACCCTTGGCCGTTGTCGGTGGTCGAGACGCCGCCGTCGATGTGGGCGTGGATGTGGTCGTTGTGCCGGATCTTCAGATCGCAACCGGGTTGGCGGCATCTGCGGTCGCGGGCGCGGATGTGACCCGAAGTGGGTGCGTCGAAGTGGCGGCGGCGGGGTTCACGCACCACGCAGGGTCCCGTCGACCGGGTCGACCAACAGGCGCCGGATCGTGGGGTCGGGGGCCATGGCGATGATGTCGTCCGCGACCGCCGGGGAGATGGGTCCGTAGCCGACCAGGTCGACCGGTTCACCACCTTCACCCATCAGCGTCGGTGCGTCCATGACGAGCTGCACCTCGACACCGAGGTCGTCGGCATAGCGTTGCCCGGTGACCCGTTCGACCAACGTTTGGGTCATGATCTGCCCGACGGTCCGTCCGTCACCGTCAGCGCGTAACGCCCGGGCCCAGTCATCCAACGCCGTGTGGGCGGCGACGATCTGCTCGGCCGGGCCGCGGACCTGCAGGATCGCGATGCCGTCGGTGTCGGGGAACATCGACACCCGCTGATCGGCCCGGTTCCTCTGGGCTCGTTCACGCGCAGCATCGGCATCGATCCGGATGACCGCACGGGCGGTCAGCTGCCTGGCCCGAACGCGGGGTCAGACCCGGCAGCTGGGGTGCGATCTCACCGTCCAGGATCACGAAGTCGTCCTCAGCCAGGCACACCGACTCATTGACCACTGCCCGCACGACCGGCTCGCTGATCTGGCCGGCCGCGAACAGCTCCTGAACCCGCGGCAACCGGCACAAACCCAAAGCCAGACCCACCTGGGTGCCGGCAGCGGTCGGGCCGATGTTGCGGGCCATGCCGACCTCACCGATCACCGACAGCGTCGGGTCACCCCGGTTGATGCCCATGAACTCGGACCGCTCCTGGTGCAGGGCGGCGATCTGCGCCAGCTGCTCAGCCTGTGCAGCCCGAATGGCCCGGTCCAACCCCACGATCGCATCGATCCGAGAAGCACCGAACTCATGCGCAGGTTCGGCCTCGAAGTCATACGCACGGACCTCCCGCAAGAGGTCCTCGGTGGCGACTTCGGTGAACATACCTCCAACCTAGACGGCACCACTGACACGGCTTTTCGACTGCAATCCCAGTTGTGGACAACCGGTTGCCGACGAGCTCAAGGAGCGATCAGGATCAGCGGCGGAACTACTCCGTGTCGTCGCTGCGACGGCGCAGGTAGCGCTCGAACTCGCGGGCGATCGCGTCGCCCGAGGCCTCCGGCAGCTCGCTGGTGTCGCGTTCGTTCTCCAACGCCTCGACATACTCGGCGATCTCCTCGTCACGCGACGTGAGGTCCTCGGCGCCGCGCTGCCAGGCATCAGTCATCTCGACCAGCACGCCCTGGGGGAGCGGCAGGCCCATCGCGTCCTCGATCGCGCCGAGCAGCGCGAGAGTGGCCTTGGGGCACGGCGGCTCGGCGAGGTAGTGGGGGACTGCGGCCCACAGCGACGCCGAGGCGATGCCCTCCTGCGACGCCATCTCGTTGAGCACCGAGGTGATGCCCACCGGGCCGGAGTACGTCGACGGCATCAACGACATCCGCTCCATCAGCACCGGATCGGTGGTCGATCCGCTGACCGGCACCGGACGGGTGTGTGGCGAGTCGGCGAGCAGCGCACCGAGAGTGATCAGCTCGGTCACACCTGCCAGCTTGGCGACGCCGAGCACCGTCGAGCAGAACGCCTTCCAGCGGAAGTTGGGCTCCGGCGCCCGCAACAGCAGTACGTCGCGCTCCCCCCGGCGAGGCCGCGCGTGATAGATCATCGGTGCCGGCCAGGTGATCATCCGGTCACCGTCATCGCCGTTGTGGACGTGCGGCCGATGCACCTGGAAGTCGTAGTAGTCCTCAGGGTCGAGCTCGATCAGGAGCTCGGCGTCCCACTCCTCGATCAGGTGGTCGACCGTGCCCGATGCAGCGTCGGCGGCGTCGTTCCACCCCTCGAAGGCGGCGACCATCCAGGGGTCCCTCATCTGCGGAATCGTGGGTTCGACGGTCACTCCTTCAGCCTAGCCCCGCAGCACGCACGCCGAGGGACAGGCCGAAGGAGCACACGCGGGTTACTCGTTTTCCGTCCGATAACCGAGGTTGGGCGACAGCCACTTCTCGGCCTCGTCGACACTCCAGCCCTTGCGCGCGGCGTAGTCCTCGACCTGGTCGCGGCCGATGCGCCCGAGGACGAAGTACGTCGACTCCGGGTGGGAGAAGTAGAGACCGCTCACCGCGGCGCCGGGCCACATGGCCATGCTCTCGGTGAGCTCGATGCCGGTGTTGGCCTCGACGTCGAGCAGCTCCCAGATCGTCTGCTTCTCGGTGTGCTCGGGGCACGCCGGGTAGCCGGGCGCTGGGCGGATGCCCTGGTACGACTCCTTGATGAGCTCCTCGTTGCTGAGTGCCTCGTTGGGGGCGTGCGCCCAGAACTCCTTGCGTACGCGCTCGTGCATGCGCTCGGCGAACGCTTCGGCAAGACGATCGGCGAGGGACTCCAGCAGGATCGCGTTGTAGTCGTCGAGATCCTTCTTGAACTCCATGATCTTCTCGGTGACACCGTGGCCGCCAGTGACCGCGAACGCGCCGACATAGTCGCGGAGACCAGTGTCCTTGGGCGCCACGAAGTCGGCCAGCGACTTGCGAGCCGAGCCTTCGCGACCTTCGGTCTGCTGGCGCAGCTGGTGCAGGACGGTCTTGACCTCGGACCGCGACTCGTCGGTGTAGACCTCGATGTCGTCCCCGTCGATCTGGTTGGCCGGGAAGAGCCCGAACACACCGTTGGCGCGGATCCACTTCTCCTCGATGAGCCGGTCGAGCATTTCTTGCGCGTCGTCGTACAGCTTGCGCGCGGTCTCACCGGTCGTCGGGTTGTTGAGGATGTCGGGGTAGCGGCCCTTCATCTCCCACGCGCTGAAGAACGGCTGCCAGTCGATGTACTTGCGCAGCTCCTCGAGCGAGTAGTCCGTGAACGTCTTGACGAACTGCGTCGCGCCGCCGTGGCGGTGGTCGCAGTCAGGACCCGAGCACAGGTCGTGAGCCTGCTGCAGCAGCATGCGCGGCCGCGGCGGGGTGTAGTCGCTCCAGTCGATCGGCGTCGCCTTCTGGCGTGCGGCATCGATCGTCAGCAGCTTCCGGGTGTCCTGCCGAGCCGCGTGGCGCTCGCGCAGCGACTGGTAGTCAGCCTCGGTGTCGGCCAACAGCTTGGGCCGCTGCTCATCGGACAACAGCGCCGCGACGACCGGCACGGAGCGCGAGGCGTCCTTCACCCAGATCACCGGTCCGTGATACTTCTGCGCAACCTTGACGGCCGTATGAGCGCGCGACGTCGTGGCACCACCGATCATGAGCGGAATGTCGAAGCCCTGACGCTCCATCTCACTGGCGAAGTTGACCATCTCGTCGAGCGACGGCGTGATCAGACCCGAGAGCCCGATGACGTCCGCGCCCTCCTCCTTGGCCGCATCCAGGATCTTCTGCGCAGGCACCATGACACCGAGGTCGACGACGTCGTAGTTGTTGCACTGCAGGACGACGCCGACGATGTTCTTGCCGATGTCGTGCACGTCGCCCTTGACCGTGGCCATGACGACCTTGCCGTTGCTGCGCTCGGCGTCGCCCGGCTGCTTCTCCGCCTCGATGAACGGGATCAGGTAGGCGACGGCCTTCTTCATGACGCGCGCCGACTTCACGACCTGGGGCAGGAACATCTTGCCCTCGCCGAACAGGTCACCGACGACATTCATGCCGTCCATCAGCGGACCCTCGATGACCTCGATCGGCCGGCCACCGCGCTCGGAGATCAGCTTGCGCAGCTCTTCGGTGTCGGACTCGGCGAACTCGTCGATGCCCTTGACCAGTGCGTGCGTGATCCGCTCACCGACCGGCAGCGAGCGCCACTCCTCGGAGGCGACCTCCTTGACCGAGCCGTCGCCGGCGAAGTCAGCGGCGATCTCGAGCAGCCGCTCGGTCGAGTCCTCGCGCCGGTTGAGGATGACGTCCTCGATGCGGTCGCGCAGCAGCTCGGGCACCTCGTCGTAGACCTCGAGGGCGCCCGCGTTGACGATTCCCATGTCCATACCGGCGGAGATCGCGTGGTAGAGGAACACCGCGTGGATGGCCTCGCGCACGGGGTTGTTGCCGCGGAACGAGAACGAGACGTTGGAGACACCGCCGGAGACCAGCGCGCCGGGGAGGTTCTGCTTGATCCAGCGCGTCGCCTCGATGAAGTCGAGGCCATAGTTGGCGTGCTCCTCGATGCCCGTCGCGACAGCGAACACGTTGGGGTCGAAGATGATGTCCTCAGGCGGGAAGCCCACCTCGTTGACGAGGATGTCGTACGCCCGCTGGCAGATCTGCTTGCGGCGCTCGAGGTTGTCGGCCTGTCCCTCCTCGTCGAAGGCCATGACGACGACGGCGGCGCCGTACTTGCGACACAGCCTGGCTTCGCGGACGAACTTCTCCTCGCCCTCCTTCATGGAGATCGAGTTGACGATCGACTTGCCCTGGACACACTTGAGCCCGGCCTCGATGACGTCCCACTTGGACGAGTCGATCATGGTGGGCACCCGGCAGATGTCGGGCTCGGTCGCGACCAGCTTGGTGAAGCGGTCCATCGCCTCGACGCCGTCGATCATGCCCTCGTCCATGTTGATGTCGATGACCTGGGCGCCGGCCTCGACCTGCTGGCGCGCAACGGCGAGCGCCGCCGTGTAGTCGCCGGCCTTGATGAGGTTGCGGAACCGCGCCGAGCCGGTGATGTTCGTACGCTCGCCGACGTTGACGAACAGCGACTCCTCGACGACCGTGACGGGCTCGAGGCCCGACAGGCGCAGCGCCGGTGACGTCTCGACCGGGACACGAGGGGTCTTGCCCTCGACGGCCTTGGCGATCGCCGCGATGTGCGCCGGCGTCGTGCCGCAGCAGCCGCCGACGAGGTTGACGAATCCGCTGTCGGCGAACTCCTCGATGATCGCGGCGGTCTCGATCGGGCGCCTCGTCGTACTCACCGAACGCATTCGGCAGGCCGGCGTTCGGGTAGCACGACACGAACGTGTCGGCGATGCGTGCCATCTCGGCGATGTAGGGCCTCATCTCCTTGGCACCCAGCGCGCAGTTGAGGCCGACGAGAATCGGGTTGACGTGGCGCACGGAGTACCAGAACGCCTCGGTCACCTGACCGGACAACGTACGTCCGGAGGCATCCGTGATCGTGCCCGAGATGACGACGGGCCAGCGCCGGTCGTACTCCTCGAAGATCGTCTCGACCGCGAAGATCGCCGCCTTGGCGTTGAGGGTGTCGAAGATCGTCTCGATGAAGATGACGTCGGAGCCGCCGTCGAGCAGGCCCTTGGTCGCGGTCTTGTAGGCCTCGACGAGCTGGTCGTAGGTCACGTTGCGGGCGCTCGGATCGTTCACATCCGGCGAGATCGAGGCGGTACGCGTCGTCGGTCCGAGGGCACCAGCCACGTAGCGCGGCCGATCGGGCGTGCGCTCGGTCATGGCGTCGCACTCGCGACGGGCCAGGCGAGCCGACTCGAAGTTGAGCTCGTAGTCGAGCTCTTCCATCCCGTAGTCGCTCAGCGAGATCGCGTTGGCGTTGAACGTGTTGGTCTCGATCAGGTCCGCGCCTGCTTCGAGGTACTCGCGGTGGATGCCGGCGATGATCTCGGGCTGGGTCAGCGTCAGGAGATCGTTGTTGCCCTGGACATCCGACGGCCAGTCGGCGAACCGCTCGCCGCGATAGCCGGCCTCGTCGGGGCGATCCCGCTGGATCGCCGTACCCATCGCGCCATCCAGCACCATGATGCGGCTCTGCAGGAGCTCGGTCAGGGCGGACGTGGCGTCAGGACGGAGGTTGGGGGAGTCAGACACAAGCAATCCTCGGAGAAGTTGATCGGTAGGAATGCTGGGAAGCTCCAGCCGGCGGCGGGCTCGCCTGGGCCTCGGGAGCTCCCGAACTTAGTGCTGTCCAGTATCTCACGACAGGCAAGGTCGCGCCCGGACCTTCCACCTACGTGGACACCTTGTTTGGCGAGGATCGTGCCCGACCCAACTTCGAGACCACTGCGCCGTCCGTTGTTCGGTCTGATCTACGGTGGATGGGTGACTGAATACGCTGCCGTCCTGTGGGATCTCGACGGAACCATCGTCGACACCGAGCCGCTGTGGATGGCTGCCGAGCACGCGCTTGCCGCGGAGCACGGCAAGATCTGGACCGAGGAGGACGGGCTCGCGCTGGTCGGCAACTCGCTGATCGCCTCCGGCCACTACATCCGCGAGAAGCTCGAGATCGAGATGTCGGCCGAGGAGGTCGTCGACTACCTCGTGCGGCAGCTCGCGTCGTCCCTGTCCGAGCACATCGACTGGCGGCCGGGCGCCCGCGACCTGATCGAGGCACTCGCCGCCGAAGGTGTGCCGCAGGCGCTCGTCACGATGTCCTACACCCCGATCGCCGAGCCCGTCGTCGCCTCACTGCCGTTCAAGGCCGTCGTCACAGGCGACATCGTCTCGCGACCCAAGCCGCACCCCGATCCATACCTGCTGGCCGCCGAGCTGCTGGGCGTCGACGCGGCGGACTGCCTCGCGATCGAGGACTCCGGCACGGGCGCCGCTTCGGCGAACGCTGCCGGGTGCGATGTCCTCGTGGTGCCGCACTTCGTCAACGTGCCCGAAGCCGAGAGCCGCGTCCAGATCCCCACGCTGGAGGGCATCAAGCCGGAAGCCCTGGACGCCTTCTTCGAGTAAGCGTCAGCGGTTGAACAACCCGCTGAGGAGGCCCTTCTTGCGGTGCCAGCCGTGCTGCTCGAGGAGCGTGAACAGCGGCTCCTTGATGCGCTTGGTGGAGAACGAGTAGGTCACGGGGTCCAACGAGATCCCGTCGTCGGTCTTGTTGACGCCGCCGAACTCGAAGCTGAACTCCTTGCTGGTGCTCTTGCCGGAGAAGAAGCTCTTCTCGAAGCTGGCGCCGTGAGCGTCGACCGAACCGGTCGCCGCGGTGTGGACCTCGTTGAAGTCGAACGCTCCCTTGGCAACGTCGAACGTCACCGTGATGCGGTAGTCCTTGTCGATCGACGTGAGCTCCGTCGGGTAGAGCGAAGTCGCCTTGACGATGTCCCAGCTGCCGACGACCGTGTCGCCCTCAACCGCGTAGGCGAAGGGTTTGTTGGCATCGTTGAGGGACGGGACAGCCGCGAGAACGTCGGCCAAGGGAGTTGTCATGGCAAGGCCGTAGGGGTTCAGGACGCCCGTGGGACGTTAATGACCTCGAACACCGGCATCTCCGGGGGAGTGCCACCGAACTCCGGACATAGCGCCTTGTGGGCACACCAGCCGCAGAGCCCACTCTTGCGGGGCGGGAAGTCACGCAGCTCGATGGCGCGCTCGATCGCCGCCCACAGAGCAACGAGCTTGCGCTCCGTGGCCAGAAGCTCCTGCTCGTCAGGCTCGTACGTCAGGAACGAGCCGTCGCCGAGATACATCAGCTGCAGCAGCGTTGGTATGACTCCACGGGTGCGCCAGATGACGAGCGCATAGAAGCGCATCTGGAACATCGCCTTGTCCTCGAACCGCGGATTTGGTGACCTCCCGGATTTATAGTCCACCACTCTGATGCGGCCATCGGGTGCGATGTCGATGCGGTCGACGATGCCGGCGAACGTCACACCAGACTCCAGCTCGTAGGCCACCCGCTCCTCACGCGAAGCTGGCTCGAGCCAACGCGGGTCCTCCATGTCGAAGTACGTGCGCAGCAGCTCAACGGATGACGCCAACCAGGCGGTCTCGTCGGCAGCCTGCTCGGCGGTGAACAGCTCGGCGAGCCGCGGCTCCTCCTCACGCAGCTTGTCCCACTCGCCGGGCAACAGCTCGACGGCGCGGTCGAGCGTACGTTTGGGGGCATCCTCACCGAACAGGTCCTCCAGCACGGCGTGCACGAGCGTGCCTCGGACCATGACCGGGTCAGCAGGCTCGGGCAGCCGGTCGATCGTGCGGAAGCGATAGAGCAGAGGGCAGTTCTGGAAGTCACCGGCACGACTCGGCGACAACGACCGGCGTACGGTCAGCAGTGTCTCGGAGTCGTCCATGCCAGCACCCTAGTTCGGACCACCGACGAATCGAATCGCGCCACGCAACCCGATAGGTTGACTCGGTGAGCTCAACCCCGCGCCCCGGCACCTGGCGCCTCGGACGTCTCGTCGGCGTCGACGTGCTGATCAGGCCATCGCTGCTGGTCATGGGCGTCGCGCTGGTCGTGCTGTTCGCGTCGCGGTTCGACGATCGCGACGACTCCAACCCGTACGTCCTGGCGACAGCCTTCGTGGTGGCGCTCTACGTCTCGGTGCTGATCCACGAGCTCGCCCACGTGGCCGTGGCTCGAGGTTTCCGCATGCGGGTCCACTCCGTGACGTTGCACCTTCTCGGCGGCGAGACACTCATCGAGGGTGAGAGCCGCAGGCCTTCGCAGGAGCTGGCGATCTCGATCGCCGGACCGCTGTCCTCACTGGCGATCGGCCTCGCGTGCTACGTCGTCGAGCCCGCGCTCGGCGGCACGTCCGCGGACGTCGTCTACGCAGTGGCGCAGCTCAACATCCTGGTCGCGATCTTCAACATGCTGCCGGGACTGCCGCTCGATGGCGGCCGGGTGTTCCGGGCGATCATCTGGCAGGTCACGGGCCGCGAGGAAGTCGGCATCCGCATCGCGGCGTGGCTCGGTCGCATCACGGCGGTCGCCATCGTCGCCTTCGCCCTCACACGCAGCGACGAGCCCAGCTTCGGGATCGACGTCGTGATCGCCGTGCTGGTCGGCTGGTACCTCTGGCAGGGTGCGGGCGACGCACTCAGCAACGCCGGCCGATCGGCCCGGATCAACGCGCTCGATGCGCGCGTGATCGGCTTTCCCGGCGCCACCCCACCACCCAACGCCGAGCGACTCTCGGCCGACCTCCACGGAGCTGAACTCTTGAAGGCAATGGCAGCACGACCCGCCGAGGCGTACGCCTTGATCGAGCAGGACGGGACCGTCTACGGCGTGCTCACTGCGCGCGCTGTCGACGAGGCCTACCGGGCGGGCCGCCGATGACGTCGTTCGTGCGCAGCGGGCTCCTCGAGGCAGGGGAGTGGGTACGCCTGACAGACCCCAAGGGCCGCAAGCACAACGTCCAGCTGGTCGCCGGTGCGGAGTACTCGACCAAGAAGGGCCAGCTCAGCCACGACGCCATGATCGGCCACCCCGAGGGCATCGTCATCGAGTCGTCGATGGGCGCGCCCTATCAGGTGTTCCGCCCGTTGCTGTTCGAGTACGTCGTGTCGATGCCGCGCGGAGCCGCGATCATCTATCCCAAGGACGCCGCCCAGATCGTGGCGCAGGCCGACATCTACCCCGGCGCCCGCGTCGTCGAGGCCGGCGCCGGCTCCGGCAGCCTGACGGCATACCTGCTCCGCGCGATCGGGCCGACGGGGACGCTCGGCTCGTACGAGATCCGCGAGGACTTCGCCGAGAACGTCGTCCGCAACGTGCACCAGGTCGCCGGCCCCAACCCGCCGGGCTGGACGCTCACCGTCGGTGACGTGCGCGAGGTCATCAGCGAGACCGAGATCGACCGGCTGATCCTCGACATGGTCGATCCGTGGACATGCATCCCGCTGGCGGCCGAACGCCTCGAGCCCGGCGGCATCATCTGCGCATACGTCGCGACGACGACCCAGCTGTCTCGTTTCGTCGAGACCGTACGCGAGCAGGGCGGCTTCACCGAGCCCCGCGCCTGGGAGACCCTCGAGCGCGACTGGCACCTCGAGGGCCTCGCGGTCCGCCCTGATCACAAGATGAACGGCCACACGGCGTTCCTCGTGACGGCCCGCAAGATGGCGCCCGGACAGACGTCGCTGGAGAAGTCCCGCAGGCCCGCACCCGGCGCATACGGCCCGGACTACAAGGGTCCTCGGCCAGCAGGATTCGTCGACGAGTAGCCACGCCCAAGCATCGTCACCCAAAAGACACTTTCCCTGTGTCGGAGATGACAGACGAAGAGGCGGCACGGGCAGGTAGGGTCTTTTGTACGAGCAGGAGGTGGCCATGACCGACAACGAGCCCATCCAGACGAGCGGGTCCGAACAGGAGCTTGCCTACTTGCGCGCGGAGGTCGAGCACCTCAGGCGCCGTCTCGGTTCGGAGGGATCCACCGACTCGCGGCTCACCGAGCTCGAGGCGAAGCTCTCTGCCACCAGCTCGCAGAACGAGCGCCTGACCTCGACCCTGCGTGAGGCCCGCGACCAGATCGTGTCGCTCAAGGAAGAGGTCGACCGGCTGGCACAGCCGCCGACCGGATTCGGCACGTTCCTGCAGCGCAACGACGACGAGTCGGTCGACGTGTTCACGGGCGGCCGCAAGCTGCGCGTCAACGTCAGCCCCTCGGTCGACAAGGAAGCGCTGCAGAAGGGCCAGGAGGTCATCCTCAACGAGGCGATGAACGTCGTCATGGCGCTCGACTTCGAGCTCGTCGGCGAGGTCGTCTCGCTCAAGGAGATCCTGGCCGACAACGAGCGCGCCCTCGTGATGGGCAACGCCGACGAGGAGCGCATCGTGCGACTCGCCGAGTCACTCGAGGGCGTCAAGCTGCGCCCCGGCGACTCGCTGCTGCTCGACTCGCGTTCGGGCTATGTCTACGAGCGCATCCCCAAGAGCGAGGTCGAGGACCTGGTCCTCGAAGAGGTCCCCGACATCGACTACGAGAGCATCGGCGGTCTGCGCAACCAGATCGAGTCGATCCGCGACGCGGTCGAGCTGCCCTACCTGCACCCCGAGATCTTCATCGAGCACGAGCTCAAGCCGCCCAAGGGCGTGCTGCTCTACGGCCCTCCCGGCTGCGGCAAGACCATGATCGCCAAGGCGGTCGCCGCATCGCTGGCCAAGAAGGTGTCGGAGCGCACCGGCGAGGAAGGGCGTTCATACTTCCTCAACATCAAGGGCCCCGAGCTGCTCAACAAGTACGTCGGCGAGACCGAGCGGCACATCCGCCTGGTCTTCCAGCGCGCTCGTGAGAAGGCCAGCGAGGGCACCCCGGTCATCGTGTTCTTCGACGAGATGGACTCGCTGTTCCGCACGCGCGGTTCCGGTGTCTCCTCCGACGTCGAGAACACCATCGTGCCGCAGCTGCTGAGTGAGATCGACGGTGTCGAAGGGCTCGAGAACGTGCTGGTCATCGGCGCCTCCAACCGCGAGGACATGATCGACCCGGCGATCCTGCGACCCGGCCGCCTCGACGTCAAGATCAAGATCGAACGCCCCGACGCCGAATCGGCGACCGACATCTTCACCAAGTACCTCACCGCCGGCCTGCCGCTGCACGCGGACGACCTGGCGGAGTGGAACGGCGATCGCCAGGCCTGCGTCACCGGCATGATCCAGCGCACGGTCGAGCGTATGTACACCGAGTCCGAGGACAACCAGTTCCTCGAGGTGACGTACGCCAACGGCGACAAGGAAGTCCTCTACTTCAAGGACTTCAACTCCGGCGCCATGATCCAGAACATCGTCGACCGGGCCAAGAAGATGGCGATCAAGGACCTCCTCGAGAGCGGCCAGCGCGGCCTGCGCGTGCAGCACCTGCTGCAGGCGTGCCTCGACGAGTTCAAGGAGAACGAGGACCTGCCCAACACGACCAACCCCGATGACTGGGCGCGGATCTCGGGCAAGAAGGGTGAGCGCATCGTGTTCATCCGCACCCTCATCTCCGGCAAGAGCGGCAACGAGCCGGGCCGATCGATCGACACGGTTGCCAACACCGGTCAGTACCTCTGACGGCGTTGTCCTCTGAACCATCCGCAGTGAGCATCGAGCTGCGCGCTGCCGCCTATGACAGCGGCGACGCGCAGCTGCTCACTGCCGAGGTGCAGCAGGAGTACGTCCGGCGCTACGGCGGCGAGGGCGACACCGCGCCCGTCGACACCACGGAGTTCGACGGCCCCAACGGCAGGTTCTTCATGGTCTACGTCGACGACGTGCCGGCCGCGATGGGCGGCTGGCGTCGGCACGCTCCCTTGGCGGAGTGGGACGACGCCGAGATCAAGCGGATGTATGTCCGCCCGGCCTATCAGGGCCGAGGTCTGGCGCGGCTGATCCTCGCCGAGCTCGAAAGGACGGCCCTTGAGGCGGGCATCACCCGGTTGATCCTCGAGACCGGATTGGCCCAGCCCGAGGCGATCGCGCTCTACCGGTCGGCGGGCTACGCGGACATACCCGCGTTCGGCTACTACGCGGACGAGCCTGACAGCGTCCACCTCGGCAAGACCATCGGCCCATTCAGCGTGCGTTCAGGTCCTGGGTCACACGGATGAGCTCTAGGACGTGATTCAGAGCGTCCTCGCACGGCGGTGAAAGGAAGATGTCATGAGAAGACGAACCGCAGCAGCCGCAGCAGGACTGGCTGGCGCAATCGTCGCTGCCGGTGCCGGAGTCGCGCTGGGATCGGGCGATTCGGACGGCGGCGACGCCGGGGTCACCGGCCCAGAAGCCGACGCCGCCACAGCTGCTGCTCTGAAGGCAACGAACGGCGGAAAGGCAAACTCGGTCGAGCGGGACTCCGAGAACGGTGCGACGTGGGAGGTTGAGGTCAGGCGCACCGACGGCAGTCAGGTCGACGTCAGACTCGACGAAAACTTCGCGCTGGTCGTCATCGAACCGGACGGCGAATAGTCACCTGACTGTCGCCCTGATGCCCGATCTGGCGTGCTTCGCAAGGCGATGACCACACCGATCGCCGACAGCGCCAGGCCGGCCAGACCTGCTGGCGGCACGCGGTCGCCGAACATCACGGCGGCCCACAGCATCGTGGTCGGGGGAGTCAGGTAGAGCAGGGTGCTGGCTCGCGTCGCGCCCTGCGTACGTGAGACGTACAGGTACGTCCCGTAGCCGCCGAAGCTCGAGAGCACCACGACCCAGGCGACAGCGCCCCAAAATGCCGGGGGAGTCGGTTCTCCGGCGGTGCCCTCAGCGAGGGCGAGGAGCCAGAAGACGACGGCCGCCGCTGCGCTCTGCACAGCCATGGAGACCAGCACCGACTCCGCGAGGGCGCCAACGCTGCTGCAGGACCGTCCCGGCCGCCAGCGAGAGCATCCCGGCGAACGGCAGGACGTACGCCCACCACGGGGCGTCGCCGGCCGTCAGGTCGCCACTGACGACGAGCACGACACCAGCGAGTCCCAAGGCCAGGCCGAGCAGCTGTGCGAGCCGGGCGCGCTCGGCGAGGACGAGCGCCGCCAGCGCGATCACCACGAGCGGTTGCAGCGCTGCGATCAGCGCCGCCGTCCCGGACGGCACGCCGAGCCCCACACCGCTCACCGTCAGCCCGAGGTAGGTCGCCTGGCACAGGATCCCGAGCACGATCTGGCGACGCACGCCGGCGGCGCCGACGCGTTCGTGGCGCCATACGCACAGGGCGATCAGGATCCCGGCGGCGACGAGGTAGCGCCACGCCAGCAACGTCGAGGCCGGCGCCTGCCGCGTGCCGAGCTCGGCACCGATGAAGCCGGAGCTCCACAGGACGACCAAGGCCATGGACGACGCGACGGTCACGCGCAACTGGTTTCCGCCTCATGATCCGCCACGTAACCATACCGGTCGGTATACTTTCAGTGTAGATCCGGAAGGAGTCCACATGACGACCATCACGCAGCCTCGCATGACGCCCACGGCGACGCGGATCCTCGACACCGCATCGGAGCCTGTTCTACGAGCACGGGCTCCGCGCGGTCGGTGTCGAGCGGATCGCGGAAGAGGCGAGACACGACCAAGAAGACGATCTACGACCGGTTCGGCTCCAAGGACGGGCTCATCACCGCCTACCTGCGCCAGCGGTGCGACCGGTGGCACGCATACGCCACCGCGTACGTCGACGAGCACCAGCCCGATCCGGGCGAGGACCGGGTCCTCGCGGTGCTCGACGCCCTGGACAGCTGGATGGCGGTCAACTCGCGCGGCTGCGGATTCGTCAATGCGTACGCCGAGCTGGCCGGCACCGGCCACGAGGCGCTGCCGATCATCGCCGAGGAGAAGATCTGGACGCGCGACTACTACGTGCAGCTCCTGACCGAGCTGGGCGTGCCGGACGCCGACCGTCGCGGCCGGCAGCTGTCGCTCGTCCACGAGGGCGCGATCGTCCAGCTGACTGCCGGAGCCCAGCCGGAGGCCATGACCGACGCACGTGAGCTGATGCATCGACTCGTCCAAGACGGTGTCGCCGCGCGGGACACGTAGGGGACCGTAGGCTGGCCCCATGACAGTCAGACGCGTACAAGGGAGTGAGGTCGAGTACGGCATCGCCGTGCAGGGACAGCCCCACGCCAACCCGATGGTCGCGTCGACGCATGTCGTCAACTCGTACGCCGCCGCGCACGGCCTGACCCGTCGCGCCCGCTGGGACTTCGAGGAGGAGAACCCGCTGCGTGATGCCCGCGGCTTCGACCTGAGCCGTGAGGTCGCCGATCCGTCGCAGCTCACCGACGAGGACATGGGCCTCGCCAACATCATCCTGACCAACGGCGCGCGCCTCTACGTCGACCACGCCCACCCCGAGTACTCCAGCCCCGAGGTGACGAACCCGCTCGACGTCGTGCTGTGGGAGAAGGCCGGCGAGAACGTCATGCGCCTCGGCGCCGAGCTCGCCGCCAAGATCCCCGGCACCGCGCCGATCGTGCTCTACAAGAACAACGTCGACAACAAGGGCGCGTCCTACGGGGCGCACGAGAACTACCTCATGCGCCGCGACGTGCCGTTCGACCAGATCGTCGAGCACCTCACGCCGTTCTTCGTGTCACGCCAGGTGTTCACCGGCGCCGGCCGGGTCGGTCAGAAGCAGGACGGCAGCGTCCATGCCTTCCAGATCAGCCAGCGCGCCGACTACTTCGAGGTCGGCGTCGGCCTCGAGACGACGCTCAAGCGGCCGATCATCAACACCCGCGACGAACCACATGCGGACCCCAAGAAGTATCGCCGTCTGCACGTCATCATCGGCGACGCCAACTGCTCCGAGACCGCGATCTACCTCAAGCACGGCACGACGTCGATCGTCCTGGCGATGATCGAGGCGGGATTCCTGACCCGCAGCCTCGCCCTGTCGGCCCCCGTGACGGCGCTGCACGACATCTCCTACGACTCGACCTTGACGCAGAAGGTCGAGCTCGAGGACGGCCGCACCGTCACGGCGCTGGAGCTGCAGGGGGAGTACCTCCGCCTGGCCAAGGAGTTCGTCGCCCGCGAAGGCTCCGACGAGCAGACCGACGACATCCTGCGCCGGTGGGAGAGCATCCTCGATCGCCTCACCCGCGACCCGATGGAGTGCGTGCGCGAGCTCGACTGGGTCGCCAAGCTCGCGCTCCTGGAGCGCTATCGCGAGCGTGACGGCCTCGACTGGGACCACGCCAAGCTGCACCTCGTCGACGTGCAGTATCACGACATCCGGCTCCACAAGGGGCTCTATCACCAGCTCATCCGCACCGACCGGATGGACCGGCTGCTCACCGAGGAGCAGATCGCCGCGGCGGTCACCGACCCGCCGCACGACACCCGGGCCTACTTCCGCGGCATGTGCCTCGCGAAGTTCTCCAAGGACATCGCCGCTGCCTCGTGGGACTCGGTGATCTTCGACCTGCCGGGGCAGGATTCGCTGCAGCGCATACCCACGATGGAGCCCCTGCGCGGCACCGCCGAGCACGTGGGCCGACTGTTCGAGAACAGCAACACCGCCAGCGAGCTGTTCGCTGCGATCACGGGGCGATAGTGGCATGTCCGACCAGGCCGCCCGCCGCGAACGCCGCATCACAGCGGCGATCGCGGTCGCGGCCCTCTGCGGGGTGACCGGACTGCTGGTGGCCGCTGCGCTGCTGGCCAAGACACCGACCGATGTACCTCGCGCTGACGTGCCGCCGACGCCCACCACGACGATGACGCCGGTCAAACCCGTCTCCGAGCCGGTGGCCCCGGCCCCGGAACCCTCGGGTGAGCGCATCGCCACGACCTGGCTGTCCGACGTCTCCAAGCAGACCGGCATCGGGACCGTGGCGCTCGAGGCGTACGCGCTCGCGTCCGTACGCCTCGCCCGCGAGCAACCGAAGTGCCACGTGGGTTGGACCACCCTCGCAGGCATCGGCGCCATCGAGTCCGGCCACGGCACCAACGGCGGGAGCCGTCTGCGCGCCGACGGCATGACGTCGCGCCCGATCCTCGGGCCGGCCCTCGACGGCTCGTCGGGCATGGCCAGCATTCCGTCGACCAAGCAGTCCGAGAAATGGCACGGCGACTCGCGATGGGATCACGCTGTCGGACCCATGCAGTTCATCCCGTCGACCTGGCGCAAGTGGGGCTCCGACGGCAGCCACGACGGCACAGCAGACCCCAACAACGTCTTCGACGCGACCTACTCCGCCGGCCGCTACCTGTGCGCCGGAGGCCGCGACCTGCGGACCGGCGAGGGGTGGACGCAGGCGATCTTCTCCTACAACCACTCCGACGACTACGTCCGCAGCGTCGTCGAGCGCGCCAACTCCTACGTCAAGCCTTAGCCGGAGGCGTGGGGCGGGCGGGGACCGTCTCCTGGAATCCTGCTCGGTCCCCACCCGCTGACGCCGCAGCTGGCTTCTCAACCGGGTGCCACACGGTTCGTACCCGCCCTCGACACGACCAACCGCCGTCGACAGGGAAACGGCGAGGTCACGCCACGTCTGGCCTCGCCGGGATAGGGTTGGGGTATGTCCGAACAGCAGCACAAGAGCACCCGCAAGGCGAGCGAGCCCGAGGCCGAGGTCGACACGACCGAGGTCGATGCCGAGCGCAAGGAAAAGCTCGACGACGACGTCGATTCGATCCTCGACGAGATCGACGACGTGCTCGAGGAAAATGCTGAGGAGTTCGTCCGCAGCTTTGTGCAGAAGGGCGGACAGTGATGCTGCCTGACGGCACTCGACTGTCCGAAACTGCGTCCTTCGCCGATTACCTCTCCGTCAGAGCTCCCGAGCTGCTGCCATCTGCTCGTGCGACCGATGGGGGGAGCCTCGTGGGCGTGACCCATGGCACCACGATCGTCGCCGCGACGTTCGACGGCGGCGTGGTCATGGCGGGCGACCGGCGCGCCACGATGGGCAATGTCATCGCTCAGCGCGACATCCAGAAGGTCTTCCCGACCGATGAGTACTCCTGCGTGGGCATCGCCGGCACCGCAGGGCTCGCCGTCGAGATGACCCGGCTGTTCCAGGTCGAGCTCGAGCACTACGAGAAGATCGAGGGCACGGTCCTCTCGACTGACGGCAAGGCCAACCGACTCGCAGCGTTGATCCGCAACAACCTCGGCATGGCGATGCAGGGTCTCGCCGTCGTCCCGCTGTTCGCCGCGTACGACCTCGATGCCGGCATCGGTCGCATCTTCGCGTTCGACGTCACCGGCAACCGCAACGAGGAGCGCGCCTTCCACTCCGTCGGGTCGGGATCGACGTTCGCGCGTGGTTCGCTCAAGAAGCTCTACCGCGAGAGCATGAGCGAGACCGATGCGGTGACCGCCACGATCCAGGCGCTCTACGACGCCGCTGATGACGACACCGCGACCGGCGGCCCCGACCTGGCCCGCCGGATCTTCCCGATGGTCGGTGCCATCACCGCCAACGGCTATCGCGCCTATTCCGAAGACGAGACCGCCGCGATCGCCGATCAGGTCATCGCCGCCCGCATGGGTCGTCCCGACGGCCCCTCGGCCCCCCTGACGTGAGAGGACCGATCCGATGACGCAACCGTTCTACGTCTCGCCCGAGCAACTGATGAAGGACCGGGCGGACTTCGCCCGCAAGGGCATCTCCCGGGGCCGCAGCGTCGCAGTGGTCCAGTACGACGACGGCATCCTGTTCGTCGCGGAGAACCCGTCTCAGGCCCTGCACAAGATCAGCGAGATCTACGACCGCATCGGCTTCGCCGCCGTGGGGCGCTACAACGAGTTCGAGAACCTTCGCATCGCCGGCGTACGCCTTGCCGACCTGCGCGGCTACTCCTACGACCGCCGGGACGTCACGGCTCGCGGGCTCGCCAATGCGTACGCACAGACTCTGGGCACGATCTTCTCGTCCGGAGGCGAGAAGCCCTACGAGGTCGAGATCTTCGTCGGCGAGCTCGGCGACGACGCATCCCAGGACCAGGTCTACCGGCTGATGTACGACGGCTCGGTCGCCGACATCCAGGGCTTCGGCGTGATGGGCGGCCAGAGCGAGCTCGTCGAGACCTATCTCGGTGAGCACTACCGCGAAGGGCTGGCGCTGCCTGAGGCGATCCGCGTCGCCGTGACTGCGCTGGGTCAGGACGCCACGCCGCCACGCACGGTCGAGTCCTCAGCCCTCGAGGTCGCCGTGTTGACCCGGTCGCGCACGCAGCCTCGCAAGTTCCGTCGCCTCGGCGCCGCCGACGTCGTGGCGGCTCTCGGCACCTGACGCGTGAGTGACCCAGGTCACTCACGGAGAAATGGAAACAGCCTTCCGGTTGTGGCTAGGATAAGCGGAGAGACTATCCGCATAGATCCTGGAGCCCCACATGACCGCCGCGACGATGTTCGTAGCCGACTGAGGCCAGCCGATGTCGCTCACCGCTTGGCACTCGCCGTTCACGACCGCAACCCCCTCGCGACATCACGGCGTGGGGGAGCGAAGTCCAGCGGTGGGCGATCGATGGCGGATCCAGGCGGGACTGCGTGAGATCCTGCTGCTCGCTGCCCTCTGGATCGGCTACAGCGCCAGCCGCATGCTCGCGGACAACGATCTCGTCGCGGCTCGACAGCGGGCCGTCGACATCCTCGACATCGAGCGGCTCCTCCACCTCGACATCGAGGCAGGCCTGAACTCAGCACTCTCCGCAGTGCCGTCGATCGCCGTACCGATGTCGTTCTGGTACGCCTCGCTGCACTACCTGGTCACTCCCGCAGTCCTGGCCTTCATCTTCTGGAAGCACCGCAGCGACTACCGCCGGGCCCGCAACGGGCTGGTGATCGGCTCGGCGATCGGCCTCGCGGCATACGTGCTGATCCCGACCGCGCCGCCACGCCTCATGGGCGGCGGCTACATCGACACCTTGGCGCAGTCCGCCACGTACGGCTGGTGGTCCGGCCACGCCTCAGCACCCGCAGGGCTTGGCGGGCTCACCAACGAGCTGGCCGCGATGCCGTCGCTCCACGTCGGCTGGACGGTCTGGGTCGCGTGGGCCATGTGGCGGTACGTCCAGCGCACAGGACACGTGCTCTCGGTGCTGTACGTCGCCGGCACGACCCTCGTGGTCATCGCCACGGGCAACCACTGGCTGCTCGACGCAGTCATGGGCGCCGTGGTCGTCGCGCATCGGCATCGTGGCCGCGTCGCGGTTGTCCGCCGACTCCTCGCCAGCATCCGCCGACTCGACGCACGCATGGTGACGTCGCTGCTGGGATTCGTGTTCGCCTTGGCGGAGTCGGGGCTGGGGCTCGGCGCCGTCCTGCCGGGTGAGGTGGCGATCTCGAGCCTCGCCACGAACGTCGACGGTCTGCTCCCGCTGCTGGTCCTCGGCCTTGCCGTCGCGCTCGGCGCCAGTGCCGGCGACCACCTCGGCTACGTCATCGGGCGGCTCAGCGGTCCGCGGCTGAGGGGGTCGCGCCTGATCGCCCGGCTCGGACTGGATCGGTGGGACAAGGCGTCGGAGCTCATGCAGGCGCACGGCTTCTGGGCGATCCTCGTGAGTCGCCTGCTGCCATTCGTCCGCACTGTCATGCCCGCCGTCGCAGGGGCCGCGCACTTGCGCTATCCCCGGTTCGCGCTCGCCTCGGTGCTCGGTGCTGCTGTGTGGTCCACAGTCTGGGTCGGCGCAGGGGCGGGTCTCGCCGCCAGCGGGCTGCTCGACAACACGCCGCTCGTCGTCGCCGTGGTGGTTGCCGTTGTCGTCCTCGCGGTCGTCGTGAGGGTCGTACGCAAGCGCCGGCGGCCGGTCGTACCGGCTGACCTCGGAGCCCTCGAGGCTCTCGACGAGCCGATGCCCGAGCCGAGCTGCGTCGGGTGAGACGACTCGCTACAAGTCAATGACGTTCGCGCGCCGCACCACGCCGGCTGGCCCGCGCGACTAGGCTGAGGCCATGGACCGCCGGATCTTCGGTATCGAGAACGAGTACGGCGTCACGTGCTCGTTCAAGGGTCAGCGCCGACTGTCGCCAGATGAGGTTGCCCGCTACCTGTTCCGCCGCGTGGTGTCGTGGGGCCGCAGCAGCAATGTCTTCCTCCGCAACGGAGCGCGCCTCTATCTCGACGTCGGCAGCCATCCGGAGTACGCGACACCCGAATGTGACGACCTCGTCGACCTGGTGACGCACGACCGGGCGGGGGAGCGGATCCTCGAGGGCCTCTTGATCGATGCCCAGAAGCGGCTCGCCGACGACGGGGTCGAGGGCGACATCTACCTGTTCAAGAACAACACCGACTCGGCCGGCAACTCCTACGGGTGCCACGAGAACTATCTCGTCAGTCGTCAGGGGGAGTTCAGCCGTCTCGCCGACGTCCTGATCCCGTTCCTGGTCTCACGGCAGATCATCTGCGGTGCCGGCAAGATCCAGCAGACCCCGCGCGGCACGATCTTCTCGGTCAGTCAGCGCGCTGAGCACATCTGGGAGGGCGTCTCCAGCGCCACGACCCGCTCCCGGCCCATCATCAACACCCGCGACGAGCCGCACGCGGATGCCGAGCGCTTCCGCCGCCTCCACGTCATCGTCGGCGACTCCAACATGAGCGAGACCACGACACTGCTCAAGGTCGCGACGACCGACCTGGTGCTCCGCATGATCGAGGGCGGCGTGTCGATGCGCGACATGACGCTCGACAACCCGATCCGCGCCATCCGCGAGATCGCTCACGACATGACGGGCCGCCGCAAGGTGCAGCTCGCCAACGGGCGCGAGCTGTCCGCACTCGAGATCCAGGCCGAGTACTTCGGCAAGGCCGCCGAGTTCGTCGACAAGCACGGGCTGCACACGCCGACGATCACGCGCGCGCTCGACCTGTGGGAGCGCACCCTCAAGGCGGTCGAGTCCGAGGACCTGTCACTCGTCGAGCGTGAGATCGACTGGGTCATCAAGTACAAGCTCCTCGACCGTTACCGCAACGTCCACGGGCTCAGCTGGGGTGACCCGCGGATCGCACAGCTCGACCTCGCCTATCACGACATTCGCCGCGACCGCGGCATCTTCTACCTGTTGGAGAACAAGGGCGCCGTCGCCCGCGTCACCAACGATCTCGACGTGTTCGCCGCCAAGTCCATACCGCCGCAGACCACGCGAGCCCGCCTCCGCGGTGACTTCATCAAACGGGCGCAGGAGCGTCGACGCGACTTCACGGTCGACTGGGTGCATCTCAAGCTCAACGACCAGGCGCAACGCACCGTGCTCTGCAAGGACCCGTTCCGCTCCCACGACGAACGTGTGCAGCGGCTCATCGACGGGATGTGACGACGGGCCGCTTGTCGCCTGTCGTTAGGATGATCGACGATCTGTTTTCCCATCCCGAAGGTCGTTCCCGTGCGTCGAATTCTCTTGGCAACTGTCGCTGCCACCAGCCTCGTTCTCGCTGGATGCGGCGGTAGCGACTCCGGCGGCAACGGCCTCGACGACGTCAAGGTCAGCTCGTCCAAGAGCCCCAAGGTGACGGTCGCCAAGGGCTTCAAGGTCACCAAGACCACGAGCAAGGTCCTCAAGAAGGGCGGCGGTGACAAGGTCGCCGCCGGCGATTCGGTCAAGATCAGCCTCGCGGGCGTCAACGGCACGACCGGCAAGCAGTTCGACAGCACGTACGCCACCGGCAAGCCGGTCACCGTGAGCCTGGGCCAGGGCATGCTGAGCGGCTTCAACAAGGGGCTCGTGGGCCAGAAGGTCGGCAGTCGCGTCCTCGTCGCGATCCCCCCGAAGGATGGCTTCGGCACGGCGGGTCAGCCGTCCTACAACATCAAGAAGGACGACACCATGGTCTTCCTCTTCGACATCGTCGCCAAGATCCCGACTGAGGTCACCGGCACCAGCAAGAAGCTGCCGGCCGACCTGCCGGAGCTCAAGCTCGACGCCGACAAGCACCCGGCCGGCTTCACCAAGACCAAGACGATGGACAAGAAGAAGACCAAGGAGAGCGCGACCGTCGTGATCCAGGGCAAGGGCGACAAGGTCAAGTCGGGCCAGGCGCTGACGGTCCAGTACGTCGGACAGGTCTATCCCACTGGCACGGTCTTCGACGAGTCGTGGTCCAAGCAGCCCGCGTCGTTCCAGATCGGCGGCGAAGGCCTGATCAAGTGCTGGAACGACCTGCTGATCGGGCAGAAGATCGGCAGCCGCGTGGTCCTGGTCTGCCCGGCCGACAAGGCCTACGGCGACTCGCCGCCCCAGGGCAGCAAGATCGGCAAGGGCGACACGCTGATCTTCGCGGTCGACTTGCTCGACGCTTCCTGACATCCTCCTGACATGGCCGAACGCAAGACCGAGAGGTTGATGAACCTCATCTTCGCGTTGCTGGTCAGTCGCCAGTACCTCACGAAGGACCAGATTCGCGAGTCGATCGCCGACTACCGCGATTCAACGCCGCAAGCGTTCGACCGCAAGTTCGAGCGCGACAAGGAGGAGCTGCGCGAGCTCGGCATCACCGTCGAGATGGGCCAGAACGACAAGTACTTCAACGACGAGCCGGGCTACCGCATTCGTCGTGACGAGGCGGAGCTGCCTGACCTCGAGCTGACCCGCGAGGAGGCAGCCGTGATCGGCCTGGCAACGCAGGTCTGGGAGCACGCCGGCCTGGCGAGCGAGTCGACCACGGCGCTGGTCAAGCTCAAGGCGATCGGCGTCGATGTCGACACCAGCGTCCTGCGCATGGCCGAGCCCAAGCTGTCGACCGACGAACCGTCGTTCGACACGATGTGGGAGGCCGTCACGCGACGCATACCGGTCTCGTTCGTCTATGCCCGCCCCGGCCGCGAGCCCATGGAGCGGCACCTTCTGCCCTGGGGCATCATCTCGTGGCACGACCGCTGGTATGTCGGGGGATACGACCTCGATCGCGAAGAGGCCCGCATCTTCCGGCTGTCGCGAGTGATCGGCGAGGTCGAGACGATCGGCGCGCCCGGGTCGTACGAGGTGCCCGAGGGCATCGACATGAAGGACATCGCCCGCGACCTGTTCCCGCCGGCGTCCGACGTCGCTGCGGTGCTGCGGATCCGTGCCGGCCGCGGACAGTCGCTGCGCCGCCTCGCCGAGAAGGTCACGCGTCTGAGCGACGACCTCGACGAGGTGGAGATCCGCTATTCGTCCCGCTGGGAGCTCGCCTCCGAAGTCGCCTCGTATGGTCCCGACGTCGTCGTGGTGTCACCTCCTGACGTACGCGAGACCGTCATCGAACGGCTCACGGCAGCCGCCCGCGGCAGCCTGGGTGTCGAGGCATGAGCCGGTCCCGACAGCAAGTGGTTCGCATGTTGGCCCTCGTGCCATACCTGCAGGGCAATGACGGCATCCCGGTCAACGAGGTCGCCGCCGAGTTCGGCGTCACGCCCAAGGTCATCCGCGACGACCTGCGCCTGCTGATGTACACCGGCACGGGTGAGTACGCCGGCGAGCTCATCGACTTCGACCTCACGGCGCTCGAGGAGGACGGTGTCGTGCACATCCGCGACGCCGAGTTCATGACCCGCCCACTGCGCATCAGCGCCCGAGAGGGCGTGGCGCTGATCGTCGCCCTCCGTACGCTCCGCGCGTCGGCCAGCGGCTCGGAGCTCACCGTGATCGACAGCGCCCTCGCCAAGCTCGAGAGCGCCGTCGGCGACACCGTCTGCCACCCGTCGACGTGCTGCTCGACGAGGTCGACCCGACGATCCACTCGTCGATCGTCCATGCGCTGGCCAACGGCAAGCGACTGCAGCTGACCTACGCGACCGTGGCGCGCGACGAGCAGTCCGACCGCGCCGTCGACCCACGGCGGCTGTTCACCGAGCAGGGCAAGCTCTATCTCGAGGCCTGGTGCCTGAGGGCCCAGGACCTGCGGTTCTTCCGCCTGGACCGGGTCATCGACGCGCAGGTCACCGAGATCGACGCCGAGGACCACGACGTCCAGGAACGGGACCTGTCCGACGGCATCTTCACGGTCGGGGAGGAGACCCCGTACGCCCTGGTCGACCTGCATCCGCGGGCGCACTGGCTGACCGAGTACTACCAGGTCGACCTGCTGGAGCAGAACTCCGACGGGGTCTGGCGGGCCAAGCTCTACGGTGCGGACTGGGCGTGGCTGCGGCGCCTCGTGCTGCGCAACGCCGGGTCGGTGACTGTTGTCGAACCAGACTTATTGCGTTCACAGGTAGTTGACGACGCTCGTGCAGCCTTGCACGCGTACGATGAGCAGTGAGTCTTTCCCCAAGGAGTAGCCATGCTTAGCCAGATCGGCCCCACCGAGATCTTGATCGTCCTCGGAGTCGTGTTGTTGCTGTTCGGCGGCAAGAAGCTCCCCGAGCTCGCACGCGGGTCGGGCAAGGCGCTGCGCATCTTCAAGACCGAGGTCAAGGCCTTGCACGATGACGATGACGATGAGACCAAGCCTGAGGCCATCACCGCTGTCGAGGCGGACAAGAAGCCCGAACAGAGCTGACGCTTGGCGCTTCGCCGCGGCAAATCCACCCCGCCGGGTGGCACGATGCCGCTCGTCGGCCATCTCCGTGAGCTGCGCCGACGACTGACAATCAGCGTGTTCGCCATCTTGGTGGGCACCGTCGTCGGCTGGATCATCTATCCGCAGGCCTTCGACTTCCTCAAGCAGCCCTACGTCGACGGCATTCAGCCCTTGCTTGAGCGCCAAGGGTTCAACGCCGAACTGGTCCTCAACGGTGGTGTCGGCAGCGCATTCAGTTTCCGGCTCAAGCTTGCGCTGAGTATCGGGCTCGTCATCTCGAGTCCGGTGTGGATCGGCCAGATCTGGGGGTTCATTCTTCCGGCACTGCACCGCAACGAGAAGCGGTGGGCCTTCCTCCTGACCGCGACGGGCGCGCCCTTGTTCGCCGGTGGAGTCGTCGTTGGTTATCTGGTGCTGCCCAAGGGCATCGAGGTCCTCATCAGCTTCGCGCCCGACTCGGTCAACGTTCTGCTGTCGCTGGGCGACTACCTCAACTTCGTCATCCGCACTGTGCTCGTCTTCGGGGTCGCGGCGGAAATCCCGCTTGTCGTCGTGATGCTCAATCGTCTCGGGATCGTCAGCGCGCGACAGCTCGCCAAGGCGCGACCGTGGACGGTCATCGGGATCTTCATCTTCGCGGCGATCGCCACACCCAGCACGGATCCATTGACGATGTTGTTCCTTGCCGCGCCCATGACGATCTTGTACTTCATCTCCGAGGCCATCGCGAAGCTCACGGATCGCAAGCGTGCCAAGACTGAG
The DNA here is from genome assembly GCA_963817425.1 of uncultured Actinomycetota bacterium. Classification (GTDB taxonomy): domain Bacteria; phylum Actinomycetota; class Actinomycetes; order Propionibacteriales; family Nocardioidaceae; genus Aeromicrobium. The sequence continues at coordinate 81,468 of CAWFOH010000013.1, forward strand.
CCTGATGAGCTCGCCGACGATGAGCTCTCCTCCCTCGACGATTAGCCCTACGCTTCTGGCATGCACTACGCGCTCGTCGTCAACCCGACCTCCGGCAAGCGTCGCGGCGAGGCCATAGCCGCGCAAGCCGCCGAGCGGCTCGGCCATGCTGGGCACGTCACGACGCGGATCCAGGGCGAGGACGCCCCGACGGCTCGCGACCAGCTCAAGCAGGCGATCGATGCCGGCCTCGACGGGGTCATCGTCGTCGGGGGAGACGGTGCGCTCCACGGCGTGCTCGACCACGTCGCGGACTCCGACCTGGCCTTCGGGCTGATCCCGGCCGGCACGGGCAACGACACGGCCCGCTCGCTCGGCATACCGGTCAAGGACGTCAACGCCGCGGTCGACCTGATCGTCGCCGGTCACGTCCGTACGATCGACCTGGCCCGCACCGGTGAGGCGTACGTCGCCACCGTCATCGCGTCCGGCTTCGACTCCAAGGTCAACGAGCGAGCCAACGACATGACGTGGCCGCGCGGCAACATGCGCTACAACATCGCGATCCTCGCCGAGCTGCGCAAGTTCGAACCGCTGGAGTTCACGCTGACCCTCGACGGCCGGACGATCGAGCGTGAGGCGATGCTCGTCGCGGTCGGCAACGGCCCGTCGTTCGGCGGTGGCATCCGCATCTGCGAGGGCGCGTCGCTGGACGACGGCCTGCTCGACGTCGTGGTCATCAACCCGGTCAGCAAGGGCAAGCTGATCCGCGTGTTCCCCAAGCTCTACAAGGGCACGCACATCACGATGCCCGAGTTCGAGCGCCACCTGGTGCGTGAGGTGACGCTGTCGTCGCCCGGCATCGTGGCGTACGGGGACGGCGAACGGCTCGGCCCGCTGCCCATGACGACGACCGTGCAACCCGGCGCGCTGCGGGTCTTCGCGCCACCCGCGCCGTGACCGGCAGATCACCCCGCCGCGCGTAGTCTGGACGTATGACCTCCCCGGCCGAGAAGTACGCGAATTCCCGCGCCGCCCGGGCCTATCCGCACCTGGCTGCGTTCCGCGGCCACTACTCGTTCGAGCTCGACGACTTCCAGGTCGAGGCGTGCAAGGTGGTCGAGGACGGCCACGGTGTCCTGGTCGCAGCGCCCACCGGCTCCGGCAAGACATTGGTCGGCGAGTTCGCCGTGCACCTGGCGCTCGAGACCGGCCGCAAGTGCTTCTACACGACCCCGATCAAGGCGCTTGTCCAACCAGAAGTTCGCCGACCTCGTCGATCGTCACGGCGCCGAGAATGTCGGCCTGCTGACCGGCGACAACACGATCAACGGCGAGGCGCCGGTCGTCGTGATGACGACCGAGGTCCTGCGCAACATGCTCTACGCCGGCTCGCGCACGCTCGACACGCTCGGCTATGTCGTGATGGACGAGGTGCACTATCTCGCCGATCGCATGCGCGGCGCCGTGTGGGAAGAAGTCATCATCCACCTGCCCGAGTCGGTCTCGGTCGTCTCGCTGTCGGCGACGGTGTCCAACGCCGAGGAGTTCGGCGACTGGCTGACCGAGGTCCGCGGCGACACCGTGACGATCGTCGAGGAGCGCCGTCCCGTGCCCCTGCACCAGCACGTGCTGGTGGGCCGCAAGATGTTCCCGCTGTTCGAGTCGAGCGCCGATGACCAGGGCGTCGAGGTCAACCAGGCGCTGACCCGCATCGCCCGCGACGACTGGCAGTTCACGCGTATGCACAAGGGACGGCCGGGCAAGGGCGGCAAGCGGCCCCGCAGCCGGCACCGGACCGCAAGCCGGGTCGAGGTCGTCGAGCGGCTCGACGCCGAGGGCCTCCTGCCCGCGATCTGCTTCATCTTCAGCCGGGTCGGCTGCGATGCGGCGGTCAAGCAGTGCCTCGATGCCCGGCTGACCCTCACGACGCCCGAGGAGCAGGCCGAGATCGGCGCGGTCGTCGACGCGACCTGCTCGCACCTGCCCGAGGACGACCTGCACGTCCTCGGCTACTACGAGTTCCGCGACGCGCTCGTGCGTGGCATCGCCTCGCACCACGCCGGGATGCTGCCGACGTTCAAGGAGTGCGTCGAGGTCCTGTTCAGCGAAGGCCTGGTCAAGATCATCTTCGCCACCGAGACACTGGCCCTCGGCATCAACATGCCGGCGCGTTCTGTCGTCATCGAGAAGCTGTCGAAGTGGAACGGCGAGACCCACGCCAACATCACGCCGGGGGAGTACACCCAGCTCACCGGACGTGCGGGGCGCCGCGGCATCGACATCGAGGGGCACGGCGTCGTGCTGTGGCAACCGGGACTCGACCCCAAGCAGGTCGCCGGGCTCGCCAGCACGCGAACCTATCCGCTCAACTCGTCGTTCCAGCCGTCCTACAACATGGCGGTCAACCTGGTGGGCCAGGTCGGCCGGACGATCGCCCGCGAGCTGCTCGAGCAGTCGTTCGCCCAGTTCCAGGCCGATCGCGCCGTCGTCGGTCTCGCCAAGCAGATCCGCAAGGCCGATGAGGCGCTCGAGGGCTACCGCGAGCGCGTCGAGTGCGACAAGGGCGACTTCATGGAGTACGCCGCACTGCGCCGCGAGCTCAGCGACATCGAGGCCTCCGGTTCCAAGGCGCGCCGTGCCGCTGACCGCCAGGACGTGGTCGAGTCGCTGGTCAAGCTCAAGCCGGGCGACGTCATCAACGTCCCGGTCGGCCGTTGGGCCGGCATCGCGGTCGTGCTCGATCCCGGGCGTACGACCGACAGCGACGGCCCGCGGCCCATGGTGCTGACCGCCAACCGGCACGCCCGGCGGCTCGCGATGGTCGACTTCAACACCCCGGTGTCGCCCATCACGACGATGCGCATCCCCAAGTCGTTCAACGCCCGCAACCCGCAGTCGCGCCGCGACCTGGCGTCGCAGCTGCGCAACCGGGCCGAAGGCGTCGCGTGGCGGCAGGACAAGCCGTACCGCGAGGGCGTCTCTCGCGAGGATCCCCGGATCGCGTCGATCCGCGACAAGCTCCGCAACCACCCGTGCCACAGCTGCCCCGATCGCGAGTCGCACGCGCGCTGGGCCGAGCGCTACTTCAAGCTCGAGCGCGACACCGCCAACCAGCGCGGCCGGATCGAGTCGCGTACGAACACCGTCGCGCGGCAGTTCGATCGGGTCTGCGAGGTGCTGGACGTGCTCGGCTACCTCGACGGCGACCTGGTCACGGCCGACGGCAAGCGGTTGCAACGGCTCTACAGCGAGCTCGACCTGCTGGTCAGCGAGTGCCTGCGTGGGGGAGTCTGGGACGGCCTCGAGCCAGCCGAGTTCGCCGCCGTCGTGAGCGGCCTGACCTTCGAGTCACGCAACGCTGACGACGCACCGGCGCCACGCTTCCCCACCGAGCCGGTGCGGGTCGTCGCAGACACGATGATCCACCTGTGCACCGACCTGCAACGCCTCGAGCGCGAGCACCGGGTCCGGTTCCTGCACCAGCCCGACTTCGGGTTCGCGCACGCGGTCTGGCAGTGGAGCATGGGGGCATCACTCGACGACGTGCTGGGCCAGATGGACCTGGCCGCGGGTGACTTCGTACGCGCCATGAAGCAGCTGATCGACGTGGTGGCGCAGATCGCCGACGCCGCCGGTCCAGGGCCGCTGCGGGACACCGCGCGCGAATCGCTCGACCTGCTCCGTCGCGGCGTCGTGGCCTACACCAGCATCACCAGCTGAGCCTCAACCGGGCAGCAGAGCCTTCGAGGGCTCGGTCGGTTGCACCGCCGAGGCCCCAGGTCTCGCCGAACGCGCGGAACGCCTCCTCCTGCACGGGCGCCGTGAGCACCTCGAAGTCACAGGCGTCCCGCTTGACCGCGACGACCGTGCGCGCAGCGGCGATGTAGTCGACCGAGTCGAGCAACGACTGGCGTACGCGCGGCTTGATCGACGACCAACGGTCATGCGCAGCCTCGAGGATGCCGTCGATGTCGCCGAACTCCTTGAGCAGCACCGCAGCGGTCTTGTCGCCGATGCCGGCGACGCCCGGCAACCCGTCCGACGCGTCACCCCGCATCACGGCGAAGTCGACGTACTGCGCCGCGTCGATGCCGTACTTGGCACGGAGCCACGCGTTGTCGACCACATCGTGCTTGGACACCCCTCGGGCCACGTAGAGGACGCGTACGCCTCGCGCGTCGTCGACGAGCTGGAACAGGTCACGGTCACCCGTGACGATGTCGACGGGCCCGTCCCACGTCGAGGCGAACGTGCCGATGATGTCGTCGGCCTCGGCATCCGCTGCTCCGACGACGGGAATGCCCAGCAGCGCGAACGCCTCGGCGATCAAGGGAACCTGCGGGCCGAGCAGGCCACCGGTCGTGTCGGCCTCACCGCCCTCGGTGTCGAGCCGCTGCGTCTTGTAGGACGGGATCAGGTCGACGCGCCACTGCGGCCGCCAGTCGTCGTCCCAGCACGCGACGATCGCTTCGGGCTGGTACTGCGTGGTCAGCGTGGAGGTGAAGTCGAGGATGCCCCGCAAGGCGTTGACGACTGTGCCGTCAGGAGACTTCAGGGAGTCCGGGACCCCGAAGAATGCCCGGAAGTACAAGCTTGCGCTGTCGAGGAGCAGCAGTCGACCGTTTGCCATGGGGCGAGCCTAGTGCGGCGCGGTCGTCACGTGGCGGTGCTGTCGCCCTCTTCGAGCTCGCGCCGCTGCTGATCGCCGAGCTCACGTTGCTGTGACTCGCGGTATGCCCTGCGCTGTTCCTCGGCGCGTTCGCGCAGGCCACGCAGGAAGGCCTCGTCATCCTCCGGGTTCGCCGCAACTGCTCGACCGGGACGGTCGTACTCCGGGAACGACGGATGGCCGTGATTGCCCTTGTAGGGCATCGACGACGTCGCGGCCGTCTGAGGTCGCCCTGCAACGAGCCAGGCGATCGAGCCGATGAGGGGAAAGAACAGCACGAGGATGACCCACATGGTCTTGCCGAGATTGCGGCACACAGACTCGTCGGTCGAGATCACGTCGAGCAGGCAGAAGATCCACAGGCCCAGCACGATCAGGCCCAACACGCCATCCAACAGCAGCACGGTGACTCCCTCATACGTTCGGTCGCCACATCATGGCAGTCCCGGGCCGTGAGCGAGGGCCGAACACGCAGATCGGCGCCACCACCCCGAAGGGTGATGGCGCCGACTCGTGGAGCTGCTCAGCGTACGAGCTGCGGTCCCCGGCTGGGTGCCTTGGCCGCGCTCTTCTTGCCCTTGAGGCTGCCGTCAGGGAACAGCCCCTTCTTGGAGAGCGTCAGCACCGCTGTCGCATGAGCCGCGGCGTCACCGAGCTCGTGCAGGGCAGAGGTGCTGAGGTTGGAGATGTCGTCGCACGCTGCGTGGTAGCACGCGTCGTAGGGCGCACCCGCCTTGCCGCCATAGACAACAGCCTCCTCCGGCGTCTTGACACCCTCGGCGCCGCTGAACAGGCCACCGGCCGGGATGCCTGCCTCGATGAACGGGCCGTAGTCCGACCGGCCGTCGAAGTCCGTCGGCTCGGAGGCCAGCCCCTTCGCGCCGAAGTAGTCGGTGAAGATGCTCTCGATCGCGTCAGAACCTGCCGGTCCCGCGTCACCACCGGCCGAGCCGTCTCCGTCGTAGACGAACCGCACGTAGTTGGGCGATCCGAGCATGTCGAAGTTGAGGTTGGCGTAGATCTTCGACCGAGCCTCGTCCGACAGGTCGGCGACGTAGTGCTCCGAGCCCAGCAGACCGGACTCCTCAGCACCCCAGAACGCGAAGCGCACCGGCCGTTCGAGCTTCTTGGTGAGCTTGAGATCGGCCATCTCCTCGGCGATCTCGAGGATCGTCGCCGATCCGGTGCCGTTGTCGTTGATGCCAGGTCCGACGGCCACGCTGTCGAGGTGGGCTCCGACGACGACGACCTGGTCCTTGTTGGTGTGCTTGAGATCCTTCGAAGGAAGGTCGGCGATGACGTTCTCGGTCTCTCGGTTGAGGTCCGTCTCGGTCTTGGTGGTCACCTGCGCGGTGACGCCGGCCTCGGCGAGCGCGGCGCCATCCTCGTAGGACACGCCCACGACAGGGATGCCGATCGGGTTGCCCAGCGTGCCGGTCAACAGCTCATCGCGGCCCGGCTGACCTTCGTTGAAGATGATGACGGCGTCATATCCGGCCGCTGCAGCGTTGTTGGCCTTGGCCTCGAAGGTGCAGGTGCCGCGCTGGATCAGCGCGATCGCCGGCTCTGCCGGAGCTGCGGGGAAGTCGGACGCTTCGCATCCTGACGTGCTGCTCGGCTCGGCGGCTGGGGGAATCATGACGTCGTTGGTCGCGATGACCGGCCCGGTCACGTCGCCCGATCCCGAGTAGTCCATCGTGTGGGTCTCGACCTCACGCTCGGTGGGAGTCAGCTGGGTCAGCGTCGCGGGCTCCAGCTCCCGGGTGAACGGGAAGGTGAACTTCTGGCGCTTGACCGTGTAGCCGGCCTGCTTCAGCTTCTTGGCGACGTAGTCGGCAGATGCTGTGTGGCCCGGCAGGCCCGATGCCCGGTTGCCGCCATTGCGGTTGGCGATGACCTGCAGCTGTCGCAGGTGTTGCATGATGCCGTTGACGGTGACGGCCTTGGTGAGCTTGCTGGTGTCGACAGGCTTCGGCTTGTGGCTTTTGGCCGTGGCCGGACCGGCAACGAGAAGGCTGGCCGTCATGGTGACGGCAGCGATCAATGGCAGGATTCTGCGCATGTGGGATCCCCCGATCGTGAGTGTGTTTCCTCACACTAGGTGGACGGCCGGACCCTGTCACGTGTGGTTGCGGGTTGCACGGACTGAGCACGCGGGGCCCGCAGGTATCGTCTTCCCGTGAGCAGATGGCGCAAGGCACAGGAACTGGCCGCATCGCAGGGCATCGATGCCCTGCTCATCACGCCGGGGGCGGATCTTCGCTACCTGACGGGCTACGTGGCGCTCCCGCTGGAGCGCCTGACGTGTCTCGTGCTGCCGGCCCACGGTGAGCCGTCCCTCGTCGTACCGACCCTCGAGAAGCCGGCCGCCATCGCCTCAGGCGTCGACGTGCAGGTCGAGTCGTGGAACGAGACCGATGACCCGTACGCCCTGGTCGCCTCGCTCGTGGGCGACGCCGGCACGATCGCGGTCGACGACCACATGTGGGCGTCGCGCGTCTTCGCGCTCCGCGACGCCTTCCCGCAAGCACGCCAGGTGCTCGGAGGCGAGATCGTCCAGCAGCTGCGCATCCGCAAGGACGCCGACGAAATCGACGCCCTGCGCGAGGCCGGCCTGGCGATCGACCGGGTGCACTCCCGCATGGGTGAATGGCTGCGTCCCGGCCGCACCGAGCGCGAGGTCGGCGCCGACATCGCGCGCGCGATCCTCGACGAGGGGCACGAGACGGTCGACTTCGTCATCGTCGGCTCCGGCCCCAACGGCGCTTCGCCCCACCACGAGCTGTCCGACCGGGTGATCGAGCAGGGCGATCCGGTCGTCGTCGACATCGGCGGCACCAACGCCGCGGGCTATTGCTCCGACTCGACCCGCAACTACCTTGCCGGCGGAACCGTCCCACCGGCGTACGCCGAGGCGTACGCCGTGCTGGAGGCCGCTCAGCAGGCCCAGCGTGAGCACGCCAGGCCCGGCGTGACCGCGGAGTCCATCGACGCCGTCGGGCGGGCGCTGATCGCCGAAGCCGGGTTCGGCGACCTGTTCATCCACCGCACCGGGCACGGCATCGGCCAGGAGACGCACGAGGAGCCCTACATCGTCGAGGGCAACGACCTGGTCCTCGAGGAGGGCATGGCGTTCTCGATCGAGCCGGGGATCTACTTCGAAGGCCGGTTCGGCGCCCGCATCGAGGACATCGCCGTGTGCACCGCCGATGGTCTCGAGGTGCTCAACAACACGCCGCGCGAGCTCGTCGTCCTGTGACACCTTCTGTGGGCGGGCGGGTCGCCTGGCCCGCAGCCATCGTGCTGGGCGTGCTGTCCTCGCTCAACTTCGATCCCGTCGGCCTGCCGTTCGCCATGGTCGTGGCGGTCGCCGGCCTGATCTGGCTGGCCCACGCCTTGCGCGAGGCGCGCAAACGTACGGTCATGCTGACCGGTGCGCTCTACGGCGTGTCGTTCATGGGTCCGCTGATCTGGTGGATGAACGCGGTCAGCCACGGCGCGTACGTCGGGCTGGTCCTCGCCGAGACGCTGTTCTACATCCCGATCATGCTGGCCCTGCGAGCCTCGGCCCGGCTGCGCTGGTGGCCGCTCTGGGGCGCAGGCGTGTGGGTGCTGGGCGAATGGGCCCGCGGACGATTCCCGTTCACCGGCTTCCCGTGGGGCCGGCTGGCGCACACGTCGATCGACACTCCCTTCGAGTCGTACGCCCGGCTGCTCGCGATGCCCGGCACGAGCGCGGTGCTGTTCCTCATCGCCAGCCTGCTCGTGGTGCTGGCGACGTCGACCGCCTGGCGTACGAGGGCCCTCGCGGTGGCCGGAGTGCTGGCCGTCGCGGGCGTCGGAGCGGTCCTGCCGACCGGTATCGCCGGGGCTGACGGCACCCGCCAGGTCGCGCTCGTGCAGGGCGATGTGCCCGGGGTCTTCCTGACCTGGCCGATCGGCGAGATCTTCAAGCTGCATGCCGCCGAGACCGACAAGCTCGCCGACAAGATCGACGCCGGTGAGGTGCCGAGGCCCGACATGGTGCTGTGGCCCGAGAACTCGACCGACACCGATCCGTACTTCGACGAGCCGGTCAGGCAGCGCATCCAGGCGCTGTCGGCCCGCATCGGCGCACCGATCCTGGTCGGCGGCATCTTCGACGGGCCGACCGCCTCGACCGCGTACAACGCGGGTGTCGTCTGGACGGCGAACGGCCCGGGGGAGCGCTACGTCAAGCTCAAGCCAGTGCCGTTCGGCGAGTTCGTGCCGTGGCGCAAGCAGGCCGGCTTCTTCGTCAACCGGCTCGCCCGCGACATCCCGCGCGACATGCTCGCCGGCAAGGAGCCCGGCGCCCTGAAGATCGGCGCCACCGAGATCGGCGACACGATCTGCTACGACATCGCGTACGACAGCGTGACCCGCCGCGCGGTCGATGGCGGGGCGCAGATGATCGTCGTGCAGACCAGCAACGCGGCGTTCACCAACACGTCCCAGCCCGAGCAGCAGTGGGACATCTCGCGCCTTCGCGCGATCGAGACCGGGCGCTGGGTCGTCGTGCCGTCGACCAACGGCATCACCGGCGTCGTCGACCCGCACGGTCACAGCGTCGAACGCGCACCGATGCACGAGCCGGCGACGCTCAGCGCCAAGGTCACGCTGGCGTCCGGCAAGACTCCGGCCCTGATCATCGGTGCGCCACTCGAGTACCTGCTGGTGGTGCTGGGGCTGGGAGCATGGTGGTTCGGCACTCGACAGAAGGACAGCTGAAGCCGTGAGCGCGCGCATTCTGGTCGTCATTCCGACGTACAACGAAGCCGAGAACATCGGCTGGATCGTCGAGCACCTGCACAGCGCCCAGCCTGACGTCGACGTGCTGATCGCCGACGACGGGTCTCCCGACGGCACGGGCGACATCGCCGACCGGCTCGCCGAGACGGATCCGAGCGTCAACGTCCTGCACCGCAACACCAAGCAGGGCCTGGGTTCGGCGTACCGCGCGGGGTTCGCCTGGGGCATCGAGCGTGGCTATGACGTGCTGGTCGAGATGGACGCCGACGGCTCGCACCGCCCCGAGGACCTGGGCAAGCTCCTCGAGGCGAGCGCTGCAGGAGCAGATCTCGTGCTCGGCTCACGCTGGGTCGACGGCGGCGGAGTCGTCAACTGGCCGTGGCACCGGCGGTTCATCTCCCGCGGAGGTACGTTCTACGCCCGCCTCATGCTCGGCATCCCGATCAAGGACGCGACCGGGGGATTCCGGGCGTTCCGCCGGCAGACGCTCGAGCGGCTGCCGCTCGACGAGGTGGCCTCGCAGGGCTACTGCTTCCAGATCGACATGGCGCGGCGCGTGCTCGGCGCCGGCATGACGATCGTCGAGGTGCCGATCACGTTCGTCGAGCGTGAGCGCGGCGAGTCCAAGATGAGCGGGGCGATCGTCCGCGAAGCCTTGTGGCGCGTGACGGTGTGGGGATTCCAGCGACTGATCTCCAAGCCTGGACGGATCAAGTCCCGTCGGTCGGGGTAGGCCACCCAGCCCTGTGCGCGAAAAAGACCCCGGCCGAAGCCGGGGTCCTTGGTCGTGCCGGAGACGTGGGTCTCAGGCGCTCTTCTTGGTGGTGCTCTTCTTCGCTGCGCTCTTCTTGGCAGGCCGGTGGAGATGCGGCGGTCCGATCTCCCCGCCACGGAGCAGCTCGAGCCGCTCGGTGAGGATCTCTTCGAGCTCGGCCTCTGACCTGCGCTCGAGCAGCATGTCCCAGTGCGTGCGGATCGGCTTCTCGGCCTTGCCCTCAGGCTTGACGCCGTCGGCGAGCTGACCGATCTGTCCGGTCTTGGGGTCTTCCCACTCGAACGGGATCTCCGCCTCGTCCGCCATCGTCACCGAGAACGTGTGCCCGTCCGGGCATACGTACTCGACCTGCTGACGGGGAGCCATTTCCACGCCGCGCTCGTCCTCGAAGCTCTGTGTTCCGAGTCGAGCACCTCGCAATGCACGTTCAGCCATGTGCGTCCCCTCTCGTGTTACTTACCTCTTACAACGTAAATGACGCACATGAGATTCCCCTAAACGCGCACGCGTACACGCGAGCGAGGTCACACGATTGTCGGAGCCTGATTTCCGGCTTCGACGATGCCCTGGCGCGCGTCGAGCTTCCACAGCAGTCCGCCGCCCACGACGAAGAAGACGATGAGGGCCAGGATGGCCGGGCGGTAGGAGTCGGTGAGCTGGTGCACGATGCCGAACACCAGCGTCCCGAGCCAGCTCGTGCCACGTTCGCAGGCCTGGTAGAGGCTGAAGTACTCGGCTTCGCGGCCGCGGGGGATGAGCTGGGAGAAGAACGCCCGCGAGAGCGCTTGCGTGCCGCCGAGGACGAGCCCGATCGCCACGGCGAGCACGAGGAACGGCACGATCTGCTCCGCCGGCAGGAAGTAGCCGAAGCACACGACCAAGATCCAGACGCCGAGGCCGTACAGGATCGTGCGATGGCTGCCGATCCGCGCCGCGACGCGGCCGAACACCAGGGCTCCGACGACGCCGACGAACTGCACGATCAGGATCGTCGCGATGAGGGTGCTGGTCTCGAAGCCCAGCTCCTTGTCGCCGTAGACCGACGCCGAGTAGATCACGGTCTGGATGCCGTCGTTGTAGAACAGGTACGCGATCAGGAACAGCAGCGTCTGGGGGTAGTTGCGCAGCTCGCGGAGCGTACGGAACAGCTGGCCGAAGCTGCGCTGCATCAGCGTCGCACCCTCGACGGGGACCACGCCTCTGGGCGCGCGATCCTTGATGCCGCGGTAGGGGATGAGCGTGAAGTACGCCCACCAGATCGCCGCGGACAGCAGGCTGATCCGCACGGCCATCTCGGTCGACAGGCCGAACGGCTTGACCGTCACGAGCGCGAGGTTGACCGCGAGCAGCAGGCCACCACCGAGGTAGCCCAATGCCCAGCCGCGCGACGAGATCCGGTCACGCTCGTCCGGTTCGGAGATCTCGATCAGGATCGCGTCGTAGACGACGATCGACGAGGCATAGAACAGGTTGGCCACGACCAGCAGCCCAGCACCGAGCTGCCAGTTGGTGCCGGTGACGAAGAACATCAGCGCCGCAACGGCGGCACCGGACCAAGCGAGGCCGGCCATCATGGTCTTCTTGGACTCGACGCGGTCGGCAATCGCCCCGACGATCGGCAGCACGAACGCCGAGATGACGGTCGCGAGCGTGACGACGTAGAACACCAGCGAGCCCGCCGAGACCGACAGGCCGAGGACCGAGAGGTTCTCGACGCACTTGCGATCGTCGTCGCCGACGAACCCGCACGCCGCCCGCTCGGCGACGCTGGTGAGGTAGGGCGCGTAGAGCACCGTGCCGATCGTCGTGATGTATGCCGAGTTGGCCCAGTCGTAGAAGAACCACGCCTTCTGCTCCGGATTGGCCTTGATCTTCTGCGGCTTCGTCATGCCGCCACCCCCGAAAGGAACCCACGATACGGAGGCGACGGCATGACAGCCCTTTGGTTCCCTCGCTGGCGCTCGTTCATGCCGGATCCTTCCAGGTGCCTCGGGCGATGAGAACGTCCTTGAGGACGTCGGTGCGGTCGGTGATGATGCCGTCGGCGCCCAGGTCCAGCAGCTCGTGCATCTGATCAGCGTCGTCGATCGTCCACACGTGCACCTGGAGCCCCAGTGCATGGGCCTTGCGGATGAACCGCGGGGTGACGACCCGGATCCCTCGGAAGGCGGCCGGCACCTGCAGGCATACAGCTTGGGGCCTGAGCAGGAATCGGGGCAGGAGCTTGACCAGCGCGACTTCTCGCCTCGACGCGGACGTCGCGACCTTCGGGAGGATCTGGCGGATGCGGGTGAGGCGTCCGTGCGAGAACGACGACAGGCAGGTCCGGTCGACGGCATCGTGGGCCGCGACGATCGCGCACGTCGCCTCGACGCCGTCGTCGGACTTCACGTCGATGTTGAGGCGCGCGTCCGGAAACGCGTCATAGATCGCCTCGAGGCGAGCGAACGGTTCGCGCTGGTCGAGACGTTGCAGGTCGAGGCCCTCGGCGGTGAGCGCCGCCACCGGGTCCGGGCTCCCGGTCAGGCGGTCGAGCGCTGCGTCATGGATCGCGTAGACGACACCGTCGGACGACATGCGCACATCGGTCTCGAGATAGCGGTAGCCCAGCTCGTACGCATGGGCGAAAGCCGCAAGCGAGTTCTCGATCCCGACGTTGCCGGCCGTCCCCGACCCGCCACGATGTGCGAACGCCAGGGGAGGGGCGTCGAGATATCCGGTCACGCGCTCAAACTAAGCCCTCCAGGGTGCAGTTGTGTCCCTCTGGTCCAGCGCGTCGGGGTTCGGCGCGTCAGTCGAGCAACGTCAGCTCCATCGTCGCGGCGCGGTGCGGATCGGCGACGATGTCGATCGTGGCGATCCGGCCGTCGACGAATGTGGCCTCGAACACGGATATGGGTCGACCGTCGACCAGCGCAACGATGCCGACTGCTCCGTTGACCAGCACCGGACGACTCTCGCTCCCGGTCCGCCGAAACGCGACGGCCCCGCTCGCCACCTGGTGCGCACCCCGGACCAGCGTCGGGACACCGCTGCCGGTGTCGGCGCGCAGGATGACATCGGGATCGAGCACCGCGACGAGTGCCTCGAAGTCGCCGCCACGCGCGGCGGCGATGAACGCATCGATGATCTCGCGCTGCTGTCCCAAAGGCGGGTTGGGCACCGGATCTGAGCCTTGCACCCGTCGACGAGCCCGGCTGGCCAGCTGGCGGGCAGCGTCAGGCGTACGCCCGACCATCGGGGCGATGTCGTCGAACGGGACGGCGAACATGTCGTGCAGCACGAAGGCCAGGCGTTCGGCGGGGGTCAGCTTCTCCAGCACCACCAGCATCGCGAGCCCGACGGAGTCGGCCAGCAGCGCCTCCTGCTCCGGGTCGACGCCGTCAGGGGCGCTCGCCGGGTCGGTCGGACGGGCGTCGAGTGGTTGCTCGCCGCGCGTCTTGCGCGAGCGCAGCATGTCGAGGCACACCCGGCCCACGACCGTCGTCAGCCAGCCGCCGAGGTTGTCGATCTCGTCCGCATCGGTGCGGCTCAGGCGCAGCCAGGACTCTTGCACGGCGTCATCGGCCTCACTCAGTGAGCCGAGCATGCGATAGGCCACGGCGCGCAGGTGCGTCCGGTTCTGCTCGAAACGCTCCGCCAGGAACTCGGTGTCGGACATCGGTCACATTCCCCTCTCGAGATTCGTCATAGCTCTGACGGATCACACGCCAACGATGTGACACGAATCTGAGGAGAACCATCATGCAGGCACGTATGAACAACCCGGCCATCGCGGTCCCCGGCGCCATGGACGCGCTGCAGGCGCTCAGCAAGGCCGTACTTCGGACCGGCGTGCCGGAGACGACGCTCGAGCTGATGAACCTGCGCGCCAGCCAGATCAACGGCTGCAGCGTCTGCCTCCAGATGCACGCCCGCGACCTGCGAAAGGCGGGGAGAGCGACGAGAAGATCGACACAGTCGCCGGATGGCGGGACGCGCCCCACTTCGACGACGCCGAGCGGGCTGCGCTGGCGCTGACCGAGGCGGTCACGCGCCTGAGCGACACGTCCGACGCCGTGCCGGATGACGTGTACGAGGAGGCGGCAGCCCACTACGACGAGCAGCAGCTCGGCGGCCTGATCTTGTCGATCGGTGCGATCAACGTGTGGAACCGCGTCAACGTCTCCACGCGCCAGGTGGCCGGAGCCTGGGGCTGAGTCAGTCTCGGATCAGTCCCTTCGCCCTCATCTCACGCGAGCCTCGCGACACACGTTTGCGGCTCAGATGTCCCGGAAGGTCTCGATCTGGGCGCCGAGGGCGTTGAGGCGCTCGGCGAGGTCCTCGTAGCCGCGGTTGATGACGTACACGCTGCGCAGGACCGACGTGCCCTTGGCAGCCAGCATGGCCAGCAGGATGACGACGGCCGGCCGCAGCGCAGGCGGGCACACGAGCTCGGTGCCGCTCCAGTGCGTGGGGCCTTCGATCAGCACGCGGTGCGGGTCGAGCAGCTTGACCGAGGCACCGAGCTTGTTGAGCTCGGTGAGGTAGATCGCGCGGTTCTCGTAGACCCAGTCGTGGAGCATCGTCTGGCCCTCGGCCGTCGCGGCGATGACCGCGAAGAACGGGAGGTTGTCGATGTTGAGGCCCGGGAACGGCATGGGGTGGATCTTGTCGATCGGCGCGTGCATCGGTGACGGGTGCGTCGTGATGTCGACGAGGCGGGTCTCGCCGTTCTCGGCGGGGTACTCGTCGCCACGGTCGTACTGGAAGCCCATCTCCTCGAGGAGAGCGAGCTCGATCTCCATGAACTCGATGGGTACGCGGCGCACCGTGATGCTCGACTTGGTGACGATCGCCGCGGCGATGAGGCTCATGGCCTCGATCGGGTCCTCGCTGGGGGCGTACTCGACGTCGCAGTTGATGACCGGCTTGCCGGTGACACGCAGCGTCGTGGTGCCGATGCCCTCGATGCCGACGCCCAGCTTGACCAGGAAGAAGCACAGGTCCTGGACCATGTAGTTGGGGCTCGCGTTGCGGATCACGGTGACACCGTCGTAGCGAGCGGCGGCGAGCAGCGCGTTCTCGGTGACCGTGTCGCCGCGCTCGGTGAGCACGATCGGCCGCTCCGGACCGACGCCTGCAGCTGCCGTCGCGTGATAGCTGCCCTCGGTCGCGACGACCTTGAGCCCGAACGGACGCAGCGCCGTCATGTGGGGCTCGACCGTGCGGGAGCCCAGGTCGCAGCCGCCGGCGTAAGGCAGCTCGAAGTCGTCGTAGCGGTGCATCAGCGGCCCGAGGAACATGATGATGCTCCGCGTACGCCTGGCGGCGTCGGCATCCATCGCAGCGAGGTTGAGCGTCGCCGGCACGATGAGCTCGAGGTCGTTCTGCTCGTTGAGCCACGTCGCCTTGACGCCGATCGAGGTCAGCACCTCGAGCAGGCGGTTGACCTCCTCGATGCGCGCAACCTTGCGCAGCACGGTGGTCCCGGCGTTGAGCAGCGAGGCGCACAGCAAAGCGACGCCGGCGTTCTTGCTCGACTTGACGTCGATCGAGCCGGACAACGTCGTTCCGCCGGCGACCCGCAGGTGACTGGGCCCGGACGTGCCGACCGTGACCAGCTCGGAGTCGAGCGCGCTGCCGATGCGGGCCAACATGTCGAGCGTCAAGTTCTGTTGCCCCTTCTCGATGCGGTTCACGGCACTCTGACTGGTCTTGAGCTCGCTGGCAAGCTCCGCCTGGGTCAGGCCACTGTGCTGCCGGGCGTCACGGATGAGTGCCCCGATACGGGAAAGGTAGTCGTCGCGAACGGTCATGCCTTTCACCATATCTCAGTTGTGAGATATTTCAATTCGGCGAAATACGGGTGCCGTCGGCGCCGGTCATACCTCTGCGGCATCGCCCTGACCCAGCCGACGTACGTCTGCGACACCGCCGAAGTTCGACACGTGGCCCCAGTAGACGCCGTACGCCAGCTCCGAGATCGTGCGGTCGTGGATCGGGAAGAGCGTCGTGGGGGAGACCCGCTGGACGAAGTCCACGGTCTCGCTGACCTTGCCCCACGGGGCGGCCAGCGGGAGGGCCAGCACATCGACGCCGTCAGGCGCGGTCTCGTACGAGTCACCGGGGTGGAACACGGTGGGCTCGCCGTCGGCGCTCACCAGCACGCCCACATTCGCGATGCGGGGGAGCTCGGGCACGATCACAGCGTGCCGCGCACCGACTCCGCGGACAGTGATGCCCTTGACCTTGGTCTCGATGCCGTCGGCATGCTCTCGCCAGGCACCGAACTCCAGGACCGAGGCGGTCTCCGGGTCGCACAGCAGCTGCGCGTCAGGGTTGCGCTTGATCAGCTCGGGTCCACGGGTCTGGTCGATGTGGTCCGGATGCTGATGCGTCACGACGATCGCGTCGAGGCCTTCGAGATCGAATGTCACGTCGAGGCTGAAGGAACCTGGGTCGATCAGGATGCGCGTATCAGCGGCTTCGAGGAGGACAGCGGCGTGACCGAATCGGGTGATCTGCATCGTCAGCCGAGGTACTTCTCGACGACGTCAGGCGAACGCTCAGCGGCGTCGTCAGGGGAGTCACCGTACTGACGCTTGGCGTTGCGCTGGCGCAGCAGATCCCACGCCTGGTCGAGCTCGACCTCGAGCTTCTGCAACCGTGCGCGCTCCTCGCCCGGCGTGACCTCGTGCTTGGACAGCTGCTCCCGCAGCGCCTTCTCCTCGGCCACCAGCGCCGAGATGTGCTCGTGTATGCCCTGATCTGTCGTCATGGCGCGAGTGTACGACCGACTCCGTACCGGCGTCAGGGCCCGAATGCCGACGGTCAGCGTTCGGCGAACGCCAGCTTGGCACCGAGGGCGACGAACGCCCCCGCGAACGTACGCCGCATCCATGTCAGGACCGCCGGCCGGGAGATGACCCGGTCACGGATCACCGCGGCGAAGACGCCGTACGCGACGAACACCACGAACGTGATCAGCATGAACACGCCGCTGAGCTCGAGCATCCGCAGCACGTAGTGCGGTTCGCCGGAGCTCACGAACTGCGGCAGGAACGCGACGAAGAAGATCGAGAGCTTCGGGTTCAGGATGTTGACCAGCACGCCGGAGGTGATGACCTGGCGAGCGGACTTCGGCTCGGTCCCGGCCTCGACGCTCAGGGCGCCCTTGTCGCGCACGGTGTTCCACGCCATGTAGAGCAGGTAGGCGACGCCGGCGTACTTCAACGTCTGGAACGCCACGGCACTGGTGTGCAGCAAGGCGGCGAGGCCGGTCACCGCGGCGACGATGTGGGGGAGCGTGCCCAAGGTGCACCCGAATGCGGCGACCAGGCTGGCGCGGGCGCCGCGGGTCAACCCGGCGGCCATCGTGTAGAGGACACCCGTGCCGGGCGAGGCCACGACGATCAGCGAGGTCAGCAGGAACGCGACGGTCATGCGGCTGATGCTAACCACATACGTGACCTAGGTGGCCTGATCGGACAACCACTCCTCGTACGTCTGCACGCCGCGCGGACCCGGCCCGGTCGGCAACAAACCGCCCGATGCCATCGCGGCGGCGCCGGCGACCGGCAGCCGCACCTGCAGGACGGGTTTGCGCGAGCCGCGCGATCTCAAGAGTCGGCGCGCCATGTCGGCCAGCGACTCCTCCTGGGGACCGGCGAGCTCCGGCGCTCTGCCGACGGGGGAGCCGAGCGCCAGGTCCACCAGTGCGGCCGCCACCTCACGTGCGGCTATCGGCTGCACTCGTGCCCGCGGGATGAGCGCGATCGGGCCGGGCACCTGCTGAAGGACCTGACCAGCGAACTCGTGGAACTGAGTCACCCGAAGCACACTGGCCGGCAGGGGAGAGGCGAAGATGAGCTCCTCCTGACGCAGCTTGCCCGCGTAGTAGCCGAGGCCGACCCGATCGATGCCGACGATCGACACGGCGACGTGGTGACGTACGCCGGCGCGGAGCCCGGCATCGAGCAGATTCGTCGTGGCGGCCTCGAAGAACGCGACCGCCTTCTTCCGGCTTGCCGTCGACTGGTTGCTCACGTCGATGACCGCCTCGACCCCGGACAGCGCATCATCCAGGCCCGCACCGGTCACCACGTCGACGCCGCGGCCACGCGACAGCACGACCGGATCGTGACCGCCAGCTGTCAACGCCTCGACGACGTACGAACCGACCGTCCCCGTGCCACCCGCGACTGCGACCTTCATGCCGCGACCTTCCGATCTCGAAGCGGAAGGACCAGCAGCGCCGCGACGACGACCGAACCGCCGAGCGCAATGACGTTGAGCACCTGGTCGGTCGCGTCGAACTCACCCAGATGCGGCAGGTGGTACGAGAGGTGCAGGGTCCCGAACGTCAGCCAGGTCCAGCCCGCAAGTGCCACTGCGATCGACTGCAGGCTGACGGCCGCGATGATGCTGAGGACCAACAGCGCGGTGTAGGTGGCACCGACATCGCGGATCAGGTGCTCGTTGTAGGCGCCGTCCACGCCGACCCAGACCCGCCCGAAGCCGGGGAACGAGTCGTAGAAGGAACGCGGCGAGATCGATGCCCACGGCCCGGTGTAGGCGCCGGTCGCGGCCAATATCAGGAGCAACGTACGTTGCACAGTTGGTGTCATACCCCTCAGACGACACTGTCCGGCGAAGTGTGACAAGGACTTTCGAGGTAGTTTCGCTCAACCGCGGAGCTGCGCCGCCAGGGGACAGTCGAAAGGGTCTCGGGCGCGCAGGCCGACGTTGTTGAGGTAGCCGACGACGATCGCGTACGAACGGAACAGCCCAACCTCCATGTAGTCGATGCCCTCTCGCGCGCAGTACGCCCGCACCGTGGGCCGCGCCTTCTTGAGGTTGCAGCGCGGCATGCTCGGGAACAGATGGTGCTCGATCTGATAGTTGAGACCACCCATCGCGACGTCCGTCAGCGGGTTGCCACGCACATTGCGCGACACCATGACCTGGCGGCGCAGGAAGTCGAGCTTCATCCCCGGCGGGACGATCGGCATGCCCTTGTGCGCCGGCGCGAACGATGCGCCGAGGCATACGCCGAACACCGCCATCTGGACGGCGAAGAACGCGAGCGCCTTGCCCAGCGGGAGGAACGCCAGCAGCACCGGCCACGTACGCCGAGAGGCGCGTCACGACGATCGCCAGCTCGGTGCGCCGCCACGGTTGGGTCGAAGTCTTGTCACGAGCGGCCTGCACGCTGGCGACGTGCAGGTTGAGACCTTCGAGGGTCAGGAGCGGGAAGAACAGCCAACCCTGGTGACGGGCGAACCACCCGGCGAAGCCCGTGCGCTGGCTGACGATCTCGGGTGTGAAGGCGATCGCGCCCGCACCGATGTCGGGGTCGATTCCTTCCTGGTTGGGCGCCTTGTGGTGCAGGTTGTGCTTGGCGCGCCACCAGGCGAAGCTCAGGCCGGCAAAAGCCCCGGCGAAGATGCGCGCGGCCCACGCATTCCATGTCGCCGACGCGAAGATCTGTCGGTGCGCCGCATCGTGGCCGAGGAACCCGAACTGGGTCACGACGAGCCCGAGCAGAGCGGCCAGCCCGAGCTGCCACCACGAGTTGCCCAGCATGAAGAAGCCGACCCAGATCGCCGCGAACGCTCCAACAGCGAGGGTGATCTGGGTCCAGTAGTACAGATATCGCCGCTCGAGCAGGCCCTGCTCGCGCACGTCGCGCATCAGGTCACCGAACAGGCTCACGTAGCGATCGGTCGGGCGTACGTGCTGCTGAGTCGTCATGTCTTCGACGCTATGGAGGTTCGGCGGCGGACACGATGGCGCTGGGACCCGTACGAAGGGGGGCCCAGACCCACCCCGACCCTCTAGCATCGGGCCATGACTCAGCCCGCCGCCGATGAGCCAGTGATCTCGGCACCGGCCCGCGCCGGCACCCTGGTGGGCGGTTTCGTCGCCCTGCTCTACGTGATCGAGCTCGTCGACACGGTCGTGAATGGCCGGCTCGACGGTCACGGCGTGCGCCCGCGGTCCGACGAGGGCCTCCTCGGCATCGTGTTCGCGCCGCTGCTGCATGGCGGGTGGGCTCACCTCGTGGCCAACACCATCCCGCTGCTCGTGCTGGGCTTCCTGCTGGCTCTGTCAGGCGTACGCACCTGGGTGTCCGTGACCGCGATCGTCTGGGTCGTCAGCGGGCTCGGGGTATGGCTCTTCGGCGGTTCGAACTCCGTGCACATCGGAGCATCTGGCCTGGTCTTCGGCTGGCTGGTGCACCTGATGGTGCGCGGCATCTTCGCCCGTCATCTCGGGCAGATCGCGCTCGGCCTGGTGGTCTTCGTCGTCTACGGCAGTGTGCTCTGGGGCGTCATCCCCGGCCGGCCCGGCATCTCGTGGCAGGGTCACCTGTTCGGCGCACTGGGCGGAGCGATTGCCGCCTGGCTGCTCGCGCCGCGCGACGACGAGCCCGCCTGAGGGTCAGGCCCTCACCGGCTCCAGCTGGGGCGCGGCCGATGCGAGCCGACCCATGCGCCACAGGCTGTGCACCACGAGGGCCGCAACGACCGAGCCAGCTGTGCCGAGGAAGAGGTCACCCAGCGTGTCGGTGTAGGCGCCACGGCGCTCAGACGACGTGCTGATGAAGGCGTAGTACTCGGCGATCTCCCATCCGATGGCCACGGTGGCACCGAACGCGAGAGCCCGCTCCAAAGTCGCCCGGAGCGTCGCCGTGCGGTGCAGCGTCAGGAGGATCACGCCGGCGGTCAGGAAGCCGGTGTTCATGAAGTGGATCCAGTCGTCGAACCAGACGATCGTGTCGTACATGTTCATGCGGTTGCCGAGCGTGTCGGTGAAGCAGGTGACGGTCACCAGCAGGTCGGCGACCCAGGGGAACGACGCACGGTCACGCCAGAAGACGTACCAGAGCGCGGGGACCGAGAACGCGAGCAGGGGATAGGTGACCGCCCGCAGGCCGGCTGCCTTGCCGCGCATGTGACCCAGGTCCGGGAACATCACGGCGATCGCAAGCAGGATCAGCAGGCCCGCCTTCGCTGTCAGGTCCATGCCCCGAATCGCGGGCGGAGCGACATGACGCGTCTGTTGCTGGATGTCACTCATGTGCAAAGGATAGAGCGCCGTTCCTGCAACTTTGGCGCATTCTGCGCGTCGCGGCGAATGTCACCACCTTCGGCATGCTGCCGAGCGATCAGGAATCGAGAAGCAACCGTCCGGGGCCGCCACTAACGTGACTGCCATGGACATCACGATTCACACCACGGTTCTTCCGCACACCGATCCCGACGCCTCCGTGGCCTTCTTCCGCGACGCTCTCGGTTTCGAGGTTCGCCAGGACGTGGGACAGGGCACGATGCGCTGGATCACCGTCGGACCGCCCGACCAGCCCGGCACGTCGATCCTCCTGGCGCCCCCGGCCGCCGATCCCGGCATCACCGAGGACGAGCGCCGCGTCATCTCCGAGATGATGGCCAAGGGCACCTTCGGCTGGATCCTGCTGGCCACCAAGGACCTCGACGGCGTCTTCGATCGCGTCCAGGCCAGCGACGCGGAGGTCGTGCAGGAGCCGACCGAGCAGCCCTACGGCGTCCGCGACTGCGCCTTCCGCGACCCGGCAGGCAACATGGTCCGCATCCAACAGCTGACCTGACCCGCAGCGCCGATCTGGTTGGATCGAACCACGACCCCGGCGGCGGTCGCGCATGCGGCGCTGCCCAACAGATGGAGAAGTGTCATGAGCACGGCCACGAGGACCGACAGCCAGTCACGCGAGCCGCACGCTGCCGACAGCCACGACCTGATCCGGGTCCAAGGCGCGCGCGAGAACAACCTCAAGGACGTCAGCGTCGATATCCCCAAGCGCCGGCTGACGGTGTTCACCGGGGTCTCGGGATCCGGCAAGAGCTCGTTGGTGTTCGGCACGATCGCCGCCGAGTCGCAGCGCATGATCAACGAGACCTACAGCGCGTTCGTGCAGAACTTCATGGCGACTCTGGCCAGGCCTGAGGTCGACTTCCTCGGCGGGCTGACGACCGCGATCATCGTCGACCAGGAACGTATGGGTGCCAACCCCCGCTCAACGGTCGGCACCGTGACCGACGCGAACGCGATGCTGCGCATCCTCTTCAGCCGGCTCGGAGAGCCACACATCGGGCCGCCGACCGCCTACTCGTTCAACGTCCCGACCCGGACCGCGAGCGGAAGCATGAGCACCGAAAAGGCCGGGCGCACAGAGAAGAGTGTCGTACGCAATGCCGTCTATCTCGGCGGCATGTGCCCGCGCTGTGAGGGCATGGGCGCGGTCAGCGACTTCGACCTCACCGCGATCTACGACGAGAGCAAGTCGCTCAGCGAGGGCGCGCTCACGGTTCCCGGCTACAGCATGGACGGCTGGTACGGCCGCATCTTCAGCGGTGCCGGCCTCGACATGGACAAGCCAATCGGCACGTTCAGCAAGAAGGACCTCGACAAGCTGCTCTACAGCGAGCCGGTCAAGATCAAGGTCGAGGGGATCAACCTCACCTACGAGGGTGTGATCCCCAAGATCCAGAAGTCGATGCTCTCCAAGGACGTCGACGCGATGCAGCCGCACATCCGGGCGTTCGTGGAGCGGGCGGTCACGTTCCAGACCTGCCCTGAGTGCGAAGGCACGCGGCTCACCAAGGAGGTTCTCGCCTCCAAGATCAGCGGCAAGAACATCGCCGAGGTCTGCACGATGCAGATCAGCGATCTGGCCGACTGGATGCGCGACCTGCACGAGCCGACCGTCGCCCCACTGCTGACTGGGCTGCAGCACCTCCTCGACTCGTTCACCGACATCGGGCTGGGCTACCTCTCACTCGACCGGCCGTCCGGCACTTTGTCCGGGGGAGAGGCGCAGCGCACCAAGATGATCCGCCACCTCGGCTCGTCGCTCACCGACGTCACGTACGTCTTCGACGAGCCGACGATCGGCCTGCACCCGCACGACATCGAGCGGATGAACGCCCTGCTGCTGCAGCTTCGCGACAAGGGCAACACCGTCCTGGTCGTCGAACACAAGCCAGAGTCGATTGCGATCGCCGACCACGTCATCGACCTCGGACCCGGCGCCGGCACCGGCGGTGGGGAAGTGGTGTTCGAGGGCACGGTCGAAGAGCTGCGGGGGAGCGACACCATCACTGGTCGCCACCTCGACGACCGGGCCGCGCTCAAGGAGTCCGTACGTTCGGCCGCCGGGACGCTGGAGGTCCGCGGCGCGTCGACGCACAACCTCCAGAACATCGACGTCGACATCCCGCTCGGAGTTCTCTGTGTCGTCACGGGTGTCGCCGGGTCGGGCAAGAGCTCGCTGATCCACGGGTCGGTCGCCGGTCGTGACGGAGTCGTCGTGGTCGACCAAGGCGCGATTCGCGGTTCACGACGCAGCAACCCAGCGACATACACAGGCCTGCTCGAGCCCATCCGCAAGGCATTTGCCAAGGCCAACGGCGTCAAGCCTGCTCTCTTCAGCTCCAACTCCGAAGGCGCGTGCCCCACGTGCAACGGCGCGGGCGTGATCTACACCGAGCTGGGCGTCATGGCCACTGTCCAGTCCACCTGCGAGGAGTGCGAGGGCAAGCGGTTCCAGGCAGCAGTGCTCGAGTTCACCCTGGGCGGCCGCAACATCGCCGAAGTGCTCGCGATGCCCGTGACCGAAGCCGTCGAGTTCTTCGGAGAGGGCGAGGCGCACACGCCGCCGGCACTCAAGATCCTCGAGCGGCTCGCCGACGTCGGCCTGGGCTACCTCAGCCTCGGCCAGCCGCTCACCACGCTGTCCGGCGGCGAGCGGCAGCGGCTCAAGCTCGCCACGCAGATGGGCGACAAGGGCGCTGCTGTGTATGTGCTCGACGAACCGACGACCGGCCTGCACCTTGCCGATGTCGAGAACCTCCTCGGCATGCTCGACCGGCTCGTTGACTCCGGCAAGTCGGTCATCGTCATCGAGCACCATCAGGCCGTCATGGCGCACGCCGACTGGCTTATCGACCTGGGGCCAGGTGCCGGTCACGACGGAGGCAAGATCGTCTACGAGGGCACACCCGCCGACCTCGTGGCCAAGCACTCGACCCTCACGGGTGAGCACCTGGCGGCGTACGTTGCGAACGATGCGTGACGTGGCGGCCTGCTAGGGCGAAGCATCGCCGCGGACGGCCCTCACGAAGGCGGGGCCTCGACGTTATGTCAAGTAATGCCGGAAACCCTCAGCCTCGGGGACAAAACCCAGGCCAGCGTACAAATCGTGTGCGCCGTCATTCGCGTGCCGTTTGTGACTGAGCAGCTGCACCTTGTAGCAGCCCGCAGCACGAGCGTCCATTAGCAAGCGCTCCAGGACCAGCGTCGCGACGCCTTGCCGGCGATGTGCGTACGCGACGACGACTGCCTCGACAAATGCGGCGGGGCGGCAGTCAGGCGACGCTTGAATGCGTTCCCACATCGCCAGCTGCTTGTCCGACGCCACGTCCTGCAGCTTCGACGGCACGCCATCCGACGGCGAATCAGCCTGATTTTGTGCCAGCACGCCAAGCACGCTCATCAGGTCGCCACCCAACGCTGGCCGCACGATGCATCGGGGGCTCACAGCTCGACCTTGCCAGACTCATTGCCGCTCAACCCGTTTGTCCGATAATGCACATTATGTCAACTAGGAGTCTGCGTATCGCGGCGGGATAGGTCGTTTCACCGCGACCACGACTCCCCTCACGCGCAGCAGTGTTCATCTATCGACCAGGTTACGAACCAGATCGGGCCGCAAGGCGTGTGAAGACATCGAGCAGCCCTGGGAATCGGCCTTCGAACTCGTCTCGTCGCAGACGTACAAATGTGCCGTTGCCGGCATCGCGTTGACGTATGAGTCCGGCTTCCCGAAGGACCCGCCAGTGATGCGTGCGCGTCGACTTGGCGACCGGGAGTGCGAACGATGCGCATGCCCGCTCCCCCGCCTCGTTGAGGCCGTCTTCGGCAGCCAACGCCGCAACGACCCCCGCGCGGTGCGGATCAGCCAGCGCTGCCATCACGGTCCCGAGCTCGACGGCGGCCAGCATAGGAACAGGAAGCTCCTTGCTCATGTTTCATCTCCGCTCCTCTGGCCAATGGTACGAGATCTATCGTACCATTGGTACTACTTTGATCGTACCTAGGAGTAGACGATGCTGTGCGTGTTCGACGTGAACGAGACCATGCTGGACCTCCAGGCTCTTGACGAGAAGTTCCTCGAGCTGACCGGCGACCGGGCGGCCCGGCACGAGTGGTTCTCCCTCGTGATCCACACCGCGCTGACGATCACCGCCACTGGCGAGTACCGGGACTTTGCCCACATCGCGGGAGCATGTGTCGACGTGGTCGTGGAGAATCATGGCCGCCAACCCGACCCGGACGATCGGGCGGCCGTGGGTGCGCTGCTCCGCTCGCTCCCCTCACATCCTGACGTCCGCAGCGGACTCCTCGAGCTGCGCGACGCCGGACACGAGCTCGTCGTCCTGGCGAATTCCCCTCTTGCGGCCGCTCAGGCCCAGATCGAGAATGCGGGGCTGTCTGACGTGTTCTCCGACATCTTCTCGGCCGAACAGGCCGGCATCCTGAAGCCGGCGGCCGGCGCGTACGACCACGTCCTACGAGCCAGGGCTGTGGCCGCGTCTAACGCCGTCATGGTGGCGGCACATGACTGGGACATCGCTGGGGCAACCGCGGCCGGGATGAAGACGGCACTCGTTACCCGACCCGGCGTGAGCCCGCTTCCGGGCGTCGCTCCCCCCACAGTCTCCGTGCCGGACTTCGTACGTCTGAGCGAAGAGCTTCGGCGATCTGAAACCCCAGACCTGTGAATACGACGCATCTTGATACGCAGAGGTTCCGGTAACCGAACGTATGATCTGCTGAACAGGGTCCCCTGTCGGGTCGAGGTCCTGCCCGCGGGATCTACTCTTTGCCAATGATCGGTCAGAGACTCCGCAACGGAGCACTGCTCGTCGGGGTCCCTGTCGCCATGGGACTCATGTTGTGGGGCGCCTTTCACGCCTCGAATGAAGTTCTCTTCCACGGCTTCGCGGTCAGTTGCAGCGACGGCAATCCTGAGTTCGATCCGGACTACTGCGGGATCACATGGCGAGCGGGGGCTCCGCACCTCATTGCTGTCGGCGTGGGACTCGCCCTGCTGTTGGTGGCCGTGTGGAATCTGGCGTTTACCCGCATCGTCCTGTACGTGACTGGGTCGTTCGCGGTGGCGCTTGCCCTGTTCCTGTTGTGGGTCAGCACCTGGGATCCGGTCAACCCGGCATACCCCGAACCGGGCGGACCGCAATATCTGCTCCTGGGCTCTGGGGTGTGTGTCGTGGCGCTCGCGGTGATTCTTCGAAAGCAAGGCCCCTGACCCGGTCATTCGTCATTGGCCCGGCCCAGCAACTGGGCTAGCGTTGCCGTTCTCACGGGGACGCCGTGAGTCGACGATTCGGAGACGGGGACCCGAGATGACGTCCAACCTTTGGTCGGTGACCTTTGACGCAAACGACCCGCGACGCCTGGCGACCTTCTGGGCCGGCCTGCTCGGTTGGGAGATCGCCGACGATGAGGACGGCTTCGAGCTCATCCCCAGCGATGGCACCGACTTCCGCGTCAGCTTCTACCCGAGTCAGGAGACGAAGGCCAGCCAGAACCAGATCCACTTCGACCTGACGAGCCCGACTCCCGAGAAGCAACAGCAAACCGTGGCCCGGGCACTCGAGCTCGGGGCTCAGCACATCGACATCGGTCAGAGCCCGGACGAGGAACAGGTGGTCCTCGCCGATCCTGAGGGCAATGAGTTCTGCGTCATCGAGGCCGGAAACAACTTCCTCGCCGACACCGCTTTCATCGGGGCGATCAACTGCGACGGCTCTCAAGAGGTCGGCTACTTCTGGAGCGAAGCTCTTGGCTGGCCACTGGTCTGGGACCAGGACGAGGAGACCGCGATCCAGTCGCCGCAGGGCGGTTCGAAGATGTCGTGGGGTGGTCCGCCGGTGGCACCCAAGATTGGCAAGAACCGGCTGCACCTCGACATCGCTCCCCCCACTGGCGAGGACCAGCAGACCGAGGTTGATCGCCTCATCGCGCTCGGCGCCAAGCGGATCGACATCGGACAGGGCGACGTCAGCTGGGTCGTCATGGCAGATCCTGATGGCAACGAGTTCTGCGTGCTGACGCCCAGATAGAACGATCGGCCCCTAGACGGCGCCAACTACGTCTTGCGGGCATACCGTTGAGAGATGGACAGAGTGGTACGTCGGCGAGTGAAGCCCCGAGGGCTTGCGTCCGTCCTCTTGCTGCTCGCTCTCGCCGCGGCTGTGGTCCTCGCCTGGACAACACTGCGGCCGCAGGCGTCCGGAGAACCGTTCACGATGAATTCCCCCACGTTCGACGCGGTGACGGCCCCCGCGACGACCCGCGCGACGGGCGTCTGCGCTCACCCGGCGACCGCACCCTTCACTCCGACCAGCATCTCGATCCCCGACGTCATTCAGGACGGCAAGGTCATGGCGCTCCCCCGCGACGCGAACGACGTCCCGCGTGTGCCCCCGACGTCCGCCAAGTTCGCCTTCGCCTGGGACCGGCCGCCCGGCATCGAGCCGGGGTCCGACCGTGGCAACGTCCTGCTCAACGCCCATACGTGGCCCGACGGCTCGGCTGTCGGCAACACAATGCTGAGCAATCTCGATGAAGGCGGTCGCATCATCCTTCGCGGTGACCGTTCTGAGCTCTGCTACACCGTGACCAAGCGGATCGAAGTGCTCGCCAGCAAGGGCTACGCACCGTACTACGACCGCGATGGCAGCCCCCAGGTCGCGCTGATCGTGTGCTCAGGAAAGCGGCTCGGCCCCGGCGAATGGACTCACCGGACGATCTGGTTTGCCGAGCCGTCAACCTGAGCGTCCCTCAGCGCCAGTCGCCGACCCTCTCCTCGTTCGGCGCCGGCGCCCCGGTGCCCGTCTCGACGTATGCCTTCAGGCTCACCAGGAACGTCGCCCACTTGGTGCTGCAGTGGTGCATGAACTCCACGGGCTCGCGCCAGCCTGAATGGGCGAACATGATGATCGTGTAGTCCCCCTCGGTGCGAAGGTCCCAGCTGACCTGCGTCCCGAGCCACTCCCCTGGGCCGTCGACGACCTCCCAGAGCACGCGCTCGGCCGGCTTGGCCTCCAGCACACTCATGTCGAAGCCATCAGGGTCGGGTGAGTCATCGAAGCGGAAGCGGAACTGGACCACGCCGCCGGCATCGCCGTCGCCGCGGACGTCGGAGGTCCACCACCCGGTCAACCCCTCGATTGTGGTCAGCGCTTCGTACACCGCGCCCTGCGATGCCGTGATTCCTACGCGATGCAGGATGTCCACCATGGTCTTCTCCTCTTTCGGTTCGTGGGCCGCGGTCGCGGTCACTAGTTGGTTGAATCAGGTGCATTCGTCTTCTCGATGGCTTCCGCGATCTGCTTGATCCGGCGGAGTCGGGCGTCCCACGTGTTGCCGACCGCGTTGAGCTGGGCAACGGCGCGCGCGAACTGGGCCTCATCGATCTGATAGCGCTTCTCGCGCCCCGCTTGAGTCGCATGGACCAGGCCGACCCGGTCGAGCACCGTGAGGTGCTTGGCCACGGCCTGACGGGTGACCGGAAGCTCCTCGCTCAGCGAGGTCGCCGTTCCCGCGCTCCGTGCCAGCAGCAGATCCAGCATCCGGCGCCTGGTCGGGTCCCCGATCGCCGACCACAAGTCGTCGTTGATCGTGACCGTCATGGAGCAGACACCAGCGCTTCGGCGTGCGCCTTGATGCGAGGCACGAACTTGTCCCAGCCCACACCATGGTCGAGGTACCTCTCCTCGAGCACCGCGGCCTCCCAGCCACGCTCCCGGAAACCTGTCTCGCTGAAGCGGAGCAATGTGCCCGTGCCAGAAGGGACGAGCTCGAAGGTCACCAGGTTGGAGTTGCCTTCGCGGGCGGCCTCCCCCGCCGGGTGGGTCCACCGGAAGCTGAACAGCCGCGGCGGTTCGGCGACTACCACCGTCATCGACTCGACGTGTGCTCTCGGATCGTCGCCGTCGGCCCACACCAGCTCCCCCACCGACCCGGGCTCGGGCCGGACGTCCGTCTCGGCGTACCACCACTCACGGATGTGCTCAGGCCTGCTGATGACCTCGAACACCACCTCGGGTGATGCGTCGATGTGCATTTCGCGGTCGATGCTGGCGAACTCCATGCTTTCCTCCTGATATGCAACCTTTGGTTGCCTATCAACGTAGCATGCGCCTTTCGCAACTTGCAACCATGCGTTGCACATGCGCAACACCAGGTCTGGGGCCATACTCAGGACATGACCGGACGGTGGATCGCAGCGCTCCTTGCCTGCCTCCTGCTGACCGCATGCGGAGACAACGGAGGATCGAAGCCTCCTGAAAGCACTGGGTCCACGACCACGACACCTCGGCCCACACCGTCGAGCGACTCTCCGACAGTCCCGAAGGCAGGCACCGAGATCATCGTCGCTGACAGCGAGTTCGGCCCGATGCTCTTCAACAAGGGCAAGCAGGCGATCTATCTGTTCGACGTCGAGACCACGGATGAGCCCAAGTGCTACGGCGACTGCGCAAAGGCGTGGCCACCGGTGCTCACCGACGGCGAGCCGGTGGCCGGAGATGCCGTGCAGAAGTCACTGCTCGGCACCACCGAACGCTCCGACGGGACGAACCAGGTGACATACGGCGGCCACCCGCTCTACTACTACGCGCACGAGGGCCCCGGCGAGGTGGAGTGCCACGACATCTTCCTCAACGGCGGCACGTGGTACGTCGTCAAGCCGAACGGCAACCGCGCCTGAGGCTCAGTCCTCGAGGATGTCGATCGCGCCTTCTGGACACGAGTCGGCGGCGTTTCGCGCGAACTCGGCCTGGTCGGCGGGCACGTCGATGACCTCGCCGCGGGGGGTCACGTAGCCATCCTCGTCGTATGTCAGCAAGCCCTCGGCGAGCGAATAGCAACGCCCGTGCCCTCGGCAGATGCTGACGTCCACTGTCAGCTTCATGACTGGACCTCCCAGGTCAACGGGAGGGTGAGCAGCGTCAACATCGCGCCACCGCCGCGCTCCATCAGCGGATCTCCGGCCTTGACCTCGAAGTCAGGGATGACCTTCAGCCACTCCTCGACCGCGACCTGCATGACGCGGCGAGCCAGGTGCGCTCCAAGGCAGCGGTGCGGTCCGCCGGCGAAGCCGAGGTGGTTGTTGGCCTTGCGGTCGACGATGAACTCGTCGGGGTTCTCATAGACGCGGGGATCCCGGTTGGCGCCGGACACCAGCCCGTAGACCATGTCGCCCTTGCTCAGCGGGCAGCCGTGGAAGTCGGTGTCCTGTGCCACCTTGCGGCCGTCTCCGAAGATGATCGTGTACATCCGCAGTGATTCCTCGACCGCCGTGGGGATCAGCTCCGGTTCTGCGATCAGCCTGTGCCGGTCGTCGGGGTTCTCGGCGAGGTGACGGAACAGGTAGCCCAGCTGTCCGCGAGTCGTGTCGAGCCCGGCCAGCACCAGCACCGTCAGGATGTCCAGGATCAGCGTGTCGCCCAGCGGCTCGTCGTCGATCGTGGAGTTCACCAGGAGCGAGACGAAGTCGTCCTCACGAGGCGTCTGATCGTGGCGGCGATCCTCCAGCACGTCTTCCCAGTACCCCCGGATGCCGCCGAGCGCCGCCCCCATCGCGGTCTGCTGCTCGAGGTCGCCGCCAAATCCGGCGAAGAAGTCCTCGACCCAAGGGACGAACAGGTCGGCGTCGGAGTTGGGCACGCCGATGATTGTCAGGAAGATCTCCGTGGGCAGGCGCATCGCGAAGTCGCTGACGAAGTCGCACTCCCCCTTCGGCGCGAGTTCAGCAACGAGGCGCTGACCGATCTCGTGCGCCTGTGGGGTGATCCGGTTGACCGCGTTGGGGGCGAACCAACGACTGATCAGCTGGCGGTACTTGGCGTGATCCGGCGGGTCGATCTGGGTGGGCACGAAACGATAGACCGGATCGGGGTCCCACGGGGTGATGGCCTCGCTGGAGAAGATCTCCGGGTGTTGGTACATCTCGCGGACCTCGTCATACCGCGTGAAGACCCAGTAGCCCTGCGCATGGGTGTTGAAGAACGCCGGGCTGGTCTCGCGCAGCTCGTTGGCCTTCTCCCAGTGCGCGCCCGCCTCCAACGGCGCTGACGCGTCGAGGTGGATGACGGGACATCCCGTGGGCACTCGCTGGGAGATCTCGGTCTGCTCTTCAGCGGGAGTGGTCATCTGCGGTCTCGCTTCCTCGTACGCCGCGCGAAGCGTGGCCCTCAGATCGGGGAACCTGAATTCGGTTCGGTTTGTGTGGACCAAACTGTAACCCGGCTCACACGAGGCCGCAATAGCCTGTTGGAAGTGAACGTTTGCGCTGGTGAAAGGCGAGACTCTGTCAGGAAACGCGCTGCGCGATGAGCCGCAGGACCCGCTCTTCGCTGACGCCGAGCGCCGCGCTGACCCGCTCGATTCCGCGCTTGTCGATGAGTTCGACGAGAGTGTCGCGCCGCACGGTCTTGACCATCTGGCTCATCAGCTGCAGCGATTCGTGGACCGTCGCCAACGCCTCGAGCCGCTCTCCGGGAGGCAGTCCTTGCAGCCAATAGCCAAGCCGGTCCCGGAGCGTGTCCATGTGTTCGATGAGTTGTTGGTCGGACAAGTGAGCGCGCCTCGTGAAGTTGGGGTGACGGTGTGTCTGCAAGCGAGTCAACCACAGGCGCCAATCGCCCAAACAGAGTGGTTCCGCCCCTCCGGGATAGCGTCGGTGTCATGACATCTTCGGGAACCGATGCCGCCGCAGAGTGGGACGCGATGTACGCCGAGAAGCACACGATATGGAGCGGCGAGCCGAACGCTCAACTCGTCGCCGAGACGACGTCCTTGACCCCTGGCACGGTTCTTGACGTCGGCTGTGGCGAGGGCGCTGACGCGGTGTGGCTGGCGCAGCACGGCTGGGACGTGACGGCGATCGACATCTCCGAGATCGCCCTCGATCGCGCGCGAGGACACGCGTCTTTGGCGGGCGTGGATGTCTCCTTCGAGCGTGCTGATCTCGTCGCCGATCCCCCGGCGGCCAGCTCGTACGACCTGGTGTCGGCCCAGTTCTTCCACCTTCCGGACCCGCCTCGCGCACAGGCATTCCGGGGCCTCGGCGCGGCCGTCCGGCGCGGTGGCCATCTGCTGGTGGTCGGGCACTATCCGTCCGAGCACATCGGCAAGGATCACCCCGAACGCCTCTTCACGACGGACGAGATCGTCGGGCTGTTCGACGGGTGGCGGATCGTGACATCAGAGGTCCGCGAACGCACGGCCATGCACCACGGCGAGCTCAGCGACCTCGTCGACGCCGTCGTGCTGCTCCAGCGCCCCAGCTAGGCTTGGCGCACGACCTGAAGGAGTGATCCTGATGAGTGCCCGCGACCGCAAGAGGCACGAATATCGGTTGCGCCTCGAGGCAGAAGCGGCGGCGACCGGCGAGGACGATCAGGACGAAGCCGAAGCGCGGGAGAAGCGCCTCACCAACCAGACGCAGTGGGTCGAGCTCCAGGTCCAGCAGGCGATGCGGCGCGGCGAGTTCGACAACCTGCCCGGCACCGGCAAGCCGATCCCGGACCTCGATGCTCCCCATGACCCCGACTGGTGGCTCAAGCGCCTCATCGAGCGCGAGCGCATCACCGGCGTGCTCCCGCCGGCGCTGGCCTTGCGGACCGAGGACTCCCGTATGGACGAGACCCTCGATCGCGAGACCACGCCGGACGGCGTACGCGGGGTGGTCGAGGACTTCAACGCCCGCGTCGTGGAGGCGCGACGCCAGCTCCAGGGCGGCCCACCGGTCATCACTCCCCTGCGCGATGTCGACCGCGAGATCACTGCGTGGAACGAGCGCCGGACTGCGAGGGTGGCACGGCAGAAGTCGATCATGGAACAGATTCGCCGCGATGAAGCAGCCTCTGCTCCCCCATCGTGGTGGCACCGGCTGCTGGCGAGACTTCGACCGCGGTTTCGACGACTGATCTGACCTGCCGTCGGTGGCGAGGGGCACACTGGGCTCATGGTCACGGCATCGCAGGTCTCGCTGAGGCGCGAGTTGAGGCTCGAGACCCCCGTCAACGCCGCCTTGACATTGAGCATGCTTCGCAAGGGCAAGGGCGACCCGACGACCCGCCATGACGGCAACCACCTGTGGCGGACCAGCCGGATGGCGAGCGGCCCCGTCACGTACGTGCTGCGGCAGCTCGAACCCGTGCTGGTCCGGGCAGAGGCGTGGGGACCCGGCGCCGCAGAGCTGCTCGACGGGTTGCCAGCGCTGATCGGTGCCGAGGACGACCCCTCAGGATTCGAACCCGCTCACCCGATCCTGGCCGATGCATTTCGCCGCCATCCCGGCCTGCGCGTCCCCCGCACCGGGCGCGTCCTCGAAGCGTTGATCGCGGCCGTGATCGAGCAGCGGGTCGTTGGTCTCGATGCGTTTGCCGCGTGGCGGCGACTCCATGTGCGGTACGGCGAGGCCGCGCCCGGTCCGGCGCCCGCCGGCATGCGCGTGTTCCCGACCGCCGAGCAATGGGCTGCCATCCCCTCGTGGGAGTGGCACCGCGCCGGAGTGGACCCGCAGCGCGCCAGGACTGCACAAGCGTGTGCGCGCCTCGGCCCGCAGCTCGAGCGGCTCGCCACCACGCACACCGGTGATCACGCGGCCGTCTATCGAGGCTTGCGCAGCATCCCCGGTGTCGGCGTGTGGACCGCCGCCGAGGTCGGCAGCCGCGCCCTCGGCGATGCCGACGCGGTCCCGTTCGGCGACTATCACGTCGGCAAGGACGTCGGCGCTGCTCTGGTCGGACGTCCCCTCGATGACGATGAGCTGGCCGAGACCCTCGAGCCCTGGCGACCGCACCGATTCCGAGTCGTACGCCTGATCCAGCTCAGCCCGCACGCGACCCGCGAGCGACGCGGCTCACGCATGCCGCGGGTTGATCATCGTCACATCTGATCCACAACCGGAATGAATGCACGCTGCAACGGGTTGCAAGGTGTCATGACGACGACTGTGCAGGCCCTGACCCGAAAGCAGATCGACGCCCAGACCCGCAAGGCTCTTGCCGCGATCTACCTCGCGGCCTACGGCGACGCGGCGCTCCCTGAGAGCCAGCTCGATGCCGACAACTTCGTCAACTCGACGATCAAGCGGCACTCGCGACGCGCCGGGTTCCGCATGGTCCTGGCGACGACGGACGATCAGGTTTCCGGCTACGCGTATGGGTTCACGGGCAAGCACGGTCAGTTCTGGAGCGACTGGCTCTCCGGCGCGGCCCCTGCCGACATCGTCGAGACGTGGGTCGGCGACCACTTCGAGCTCGTCGACATCGTCGTCGACCCGGCGCATCGCGGGCAAGGCATTGCCGGACTGCTGCACGATCGCCTCGTGGAAGGGCTACCGCAGCAGAAGGCCCTACTCGCCACCGCACCCGACCAAGGGGCCGCTGCACGACTCTATGGCGGGCGCGGCTGGCAAGTCCTCGTCCCCGAGATCGACGGCGCCAAGGCCTTGTACGGCCTCGACCTCGCCGGCCGCACGGCTTGACTGTCCGCACCCGCCCCTACAGTGAAGCGGTGCACCTGACGACCCGTGTTCCCGCGTGGTTGCGGGTCGCCGCAGCGTTGTTCGCGGTCGGTTGGGGCGCCAACCAGTTCGCCGCGATGCTGCTGGTCTACCGCGAGGAGGACGGCGCCTCGAGCGAGGCGGTCACGGCGTTGTTCGGGGCATACGCCCTCGGCCTCATCCCAGCGCTGCTGATCGTCGCGCCGATCTCGGACCGCATCGGCCGACGCCGGGTCATGCGTCCTGTCCTGGTGCTCTCGTTCATCGCGACCGTGATCCTCCTGGTCGGCGGCGACAACCTCGCGGTGCTTCTGCTCGGCCGACTCGTGGCAGGCATCGCGTCCGGTGCGGCGTTCGCGCCCGGCAGCGCGTGGGTCAAGGAGCTGTCGGCCGACGGACCACCCGGCACCGGGGCACGCCGTGCGACGCTCGCGCTGTCCGCAGGTTTCGGCTCCGGCCCGTTGGTCGCGGGCGTGTTCGGGCAGTGGCTCCCCGATCCGACCATCCTGCCGTACGTGCCTCATCTCGTGCTGATGCTCGGCGTCATCGCGCTGGCCTGGCATGCTCCTGAGCCATTCGTCCCCAGGAGCACCGATGAGCGCCGCCGCCGGTCCGAGGTGTGGGGGGCGATGCGATCACGCCGCTTCCTGCTCGGCATCACGCTCACGGCACCGTGGGTGTTCGGCGCCGCAGCGACGAGCTTCGCGACGATTCCCACGTTCGTCGACATCGGGGTCGCGCCGGTGGCGGTGACCGGGGCGCTGACCGGACTCACGCTGTGGACCGGGGTCGCGGTGCAGCCCCTGGGCAAGCGGCTCCACGACCCGCGGCTCATCATCGGGTCCGGGTTGGCCGCAGCTGCTGCCGGCCTCCTGACCGGCCTGCTGCTTGCAGCATCCGGGGCCACATGGCTCGTCCTGCCTGCCGCGATCTTGTTGGGCACGGCATACGGGCTCATCCTGGTCGGCGGGCTCACAACGGTCGAGAGCCTGGCCCACCCAGACGACCTCGGCACCCTCAACGCGGTGTTCTACAGCCTCACCTACGTGGGATTCGCCGCGCCGTTGCTCAGCACCCTGGCACTCAACGTGATGTCCCCAGAGCAGCTCATGCTGGTCGGCGTGCTGATGATCGCGATCACGGCGCCGCTTGTGCTGGTGTCTCAGCGCCGTACGCCGGTCAGCGCCTGACGCTCAGATCACTGAGCCGAGACGATCGCGTCCGTGACCTCGGCGGGGCGACTCAAGGCGGCGAGGTGTCCGCCGGGAACCTCGATCGCCTCGATGCCCAGCCGCTCACGGGCCACCCGCTCCTGGAAGGTGAACGGGAAGAACCGGTCATCGCGCGCCGCGAGCACCGTCGTCGGGATGTCCGGCCAGGAATCCAGCCCCCACGGCGCAACGAAGACCGTCTCAGTCTGGTCGCGCTGTTCGTCGCCGAGGCTCGCGAGCACGTCGGCCGGCACGTCGTGCAGGAAGTAGGTCTCGTCGTCGAAATTCGCATCAGGGTCGCGGCCTTCGCGGATGTCGTGGTCTCGCCGCGCGTCGGACCAACCCGTCGCGTCCCACCACTCGCCCGAAGTCTCTCCGGGAAGCGGAATCATCGCGTTCAGCAGGACGATCCTCGAAGTCGGCAGCCGATCTGCCGCCCATGATGCGCTGAATCCGCCCAACGACTGGGCCACCAGCACGACGTCGTCCAGGCCGGCGGCCGCGTCGACGATGACATCGACGTAGTCGTGCAGCCCCATGGCGGGGTCGTCGGCCGGCAAATCAACCGCGATGCTGGCGAGCCCACGCGCGTCGAGCTCGCGGCGCACGAGGTGCCAGAACGAAGCCATTCCTCCGGCACCCGGGACCAGGACATACGTCGGTGCAGCCATGCGCCGATCGTATGCCTGCCCGTGACGTGTCGTGAGCTACTCGAACGGCGAGGGGTCTCCAGCGCCGACCCGGATGACCTCGGCGAAACCGTCCGAGAAGTCAATGACCGTCGTCGGCTCGGCCATGACGTCGGCACCCGACTCGACGACCGCGTCGATCTGGCCGTCGAGCGCCTCGGCGATCTCCCACGCCGCCGTCATCGGCTCGGAGCTGCCGGGCAGGATCAAGCGTCGTCGAGAGCATCGGCTCGCCGAGGGCGGTCAACAGCGCCGTGACGATCTTGCTGTCCGGGATGCGTACGCCCACGGTCTTCTTCTTCTCGTGGAGCAGACGTCTGCGGCACCTCGCGCGTGGCCGGCAGGATGAACGTGTACGGCCCCGGGGGTCGCGGCCTTGACCGCTCGGAAGATCGCGTTGTCGACGTGCACGAACTGGCCCAGCTGCGCAAAGTCCTTGCAGACCAACGTGAAGTGGTGCTTGTCGTCGAGCTGACGGATCGTGCGGATGCGCTCGAGGGCATCCTTGTTGCCGAGCTGGGCGCCGAGAGCGAAACCGGAGTCGGTCGGATAGGCGATGAGCCCGCCGTCCTGGATCACGGCTGCCGCCTGGTCGACGGATCGCTGCTGCGGGTTGTCGGGGTGGATCTCGATGAAGCGCGCCATAGGCACGAGCGTACGACCAATGCGCGCATCCGGACATGACGAAGGGCCGCGCACCGGGTGCGCGGCCCTTCGTCACGAGTCAACTGTTGGAAGATGCTGTAGCCCCCTGGACCGACAAGCGCGGCAACGACAAGCAGGACGATGCCGATCAGGATGTCGCCGCGGACAAGACGCAGGATTCCGTAGATCGCGATGACGACCGCGATGATCCACAAGATGAACGCCATGGGTGTATCCCTCTCCTTCAGTGGTGACGGTGGCCACCGCAGTCAGGACTACCCCCAAGGCGAGCCCTTCAATCGCCGCACATGTGACCTGCATCACGTGAATGCGTTCCGTCATGCGGACAGTTCACCGCGCGCTGGGGCGCCGCTCGGTGCCGACCTATTCTGGAGCGCGGACGAGCATCGTTCGAGACTTCCTGGAAGAGGTGAGCAGCATGGCCCCTACCGTCCTCACCCTTGCCGAACGGCGCCAGCAGCAGATCGCCCACGACGAGGAGCGCACGACGCACCTGGCCTCGCGCGAATCCCTCCTGGCCCCCCGACGTACGAACGACGAGCTGAAGGCGATCGCCGAGGCGGCGCAGGAGCGCTTCGCCGAGTCGAACGCGGCTGAAGTTCTCGCGTGGGTCGCTGAGGAGTTCGGCTACCGCACGGCGGTCGCCTGCTCGATGGCCGACGCGGTCCTCCCGCACGTCGTCGCCCAGCACCTCCCTTGGGTCGACACGCTGTTCCTCGAGACCGGCTACCACTTCGCCGAGACGATCGGCACGCGCGACGCGGTCGAGTCGTCGATGCAGCTCTCGATCGTCGACGTCAAGCCGCGACGCAGCGTCGCCGAGCAGGACGCCGAGTTCGGCGAGAAGCTCTACGAGCGCGATCCCGCCCTGTGCTGCCAGATGCGCAAGGTCGAGCCGCTGCACGACACGCTGCAGGGCTACGAGGTGTGGATCACCGGCGTACGCCGCGACGAGGCGCCGACCCGCGCCAACACCCCGTTCGTGACGTGGGACGACAAGAACGGGCTGGTCAAGGTCAACCCCCTGGCCGCCTGGTCGTTCGACGACCTCCTGGCGTACGCCGACGACAACGACGTCATCGTCAACCCGCTGGTCAACGACGGCTACCCGTCGATCGGTTGCGCGACCTGCACCCGCCGCGTCGCCCCGGGCGAGGACCCCCGCGCGGGTCGCTGGGCCGGACTCGACAAGACCGAGTGCGGCCTGCACGCCTGATCCCCTGCACGAGACCCCGCACCACGACAAGGCACTGATGACCCTGACAGACGAACGCCGTCTCACCCAGCTCGAGTGGCTGGAGTCCGAGGCGATCCACATCATCCGTGAAGTGGCCGCAGAGTTCGAGCGGCCCGTGCTGCTGTTCTCCGGCGGCAAGGACTCGGTCGTGATGCTCCACCTCGCGG
Source organism: uncultured Actinomycetota bacterium (assembly GCA_963817425.1). Taxonomy (GTDB): domain Bacteria; phylum Actinomycetota; class Actinomycetes; order Propionibacteriales; family Nocardioidaceae; genus Aeromicrobium. Next base: position 120,256 of record CAWFOH010000013.1, read on the forward strand.
TCAAGGCGTTCTGGCCCTCGCCGGTGCCGTTCCCGGTGATGCACGTCGACACCGGGCACAACTTCCCCGAGGTGCTCGCCTTCCGTGACGCCACGGTCGAGCGGCTGGGCCTACGGCTCGAGGTCGCCAGCGTGCAGGACTACATCGACGACGGACGCCTGCGTGAGCGCAGCGACGGCACCCGCAACCAGCTGCAGACGCAGCCGCTGCTCGACGGCATCACGAGCCACAAGTTCGACGCGGTGTTCGGCGGCGGCCGGCGCGACGAGGAGAAGGCTCGCGCCAAGGAGCGGGTGTTCTCCCTCCGCGACGAGTTCGGCCAGTGGGATCCGCGCAACCAGCGGCCCGAGCTGTGGAATCTCTACAACGGCAAGCACCGTCCCGGCGAGCACGTACGCGTGTTCCCGCTCAGCAACTGGACCGAGCTCGACGTCTGGCAGTACATCGGCGCCGAGGACATCCAGCTCCCCGAGCTCTACTACGCCCACCAGCGCGAGGTCTTCGAGCGCGACGGGATGCTGATCAGCGTCAGCGAGGTGTCGCAGCCGCGCGAGGGCGAGGTCGTCGAGAAGCGCCAGGTCCGCTACCGCACGGTCGGCGACATGTCGTGCACCGGTGCCGTCGAGAGTGACGCCGTCACGGTCGATGACGTCATCGTCGAGGTCGCCGCAACGCGGTTGACCGAGCGAGGCGCCACCCGCGCCGACGATCGGGCATCCGAAGCCGCCATGGAGGACCGCAAGAAGGAAGGCTACTTCTGATGAGGACGCTCCTCCGCCTGGCGACCGCTGGCTCGGTCGACGACGGCAAGTCCACCCTCGTCGGGCGCCTGTTGTACGACTCGAAGTCCGTGCTCGCCGACCAGTTCGACGCCGTCGAGCGGGTCAGCCGTGACCGTGGTCTCGCGTCCGCGGACCTCGCCCTCCTGACCGATGGGCTGCGCTCCGAGCGCGAGCAGGGCATCACGATCGATGTCGCCTACCGCTACTTCGCGACGGCCGAGCGGTCGTTCATCCTCGCCGACTGCCCCGGCCACGTGCAGTACACCCGCAACACCGTGACCGGCGCCAGCACCGCCGACGTCGTCGTCCTCCTGGTCGACGTACGCCATGGCATCCAGGAGCAGACCCGCCGTCACCTGGCCGTCGCGTCGCTGCTGCGCGTGCCGCACGTCATCGTCGTGGTCAACAAGATCGACCTCGTCGACTTCGACGAGCAGACCTACAACCGCGTGTCGGACGAGGTCCTCGAGTCGGCCCGCAGCCTCGGCCTCTACGACGTCGCCACCATCCCGGTCTCGGCCCTCGACGGCGACAACGTCGTCGACCGCTCCGACCGTACGCCTTGGTATGACGGGCCGAGCCTGCTCGCATACCTCGAGCAGCTCTCCCCCGTCGGCTCCCCGCACTCCGAGCCGCTCCGCCTCCCGGTGCAGCTCGTCATCCGGCCCCAGTCGGCGGCGGGCGACGAGTACCGCGACTACCGCGGCTACGCCGGACAGATCGCCTCAGGCCTGGTCCGCGTCGGCGATGCCGTCACGGTGCAGCCGAGCGGCCGTACGAGCACCGTCACCGGCATCGACTTCGCCGGCAAGGAGCTCACCGAGGCGTACGCGCCCCAGTCCGTGACCCTGCGGCTGGAGGACGACATCGACATCTCCCGCGGCGACCTCATCGTGACGTCGCGCAGCGTCCCGCCCGTCACGCAGGACATCGACGGGACGATCGCCTGGCTCGCCGAGGGCTCCCTCGTGCCCGGCACCAAGGTGCTGCTCAAGCACGGAACCCGCACGGTGCAGGCGATGGTCAAGGCGATCGGCGGCAAGCTCGACCTCGACGACGCGCGGCTGCTGCCGGCCGAGTCCCTCGGGCTCAACGACATCGGTCACGTGACGCTGCGCCTGGCCGCGCCGATCCCCGCCGAGGAGTACCTCCACGCTCGCGGCACCGGCGCGTTCCTGCTGATCGACGCGCAGGACGGCGGCACGTTGGCAGCGGGCATGGTCGGCGATGCGCTGCTCGACACCAAGGCGGCGATGGAAGCGATCGGCGACACTACCCTTCTCGTATGAGCTTGAGTGCGCACGGAAGCTTTCCGCTGACCCTCCGTGTCGCCGGCCGCAAGGTCGTCGTCGTCGGGCGGCGGACACGTCGCCACGCGGCGTACGCTCTCGCTCCTCGACGCAGGTGCTCGACGTCGTCGTGATCGCGCCCATCGTCTCCGACTCGCTCGCCTCGTCGATCGACCGTGGCGAGGTCGAGTGGATCCAGCGGACATACCAATCAGGCGACCTCGACGGCGCCTGGCTCGTGCAGACCGCCACCGCTGATCCGGCGGTCGACGGGCAGGTTGCCGACGATGCCGAAGCACGCCAGATCTGGTGCCTCAAGGGTGGCGATCCCGATCATGCGACCGCCTGGTCTCCGGCTGTCGCCCGCGTCGACGACGTCACGGTCGCGATCAGCGGTGGCGGTGACGCCGGCCGAGCAGCAGCGCTGCGTGATGGTGTGGCGGCCGCACTGCAGTCCGGCGAGCTGCCGCTGCGTCATCGCACGCATCATCCCGACGGCTTCGTGGCCCTCGTGGGCGGTGGCCCGGGCGATCCCGGCCTGCTCACGACCCGCGGCAGGCGGCTGCTGGCCGAGGCGGACGTCGTCGTGGTCGACCGGCTCGCCCCGCACGGTGTGCTCGCAGAGCTGCCGCCCGATGTCGAGGTCATCGACGTCGGCAAGAAGCCCGATCACCACCCGATCCCCCAGGACGAGATCAACGCGATCCTGGTCGACCGCGCCAAGCAGGGCAAGATCGTCGTCCGGCTCAAGGGCGGCGACCCGTACGTCTTCGGGCGCGGCGGCGAGGAGCTCATCGCCTGCCGCGAGGCCGGCATCCCGGTCGAGGTCGTCCCTGGTGTCACGAGCGCGATCGCCGTGGCCGCCGCTGCGGGCATACCCGTCACGCATCGCGGTGTCTCCCGCGGCTTCACCGTGGTGACGGGCCATGAGTCGCTGGCCGACCTGCCGCGCAACCGGGCCCACACGATCGTGATGCTGATGGGCGTCAAGCGCCTCACCGAGACCGCTGGCGAGCTCATCGCTGCAGGTCACGACCCGGAAACACCGGCCGCACTCGTCGAGAGCGGCTACAGCGACGGTCAACGCGTGACCGTCGGCACCTTGGCGACGATCGCCGAGCGCGCCGAGGCCGTCGGCGCCGAACCGCCGGCCATCACGATCCTCGGCGACGTCGTCACGCTGTCCCCCGCCTGGCCCCCGGCCTAGGACCCCGCTGGGAGTGACGACTTGCAGGCTTTCACCGGCGTGTCGCCTGCAAGTCGTCACTCCCACGGTGGGCTGCGGTCAGTCGCCCTTGACGTTGACGATCTGCCGCAGCGTGTGCCGCACCTCGACGAGGTCCTTGGCGTCGTCCATCACCACGTCGATGTCCTTGTACGCAGCGGGGATCTCGTCGATGAACGCCTCGGTGTCGCGGTACTCGATGTCACCCATCGCGGCCCGCAGGTCGTCCTGGGTGAACGTCTTCCGGGCCCGGGACCGGCTGTACTCCCGCCCCGCGCCATGCGGCGAGGAGTTGAGCGCCAGCGCGTTGCCCTTGCCCACCACGACGTACGACCGCGTGCCCATCGAGCCCGGGATCAGCCCCGGCGTCCCCTCCGACGCGTCGATCGCACCCTTGCGGGACAACCACACGTCCTTGCCGAAGTGCTTCTCCTTGGTCGTGTAGTTGTGATGGCAGTTGATCTCCTCGACCCGCTCCACCTCATCCACACCGACCCAGTCGGCGAAGCACGTGACGACCCGGTCCATCATCTCCTCACGGTTGAGCAGCGCGTACTTCTGCGCCCACCGCAGCTCACGGATGTAGGCCCAGAACTCGTCCGTCCCCTCGACGAGGTAGGCGAGGTCACGATCGGGAAGATCGATCCACCACTTCTGGCACAGGTCCTGCGCGATCTTGATGTGTCGCTGGGCGATCATGTTGCCGACGCCACGCGAGCCCGAGTGCAGGAACAGCCACACCTGATCGTCCTCGTCGAGGCTGACCTCGATGAAGTGGTTGCCCGATCCCAGCGTGCCGAGCTGCTTCTCCCAACGAGCCCGCCCGATCGGCCGGGTCGAAACCGGCCTTCTCGGCGTCAGCGCGCAGCTCCTCGAGCCGTACGCGGGTGTGCTCCCGCGTGATGGCCTGGTTCGCGTTGCCCGCCGACAGCGGGATCGCCCGCTCGATCGCCTCACGCAACACACGCCGATCGGTCGGCAGGTCGTCCGCGGCGTACGCAGTCTTGACCGCGATCATGCCGCAGCCGATGTCGACGCCGACCGCTGCCGGGATGATCGCACCGAGGGTCGGGATGACCGAGCCGACGGTCGCTCCCTTGCCGAGGTGCGCATCCGGCATCAGCGCGAGGTGCGGGTAGATGAACGGCATCGTGCTCGCCGCCTGTGCCTGGTCACGAGCCTTCGTGTCCAGAATGGATGCCCAGCTGAACAACCGCTGGGAGATCTTCTCCATGATGTTCTCTTCCTGTGTGAGTGGATGGATACAACAAAATGAGCCCCGACCGCAGGTGCGGTCGAGGCTCGTGGTGCCGGAGCAGCTGGCTAGGCCAGGGCTGTTTCCGGGTACGGGGCATCGTCCGCAGGACGCTTCCTGTCGCGTCGCGACAAGGTCTCGGGCAGGCCGAAGGAGGAGCTCACGATCGATGGATACGACATCGTGGAGCCTCCTTCAGTGGTCAGCCCGCGGGTTGCGGATCGGTGCGAGTGAGGACACTACCGCATGTCGCGCTGGGCGTGCAGCCACGCGTTGAGGTGCTTCTCGCCCTGGCGCATCACGATGTGGTGTCCCGTGACGAAGACGGGCCGCAGGAGCCACGCCGTCCAGCGCATCCAGCGGCGGTCCGTCGCGACGCGCCAGTCGATGTCCATCTCTGAGGTCTCCGGGGTCAGCTCGAGGAAGGTGACCTCGCCGCTCCCCCGCAGGTCACCCTCCGAGGTGAAGGTGAGGCGGTCAGGGCGCTGCGACTTCAGGTTGGCGAGCCGGAACGTCACGGCATACCCGAGACCGCTGGCGGCGTGGAGGTCCAGATTGTCGCCGTCGTATGCCGTGACCTGCACCGATGGCCACCACGGCAACGGGTCGGATGTCTCGAGCAGCGCCTCGAGCACGTCCCACAGGGACTCGCGGCTGCGGTCGACCCGCCACCGCGAGACCAGCACGTAGTCCGAATTCATCCACAGTTCTCCGTGTCGCTACCGGGGCTGGAGTGACTCCCGGGATTGAATGGATCTGGCCCTACGCGGTATGAGTGCGTAGGGCCTTAACTCTGCCCTGACGACGCCGTCCGCCGGAGCCACCAGAGTCCCACGAGGGGCAGCACGAGCGGCACGAAGCCGTAGCCCTCGCCGAATCCCGACCACACCGTCTGGTCCGGGAACAGCGAGTCGTCGACGAGCGACAAGACCCCGGTGACGAGTACGCCGATGAGCTCGATGCTGATCGTCGTGAGCGCGAGGCCCCGCCGGCTCCGGGCCAGCGCGACCGTGGCGACGACGTAGACCAGGCCGGCGAACGCCGACATCGAGTACGCGAACGGTGCGTCCTCGGCCTTGGTCGCGAGCTGAAAGATGGATCGTGCCGACGCGGCGAGGGCGAACACGGCGTAGACCGCGACGAGCACCCGGCCGAACCCGTGCGAGGTGTCAGACATACGCGTTCTTCCAGATTCCGAGCAGACGGACGCAGAGCACCGCGACCGTCACCATCGAGACGACGACGACACCGGTGCCCCATCGCGACTTCTCGGCGATCCCCCACAGCACGGCAGCGGGCGGGATCACGACGATCGTGATCAGGTAGGACACGAACAGCACGCCGTCGACGTCCCGGTCGGTCGAGCCGAGCGCGATCGAGCCGCCCACCAGCAGCGCGATCAGCAGGACCTCGAGGGCCGCGACGGCGTAGAACAGCGGGTTGCTGAACGGGAGCCGGCGCATCGTGTGCCAGCCGGCGAATCCGCCGACGAGCACGGCTGCCAGGGCGACGGCGTAGGCCACGAGGTCGGTCACGCAATGCCTTTGTTCGGGGCCTCCTCGTGCGAGGTGGCGGTCAGGATCTCAGTGACCGAGTCTTCCACGAAGCGTCGCCACGTCGACAAGCGGCGGACCATGAAATGTCCTGCACCCTCCAGCGGCGTCCACGACGCGCTCGCCGCGACTCCCCGACTGCGCTCCACGTACGCCTTGCTGGCCGCCGGTGAGGTCCATCGATCGGCCGTTCCGTGCAGCACATGCAGGTGGCGACCGGCGATCGCGCGGTTGGGTTCGGCAGGTGGCAGCCACGGCGCCAGCCCGACGACACCGACCACTGCCGGGTCGTCGGCTGCCCGGCACGCCGTGCGTCCGCCCATCGAGTGGCCGACGAGGACGACCGGCACACCGGGATGCGCAGCCGTCAGCTGGCTGAGCGCCCAACGCGCGTCGCGTACAGGCGCGGGATCGGTCTGCGAGTTCCAGCCGCGCTGGCCGTACTGCAGCAGGCTCATCGCGATGCCCTGCCGCCGCCCGAATCGTCGCAGCGATCGCGCCATCAGACGCCATCCGCCACCAGCTCGCGTTCTTGTTCTCCACCGGCTCCAGGCTGTGCTCCTGGCCGCCGTGCAACAGCAGCACGATCGCCCGGGGCGTATCGGGCCTGCCGTAGTGGTCGAGTCGTGGCCCTCGCATGTGATCGATGCTGGCATGCCGGCCCAAGACCTGCACCCGCCTCCCGATGCGGCAACTCGTCTCGAACCAGGCTCACCACCCCCTAGGATCATCGCGTGGGAAATCTTCGGGGGGCGCTCGTCGACGCGCTCGCGGTCATCATCAACGGTGTGCAGCTCGTGGCCCGGCATGCCCCCACGCTGTTCGTGATCTACCTGTTCGGCTCGACGGTTCGCAACGGCGTCCTGTGGGCATCGGTCGAGGTCAGCGCCCGCAACCCGACTGTCGCGGGCTTCATGCTGCCGCTCGCACCCATGGCGACACTGACCGCCATCATCTTGATGCTGCGCGTCGTCTCGACGTCCCTCAGCTCGGCGACCTTTGGCGGCGAGGAGGGCCCGGAGGCGACCACCACGCCGTGGCTCGGCCTCCTGGCGAGCACGCTGATCCCGTTCCTCACCGTGTACGCCGCTCAGGGCTACCTCAAGGAAGACATCCGGCTGTTCGTCAACGCGGCGTCGTACGACGAGATCTTCGGCAGTGCCGGTGCGTTCTACGGCGATTCCGCCGACACCGGTCGCACGATCATCGCCGACGGCGCCCTGATGGTCGGCATCGTGGTGGTGGCACTGGTGCTGCGCTTCGCGATCGACAAGCTCGACCTGCCCTCACGCCATACGACGTGGGGCCTGCTCGCGGCGTACGTCGAGGTGCTGTGGCTGTTCCTCATCGCACGCCAGTTCACCAACTACCAGGACCGCGTATGGACATGGGTCACCGACCGCAGGTTCGTGGCTTGGATCGAGGATCGCTGGGCGACCCTCACCGACGCCGTGGGACCGATCGGCGACCCGTTGCGGTCGGTCGCCCACTGGGCAGGTGACGTGATCGGAGACGCGGACGGCATCGTCGTGATCCCGATCGCGTGGTTGACGGTCGGCGCTGTCGCCCTCGGCCGGCGCATCGACGTGCCGCGCCCTCCGAAGCCGACCTCTCCTCTGCTTCGGCCGGTCGCTCGTATACCTGCCCCGGTCCGCCGGATCGGGGCCGAGGCGACCGCCGACCTGCGCGGCCGCTTCCGTGGGCTGGGCGACGGCCTGCGGCTCATCGTGATCGGCGGACTCGTGCCGATGCTGCTGTTCTGCCTGGTGTTCATCGTCGCGAGCCAGTCCGGCGTGTTGGTGGGTGAGCTCTGGCGCCTCGTTGTCGGCCCGCTCGACCGCGACACCGCGCTGGCGGTCTCGCCCTACCTCGACATCCTGGCCGACGCGGTTTACAGCCTGTTGCTGGTCGGACTGCTGGGAGCCGCGATCGACCGTGTCGTACGCCGGCGGGACGAGCACCTCGCGGCTGAAGCGACCAGCTCAGCCGCGTGACGCCGCGTCGTCAACCGGCAGCTCGGCGTACTTCGGCGGGAACCACCACACCCGCACTGCCTGCGGTTTCACTCCGACCGGCGTGACGACGTAGGTCACGGTGTCGTAGTCCCGCGGCCGTGGTGACTCGCCGTCGGCAACCTCCGGCGCCGCGGTGCTGCCAACCTTTGCCCGAGGGCCGGGCGTCTCGTCCGGCACACATCGGTGGATCGGTCTCGAGCCGAGCGAATCGAACTGTCGCGACTCGGCGTCGTAGCGCGCGCCTTTTTCGTCGAGGATCGCGACGTTGCAACCGGTCAGGACGACGCCGGGATCGGCTTTGAACCTCAGGCCGACACGCCAGATCATGGCACCGTCGGGGACCTTGACCGGCTCCGGCTTGCCCAGGTGGCTCTCGATTGTGGTGACGGGTTCGACCGTCTGGAGCGCGATGTCCGCGGCGATCGGATAGGACAGGTAGCCGTCGTCGTACTCATCCGAGAAGTGGACGACACCCGAAGAGCTGGCCTCGGCTGCGTCGTGGAGGCCCTTGCTCCACCAGTAGTCGTCGATGCGTGAGCTGCTCGCGAGCACGGCGGCAATCACGGCGACGGGGAGCAGGAGCAACGCCTTTCGGTTGCGTCTCATCCACGCCTTCATGACATGCCTGCCACTGCCGGAGCCGGTACGTCGAGGGGTTCCTTGTCGCTTTGCCACTTCTTGACGTCACGGCCCGTGATGGCGAGGTCTGCAACAGCCATGTCGTCGAAGCGTGGGTCGATCGCGGCCGGTGCCAGCGCGAGGTGTGCGCCGGCCAACGTGTCGGGGTCCGCCTCGACGATTGCGGTGCAGTGCGACGTGATTCCCACTGGCGGCCGAGGGCAGTTGATCACGCTGCGTGCACCGAACACGCTCACGGTCGTGATCCGGTCCTCGGCATCTCGCAGCTCGCCATACGTGATGCTGGTCTCCGGCACGCGCGGGGTGAAGTCGAACGTGACGACGACAACGACGCCCGGTGAGACCACGGGATCACCGAGGTCCGGGCGCACCGCGCGTGCGCCCTCGACTCCGGTCACCGTGAGCTCTCCCGGTCGCATCGTGATGGTCTGATCTATCGCGATCTCGTGCTCGAACGCACGCCCGGCCCGCTCGGTCGACGGCAGGTGGTCGACCAGCACCTGCCCGACCGAAAGCGCAGCAATCACGAGCGCTCCTGTGCCGAGCTGGGCCCGGCGTGGGACCGGCCACTTCATGGTGCCGCCTCGGTGACGGGCACGGTGCCGACGGCGTCGATCGTCGCGTCGAACCAGTTCATCTGGTCATCGAGCGAGCTCTGCCTCCAGGTGTGCGACCGGGACGCCACCGAGAGCTCGGCCGGCACCGGCTCGCTCCCGCGCTGCTCCCAGACGTACGCCAGTTCATAGGTCAGGCCCGGGGGCAGCGCCGACATCCGGGTCCCGTCCGCGAGCACGAAGAGCGCCGGCTTCGCCTGCATGCCAGCTCCGACCTTGTCGCCGCCCATCGCGGCGTAGATCCCGTCGATCTGCTGCAGCGCGACGGCCTCTTGCAGCACCGATAGGTCGACCGAGCGGTCTTCGTCGGTGCGTACCTTGACGATCACGATGAGGTAGCGGCCGCGTTCGGTCTTGCCGATCTCGCCGAGATCGCTCGTCCAGCGAGCGCGCTCGACGGTCAGAGTGAACGGCGCCGCGTCGTGCGGACGGCCGACTACGAGCGGCTCGGCAGCCTCGACCGGCGCTTCGCGCAGTCCGCCGAAGAGTCCCGATGCCAGCAGCACGACTGCGCCTGCCATGAGGAGCATCTGACGAATGCTGCGGGCCCGCCACCACGACGCCACGTGGCCGCGCCACCCCTCCCCCGACATGGTGACGATCGTAGGGCACGTCATGGCTGGCTCGTGCGCAGATCCGACGATGACAGCGTCGATGTCATAATGTGCGGCATGCCCGCGCCTCTGGTCCTGATCTCTGCCGCGATGGCCGTGCCTTCCGCGTTCTACCGGCCGCTGGTCGCCGAGTTCGAACAACGCGGCTGGGAGGCCAAGGCTCTCCCGACTCGTGGCTTCGAACGCGGAGAGCCGATCGCCTCACGGTCCCACGACTGGAGCTACGCCGACGAGATCACCGCGATCGCCGACGAGGTCGCCAAGGCGCGCGCCGATCAGCCTGAACGCCCGGTCATCCTGCTCGGCCACAGCCTCGGCTCGCAGATCGCCGCCGGGCACGAGCTGCATCACCCGCCGAGCGACGGATTCGTGGCGGTCGGCGCCTCCGTCCCGCACTTCCGGTCATACCCCAAGGCCGGCTTGCCGGTGCTGCTGATCGGGGTCACCGTGCCGATCGTGGCGCGCGTCCTCGGCTACGTCCCCAAGCCGTTCTTCGGCGCACCCGGCGCACGTACGTTGATGCGCGAGTGGGCCCGGTTCGTGCGCACCGGCAAGCCGCCGTTCGACGTGCCACATCGCATCACGACGCCATCACTCGTGGTGCAGCTGCAGGGCGACACGTTCTCCGTCCCCAAGGCCAACGAGGGCTACGTCGAGACTTCCTCGATCCTGAGCACACGACCCGCTGGGTCTATGCGAAGGATGCCGTCCCTGAGGGCGGCACGACCCACCACGTCCTGTGGGTCAAGACCCCCGGCCCTGTCGTCGACCAGATCATCCAGTGGTGGCAGACCCAACGCCTGACGGGTCACTTTTCGCCCGTGACGGGTCACTTTCGCCCTGTGACGGGTCACTTCTTGGTGGACATCTTCCGAAAGTGACCCGCCAGCGGGTCATAAGTGACCCGTCAGCGAAGGTCACCCATCAGTGTTGGTCGGCGAAGGCTTCGATCGGGGGGCAGGAGCAGGCCAGGTTGCGGTCGCCGTATGCCTGATCGATCCGGCCGACCGGCGGCCAGTACTTGTCGTCGGTCGTGCCGGCCGGGAACGCGCCCACGCCGATCTCGTACGCGTGCTTCCAGTCGAGCGATGTCTCGCATGGTGTGCGGGGCGTTCACGAGCGGGTTGTCGCCGTCGGGGTACTCCCCCGCCGTCACGGCATCGATCTCGGCCCGGATCGCCAGCATCGCGTCGCAGAACCGGTCCAGCTCGGCGAGGTCCTCGGACTCCGTCGGCTCGACCATCAACGTGCCGGGCACCGGGAAGCTCATGGTCGGCGCGTGGAACCCGTAGTCGATGAGCCGCTTCGCGACATCGTCGATGCTGAGCCCTGACGCCTTGGAGAGCGGCCGGACGTCGAGGATGCACTCGTGCGCCACCAGGCCGTTGTCGCCCGTGTAAAGCACCGGGAACGCGCTCTCAAGGCGCTTGGCGATGTAGTTGGCCGACAGCACCGCCACAGAGGTCGCCTCGGTCAGCCCCTCGCCGCCCATCATCGCGATGTACGCGTACGGGATCGGCAGGATGCCGGCGGATCCATAAGGTGCGGCGCTGATCGCGCCGATGCCCTCGCGCTTGCTCTCGATGGGGTGCAGCGGGTGCGTCGGGAGGAACGGGACGAGGTGCTCCGCGACCGCGACAGGGCCGACACCGGGGCCACCGCCACCGTGCGGGATGCAGAACGTCTTGTGCAGGTTGAGGTGCGAGACGTCGCCACCGAACTGGCCAGGTGCGGCGTGGCCGAGCAGCGCGTTGAGGTTGGCGCCGTCGACATAGACCTGGCCACCGTGGCTGTGCACGATCTCGCACAGCTCGGTGATGCCGTGCTCGTAGACGCCGTGCGTCGACGGGTACGTCACCATGATCGCCGCGAGGTCCTCCGAATGCGCATCGCACTGGGCTTGCAGGTCCGCGAGGTCGATCTCGCCCTGATCGGTCGACTTCACGAGGACGACGCGCATGCCGGCCATGACCGCCGAAGCAGCGTTGGTGCCGTGCGCCGACCCCGGGATCAGGCACACGTCGCGGTGGTCGTCACCGCGGCTCAGGTGGTACGCGCGAATCGCCAGCAGGCCGGCGAACTCGCCCTGAGACCCGGCGTTGGGCTGGATCGACACGGCCGCATATCCCGTGACCTCGGCGAGCCACGACTCGAGCGTCTCGACGAGCTCGATCATCCCGGCAGCGTCCTCGGCGGGCACGAACGGGTGCAGGTCGGCGAACCCCGGCCAGCTGATGGGCTCCATCTCGGCGGTCGCGTTGAGCTTCATGGTGCACGAGCCGAGCGGGATCATGCCGCGGTCGAGCGCGTAGTCGCGGTCGCTGAGCTTGCGCAGGTAGCGCAGCATCTGCGTCTCGCTGTGGTGCTCGTGGAACACCGGGTGGGTCAAGATCTCGTCGGTACGCAGGAGCGCCTGCGGCAGCGACTCCGGGGCTTCGGCGACGCCAGGCACACCGAACGCGTTCCACACCGCGTCGATGTCGGCGCGTGTCGTGGTCTCGCTCGTGGTGATGCCGACATGGTCGGTGTCGACGAGGCGCAGGTGCACACCCGCCTCGCGAGCCTTGGCGACGATGCCCAGGGCCGATCCCGGAACCTCGGCGACGACGGTGTCGAAGAAGCCGTCATCGGCGACCGTGACGCCGCCGTTCCGCAGGCCTGCAGCCAGCAGTCGAGCGGATCCGTTGACCTGCGTCGCGATCTTCCGCAGGCCGTCGGGCCCGTGATAGACCGCGTACATCGACGCGGCGACCGCGAGCAGCACCTGCGCGGTGCAGATGTTGGACGTGGCCTTCTCGCGGCGGATGTGCTGCTCACGCGTCTGCAGGGCGAGCCGGTACGCCGGACGGCCGGCGCTGTCGACGGAGACGCCGACCAGGCGGCCGGGCAGGTGCCGCTCCAGCCCTTGGCGGACGGCCATGAATCCCGCGTGCGGTCCGCCGTAGAACATCGGCACACCGAACCGCTGGCTCGAGCCGACAACGACGTCGGCGCCCAGTGACCCCGGTGAGGCGAGCAGCACGAGCGCCAACGGGTCGGCCACCACGACGGCGAGCCCACCTGAGGCATGCGCTGCGTCGATCGCCGGCTTCGGGTCGACGATCTGTCCATCGGTGCGCGGGTAGGCGATGATCGTGCCCGCAGCATCGATCTCGGGAACGCCGGCAGCAAGATCAGCCACGACGAGCTCGATCCCCAACGCCTCCGCACGCGTCTGGGTGACGGCGAGCGTCTGCGGGAGGAGGCCCGCGTCGATGATGATCGGGAGCGCGTCCTTGCCCTTGGTCGCCCGGCGGATCAGCGTCATGGCCTCGGCGACCGCGGTGCCCTCATCGAGCAGCGAGGAGTTGGCCGTCGGCAGGCCGGTCAGGTCGGCGATCACGGTCTGGAAGTTGATCAGCGCCTCGAGCCGGCCCTGCGAGATCTCCGGCTGGTAGGGCGTGTACGCGGTGTACCAGGACGGGTCCTCCAGCACGTTGCGGCGGATCACGGCCGGGGTGACGGTGGGGTGATATCCCAGGCCGATCATGGCGATGCCCGGGTTGTTGCGCTCGGCGAGGGCGCGCAAGGTCGCCAGCGCCTCCGGCTCGGTCTGCGCAGGCGGCAGGTTGAGCGCTGCCGCGCTGCGAATGCCTGATGGGACAGCGGCAGCCATCAGGGCATCGAGGGAGTCATAGCCGACCCGGCGGACCATGGCGTCCTGGTCGGACTTGCTCGGGCCGATGTGACGCTCGGCGAAATCGTGTGACACGGGCGAACTCCAAAAGGGTAGAGGCGTCGAAACTGCCCCTCCCCTTCTGTCACGCTCCCGTGCGGGCAGAGTGCTCCAGAATTGCCTCGGTCGCGTGGTCCTTGGTGCCTGAGAGGTTCCGGGGAGGAATTGCCCCTTCGGCGTCGCCTGGGCGAACTCTCCCACGCGCGGTCGACAGCACGTCCAGTCTACAAGGCCAATCGCCCGGACTCCCACATGGTGGAACTCCGGCGCGCCCGCAGGCGTACGAGCGTCAGGACGACAGGCGTGCGCGACGCCGAGCCGCGAGCTCGTCGTCGGCCAGGCTGATCTCGACCGCCCGCTCGCTCGGGAGCTCGTGGAGCGAGCCCTCGATCTCCTTCCACACACCGCCGATCGCGATGCCGAACACGCCCTGGCCGCCCTGCAGGAGGTCGATGACCTCATCGGCCGAGCGGCATTCGTAGACGCTGGCGCCGTCGCTCATGAGCGTGACCTGCGTCAGGTCATCGGTGCCGCGGATGCGCAGGTGGTCGATCGCGATGCGAATCTGCTGAAGCGAGACCCCGGCGTCAAGCAGACGCTTGATGATCTTGAGCAGCAGGATGTCCTTGAACGAATAGAGGCGCTGTGTGCCCGAGCCGGTGGCCGAGCGGACGGTCGGCTCGACCAGCCCGGTCCGCGCCCAGTAGTCGAGCTGCCGATAGGTGATTCCGGCGGCGCTGCACGCGGTCGGACCGCGAAACCCGGCGTCTTCGGGCAGTGGGGAGACATCATCGGTGAACAGCAGGCCTTGGTCGCTGGCCTCTGCCGCGGCTTCAGCGGTGGCTGTGACGTCGTCGTCGCGTGACTCGATCATCCGAAATGCCTTCCAATGCTGTGTATTGGGGAAGACTACCTCCACGGAACTACATCCGTGTACCTTCAGTAGTTCTCTCAAGGTAAAGGTGAGACTTTCGCAAAGCAACGACCGAGCGTGGCGCTCGGCGTGTCGCAACCCTCAACCTTTGAGTAAGACTTGAGACTCAGTCCTCCGGCGGTGGCTTCTCGAAGTCTTCCGGACTGATCTCGTCGAGGAACTCGCGGAACTTCTCGATCTCCTCGTCCTCGTCCGTCGTGGCCACGATGCCGGCCTCGTCGAGCACGTCCTCGGCGCACAGGATCCGGCTACCTGACCGCAGCGCCAGGGCGATCGAGTCGGACGGTCGCGCCTCGACCGTGGCGCCGGAGGCGAAGATCAGCGAGGCGTAGAAGATGCCGTCGCGTACGTCGATGATCTGCACCTCGTTGAGCTCGTCGCCCAACGCCTCGACGATGTGCTGCATCAGCTCGTGCGTCAACGGGCGGGCCGTCACGGTCCCCTGCTGGGCGTACGCGATGGCCGACGCCTCGACCGCACCGATCCAGATCGGCAGGTAGCGGCCACCGTCGAGCTCCCTCAAGAGGACCAGCGGCTGGTTGGTCGGCATCTCGACCCGCACCCCGACGACCTCTACCTCACGCATCGGGTCAACCGCGCATTCGGCTTCTGACGAGAACGCTCTGCAGACGCACGGACAGCGCGGCCAGGGCCGACACGGTGTGCTCGCTGGCCTCCTTGTCGAGCTGGCGCGCCCGCGGCGTCACCACCTGCTCGAACAGCGCGACCTCGCGCTCGGCAGCAGTGCGGAAGATGCGGAGGTGACGCGGCTCGATGCCGAGCTCGACGAACTCCCCCACCAGCGCCGCGACCTGCAGGGCTTCGCCGTCGTAGTAGGTCTGGCTGGGCCGACGCACGATCAGCCCGAACTCCTCGATCGCATCGAGCGTGTCGGAGTCGATGCCGGCTGACTCGAGCAGCTCTTCGCGCGACAGACGCGCGTTGCTCTTGGGCTCGGCGAACGTCTCGGCCGTCGGCAGACCATCGGCCGCCAGACTCAGCCGGGGCACCCGGGTCGTGCGGCTCACCTCGGTGTCAGGGACGACTCCGCGGTCCATGTCGTCAAGCACCTGGCGGATGTGCCCCAACGGCCAGAACTTGTCGCGCTGCTGGCGCAGGATGAATCGGAGGCGCTCGACGTCGCCGAACGAGAACTTGCGATAGCCCGACGACGTGCGCTCCGGCTCCAGCAGTCCCTCGGACTCGAGGTAGCGGATCTTGGTGATCGTGAGGTCCGGGAACTCCGGCAGGAGCTCGTCGAGCACCTTGCCGATGCCGAGCCGCGAGAGCTCCGGCAGCGGCTCGGTCACGCCACCGCCTCCGAGAAGAGCCCACGATACGAAGGCGCTGGCGTGAGGGCCTCTCGGTGACCTCGCTGGCGCTCGGTCACGCCTGACCCTTCAGGGCTCCGGCGAAGTAGATCAGGCGATACTTGCCGATCTGCACTTCATCGCCGCCCGACAGCGTCACTTCGCTGTCGATGCGGTCACGGTTGACGTAGCTGCCGTTGAGGCTGCCGAGATCGGCGATCGAGTAGCCGGCCTCACTGCGTGTGAAGGTCGCGTGCCGACGCGAGACACTGATGTCGTCGAGGAAGATGTCGCTGTCCGGGTGGCGCCCGACCGTCACGACATCGCTGTCGAGCAGGAAGCGTGCACCGGAGTCAGGACCACGCTGCACCAGCAGCATCGCGCTGCCGGCCGGGAGATTCTCGACCGCCGAGACGTCGGACGCGGACATCTCTTCGGTGTCCGCATCGAGCATCGGGATATGGGTCGTGTCGTCGCTCATCGGCAGCGGTCCGGCGGTTGCGTCGGCCTCGTCGTCCGGCGTTGACATCGGGTTCACTCCTGAAGGTCGTGGGTCTTGAGTACGGGTTGAGACTTCGCCTCCAACCTAGCACCCGGGTGTGCACGACACGCCGTGATCGTGCGGCCGTTCAGTCGGAGACGAGTGCCGAGTATGCCTCGGCCTCGAGCAGCGCAGCGGAGGGGTCCTCATCCGCCGTTCGCACCTTGATCAGCCAGCCCTCGCCGTACGGATCTGAGTTGATGACCTCGGGTCCGCCCTCGAGGGCATCGTTGCGGGAGACGATCTCGCCAGACAGCGGAGAGAAGATGTCGGACACCGACTTGGTCGACTCGAGCTCGCCGATGACGGCACCTGCCTCGACCCGATCCCCAACGGCAGGCAGCTCGACGTAGACGATGTCGCCGAGCTGGTCCTGGGCGAAGTCAGTGATGCCAATCGTGGCAATGTCCTCGTCGAGGCGCACCCACTCGTGCTCTTCGCTGTAGTAGAGGTCCTCAGGGATCACCGCGTGCTCCTAGCCGGTCAGGATGATGGTCGAGCGTACTCGGGGGACTTGACGTCGGCCAACGCCGTGATCGTGACCTTTTGCTTCTCGGTCACGGTCGCCGTGCCACCGCGCGTCGTGATCCCATCGATGAGTCCGCCGGGAAAGCGTACCGCCCCCGACAGGGTTGAGGCGTCGCCTATCGCCTCGATCCGGAAGGGGCGTTTGATCTCACGCCCGCCGACCCGGATCTCGTCAGCGTCGTCGAGGATGTACGTCTGCGCGACGACCCGGGCGACCCCGTTGATCGCGATCGCCTCGGCGCCCGCGTCCCGAAGCTTCTCGACCGCGTCGAGGAGGGCCGAAGCGTCGATGTCCTTCTTGGGATCGTTGATCACGACCTCGACTCCGGGCCCCGTCGCCCCCGTCGTGCCTGCAAGGATCGCGAGCTGCTCGGCACGCAGCTTGGCCTGCTTCTCGGCTTCCTCGGAACGCTTGGTGCTGTTGAGCAGCCCGTTGCGGGTCGCGGTGAGCTCGTCGATCTGGGTGCCGAGGCGCTCGTTGGCGGCGTCGAGCGACTTGAGCAGCTCGACGAGGTCCTCGCCACGCACGTTGGAGTAGTCGTCGCTGTCGTCGTGCTGGATCTGCACCACCATGGCGAACGCGAGCCCGCCAATCAGGATGGCGACGACGATCTGCGAAACAGTCGGCCGCCGGAACCCGCTAAGCATGGAAGATCCTCCGTCGTATGGCGGCGGCGTTGGCGAAGATGCGGATGCCGAGCACCACGACGACGCCGGTCGAGAGCTGCGAGCCGACACCGAGCTGGTCGCCGAGGTAGACCATGAACGCCGCGATCACGACGTTGGAGATGAACGACACGACGAAGACGCGGTCGTTGAAGCGGCGCTCCCCCAGCGCGCGCAGCGCTCCGATGACGGCGTCGAGTGCTGCGACGATCGCGATCGGCAGGTAGGGCTGCAGGTCCGTGGGAACGGTCGGCTTGAGGACCAGTCCGGCCACGATGCCGATTGCCAGGCCGATGACCGGGATCATTCTTCCCCCTTGATGGCTGTCGCATGACGGATCGTCATGCGCTTCTTCGGTACCGCGGGAACGGAGAGGTCAGACGATGGTGTCACGCCGAACTGAACGGCTGCGTTCTTTTGGCGTGACGCCCAGTAGTGACCGGCGGGATTGTCCTCGAAGCGCTGCAGCAACGTGTCGCTCGGGCCGAGCGCCACGACGGCGTAGGGCGGCGCGATGTCGTTGAAGTTGACGTTGATGGCGCCGTTGGCGAAGTGAATGCCGGTCATCGTGCCGACCCGCTCGCCGTTGATCGCCACTGCCTCGGCGCCGGCGTACCAGAGCCCGTTGACCAGGATCTGGAGGTCGTCGTCGGTGATGGTGCCGTCGAGGTTGCCCTTCGTGCTGGGGCTCGCCACGACCGTGATCCCCGGACCGGACGCGCCGATGTCACCTGTCTCGATGCGTACGTTCTGGTAGGCCGGGTCGAACCGGTCGACCGAAGCGGACAGATCGGCGACCTCCTTGCGGAGCCGCTCGGCGGTCGCCTCACGGGTGGCCTGGGCCTTCTTGCGGGCCGCGACATCGCTGATGAGCGTGCTGCGCTCTCGCTCGGTGGTGGGGCGGTCGTTGCGGGTCTGCACGGCAGCCATCACGACGAGCAGCGCGAACATCGCCAGCACGAATGCCGTCAGTGGCGTGTTGAACTCGCGTGACTGCGCATAGTCGCCGGTGCGCACGATGTAGTAGTCGTCATCCAGCGCGGTGTCGGCAATCTGCTCGAGCAGGCCCTCGGCTCGCATCGGCGCCTCCGGCTCGGTCATGTCAGCTCCGGACGACGCGAGCCGTCGAGGTCATGAGACGGCGCACCTGGAAGGCATACAGGATGCCGCCCCACCAGTAGAGCGCCACGCCCCAGATCGTGAACGCCCAACCGAAGACGTTTGCGAGGTCGGCGACCGTGCCGGTCGCGTCACCGAGCAGCAGCAACGGGAAGGCGTAGAGCAGGCTCGCCGTGGCGGCCTTGCCGAGGAAGTGGACCGGCAGCGAGCTGTAGCCACGCGTGCGCAGGAACGGCACCAGGCTGAACAGGAACACGTCACGCAGCGGCAGGATCACAGCGAGCCACCACGGGATGATGTCGCGGTAGCCGAGCCCGATCACGACGGCCAGGATGAAGAACCGGTCGGCCACCGGATCGAGGATCGCCCCGATCTTGGACGTCTGGTTGAGCCGGCGGGCCAGCTTGCCGTCGAGGTAGTCGGTGACACCCGAGACCATGAGGACGGCCAACGCCAGCTCGTCGTGCTTGGGTCCGAGGACGAGCCACAGGAACACCGGGACGAGCAGCAGGCGTACGAAGCTCAACGCGTTGGGGATCGTGAGGACACGCTCCTCCATCTCGATCCTCCTCGCTCTGTCGTGGTCGTCCCCCCGGAATGTCCACAGACAGACTAGGACATGGGCACACGTCGTCGGCTCGCGGACACGGGTGCGGTGCCCACGGGTTGGGCACCGCCGTTGCGCGCGGGAACAGGACTGACAGACTGAAGGTTGAAACGCATACAACTACACACCGGGCACACGAGGTGCCCCGTCCCGAGGAGGATCGTGGCTGACTACACACTTCCGGATCTGCCGTACGACTACGGCGCACTGGATCCGCACATTTCGGGCAAGATCATGGAGCTTCACCACTCCAAACACCATCAGGCGTACGTGACCGGGATCAACCAGGCGCTCGAGCAGCTCGAGGAGGCTCGAGCCAAGGAGTCCTACGGCAACATCAACCTCCTGGAGAAGAACCTCGCGTTCCACCTGGGTGGCCACATCAACCACTCGATCTTCTGGAAGAACCTCTCCCCCGAGGGCGGCGACAGGCCTGACGGCGAGCTCGGTGCCGCGATCGACGAGCACTTCGGCTCGTTCGATGCGTTCCGCGCGCAGTTCGAGGCCACGGCGCTCGGCCTGCAGGGCTCCGGCTGGGCGATCCTCACGTGGGACACCCTCGGCCAGAAGCTCGTCGTGGTGCAGCTGTTCGACCAGCAGAACAACATTCCGGCGACGCTGATCCCGATCACGCAGCTGGACATGTGGGAGCACGCGTTCTACCTCGACTACCTCAACGTCAAGGGCGACTACGTCAAGGCGTGGTGGAACATCGTCAACTGGGCGGACGCCCAGGAGCGCTTCACGGCGGCAACCTCCGGCGGCCAGATCATCTTCTGACCGACCGCACGGCTGACGGCGGGATTCCCTGGTTTCAGGGGTCCCGCCGTTTTCCGTGTTCGGCAAGGTCGCGCAGCCGCGCGTTGTAGGCCTCGAGCTGCTCGTCGCCCGTACGACTCTCAGAGCGGTCGAACCGCTTCGCCTCGCGGGCGTCTGACCGGAACCACTGCACCAGGATCGCGCCCATGACCAGGATCAGCGGGATCTCCCCCATCGCCCAGGCCATGCCGCCACCCAGATATTGGTCGGCGAGCAGGTCCGTGCGGTACGGCCGCTCGAGCGAGCGCCAGTAGTCGCCGGCGAACACCGTGTTGGACGACATGACCGCGACCGCGAAGAACGCATGGAACGGCACGGTCACCAGCAGCATCCCGAAACGCACGAGCGGCGGGATCGCACGCGGTGCGGGGTCGATGCCGATCAAGACGTAGTAGAACAGGGTGCCGACCGCCAAGAAGTGCAGCTCCATGATCGAGTGGCCCCAATGGTTGCCCATGAGGGTCTCGAACGCGCCGCTGAAGTAGAGGCCGTACAGGCTGCCGACGAACAGCACCGGACCGATCAGAGGGTGCGTGAAGAACTGCGAGAACCGCGAGTGCAGGAAGGCCATCAGCATCGTGCGCGGCGACACCTCACCCGGCTGCCGTGGACCCGGCAGGGTGCGCAGCGCCAAGGTCATGGGGGCGCCCAGCACCAGGAAGATCGGCGCGACCATGGACAGGAGCATGTGCGAGGCCATGTGGGCGCTGAACAGCACGTGTGAGTAGACGCCGAGTCCGCCGAACGTCGCCCACGCGATGATCACCATGCCGAGCAACCACGAGACGGTACGCCCGACCGGCCACGCGTCGCCGCGCCGCCGCATCACCCATACGCCGCGCAAATACAGTGCCGTGCCGAGGCAGACGATCGCGAGGCCGACGCCGTTGCCGGACCAGCCCCACATCAGCCGCAGGACGGTCGGCGCCGCCGGCATGGGTCCGCCGATGAGCTCCTCGATCGGGGTCTTGAGCACGTCGTTGCCAACCGGGGTCGGAGTGCGCGAGAGCGCGACCGCCAGCCCAACCGTGGCACTCATGATGAACAGCTCGGTGAGCGCCAGGCGCAGGAAGCCGGAGCCCTGCTGCACGATGCGACGGCGCTGCAGGTAGCCCAGCACGCCGAGGCCGGCCAAAGCCGCGACCTTGAGCACGACGAGCCGTCCGTACGCCGACCCGAAGACCTCGCCGAATGACCCGAGCCGCACCGACGCGTTGATCGTGCCGGAGGCGCCGATGATGACGAACGACCACACCGCGAGGGACGAGAACCTGAGGATGGCGGGCTCGAGGCGTTTGCTCCCCCGCAGGGCCACCCAGCCGAGAGCCGCGAGGCCGCCGACCCACAGGGTCACCCCGACGAGGTGCAGCAGCAGGCTCGTCGTGGCGAGGTCATGCGACCCGGACGACGCGGTGTGTCCGGTCAGGGCGATCGGCGCCATGGCGGCGAGGGCGAGACCGAGGATCGCCGCCAAGGGCTTGGTGCCGAGCGTCCATCGGCTGGCCACGGCCACCAGCCCGGCGGCGAGCGCCTGGAGCAGGATCGCGCGCCCCTCCGACGTGTCGGCATAGCCCGTGATGAAGGCCGAGGACAACCCGTTCAGCGGCTTGGCGAACGTGTCGGCGACCTTGATGAAGAAGTAGAACACGCTGGCCGCAGCCCACACGAGCGCCCAACGGGCGGCAATGCGTACGGCCTGGACGGAGAGGCCCTCGACCTCGTTCTGCGTCGATGGCAGCAGGAACACCGCCGCGGCGAGGAACCCGATGACGACGACCGCAGACACGTCGGTCAGCAGCTTGGTGAAGGGCACGGCCCAGCCGACGAACTCACCTGGGCTCGGGATGTTGGTCACGACGGGCTGCGGCGCGCCTCCCCCGGCCTCGAGGCACAGCACGAGGACCACCACGGCGATGAGGAACGACAGGAGGACATCACGCGTGGTTCTGGTCATCTCTCCTCCTCAGCGGGGCGAGCAGCAGGGCGATCGCGACAGCGGCCGCGAGGATGCCCCAGACCAGATGGGCGCGATGGCGATGGATGAAGGTCTTCTCCTCGGGCGGCTCGACCTGCTTGACGGTGCGGCCCGTCGTCGAGGAGTAGTGGATCGTGCCCTCGACGGGGTGGCCGTCTGCGGACACCACCCGGTAGGACGCCGTGTAGCGACCCTTCTGGTCGACGTCGGGGAGCGTCGCGGTGACCTTGTTGTCGGTCGCCCGTACGTCGCCGACCTCGACCTTGCTCCCGTTGGGCGCGGTCACGGCGATGTAGGCGGGATTGCCGATGTTCTCGTTGAAGGTGAACGTGATCGCCGACGGTGCGGCGGCGAGCTCGGCACCGTCCGCGGGGTCGGACCCGACGAGCGACGCATGCGCCGACGCCGGGCCCGACCCCATGAGGAGCAGGGCGAAGCTCAGGAGAGCCACACGAAGAACGACGTTACGCACGACGTCGATTCTCCCGCAGGGCCACAACCAAGGCGACCGCCGCCACTGCGAGGGCTACGCCGCCGAGCCAGCGGCCCGTGTTGTCGCTCTCGCTCTTGTCCTCATGCGTGTGCTCGGACTGACCCGCGGCCGAGTCCTCGACCGGCTGGGCCAGCGTGAGCGTCGGGGCCGGGTGCTCCGGCTCGGTCTTGCCCTTCTGCTCCTGGTCCCAGGCGACGACCTTGCCGTCGCTGTACGTCTGCTCGGCCGTGAAGGCGATCTTGTCCGCCTTGGGGAACGGCCCGCCGGAGATCGCGAACTCGTCAAACTGGGACGGCGGGATGCCGTCGCCCGTCGAGGTCCAGGTGATCGTGCGTACGGCCTTGGTCAGCTCGAACTCACCGACCTTCGTCGGCTTGTCGAGCTTGGCCTCCTCGATCGTGACCTTCCAGCCCGGCTTCGACTGGGCGGTGACAAAGGCGAACGGCGTTGCCTCAGGGAGCGTGACGACGAGCTTCGTCGTCGAGGCCGTCTCGGACTCGGTCGGCACGCGGAACACTGCCTTGCCGAATCCGCCCTGGGTGGCGTCGGTCGACGAGACATTGACGTGGGCGAAGGCCGGGCCGGCGATGCCCACCAGGACAGCCGTGATGAGCGCAGCGGACAGCCGCGCGATGGTGCGATTCATGAATGTGCTTTCTGTGAAGGGTGTGCGGAGCGGGGTCAGAACCCGCTCGGCGGTCCCCTCTCGACGCGCGAGTGCGCGAGTCGTACGTCATGGAGTGATCGCGTCGCGACCACCGGCGCCAACGGTCGCCACGACGGGATCGGCGCGAGGTCGAAGCCATGAGGAGCCACACGCAGGCCGAGTCGCTCGGCGAGCTGCCACACGAAGGCTTCACCGCGAGCAAGCAGCAGCGCGCTGATCGCCGTCGCGGCAGCGTGGGCGATCAGCATGGACGCCGACATCCGCATCTCGCCCGTGGTGCAGCCAAGATGCACGCAGACCTGGCACAGGATCAGCAGGCCGACGAGCTGACCTGGGGTGACCCGGCGGGCCGATAGCAACCAGGCGATGGCGGCTGCGCCACCGAATGTGGCGATGACGGCGGTGGACCCGATCGTGCCGCCGGCACTTGCGTGGCCGGTCGCGGCGGTGGCGACACAGGCCAGCGCTGCGGCTGTCGAGCGTACGAGCCGCACGGCTGCTCCAGCAGGCCGCAGCGCGTCGTCGAAGGCAGTCCCGGGCACGACTTCAGGGTATCGAGAGCGTTTGTTCCGACGCCCACCGGCCGCGCGGCGACGGCGCGATCAAGCTCCGGAATCCCGGTGTTCGAGGTGAGCCTCGTACGTATGTACCGTGGGTCACATGGCAGCAACCCCACACGACACCGCGTCCTTCATCACCCTCGACGAGCAGTGGGGTGCGCACAACTATCACCCCCTCCCGGTCGTGATCGCCGAGGCTGAGGGCGCTTGGGTGACGGACGTGGATGGCCACCGCTACCTCGACTTCCTGTCGGGCTACTCGGCGCTCAACTTCGGGCATCGCCACCCCGCTCTGCTCGACGCGGCGCGCGAACAGCTCGACCGCCTCACGCTGACGTCCCGCGCGTTCCACAACGACCAGTTCGGGGCGTTCTGCCGCGACCTCGCGGCGCTCACCGGCACCGAGATGGTGCTGACCATGAACACCGGTGCCGAGGCTGTCGAGTCGGCGATCAAGGTCGCCCGCAAGTGGGCGTACGAAGTCAAGGGCGTCGAGTTCGATCGCGCCGAGATCATCGTCGCCGCCGGCAACTTCCACGGGCGTACGACGACGATCGTGTCGTTCTCCGACGATCCGGCCGCGCACGACAACTACGGCCCGTTCACGCCGGGCTTCATCACAGTCCCGTACGGCGACCTCGATGCGGTGCGTGCGGCGATCACGCCCAACACCGCCGCCGTGCTGATGGAGCCGATCCAGGGCGAGGCCGGCGTCATCGTGCCGCCTGCCGGGTTCTTCGCCGGTGTGCGCGCGTTGTGTGACGAGAACGAGGTCCTGCTCGTCGCCGACGAGATCCAGTCGGGCCTGGCCCGCACCGGCAAGCTGTTCGCACTCGACCACGATGGCGTGCGAGCCGATCTCTACACGCTCGGCAAGGCGCTCGGTGGCGGCATCATCCCCGTCTCTGCGGTCGTGGGTCGTGCTGATGTGCTCGGCGTGCTCAAGCCGGGCCAGCACGGTTCGACGTTCGGTGGCTATCCCGTCGCGTGCGCTGTCGGTCGAGCCGTCGTCGGGCTGCTCGAGACCGGCGAGTTCCAGGAGCGCTCACGCGATCTCGGCGAGCACCTGCACGGTCGGCTCAATGAGCTGGTCGGCAAGGGTCTGGTGACCGTACGCGGGCGTGGCCTGTGGGCGGGCATCGACATCGACCCCGCCGCCAAGACCGGCCGTGAGGTCTCGATGGCGCTGCGCGATCGTGGCGTGCTCTGCAAGGAGACACACGAACGTACGCTGCGCATCGCTCCCCCGCTGGTCATCACCCGCGAGGAGATCGACAGTGCCGTCGACGCGCTGACCGAGGCGCTGCACGCCTAGATGCGGTCTCCTCAGTCCATCCTTGCACAAGGCTCGGACAGTCGCTTTTATTTGCAATTCCGGGGAATTCGTCTTGACTATCGAACACCTGTTCGACTAGGTTCAGGATATGGATTCGGGGGCGGTCATCGACACAGTGCGCACCGCACTCGCGCCCGGTGATGTGCGGACCAGGCTCCATGCCGCGCAGGAGGCGCAAGACGCGTTGGACGCGGTCAAGGCGACGCTGTTGGCCGAGCTGGAGGTGTCCAAGGACTTCGAGCTCGACGGCGCATCCACGTTGAACACATGGGTGCGCAACCAGTTGCGGATGAAACCAGGACAGGCCACCGCGCTGGTCCGCAACGTGGCGGCGATGCGTGACCTGCCCCTGGTCGCCGAGGCGGCGTTGTCAGGTCAGATCAGCTCAGCCCACGTGCAGGTGTTCGTCTACGGGCTCAAGCATGTCGGGTTGGACCCGATGCGCCAGTTCGAGGACGTGTTCGTCCAGGTCGCCCGTGACTGCGAACCAGGTGAGCTGTTCGAAGCCGTCAAACACTTGAAAGACAAGGTCCACCCCGAGGACCTGGACGACGCGTGGGAACGCGGGATGGACCGCGAAGACTTCCAGATCAACGCGGTCCCCGACGGCTGGCATGTGAGTGGCTTCCTCAACACCATCACCGGAGCCAAGCTCAAAGCCGTCATCGATTCGGTGTCAGCACCGCGGGACAAGGACGACGATCGCACCGGGTCCGAGCGCCGAGTCCAAGGCCTGGACGACCTGTGCGACTCGATCCTCGCCAACGGACTTCCCTCGGACAAAGGCATCCGACCGCACCTGTCGGTGTTTGTCGACGCCGACACCCTCGAAGCCGCCGCCCAGCACGTCAAGCACACCACCGAGAAGCCCCACCTGACCCCCAAGCCCATGTCCGCGACCGAACCGGCGAAGCTCGCCGGGCACGGCACCATCGGACCGAACCTGCTGATGTACTTCCTGTGCGTCTCCGAGTTCACCGCATTCCTGATGAAGCAAGGTGGCGGACACCGGCAGGCCCAGATCCTCAATGCCGGCACTCACCGCTACCAGCCCAACATCAAGCAACGCCGGGCCGTGATCGCCCGCCAGAAGGGCGTCTGCGCGACCCCCGGCTGCACCCACACGCATCTGGAGATCCATCACACGATTTGGTGGTCTCACGGGGGTCCCACCGATCTCGACCTCCTCATCGGCCTCTGCGTCAGATGCCACCACCTGCTCCATCGCGGCCGACTCCACATCGGCGGCAACGCCGTCGACGGATTCACCTTCACCAACCGCCACGGCCGCACCCTCCGCAAACGACGACGAACCACCTACCGTCAAGCCGCCTGACCCAAGTCCGGCGGCCCACCGCCACGCCCAAGTGTCGTAGAGCCGCAGGCTGCCCGCATGGGTCAGGATCACGTCTGTGACCGGCCACCGAGGATCGAAGAGTCGCAACTCGCGAAGGCTTAGTCTGCGGGAGGCCTTCGAGATCCTGACGGTGGCGCTGATCTCGGTTGTGATCTTCCCAGCGACGGTCTACCTACTCGACAGGTCTTGGATTGCGGGATTCGCGGCTGGCGTATCTCTCGTACTTGGCGTTGGGTTCGTTCTTCGCGAACGCCACTAGATGATTGGAGCTTGTCGCCTTTTGCAGGCGTCCCATTGGCAGGCGGCGCACCTCAACTGAAGAACGTCGCTCCGCCGGGCGGTGCGGGCGAACGCTCGCTGTCGGCGTCGGTGAACGGCGTCTTGCCGGCGAACTTCTCGATGACCTCGCGATAGGGCAGAACGCGGTACGGCAGCGGTGAGCTCGCGGCACGACGGGCCAGCGCCTCCCACGGCAACGGCGCCTGCGACGCGGAGACGAGGACGTTGCCGAACCGGCGACCCTTGAGCGTTGCGGGCTCGGCGCTGATCATGACCTGGTCGAAGGTGTCGCGGACGCCACGCACGACCCGGCGTACGTACGGAAATGGGGCACGGTCGGCGAGGTTGAGCAGCACCACACCGTGATCGACCACGACCCTGGCGAGGTCGGCGAAGAACTCGGCAGTCGTGAGCTCCGCCGGGACCTGGGCGCCGTCGTACGCATCGAGGATCACGACATCCGCGAAGTCGGGCCGCAGTGCCGCGATCCCCGCCCGCCCGTCGAGCGGCCGCACCTTGATACCGCTGTTGCGCGGCAGTGGCAGCTCCTCACGCACGAGAGCCGTGACGCGCTCGTCGGGCTCGAGCACGATCTGGGCCGACGTCGGACGGGACACCGAGACATACCGCGGGATCGTCATGGCCGCACCGCCGATGTGCACGAAGCGCAGCGGCTTGCCAGGGCTGCCGAGCGCGTCGATGACGTCGGCGATGCGCTGCATGTAGTCGAACTCGAGCCGGCTTGGGTCGTCGAGGTCGACATGCGACTGGTCCGTCCCGTCGATCCGGAGCGTATGACCTGAGGGCCGGTCCCGGTCCTGGACGATCTCGATCGCGCGCTCGGTCACTCGCGGAGGCCGGCCGCGGTCAGGTCGTCGCCGATCTGGCGCCGGATCTCGTCGGACGCCTCGAGGGCGACGATCGAGGACGCAAGGGGCCACAAGGG
The DNA here is from genome assembly GCA_963817425.1 of uncultured Actinomycetota bacterium. Classification (GTDB taxonomy): domain Bacteria; phylum Actinomycetota; class Actinomycetes; order Propionibacteriales; family Nocardioidaceae; genus Aeromicrobium. The sequence continues at coordinate 148,094 of CAWFOH010000013.1, forward strand.
CGTCTGTGTCTCGCCCGCCGTGATCCGCCGTGCGGCCTCGACCGCCTGGAAGTGCAGTCCGGACGCCTGGTTGCCGCGCGGCTCGTCGTACGTCAGCGTGCGGTCCGCATAGCGAAGGTTCAGTGGACCGGGGCTGTGGTGGGTGGGCTCGACGGTCAGGACGCCCTCGGTGCCGACGATCGTGACTTGGTTGGCCAAGAAGCCGTGCAACGTCGTCGCGATGACCGACAACGTGCCGCCGGCGTGGGTCATGGCCGCGCCCAGCTGCCCGTTGACGCCGTGAGGGTCCTGCTGGCCGAGCGCGGCGAGCGACTCGTGCGGTCCGAGCAGCGACGTCACGAAGGCCAAAGGGTAGATGCCGAGGTCCAGCAAGGGTCCGCCGGCAAGGACCGGGTCGAACACGCGATGGCCCTCGGGGAACGACTCGCCGTACTCGGAGTGGACCGACGTGATCTCCCCGAGTCCCCCGAGCTCGACCACCTGGCGTACGACATCCCACTTGGGCAGGAACATCGTCCAGAGCGCCTCAGCGCAGTAGAGCCCGGCCTGGTCAGCCGCGGCCGCGATTTCGCGGGCCTGCGCCGCGCTGAGCCCGATCGGCTTCTCCACGAGTACATGCTTGCCGGAGCCGAGGCTCAGCAGCGCGTGCTCGAGGTGGGCGGGATGCGGCGTCGCGACGTAGACGATGTCGACGTTGTCCAGCTGCGCCAGCTCCTCGTAGCTGCCCACCGCTGTCGGGATGCCGTAGCGGCCGGCGAAGTCCTGCGCCCGCGGAAGCGCCCGCGATCCGACGGCGACGACGCCCTGGCGGGTGTGAGCCTGCAGCGACTCGACGAACTGCTCGGCGATCCAGCCCGGACCCATGACGCCCCAGCGCAGCGGCGGCGCCTCCATCGGGTCAGGCGTGCGAGGGCTGGGAAGCGAGGCAAGATCCATGTCGAGGACTCTAGGCGAGCGCTTCGTGGACGAGCGGCACGACCTCGCGGCCATACAGCTCGATGCTGCGCATGAGCTTGCCGTGCGGCAACGTGCCGTTGCTGAACTTGAGGTCGAAGCGGTCCATGCCGAGGATCTTGGTGTTGCGAACGATCTTGCCGGCGACCGTCTGCGGAGAGCCGACATACAACGCACCTTCGGGGCCGGCAGACGCCTCGAACTCCTCGCGAGTTGCCGGTGGCCAGCCACGCTCACGGCCGATCCGGGTGCGCTGGACCTCGTAGTGAGGCCAGAGCTCGTCGCGCGCCTGCTCGTCAGTGTCGGCGACGTGACCCGGCGAGTGGACGCCGATCGGCAGCTGCGGCTTGCCGAGCTGCTCCAGCGCCTGCCGGTAGAGGTCCGCGTAGGGGGCGAACTGCGCAGGCGGCCCGCCGATGATCGCGAGCATCAGCGGGATGCCGTAATGGGCCGCACGGATGACCGACTCGGGGCTGCCGCCGACACCGATCCACGTCTTGAGGCTCCCGGCCGCGGTCTTGGGGAAGACCTCCTGACCGTCGAGCGGCGGCCGCAGGTTGCCCGACCAGACGATCGGGCCCTCTTCGCGCAGCGCCGCGAACAGATCGAGCTTTTCGCTGAACAGCTCCTCGTACTGGCCGAGGTCATAGCCGAACAGCGGGAACGACTCCGTGAACGAGCCGCGGCCGAGGATGACCTCCGCGCGACCATTGGAGAGCGCGTCCAGAGTGGCGAAGCGCTCATAGACGCGGATGGGGTCGTCCGAGCTCAGCACCGTGACTGCGGTACCGAGGTGAATCTGGGCCGTACGCGCGGCGATCGCAGCGAGCACGACCTCGGGGGCAGTGACGGCGAAGTCTTCGCGGTGGTGCTCCCCCACCCCGAAGAACGCGAGGCCCAGCTCGTCGGCCAGCACCGCCTGGTCGACGATGTTGCGGATCACCTGGTCGTACGGCAGTGGTGCCCCGTCGTCGCCGAACGTCACGTCGCCGAAGGTGTCGAGTCCGAGCTCGAGCTGTGCCATGTCATCTCCCGGTTTGAGGTACGCCGGTTCAACGCCGAGCATGTCGACGCTGTTCCCGGTCAGGATGCCGGGCGTAGGAGCCCGCCGGCCACGGAGCCCGCATTGCCGTCCTCGTCGGCCAGGACCCCCTCGAGCTGTACCCGATCACCGCCATGCACCCAGAACAGCGGCTCACGCAGGACGTTCCGGTTGGCCCGGCGTGCGATCCGGTCGTCGCGCCCCTGCCACCAGGTCTCGGTCCGTTCACTGCCGGCGACCTTCGACCAGGTCCGGTCGCGATAGGTCCACGTGCCGAACTGCTGGGGTACGCACGCAAGGTCTCCCGTCACGCAGATGCCCTCGTATCGCACGGCGACCGTGCTGCCGACCTTGTCCAGCCGGGTGATGCGCCATTCCTTGGTGTAGCCGGGCGGAGCACCGTACGTGCCAACGATCTCGCCGCTCGCGGGATCAATCTCGACGACGTCCTGGCGCACGACGCAGCCACCGCACGGCTCGCCCTTGTGCTGCTGGACGGCCAGCAGGCTGCGGCCGTCCGCCGAGACGCGCAGGCGGGTGATCCGATCACCCTTGAGCACGTCGGAGGTCGAGCCGTGCTCGCCGACCCGCGTGACGCCGTATGCCAGCGTCTCCTCCTCGTCCTCCACCTCGCTGAACCGGAGGAACGTCGCGCCGTCAACCGTGACGGGCTGCGCGGCGTACGAGCGTACGATCTCGCCGCCATGGCCCTTCTCGGTCGCCTTGGTCGGGAGCTGCACGACGTGGCGCTCGGTCAATGCGTGGTTCCAGCGCAGCAGCCGGTCACCGTCGAGGAATGCGACGTCGGTGGTCGGGTCGTTCGGCAGGTTCATCTGGTCCTTGATCGTCGACCCGGTGAAGGCACCGCGAACCGAGTCGTAGAGCCGGTAGACCTGAGAGACATAGTCCGGCTCCTGGTCCGCGATCGCGAGGAGCACGCTGCCGGTCGGCAACCAGCGGGCGCCGACCGCAGCGGGCACCACGTGGTGATCACTGCCGGATCTCACGAGCATCCCGCCCCGCACCACGGTGACCAGCTGCGGAGGCGCGATCGTCACCGACACCGCCGGCGCCGTGCTGTCGAAAACCGCATCCGAGGTGTCGCCGCCCGAGCGGGTATACAGCGTGATGCCCAGTCCGATCGTCACCAGCGCGACCAGCGCCGAGACCCAGCCCTTCGACCGGCTCAACCGACGCGTGCCGCGAGAGTCGTGCCCGGCAGCAGCACCTCGACGAGCATGCCCTTGCCGAGCTGTCGACCGCGCCGGGTCTCGACCTCGCCATCGACCTTGACGTCACCGCCCTGGATCAGCTCACCCGCCGCCGCGCCGGAGTCAGCGAAGTTGGCGAACTTGAGGAACTGTCCCAACCGGATCATGTCGCCGGTGATCGGGACGATGTCGATGTCGTCGGAAGCCATGACAACAGCCTGCCACCTCGGGCGCCGTGCCGCGTGCGAGGATCGATGACATGCAGCAAACGGCACGCGCCGACGTCTGGATCTCGTCGGTACGCCTCTACAAGACCCGCTCGATCGCGTCGTCGGAGTGCAAGGCCGGGCACGTACGCATCAACGGCGCCAAGGCCAAGCCGGCCCAGCCGATCAAGATCGGTGATCGGGTCGAAGCCCTCACCGAGGGCGGCATGCGGATCGTCGTCGTCACCAAGATCATCGTCAAGCGGGTCGGCGCGGCCGTCGCGGTCGAGTGCTACGACGACCACACTCCCCCGCCACCGCCCAAGGAGGAGGTCGCGATCATGCCCCGGCGTGATCGTGGCGCCGGCCGGCCCACCAAGAGGGACCGACGAGCGCTCGACCGACTCCGTCGGCGCTAGGCGCGCAGGAGCGGCAGCAGCGCCTGGCTGCTGAGCGGTGCGAGGTCGATGTCGCCCGGCGCGGCCGGATCGACCCAGATGCTCTCGGCGATCTCAGCGGCGACCACAGGTGTCGTCGCGTCGATCGTGAGGCTGAAGACCTCCGCCAGCACCCGATGGCCGGGCTCGTTGGCGGCGTCCTCCTCGAACGTCCCGATCCAGGTGAACGCGTCGGCGGCGAGGTCGAGGCCCAGCTCCTCGAACAGCTCACGACGAAGGCAGTCCAGCGGACTCTCCCCCGGTTCGATCTTGCCGCCCGGCTGCATGAACACCGTCGTGTGGTGCTTGCGCACCATCAACGCGCGGCCGTCGGCATCAACCGTCAGCGCCGCCGCGACATGGATGACGGGCGGCGTCACGGCTGGGGAACCTCGTCGTTCGCCCGACCCCACTTGTCGGTCCACGACGGCGGAGCTGCCAGCAGCGTGAGCAATGTGTCGAGGTCATCGGCGAACGACACGATGCCGGACTGCTCCTCACGTACGAAGCCGGAACTGACCATCCCGTCGAGGAGCTCACGCATCGGCGACCAGAAGCCGGCCACATCGAGGAACCCGGAGGGTTTGGTATGGATCGTCAGCTGGGCCCACGTCCACTGCTCTGCGATCTCCTCGAGCGTGCCCGCGCCACCGGGCAGGGCGATGAACGCGTCCGAGAGCTCGGCCATCAACGCCTTGCGCTCGTGCATCGACTCGACCACGTGCAGCTCGGTGAGTCCGTGGTGCGCGAGCTCGCGGTCGTCGAGCTGCCGCGGGATGACCCCGACGACCCGCCCGCCGGCCTCCAGCGCCGCATCCGCGACCGTGCCCATCAAACCCACGTGCCCGCCGCCGTAGACGACCGTGATGCCGCGCTCGGCAAGTGTGCGTCCGGTGTGCCGGGCCGCCTCGGCGTACGCCGGGTCATTGCCGAAGCTGGATCCGCAGAAGACGGCGATCGCGCTGAGGGGCATGACCTCATCCTCTCGTGCGGGTGCGTCCATCCCACGACCGGCCCGCGGAGCGCTTGTGCCACAGGGGATCCGGGGTTTCAATCGAAGAGGGGCTGAGCCTCGGAGGTACGACATGAGCGATCGCGACGAGTTCCTGGGCTGGGTCGAGACCCGCCTTTGGGATGCAGAGCTGGCCCTGCACAACGGCGATGCCGCACAGCGCGCAGCGATCTGGTCCACCAACGAGCCGGTGACCGTGCTGGGCGCTTGGCAGTCCGCCACCGGTCAGCAGGAGGTCCGGGACCTGTTCCGTCAGCTGGAGACGACCTTCGCGGACTGCACGTCATACGCGTACGAGGTCGTCGCCGCCGACGTGCAGGGCGACATGGCGTACACGGTCGGCTACGAGCACACGTCGTCGTCGATCAACGGCGAACCTCGGACCTACACGCTGCGGTCCACGCAGATCTATCGACGCGAGGGCGGCGAGTGGAAGGTCGCGCACCGGCACGCCGACACCGTGCCCGAGGAGGACTGAGAATAGCCCGGTGCGACCCCGTTCTCGAGGTCACACCGGGCCGTTTCCCGGCAGCTCTGATGATCAGTAGACCGGCGGCTCACCTTCCGCGGCCGGGCCACGCTCAACCGGCTCGTGATTGATCATCTGCGCGTAGGCGTGGTTCTCGTGCTGCATCATCTTCACGAGGAACCCGATGACGATCAGGATGCCGAGGGCGACGAATAGCACCAGGACAGCGGTGTTGTCAGCGCCCGTGAAGACGGCTCCGGGGGTGTCCCAGTCGCTGATGGGGCTCATACGTTGACCTCCTCTTTGACGGCAGTGCCGTTCATGGACTCGTTCATGCTCGTGACCGGGATGCCCTCGGGGTAGGGCGTAGCGGGCACCTCACTGAGGTCGAGGCCGGCGAGCTCCACCTCCGGGGGGATCCGCAGCATCATGGCCTTCTTGAGCGCCAGCGAGATCAGGTAGCCCGGAACGAAACCGAGCAGTGCGAGCACGACTGCTCCACCGATCTGGCCGAGCGGGTTGACGTCGGGATTGCCCTCGAGATTCGGGAAGCCCCAGAGCACGAACCCGGAGACGACGATGCCGTAGAACGCACAGCCGCCGTGGACCGTGACCGCGCCGACCACGTCATCGATGCCGAACTTCTCGATCAGCTTGCCGATGTGCGGGATCAGGGATCCGCCGACCACGGCGATGATGAATGCCAGGGCCGGGTGGTAGAGGTCCATGCCAGGAGCGACCGAGATCACGCCGGCGAGACCGCCGGAGATCGTCCAGAACGGCTCGCCCCTCGAAGCGACGTAGGCGCCGATGATGCCGCCGGCGAGACCCATGAGCGTGCTGAATGCGATCGCCGACAGGTTCGTCGGAGTGCCGAAGATCGAGAAGTAGCCGGTGTTGGTGTAAACCACGCAGCCCATCAGGAATCCGAAGAAGCCGACGAAGATCAACATCAGACCCAGCATCGTCAGCGGCAGGTTGTGCGGCGGGATCGTGACCGCCTTGCCGTTGACGAAGCGGCCGATGCGCGGGCCGAGGTTAATCAGCACACCGAGGGTGAACGCACCTGCGATCAGATGCACGCAGCCGGCGGCGCCGAAGTCGTGCCACCCCCACTCGGTCAACAACCAGCCGTTGCCGTGCCACGACCATGCCGCCGCGATGATCCAGACCACCGAGCCGAGCACCGTCGTGAGGATCAGGAATGCGCTCGTGCGGATGCGCTCCAGGACGGCGCCGGACAAGATCGAACCAGTGGTGGCGGCGAACAGTGCGAAGGCGCCCCAGAAGATGCCGTTGACCGAGGTGGTGTTCGGTCCGGAGATGTCAGCCCACGGCAGGTAGTCCTTGGCGCCCGAGAAGTCGAGCCCTCCGACAGGGAACTGCGGGAACGCGTAGTAGAACCACCAGCCGAAGAAGAAGAACGTCGAGACCACGACCGCAAAGGTCAAGAGGTTTTTCATGGCCGCCGCCAGCACGTTCTTCGAACGCGAGGCACCGACCTCATAGGCAAGGAAGCCGGCGTGGATCGCGATCATCAGGGCGATCGAGACCCAGTAGAAGAGATCGGTGATGACCGACTCCATCGATGCGAGGGTGTCCTCGGGTGACACGGGGTACCTCCACGGTAAAGGGACAATTGACTGAAACAGCGGGCTTCATCGCCCTGCTTCACCGTGACGCTAGTAGTTTGTGGGCCCCTGCCGATCACCGTGCTGTTACTTCCCGATGAACACTGTCATTGAACGACGTCCACCGAGAGTGATTGCAGCAAGCCGGGGCTAGATGTCGTCGGGAAACGCGATCACCGAAAGGAATCGGATCGGCAGCTCCACGAGCGCCACTGGGCCGTGCGGGCCCTCACCGTCGATCGTCAGCGAGTCGCCCGGCTCCATCCGGTAGACGGAACGACCGTGGCCGTACTCCATGACGCCCTCGACCACATGGATGAACTCCGTGCCGGGGTGCTGGAACAGCGGATAGACCTCGCTGTGCTCCGTCAGCGTGACCATGAGGCACTCCAGGCGCTTGTGCTCGCCGCGTAGCGCCCCGAGCAGTTCGTAGGAGTGGCCCTGGCGGGTGCCGTTGCGCGTGATCGCTGGGCCGCCCCCGGCCCTCGTGAACGACGCCTCGCGTTCGGCGTCCGCCCCACGGATCAGCGCCGTCACCGGGACCTCCAGGCCCGTTGCGAGCCGGGCAAGCGTGCCGAGGCTGCATGAGGTCTGCGCGTTCTCGATCTTGGACAACATCGCCTTGGAGATACCAATCCGCTCGGCGAGCTCGGTCACCGACAGGTCGTAGCGTTGGCGCAGCGCTCGGACGTTCGCCGCGATGGCGACCTGGAGCTCGAGCTCCTCGGCCTTGGCGCCGGGCGCACGGTCGCTGGCGATCCCGGCGGCGTTCCGGATCAGGTCCTCGCGCTCCACAGTCACACCGGTAACTCTATTCCAGGATCTCGGTCTGACTCGGGAAGGTGGTCACCGCATCTCCCCCGCGCCGACATACGGGAACTGCGTCGTCAGCAGGTCGCCTTCGGCAAACCGGGACAGCCGGAAGTCGGCCTCCGGGATCCTGGGGTCGCTGCTGCGTCCGTCGACGACGAGATCGGCGACCAACCGGCCGACCGCGGGCGAGATCTTGAAGCCGTGCCCGCTGAATCCCGCGGCAACAACCAGTCCTTCGACATCGGTCCGTGAGATCACCGGGTTCCAGTCCGGCGTCACGTCATAGCAGCCGGCATAGCTGCTGCTGATCGAAGCATCGGTCAGCCCAGGGAATCGGGTGCTGATCTTGTCGACGGCGAGCTCAACGAAGTCGTCGGTGGCGCGGTTGAGGTAGGCGTCGGGGTCCACGAGCTCGGGCGATGACAGGTCACTGTTGCCGAACAGGATCTCGCCGCCGACGTCCGCGCGGACATACTGGAGCGACACCAGGTCGGAGAACACCGGCACCGGGCCGACGTCCACGCCGGGCGCGATCATCACGACCTGTTCGCGGTGCACCCGAATCGGCACGTCGATGCCGTACGGGGCGAGGAATGGCTGCGTCCACACCCCAGTCGCGACCACCACGGTGCCCGCGGCGATCATGGTCCCGTCCGCCAGCTGTACGCCGACCGCACGACCGCGCTCCACGGCGAGACCGGTCACGAGCGCTCCTTGGCGAATCCGGACCCCGGCCGAACGAGCCGCAGCGGCAAACGCCTGCGCCGTGAGGTAGGCATCGCCATATCCGCCGCGGGCCTCCCAGCCGAAGGCAGCGAACGGCTCGAGATCGGCGACAGGCCACATCTTGGCGACCTCGAGTCGGTCGATCTCCTCGGTCTGGACGCCGACCGCGCGCTGTGCGGCGAGGCTGGCCCGCATGCTCGCGACGTTCGGCTCACCCACGCCGACGACGTATCCAGTCTGCCGGAAGCCGATATCGGTGCCGAACATCTCCTCAGCCTTGTCAAACACCTCGAGGCCGACGGCGGCCATCGCCGCCAGCGAGCTCACGCCGTAGTGGCAGCGCACGATCCCGGATGACTTCCCAGTCATGCCGGAGCCGACTGTCGAGCGTTCGAGTACCACGACGCCGGTGATGCCGCGCTGGCTCAGCGCCCAGGCGGCGGCCACCCCTTCCACTCCGCCACCAACGATCACGACCTCGGCGCTCTGCGTGCCGGCCGGCATCAGAGCCCGCCCTGGCCGGGGATCCACGAGGTGCCGGCGAGCGGCACGCGGGCCATCGCGGCGGCCTCGATCGTGATCGCCACGAGGTCCTCGGGCTCGAGGTGCTGCAGGTGGGACTTGCCGCAGGCACGGGCGATGGTCTGCGCCTCCATCGTCAGCACACGCAGGTAGTTCGCGAGCTTCCGACCACCCTCCACGGGGTCGAACCGAGCCGACAATTCGGGGTCCTGGGTCGTGATGCCGGCCGGGTCGCGGCCGTCCTGGAAATCGTCGTAGAAGCCAGCCCTGGAGCCCAGCTGCTCGTACTCCGCCCCATGCTTCGGATCATTGTCGCCGAGCGCTATCAACGCAGCGGTGCCGATCGCTACCGCATCCGCACCGAGCGCCATCGCCTTGGCGACGTCGGCGCCGTTGCGGATCCCACCGGACACGATCAGTTGAACCTCCCGGTGCACGCCGAGCTCCTGCAGGGCCTGGACTGCCTGCGGGAGCGCCGCCAGTGTTGGGATTCCGACGTGCTCGATGAACACGTCCTGGGTCGCGGCGGTGCCACCTTGCATGCCGTCGACGACAACGACGTCCGCCCCGGCGTTCACCGCGAGCTTCACGTCGTAGTAGGTCCGGGTTGCGCCGACCTTCACGTAGATCGGCTTCTCGTGGTCCGTGATCTCGCGCAGCTCGTTGATCTTGATCGTCAGGTCGTCGGGCCCGGTCCAGTCAGGGTGACGGCACGCACTGCGCTGGTCGATGCCCACCGGAAGCGTGCGCATCCCGGCCACCCGTTCCGAGATCTTCTGCCCGAGCAGCATGCCGCCGCCGCCAGGCTTGGCGCCCTGGCCGAGCACGATCTCGATCGCGTCGGCCTTGCGGAGGTCATCAGGGTTCATCCCGTAACGGGACGGGAGGTACTGGTAGACGAGGTGCTTGGACTGACCGCGCTCCTCAGGCGTCATCCCGCCGTCGCCGGTCGTGGTCGAGGTGCCGGCGTCCGATGCACCGCGACCCAGGGCCTCCTTCGCCGCACCCGACAGAGCACCGAACGACATACCGGCGATCGTCACCGGGATGTCGAGGTGCAGCGGATACCTCGCATGCCGGGCGCCGAGCACGACGTCCGTTCCGCAGCGCTCGCGGTAGCCCTCCAGGGGGTACCTCGACATCGACGCACCGAGGAACAACAGGTCGTCGAAGTGCGGGAGGGCGCGTTTCGCGCCCCACCCGCGGATGTCGTAGACCCCGGTCTCGGCGGCCCGTTGGATCGCCGCGATCGCGGGACGGTCGAACGTCGCGCTCTCGCGCAGGCCCCAGTTCTCCTGGCTCATCGATTGTTCCTTCCCGGGACTCAGTACGCCGACGTGTTGTCGACGTGGAAGTGGTAGAGGTTCCGCGCAGACCCATAGCGCGTGTATGTCGCCGGGTCGTCCTCGAAACCGGCGGCCTTCAGCAGGCCCGCAAGCTCCTCGAGGTGCTCCGCCTCCATGGGCTTGGCGACGCAGTCCGCACCGAGCGAGGCCACCGCGCCCCGCACGTAGATGCGGGCCTCGTAGATCGAGTCGCCGAGACCGTCCCCGGCGTCGCCCCGCACGACCAGTCGGCCGGCCTGCGCCATGAACGCGCTGTTGTGGCCGACGTTGCCGCCCACGACGATGTCGGCGCCCTTCATCGAGATGCCGCATCGCGCAGCCGCATCGCCCTCGACGACCAGGAGACCGCCGTGCGCTGTGGCGCCGGCACTCTGCGACGCGCTGCCGTTGACGACGACGCTGCCGCTCATCATGTTCTCGGCCACCCCGGTGCCGACGTTGCCCTTGATCGTGATCTCCGCCTGCTGGTTCATCCCCGCCGCGTAATAGCCAACGTGGCCCTCGACGGTGATCTTCACAGGCGCATTGACGCCGACCGCTACGTTGTGAGCGCCGAACGGCTGGGCGATCACGATCTCGCCGGTCAGCTCGGCGCTGTGTAGTGCCGCATTGACCTCGCGCAGCGGCGTGACGCCGAGATCGTAGGTCGTCGGATTCATCGCGTCCACGCGTAGATCACCTCCGGCTCGGGCTCCCAGATGCGGGCGCTCTCCACGCCGGGCAGGTGAGCCAGGGCACGGAACTCGCTCGCCATCGCCACCCACTCGTCGGTCTCGGCGATCACCGCCGGCTTGCACGCGATCGCGTCGCGTACGACGGCGAAGCTGTCGTGGTTGGAGACCACGAGTGTGTAGAAGCCGTCGAAGGTCGCGCACAGTTCCTTCAGCGCGGTCTCAACATGCCGGCCCCGAGCGAGCTGGTGCGCGACGAAGCGTGCGCCCACCTCCGTGTCGTTCTCACTGTCGAACTCGACCCCCTCGGCGCGCAACGTCCGCCGGATCGTGGCGTGATTGGCGAAAGACCCGTTGTGCACCAGACACTGGTCGGGGCCAACGGCGTACGGGTGGCAGCCGGCCGGCGTCACTGCCGACTCGGTGGCCATCCGGGTGTGACCAACGCCCTGCCAGCCGTGTGCGCCGGCGAGGTCCCACGACGCCGCGAGGGCCCGCGGGTGGCCCACGCCCTTGAGGACCGCGAGGTCGGCTCCGAATCCGGCGACCAGCGCCTCTGGCAGCGCCGCCTTCGTGGCGCCGAGCAGCTTCTCACTGTCGACCGCCGCGGTGACGAGATAGGTTGCGTCCAGGACTTGCACGCTGACCTCGACGCCCAGCACCGAGCCGACGGCAGCGGCGACGTCGCCCGGTGATTCCGAGACGTCGAGCAGCGAGACCACTCCCCGTCCGGCCGGAGTCCACTTCGGGTCGCCGTAGACGGCGACACCCGCCGAGTCAGCCCCCCTGTCCTCCATCTCACAGAGCATTCCGGTGAGCAGCTCGCCGAGCCGTGGATAGAGGTCAGGGTTGCGCAGGTGCAATCCCACGATGCCGCACATAGATTTTCCTTTCTTCGGGTCTCGACTCGCCCGCGCCTCGAGCGCGGACGTGCACGACCAACGTCAGCTAGAAGGCGGTCAAGTAGCGGTCGATCTCCCACGCGCTCACGGCGGAGTGGTAGTCGCGGAACTCGGTCCGCTTCAGCGTCGCGAAATACTCCGCCACGCCCGGTCCGGCGGCGTCGAGCACGCCGCTCACGACCGGATCGGCGGCCATCAGGTCGATGGCCTCGAGCAAGGTGCTAGGCAGCTCACCTTCGGGCCCGCTGCCGATCGGGCCCGGGTGAGCTCCGCGGGCAATGCCGTCGAGGCCGGCGCCGAGCGCGCCGGCAACCGCGAGATAGGGATTGGCGGAGGCGTCGCCGCCGCGCATCTCGATGCGCTGGTCGTCGGGCACCCGGATGTAGTGGGTGCGGTCGTTGCCGCCGTAGGTAGGCGTCCGCGGAGCCCACGACGCGCCCGATGCGGTGGCGACCGCGCCGGTCCGCTTGTAGGAGTTGACCGTCGGGGCGATCAGGCCCTGCAAGGCCTGGGCGTGCTCGAGGATGCCCGCGACGAAGCCGTACGCCGTCGTGGAGAGCCCGAGCCCGGACTCGTCCTCACCCGGGAAGACCGGCTCTTCGTTTGACGTGAGCGAGAGGTGCAGGTGCAGCCCGCTGCCCGTGCGGTCGGAGAACGGCTTCGGCATGAAGGTGGCGATCATGTTCCGCTCGGCGGCCATGACCGAGAGCAGGTAGCGCAGCGTGACGACACGATCGGCGGTGGTCAGCGCGTCGGCATACTCGAAGTTCTGCTCGAACTGGCCGTTGCCGTCCTCGTGATCGTTGGCGTAGTTGCCCCAGCCGAGCTGGTTCATGGCGGTCGAGATCGAGGTGAGGTGGTCATACATCCGGTAGAGACCCCGCGCGTCATAGCAGGGCTGGTCCGCATCATCGGCTGGATCCGCGGTCACGATGGTGCCGTCCTCGGTCTTGCGCACGAGGAAATACTCGACTTCGGCGCCGACCCATGGCTGGAATCCCATCTCGGCCGCCTTGGCAATCACCGCCTTGAGAATCACCCGCGGCGCGTACGGCCACGGCACTCCGAGGACATGAGGGTCACAGTGAACGAGGGCGAGGCCTTCCTTGACGAACGGGATCGGCGTGAACGACGCGACGTCCGGCATCGCCATGACGTCGGGATCCTTCGGCTCCTGCCCCAGCGCGCCGACCGCATATCCGGCGAAGCCGACGCCCTCCTCGGCCAGCACGTCGACCGATTCGACCGGCACCAGCTTGGCGCAGGGCTTGCCACGCAGATCCACGAACAGCGCCAGGATGAACTTGGTCCCTGCCTGTTCAGCGAGCTCCCGCAGTGTCTCCATGGCCCAACTCCGTTTCCTGTAGGTAGTCATTGTATATCGTGGGTAAACATTGTTTCGCAAGCCAACGTGATCAGGAACGCAGCCACGGCACGACGTCACGCCGGTAGTCGGCAAACCCCTTGTACGCTGCGAGATCTTCAGGCAGCTCCTCGATCACCGTGGCGAGCTGGCCGGCCCAGGCCGGGATCGCCTTGATCTCGTCGAGCGACGCCATATGGGTACGGATGTTGAACGTGACCGCTCCAGTCATGGGCAGCCGAATGAAGTGCTCGACCTCGATCCGCAGCTGGAGGTCGCCCCAGCAGCCGTCCTGCACGAGGATGGGGATGTCGGTGCCCCACTCGGGAAGTTCCTCGAGGCTCACGTCGAGCTTGCGCGACCCCGACGCCGAGAGCGTCCAGTTCACCCGTCGGTAGACCTTGTCGGCCGGCAGTCGCAGGAGGAACTGCTCCGCGCGGGCCGTGATCCCTTCGTTGGTCAAACGTGGCACCGGGGCGTGGATCTCGTACATGTCCATACCGACGTCGAACGACACCGACCAGGCTGCGGCGAACGTGACAGCGCCGGCGTCGAAATAGAGCCGCCCATCGCGCTCGACGACCAGCAGGAGGTCGTCAGGCACCTCGCGGGCGAGGAACTCGAACGGGCCGTGCGGGATCGAGTTCCACTCCCCCAGCACGAACTCCTGATCGGTGCCGAGGAGGAGGTTGCGCCAGCGGAACCGGCGCGGGTCGCCGCCGACGTTCTCGTCGAGCCGCATCAGGTCGGGATAGGACCGGTCGAGGTCACGGAAGTAGTACACGAGCAGGTCCCACGCCGCCAGCTCCATACCGGGCCGAAGCTTGACCCGGTGCGGGTCCTCGTCGAGGATGCGCCGCCGGTCGGCCATGATCTCGGGGTACTCCGAGCCGCCGAGATCGACGATGGTCCGGCCCCACTCTCCCGCGGCGGTCGGCCGCGGCACCATCGCGGGGTCGACGTTGACGCTGTAGCGGAACTCCGACAGATCGTCCGGGAACGGCCACGGCAGCGTCGCGCAGTGGTCCACCGGCTGGGACAGATATGCCACCGCGGCGGGTGCCAGCTCGTGGGAGTGGGTCTCGACGCTCACAGGTCCACCTCGATGTTCGATCCTTCGGGGCCGCGGGATACGCAGCACAGCATCGTGTCCCCGCGGCTCTTGTCCTCATCGGAGAGCACCAGATCGCGATGCTCGATGTCACCGCTCCGGACGGGGACCCGGCACTCGCCGCACACGCCCTGGCGGCACAGGCTGGGCACCGACAGGCCGTGGTCGAGGAGCTTCTGCAGCAGCGAGACCCCCGGTGGGACCTCGATCGTGTGCCCCGTCGAGGCAATCGTCGCGACGAAGCGACTGCCCGGATCCTGCTCAGGGGCCGCGAATCGCTCGAGGTGTACCCGCGCCTTCGGCCAACCGGCCGCGGCCGCTAGCCGCTGATAGCTGTCGAGCATCGAGATAGGCCCGCACGCGTAAGCGTGGGTGCCCAGCGGCTGGACGGCGAGGCGGTCAGCGAGCAGCGCCAGAGTCTCATCCACGGTGGTGGCCTCGAACAGCGCGATGCCGGGCGCCTCGGTGAGGGCCGCGATGTCCCCACGGTGCGCAGCGTGGCCCGGCCGATACGAATAGATGACGTCTGCGGTGCCACCGGCTCGCGCAATCGCTCGGGCGTGGGAGAGGACGGGCGTCACCCCGATGCCGCCGGCGACGAGCAGCGCATGCCGCTGTCCGAGGATCGGCGCGAACATCGACCGCGGCCCTTCAACCTCGAGCAGGTCACCGGCCCTGAGGTTGTCGTGCAGCCAGTCCGAACCGCCGCGATCACCGCGCCGCATGACCGAGATCCCGTACGACATGGGGTTCAGCCCGTCGCCGACGAGCGAGTACGCGTTGCGCTTCTGCCCTGCCGTGATGATGAGGTGGCTGCCCGGCTGATACGCCGCCAGTGCCCCGCCACGAGGGTCGGCCAGCTCGAAGTGCGTGATCGTCTCCGTCAGCTCGACGACCCGGGCGACTCGCAGCCGGCGCGGCGCCGTCTCGTATGCGGGATGCAGGTGGCGGGAGGCGTCGCTCTCGATTGCTGACGCCGTCATGGGACCAGGTCCCGCGCCTGGGCGTCTGAGGCGAGGTAGCTCCCCAGCGCCGCGGAATGGTGTTTGTGCACCTCGAGGCGGCGGTGACAGCCCGGACACGTCACTTCGCCACCTGGGACCGCCGCCAGACGATGCGTGCCACGACAGTGCGCGCAATACACCGGCAGGTCTCGCTCATGGGTCACCTGGCTTGCCAGCTCGGGTGGCAGGGCGCCGTGGTCACGGGCGAACGCAAGCGCCTGCAGGACGTCGTACCGGCCGCCGGCGATGAGGAACCGCACGCCGACACGGGCCTGTCCGAGCACCGTGACGAGCACGTCACGGTCGGCGTGCGAGGCCATCGAGTCGAGCACGACAAGCGTCGTCGGCGCGACCCCCTCGGCCTCCGCAGTCCACGCCTGGGTCACGCTCGCCGTCACCGGGTCCGTGCCGATCGCGATCACGAGGTACGACGCGGCGGTCAGGTCCAACTCGGCATTCATGACAGGCTCCCGGAGGCCTGCAGCCACGCGGCCGCCCGGTCCTTGTACTTGATGATGCCCTTGTAGTCGGCCATGTCCTCGGGCAACTCCGCGAGGACCTCGGCGGTCCGGATCCGCCACGGATCGACCTTGGCCACCTGCTCGAGCGGAAGCATATAGGTCCGAATCAGGAACATGATCGCCCCGGACTCGGGCAACCTGATCAGGTGCTGAACCTCCACCCGCAGGTGCACGAGGCGCCCGAACGTCGCGTCGTCGACGCGCTGGATCATCTCCCGGTCCGGACCCCACTCCGGGTAGAGCTCGGTGGAGACGTCGAGGCGCCGGCCGATCGTCAAGGTCCAGTTGGTCCGCCGGTAGGGCTGATGCGGCTGGAGCCGCTTGAGGAACTCGTGGGCGCGGGTGATGATGCCCTCCTCACGCAGCCTTGGCACCGGACCGTGGATCTCGAGGAAGCTCATCCCGACGTCGAAGCCGAAGCTCCAGTCTGCGGCGAAGGTGACCACGCCCGCGTCGCCCCACAGCTGGTCGGCGCGCTGGTCGAGGAGAACGATGTCGTCCTGGACCTGCGAGGCGATGTAGCCGAGCGGCTCGTCCGGAAGGGTCCGCTCGTCGCCGTACGTGAACTCGAGGACCTCGTCCAGGACCCGGTTCTCCCACAGCCAGCGGTGGGGCGCGGTGCGGGTGAGCGACATCCGGTCGGGGTATGCGGCGGCCAGCTCGTGCATCAGCGTCAACAGCGCATCCCAGGCTGCGCCGTGCATGTGCGGGAGCACGACGTGGCGGCCAGGGTCCTTCGCCAGGATGTCCTTGCGCTCGACAAGCTCTCGTTGGTACTCGGCGTCGACGTCCACGACTGAAGCGCCCCACTGGCCCACAGGCGTGGTCACCGGACTCGGCGACGGCGAGACGTTGGTGCTGTAGCGGTAACGGTCCTCGACGAACGGGAACGGGAATCCCGCGACCAGGGAGCCGACCGGATCCGTTGGGGCAGGCACGGTCAAGCTCATCAGAGCGACACCTCCAGGGTGGTTCCGTCGGCGCGGGAGACACAGCACATCAGTGCGTCGGCCGCCTCCTTCTCGTCCTCGGTGAGGAACAGGTCGCGGTGCAGCGGGGTGCCACCAACGACCGGGATTCGGCACTCGCCGCACACCCCTTGTCTGCAGAGGTTCGGGATGTCGTGGCCGGCCTCCAGGAGTGCCTCAAGCAGACTGGTCCCGCTCGGCACGCCCAGCGACGCCCCGCTCTCGGTGAGGATCACGGTGAACGGGTCACCGGGATCAAGCACGTCCACCCCGAACCGTTCCGAGTGGAGCCGCGACTGCGGCCACCCGAGCTCATCGGCCGTCGCAAGGACGTGCTCCATCATCGCAGCGGGCCCACAGACATACAGGTGCGTGCCGAGCGGCTGCGCAGCGAGCACTTCCTCTAGGCGGGCGACGAAGCCGGCCTGGTCGGTGTGGAGCTCGAGACGATCACCGACGAGTTCGCGGAGCTCTGCGACGTGAGCCGCGCGACCCTCGCGATGCGCGTAAAGAACCTGCACGTCGCGGTCCCAATGATCGGCGGCGCGGACATGCGACAGGATCGGCGTCACGCCAATACCGCCGGCAACCAGGAGGTGCCGGGTCGCCTTGCTGGCGGGCGGGAACAGGCTCCGCGGAAGCCGGGCCTCGATCACCTCACCGACCGACAGCTCGTCATGGATCCACCGGGAACCCCCGGCACCATCGTCGAGCCGGAGCACCGAGATCGAGTAGGTTGCCGGGCGCACCGCCTCGCCGGTCAGGCTGTACGCATTGGACCGGCCGGCGCACTCCAGCACCACGTGGCTGCCCGGCACGTACGTCGGAAGCATGTCGCTTCCGTCTGCAGCCGCAAGCGTCAAGCTGCGAATGCCGGGCACCGAGTCATCGACCGCCGTCACGACGAGCTCGAGCGCGGTCACGACGCGACCTCTTCAGGCAGGTCGTCCATGCGGGTCTCGGCGTCGACCTGAAAGCCCAGGAAGCGCCCGGTGCGACGCGACACGTGGTGGTAGACGAGCAGGCTGCGGTCGCAGCCACGACACCTGACCACGTCCTCAACCTCGGCCTCCAACGTCGATGTCGAGCCGCAGTGCGAACACCACACATCAACCGGGCCCGTGCCAGTCGGGGCGACATGGAGCTCGTCATCCTCGACGCCCGCGCTGATCGCGAGACCCCGAAGGGCCAGGCAGGCACGCACCGGACCGGCGATCCGGACCCGCACGCCCACCTGCGCCTCGGCGAGTGCCGCAATGAAGGAAGTTCCCACCGCGTCCGTGTCCTCATGGACGAGAAGACGGGCGGCGTGCCCTTGCAGGCTTTCGGCCCAGGCGGCCACCAGCTCGCCGCCGCACTCACCGACCCCGACGAGAATGTAGGACGTCCCGCTGCGGTCCGGCTCGGACGCCGCGCGGTCGGCGGTCACCGCCCACGGGGGGACGCTGGTGTGCTCAAGCTTCGGCATCGCAGGTCCGTCTTACAGCAGGCCGGCGTCGCGGTGACCCGTGTAGAACGCGAGCGCATACGAAGGTGTGCTGAAGTAGATCTTCGAGCCCTTGGGGAAGAAGATCGCATCCTTGGCCCGCGCCACCTGGGTCTGGCCGGTCTCCTTGTTCTCCAGGAGGAACTCCCCCTCGAGGACAACCTTCATCTCGTCGTACTGGTACTCGTAGAAGAGGGGCTCATCGGTGTGCTTGAGCTCGAAGAAGCCGCTGCACATGACGCTGTTGTCCGGGTTCTCATAGACGTCACCGATGAATCCCTCGGTGCCCGGGTACTCCTCCTCGGCCATCTTCGGTAGGCCTTTCCAGGCGTCGGCAGTCACCTTGAAGGGGGCTTGGGTGGCGATGTTCACGAACCGTCTCCGTTCTCTGGGAGTGGATGTTGGTCCCTCTCATGAAACAGGTCGCGTGTTTCTGACGTGTCAAATGTGCGTACCTATTTGATCTCCTCAATCGCTGGCCGCTCGTATGCGCCGGCCTTCAGACGTACCCCCGTGGCGCCGAGGTGCCGGGCACCGGCAACCAGCGCGGCGAGCGTACGCGCAGCGGTGTCGTGGTCGAGGCCTGCCGGCGGGCGGATGTTGGACACGCAGTTGCGCTCCGAATCGAGCATTCCAGGCCGCGGCTGCCAGGTGAGGTAGGCGCCTAGGCTGTCGCTGCTCGAAAGGCCTGGTCGCTCGCCGATGAGGACCAGCACGAGCCGCGCTCCCAGGGCTGCCCCGACGTAGTCGCCGAGAGCGACCCGCGCCTGGGTTGCGACGACCGGCGCGGCGACAGCAGTCGCGGCTTCGAGCAGCGGGAGCAGCGCTCGCAGGAGGGGTGCGGCGTGGGTCGTGACGGCGGTGGCCGAGAGCCCGTCGGCAACCACGACCGCGAGGTCACACCTCCCTGACGAATGCAGCTCATCGACGACGCCGGGGGCGGGCGTGCGGCCCAGATCCGGCCGGGTCAGGTACGTTGCCCGGTCCGGCGCGGCCGATGCGATCACGGCGGGCTCGCCCAGACCGAGCCCACGCAATTCTTTGAGGAGTGGCTCGACGTCGAGCGGCAGGTGCACGGCGTCCCTCGCCAGTGCATGAGCAGCACCAGCTTCGAGGACCGCACGGGTCGTCAGACCGGTACCGGCGCGACCTAGACCGATCCGTGCCGGCGTCGTGGTGCGGAGCAGGGACCAGAAGTCACTCACGCCGGCATCCCCAGCGCGCGCAGTGGACTGGTGGCCGCGTCGACCGTCCGCACCCCTCCGTCGCCGTCGAGCAGGCCGAGGCCTCCCAGCCACGCCTCGAACTCGGGTGCCGCACGCTTGCCGAGGACCTGTCGGGCGTACAACGCGTCGTGGAAGGACGTGGACTGATATCCGAGCATGACGTCGTCAGCACCCGGTACGGCAATGACGAAAGTGCAGCCGGCGACGCCCAGAAGAGTGAGCAGCGTGTCCATGTCGTCTTGATCCGCCTCGGCGTGATTGGTGTAGCAGACGTCCACACCCATCGGTACGCCCAGGAGCTTGCCGCAGAAATGGTCCTCGAGGCCAGCGCGGGCGATCTGCTTGCCGTCGTAGAGATACTCCGGGCCGATGAATCCGACGACGGTGTTGACGAGGAACGGGTCGAACGCCCGAGCGACGCCGTACGCCCTGGCCTCCAGGGTCTGTTGGTCCACGGGACGGCCGTCGGTGCCCAGGTGAGCCCCGGCGCTGAGCGCGGATCCCTGCCCGGTCTCGAAGTACATCGCGTTGTCGCCCACGGTGCCCCTGCCGAGTCCCCTCGCCGCATCATGTGCCTCGGCGAGCATGGCGAGCTCGACGCCGAATCCGGCATTGGCGCCCTGGGTGCCGGCGATCGACTGGAACACCAGGTCCACCGGGTGGCCGGCGGCGATCAGGCCGAGCGTCGTCGTGACGTGGGTCAGAACGCAGGACTGGGTCGGGATCTCATAGCGAACTCGTACGTCATCCAGGAGCGCGAGGAGACGCGCCGCGGTACGCGGGTCGTCGGAGGCCGGGTTGATTCCGATGACCGCGTCACCGGACCCCATCAGCAGACCGTCGAGGACGACCGCCGCGACTCCGGCGGGGTCATCCGTCGGATGATTCGGCTGGAGCCGGGTCGACAGGCGGCCCGGCAGGCCCAGCGTCGTGCGAAACGCCGTGACGACCTCGGTCGCGGCGGCGACGGCGATCAAGTCTTGGTTGCGCATCAGTTTGGACACCGCAGCGACCATCTCCGGGATCAGTCCCGGGCCGACTCGCCGGAGGGTCGCAGCCGGGTTCGGACCGGAGGCGACACCGAGGAGCCATTCGCGGAGGCCGCCCACCGTCAGATGGCCGATCTCGGCAAACGCCTGCGCGTCATGGGTGTCGAGAATCAGGCGGGTGACATCGTCGGCCTCGGGCGGGACGACGTGGTGGGTGAGGAATGCGGCGAGCGGAACGTCGGCGAGCGCCCACCGCGCTGCGGCCCGCTCGGCGTCGCTGTGGGCAGCGCATCCGGCGAGCACGTCGCCCGAACGCATCGGTGTGGCCTTGGCGAGCAGGTCCACGAGGCCGTCGAAGGCGTAGGTCCTGCCGTGCAGGGTTTGCTGGTATCTCACCCTCGCAGAGGCTAGCGGGTGGATGTTTCGGCGGGGTGTCACTCACTCGACGTCGTACGACAACTGCTGAGGGCTACTCCTCGCGCTTCCACTTGGCGCGGCCGAACATCCGGCCTACCCGGTCTGACAGCGACTTCCCCGTGTCGTCCCGCGCGTCCGCGCGAAACACCGGAGTGCTGTCGTCAGGCTCGGGCAGCTGCGCCGCCTCATCCGACGACAACGTCGTGCGTACGAATGCCGTCGTGATCGTGCCGATGTGGTCGGCGTCGACGAATCGTGCGCCGGCAGGTGTCTCGACGACGACGCCGTCGAAGACGCTGACCTCCTCGACCACCAGCACTGCAGCGACCGTGCCGAACTGCTGCCCGTCGCTGGACTGCACGGGCGTACCAGGCTCGAGGGCTGTGTACGCGATCGGTGTGGGCTCGTCGGTCATGCAGGCAACTGTATGCCCGGGGTCGTGGCCAGTCCGCGAAAAGGACGAGGCTTCAGCTGGGCGTCTCGTCCTCGGCGTGATGGACAGACGCGTCCGGGCCAGGGAACATCAGGCCCTCGTGGCCGGTGTCCGACCACCGGACGACGTATGGCGGGCTGCCGTCCTCGTGGCGCACCTCGAGGATCTCCGCTTCCCGATCCGGCTCACCAACGTGGTGCCCGTGGATGACCAGCCGATCTCCTGCCTTGGCGAACATGGCACTCAGCTCCTTTGGTCAGGGCCGACGGACGACTGGGCGAGCGACTGCCGCCCGCCGTCGATCTGGGACCGGGTCACGCGATGAAGGTGGGTTCCTCGACCTCCGGCTCGGCGGCGCGAAGTTTCACAATCACGCGGTTGATCTCCGCCAAAGTGTCGGCCTCGTCGTGTCCGAAGGCAAGGCTGTAGGCACGGAGCGCGTGATGGGCCATCTCGAGCTCCGCGTCGGTGAGATGGATCGTGTTCATGGCTCCATTGTAGGTCGTTTCGGGGTCGTTGAGGTGGCCCAGACCGTGACGACCGAACCCAGGAACCAGAAAGTCCCGGACCCGCTTTCGCAGGTCCGGGACTCCGATCTCGGTGAGATCACAACGTCGGGCTGACAGGATTTGAACCTGCGACCCCTTGACCCCCAGTCAAGTGCGCTACCAAGCTGCGCTACAGCCCGCGACGCAACGAGGTTACCGTATGGCAACCCGCCGGACTGCACCGGCTCGGCAGCCTCGTACGCCCAAATGAGGGACGTGGCGAGGAGGTTCATCGCCGCTCAACGAGTGTCAGAAGTCGAAGGCAGGATCGAGGGGTGAGCCGCACCCCGCCCTATTCAGACAACGCCCTTGCAGTCGCGGTCGCCCAGTCCCGGTCGTGGCGCGGAGTGCTCCGAGCCCTCGGCCTCAATGCCGCGTCTGGATCAGCCATCCGCGCCGTTCGGCAAAGTGCAGACGCGCTCCTTCTTGATCACAGCCACTTCACCGGACAACGTCGCTGGACAGATGAGCAGCTGGCAGCAGCCGTGCGAGCGTCGGACTCGTGGTCGCACGTCGCCGATGCCCTGGGCCTCAGGGGCGGCTCCTGGCAAGCAACGTTCAAGGCCCACGCGGTCAGGCTTTCTCTGGACATCGGACACCTCCAGACCAAAGGACCCACTGCGCAACTTCTTCTTCGTCATCGACGGCAGCCTGGAGTACTACCTGATTCCTGTGGCTGTCGTAGGCGGCTTCCACGTGATCCATTTGTCGGCATACGTGCAATACCGCCTGCCACACCTCACAGACTGAGGATCAGCGACGCTCACGCTTCTTGCGCGGGCGCTGCTGCAGGTGGATCGGCGATCCCACGAAGCCGAACTCCTCGCGGAGCCGACGCTCGATGAACCGCATGTATGACGCTTCGAGCTTGCCCGAGGTGAACAGCACGAATGTCGGCGGCGCCGTCGACGCCTGCGTGCCGAACATGATCTTGGGCTGCTTGCCGCCGCGGACCGGGTGCGGGTGCTCAGCGACCAGACGGCCGAGGAACGCGTTGAGCGCCCCCGTCGTCACGCGGGTCTCCCAGCCCTCGAGTGCCGCATCGAGCGCGCGTACGAGCCGGTCGACGTGCCAACCCGTTCGGGCGGTGATGTTGATCGTCGGCGCCCACGGCACCTGCACGAGCTCACGCTCGATCTCGCGCTCGAGGTAGTAGCGGCGCTCATCGTCGACGAGGTCCCACTTGTTGAACGCGACGATCAGCGCACGACCGGCCTCGGCGACCGAGCTGATGATGCGGGTGTCCTGCTCGGTGAGCGGCTGGCTGCCGTCGATGATGACGACGGCGACCTCGGCCCGGTCGATCGCCGAGCTCGTGCGGAGGCTGGCGTAGTACTCGTGGCCCGACGCATCGCGTACGCGCCGGCGAATGCCCGCGGTGTCGATGAAGTTCCAGGTGCGACCGCCCAGCGTGACGATCTCGTCGACAGGGTCGACCGTGGTGCCGGAGGCATCGTCGACGACGACGCGCTCCTCACCGGCGAGCCGGTTGAGCAGGCTGGACTTGCCGACGTTGGGCTTGCCGACGATCGCGACCCGGCGGGGTCCCTGCGGGGCGTCGAAGTCCTCCGGCGGCGGGCTGGGCAGCGCCTCGAGCACGGCGTCGAGCATGTCGCCGCTCCCCCGGCCGTGCAGGGCGGAGACGGGGTACGGCTCGCCGAGCCCGAGGTTCCACAGGCCCGCGGCCTCGGCCTCGGCGCGCTGGTCGTCGACCTTGTTGGCGGCGAGCACGACGGGCTTCTTGGCGGCGCGCAGGATGCGGACGACCTTCTCGTCGACATCGGTGATGCCGACCGTGGCGTCCACGACGAACAGCACGGCGTCGGCGACCTGGATCGCGATCTCGGCCTGCGCCGCGATGCGCTCAGCCAGACCACGGGCGTCGGGGTCCCAGCCGCCGGTGTCGACGACCGTGAACGCGCGGCCGTTCCACACCGCGTCGTACGACACGCGGTCACGGGTCACGCCGGGGACGTCCTCGACGACGGCTTCCCGGCGACCGATGATGCGGTTGACCAGGGTCGACTTGCCGACGTTGGGGCGCCCGATCACAGCGAGAACGGGTACAACGTCAGCCATCAGTGGATCCTGTCGGAAGGGGGCCGGGGAGGTCGCGCTTGAGCACAGACTTTGCCCGGGAGACATGAGCACGCAGGTGATCGCGGATCTGATCACCTGCGTCTGCCATTGTCCCACGATCTCGCGGCCAAACCCGAATCGGCAGCCGGATCGGCTCTCCGTAGACGATGTCCAGGCGGGTTCCCTTGTCCGGGCGGGCGTCGGCAGGCTCGCCGGACTGGCGGGTCCCGAAGATCGCGACCGGTACGACCGGGGCTCCCGAGACCAGCGCGAGATAGGCAACGCCGTTCTTGAAGTTGTCGAACTCCCCCGCACCACGCGTCGACTCGGGATAGATCAGCACGACCTGGCCAGCGGCCAGCGCTTGCACGGAGCGGCGTATGGCGCCGGTGTCATTGCGGGTCCTGCTGACCTTGATCTGGCCCACGAACCGCAGGAGGCGCCCAGTGCGACCGTGGAACTCCTCCTCCTTGACCAGCGCGTGCGGTGGTCGGGGCGCGGTGATGAACAGCAGCGGCCCGTCGAGCCAGCCGATGTGGTTGCTCGCGAGGATCACCGCACCCGTGGGCGGGACGTGCTCCCGGCCGTGCTCGTGGACGTCCCAGCGCCGCGTGAAGGGCCCCCGGGCTAGGCGCCGGACGAGACGCAGCCCGCCCTCGGGCAACCCAGCGGCCGCCGTCATCGTGCGGCTTCGACGATTCCGACGATGGTGTCGATGACTTCTTCGAGCGTCAGGTAGGTGCCGTCGACCACGACGGCTCCCTCGGCCTTCGTCAACGGTGATGCGGCGCGGTTGGAGTCGATCTCGTCACGCCGCGCGAGCGCGAGCTCCATCGCTGCGGTGTCGACTGCTCCGGTCTCGAGTGCCCTGCGGGCAGCCCGTGCGGCCGGGTCGGCAACCAGATAGATCTTGACCGTTGCGTCCGGCGCCACGGTCGACCCGATATCGCGGCCCTCGACCACGATTCCGTCGCTCGCCGCGATCGTGTCGCGCTGCAGGTCCACCAGCATCTCGCGCACACGCGGCACCGCCGCCACGACGCTGACCGAGCCGGTGACCTCCTCGCTGCGGATCGGGTCGGCCACGTCAATGCCGTCGACGTGGATCGTGGGATCGAGCGGATCAGTGCCCGACGTCAGGCGTACGTCATCGGCCGCCTTGGCGATCGCCTCGGCGTCCTGCAGGTCGACTCCGCGATGCAGGAGTGCCCAGGTCATCGCCCGGTACATCGCGCCGGTGTCGAGATAGTCCAGCGACAACCGGTCGGCGACGCCTCGAGACGTGCTCGACTTGCCCGAACCAGACGGTCCGTCGATCGCCACGACCAGGGGCTTGCTCACGTGTGCCACTCCTTGTGCTGTCTAGCGGTATGCGGACCAGCCGCGTGCGGTCAGTGCCTCGACGAGCGTATCGGCCGAAGCCGCCACGACGGCGATCTCGACCTGGCCGACCGGGCGGCCGAGCTCGTGGTCGATGCGGATGTCCTCGATGTTGACGCCGGCCTCGCCGGTGTGGGCCATGAGGCGGGGCAGCTCGCCGGGCCGGTCGGGCACCGAGACGAAGACCGTCACGAGGTCCGCGACCATGTCGCCGTGCTTGCCAGGGATCAGGCGAGTCCCGTCCTGGCCTGACTGGAGCACGCGGCCCAAGCGGTCGGTGTCGGCGCCGATCGAGTCGATGACGCGGTCGAGGTCGTCGCGTACGTGTTGGAGAACGGCTCGGACCTGGCCTGCGTTGGCGCCGAGGATGTCCTGCCACAGCGCGATGTCGCTGCCGGCGATGCGTGTGACATCGCGGAGCCCGGGTCCCGCAAGCGCCAGATGCTCGCCCGGTGCGCCGTTGAGCCGCGCCGCGGTCAGCACCGACAGGATGTGCGGCACGTGCGATACGAGTGCCACCGCGCGATCGTGGTCTGGGGCGTCCATGACGAGTGGCACTCCCCCGACGACGTCGGCGAGCCGCACCACCAGGTCGATCGCATCCCGGTCGGTGTCCGGCGCCGTCGTGACGGCCCACGGCCGGCCTTCGAAGAGGCGCGACGAGGCGGCCATCGGCCCGGATCGCTCGCTGCCGGCCATGGGATGGCTGCCGACGTAGCGCTCGCTGCCAGACAGCTGCCCGATCTGCTGTTGCAGGTCGGACTTGACGCTGGCCACGTCGGTGACCGCCGCGGCCGGCCAGTCCTTGAGCACCCGGCGGACCGTGTCGACGACTTCGGCCGGAGGCACCGCGACGATGACGAGCGAGGGGGCCTCGACCGGATCGGCCGTGCCGGCTCCGCGGGAAACAGCAAGCTCGAGGTTGGACCTCCGGATGTCCTCGAGGTGCACCTCGACGCCGGACTCGACCAGCGCGAGTGCGGCAGACGTACCGATGAGCCCGCAACCGATCACCAGGACGGGTCCGGTCAGTGCGCGCTTCACTCGGGGCCCCCACGGAGCCGTGAGCGCACCTGAGCGCGCTGCAAGAGTCGGCGCGAGCACAGCGAGCGGCTCCGTGGGGAAATGATCACTGGTCAACGCTATCGAACACGGCTCCGAGCTCATCGCGGGTCAGGTCGCGCATCGCTCCGGCCGACAATCCGCCGAGGTGCAGTGGGCCGAACGCCGTGCGGGTCAGTTCGCGTACGGGATGCCCGGCCGCGTCGAGCAGTCGTCGGACGATGCGGTTGCGGCCCATGTGGATGTCGAGCTCGACCAGCGACCGGCCTCGCGAGGTGTCCTTGACCACGAATCGGTCGACCTGCGCCGGTCCGTCGTCGAGCTCGATGCCGGCCTTGAGCTTGGCTGCAAGGCTGTCGGGCACCGTGCCGTCGACCAGCGCGACGTACGTCTTGGTGATCTCGAAGGACGGGTGCGCCAGCTTGTGCGCGAGGTCGCCGTCGTTGGTCAGGATCAGGAGCCCGGACGTATCAGTGTCGAGGCGTCCGACGTGAAAGAGCCGGTCGTCACGGCCCGCGACGATCGTCGACAGGTCGGGCCGACCGCGCTCGTCGGCCATCGACGTGACGACACCTCGGGGCTTGTTGAGCATGACGTACGCATGCTCGCTGGGCGGCGGGATGCGTTTGCCGTCGACCCGGATGACGTCGGTCATCGGGTCGACCCGTGCGCCCATCGTGTCGATGATCTCGCCGTTGACCTCGACCCGCCCGCTCGCGATCATGTCGTCGCAGCGTCGCCGGCTGCCGATGCCGGCCTGGGCGAGGACCTTCTGCAGCCGGATCTCAGCCACGCGAGTCGTCGTCCGGCTCGTCAGCCTCAGGTGCCTCGGCAGCAGGTGCCTCGTCGCCGATCGGCTCCTGGCCGGCCAGCTCGCCGAGCGCATCCTCGGCGCCGGCGAGGACCTCGTCCTCCATGTCCTCGAGCTCCGGCAGGTGACCCGCGATGTCGGGCAGCTCCTCGAGGCTGCCGAGTCCCATGCGCTCGAGGAAGTAGCTGGTCGTCCGGTAGAGGATCGCGCCGCTCTCCGCGTCGACGCCGTCCTCCTCGATCAGGCCGCGCGTCACGAGCGTACGGACGACACCGTCGACGTTGACGCCGCGGATCGCGGAGATCCGTGAGCGGCTGATGGGCTGCCGGTATGCCACGACGGCCATCGTCTCGAGCGCCGCCTGGGTCAGTCGGGCCTGCTGGCCGTCGAGGATGAACCGTTCGACCGCGCCCGCGAACTCCTCACGGGTGAAGAATCGCCAGCCGCCGGCAATGTTGCGCAGCTCGAACCCGCGACCCTGCTCCGTGTACTCCTCGGCAAGCTCGGCCAGCGCCTGTTCGACGTCGACGGGCGGGTGACCGACGGCCTGCGCGAGGGTCAGGTGATCGAGCGGCTGGTCCGCGACCATCAGCACCGCCTCGAGCGCTGGCCGAAGATCGAGCATTTCCAGCTCGAGCTCATGCGGGCCGGTGGGTACGTGCTGGTCAGTCATCACTGCTCTCGGGATCGTCGTCTGTCGGTTGCTCATCGTTGTCCTCGATGACGGGTACGTCGTCGGGTGCCACCATCGGTTCGTCGAACTCGTCGCCGACGTCGATGTCACCGTCATCGGTGCCGGTCCAGCGTACGTGCAGGTCACCCAGCGGAGTCGCCTGCTCGAACGCGAGCACGCCCTCACGGAACAGCTCGAGCACGGCGAGGAATCGGGCGACCTTGGTCATCAGGTCTGGTGCATCCGCGGTCAACGCGCGGAACGTCATCTCCCCCTTGCGGCGCAGCTGGTCGACCACGAGGTGCGCCTGCTCCCGGACGCTGACCTGTGGGGCGTGCAGGTGCGCCAGCGAGAGGATCGGCACCGGCTTGGCCTCGAACGCCGCCGCAGCCAGCTGAGCCAGCTCTTCGGGACCGATCGAGATCAGCACCTCGGGGAGCAGCTCGGCGAAACGGGGCTCGAGCGACACGATGCGCGGGAACCGCTTCTGCTCCTCGGCGAGGCGGGCGGCGATGACGCCGGCGACCTGCTTGAACGCGCGGTACTGCATGAGCCTGGCGAACAGCAGGTCACGCGCCTCGAGCAGCGCCAGATCCTCCTCGTCCTCGACCTCGGCCTGCGGCAGCAGCCGGGCGGTCTTGAGGTCGAGGAGCGTCGAGGCGACCAGCAGGAAGCTCGTGGTCTGCTCGAGGTCGTCGCCGAGCTCCTTGATGTACGCGATGAAGTCGCTGGTCACCTTGGACAGCGCGACCTCGGTGATGTCGAGCTGATGCTTGGAGATCAGCTGCAACAGCAGGTCGAACGGACCCTCGAAGTTGGTGAGGCCGACGGAGAATCCCGACGGTGCGGACTCATCGACGTCCGCGATCGTCACGACTCGCTCAATCGCCGGGCGACGTCGCTGTCGGTGCCGCGGGCTTCGAGATCGGCCAGGGCGAGCGCGAGCGCCGCCCGCACGAACCGTCCGCGATCGACGCTTCGGCCCAGCTCGCTGCGGAGCTTGAGCCTTGCCTGCTCGACGGCCAGAAGCTCTGCGGCGGTGACGTAGACCGTCATCTTCTCGTCATGCTTGACCCGTCCGCTGGCCGGCAAGGCGGTGCCGGCGTCACCCTCCTCGGCGGCGGGTGCCGGGGCCGTGGCCCTGAAGAGCTCATCCGCGCCCGGCATGGTGGGGCGTTTGCCGGGCCCGCCCGACGAAGCGGTCACGCGTCGGGGCATCGAACGAGTACCTCCCTCGCGAGCTGCCGGTATGACTCGGCGCCCGGAGATGTCGTGGCGTACTCCGTGATGGGCTCCCCCGCAACGGTCGAGTCGGAGAACTTCACGGTGCGGCGGATGACGGTGTGGAAGACCAGGTCGCCCCAGCCTTCGACGAGGGTCGCGAGGACCTCTTTGCCGTGCAGCGTGCGGCTGTCGTACATCGTGCCGAGCAGGCCAATGATCTGGAGGTCGTCGTTGGTGCGGTCGCGGACCTTCTCGATCGTGTCCTTGAGCAGCGCCACACCACGAAGCGCGAAGTACTCGCACTCGAGCGGCACCAGGACACCGTCGGCCGCCGTCAGCGCGTTGACCGTCAACAGGCCGAGCGACGGCTGGCAGTCGATCAGGATGACGTCGTAGTCCTTGCGGATCGGCTTGAGCACACGGGCCAGCACCTGTTCACGGCCGACCTCGGTGACGAGCCGCATCTCGGCGGCGGACAGGTCGATGTTGGACGGCACGAGGTCCAGTCCGTCGACCCCGGTCGGCATGACCAGGTCCTTGATCGAGATCTCGCGGTCCATCAGGACGTGATAGATGCTCTGGTCGAGCTCGTGCGCGCTGACGCCGAGCCCAACGGTCATCGAGCCCTGCGGATCGAAGTCGACGAGCAGCACCTTGCGGCCGGTCTCGACGAGCGCGGCACCGAGGTTGATGGTCGTCGTGGTCTTGCCGACGCCACCCTTCTGGTTGCACATCGCGATGATGGTTGCGGGCTGTCCGGCCTTGCGTGGCTGGGGCTCCGGGAAGTTCGGCAGTGGCCTTCCGGTCGGTCCCAGTTCCTTGCTCATCGGCTACCCCTGCACTCGACCTCGACCGGCGGACGAGCGCAACTCTACCGCGAAAAGTCGACTTGACGACCGCCTGCGGACGATGTCGCGGCGCGCTCGCCGAGATCGCAGCAAGAACCTATCTCGTCGCCCTCGGATGGGCCGTTGCGTAGATCTCGCGGAGCTTCTCGACGGTCACCAACGTGTAGATCTGGGTCGTTGTCACAGAGGCGTGCCCCAGCAACTCCTGCACCACGCGAACGTCTGCTCCGCCGTCGAGCAGGTGCGTGGCGAACGAGTGCCGCAGCGTGTGTGGCGACACGTCGGCAGCCACCCCGGCACGCTCCGCAGCGCGGGTCAGCACCGTCCATGCGCTCTGTCGCGACAGTCGACCGCCGCGGGCGTTGAGGAACACCGCAGGGGTGCTCGTCTTCGCCGACACGAGTGCGGGTCGAGACGCGGTCAGGTAGTCGAGCAGCGACTGCCGGGCGTACGAACCCAGGGGCACGATGCGCTGCTTGCCACCCTTGCCTCGCAGGAGGACGGTCGACTCCTCGAGGTCCAGGTCGTCGAGGTCCAGGCCAACGGCCTCGGAGATCCTGGCACCCGTGCCGTACAGCACCTCCAGCAGTGAACGGTCGCGCGATGCGAGCGTCGTGCCCGGCGCTCCGGCCGCATCGAGGATCGACTCGATGTCGGACAGCGGCAACGCCTTGGGCAGCCTCGACGCGGGACGGGGTGGCTTGATCGCCGCCGTCACGTCGGACGCCACGACCTGCTCCCGCAGCAGGAACCTGTGCAGGCCACGCACGGCGACGATCGTACGGGCGGCGCTCGCGGTGCCGAGCGACACATGATCGGGGTCGCCGGTCCGCAGCGAGCCGAGGAAGGCCGCGATGTCGTTCTCGGTGATCGCCTCCGGATCCGTCAGCTCGCGGGTGTGCAAGAACCCGAGGTAGCGCCTGAGGTCGCGGCGATAGGAGTGGAGCGTGTTGTCGGCGAGGCCACGTTCGACGCTGAGATGGCTCAGGTAGTCCTGGACCGCCCGCTCCACATCGGTTGTCATCTGCTGCGCAGCACCTGCGCGGCGAGGATCCCCGCGACCGTGAGTGAGTCGGTGATGCGTCCAGAGAGCACCGCGTCGACGGCCTCCTCGAACGGCAGCCACCACTGCACCATGTCAGCTTCCTCGGCCTCACGCTCGGTGCGGTCGGCGTGCGGCACGGGGCTGAGCCCGGTCGCCTGGAACACCTCCCACGCCTCGGTCGAGTAGCCCGGTGTCGCCAGCAGGTGGAGGATCGAATCCCAGTGCTCGGCCGCGATGTCGGCTTCCTCGGCGAGCTCGCGCTTGGCTGCGCTGATCGCCGACTCCCCCTCGACGTCCAGCGTGCCGGCGGGCAGCTCGAGCAGTCGGCGGCCAACCGGGTGACGATACTGCTCGACCAAGAGGACGCGGTCATGCTCGTCGATCGCCAGCACACCGATCGCACCGTTGGGCTGCACCACAGCCCGTCCATGTTCGCCGCCGGTGGGGTCGACGATCGTGTCGATGCGCAGGCTGACGTAGGGGCTCTCGTACTTGACGTCGCTCGAGCTCACCGGCCAGGAGTGGTCGGAGTCGCTCAGAGAGTCCCCGTCAGCCAGCTCACCCGGCAGTCGCGGGTGTTCAGTCATGCGGTTGCCTCCGTGAAAAAGCCGCAGTACGGAGACCCGGGCATGACGCGCTCATTGTTCACTCGCTGCGCTCGCTCATGCATCCGCCTTTGCCTGCTCGTCGACCGGCAGCCGCATCTCGAGCTGTCGAGCCAAGGCAGCGCCGATCAGCCCGGAGAACAGCGGGTGCGGCCGGGTCGGGCGCGAGCGCAGCTCAGGGTGAGCCTGCGTGGCGACGTAGTAGGGGTGCACCTCGCGCGGCAGCTCGACGAACTCGACGAGGTTGGCGTCCGGCGACGTGCCGCTGAACACCAGGCCAGCCGCCTCGAGCTTGGCCCGGTACGAGTTGTTGACCTCGTAGCGGTGCCGGTGGCGCTCCTCGATCTTGTCAGCCCCATACAGCTCCGCGACGATGCTGCCGGGCTGCAGCATGGCCGGGTAGAGACCGAGGCGCATCGTGCCGCCGAGATCTCCGGCGCCGTCGACGATCTCCAGCTGCTCGGCCATCGTGGCGATGACCGGGTTGGGCGTCTGCGGGTCGAACTCCGAGGAGCTGGCACCGTCGATGCCGGCCACATTGCGGGCGTACTCGATGACCATGCACTGCAGGCCAAGGCACAGGCCCAGCACCGGGATACCGCGCTCGCGAGCGTACGTCAGGGCGCCGAGCTTGCCCTCGATGCCACGAATGCCGAAGCCGCCCGGCACACAGATGCCGTCGACGTCGTGGAGGTTGTGCGCAGCGCCGGCCGCCGACTCACAGTCGTCGGACGGCACCCATCGCAGGTTGATCTTTGCGTCGTGCGCGAACCCACCGGCCCGCAGAGCCTCGCCGACCGAGAGATAGGCGTCGGGCAGGTCGACGTACTTGCCGACCAGCGCGATCGTGAGCTCTTCGGCGGGGTGATGCACGCGGCGCAGCAGCTCGTCCCACTGCGTCCAGTCGACATCGCGGAACGGCAGGTCGAGGCGACGGACGACGTACGCGTCGAGGCCCTGGCTGTGCAGCACCTTGGGGATGTCGTAGATCGACGGCGCGTCGCTGGCGGTGATGACGGCCTCTTCGTCGACGTCGCACATCAGCGAGATCTTGCGCTTCATGTTGGTCGGGATGTCGCGGTCGGCGCGGCACACGATGGCGTCGGGCTGGATACCGATCGACCTCAGCGCGGCGACCGAGTGCTGCGTGGGCTTGGTCTTGAGCTCGGCCGACGGGCCGATGTAGGGCACGAGCGACACGTGCAGGAAGAACACGTTGCCGCGGCCGACGTCATGGCGTACCTGACGAGCAGCCTCGAGGAACGGCAGGGACTCGATGTCGCCGACCGTGCCGCCGATCTCGGTGATCACGACATCGACATCGGGGCCCGCCATCGCGCGGATGCGGGCCTTGATCTCGTTCGTGATGTGCGGGATGACCTGCACGGTGTCACCGAGGTAGTCGCCACGGCGCTCCTTGGCGATGACCTCCTGGTAGACCTGGCCCGTCGTGACGTTGGCCTTGCCTGACAGGTCGACGTCGAGGAACCGTTCGTAGTGGCCCACGTCGAGGTCGGTCTCGGCACCGTCGTCGGTCACGAAGACCTCACCGTGCTGGAACGGGTTCATCGTGCCCGGATCGACGTTGAGGTAGGGGTCAAGCTTCTGCATCGTGACGCGCAGTCCGCGTGACTTGAGCAGTCGCCCGAGGGAAGAGGCGGTCAGACCCTTGCCGAGCGAGGAAGCGACCCCGCCGGTGACGAAAACATGTTTGGTAACCGCGTTACCTGCCAAGGTGACTCCCGTGGTCGAATCAGAATGTCGAGCGCTCGTGATGCACTAATTGCATCAGGCCTCCACGGGATTCCAGCCTACCAACAGGAACGCACGTTAAGCCCAATGACACACGTGTCGGCTCCCCCACATCGAATCAGCTGGCGGGTACCGCACCGCTGCCACTGCGGGACGTGCCCCAGGCGCCGGGTCGCCCCGCTGCCTGCGCAGCCGCCACGAGTGCCGTCACGACGCGGCCGGCGGCGGTGTCGGTCACGTCGACCGACGAGACCTCGGTGGCGAAGTCGCTGTCGCGGACAGCCTTGACCGCGCCGCCATCGGTGCTCGACGACGACGGTCCGGCGACGACGACTCCCTTGCCGCTGCCGTTGAGCGCCCCGGCCAGCGCGGCGATGACGCCGCTCTGGTCCGAACCACCCGTACGCTCCGGGCCCGTCACGAGAACCGCGAGCGTCGCGACCTTCTTGGGCGCCTTGGTCAGCGTGATGAGCTTGCCCTCGGCAAACGCCGACCGGATCGTGCCAGCTGTCTGGTCGGGTGCCGCTGCCTTGTCGGCCAGCAGCGCGCGGCCCATGGCCGAACCGATCCGGCCATAGCTGTCTCCGGCCGCGTCGACACCTGGTACGTCCGAGGCGGCCTGCTGGGCCACGCCCTCGGCGAACTGACGACCCGATGCATCCAGAAGCTTGCTCGTGAGGTTGACCTCACCAGTGACCTCGGCGCCGGCCGCCTCGAGGTTGGACGAGACGCCCTTGACCTCGGCGGCGCTGGTGCCCGGCACCGTCAGCATCACGACGGTCTGGCCCTTGAGCTTGTCCTTGAGCAGGGCTGTCGACGTACGTCCGGCATAGCCGGACTCGAATGCGGCCAGCCCCGGGTCGGCGGCTTGCTGGTTCGTCGCGTCGTCGCCGCGCAATGAGTCGCCGGTGTCATCGAGAGGTCCCGAACCCAGGGCGACCCCGGCCGCCAGCGCAAGGAGGATCGCTGCGATCGAGACGAGATGGAAGCGGAAGTTGATCACGAGAAAAGTCCTTTGATCCAAGTGCCGAGATCGGCGAGACGATCGCCGAGGGAGTCGAACCAGTCGTTGCCGACCGGGGTGACGGCGATCGAGACGGTGACTGCCGCGATGCCGGCGGCGAGCAGCAGCAGCACGGGCCACAGCGCGAACCGCTGGGAGGTGAAGTGGTTGACCGCCTTGGCGTCGACGATCTTGGCGCCGGCTCGGAGGCGGGCGACGAACATCCGTGCGACATCGGTCGGCGGGCGCTCGAGGAGCTTGGACAGCGTCGCGGGTGCCCCGGCGTGCACGATGACCGCAGCTTCGTTGGTGTCCGCCAGCACGATCGCCAGGTCGTCGTCGGCGCCCGTCGACACGAACGTCACGATCTCCTTGCCGTGCCGTTCGAGCCGCTCGGGAGTGTCGACCGAGCCCGATGACGTCGTCACGACGACCTCGCCGGCAGCGCGGATCGCGGCGTCCGACAGATTGTCGAGCGCGCCGATCACCAGTGCCGGAACATACCCGGCCTTCAGGAGGACGTCGGCACCTGCGCCGGCGCCGATGAGCACGGGATCGTCGTCGCGGATGTATCGGCGCAGGCCGCGCAGGTCTGCCTCGACGTCGTATGCCCGGGAGACCACGATGACCGCTCGGCCGCGCAGCTTGGTGCGGATGCGCGGGACGCGGGCCCCGTCGAGCAACATCGTCTGCTCACGCTGGATGTAGTCCGTGGCGTTGGCGGCCAGCGAGTCCAGCTTGGTCGCGAGCCCGGACTCGGCTTCTGCGAGGGCTGCCGTGGCGCGAGCCTCGTCGAGCTCGGTGCCGGTGATCACGACGATCTCGTCGCGCATCACCTTGCCGTCCTCGATGCGTACTTTCTCGCCGTTCTTGAGCTTCGACCACACGGCTTCGCTGCCGATGTCGACCAGCAGTATGCCCGCGCGCGACAGCATCTGCGGTCCGACGTTGGGCACGCGGCCGCTGCTCGACAGGGCAGCGTTGAGCACGGCGCGTACGCGGCGGTCGATGAGCTCCTGCGCCTGACGGGCGTCGAGCTCGGGCTGGTCGACGACGGCGATGTCGCCTTCGTGCAGGGACGCGAGATCGCTGTCACGTTGCGCGAAACGCACGGTGCCGACGACCCCCGCCACTTCGGGTGAACTGGGTCTCTTGTGCTTCCTGATGGCCATCGCCGCCCATGCTTCCCGCTGAGGCGGATCGATTTGCGCGCTCCGGCGGCGTGTCGCCCAAAAGTGTTGGAAGCACTTCCCGCAAGCGCAGGCGAGACGGGGATTCTCAGCCAGAACTCAGGTCATCCCCGAGCGAGATCCAGCAGCTCTCTGGCGTGCGCCTGGGCCGTCGCCGAGTCTTCCTGGCCGGCCAGCATGCGGGCGAGCTCGTCGACCCTGCTGTGCTCGTCGAGCTCCAGGACCGAGCTGCTCGTGACGGTGCCGTCATCGTCCTTGGACACGACGAAATGGTGGTCGGCGAATGCCGCGACCTGAGGCAGGTGCGTGACGGCGATGACCTGGGCGTGCTCAGCCAAGCGCGACAGCCGTCGTCCGACCTCGACAGCGGCCTTGCCACCGATGCCGGCATCGACCTCGTCGAACACGAGGGTCGGAACCGTCGTGCGATCGGCGAGCACCACCTCGAGGGCCAGCATCAACCGGGAGAGCTCTCCCCCACTCGCGCCCTTGTGCAGGGGCCGCAGCCCCGTGCCGCTGTTGGCAGCGAACAGGAACTCAACCTCATCGATGCCGTGCGGCCCCGGCACCGCGTCCGGATCGCCCGTCACCTGGACCTCGAGACGCGCAGACGGCATCGACAGCTGGGCGATCTCCTGGTCGACCAAGGAGGACAGCCGGGCGGCGGCCTCGGTGCGGATGGCCGACATCTCACCGGCCAAGCGAGCGACCTCGGGGGCGAGCTCAGCCTGCTCGGCCTCGAGCGCGGCAACCGTCTCGTCGTCGTTGCCCAGCTCACTCAGCCGGGCGGCGCTCTTGGCGGCCCAGGCCAGCACATCGTCAAGCGTCGGGCCGTACTTGCGCTGCAGGCCGGCCAGTGCCGCGCGCCGATCCTGCAACGTGGCCAACCGCTCGGGATCAAGATCGACACCGGCGGAGTAGGCGCCCAGCTCGGCGCCCACGTCGTCGAGCAGGATGCCGAGCTCCAACACGCGCTCGGCCAGTGAGTCGAGTGCCGGGTCATGGCCCGCCGCCTCGCGCAGTGCGGCCGAGGCTTCGGCCACCTGGGTACGCGCGGCGTCGAGGTCTGCCTCGCCGACCAGGAAACGGTGAGCCTGATCAGCGGCTCGAGCCAGCGACTCGGAGTGCGCGAGCCGGCTCTCCTCGACCTTGAGGTGCTCGTCCTCCCCTGCCTGAGGCTCAACCTCATTGATCTCGTCGAGCCCGAACTGCAGGACGTCGAGCTCGCGGGCCCGTTCCTGTGCGTGGGTGCGCAGCTCCTGGAGCGTACGTTCGACCGTGCGCCAACGGGCGTATGCCGGGGCGTAGGCCTCAGCGGCCGCCGCAAACGTGTCGCCGGCGAACCGGTCGAGGGCAGCGCGCTGCTCGGCGGCCCGCAGCAGACGGTGCTGGTCCGACTGGCCGTGGACCGCCACGAGCTCGTCCGTCACATCGGCCAGCAGTGCCGCTGGCACCGTCGCCCCGCCGGCGATCGCGCGCGACCGACCCTGAGCAGACAGGACGCGGCCGAGAATCACGACGTCGTCGTCGATCCGTCCGCCGGCGTCCTCGACAGCAGCCGTGGCGGCCGCACCTGCGGGGATCGCCGATGCTGGCCTCGACCCGGGCCTGGCCGGCTCCCCGGCGTACGAGCCCGAGGTCTGCGCGGTCACCGCGAAGCAGGCCCAGCGCCGTCACGACCATGGTCTTGCCGGCGCCGGTCTCACCCGTGATGACCGTGAAGCCTTCGGACAGCTCGAGCTCGGCCGATTCGATGACCCCAAGATCTCGCAGGCTGAGCCGCTCCCAGATCGAGCGGGGGGTGGTCATCAGGCGTCACCCCTCAGACGACGCTCGGCGGAGCCACGCCAGCCGGCAACCGGCAGGTCGAACTTGCGGACCAACCGATCGGCGAACGAGGCGATCTGCAATCGGGCCAGGCGTACGGGGGTCTTGCCCCTGACGACCTCGACCCGGGCGCCGACCGGCAGATCCGCCGCACGCCGGCCGTCGCACCACAGGACACCGGTGGACTGCTCACCCACGACCTCGATCGCCAACGTCGAGTCGGGCGAGACCACGAGCGGGCGGGCGAACAAGGCGTGCGCGCTGATCGGCACCATCAGGAGCGCCGAGACCTCGGGCCACACGATGGGCCCGCCGGCGCTGAAGTTGTAGGCGGTCGAGCCGGTCGGCGTCGCGCACACGACACCATCGCATCCCCACCGCGACACCGGGCGATCGTCGATCTCGACGACGATCTCGAGCATGCGCTCGCGTGCCGCCTTCTCGACCGACGCCTCGTTGAGCGCCCAGTTGGTCGCCACGACCTCACCGCCGACGGTGACCGAAACGTCGACCGTCAGGCGTTCCTCGACGGTGTAGCTGCCGTCGACGACGCCGCGGACCACGTCGTGGAGGTCCTCGACATCGGCCTCGGCAAGGAATCCGACATGGCCCAGGTTGACGCCGAGGACCGGGGTGTTGGTGCCGCGGCACATCTCGGCGGCGCGCAGGATCGTGCCGTCGCCGCCGAACACGACTGCGAGCTCGCAACCGCTTGCAGCCCCGGGCTCGGCCGTGACCACGCCGGCGTTCTCCAACCCGGCCGCCCGGAGTGTCTCCGCCTCGGCATCGAGGACGCAGACATCGACGCCCTCGGCGCGAAGGTCCGCGGCGAACGCAGCGGCGACCTTGCTGGCCTCCTCACGAGCCACGTGCACGATCAGCAGAACTCGACGAGTCATGCGCTCTCTCCCGTCGTGGTGTCCAGCGGGCCGGCGGCCACAACGGCGTGGGCCGCATCCTCACTGGGCGGATCAGCATCGCTGCGCAACCAGCAGAAGTACTCGACGTTGCCGGCCGGGCCCGGCAGCGGGCTCGGCGCCAGCGCCTTGGTGCCCCAGCCCAACTCGTACGCCGACAGGCACACGCGGTGCACGGCGTCGGCATGCAACGACGGATCCCGCACCACACCGTTCTTGCCCAAGTTGCTCTTGCCGACCTCGAACTGCGGCTTGATCATCAGCACGATGTCACCTCCGCCTTCCGGGCTGCTCGGCTCGCACACCCTCGTCAGGGCAGGCATGACCACCGTAAGGGAGATGAACGACAGATCCGAGACGATCAGCTCGACCGGCCCGCCGATGTCGTCCGGCTCCAGATTGCGTACGTTCGTACGGTCGAACACCACGACGCGCTCGTCGGACTGCAGCGCCCACACGAGCTGGCCGTAGCCCACGTCGACCGCGCACACCTGGCGAGCGCCCTTGCGCAGCAGCACATCGGTGAAACCACCGGTCGATGCGCCGGCGTCAAGACAGCGCTTGCCCTCGACCGTCAGACCCATGGGCTCGAAGACCGAGAGTGCGCCCAACAGCTTGTGCGCACCACGCGAGGCATACGTCGGCTCGTTGCTCGCCCGGACGACGATCGCCTGGTCGGTCGTGACACCCGTCGCTGCCTTCGTGGCGACCGAGCCCGCAACCTTGACCTGGCCCTCCTCGATCAAGGTGCCGGCGTGCTCGCGCGACCGGGCCAGGCCGCGGCGCACGAGCTCGGCGTCGAGCCGAAGCCGTCTTGTCATCCAGTCACGCGCTTTCCGGGAGGTCCCCGTCGCGGCCGGCGTTGGCGAGGGACTCACGCAGCACGCGGTGAATCGCGTCGAACTCCTCGGGGTGCGACGTGATCTCGAGGTCGTCGAGGCGGTCCAGCCGCTCGAGCGCTCCGTCGATGTCGGCATGGCCGGTCGCCTCGACCGGCTCGGGCTCCACATCGTCGATCGTGGCGTCGTGGATCTCGTCCTCGGGGAACTCGCTCATGCCGTCGTCTTCCTGAAAAACCCACGATATGAAGGCAACGGCATGAACCCTGCCTCATGATTCGCTCGCTGGCGCTCACTCATGGCTTCAGTGTCCCATCCAGAGTCACCGACACGTTGGAGCGATCACGCACTGACCATGCGAGTCCGACCACCGCGCGAAGCGCATCGACGCTCGTGGGATCGCCGGCCTCGACGCTGACGACGTCGTCACGTACGAGCGCAATCGCCGAGCCGCAGCGCGCCCGATCAGCGTCGTACTCGATCTCGGCATGTGCCTCGTTGAGTCCAGCCAGGTCGGCCGAGACAAATGTCGGCCGGTGCTTGGGTGGCGCGTCGACGATCTCCTGCAGCGTGCTGACGCCGGTCAGGACCGCGAGGCTGTCGGTGCCGGCATTGATCGCACCGTCGATGTCGGTGTCGAGGCGGTCTCCCACGACGAGCGGGTCCTGACCGCCCACGCGTTCGATCGTCTCGTCGAACAACGCCTTCTCGGGCTTGCCCGCCACAATCGGCGAGACTCCGGTCGCGTTGCGGATGGCTTGGACCAGCGAACCGTTGCCTGGCGCGATCCCCCGCGACGTCGGGATCGTCATGTCGGTGTTGCTGGCGAACCAGGGCAGCCCGGCCTGGATCGCGAACGACGCCTCCGACAGCTGCCGCCAGCCCACATCAGGATGGAAGCCCTGCACGACCGCGACGGGCGCGTCGTCCATGCTCGACACGCAACGCAGTCCGCGTTCCTCCAGCGGCGATCGCAGACCCTCACCGCCGACCAGGAGCACGGGCGAACCCGCTGGCACAGCATCGGCTACGAGGTGCGCAACGGCCTGTGCCGACGTCACGACATCACCGTCGCTGACCTCGGGCATCGCCAGCTCACGCAGGTGCTCGGCGACCTCGTGCGGTGTCCTCGACGCGTTGTTCGTGATGTACGCCAGCCGCATGCCGTTCGCCCGCGCGATCTCCAGCGCCTTGGCTGCTCCCGGCACGGCGTCCGGGCCGACATAGACGACACCATCCAGGTCGAGCATCGCGAGGTCATAGAGCGCGCTGAGCGATTGTGTCGTCGAGCCCAGAGTCATGCCCCCGAGGCTACCGCCGGCACGGTGAGCTTCCGGCAGGAGTCGACGTCCACCGAGACGAAGCTGATCGCGCCACGCGTGAATCGCCGGCGCAGCTCACCCGTCACCTCGACTTCTGTGCCGGCCTCGAGACGGCTCACCGTGCGTCGCATCGCCACGCTCCACGCCGAGCACTCGATCGTGTCGACGACCTGCTTGGATCGTCGCCGGGCAGCAGCGCTGCGACGGACGATCAGGCGGAACGAGACGACCTCGTCTCCGCTTGGAAGGACACGGGTCTCAGGATCCGCCGAGACCCGGCCCGCAAGATGTACGCGGTTGTTGTCATCAGTCATGGACATGACGATGCCCCCTGCCAGCGGCAGGGGGCATTCATCAC
The DNA here is from genome assembly GCA_963817425.1 of uncultured Actinomycetota bacterium. Taxonomy (GTDB): domain Bacteria; phylum Actinomycetota; class Actinomycetes; order Propionibacteriales; family Nocardioidaceae; genus Aeromicrobium. Next base: position 189,037 of record CAWFOH010000013.1, read on the forward strand.
ATCGCGCTTTGTGGAGAAGCCATGACGGCTTCAGCCCTGTGGACGCTTCTCCAGCGAGGCGAGCCGTTCTTCGGCGTCGGTCTGACCGTTGCCATCGACGGCAACCGTGCGGTGGAACCACTCGATCGCGTCCTCACGGCGTCCGGCGTCCAGGAGCGCATCGGCGTACGCATAGCGCAGCCGCGGCACCCATTCCGACCGTCCCTTGGTGTGCAGTGGCTCGGTCTCGAGCAACCGCACGGCAGCGTCGTACTGCTTCTGGTCGCGGCGAGCGCCGGCCACCACGATCGAGAGCTCGATCTGGCCGGCGTCGTCCAGCTGGCTCCGGATCTCCGGGGTGTCGTACGCGATCGCCTTGTCCGGGCGCTTCAGAGCGCGCTCGCAGTCGGCCATCATCGGCGCGTACATGTAGCCACCTGTCATCCGACGGGCAGCGCGGAACTCCGACAACGCCTCGGCGAACTTCCCCGCTGCGTATGCCGTCTCGCCGCAGGCCTCGCGGACGAGTCCCGTTCGGGTCGCCCGTGCCTTGGCAGCCAGCGCGTGCAGATGCGCCGTCTCCGGGTCCTCCACAATCAGGAGACCGGCCATCACGAGGTGACGGGCAACCTTGTCCGCAAGCTTCTCGGGCAGGCTCTGCAACGCTTGGCGGGCATGCTTGTCGAGGTCCTTCGCGCTGACGTCGTCAGGGATAGGCGGACCGTCGTAGATCTTCTGAGCTGCCGTCCGATCGCCCTCTTCCTGACGCCGGTCGCGGCGAGCCTCGTATGGCTTGCCGTCGCGTCGCGGCGTCGTCGGCTTGCCATCGCGGCGTGCCGGTGCGGGCTTGCCATCGCGACGTGCGGGATCGCCGCTGCCACGTCGGTCCCGGCCCTGACCTGCAGGTTTGCCGCCTCGTGCTCCCCCGCCGGCGCCTCGGCCAGCTGGCTTCCCGCCGTCTCGGCGGGGGTTTCTCGACTCTGCCATGAGCCGTTCCTTCCATCAAAATGCCAAAAAGATTCGGCCTGAAATGCAGCAAGGCCGCTCCCGAAGGAGCGGCCTCGCGCTAAAGATTGTCCGGCGACGTCCTACTCTCCCACACAGTCTCCCGTGCAGTACCATCGGCGCTGAAAGGCTTAACTTCCGGGTTCGGAATGTAACCGGGTGTTTCCCTTTCGCCATGGTCGCCGAAACTCTATTGAGATATCAATCAAAACCTTGGAGCTCTCACGAAGAGAGCTTTCCGGTTCCCGAAACATATCTCGGGAACCTCACAGTGGACGCGGTAGATCTTTGTAAGAAACAAGCCCTCGGCCTATTAGTACCGGTCGGCTCCATGCATTGCTGCACTTCCACCTCCGGCCTATCAACCCAGTGGTCTGCTGGGGGCCTTACCTGGTAAACCAGTGGGAAACCTCATCTTGAAACACGCTTCCCGCTTAGATGCTTTCAGCGGTTATCGCTTCCGAACGTAGCTAACCAGCAGTGCTCCTGGCGGAACAACTGGCACACCAGAGGTTCGTCCATCCCGGTCCTCTCGTACTAGGGACAGATTTTCTCAAGTTTCCTACGCGCGCGGCGGATAGGGACCGAACTGTCTCACGACGTTCTAAACCCAGCTCGCGTGCCGCTTTAATGGGCGAACAGCCCAACCCTTGGGACCTGCTACGGCCCCAGGATGCGACGAGCCGACATCGAGGTGCCAAACCATCCCGTCGATATGGACTCTTGGGGAAGATCAGCCTGTTATCCCCGGGGTACCTTTTATCCGTTGAGCGACGCCGCTTCCACTTGCCAGCGCCGGATCACTAGTTCCGACTTTCGTCCCTGCTCGAGCTGTCACTCTCACAGTCAAGCTCCCTTGTGCACTTACACTCGAAACCTGATTGCCAACCAGGCTGAGGGAACCTTTGAGCGCCTCCGTTACATTTTAGGAGGCAACCGCCCCAGTTAAACTACCCATCAGGCACTGTCCCTGATCCAGATAATGGACCTAGGTTAGATATCTAGTACAGCCAGAGTGGTATTTCAACGATGACTCCACCTGAACTGGCGTCCAAGCTTCACAGTCTCCCACCTATCCTACACAAACTGAACCAAACACCAATACCAAACTATAGTAAAGGTCCCGGGGTCTTTCCGTCCTGCCGCGCGTAACGAGCATCTTTACTCGTAGTGCAATTTCGCCGAGTCCATGGTTGAGACAGCGCCCAAGTCGTTACTCCATTCGTGCAGGTCGGAACTTACCCGACAAGGAATTTCGCTACCTTAGGATGGTTATAGTTACCACCGCCGTTTACTGGGGCTTAAGTTCTGTGCTTCGCTTGCGCTGACACGTCCCCTTAACCTTCCAGCACCGGGCAGGAGTCAGTCCGTATACGGCGTCTTTCGACTTAGCACGGACCTGTGTTTTTAGTAAACAGTCGCTTGGGCCTGGTCTCTGCGGCCTTCAACGCTTCTCGGAGCAAGTCCGATAACGAATCCGGCCCCCCTTCTCCCGAAGTTACGGGGGCATTTTGCCGAGTTCCTTAACCATGGTTCACTCGATCACCTTAGTATTCTCTACCTGACCACCTGAGTCGGTTTGGGGTACGGGCGGCTCTAGATCTCGCTAGATGCTTTTCTCGGCAGCATAGGATCACTCACTTCGACTAAAACGTCTCCCCATCAGATCTCAGGCATGTGAATGGCGGATTTGCCTACCATTCGCCCTACGTCCTTAGCCCGGGACAACCATCGCCCGGGATGAGCTACCTTCCTGCGTCACACCATTGCTTGCCTACTACCAGATCGGGTCGTGCGCAGCGCCGGCTTCGCTCCGAAGAGTCCCGCCAGTTTTGGGCACTTAGCATTTCTGGGTTCGGCATGGGCGATCTAATGCCGGTACGGGAATATCAGCCCGTTGTCCATCGACTACGCCTGTCGGCCTCGCCTTAGGTCCCGACTTACCCAGGGAAGATTAGCTTGACCCTGGAACCCTTGGTCATTCGGTGGAGGAGTTTCTCACTCCTCATTCGCTACTCATGCCTGCATTCTCACTCGTGTGGCGTCCACGGCTGGATCACTCCGCCGCTTCTCTCGCCACACGACGCTCCCCTACCGATCCATGCGCCTGGACCACGAAGGCCTGGCTATTGCATGAATCCCATAGCTTCGGTGGATAACTTGAGCCCCGCTAAATTGTCGGCGCGGAATTACTTGACCAGTGAGCTATTACGCACTCTTTCAAGGGTGGCTGCTTCTAAGCCAACCTCCTGGTTGTCTCTGCGACTCCACATCCTTTTCCACTTAGTTATCGCTTTGGGACCTTAGCTGATGGTCTGGGCTGTTTCCCTCTCGACAATGGAGCTTATCCCCCACTGTCTCACTGCTGCGCTCTCACTTACCGGCATTCGGAGTTTGGCTGAGTTCAGTAAGCTTGTAGGCCCCCTAGCCCATCCAGTGCTCTACCTCCGGCAAGAAACACGCAACGCTGCACCTAAATGCATTTCGGGGAGAACCAGCTATCACGGAGTTTGATTGGCCTTTCACCCCTATCCACAGGTCATCCCCCCAGTTTTTAACCTAGGTGGGTTCGGTCCTCCACGCGGTCTTACCCGCGCTTCAACCTGCCCATGGATAGATCACTCCGCTTCGGGTCTAGATCCTGCAACTATGGTCGCCCTATTCGGACTCGCTTTCGCTACGGCTACGGCTCAACGCCTTAACCTCGCTACAGAACGCTAACTCGCAGGCTCATTCTTCAAAAGGCACGCTGTCACCCTTCACAAGGAAGAGCTCCAACGGATTGTATGCACATGGTTTCAGGTACTATTTCACTCCCCTCCCGGGGTACTTTTCACCTTTCCCTCACGGTACTAGTCCGCTATCGGTCATCGAGGAGTATTTAGGCTTAACGGGTGGTCCCGCTAGATTCACACCGAATTTCAGGGGTTCGGTGTTACTTGGGATGACACAAAAGAGCCATGAGCTTACGTGTACGGGGCTATCACCCTCTATGGCGCAACTTTCCAGTTGGCTTTCACTTCACTCATGGTTTATGACTCTTTGTCTGCTCGGCAGAACAGACCATGTGGTCCCACAACACCCCAGTGACAACGCCTGCCGGCTATCACATCACTGAGGTTTAGCCTGATCCGGTTTCGCTCGCCACTACTACCGGAATCACTTTTGTTTTCTCTTCCTGTGGGTACTGAGATGTTTCACTTCCCCACGTTCCCTCCTGCTGCCCTATGTGTTCAGACAGAGGTACCTGGACTTTACTCCAGGTGGGTTTCCCCATTCGGACATCCCCGGATCACAGGTCGGTTGTCACCTTCCCGGGGCTTTTCGCAGACTCCAACGTCCTTCATCGGCTCTCGATGCCAAGGCATCCACCATGTGCACTTAGTAGCTTGTTGTTACTACAAAGATGCTCGCGTCCACTGTGAAGTTCTCAAAATACGTTCGGTCCCACATAAAGATCCCGCGCCTGCCAGATATCCCTTACGGGTGAACCTGGTGGTTCGTGGGGGTATGTGGTCCGAGGTCTCAACTCTTACGAGCTGATCCCTCAGGACCCAACAGTGTGCCTGAGTTGATGACTACGTTCCAGCGAGGTTCCACTCTCCGAGGAGAAGTACTGACGCTGTTGGCTGTCATCAAGCCAAATAATCGACGATCCACTAGTGAGCTGAGTTGCGTACAGACATTCGCCGTACAAACAACTCAATGGACGACCAGGTTTGCACCTGCTCGCCAAATGCTCCTTAGAAAGGAGGTGATCCAGCCGCACCTTCCGGTACGGCTACCTTGTTACGACTTCGTCCCAATCGCCAGCCCCACCTTCGACAGCTCCCTCCGTAAACGGTTGGGCCACTGGCTTCGGGTGTTGCCGACTTTCATGACGTGACGGGCGGTGTGTACAAGGCCCGGGAACGTATTCACCGCAGCGTTGCTGATCTGCGATTACTAGCGACTCCGACTTCATGGGGTCGAGTTGCAGACCCCAATCCGAACTGAGACCGGCTTTTTGGGATTCGCTCCACCTTGCGGTTTCGCAGCCCTTTGTACCGGCCATTGTAGCATGCTTGAAGCCCTGGACATAAGGGGCATGAAGACTTGACGTCATCCCCACCTTCCTCCGAGTTGACCCCGGCAGTCTCCTATGAGTCCCCACCATTACGTGCTGGCAACATAGGACGAGGGTTGCGCTCGTTGCGGGACTTAACCCAACATCTCACGACACGAGCTGACGACAGCCATGCACCACCTGTATACCGACCAAAAGGGGGCTACATCTCTGCAGCTTTCCGGTATATGTCAAACCCAGGTAAGGTTCTTCGCGTTGCATCGAATTAATCAGCATGCTCCGCCGCTTGTGCGGGCCCCCGTCAATTCCTTTGAGTTTTAGCCTTGCGGCCGTACTCCCCAGGCGGGGCGCTTAATGCGTTAGCTGCGGCACGGAGACCGTGGAAGGTCCCCACACCTAGCGCCCAACGTTTACGGCATGGACTACCAGGGTATCTAATCCTGTTCGCTCCCCATGCTTTCGCTCCTCAGCGTCAGGTAATGCCCAGAGAACCGCCTTCGCCACCGGTGTTCCTCCTGATATCTGCGCATTCCACCGCTACACCAGGAATTCCGTTCTCCCCTGCATACCTCTAGTCTGCCCGTATCGGAAGCACGCTCAGGGTTGAGCCCTGAGTTTTCACTCCCGACGCGACAAACCGCCTACGAGCCCTTTACGCCCAATAATTCCGGACAACGCTCGGACCCTACGTATTACCGCGGCTGCTGGCACGTAGTTGGCCGGTCCTTCTTCTGCAGGTACCGTCACTTTCGCTTCGTCCCTGCTGAAAGAGGTTTACAACCCGAAGGCCGTCATCCCTCACGCGGCGTTGCTGGATCAGGCTTTCGCCCATTGTCCAATATTCCCCACTGCTGCCTCCCGTAGGAGTCTGGGCCGTGTCTCAGTCCCAGTGTGGCCGGTCACCCTCTCAGGCCGGCTACCCGTCAATGCCTTGGTGAGCCATTACCTCACCAACAAGCTGATAGGCCGCGAGCTCATCCTTCTCCGCCGGAGCTTTCCACCTCAGAACATGTGATCCGAGGTCATATTCGGCATTAGCCATCGTTTCCAATGGTTATTCCGATGAGAAGGGCAGATTGCTCACGTGTTACTCACCCGTTCGCCGCTCGTGTACTCCCGAAGGAGCCTTACCGCTCGACTTGCATGTGTTAAGCACGCCGCCAGCGTTCGTCCTGAGCCAGGATCAAACTCTCCGTTGAAGCAGCTAAAGCGCTGCCAAACTTCAGTTCGACTCTGACAAACTATTTGCTGACAAATAAATTGTCGGAATTGATTCCATCGAGATCGGCGAGCCGAAGCTCACCGACGGGTCTCGACGGGGTATTACTAATTAATCTCGTCGACTTTTGGCACACTGTTGAGTTCTCAAGGATCAGACGCTCACCTCGGCTTCGACCTCGCGGTCTCTGCCTTGGGGCAACTCGTCTAACTTACACGGCTCGTTTTCACCGGTCAAACCGGGTCGGTCACCATGTTCAGCTTCGTTGTCCGCGGTCCGTCTCCGGGCGCCTGAGGCGCCGTGCCGTCGACCGTTTCGGTTGAGCTGGTTGGAAGCTCCGAGTGACCGGCCTTTCGGCCTTTCGCTCCGCCGTGCTGTCCAACAAGAAGAACATTACGGGGGCCTTTCCCGCTTCGTCAAATCGGCTCCGTATGGTCCACGTCACACGGTTTCGAGCCCCTGAAATGGCGGGGTTCAGGACACCGACACGCCCGAGATCGACCGTTTGCCTTTGCGCAGGACCGCCCACTTGCCGTATAGGAGGACCTCGGCCGCGAGCACCGAGATCGGGGTCCGAAACGCGTTCGTTGTTGACGTACGCTCCCCCGTCGGCGACCGCTCGGCGACCTGCGGAGCGGCTCTCCACCAGCTTGGTGGCCACGAGGGCGTCGACCACGGTCGGCTGATCGGCTGCCAACAGGTCCACAGCTCCCGCCTCGCGGAGAGCAGCGGCAAGCGTCGACTCGGACAACTCGGCGAGCTCGCCCCTCCCGAAGAGCGCTCTGGAGGCCAGCTCAGCGGCAGCGGTCTCCTCCTGGCCGTGCACGATCGTCGTGACCTCGGCAGCGAGCCGTCGCTGCGCCGCCCGCAGTCCGGGCTTCTCGACGTGCTCGGCCTCGATCGCGCTGATCTCATCGAGGTCGAGGAACGTGAACTGCCGCAGGTACTCGATGACCTTGGCGTCCTCGGCCTGGATCCACGACTGGTAGAAGGCGTAGGGACTCGTGAGCGCGGGATCGAGCCACACCGTGCCGGACTCGGTCTTGCCGAACTTGGTGCCGTCGGCCTTGGTGATCAACGGCGTCGCCAGTGCATGGACCTTGTGGCCGTCGGCGCGACGGATCAGCTCGACGCCGGCGGTGATGTTGCCCCACTGGTCGCTGCCGCCCGTTTGAAGGACGCAACCGTGGCGGCGATGCAGCTCGAGGTAGTCGAGGGACTGCAGGAGGACGTAGCTGAACTCGGTGTAGCTGATGCCGGACTCGAGCCGGCTGCTCACGACGTCGCGGGCCAGCATCCGGTTGACCGGGAAGTGCTTGCCGATGTCGCGGAGGTAGTCGATCGTGCTGAGGCCCGCGGTCCAGTCCAGGTTGTTGACGACCGTCGCACCGTTGTCTCCACCGAACTCGACGAAGCGGGAGACCTGCTCGCGGATGTTGTCGACCCACTCGCCGACGGTCTCCTTGGTGTTCATGACCCGCTCGCCGGCTTCCTTCGGATCACCGATCAGTCCGGTGGACCCGCCGACCAGCATCAACGGCTTGTGCCCCGCGAGCTGCAACCGGCGTGCGGTCAGGATCTGCAGGAGGTTGCCGATGTGCAGGCTGGGCGCCGTCGGATCAAAGCCCACGTAGTAGGTGATCGGCCCCGCTGACAGCTCCGCGCGCAGGGCGTCGCGGTCCGTCGCATGCGCGATGAGTCCTCGCGCGTCGAGGTCGTCGAGTACGTGGGTCACTGGCCAGTCCTTCGGGGTCGGGGATGCACCGCGACTTTAGCGCGGCACTCCCCTGCCCTGGCCTGGCGCTAAGGCTTGACCGCGACGACTGGGACGGCGGAGTCGAGGAGGATCTGCTGCGCGACGCTGCCCATCAAGATCTTGCCGACGGGACTGCGCGGGCGTACGCCGATGACGATGAGCGACGCGCCTGCCTGCTCGGCCTCGAACAGGACCGTGCTGGCGACGTTCTCACCCTCGACCTGGCGCAGCTCATAAGGAACGTTGTCCTGGGCGAGCGCCTCGGTGATGTCCTGGACGTGACGGCCCTTGGCATGGCCGGTGTCGAGCCGCGGCTCGACCCGGTGGACGTTGATGATGAGGAGGGACTCACCCTTGGCGCGCGCCTCCGCGGCGGCCCAGTCGAGGGCGGCCCGTCCGAAGTCGTCGGGCCGGTACGCGACAGCAATTGTCATGACATAAGCGTAGCGCCGAAAGTCGGCCCATGGCGAACGGAATATGTCCGATGAGTGATGACGTTGCACACGTCGTGAGTGAGACAGTCAAGGTAGACATCTGGTCAGACATCGCGTGCCCGTGGTGCTTCGTCGGCAAGCGCCGGTTCGAGACCGCAGCGGCAACGTTCGCCGAGGGCGGTGGATCGCTCGAGGTCGAGTACCACTCGTTCGAGCTCTCCCCGGACACACCGGTCGACTTCGACGGCACCGAGGTGGACTTCCTGGTCGGCCACAAGCGCATGCCGGCCGCCCAGGTCGAGACGATGCTGGCGCAGATGACCCAGCTCGCGAGCACCGAGGGACTGTCGTACGACTTCGACGCCCTCCAGCACACCAACACCGTCAAGGCGCACGAGCTGCTGCACTTCGCCAAGGCGCAGGGACGGCAGCTCGACATGAAAGAGCGGCTGCTGTCGGCGTACTTCGAGGAGGGCCGGCACGTCGGTCGCATCGACGACCTGGCCGACCTCGCCGAGGAGATCGGGCTCGACCGCTCCGAAGTCGTCGAGGCGCTGAAGTCCGAGCAGTTCCTCCCCGCCGTGCAGGCCGACAAGGAGCAGGCGATCGCGTACGGGATCAGCGGTGTGCCGTTCTTCGTCATCGACGGCAAGTTCGGCGTCTCCGGCGCGCAGGACCCCTCCGTGTTCGTCGAGGTGCTGCAGAAGGCGGCGTCCGGCGAATGAACCCGCTGGAGATCGTGGGCGCAGACACCGCCCCCGTGTGCGAGGACGGCGTCTGCGAGATTCCCGGAGCCGTTTCAGAGCCAGAGGCCTAGGTCAATTCGTCAGCGCCGTTCGGCTTGACCGCGAGCACGGGACACGTCGCATCGAGGATGATCCGCTGGGCGACACTGCCGAGCAGCAGCTTGCCGACCGGCGATCGTGGGCGTACGCCGACGACGATCAGGCTCGCGGATGCCTCAGCGCTGACCTGGAGGACCGCCTCGGCGACGTCCGGGACGACGTCCTGGCGTACCTCCGTCTCGACGTCGAGGCGGTTGAGCTCGGCGCGCAAGGCGTCGATCTCCTTCTCCGCGGCAAGACGCTTGTCGACGTACGCGTCACCCTTGGTGTCGTTGACGACGATGAGCTTCTCGTCCCGCCGCGACGCCTCGGTCGCGCCGTACGCCAGCGCGGCCTTGCCGTAGACATCCGGGCTGTATGCGACCACGACACTCATGCGAGAACCTTCTTCTTCTGGTTGTTGGTGCGGGCGAGGGTGCGGACGCCGTTGCCGATGATGAAGATCAGCGCGGCGCCGATGATGACGTAGACGATGACCGCGACTGGCTCGCTCCACAGCGTGCTGATGTCTCCTGAGGAGATCGCAAGTGCCTGGGTGAGCTGATACTCCATCCTGGGGCCGAGGATGACGCCGATGATGAGCGGCAGGACTGGGATGCCGAACCGCCGCATTGCGAGCCCGAGCAGGCCGAGGATCAACAGGATCAGCAGGTCGAACCACTGGAAGTTGACGCTGTAGGCGCCGAGCGAGGCGAAGAACAGGATGCCCGCGTAGAGGTACGGCCGAGGGATCTGCAGGAGCTTCGCCCAGAGCGGGGCAAGCGGCAGGTTGAGGACCAGCAGCAGCGTGTTGCCGATGAAGAGGCTGGCGAGCAGCGTCCACACCAGTCCGGCGTGGGTGTCGAACAGGTCCGGCCCGGTCTGGATGCCGTAGCTCTGGAACGCCAGCAGGATGACCGCCGCGGTCGCGGTAGTCGGCAGACCGATCGCCAGCAGCGGCACGAGCGTGCCGGCCGCTGAGGCGTTGTTGGCCGCTTCTGGTCCGGCGACGCCCTCGATCGCGCCGTGCCCGAACTCCTCAGGCTTCTTCGAGAGCTTGCGCTCGGTGATGTACGACAGGAAGGTCGGGAGCTCCGCGCCACCGGCCGGCACGGCGCCGAACGGGAATCCGAGCGCCGTGCCGCGCAACCACGGCTTCCAGGAGCGGCCCCAGTCGTCGCGGCTCATCCAGGGCTGGCCGACCGGGATGATGTCGAGCGGTCGACGGCGCAGGTGCGACGCGACCCACAAGCGCTTCGCCGATCGCGAAGATCGCCACCGCGACCACGACGATGTCGATGCCGTCGGCCAGCAGCGGGCTGCCGAAGGTCAACCGAGGCTGACCCGTCTCCGTGCCGACCAGGCCGATCGCGAGTCCGATGAACAGCGCGATGAACCCGCGGAGCCGTGAGCTGCCCAGCACCGCGGTAACGGCGAAGAGTGCCAGCGCCATGAGGGCGAAGTTGGACGGGTTGCCGAGCTTGACGACCTGCTTGGCCACGCTCGGCGCGAACAACACGATCAACAGCGTGCCGATCGTGCCGGCGACGAACGAGCCGATCGCCGCGGTCGCCAGGGCTTGAGCCGCTCGCCCGGCCTTGGCCATCTTGTTGCCCTCGATCGCCGTGACGACCGAGGAGGACTCCCCCGGTGTGTTGAGCAGGATCGAGGTCGTCGAGCCGCCATACATGCCGCCGTAGTAGATGCCGGCGAACATGATCAGCGCGCTCGCGGGCTCAACGCTGTAGGTGATCGGCAGCAGCAGCGCGAGCGTCATGGCCGGGCCAATGCCGGGCAGCACGCCGACGGCAGTGCCGAGCAGCACGCCGATGCAGGCGTACAGCAGGTTGGTGGGCGTCAGGGCACTCTCGAAGCCCTGCATCAGCAGATCGAAGGATCCCATCAGAGCACTCCGTCCAGGATGCCGGCCGGGATCGCGAGCCCGAGCCCGGAGTAGAAGCCGTACCAGGTGCCGACCGAGAGGACGACGCCGATGGCCAGCGACCGGACGATCGATCGGGCGCCGAGCACGTGAGCGGTGCCGGCGAACAACAGCGCGCCGGTGATGGCCCAGCCGAGCCAGCTGATCAGCGCCAGGTTGAGCACGAAGACCGCGACGAGCTTGCCTACGGTGACCCAGTCACTGCCCTTGGTCAGGTCGACGTCCTCACCCTCCTCGGACTCGGCGACATCGCCTCGCGCCGTGGCGAACGCCAACAGCACTGCGAGGAGGAGAAGGGCGGCTCCCACGAGGTACGGGAACGGCGTAGGGCTGGACCGTTTGGTCGGCGAATCCCTTGTGCATGGTCGTGGCGTCGTAGATGACGTAGGCGCCGGCGATGCCGATGCCGGCCGCGAGGCCGTACTGGGCCTTGTCGACGACGCGGTTCTCCCGCGGCGCGGCGGGTGGTTGCTGTGTCGTGGTCATGCGAGTCCCAGCTCCTTCAGGGTCGTGGCGACGCGTTGGTCCTGTTCCTTCAAGAAGGTGCCGAACTCGTCGCCGGTGATGAAGGCGTCGATCCAGCCGTTGCGCTTGAGCTCTGCCTGCCAGCCCTTGGTCTCGTGCATGTCGGAGAAGAGCTTGATCAGGTAGTCCCTGGTCTCGTCGGAGATGCCGGGAGGCGCGAGGACGCCGCGCCAGTTGGTGAAGACCATGTCGATGCCGGACTCCTTGAGCGTCGGCGCGTCGATGTTGTCGAGGCGCTCGTCACCGGACACCGCCAGCACGCGGAGCGAGCCGTCCTTGATCTGGCCCTCGAACTCACTGGGACCCGAGGTGCCGACGTCGATCTTCTCGCCGAGGAGCGCCGTGGTCAGCGGGCCACCGCCGTCGTACGCGATGTACTTGACGTCCTTGGGCTCGATGTCGACCGCCTTGGCGAGCTGCATCGGGAAGAGGTGGTCAGGACCACCGGGCGACGATCCGCCGCCGATCGTGACGCTCTTGGGGTCCTTCTTCCAGGCGGCCATCAGGTCCTCGACGGTCTTGAACTTCGAGTCCTTCGGCACGATGAGGGCCTCCTGGTCCTCGATCAGCCGGGCGATCGGCGTCGCCTTGGAGACCCGGGCGTTCGACTCATTGGTGTAGACCGCGCCGACCACGCCCAGGCCCATCGTCATGACGACGTCGTTGGCCCCCTTGGCGTTGAGCAGTCGCTGCATCGCCACGGTGCCGCTGGCGCCGAGCACGTTCGTGATCTCGAAGCGGCCGGACAGGTCGGCATCCTCCAGGACGTGGGTAGCGGCGCGGCCAGTGAGGTCGTAGCCGCCGCCGGGGCTGTTGGGGATCCACATCTGCAGCCGACGGTGGCCCTCGTCGTCTGAACCGCGGGTGACGCCGCAGCTCGCCAGCACCATCGCAGCGGTGACTGCGAGGATGACAGCTGCGACCCTTGCGTGGGCGCGTCTTCTCGTCATACAACCTCCTGTGGTCGACCCCGAGCATGGCCCCCACGTGTGGCGTGAGTCACTATTGCGGAACCAAAGGAGGTTGTGTTCTTTGTGGTCACCGCGCCGGCATCGGCTGACACTTGCCGGGCAGTTCCTCGCCCTGCAGCTGGTCGTCGTCGCACTCGTCCTTGCGATCGTCGCTGCGATCTCGGTGCGCCAGTCGACCATGACGTTCGCCAGCGAGCGCGGATCGCAGATGCGGTCGGTGGCGGAGTACCTCGCCAACATCTCGGTCGTACGTTCTGAGATCGACAGCCCGACGCCGGCCAGCACTCTGGCACCGTCGATCAGCCGCGCCCTCAGCCTTTCGGGTGCGACCGAGGTGACGATCGCCGACCCCAAGGGCGTCGTGCTGTCCTCGTCAGACCCGCGACTGGTCGGCAAGCGGATCGACCTGGGCGACAGCCGCGTACGCGAGGGACGCGGCTGGGTCGGTGACGTCGACGACGACGGCCACGAGGCGGTGGCCGGGCACGCGCCGATCCTCAACGACGACGGCGAGCTCGTCGGGCTCTCGATCGCCCAGCAGCGCTATCCGTCGAGCTGGGAGCGCTTCACGAATGCCGCACCCGACCTCGCGCTGTTCCTCGGCGTCGGCGCGCTCCTCGGCGTCGCCGGGTCGTTGCTGCTGGCCCGGCTCATCAAGAGGCGAACGCGCGGCCTCGAACCACACGAGATCGCCACGCTCGCGGACCACCGCGAGGCGCTCTTGCACAGCATTCGCGAGGGCGTCATCGCGGTCGGCACCGACGGCAAGGTGACGATGGTCAACGACGGCGCGCGAGAGCTGCTCGACCTCAGGCCCGGACGTCGTGGGCCGCCCGGTTTCCGAGCTGGACCTCGACCCGCAGGTCACGGACCTGCTGACCGCCGGCAGCGACAGCCAGGACGCCGTCGTGCTCGTCGGCGACCCGCGTGCTGGTCTTCAACCAGCGCTCGGCGTCGAGCCACGGCGAGGGCATCGGTACCGTCACGACCATGCGCGACCGGACCGAGCTCGTCTCGATGCAGAGCCAGCTCAGCTCGAACCTCTCGATCACCGACACGTTGCGCGCACAGACCCACGAGTTCGCCAACCAGCTGCACACGATCTCCGGCCTCGTGCAGCTCAAGGAGTACGACGAGGTGACCGCGCTGGTCGGGACGCTGACCCGCCGGCGGGCGGAGATCACCGACGAGGTCACGAGCCGCATCGCCGATCCCGCGGTCGCCGCGCTGCTGATCGCCAAGTCCAGCGTGGCTGCCGAGGCGGGCGTGTCGCTGACGCTGAGCCCCGCGTCACGGCTGCCGGCGCTGACGTCGGCGGAGTCGGCCGACCTCACGACTGTCGTCGGCAACCTCGTCGACAACGCGATCGATGCGTGCCGGTCCGAGGCGTCTCCCGAAGTCGTGGTCGACATACGGGCCGACCATGAGCGAGCTCGTGCTGGAGGTGCGCGACAACGGACCTGGCGTGCCTGAGGAGATGCGCGACGCGATCTTCGTACGCGGGTTCTCGACCAAGCCCGAGGTGCTCGGCGGCCGCGGCATCGGCCTGCCGCTCGTGCAGCTGATCTGCACGCAGCGCGGCGGCAGCGTCACGGTCGATCACGACGACGGCACGACGTTCCGCGTCGAGCTCCCTCTGAGCGGCGGCGCGTCATGATCGGCGTGCTGGTGGTCGACGACGACTTCATGGTCGCCGGGATCCACGCCAGATTCGTCGAGCAGACCGAAGGCTTCAGGGTCGTGGGGGCCGCCCGCAACGGCGAGGAGGCGCTGCGCCTCGTCGAGGAGCTGAGCCCGGACCTGATCCTGCTCGACGTGCACCTGCCCGACATGAGCGGTCTCGACGTCCTGCAGCGGCTGCGCGCCTCGGGCAATGTCGCGGGCGTCGTGATGGTCACGGCGAATCGCGATGCCGATGTCGTACGCGCGGCCCTGCACGGTGGCGCGATGCAGTATCTCGTCAAGCCGTTCGAGTACCCCGACCTCGCGGCTCGGCTGATGCGCGTGCGGGACACCTTGGCGCTGCTGGAGCAGGGCGAGGCCGATCAGGAGTCGATCGACCGGGCGTTCGGCACCACTCAGCCTGCCGACCAGCCGCTGCCGAAGGGCCTCAGCCACGAGACCGCCGACCTGGTCGGCGCCGCGCTGTTGGACGCCGGCGAGCTGTCGGCGACCGAGTGCGGCGAGCGGGTCGGGATCTCCCGGGTCAGTGCCCGCCGCTATCTGGAGTACTTCGTCGATGACGGGCGCGCCGTCGTACGCCTCAACTACGGCAACGCCGGACGGCCCGAACGCCGCTATCGCTCGTCGGTCGACCAGCGGTAGCGGCGCTCCAGACGCTGACGACTAGGCCGTTGCCGGCTCGAAGGCGTCGGGCTCCGCCATGTCGGTCATGGGCTTGGGCCGGAGGAAGACTCCGCCGACGATCGCGGCAAGCAGGGCCGCAACAGCACCGGCTGCGAAGGCCAGCTGCAAACCACCGTTGAGCGCCTCGACCGACGACGTCCCGTCGGCGAGCAGGCTCTCGGTGCGAGCCGTGGAGATGCTGACCAGCACCGCGAGGCCGAGCGCGCCGCCCATCATGAACGAGGTGTTGACGACCCCGGAGGCCAGCCCTGCCTCATGCGGCTCGACGTCACCCATCGCGGCGAGCAGCACCGGGTTGAAGGCGATGCCGGCACCGGCGCCGAGCAGCACCATCGACGGCAGCACGTGAACCACGAAGTTGCCATCGACCGGCGCCTGCGAGAACAGGCCGAGGCTCACGGCGGCCATCAGCAGTCCGACGGTGAGCGGCGGGCCGGATGCCGAACCGCATGACCAGCTTGTCCGACACTCGCAGCGAGCAGTAGGCCATCACGACGCTCGTGGGGATGAACGCCAGGCCGACGTCGAGCGCGTCGTAGTGCAGGACCTTCTGGAGGTAGATCGCGGCCAGGAAGAACCAGGCGAACATCGCTGCGGCCCAGAGCACGCCGACGATCTGCGAGATCGAGACGTTGCGGTGAGCGAAGAGGCGCAGCGGCACCAGCGGGTTGGAGATCTTGGCCTCGCGAACGATGAAGGCGACCATCAGCGCGAGTCCACCGCCGAGCAGCGCCAGCGTTCGCGTGGACGTCCAGCCGGCTTCGTTGCCGCCGACGATCGCGTAGACGCTGAGCATCAGCGCCGCAGTCACCATCACCGCGCCGGCGATGTCGAGGCGGGCCTTCTCGACCACGACCTCATCGGCCGGCAGCACGCGCCGGGCGGCGATCCATACGACAACGCCGATGGGCACGTTGACCAGGAAGATCCAGTTCCAGGAGAACAACCCGGTCAGGACGCCGCCGAGGAGGACGCCGACCGCGCCGCCACCCGACATCACGAAACCGAAGACGCCCATGGCCTTGGCCCGTTCACCGGGCTCGGTGAACAGACCCATGATCAGCGCCAATGCGACCGCTGAGACGGCGGCGCCACCCAGACCCTGGATCGCCCGCCCAACGACGAGCATCTCGGCCGAGGGGGCCAGCCCGCAGCCAACGGAGGCGACGGTGAATGACACGACGCCGACCAGGAAGACGCGCTTGTTGCCGAGCAGGTCGCCGAAGCGACCCGAAAGCAGCAGGAACCCGCCGAACGTCAGCAGGTAGGCGTTGACGACCCAGGCGAGCGCCGCCTGCGAGAAGCCCAAGTCGGTCTGAATGGAAGGGAGGGCGACATTGACGATGCTCGAGTCGAGCACGATCATCAGGTCGCCGAGGCAGAGTACGTAGAGGGCGAGCCAGCGGCTCTTCACGTCAGGCATGGGATCTCCTCGGTCACGTTGGGTGCTTTCACCAACACCACGAACGCCAGACGGCGGATACGACAGGTTCTCCGAAGAAAGTTCGAGAAAGTCTTCGTTCGGCGCCGTGGATCACCTGAGGATCCGCAGAACTGACATTCGACACGAGGGAACTAGGGTCCGTGCATGGGAATCTTCCGACGCAAACCACGCTGTCGCTGCACTTCCGTCCTCCGGGCACCAAGGAGACGACCAATTGCTGGGGATCTTGTCGCAGACCGACGGCGGACTGAGCGCCACGCGTCATTGGGTGCACTACGTCTACTGTGACGATGAATCCGGCGCCGCTGTGTTGCAGGCGGCAGCGTCGTCGGGCGGTTGGGACGTCCGCCGCGTCGCTACTGACCATCACGGAATCATCGCGGAACGGTCGGATCTCGCGGTCAATCTGGAGACGCTGCCCGACGTCCGACGGTTCTTCGAAGACCTGGCTCGATCGGTCCCAGGTGGTGACTACGACGGCTGGGAGGCGAGCGCGTAGCCGGGACGATCTGCGTCAGGCCCGAGGGCTGCGGCGGTATGCCGAGACAGTCGGATCGCCGGTGATCCAGAAACGCCACGGCACGTCGGCCGCCTTGGACACGCCGACGCGCGGGCCGGCACTGATGTCGGGCGTCGTCGCCGGCCGCTCCCCCAGGCGTACGCCGTCGGCGGCCAGCAGGTCCGTGCCAAGGTCGTCGAGCGACAGATCGAGTGCCCTCGTGAGGTTGCCTGGCCCGCGGGCGAGGGCCACGTCCTTGACCGCCGGCCTTCGTTTGCGCGCGATCTCGATGCCTCCGACGACCTCGCCGGCGCGGATCAGGACGGCCGATGCCTCCTCGGTGGGGCCGGTGACGACGTTGGCGCAGAAATGCATCCCGTACGACCGGTAGACGTACAGCCGCCATGGGTCGCCGTACATGATCTCCGAGCGTGGGGTGCGGGTGTAGGCGTGCGACGCCGGGTCGTTGATGCCGCCGTACGCCTCGACCTCCGTGATGCGGAGCGCCACGCCATGCCCGTGCAGCACACGGCCGAGCAGACCACGGGCGTGCGTGGCGACGGCGCTCTCAGTCACGGCGTCAGCGTAACGAGAGCTCCTCGGGCCAGAGCCAACCGCGGTCAGGCCGGATCTGCCGTTCGGGCCATGCGATCACGGACCGCCGGGGCGAAAGGGCTCCACAGGAACCAGGTCGGGAACTCCCTCGTCATCCGCGGAATGCCCTCGAGGGCGACCGAGCCGGATGCGCGTGCCTCGCGCAGCGTCGTCAACCCCGAGAAGACCCTCATCAGCGCCACAGGTTCGGTGCGGACGGTGACATCGGAGTCGAAGCCCGGATGGTCGGTGCACACGGAGGACTCGTGCCGATCGAGGAGCAACCACAGGCGGAGCGGCTCTGGACCGCGGTAGTCGAACTCGATCACGACGCGCTGGTCGGGAAGTCGCTCCGGGTCGAGGCGCCGGGACATCCACCAGGTCAACGTGACCGGATCGACCTCTCGCGGCTCCGGCTCGGAGAACATCCACTTCACCGCCCATTCGCCGAACGCCATGACGACCCCTTCGAGGTCGCGTCCTGCTGGGGTCAGCTGGTACTCGTGCCCACGGCCACCAGAAATGGGTACGCGGTCGAGTACGCCCTTGTGCTCGAGGTGGCGCAGCCGCTGCATCAACAGCGTGCGCGAGATGCCCGGCAGCCCGCGGTCGATGTCGTTGAAGCGGCGGCTTCCGAGCACGAGCTCGCGGACGATCAGGGGTGTCCACCTGTCCGCCAGCACGCTGCTCGCCAAGGCAACGGGGCAGTACTGCCCGTAGTCACGCATGAATCAAGCGTAACCGCGATCTGCTGCGGCGCCGGTACAGAATTCGTACCGGATAGGTGCAGATCCTGCACTGGTTGGCGGCCCGCCGGTCGACTGAACTCGTGAGCGAATCACCCACCAGTCAGGAGTCAGTCATGTCCATCACCTTTGATCCCGTCCAGTTCAAGACCACCACTCGAGCCCAGTGGGAGAACGCCGCCGAGGCGTGGCACCGCTGGGACCCGACCATCGAGTCATGGCTCGGGTCGGCCACCGAGATCATGCTCGACGATGCCGGCGTCACGACCGGTAGTCGCGTCCTCGACGTCGCCGCAGGAGCCGGAGGCCAGACGCTGGCCGCGGCACGCCGGGTCGGCCACGCCGGCGAGGTTCTCGCCACCGACATCTCGCCGGCCATCCTGGAGTACGCCCAGCAGGAGGCACAGGCCGCCGGGCTGTCCAACGTCAAGACGCTGGAGGCCGACGGCGAGGACCTCTCGGCGGTCGAAGAAGGCGCCTATGACTGCGCGATCTCCCGTGTCGGCCTGATCTACTTCCCGGATCAGCTGGCCGCTCTGGCCGAGATGTGCCGAGCGCTACGACCGGGCGGACGCGTCTCTGCGGTCGTCTACTCGACCGCGGACCTCAACACCTTCTTCTCGATCCCTGTGGGCATCATCCGCCGGCGGGCCGAGCTGCCGCCGCCTGCGCCAGGACAACCGGGACCGTTCAGCCTGGGCTCCCCCGGCGTCGCTGAGGCAGCTCT
Organism: uncultured Actinomycetota bacterium; assembly: GCA_963817425.1. Lineage (GTDB taxonomy): Bacteria > Actinomycetota > Actinomycetes > Propionibacteriales > Nocardioidaceae > Aeromicrobium. The sequence continues at coordinate 208,135 of CAWFOH010000013.1, forward strand.
TCGCCAAGGCCGGGCTGACGGACATCAAGGCCACCACGGTGCCCTCACCCGTCCGGATGCGCAGCGCCGCAGAGTGTGTCCAGTTCGAGCGCGAGTCGTTCGGCGCCTTGCACCAGATGCTGTCGGGCGTGGACGAGAGCGAGCGTGAGGACGTGTGGTCCGAGATCACCGAGCAGCTGACGCAGTTCGAGGGCCCCGACGGGTTCGAAGGACCGTGCGAGATGCTCGTGGTCACCGGCACCTGGTAGCGAGCCGCGATGTGTCGCCCGGATCAGCCGTGCCGGGCGACCTTCGCTCGCAGCTCGGCGAGCTGTTCGGTCACGCGTACGGGCGCGGTTCCGCCGCGGGAGTCGCGTGAGGCCAGCGATCCCTCGACCGTCAGCACCTCTCGCACCTGCGGCGTGAGCGTCGGCGAGATCGCCGCGAAGTCGTCGTCCGTCAGGTCCCACAGCTCGATGCCGCGCTGCTCGCACACCTGCACGCACGCGCCGGAGATCTCGTGCGCGTCGCGGAACGGCACACCCTGGCGTACGAGCCACTCGGCGATGTCGGTCGCCAGCGCGAATCCCTGCGGCGCCAGCGACTCCATGCGCTCGGTGTTGAACGTCAGCGTCGCGATCATGCCGGTGAACGCCGGCAGCAGGACTTCGAGCGTGTCGATCGAGTCGAACACCGGCTCCTTGTCCTCCTGGAGATCACGGTTGTACGCCAGCGGCAGCGCCTTGAGCGTGGCGAGCAGGCCCGCGAGGTTGCCGATCAGGCGCCCGGACTTGCCGCGTGCGAGCTCGGCGATGTCGGGGTTCTTCTTCTGCGGCATGATGCTCGACCCGGTCGAGTAGCCATCGTGCAGCGTGACGAAGCCGAACTCCTTGGTGTTCCAGAGGATGATCTCCTCGGCCAGCCGGGACACGTCGATGCCGATCTGTGCCGTCACGAAGGCGAACTCAGCGACGAAGTCACGCGCCGCGGTCCCGTCGATCGAGTTGGCCGTCGAGCCGCTGAACCCGAGATCGGCGGCGACCTTCTCGGGGTCGAGGCCGAGCGAGGACCCAGCAAGTGCGCCAGAGCCGTAAGGCGAGTCGGCGCCGACGCGGGCATCCCAGTCCGCAAGCCGTTCGAGGTCGCGAACCAGTGGCCAGGCGTGGGCCAGCAGGTGGTGCGACAGCAGCACCGGCTGGGCGTGCTGCAGGTGCGTACGCCCCGGCATCGCCACCCCCATATGCTGCTCGGCCTGGGTCGCGAGCGTCTCGGCCAGATCGCTGACCAGCCGGCTGATCGCCTTGCCATGGTCGCGGAGGTACATCTTGAACAGCGTCGCGACCTGGTCGTTGCGTGAGCGCCCGGCGCGCAGCCGACCGCCGAGCTCGGGACCGAGCCGTTCGAGCAGGCCGCGCTCGAGCGCCGTGTGCACGTCCTCGTCATCGGGGCCGGCGGTGAACGAGCCGGACTCGACGTCTGCCGCGAGGGCGTCGATCCCGGCGATCAACGCCGTCAGGTCGTCGCGGCTCAGCAGCCCGGCGGCCTGCAGCACCATGGCGTGCGCGCGCGAGCCGGCGAGGTCGTACGGGGCGAGCCGCCAGTCGAAGTGCGTCGACCGCGACAGCTCGACCAGCTCTGGCGACGGACCGGACGCGAAGCGGCCACCCCAGAGGCTCGTCTTCTCTTCGGGGGTCTCGCTCACGTGGGCTCCTTCTGGGTGGATACGGCCAGGGCCGTGAACTTCTCCGCGACGGCGGTGCCGCCCGCGGGGTCACGGCAGATCAGCATGACGGTGTCGTCGCCGGCGATCGTGCCGAGCAGGTCGTGCTGCGAGGCGTGGTCGATCGCCGAGGCGAGGTATTGGGCGGCACCCGGCGGGGTGCGGAGCACGACGAGGTTGGCAGAGCCCTCGGCGGTGACCAGGAGCTCGCGGAGTATGCGGGCGAGCCGGGCGTTGGCCGTTGCGCTGTCGGGGGCCGGCCGCGGCGTACGGTCGCCGCCCTCGGCGGGCACGGCGTAGACCAGCCCGCCATCGGGGTGCCTCACGCGTACGGCATCGAGCTCGACCAGGTCGCGCGAGATCGTCGACGGCGTCGCATTGACTCCGTGCGAGTCCAGCAGCTCGGCGAGATCACCCTGCGAGCGTACGAGCTGGTGACCGAGCAGCTCGACGATCAGCTGCTGGCGCCCGGCCTTGGTGGGTGGGACGGTCATGCTCGCGCCTTGTCGAGGAGCCAGACGAGCAGGGCCTTCTGGGCGTGCAGCCGGTTCTCGGCTTCATCCCAGACGACGCTCTGCGGGCCGTCGAGGACCTCTGACGAGATCTCCAGGCCGCGGTAGGCCGGGAGGCAGTGCAGCACGATCGCGTCGGGTGCGGCGTTGGCGAGCGACTCGGACGTGATCGCGAAGTCGCCGAACAGCGCGAGGCGCGCCTCCTTCTCGCTCTCCTGACCCATCGAGATCCACGTGTCGGTGATGACGACGTCGGCACCGGAGATCGCGGCCTTGGGGTCGTCGGTGACCGCGACAGAGCCGCCGGTCTCCCCCGCGATCTTCTCGGCATCGCCGACGATTGCCGGATCGGGCTGGTAGCCGGCCGGGGCCCCGATGCGTACGTGCATGCCGGCGGTGGCCCCGCCCAGGAGGTAGGAGTGGCCCATGTTGTTCGCGCCGTCGCCGAGGTAGGCGACGGTCAGCCCGGCCAGCGAGCCCTTGTGCTCGATGACGGTCTGCCAGTCCGCGAGGATCTGGCACGGGTGGAATTCGTCGCTGAGCGCATTGACAACGGGAACGCCGGCGTTGGCGGCCATCTCGTCGAGTCCAGCCTGGGCGTACGTACGCCAGACGATCGCGCTGGTCATGCGGCCCAGGACCCGGGCGGTGTCGGCGACCGACTCGCCGCGCGCGCCCTGAGTCGTGGCCTTGTCGATGATCAGCGGGCTGCCACCGAGGTCGGCGATGCCGACGGCGAACGACACGCGCGTGCGCGTGGAGGCCTTGTCGAACATCACGGCAACCGTCTGAGGCCCGGCGAGCGGCTTGTGGGCATACGGATCGGCCTTGATCTCGGCGGCGAGGGCCAACACCTCGGCCTGCTCGGCCGGAGGAGAGGTCGTCATCACGCAGGAAGTGCCTCATGCCGTCACCTCCGTCGAAAGCCCAATGTACGAAGGCAACGGCATGACCACAGCATCATGATTCACTCGCTGGCGCTCGCTCATGCCGTCACCTCATCGAGAATCGTGCGGAGCACCGCCACAGCGCCCTCGGCCTGCTCCGGCGTGAGGATCAGCGGCGGGGCGAGGCGCAGGCGCGTCGGGGTCGCGTTGTTGATGATGAGCCCGGCGGCGAGGGCCGCCTTCTGCACGTCTGCAGTCACCGGCTGGGTGAGCACGATGCCCACGAGGAGCCCGCGGCCGGTCGTCTCGGCAACGAGCGGATGATCCGCGAGCCCGTCGCGGAACACGTCGCCGACCTTGAGCGCGTTGTCGAGCAGGCCATCGGACTCGATCGTGCCGATGACGGCGAGCGCAGCCGCCGTGGCGACCGGGTTGCCGCCGAATGTCGTGCCGTGGTTGCCGGGCTGCAGCAGCGTGCCGGCGCCGCCGAGCGCGATGCAGGCGCCGATCGGGATGCCACCGCCGAGACCTTTGGCGACCGTGATGAGGTCGGGCACGATGCCGGACTCGGCGTGCGCGAACCAGGCGCCCGTGCGGCCGATGCCGGTCTGGACCTCGTCGATCCACAACAACGCACCGTGCCGTGAGGTGATCTCGCGCGCTGCCTGGAGGTAGCCGTCCGGCGGCACGACCACGCCGGCCTCGCCCTGGATCGGCTCCACGAGCACGGCCGCGACAGTGTCGTCGACGGCTGCCTCGAGCGCAGCCGTGTCGCCGTACGGAACCCAGCTGACGTCTCCGGGCAGTGGCTCGAAGGGCGCGCGGTAGGCCTCCTTGGAGGTCAGGGCCAGCGCACCCATCGTGCGGCCGTGGAACGACCCCTCGGCGACAACGACGCGCGTACGGCCGGTGCGACGAGTCGCCTTGAACGCGGCCTCGTTGGCCTCGGTGCCGGAGTTGGTGAAGAAGACCCTGCCCTCGTGGCCGACGAGGTCGAGCAGCTTCTCGGCGAGCTCGATCTGCGGCTTGGAGGTGAAGAAGTTGGAGATGTGGCCCAGCGTGCCGAGCTGCTGCGTCACGGCGTCCAGGATCGCCGGGTGACCGTGGCCCAGCGCGTTGACCGCGATGCCGCCGAGCAGGTCGAGGTACTTGGTGCCGTCGGCGTCCCAGACGTACGCGCCCTCACCGCGGACGAGTACGCCCTGCGGTGTGCCGAACGTGTTCATGACCGCGCCCTGGTAGCGCTCAGTCCAGTCGCTCACGGTCATGCCTTCTTGCCCTCTCCCTTGGTGTCGCCCTTGCCGTCCTTCTTGACGCTCGTCGCGTACAACGCCGTGCGGATGCGGGTCTCCGCGCCGGGCACCACCTGGGTGCCGACGCCCTCATCCGTGAAGATCTCGAGCAGCACGGCATGCGGCTCACGACCGTCGATCACGGTGGCGCGGCGTACGCCTTCCTGGACCGCCTTCAGGCACGCGGTCATCTTGGGGATCATCCCGGTCGACAGGTCGGGAATGATCTCCGCGAGCGACTCCGGACTGATCTCGCCGATGACGTCCGAGCTGTTGGGCCAGTCCGCATAGAGCCCTTCGACGTCCGTGAGGACCAGCAGCTTCTCGGCGTCGAGCGCCACGGCCAGCGCGGCGGCGGCGGTGTCGGCGTTGACGTTGTGCACCTGGCCGTCTGCGTCGGGGGCCACCGTCGACACGACGGGGATGCGACCCGCCTCGATCAGGTCCTGCACGGCCTCGGGGCGTACGCCGACGACCTCGCCGACCAGCCCGATGTCGGTCTCGACGCCGTCGATCACCGGCATGGTCTTCTCGGCGGTGAAGAGCCCACCGTCCTCGCCGGACAGGCCGACGGCCAGGTCACCATGCTGGTTGAGCAGGCCGACCAGCTCGCGGCCGACCTGGCCGGTCAGCACCATGCGTACGACGTCCATCGTCTCGGGAGTCGTGACCCGCAGCCCGCCGCGGAACTCCGACTCGATGCCGAGCTTGTCGAGCATCGCGCTGATCTGCGGCCCGCCACCGTGCACGACGACGGGTTTGAACCCGGCCATGCGCAGGAACACGATGTCCTCGGCGAACGCGTGCTTGAGCGTGTCGTCGGTCATGGCGTTGCCGCCGTACTTCACCACGACGACCTTGCCGTGGTACTTCTTCAGCCACGGCAGGGCCTGCGCGAGTGTGGCGGCCTTGTCGGTCGCCTTCTTCCAGTCCTCGGGCTGCCACTCCTCGAGGCCTGTGGTGTCGTGTGTCGTCTGTCGCTTCGCTCATGATGAGTACGCCGAGTTCTCGTGGACGTACGCCTGGGTCAGGTCGTTCGTCCAGATGGTGCCCGTTTCAGAGCCTGACTTGAGGTCGATCGTGACCGAGACCGAACGCTTGGAGAGGTCGATCGAGTCGGCCGACTCCCCCGGTCCGCTCATGCGGCACACCCACACCCCGTTGAGCGCGACGTCGAGGTCGGCCGGGTCGAATGCGGCCTGCGTCGTGCCGACCGAGGCGAGGATGCGGCCCCAGTTGGGGTCCTTGCCGTAGATCGCGCACTTGAACAGGTTGCTGCGGGCGACCGAACGACCCACCTCGAGGGCGTCGTCGAGCGTCGCGGCGTTGACGACCTCGATCGCGATCTCGTGGTCGGCGCCTTCGGCATCGGCCAGCAGCTGCTTCGCCAGGTCCAAGCAGACCGTCGTGACCGCGTCAGTGAACGCCTCGACGTCGGGCGCCACGCCCGATGCCCCGCTCGCCATCAGCAGCACGGTGTCGTTGGTGGACTGGCAGCCGTCTGAGTCGAGCCGGTCGAACGACTGCGCCGTCGCAGCGCGCAGGGCCGCATCGGCAGTCGCCGCGTCGACGTCGGCGTCGGTCGTGATGACGACGAGCATCGTCGCGAGTGCGGGCGCCAACATGCCGGCGCCCTTGGCCATGCCACCGACGGTCCAGCCGTCGCCTTGGGCCACGGCCTCCTTGGACACCGTGTCGGTCGTCATGATCGCGGTGGCCGCCGCGTGACCGCCGTCGGCGCTCAGCCCGTCGACCGCCGCGCGTACGCCGGAGAGCAACGGCTCACGGTCGTTGAGCAGCCCGATCAGGCCGGTCGAGCACACCTGGACGTCGATCGCGCCGACGCCTAGCGCCTCCGCGACCGTCTCGGCGGTCTGGTGGGTCGTGATGAAGCCCTCGGGACCGGTGTAGCAGTTGGCACCACCGGAGTTGATGGCCACGGCGACCGCCGAGCCACCCTTGATCGCCTCCTCGCTCCAGAGGACGGGGTTGGCCTTGCACCGGTTGCTCGTGTAGACCGCTGCCGCGGCCTTGGACGGGCCGGTGTTGACCACGACGGCGACGTCGGGTGCGCCGGTCGACTTGAGCCCGGCGGACACCCCGGCAGCCGTAAATCCCTTGGCAGCTGTCACGCTCATCCGGCGCCCCCTGAAAGAACCAACGCTAGGGGCGCCGGCCTCTGACCACATGGCGACGCTCCGCGCCGCGTGTTCGCTGCGCTCACGGGGCAACTCCGATCGTGGTGAGGCCCGTCGTCTCGGGGAGGCCGAGGGCGATGTTCATCGACTGGATCGCGCCGCCGGCAGTGCCCTTGGCGAGGTTGTCCATGGCACCGATCGCGATGACCTTGCCGGCCCGCGCGTCGAGCGTCGCCTGGACGTGCAGCGTGTTGGCCCCGAGCACGGCCTTGGTCTGTGGCCACTGGCCCTCAGGCAGCACGTGGATGAAGGGCTCGTCGGCGTACGCCTTGACGTACGCCGCGCGTACGTCCTCGGCCGTCACGCCGTCGAGCGCAGGCGCGGACACCGTCGCGAGGATGCCGCGCGACATCGGCGCCAGGATCGGCGTGAAGGAGACCTTCGGGCGAGTGCCCGAGACGAGCTCGAGATTCTGCTCGATCTCCGGGGTGTGCCGGTGCACGCCGCCGACGCCGTACGCGCTGGCCTGGCCCATCATCTCCGAGCCGAGCAGGTGTGGCTTGAGCGCCTTGCCGGCACCCGAGGCTCCGGTCGGAGCAACCACCGTGATGTCCGGGGCGATGAGTCCAGCGGCGAGCGCGGGCATGATCGTGAGCGTTGACGCGGTCGGGAAGCAGCCCGGCACCGCGATGCGCTTGGCGCCGGCAAGGACGTCACGTTGGCCCGGGAGCTCTGGCAGGCCGTAGGGCCAGGTGCCGGCGTGATCCCCGCCGTAGAACGTCTCCCAGTCATCGGCGCTCTGCAGGCGGAAGTCCGCGCCGCAGTCGATGACGAGGGTGTCGTCGCCCAGCTGGGCGGCGATCGCGGCTGACGTGCCATGAGGCAGCCCGAGGAACACGACGTCGTGGCCGGCGAGGATCTCGGCCGTGGTCGGCTCCAAGCACGCGGTCGGCGAGCGGCACCAGGTGTGGGTGGTGCTCCCCCAGCGTGCTGCCTGCGCTCGACGCTGCGGTCAGGGCGCCGATCTCGACGTTCGGGTGTGCGAGCAGCGTGCGCAGGACCTCGCCGCCGACGTATCCGCTGGCGCCGGCGACGGCTGCGGTGATCGTGGTCATCTCTCCACCTTTGCAGAGTTGTGGTCAGACGGTTGGGTGCGTCTCGGCGCTCAGTCGGTGCCGAACTCCATGGCCGCCGCGTCGAGCGCTTCTTCCTCTTCGCTGTGGACGGCGGGGTTGGCCTCGATACGCGTGGCTCCACCAGCGGGCAGCTCACCGAACAGCGTGCCGTTCTCGACCAGCACCTGGCCCTGGTCGAGCGGCTGAGCGGCATACAGCTCGAGCATCGCGCGAGAGTCGGCGATGTCGAGGTTGCGCATCGTCAGCTGGCCGATGCGGTCGGTCGGACCGAACACGGCGTTCTCGGTGCGCTCCATCGAGAGCTTCTCGGGGTGGTAGGAGAACGTCGAGCCCTGCGTGTCGAGAATCGAGTAGTCCTCGCCCCGCCGCAGCCGCAGCGTCACGTCGCCGCTCACGACCGAGGCGATCCAGCGCTGGACCGACTCCCGCAGCATCATCGCCTGCGGGTCGAGCCACCGGCCCTCGTACATCAGCCGGCCCAGACGGCGACCGTGCTGGTGGAAGTTGGCGATCGTGTCCTCGTTGTGGATCGCGTTGACGAGCCGTTCGTACGCGATGTGCAGAAGCGCCATGCCCGGCGCCTCGTAGATGCCCCGGCTCTTGGCCTCGATGATGCGGTTCTCGATCTGGTCGGACATGCCCAGGCCGTGACGACCACCGATCGTGTTCGCCTCGTGGACGAGGGCGACCGGGTCGCCGTCGAACGTCGCGCCGTTGATCGCGACCGGACGGCCGGCCTCGAAGGAGATCGTGACGTCCTCGGTCTCGATCTCGACCTCGGGGTCCCAGAACTTGACGCCCATGATCGGCTGGACGGACTCCAGCGACGTGTCGAGGTGCTCGAGGGTCTTGGCCTCGTGCGTCGCGCCCCAGATGTTGGCGTCGGTCGAGTAGGCCTTCTCCTGGCTGTCCCGGTAGGGCAGGTTGCGCTCGGTGAGCCACTGGCTCATCTCGTGGCGGCCGCCCAGCTCGTGCACGAAGTCGGCATCCAGCCACGGCTTGTAGATCCGCAGCTCGGGGTTCGCGAGGAGTCCGTAGCGGTAGAACCGCTCGATGTCGTTGCCCTTGAACGTCGAGCCGTCGCCCCAGATGTCGACGCCGTCCTCGTGCATCGCGCGTACGAGCAGGGTGCCGGTGACCGCCCGGCCGAGCGGGGTCGTGTTGAAGTACGTCCTGCCGGCGGACCGGATGTGGAAGGCACCGCACGCCAGCGCGGCCAGTCCCTCGTCGACGAGTGGGCGCTTGCAGTCGATCGAGCGAGCCAGCTCGGCGCCGTACTGCATCGCGCGGCCCGGGATCCCGGCGATGTCGGGCTCGTCGTACTGGCCGATGTCGGCGGTGTATGTGCACGGGATCGCGCCCTTGTCGCGCATCCACGCGACGGCTACGGAGGTGTCGAGGCCGCCGGAGAACGCGATACCGACGCGTTCGCCCACGGGAAGGTTCGTGAGGACTTTGGACATGCCTCACATTCTTGCATACTTCTGCAATTTCTTGCATTCGGGGTGGAGTCATTGAATTCCCGCGGGACGCACGTCGTTGGCCCCTAGGATGCAAGCCATGCGGATCCTCCTGCGAGCGCTGGCGCTCCTCGTCGCTGCGGGGGTCCTGTTCATCCCCGCGTTGGCCGCTCTGGTGCCGACCGACGCGACCACCGTCGGCCCCGATCCCGTACGCATCTCGGACTACACGGCTGACTACGTCGTGACCGCGGACGGCGACCTCGTCGCGAAGGAACAGATCACTGCCGAGTTCCCTGGCGGACGGCACGGCATCTTCCGGTTCTGGGACCTCGCAGACCCGTCCGACAAGAGTGTGCGGCTCATCCCCGAGGACGTGACGGTGCAGCTCGACGGCGGCAGCGTCCCGTACGACATGCAGTGGCAGAAGGGCCGGCACTTCCGCGTCGCCAAGATCGGCGACCCCGACTCGTTCGTCACGCCCGGCACGCACGTCTACACGATCACGTACCGCATCGACGGCGCCCTCGCGCCGAGCACAGCGGGTCCGGGCACGTTCGCATCGTCGAGCTGGACCGACAAGCAACCGGCCCAGTCGGTCTTCTACTGGAACGTCGTCGCCCAGGGCTGGCAGATGGACATCGACAAGTCCACGATCAACATCACACTGCCCGCGGACTCCGGCAAGGTGCAGTGCACGTCGAGCTTCGACGGCAGCGGCACGTGCGACATCAGCGGCGCCGGGACCGACAAGGTCACCATCAAGACCGGCCACCTGTCGCCCCGCACCCCCGTGACGGTGCGCATCGGTCTGCCGATCGAGACGCCCGAGCGGGTCACGGTGCCGTGGCCCGTCGCCGCCGATCGTGCCCTCGGCACGAGCACCAGCAAGCTCGGCGTCATCTTGGCGATCACGCTCGGCGCCATGGCTGTCGGCTACTACCTTGACCGGCGTTCTCGCGAGAAGACACCCGGCTATCCCGTCATGTACGAGCCGCCGCCCGGACTCGGTCCGGTCCAGACGGCATACGTCACGACCGAGACCACCCCGAGCCGTTCGCTCGTGGCGACCCTGCTCTATCAAGCCGAACAGGGCCTCACGACGCTGACCGACAACGGCAGCAAGTCGTGGACCATCACGGGCGTCGGCGACGCGGCGGCATGGGCCAAGACCGACGACGTGACCCGGTTCGTCGGCCAGTCGCTCGGCGTCACGCAGCCCGGAGCGCATTTCAAGTCGAGCCCGGACTCGGTGACCTCCGGCCAGAAGCTGCAGTCGGTGCGGAACGCATTGTCGGCACAGACCAGCGCCTGGGCCGATGGTATCGGCGCACAGCGCAGGGTGAGCTCCGAGAGCCTCGCACGTCTTGCCGTCGCCCTTGCCGCCGTGATCCTCCTGGTCGTCGCGATCTTCTTCCACCCTGCGGTCTCGATGTACCTGCTGCCCATCGCCGGATTCATCATCGGCGGCATCGGCCTCATGGAGCTCTGGTGTCGGCAAGCGCCGTACGACCCTCGGGCGCGATCTGTGGTCGCGTGCCGGCGGCTTCAAGCGCCTGCTCTCGACCGACTCGGCCCAGGACCGCTTCGACTTCAGTGGCAAGAAGGACCTCTACACCGCCTTCATCCCGTACGCCGTCGCGTTCGACTGTGCCGACCGCTGGGCCCGCAAGTATCAGCTGGCCACGGGATCCGAGCCGCCCGTCCCGACGTGGTACGGCGGGGCGTCGACCTCGACGACGGGTCACAGCTTCTTCGGAAGCAACGACGCCTTCTCCGGATTTGAATCCTCGCTGGCCTCCTCGATCAGCGCCTACTCGGCCACGCAGTCCTCGTCATCGTCAGGTGGCGGTGGAGGCGGCGGTGGCGGAGGGGGCGGCGGTGGAGGCGGCGGTGGCGGTTCCTGGTAGCCCTGCACCACTCACTTCATTCAACGAGGAGAACTCATGCTGTGGATCATCCTGGCAGTCGTCGCCGTGCTGGCGCTGTTCACCGTCTACGCGTTCAACCGCCTGCGTCGCGTCGACATCGGCGCCCAGGAGGCGCTCGGCGGGATCGACGTCCAGCTGACGCGTCGTGCCGACCTCATCCCCAACCTCGTCAACACCGTCAAGGGCTACGCGCAGCACGAGAAGGGCGTCTTCGAGGCGGTCACCGAGGCCCGCGCCGGCGCTGCGGCGGCGGCCAAGGGTGGTTCGGTCCAGGAGAAGGCTGCGGCCCAGGCCAAGCTCGACAAGGCGATCATCGACGTCCTCGCGGTCGCCGAGGCGTACCCCGACCTCAAGGCCTCGGCCAACTTCCAGTCGCTGCAGGCCGAGCTCGCCGACACCGAGAACAAGATCTCGTTCGCCCGCCAGTTCTACAACGACGCCGTCGCCAAGCTCAACAGCCTCGTTCGTACGATCCCGTGGCTGCTGTTCACGGGCATCGCCGGTGTGCACGCCCGCGAGTTCTATGACGCCCCCGAGGGCCAGGAGACCCCGCCCGCCGTCACCTTCTGACCCGCTCCGCCACCCTACTGACGCTGAGGGGTCACTTTTCGCCCTCCGACGGGTCAGTTCTTGTTCGCGCATCTCGCCACAAGTGACCCGTCACCAGGCCACAAGTGACCCGTCACCGGGCCACAAGTGACCCGTCAGCGGGCACAAGTGACCCGTCAGCGGGCACAAGTGACCCGTCAGCGGGGGTGGGTTAGGTGCGGAGGGTGGCGCCGAGTGAGCCAGCGGCTGTGACCGCGGACTCGCGCGCTGCCTTGATCTCGTCGTCGGTCAGCGTGCGGTCCGGGGCGCGGAGCCGCAGCGCGAACGCCAGCGACTTCTTGCCGTCGGGCACCTGGTCGCCGGAGTAGACGTCGAACAGCCGGACCGACTCGATCAGCGGGCTCGCCTCGGACAACACGGCCTGCACCGACGCCGCCGGAACATCACCGTCGACGATCAGCGCGAGATCCTCCTTGGCCACCGGGAACGACGAGAAGTCCGGACGGGGCCCGATCTCCGGTGACGCCTCGATCAGCGCGTCGAGGTCGACCTCGGCGGCGACGACGCGGGGCGGGAGCCCGTACGCCTTGAGGACCCGCGGGTGCAGCTCACCGGCATGACCGATCGGCACGCCATCGAGCACGATCGCAGCGCAGCGACCCGGGTGCCACGGCATGACGTGCGCCTGCTGCACCTCGATCTCGACGTGCAGCTCGTCGGCGAGGTGCTGCACGATCGCGATCGCATCGGCCCAGGTCGCCTGACGCCCGGCACCGGCCCACCCCGTGCGGACCCGCTCACCGCTCATGACCAGGCCGACATGGTGGGGCTGGTCGGGCAGCGCCGCCGCAAAGGCAGCGATCTCGTCGTCGGTCGGACGGCGATCGACACCGTAGATCGGCGCCTCGGCCTCGATCGGACTTGGGCAGGAAGACCCGACCGGTCTCGACGATGTGGACGTCGGAGTGACCGCGGCCGATGTTGAGCACGAGGCTCTTGAGCAGGCCGGTCAGCAGCGTCGTCGTCAAGCCTGGTTCCTCGGCAGACAACGGGTTCTCCAGGAGCACCTGATGCCGACGGACGTCGTCGGCAGGCAGGCCGAGCCGGTCGAAGTCGGCGGACGCCGGCGAACGGGAACGTCTTGACCTCGACCAGGCCGTCGCCCGCGAGGACGTTGCCGGCCCGCCGCCGCAGCTTCTGCGCGACGGTCAGACCCCGGCCGGCCGGAGCGGTCGGCAGGATCGAGGGCACCTTGTCGTAGCCGACGACGCGCAGCACCTCCTCGACGAGGTCGTTGGGGTCGTTGAGGTCGAACCGCCAGCTCGGCGGCGTCGCGGACAGCGACTCGTGGTCGAGAGCCACGTCGCAGCCGTTGCCCTCGAGCGCCTCCACCACCGCAGCGGCGTCGATGTCGACGCCGGACACCTGCGTCGGCAGGTGGACATTCATCTCGACCGCGGGTCGAGGCGTCGCGGAGCCCACGACCGTGAGCCCGTCGGCGATCGTGCCACCGCCGAGCTCGACCAGCAGCTCAGCGACGCGCTGGGTCGCGCGCGCAGGGAGCTCGGGGTCGACGCCGCGCTCATAGCGCTTGGATGCCTCGGACGGCAGCTTGTGCAGGCGCGCCGTGCGCGCGATCATCGGCGCCTTCCAGTGCGCCGCCTCGATGAGGATGTCGGTCGTGGTCGCCGAGAGCTCGGTCTCCTCGCCGCCCATGACGCCGGCGAGGCTGATCGGGCCGCGGTCGTCGGTCACCACGGTGTCGTCGGCCGACAGCGTACGCACGACGCCGTCGAGCGTCGTGAGCTTCTCGCCCTCGGTCGCCCACCGGACGACGATCGGGCCCTGCAGGCTCGACAGGTCGAAGCCGTGGATCGGGTGGCCGATCTCGAGCATGACGTAGTTGGTGATGTCGACCGCGAGCGAGATGGACCGCATGCCGGCCTGCTCGATGCGCTGGGCCATCCACGGCGGGGTCGGCCGCGTCGGGTCGAAGCCCGTGACGGCGCGCGCCGCGAAGACCGGACACGCCTCGGCGTCCTCGACGCGGACGGGATAGCCCTCCCCCGTGCCGGTGACCTCGATGTCGGCCGGATCGGCGAACTCCAGCCCGTACGCCAGCGCGGTGTCGCGGCCGACGCCACGCATCGACAGGGCGTAGCCGCGGTCGGGGTTGACCTCGAGGTCGAGGATCTCGTTGCCGAGACCGAGCAGCGCGATCGCATCGTCGCCGGGCGCGACGGATCCCGGCTCGAGCACGATGATGCCGCTGGCATCGCCGGCCTGACCGAGCTCCGAGCTCGAGCAGATCATGCCGTCCGACACATGGCCGTACGTCTTGCGCGCGGAGATCTCGCCACCGGGGATGAACTTGGCCAACGCCGGCAGCACGGTGCCGGGCAGGGACACGACGACCAGGTCACCCTCGACGAAGTTGTGGGCGCCGCACACGATGCCGCGTGCACCGTCGGCGTCATTGTGCTCAGGACCGACGTCGACGCGGCACCAGTTGATCGTCTTGCCGTTCTTCTGCGGCTCCTTGACGATCGACAGCACCCGGCCGACGACCAGTGGGCCGCTGATGCCGGACGAGATGATCTCCTCGAGCTTGAGGTCGAACTCGGTCAGTCGGGCAGCGAGCTGCTCGGTCGTGACGTCGTCCGGCAGCTCGACGAGCTCCCGCAGCCAGGTGACGGGTACCTTCACAGCTCAACTCCGAACGGCTGGGTGAAACGGATGTCGCCGTCGAACAGGTCGCGCAGGTCCGCGATGTCGTAGCGGGACGTGATCGTGCGGTCGATGCCGATGCCGAACGCGAAGCCCGAGTAGCGCTCGGGATCGACCCCGCACGCGATGAGCACGCGCGGGTTGACGACACCGCAGCCGCCCCACTCGACCCAGCCCTCGCCCTTGCACGTACGGCAGTCGGCGACGGCGTCCGGCTCGTTGTGGCAGACGTAGCAGAGCAGGTCCATCTCGGCGCTCGGCTCGGTGAACGGGAAGTAGGACGGACGGAATCGGGTCGTCATGCCGTCGCCGTAGATCGCCTGGGCGAAGTGGTCGAGCGTGCCCTTGAGGTGACCCATCGAGAGGCCCTCATCGATCGCGAGGCCCTCGACCTGGTGGAACACCGGCGAGTGGGTCGCGTCGAGCTCGTCGGTGCGGAAGACCCGTCCCGGGCAGGCGATGTAGATCGGCGGCTTGCGCGTCAGCATCGTGCGCGCCTGAACGGGAGACGTGTGCGTGCGCAGCACCATCGCCGCCCGCTCGGGAGTGACCCAGAACGTGTCCTGCATCGTGCGGGCCGGGTGGTCCGGGCCGAGGTTGAGCGCGTCGAAGTTGAGCCATTCGGCCTCGACCTCGGGACCCTCGGCGATCTCCCAACCCATCGCGACGAAGATGTCGGCGATGTGCTCCGACAGCGTCGTGACGGGGTGGCGGGCGCCGACGGGTTGCACGTCCCACGGCAGCGTCACGTCGACGGCTTCGGTGACCAGCGCACGCTCTTCCTCGGCGGCCTCGACCTCGGCGGTCTTGGCCGCGAGCGCCTGGTTGATCGCTCCCCTGGCCTGGCCGACTCGCTGACCTGCCTCTTTGCGTGCCTGCGGCGGCAGCGCGCCGATCTCGCGGTTGGCGAGCGCCAACGGCGAGCGGTCACCGACGTGATCGATGCGCACCTGCTTGAGCGCATCGAGAGTCTCGGCGGCAGCGATGGCGGCAAGGGCCTCGTCGCGCATGCGCTCGACCTCTTCAGCGTGCAACGGAGTGACCTCCACGGGGTCGTACGAGGAATTGGGCGCGGACACAGCAGACCTGACTTTCGAATGGCTCGGTTCCCGGACGCGTCGGGACCACGGTGGTCAGTCTAGGGCGCGCCTCCCTGCTCGGGTTCGAGAGGGCGCGTGGCATCCGCGCCCGACTGACAAGGCAGACGAGGAAGGCGCACCGGGGTTGTGCGGCGACCGAGGATAACGCCGTCAGACGGGATGCGGGGCCACGCGACCCGGACCGGAGCAGGGAGGCGCGCCCTAGGTGATGCAGGTGATCAGTCGGTCATCGTGTCGGGCTCGTTGATCGGGAACCAGACCCGGATGAGAGCACCGCCGCCCTCGGCGTCGTGGATCTCGATCTCGCCGCCATGCTCCTCGACGATGCCGCGCACGATGTACATGCCGAGCCCGCTGCCCGCTCCGGGACCGGCTCGCCAGAACCGGCTGAACACCCGCTGCCGCATCTCCTCGGGGATGCCGGGCCCGTTGTCGTGGACCTCGAGCGAGACCCCGGGCACGCTGATTGGGGTGCTCGGTGTTCTGCACGACGATCTCGCGCAACCCGAAACCGTGGCGCATGGCGTTCTCCACGAGGTTCGTGACGACCTGCATGATGCGGTCGCTGTCGCCCCAGATCAGGTCGAGGTCATCCCCGATGCTGATCTCGAACGGCTCCGCCGAACCGCCGGAAACGTTCCTGAGCACGTGCCGGACGATCTCGTCGAGCTTGACCGGCCCGCGCTTGAGAGTCAGTCGGCCGGCATCGATGCGGGCGGCGTCGAGCAGCTCGGTGATGAGCCTGCTCAGGCGATCCGCGTCCGCGTCCACCGTCTCGAGCATGAACTGGCGCTGCTCCTCGGAGAACTTTTCCCACTTGGTCAGCAGCGTCGAGGTGAAACCCTTGATGCCGGTCAGTGGCGACCGGAGCTCGTGCGCCACCGTGGCGACCAGGTCGGAGCGCTCGCGGTCGCGCTGGTTGCGGATCCGGGCGTTGCGGACGCTCACGACGACGCGGCGCACCGGGCCGGCAGGACGCTCGCGCACCAGGGACGCCGTGATGAGGTACTCACTGCCCTTGGGCGACCACCACGCCTGCTCGGAGATCCGCTTGCGGGTGGCTATGCCGTCGTAGGGGCGCGTGGTGTCGTACCAGGAGTTGCCGTTGAGGTCGTCGAACGGCACGGCTTCCCTGAGGTGCATGCCGATCATCTCGTCGCCCTCGGCGCGCGCCATGACACGGATCCGCTGGTTGACGTACTCGACCGTGCCGTCGGGGCCGGCAATGATGATGCCGTCCGGGAGGTCGTCGAGGTCCATGAGGCCTGAATGTAGTACCAACGGGCTATGTGACACGACTCAGCCCGACAACTTTCAACCAGTTGAGCGTGCCCGCGCCGAGGCGTAGAGGCACACGGCGGCGGCCGTCGCGAGGTTGAGGCTCTCGGCGCGACCGTAGATCGGCACCGACACGACGTGGTCGGCCAGCTCGCGAGTCCCGTCCGGCAGTCCCCACGCCTCGTTGCCCATGAGCCACGCTGTCGGCCGCGACAGGTCGAGGTCGTCGTCGAACAGGCCGGTCTCTCCCCCGCCGTCCGCGGCCAGCACCTGCAGACCGAGGGCCTGCAGTCTGCTCAACGTGGCGCGGTATGTCCCGCTCGGCCACGACAGGGAGATGGAAGATGCTGCCGACTGTCGCGCGTACGGACTTGGGGTTGTAGGGGTCGACGCTGTCGCCGACGAACACGACACCTTGCGCTCCCGCGGCGTCGGCACAGCGGATCACCGCGCCGGCATTGCCGGGATCGCGGATGTCGGCGCAGACGACCAGGAACGTCGGACTGCTGGCCAGCAACGAGTCGAGCGAGGCGTCAGGGATCCGGCACCGCGCCACGACGCCTTGGGGCTGGACGGTGTCGGCGATCGACTCGACGACGTCGTCGGTCACGACGTGCCACGGCACGTCGGCCGCTGTGGCCGCGTGGACCAGGTCTGGGTGCTGCGCCGTGCCGGCGTCGGTCGCGAAGACCTCGACCGTCGCGTCGGGCTCGGCGAGCGCCTCGCGTACGGCTTGGGGGCCCTCGGCGAGGAACTCGCCGGTCTCGGCCCGGAACGCACGAGTGGCGAGCCGCCGGGTGTGCTTCACACGTCCTGAGCGGACGGTGAGCTCACCGGGGAGACTCGCCACTACGTGGTGTGCCGCGGTCAGGCCGCGGCGCCGTCCTTGGGTGCGTTGACGTCGGCCGGAAGGTTGTCCTTCGCGGTCTGGACGAGCGCGGAGAACGCGGCCGGCTCGTGAACTGCGAGCTCGGCGAGGATCTTGCGGTCGACCTCGACACCCGCGGCCTTGAGGCCCTGGATGAAGCGGTTGTAGGTCATGCCCTCGGCGCGGACGGCAGCGTTGATGCGCTGGATCCACAGACGACGGAAGTCGCCCTTCTTGGCCTTGCGGTCACGGTAGCTGTAGACCAGCGAGTGAGTGACCTGCTCCTTGGCCTTGCGGTAGAGCCGCGAACGCTGACCGCGGTAGCCCGCAGCGCGCTCCAGTGTCTGGCGGCGCTTCTTCTGTGCGTTGACAGAGCGCTTGACGCGTGCCATCTCAGTTCTCCTTCAAAGTTTTCGGTAAGTCGGGGGTGTGCAGCGGTCAGAGACCGAGCATCTTCTTCACGCGCTTGACGTCAGCCTTGGCGACGTCGGTCGTACCATCGAGACGGCGCTTGCGCGAGGAGGACTTGACCTCGAGCAGGTGGCGACGGTTGGTCTGCTCCCGGCGCAGCTTGCCGCTGCCGGTGACCTTCACGCGCTTCTTCATCCCCGAGTGGGGCTTGAACTTCGGCATTTATGCCTCCATGTCTGGGTCGAGGTTCTCAGAACGCCGACGTGGCTTCTTGGGTGTTGCGGTCTTCTGGGCGGCTTCGCGGTGTGCCTTGACCTCTGCGGCCTCGGCATCCTTCTCAGCAGCCTTGGCTGCCGTGGTCTTGACCTTCTCGGCCTTGACCTCAGCCTGAGCCTCTGACTTCTTCTTGTGCGGGCCGAGCACCATCGTCATGTTGCGACCATCCTGGCGAGCGTTGGACTCGATGAATCCGAGATCCTCGACATCAGCGGCGAGCCGCTGCAGCAGTCGGTAGCCCAGCTCGGGGCGGTGCTGCTCACGACCGCGGAACATGATGGTGATCTTGACCTTGTCGCCAGCCTTGAGGAATCGGACGACGTGACCCTTTTTGGTGTCGTAGTCGTGCTGATCGATCTTCGGACGCAACTTCATCTCTTTGATGATGGTGTTGGTCTGGTTGCGGCGTGACTCGCGTGCCTTCTGGGCGGTCTCGTACTTGAACTTGCCGTAGTCCATGAGACGGCAGACGGGCGGACGAGCGGTCGGAGCCACCTCGACAAGATCGAGATCAGCTTCCGCTGCCAGTCGCAGGGCATCTTCGATACGGACGATGCCCACCTGTTCACCGCCAGGACCGACGAGGCGTACTTCGGGAACGCGGATTCGGTCGTTGACGCGCAGCTCTGTGGTGATGGATCCTCCTGAGATCGTGTGGGAGGCCAAGAAAAAATGGCCCCCGTACGAAACGGAAGCCACCAGTGGCGTATTCCCGTGGGAATGACGCCGTCGGCCAGTTCGTCGTGCTCAGGAACCGGCGTAACCCCAAGGTCAAGGACCAAGCAGGTGGGAGGTGGACCTCCACTTCGTCCTCAAGGATATCAGCGAGGGCGTTCGGTTGTGAAATCCGAAGGGTTTCCCTGCCCGAAACACCAGTGACGCGGACATGAAAACTCGTCGCGTCAGGCTGGCACCATGTTGTGGCGCATCCGTACGACACTTGTCGACCGGCCGGGGATCCTGGCGGAGATCGCGCTGGCCTGCGGTCGTTCCGACGTGAACATCCTCGGTATGCAGCTCTTCCCCACCAGCCCACAGGTGACCGACGAGTTCATCGTCAGCGCGCCCGAAGGGTGGGGCGACGTCCAGCTCGCCGAGCTGTTCGAGGAGGCCGGCGGCTCCCAGGTCTCGGCGACAAGGGTCGGCGACGACTCGTTGATCGACACCCCCACGCGCTACCTGCACGGCGTGCACCAGGTCCTCGAGGACGGCCGGGACGCTGAGGAGGTGCTCCGCGAGCTGCTCGAGACCGAGCCGCCCGACGTGGCCGACTACCGCGGGCACGACGTCCTCGACCTGACCCGTCGCAACGGATCAGTCCTCCGGATCAGCCGTGCGATCCCCTTCACAGCGGTCGAGCGGGCTCGCGCACAGGCGTTGCTGTCCCTCGTGAGTGACGCCGGGCTCGAGACGCCACTGATCGCACCCTCCACGCGCCACCAGGTGCCGATGGTGCGTGAGGCCACCTTGGCCGACATCGAGGCAGTGTCGGCGCTGCACGAGCGGTGCAGCGTGGAGACGCTCTACAACCGCTATCAGGTGCCGTTGCGGATGCCCATGACGACGCGGATGGCTCGGCGGCTCATCGCTCCGGAGTCGGGTGTGGCGCTGGTCGCGCAGGTCGGCCTCGATGTCGTCGGCCATGGCCTGCTGGAGGCGGTCGACACGGTGTGGACGTTCCAGCTGCTCATCGAGGATGCGTGGCAGGGCCAGGGCCTCGGCACGATGCTGGTCAAGCAGGCGGCGAGCCGAGCCAAGGCGCACGGTGCCGCGCGGCTGACCTTCATCACGGAGGGCTCCAACGACAAGCTCCTGCGGACCGTCGGCAATGCGGGATTCGTCGCCCGGGTGGAGCGGCACGACGGCAACGTCCACATCTCGGTGCCACTGTCAGCAGTACGCTCGACAGCCGCCGGCTGAGCCCGGTCCCCGAGATTTGGCGGCTGATCCACCAAGGACCAGTGTCTCGGTGGTGGTCTAGGCGCCACATCGTGGGGACTAGACGACCCAGGCGGGGCCGGCCTCGCTCTGCACCAGGCGGTGGCCGGCAGCGAGGTGATCGACGTCGTCGGTCTCCACCACCGTGAACGTGTCGTTGGCCAGGTCGAGCAGGATCGCCGCGGCGCCCTCGTCGAGCGTTGCACGGGCGGCGTCGCGGCCCAGGATCGGCACGGGGCGAGCCTGCGGGTCCCACGTTGCCATTGCGGCGACGCTGCTGAAGGCGAGCAGCGCCTGCCGGCCGTCGGCGCCGGTCATCAGCACGGCAGCCATGTCGGCGTTCTTGTCACCCTCGGCCGGGACGTCGCCGAGCAACGCGATGATCGGCACGAACACCCGCGCATCCGCCAATGCGGCCAGCACCGCGAGGTCGTCGCCGAAGGCCGCGGCCAGCAGCGGATCGACCGTCCCGTCGTCGTCGGGGAACTGCGGACTCGCGAGCGTACGGTCGTGGGTCATGCCGTCACGCCCACGAAGAGCCAACGATACGGGCGCGACGGCATGGCCACATGATGCCCTCGCTGGGGCTCGGTCATGCGGTGAGCCGGCTTCGCAGATAGGCGACGGCTTCTCGGGCGTACGCGCCGTCAGAGCCCTGGATGCCGAACAGCATGACCCGCTCGTCGTCGTTGGTGACGAGGGTCGGCCACGGAGCGCCGGTGTTCATCGCGAATCCCTTGATGTCCGACCACGCGATCCGGTGCCGGCGGTAGCCGTTGAGTACCTCGACACCGTCGTCGTCAGCGCGGACATAGCTGCGTCCGATGCCGTGCAGCAGCGCCAGGACCACGACGATGATGACCCACAGCGTCACGTCCTCGGCGGGCGTGAAGTAGATGTCGTCCGGCAGGGCCAGGCCGATCACCACGGTGAGGATGACCATGATGACGCCCACGCCGTACGCGACGAAGCGGGCACCACCGGGACGGAACGTCCTCAGATCCGGCACGCCAGGATGTCCGTCACGAGGATGCCCCGGGCGCCGATCTCGTAGAGCGAGTCCATGACCTTCTGGGCGGCGTCGCGCGGCACCATCGAGCGCACGGCGACCCACCCTTCACGATGAAGCGGCGAGACCGTGGGCGACTCGATGCCAGGCGTGAGCTCAACGGCACGATCGACCTGGTCGACGCGGATGTCGTAGTCCATCATGATGTACGTCCGCGCGACGAGGACGCTGTCGATGCGGCGTTTGAAGACCGCGAACCCGTCGGGTTCGGGCGCACCCTGGCGGGTGATGAGCACGGCCTCAGAGGACAGGATCGGCTCGCCGAACACCTCGAGGTCAGCCTGCTTCAGCGTGCTGCCGGTCTCGACGACATCGGCGATCGCGTCCGCCACCCCCAGGCGTACGGATGACTCCACCGCACCGTCGAGGCGTACGACGTCGGCGGTGATGCCGCGCTCGACGAGGTAGGCCTGGACGATGCCCGGGTAGGACGTGGCGATGCGGGAGCCGTCGAGGTCGGCGACCGCCGACATCGCCCCGATCGGCGCGGCGAACCGGAACGTCGAGGCGCCGAAGCCGAGCGAGATGTTCTCCGCAGCGTGGGCACCGGAGTCGAGCAGCAGGTCACGACCCGTGATGCCGACGTCGAGCGTGCCCTCCCCCACGTAGATCGCGATGTCACGGGGACGAAGGTAGAAGAACTCGACGTCGTTGTCGGGGTCGAGCGTGACGAGGTCCTTGGTGTTGCGGCGCTGGTGGTAGCCCGCTTCGGTCAGCATCTGGGCAGCCGACTCGGCCAGCGCGCCTTTGTTGGGTACGGCGATCTTGAGCATGGGTTCTCTTCTCAGGAGTTCTGTGACGGAGGGCGAGGGCACGGACGGGCGCCGAAGAGCCGATCCGTCACAGATGCGCGTAGACGTCGTCGAGCGTGATTCCGCTGGCGATCATCATGACCTGGGCGTGGTAGAGCAGCTGGCTGAGCTCCTCGGCGGCACGCTCGGCACCTTCGTGCTCCGCAGCCATCCACGACTCGGCCGCCTCCTCGACGAGCTTCTTGCCGATCGCGTGCACGCCGGCATCGAGCTCGGCGACGGTGCGCGAGCCCTCGGGGCGGCTGGCTGCCTTGTCGGACAGCTCGGCGAAGAGTTCATCGAAGGTCTTCATCGCGGAGCAGTCTATCGGCGTCTGTCAGGACAGCGTGCGCAGGACGTTCCAGGTGGACAACGCGGCCTCGACGGCTTCGCGGCCCTTGTCCTCGCGGCTGTCGGGCAGGCCGGCGCGGTCCAGCGCCTGGGCCTCGTCGTCGCACGTCAGCAGCCCGAAGCCGATCGGCACGCCGGTGTCGAGGGCGACCCGGTTGAGCCCGTCGGTCGCCGCCGCCGAGACGTACTCGAAGTGCGGGGTCCCGCCGCGGATGATCACGCCGAGCGCGATCACGGCGTCGTAGCTGCTGCGGGCGTACGCCTGGCAGAGGATCGGCAGCTCGAACGAACCCGGCGCACGTACGAGCGTGACGTCCTCGACCTTGGCGTCGGCCAGTGCCCGCTCGGCGCCGGCGATCAGCCCGTCCATGACCTCGGTGTGCCAGCTCGAGGCGATGATCGCGACGCGCGCACCGCGCGCGTCGACATGCAGATCAGGTGCTCCAGCGCCACTCATGCGAGGTCCCCCAGTCCGGGCAGGTCGTGGCCCATGCGCTCGGCCTTGGTCTGCAGGTAGCGCAGGCTGTCCTCGTTGGGCGCGATCCGCAGCGGCAGCCGCTCACTGATCTTGACGCCGTATGCCTCCAGGGCGATGGTCTTGTCCGGATTGTTGGTCAGCAGCCGGGCAGACGTGACGCCGAGCTCGCGCAGGATCTGCGCTCCGGCGGCATAGTCGCGCTCGTCCTCACCGAACCCGAGCTCGAGGTTGGCGTCGATCGTGTCGTGGCCGGAGTCCTGCAGGGCATACGCCTGGAGCTTGTGCAGCAGGCCGATGCCGCGGCCCTCGTGGCCGCGCAGGTAGACGACGATGCCGGCGCCGGCCGTCGTGATCTCGGTCATCGAGAGCTCGAGCTGCGGGCCGCAGTCACAGCGCCGCGAGCCGAACACGTCGCCGGTCAGGCACTCGGAGTGGATGCGGGTCAGGACGTCCTCGGTGCCCGGATCGCCGTAGACCAGGGCGATGTGCTCCGAGCCCTCGATCATGTCGCGGTAAGCCGTGAGCCGTGAACTCGCCGAACTCGGTCGGCAGCCGGGTCGTCGCGAGCCGCTCGACCTGTGACTCGTGGAGGCGTCGATAGACCTGCAGGTCCTCGATCGACACGAGTGCGATGCCGTGCTCGTCGGCGAACTCGCGCAGCTCGGGCGCCCGCATCAGCGTGCCGTCGTCGTTGAGCACCTCACCGATGACGCCGGCCGGCGTGAGCCCCGCAAGGCGGGCGAAGTCGACTGCGGCCTCAGTGTGGCCAGCACGCTCGAGCACGCCGCCGTTCTTGGCGCGCAACGGGATGATGTGACCTGGCTGCACGAGCTCGAACGGCTCGGTCGCCGAGTCCGCGAGCACGCGGCACGTACGAGCGCGGTCGGCTGCAGAGATGCCGGTCGTGATGCCGTCGCGGGCGTCGATCGAGATCGTGTAGGCGGTGCGCATCTTCTCGCGGTTGTGCGGCGTCATGAGCGGGATCGCCAGGCGATCCAGGATGTCGCCCGTGATCGGGGCGCAGATGAGGCCGCTGGAGTAGCGCACCAGGAACGCCATCAGCTCAGGCGTGGCCTTGCTGGCGGCGAAGATGATGTCGCCCTCGTTCTCGCGGTCCTCGTCATCGACGACCACGATGGCCTTGCCGTCGCGGAAGTCCGCGATCGCCCGCTCGATGCTGTCGAGTCGCACAGTCATGCGCTTGCTCCTTCTGCTTGAGCACCCAGCAGGCGCTCGACGTACTTGGCGAGGATGTCCACCTCGAGGTTGACCCGGTCGCCCGGGCCCTTGGTGCCGAGCGTCGTCTCGGCGAGCGTCGTGGGGATCAAGGACACCGAGAACCACGGCCCCTCCTGAGACGACGGAGTGCCGTCCACGACGTCGACCACGGTCAGCGACGTGCCGTCGACGGTGACGGAACCCTTGGCGACGAGATACTTCGCCAGCTCAGGGGGCAGCCCGATGCGGACGACCTCCCAGTGCTCGCTCGGCGTACGGTCGAGGATCCGCCCGGTGCCGTCGACATGGCCCTGCACGATGTGGCCGCCGAGCCGCGCGCCGGCCTTGGTCGCCCGTTCGAGGTTGACCTCGTCACCCACGCGCAGGTCTCCGAGCGAGGTCTTGTCGAGCGATTCCTTCATGACGTCGGCCTCGAAGGAGTCGGCGCCCTGTCCCATGACGGTCAGGCACACGCCGCTGACCGCGATCGAGTCGCCGTGCTGCGCGTCGGAGACCACCAGCGGTCCGCGGATCGTCAGGCGTACGGAGTCTCCGAGGTCCTCGACCTCGGTGATCGTGCCCTTCTCCTCGATGAGTCCGGTGAACATCAGTCGAAGTCCTCTCGTTGCATGCGACCCGGTGTCCCGATGATGCGGATGTCCGGACCGACCATCGTCAGGTCGTGCAGGTCGATGGGCCGCAGGTCGGCGAGCGTCGTCGCCTCACCCTCGAGCGCGGCGCGTCCCGAGCCGAGCATCGCCGGGGCGATGTAGCCGATCACGCGGTCGATCACGCCGGCGTTCCAGAACGCACCGGCGAGGCGGGGTCCACCCTCGAGCCAGATGTGCCGGATCTGGTTGTCGATCAGCTTCTGCAGCACGACCTCGGGGTCGCGGGACTGCACCAGCAGCGTGGGGGCCACCCGGTCGAACACGCGGTAGTAGTTGGGGATCTTGGTCTCGCCGACGACGACACGCAGCGGCTGCTGGTCGTACGGGAGCGGGATGTCCTTCTCGTCGCGCACCGAGAGCCGCGGGTCGTCCGCGAGGACCGCGCCGGTGCCCGCGACGATCGCGTCGGACTCCGCGCGGAACTTCTGCACGTCCCGGCGGGCCTCGTCGCTCGTGATCCACTTGCTCGTGCCGTCAGGTGCGGCGCTGAGTCCGTCGAGCGTTGCGGCGTACTTCCACGTCACGAACGGGCGACCAGACGTCACGGCGAAGGTCCACTCGACGTTGAGGTCGGTGGCCTCCTCGGCCATGACACCCGGCTCGACCTCGATTCCGGCTGCGCGGAGTGTCTTGCTGCCGCCGGCCGCGGAGCGGTCGGGGTCGATCTGCCCGAACACGACGCGGGCCACCCCGGCGTCGATCAGCGCTTGTGCGCAAGGCCCGGTGCGACCCGTGTGGTTGCAGGGCTCGAGCGTGACGACCGCGGTCGAGCCGCGGGCGGCATCGCCGGCCTGCGTGAGGGCGTCGATCTCGGCGTGCGGCGTGCCGGCGCCGCGGTGCACGCCGGTCGCGATCTCGCTGCCGTCAGGAGCGAGCAGGACGCAGCCGACGCGCGGATTGGGCAGCGTACGTCTGACAGCTGCGGGCCGCGTCGAGCGCGCGTCGCATCGCGCTGATCTCGGTGTCGGTTGCCATGCATTCCTCCGGGTCGTGATGCTCACGCAACCCGGGGTCCCCTGGTGACCACCATGGCGCGACCGTGACGTGGGGAGTGCCCACCACGGTCCCGACCCTTCGGGACACAATGCTCCTCCCATCCGGACTTTCACCGTCGGTGCCGGAATTTCACCGGCTCAACCGTTGCCTCATCACGAGGATGGGACCGCGGGTCGCGGACTATGACCGCCGGCTCGGAATTACACCGACCCCGGAGCACGCGAGCAAAGTTTCTGCTCGTTGTGCCCAAGTCTAGCCCGCACGGTCCACTCAGTGGGTGTGACGTCCGGCATGTGACCGCAGCTCAGCCACCATGGCGTCGGGGTCATCAGCGCTGAACACGGCTGAACCCGCGACGAACGTGTCGGCGCCGGCGTCGGCGCACCGCTCGATCGTCTCGAGGGACACTCCCCCGTCGACCTGGAGCCAGATGTCGCCGCCGTGCTTGTCGATCAGCGTGCGGGCGCGCTGGATCTTGGGCAGGCAGACGTCGAGGAACTTCTGGCCGCCGAAGCCCGGTTCGACCGTCATGATCAGCACCATGTCGAGCTCTGGGAGCAGCTCTTCGTACGGCTCGATGGGCGTTGCCGGCTTGAGCGCCATCGACGCTCGGGCGCCCTTGGCCCGGATCTCGCGGGCCAGGCGTACGGGCGCCTTGGCGGCCTCGACGTGGAACGTGACGCTGCCAGCACCGGCCTCGACGTACGTCGGCGCCCAGCGGTCGGGGTCCTCGATCATCAGGTGCGCGTCGATCGGCTGCTTGGCCACCTTGGCCAACGCCTCGATCACGGGTGCGCCCAGCGTCAGGTTGGGGACGAAATGGTTGTCCATGACGTCCATGTGCAACCAGTCGGCGCTCGAGATGCGCGCCGCCTCGGACTCGAGGTTCGCGAAGTCCGACGCCAGCATGCTCGGGGTGATCTGGATGCCCATGCCGCCAGCGTAGTGGTGGGCTGCGGGGCGATCAGGAGGTGGCGGAGTCGCGCAGAATGCCGTCGATCACGATGTCGAGCATCGGCTGGGCCTGCTCGGGGTCCAGCTCGGCCTGGTCCACAATCGTCGCCACGCCGCTGACGAGCCGTTGAACCTGTCGCGACTCGACCCCGTCGCGCAGCGCATGCGTGTCGATCAGGTGCGTGATGACCCGGTCGTTGGCCTCGCCCAGCATCTGGCACTTGCGGTAGATCGGGGAGGACGGATCGTCCATCGCGGCGCTGAGCTTGGCCGCCGCACCGCGATGCAGCGTCATGTGCTTGACGAGGTCGGCGAACCAGCGCTCGAGCATCTCGCGGGCCGGCACGTCCGCCTCGACTGCGGCCACGCTGTCGGCGGCGACCCGCTCGGTCCAGTCGCGCATCAGGGCGTCGATCAGGTCGTCACGCGTCGGGAAGTGCCGGTAGAGCGTGCCGGGGCCGACACCTGCACGCTTGGCGATCTCGTCGAGCGAGCCCTCGGCGCCACGCTCGGCGAACACCTCGCGCGCGGCGGCCACGAGCTTGTCGTAGTTGCGCTGGGCGTCGGCTCGTAGCGGCTTGACGACCTCGTCAGAAGTCTCGGCCTCAGTAGGCGTGATGGACGCCACGGCCCAACCTCCCTTGCTAACCGGAGACTCTCTCCGTATAGTCGTTCGAAGAACCGGAGCCCTTCTCCGTTCCAGTGTACGACACTCCAATTCTTGGGACAGGAATCCTCACCATGACCTCCATCACCGACGCACGACCGGCGCAGCGCCGAGCTGCGTACGGCCTGGCACTCGTGCTGACCGCACAACTCATGCTCATCCTCGACGCGGCCGTCATCAACGTCGCGCTCCCCCTCCTTCGCGCAGACCTCGGCTTCAGTGCCGCCAACCTGTCGTGGGTCCTCAACGCGTACTCGCTGGCCTTCGGCGGCCTGTTGCTGTTCGGCGGTCGCCTCGGCGACGTCATCGGCCGGCTGCGCGCGTTCGAGATCGGCCTCGGCATCTTCACGTTCGCCTCGCTGACTGGGCTGGACTCGCCCAGGATCCCGCGATGCTCATCGGCTCCCGGGCGCTGCAGGGCGTCGGCGCCGCGATCGCCGCTCCCAGCGTCCTGGCCCTGATCACCGCCGGCGCGCCCGACGAGTCCAGCCGCAATCGCGGCCTCGCGCTGTTCAGCGCCGTGTCGTCGGCCGGCGCCTCGATCGGCCTGATCCTCGGCGGCGCGCTGACCGGCTTCGCGTCGTGGCGCTGGTCGCTGTTCATCAACGTGCCGATCGGCATCATGGCCGTCGTGCTGGTGCGACGCTTCGTGCCGGAGACTTCTCGCGAGCGTGGCCACTTCGACGTGCTGGGCGCGGTCACCGCGACGGCCGGCTCGGTCGCGCTGGTCTACGGCTTCATCAACGCCGCGGATCACAGCTGGACCTCGACCGGCACGATCGCCTCGTTCATCGCCGCTGCCGTCCTGCTCGGCTCGTTCGCGGGCATCGAACGCCGGGCTCGTCAGCCGCTGCTCGAACCGTCCTTGCTTCGCTCGCGTCCTCGTGTCGCGGCGTTGGGCACGATGACGCTCGTCATCGGCGCGCAGTTCTCGCTGTTCTTCCTGCTCGTGCAGTTCATGCAGCGCACGCTCGGCTTCGGAGCGTTCGAGTCGGGTGTGGCATTCCTGCCGCTCAGCCTGGCGATCTTCGCGGTCTCCCGCGTCACGCCCCGCCTGGTCGCGCGGTTCGGCACCTGGCCGCTCATCACGACCGGCGCTGCCTTGGCGCTCGTCAGCCTCGTGTGGCTGCGTGAGCTGACCGACGCGAGCACGTACTGGGCGCGATCTCGCCGGGCCGCTGACTGATCAACGGCATCGGAGTCGGCCTGCTGTTCATGCCGCTCACCGTCGTCGTGCTGTCGGGCGTCGAGCCCCGCCACGCCGGTACGGCCTCGGGGCTGCTGCAGACGACACAGCAGATCGGCGGTGCGCTGGGGCTTGCCGTCATCGTCACGGTGTACGCGTCGCACTCCGTGCCCGGGGAGTTCACGCCCGGACTGCGCGAGGCGATGGACACCGGGTCGATCCTGGCGCTGATCGCTCTCGTGATCGCGGCGCAGCGGCACGTCAGCGGTCGCCGACCGGCTCGTTCGCCTGAGCTCGTGTCAGCTGCGGCGGAGTAGCGCGCAGAACATCGCATCGGTGCCGTCGATGTGGGGCCACCACTGGTGGGTGGTCTCCACATCGACGTCGTCGCGTGCCGAGGTGACGGCGTCGACGACGCCATGCGTCTCGCGCCGGTGCGGCGAGCAGGTCGCGTAGGCCACGACTCCCCCGGGCCGTACGAGCTCCAGCGCCCGGTCGAGCAGCGCCATCTGCAGCGGGACGAGGTCGTCGAGATCAGCCTCCGAACGACGCCACCGCGACTCGGGCCGGCGCCGCAGCGCACCGAGACCCGTGCATGGCGCGTCGACCAGGACCCGGTCGAACGACTCGAGGCTCCCACGGGCCGTACCGCCCGTCAGCCGTCGTGACCTCGACGTTGTCCAGCAGGCGTACGCCCTGACGGACGAGCTCGGCCCGGTGCTCCAGCACCTCGTTGGCAACGAGGTGGGCGCCGCGCTGCTTCGCCATGGCACCGAGGAGAGCTGCCTTGCCGCCGGGCCCCGCGCAAAGGTCGAGCCATCGGGTGTCGTCACCGTCGACCTGCGCCTCGGCGAGCGTGATCGCGACGAGCTGGGACCCCTCGTCCTGGACGCCGGCCCGACCGTCGCGCACCTGCGGTATCGCCCCCGGGTCACCGCCCTCGTCAAGGATGCGGGCATAGGGCGAGAGCTTGCCGGTGGTGCCGGGCAGCGTCGTCGGGGCTGCAGAGGCCCGGGCGCGCCACCAGCGTGACCCGCGGCGGAGCGTTGTCGGCTGCCAGCAGCTTGTCGATCTGCGCAGCGTGGCCACCCAGCGCCTCGCGCAGTGCCGTCACGATCCACAGCGGGTGCGAGGTGCGTACGGAGCGCGCTTCGTCACCCTCGAGTCCGGCCGTCACGACCTCGAGCCAGCCGTCGAGGTCCTTCTGGCCGATCTTGCGCAGCAGCGCGTTGGCGAAGTGCACAGGCTTGTGGCCGATCTCGCGGCGCACGAGGTCGACGGTCTCTGACACGGCTGCGTGCGCCGGGACCCGCATGTTGAGCAGCTGGTGGGTGCCGAGCCGCAGCGCGTCCAGCACCGGAGGATCGATCGAGCCCAGCCCCTTGCTGGCCACGTGCCCGATGATCGCGTCGTACGTGCCCTGCCTGCGGACCGTGCCGTGCACGAGCTCGGTCGCGAACGCCGCGTCGCGGCCCTCGATCTGGTGCTCGGCGAGCATCGCCGGGAGGACCAGGTTGACGTACGCGTCGCGCTCGGCGACTGCCCGCAGGACGTGGAACGCGACCGCGCGCGAAGGATCAGTCATGCAAACGCCGCACCGTCGGGGAACGACGTGCCACGGGCCCAGTCGGCGGCGCGCATGCGCTTCTTGCCGAATGCCTGGACGTCTCCGAGCACCAGATCGGTCGTCGTCGTGCCGACCCGGACCTCCTGCTTGCCGATCGACAGCTGTCCGGGCACGAGCGTGCGGTCGTCCGCGATTGTCGCCGGACCGATCTTGACCCGTTCGTCGTCGAGGAGCGTCCACGCCCCCGGCGCGGGAGTGCAGCCTCGGATGTGCCGGTCGATCGCGAAGGCAGGACGATTCCAGTCGATCCGTGCCTCGTCGGTCGTCAGCTTGGGGGCGTAGGAGATGTTGTCCTCGGGCTGCGGAACGGCAGCGATGTCACCGTCCTCGATGTGGTCGACGACGTCGACGAGCAGCTTGCTGCCCCAGTCGGCCAGCCGGGCGAGCAGCTCCGCAGACGTGTCCTCCTCGCGAATGCGCTCCGTGATCGAGCCGAGAACCGGCCCGGCATCGAGCTCCTCGACGAGGCTGAACACCGTCGCCCCGGTGACCTCGTCGCCGGCCATGATCGCGCGCTGGACCGGCGCCGCGCCCCGCCAGGCCGGTAGCACCGAGAAGTGCAGGTTGATCCAGCCGAACTGTGGGATGTCCAGCGCCTCGCGGCGGATCAGGGCGCCGTAGGCGACGATCGGGATGCAGTCCGGGGCGATCTCGCCGCAGACGGTCCATGAAGTCGGGGTCCGACGGCTTCGCGGGCTTGAGCACCTCGATGCCGTGCTCCGCGGCGGCCTCGGCGACCGGCGAGGGCCTGAGCGTACGACCGCGGCCGGCCGGCGCGTCGGGACGAGTGAGCACGGCGGCGACCTCGTGCCGGCTGGCGACGAGCGCCTCGAGGGATGGGAGGGCGGTCTCGGGCGTACCAGCGAAGACGACTCTCACGGCGTCGAGTCTAGGCGGCCGTCCCGGGCATCGCGTGGCCGCGGTCAGAGCGACAGGGGGTCGACCTGGATGCGCAGGCCGGGCAGCTTGGCGGCGCTGCGTTCGGCCGCCACCGACGCCAAGGCCGCGGCGAGCTCGGCTCCTTCGCGGCGAGGAGCGCGCAGGATCAGCCGCTCCCCCGCGTCGGCGGACCGCAGGTCGACGGGGACCGGCCCGAGGATCTCGGTGTGCGGCGTCCACGTGCGGGTCGCGAGCTCGGCGAGTACGTCGTCGGGGCCGGCGACCGTCGCGAGCCGTGCCGTCGGCGGCAGGTGCGTCTCGGCGCGGCTCGCGAGCTCTCGCGCGGCGAATCCGGCCGGATCGGCCCGCACCAGCGCCTGCAGCGTATGGGCGTCGCCGACCGCGATCGCCGTCGCGCCGGGGCGTCCCAGCGCGAGGGCGTTGAACCACCGGCGATGGGACTCCTCCTCGACGCGTACGTCCTCGCGGGCCAGCATGAGCCAGGTGTCGAGCAGGATCACGACGTCGTAGCCGCCCGCGACATGCGGCTCGGCCCCTGGAGTTGCGAGGACCAGCCGGCGGCCGGGCTCGACCTCGTCGAGGATCGTCTGACCTCCGGAGGTCACGACCTCCAGGTCGGGGAACGCGCGGGCGAACTCCTCAGCGGTGCGCAGCGCGCCGACGACAGGCGACCGCAGCTCGGTGCTCTGGCAGTGCGGGCAGGTCCAGGGAGAGGCACCGCGACCGCACCAGCGGCACGCGATGGGTGCCGAGGCCGACGGCTGACCCAGCGGCCCCTGACACTCCGCGCAGCGGGCCGGCTGGCGGCACGTCTGGCACGACAGTGACTCGCGATAGCCGCGCCGCGGAACCTGGACCAGCACCGCGCCCGTGGCTCCACGGATCGCCCGGAATGCCTCCTGTGGGAGCCGCACCGGTGCAGAACCAGCAGTCGACCCGTCGGTGACGGTCAGGCGCGGCCATGCCCTGCGCCGCTCGCGCTGGTCGGCCGTGAGCTCGACGCACCAGCCGCTGTCGATCAGCGACTGACCCTCGGCCGTACGAGCATGGCCGCCGATCAGCAGAGCCGTGTCCTGGGACGCCGCGCGCAGCAGGAGGACCTCACGGGCGTGCGGGTAGGGCGAACGTGGCTCGGCGAACAAGTCGTCGCCGTCATCCCACATCGCCACGAGCCCCAGCATCCTTGACCGGCGCGAATGCCGCCGCCCGCGTGCCGAGCACGACCTGAACATCACCACGCGAGGCCGCGAGAAAGGCGGCATAGCGGTCGGCCGGCTCATCAGCCGCCGTGAGGGTGACGTGCCTTCCCTCGCCGAGCACCTCGGTGAACACCGCATCCCATCTGGCGACATCGCGGTTGTCGGGCACACACACGACCGATCCGCGGCCCGACCCGAACGTCGCAAGCACGGCCTCGGCGACCAGCTGGGCAGGGTCCTGGCCGGGAACCGCGCTCCACCACGCCCGTGGGCGCTCTCCGGCACGCAACGCTGCGACAAAGCCGAGCCCATGGGCGTACGTCTGCCAGCCCGCAGCGCTGCCGACCGGCAACGCACCCTCAGCCGGCGTCGCGCGGGTCGCCTCGGCCCGTGCATGACGTGGCGGGATCGCCAGGCGCAGCACGTCGCCGAGCGTGCCGGCGTAGCGGTCGGCGACGGCACGGGCCAGGGCGAGCACCTCGGGGTGCAGCACCGGCTCGGACGAGACGACCTTGGCGAGGAACGCCAGCCGTCCGCCGTGCTCGGTGTCGTCGACCCGTTCGACCACGAACCCGTCAACCAGGCGCCCGGCGAAGCGGACCTTGACCCGGCAGCCAGCGACGGTCTGCGCGTCGAGCGTTCGTCGGAACGAGATAGTCGAACAGCCGGTCGAGGTGGGCCAGACCGCTGTCGACCACCACCCTGGCGACCGGACGGATCGCCGCGGCCTTGGGCGCCGGCTTGGCCGCCGGCTTGCGCGACCGCCCCACAGGCGCAGGAGGGACCAGAGCCAGCTGCTCAGGACCCTCGTCTGACATCACGGTGCTGTTCTATCAGCCGCCGCCCACAGCGCCGCAGGCGCGGACGCAGAACGGCCCCCGCCGAGGCGGGGGCCGTTCTGTCAGCAGTGACGCTCAGGCGTTGGCGTGGGCCTTGAGCGCGTCAGCACGGTCCGTCGTCTCCCAGACCACGCCCGGGAGCTCCCGGCCGAAGTGACCGTAGGCAGCCGTCTGCGCGTAGATCGGCTTGAGCAGGTCGAGATCGCGGATGATCGCGGCCGGACGCAGGTCGAAGACCTCGAGAACCGCAGCGCGGATCTTGTCGACCGGGACGGTCTCCGTGCCGAACGCCTCGACGTAGAAGCCGACCGGGTGAGCCTTGCCGATCGCGTAGGCGACCTGGACCTCGACCTTGGTGGCGAGACCAGCGGCGACGATGTTCTTGGCGACCCAGCGCATCGCGTAGGCGGCCGAACGGTCGACCTTGCTCGGGTCCTTGCCGGAGAACGCGCCGCCACCGTGACGGGCGTAGCCGCCGTAGGTGTCGACGATGATCTTGCGGCCGGTCAGGCCGACGTCGCCCATCGGGCCACCGATGACGAACTTGCCGGTCGGGTTGACCAGCAGGCGGTAGTCGGAGGTGTCGATGTCGAAGTCCGCGAGGATCACGTCGACGACGTGCTTCTTGATGTCGACGGTCAGCTGCGAGTCGAGGTCGATCCCGTCCTCGTGCTGGGTCGACAGGACGACGGTGTCGACGCGTACGGGCTTGTCGTTGTCGTCGTACTCGACCGTGACCTGGGTCTTGCCGTCGGGACGCAGGTAGGGCAGCGTGCCGTCCTTGCGGACTGCGGTGAGCTGCTCTGCGAGACGGTGGGCGATCGTGATCGGCAGCGGCATGAGCTCGGGCGTCTCGTCGCACGCGAAGCCGAACATCAGGCCCTGGTCGCCGGCACCCTGAAGGTCGAGCGGGTCGGCCGAGCCCTGGGTGCGACCCTCGAAG
Source organism: uncultured Actinomycetota bacterium (assembly GCA_963817425.1). Taxonomy (GTDB): domain Bacteria; phylum Actinomycetota; class Actinomycetes; order Propionibacteriales; family Nocardioidaceae; genus Aeromicrobium. The sequence goes on from CAWFOH010000013.1 coordinate 242,226, forward strand.
GCCGTGTTGACGCCCTGGGCGATGTCGGGCGACTGTGCGTCGAGCGTGATCTGCACGCCGCACGAGGCGCCATCGAAGCCCTTGACGGACGAGTCGTAGCCGATGTCCAGGACCCGATCGCGCGCGATCTTGGCGATGTCGGCGTATGCCTCGGTGGTCACCTCACCACCGACGACGATCAGACCGGTCGTGATGAAGGTCTCACACGCCACACGGCTCTTGGGGTCCTGTGCCAGCAGGGCGTCGAGGACGCTGTCGCTGATCTGGTCGGCGATCTTGTCCGGGTGACCCTCGGTCACGGACTCGGACGTGAAGAAGCGGCTCACATTTTCTCCTGGGTTGATGTCTGTACAGCATTCTAACGAGCGAGACGACTGGTTGTTTCGCTAGTCCAAGCGTTGGATGACAGCGTCCCAGATCGCGTGCGCCAGCCGGATCTTGGGACCGTGCGGGATTTCCTCGACGGTTTCGTCGGCGCCGAGGATGACGGCCTCGTTGTCGTCGTGGCCGAAGACCTTGCCCGCGCTGACGTCGTTGACGACGAGCAGGTCGCATCCCTTGCGGGCGAGCTTGGCCCGGGCGTGCTCGATGACGCTGGCGCGGGCGTCACCGGTCTCGGCGGCGAAACCGACGATGACGGGGCGCTTGCTCGTGCGCGCGGCGACGAGCTCACGCAGGATGTCGGGGTTCTCGACCAGGTGGATGTCGGGCGCCACGCCGTCGTCGGACTTCTTGATCTTGGCCTCGACGAACTCAGCCGGACGGAAGTCGGCCGGCGCGGCAGCCATCACGACGGCATCCGCGTCGGCCGCGGCAAGGTGCATCTGCTGGCGCAGGTCCTCGGTGCTGACGACACGCACGATCTCGACGCCGGCGGGGTCCGGCAAGCGCGACGTTGGCGGCGACGACCGTGACGCGCGCGCCGCGGGCGACGGCAGCCTCGGCCAGTGCGTAGCCCTGGCGACCGGATGAGCGGTTGCCGAGGAATCGGACCGGGTCGAGGTATTCGCGGGTGCCGCCGGCGGAGACGACGACGTGCTTGCCGGCGAGATCCTGCGGACGTCCTTCGAGGACCTGCAACGCGGCTGCGTAGATCTCGGCCGGGTCGGGCAGGCGCCCCTTGCCGGTGTCGACGCCGGTCAGGCGCCCCACGGCCGGCTCGAGAACGACGAATCCCCGCTCCCGGAGCAACGCCACGTTGGCCTGGGTGGCGGGGTGATTCCACATCTCGGTGTGCATCGCCGGGGCGAACACGACCGGACAGCGCGCCGTCAGGAGGGTGTTGGTCAGCAGGTCGTCGGCGAGGCCGTGTGCGGCCTTGGCCAGGATGTTGGCGGTTGCGGGAGCGACGAGCACGAGCTCGGCGCCCTGCCCGATGCGTACGTGGGCGACCTCGTCGACGTGCTCGAACACGCCGGTCTGCACGGGCTTGCCGCTCAGGGCCTCCCACGTCGCCGCGCCGACGAAGTGCAGGGACGAGGCCGTGGGAACGACCCGGACGCTGTGGCCCGATTCGGTGAACAGTCGCAGCAGCTCGGCAGCCTTGTAGGACGCAATGCCCCCGGACACGCCAAGAACAATCTCACTCATGGCTCGCGCCCCCTACTCGCAGAGCTCGTTGGGGGTACCCCTAGCTGGCGCTCGCTCATGCCGTCACCGCCTCGCTCTGGAGGATTGGAACCTGCTGAGGATGGATCAGGCCTTCTCGGCTGCTGCGGCCTCAGCCTCGGGGTCGATGTCCTCGACGGTCAGCAGGTCGGCGTTGATCTCGCGCAGCGCGATCGACAGCGGCTTCTCCTGCACGCCCGTCTCGAGGAGCGGTCCGACGTACTCGAGGAGACCCTCGCCGAGCTGCGAGTAGTAGGCGTTGATCTGGCGTGCACGCTTGGCGGAGTAGAGGACGAGCTTGTACTTGCTGTCCGCCTTCTCCAGAAGATCGTCCAGCGGCGGGTTGGTGATGCCGATGGCAGTCGAGCGTGTCGTGGACACAGAGAGCCTCACAGAAAGATTAGGAATGCACCCGGCTCGTGCCGGATCTGAACAAGTCTACCAATTCTTGGCAAGCGGTCTCGACATCGGTGTTGACGATCGTCACGTCGAACTCCGGCTCGGCCGCCAGCTCCGTGCGGGCCGTCGCCAGGCGGCGCTCACGCTCCTCCGGGCCCTCGGTCCCGCGGCCGACGAGGCGACGCTCCAGCTCCTCCCAGCTCGGCGGCGCCAGGAAGCACATCAGTGCGTCCGGCATCCGCTCGCGGACCTGGCGTGCGCCCTGCAGGTCGATCTCGAGCAGCGCCGGTGTGCCGGCGGCGAGACGCTGCTCGACCGCGGCGCGCGGCGTGCCGTAGCGGGCTGCCCGGTGGACGACAGCCCACTCGAGCAGTCCGTCCTCGGCGATCAGGCGGTCGAACTCCTCGTCAGAGATGAAGTGATAGTGCACGCCGTCGATCTCGCCCGGCCTTGCCGGCCGGGTCGTGACCGAGACCGAGATCCAGATCTCGGGGTGACTACGGCGTACGCAGGCCGCGACCGTGCCCTTGCCGACCGCGGTGGGACCGGCCAGGACGACGAGCCGCGACGGACGTGTGACGGGTTCCGTTGACCCGTCAGGCACGGCCAGAGCGGCCTGTTCTATTCGCGAACTCGTCGATCAGCGCCTTGACCTGGTTGGCGCCCAGGCCTCGGAGCCGGCGGCTGTCGGCGATGCCGATGCGCTGCATGATCTCCTGCGCACGCACCTTGCCCACGCCGGGCATCGACTGCAGGAGGTCGATGACCTTCAGCTTGGCGATGACCTCGTTGGCGCGCGACTCCTGGATGACCTCGGTCAGGCTCGCGCGAGAATTCTTGAGGCGGTTCTTGACCTCCGCTCGCAGCTGCCGGGCGGCCGCTGCCTTCTCGAGTGCAGCCTTGCGCTGCTCCGGCGTCAATATCGGGAGTGCCACTTGCCTCACCTCATCTGTTGGACGAACGGTTACTTGAGATTGATCTTGCATTCCTGCTTGACGTTCTTGACCACGGCGTTGCGCTGCTTGGTCGTCCCGTTGAAGGTCTTGTAGGCCGCGTTGAGCTCCTTGAGCTGCGCGTCGCTGAGCTTCTTGACCTTCTCGGTGTCGGTCATGTCCTCGAGCTTGAGCCCGGTCTTCTTCTGGGCGTCGAGGATGCCGGTCGTCACGGTCGACAGGGTCGTCCAGTCCTTCTTGATCGAGGCCGGCGCCTCCTTGCCGACGTCGGCGAACGCCTTGGCGTACGTGGCGTAGGCCGCGTTGGTGCGCGTCTGTCCGAACGTGTTGAGCGTGGTCTTGTTCTTGTCGACCGCATCGCAGTATGGATCGCCGCCTCCGCCGCAGCCCGACAGTGTCGTGATCCCGACGATCGTCGTGATCAGGACGGCGGCGGTTCTCTTCATGCATGGACTCCTCGGAAGGCGGCAACCCTGAACGTTATGACCCTACAAGTTCGGCGTTGACGCGGGCGACCGAATCGCGGAGCGCCTGGACATCCGGCCCGGCCGACAGCACGCCGCGCGAGGTCGACGGGATCACGTTGTCGATGACGGAGCCGAACAGCCGCCGTATGTCGTCGACCGTCCCACCCTGTGCGCCGAATCCCGGCACCAGCAGCGGGCCGTTGATCGCCAGGTCCTCGGCCGCGTCGCCGATCGTCGCGCCGACCACGGCGCCGAACGGCCCCATCTGGTGCTGACCGGCGTTGAGCTCCGCGAGCTTCGCCAAGATGCCGCCGGCGACCGTCGTGTCGCCGTTGACGGCGTGCTGCACCTCGGGCCCCTCGGGGTTGGACGTCAGCGCCAGCACGAAGACACCGGCGTCGTTCTTGGCGGCGACGTCGAAGAACGGTTGCAGCGACCCGAAGCCCAGGAACGGGCTGACCGTGATGGCGTCGGCGGCCATCGGGGCATCCTCGTCGAGATAGGCATCTGCGTAGGCGGCCGCGGTCGAGCCGATGTCGCCGCGCTTGACGTCGAGGATCACGAGCGAACCCGTGTGTCGCAGGTCCTGGATCGTACGCTCGAGCACGACGACGCCGCGCGCGCCGAACCGCTCGAAGAACGCCGACTGCGGCTTGACGAACGCGACCTTGCCGGCGAATGCCTCGACGCAGATCGTGGCGAAACGGTCGAGTCCCTCGACGTCGTCGGGCAGGCCCCACTCGGCGAGCAGCGACGCGTGCGGGTCGATGCCCACGCACGCCGGCCCGTACGCCGCCATCGCCGCCCGAGCCGCGACGAACCCGAACAGACTCATGCCAGCTCACTCGCCTGGCCCTCGGTGACGATGCGGCCCCAGTCCTGCAGCGACTTGACGCCGATCTTGCCCTCGATCAGCGCCTCGATGCCCTGCACCGCCGCCGCCAGACCCTGGACCGTCGTGATGCACGGAATGCCTTCGGCGACCGCCGCCGTGCGGATCTCGTAGCCGTCGATGCGGGGGCTGCCGCCGGACGTCACGCCGTGCGGCGTGTTGATGATGAGCTGGACGTCCTGGTCGTGGATCTTGTCGACGATCGTGCTGCGGGCCTGCCCGGCAGCGGCTCCTCGTTGAGCTTGCGGATGACCGTCGCCTTGACGCCGTTGCGCGCGAGCACCACCGCGGTGCCGCTCGTCGCGAGGATCTCGAAGCCGAGGTCCGCGAGCCGCTTGACCGGGAAGATCATGTGCCGCTTGTCGCGGTTGGCGACCGAGACGAAGACCTTGCCCGACGTCGGCAGCCCGTTCTGGGCGCCGGCCTGGGACTTGGCGAACGCCGTGCCGAAGCCCGCGTCGAAGCCCATGACCTCACCGGTCGAGCGCATCTCCGGGCCCAGCAGCGTGTCGACGTAGCGGCCCTCGTACGTACGGAAGCGGTTGAAGGGCATGACCGCCTCCTTGACCGCGATGGGCGCGTTGTCGGGCAGCTTGCCGCCATCGCCCGTCGCCGGCAGGACGCCGGCCGTGCGCAGCTCGGCGATCGACTCCCCCAGCATGAGCCGGGCCGCCGCCTTGGCGAGCGGGGTCGCGGTCGCCTTGGAGACGAACGGGACGGTGCGCGACGCTCGCGGGTTGGCCTCGATGACGTAGAGGATGTCGGACGAGAGCGCGAACTGGATGTTGATGAGTCCTCGCACGCCGACGCCCTTGGCGATCGCCTCGGTCGACTCGCGAATGCGCTGCGACCTCGGCCTCGCCGAGCGTGATGGGCGGCAGGGCGCACGCGGAGTCGCCCGAGTGCACGCCGGCCTCCTCGATGTGCTCCATGACGCCGCCGAGGAACAGCTCGGTGCCGTCGTAGAGCGCGTCGACGTCGATCTCGATCGCGTCGTCGAGGAAGCGGTCGACCAGCACCGGCCGCTCCGACGAGATCTCGGTCGCCCGGCCGATGTAGTCCTTGAGCGTGCCCTCGTCGTAGACGATCTCCATGCCGCGGCCACCCAGGACGTACGACGGGCGGACCAGCACGGGATAGCCGATCTCGTCGGCGATCTCACGGGCGCGGCTGAACGACGTCGCCATGCCGTGCTTGGGCGCGGGCAGGTCGGCCTCGGCGAGCACCTCGGCGAACGCGCCACGCTCCTCGGCGAGCTCGATCGCGGAGGGCTGCGTGCCGACGATCGGCACGTCCGCCGCCTCGAGGCCCGCGGCCAGGCCCAGCGGCGTCTGGCCGCCGAGCTGCACGATGACGCCGACGACCGGACCGGCCTGCTGCTCGGCGTGCACGATCTCGAGGACGTCCTCGAGCGTCAGCGGCTCGAAGTAGAGCCGGTCGGAGGTGTCGTAGTCGGTCGAGACGGTCTCGGGGTTGCAGTTGACCATGATCGTCTCGTAGCCGACCTCGGACAGCGCCAGCGCGGCGTGGACGCACGAGTAGTCGAACTCGATGCCCTGCCCGATGCGGTTGGGCCCGCTGCCGAGGATCAGGACCGCCGGCTTGGTGCGCGGCTCGACCTCGGTCTCCTCGTCGTACGACGAGTAGTGGTAGGGCGTCTTGGCGGAGAACTCGGCGGCACACGTGTCGACGGTCTTGTAGACCGGGCGTACGCCGAGGGCGTGGCGCACTCCCCTGACGACGTCCTCGCTCAGGCCGCGGATCTTGCCGATCTGCGAGTCCGAGAAGCCGTGGCGCTTGGCGCGGCGCAGCAGCGGCCGGCGACAGCTCGGTGGCGCCGGTGAGCTCGACTGCGATCTCGTTGATCAGCGCGAGCTGGTCGACGAACCACGGGTCGATCTTGGTCGCATCGAAGATCTCCTCCGGCGTGGCGCCGGCGCGGATCGCGTCCATGACCTTCTTGAGCCGGCCGTCGTGCGGGACGCTGATCTCCTGCGAGCAGGGCGTCCTTGTCGAGGTCGACCCACTCCTTGCGCCAGTCGAACTGCGCGTCGGGGCGCTCGAGGGAGCGCAGCGCCTTCTGCAGCGCCTCGGTGAAGTTGCGGCCGATCGCCATGGCCTCGCCGACCGACTTCATGTGGGTCGTGAGGGTCGCGTCGGCGGCCGGGAACTTCTCGAACGCGAACCGCGGCACCTTGACGACGACGTAGTCGAGCGTCGGCTCGAACGACGCCGGCGTCTCCTGCGTGATGTCGTTGGGGATCTCGTCGAGCGTGTAGCCGATCGCGACCTTCGCGGCGATCTTGGCGATCGGGAAGCCGGTGGCCTTGGACGCCAGGGCGGACGAGCGGGACACGCGCGGGTTCATCTCGATGACGACGATGCGGCCGTCGTCGGGGTTGACCGCGAACTGGATGTTGCAGCCACCCGTGTCGACGCCGACCTCGCGGATGATGCCGATCGAGATGTCGCGCAGCCGCTGGTACTCGACGTCGGTCAGCGTCATCGCCGGGGCGACCGTGATCGAGTCGCCGGTGTGGACGCCCATGGGGTCGAGGTTCTCGATCGAGCACACGATCACGACGTTGTCGGCGGTGTCGCGCATGACCTCGAGCTCGTACTCCTTCCAGCCGAGGATCGACTCCTCGAGGAGCACCTCGGTGGTCGGGCTCAGCGCCAGGCCCGAGCCGGCGATCCGGTGCAGGTCGGCCTCGTCATACGCCAGGCCGGAGCCGGAGCCGCCCATCGTGAACGACGGGCGTACGACGACGGGATAGCCGCCGAGTCCTTCGACGCCGTCGAGGCACTCCTGCATCGTGTGGCAGATGACGGACTTGGCCGACTCGGCGCCCCACTCCTTGGGCAACGTCTCGACGACGGCCTTGAAGGACTCGCGGTTCTCGCCCTTCTCGATCGCCTCGATCGACGCGCCGATGAGCTCGACACCGTACTTCTCGAGGACGCCGGCCTCGTGCATCTGGATCGCTGCGTTGAGGGCGGTCTGGCCGCCGAGCGTCGCGAGCAGCGCGTCGGGGCGCTCCTGGGCGATGACCTTCTCGACGAACTCCGGCGTGATGGGCTCGATGTAGGTCGCGTCGGCGAACTCCGGGTCGGTCATGATCGTCGCCGGGTTGGAGTTGATCAAGATGACGCGGATGCCCTCCTCGCGGAGGACGCGGCACGCCTGGGTGCCGGAGTAGTCGAACTCGCAGGCCTGGCCGATCACGATCGGCCCGGAGCCGATGACCAGGATGCTCTTGATGTCTTCGCGCTTCGGCATCAGACACCTGCCTTGCTGGTCATGAGGTCCACGAATCTGTCGAAGAGGTAGGCCGCATCATGCGGTCCGGCCGCGGCCTCGGGGTGGTACTGGACGCTGAAGGCGGGCTGCTCGAGCAGCGCGAGCCCCTCGACGACGTTGTCGTTGAGGCACACGTGCGTCACGCGGCCGGGACCGTAGGGCGTGTCGAACGTGCCCTCGATCGGCGCGTCGACCGCGAAGCCGTGGTTGTGGGCCGTGATCTCGACCTTGCCGGTCGTCAGGTCCTGGACCGGCTGGTTGATGCCGCGGTGGCCGTAGACGAGCTTGTAGGTGCCGAGGTCGAGCGCACGGCCGAAGACCTGGTTGCCCAGGCAGATCCCGAAGTAGGGGATGCGGGCCTCGAGCACCTGCTTGAGCACTGCGGTGACGTGGTCCGTGGTCGCCGGGTCGCCGGGTCCGTTGGACATGAACACGCCGTCGGGGTTGATCGCGGTGATCTCGTCGTACGTCGTGGTGGCCGGCATGACGTGCACCTCGATGCCGCGCTCGGCCATGCGGCGCGGGGTCATGCCCTTGATGCCGAGGTCGATCGCGGCGACCGTGAACCGCTTGTCGCCGACAGCCGGCACGACGTACGTCTCATCGGTCGTGACGTCGGCGAGGAAGTTGGCGCCCTTCATGCCCGGAGCGGCGGTGACCTTGGCCAGCAGGGTGTCGATGTGGGTGGACACCGAGCTGATGCCGCCTCGCATCGCGCCACGCTCACGCAGGTGCCTGGTCAGAGCACGTGTGTCGATGCCCGGAGATGCCCACGACGTCCTGGGCGGCCAGCTCGTCGTCGAGCGAGCGGTTGGAGCGCCAGTTGCTGCGCACGCGAGCCGGGTCGCGGACGATGTAGCCGTCGACCCAGATGCGGCGGGACTCGAAGTCCTCGTCGTTGATCCCGGTGTTGCCGATGTGCGGCGCCGTCATGGCCACGATCTGGCCCTTGTAGGACGGATCGGTGAGGGTCTCCTGGTAGCCGGTCATGCCGGTCGAGAACACGATCTCGCCGATCGTCTCGCCGACTGCTCCGAAGGACTCACCGTGGAACACCCGGCCGTCCTCCAGCACGAGGATTGCGTGGGTCATGCCGCCGCCTCCTGGGAAGAGCAACGATAGGTAAACAGCGGAATGACTTCCACGATTGTTCGCTCCAGCTGCGCTCGCTCATACGGTCACACCTTCTACGAGCGCGCGGTCGCGGACGGTCGGTCTGCCGCGCAGGAACGTCGCAACGACCTCGCCGGGCAGCGTCAGCCCGGCGTACGGGTTGTTGCGCGACAGCGAGGCAGTGTCGCGAGCGTCGATGACGCGGGTCGCGGCCGGGTCGACCAGCACGATGTTGGCCGGCTCCCCCACCTCGAGCGGGCGGCCCTGGTTGCTCACGCGGCCGATCGAGGCGGGCTTGGCCGACATCTTGTCGGCGACCTGCGCCCACGTCAGGAGGCCGGTGTCGACCATGGTCTGCTGCACGACCGACAGCGCGGTCTCGAGGCCGAGCATCCCGAATGCGGCGGCGGACCACTCGCACTCCTTGTCCTCCATCGGGTGAGGCGCGTGATCCGTGGCCACGATGTCAATCGTGCCGTCCGCCAGGCCCTCGCGCACGGCGGCGACGTCGTCGTTGGAGCGCAGTGGCGGGTTGACCTTGTAGATCGGGTCGTAGCTGCGCACCAGGTCGTCGCTCAGCAGCAGGTGGTGCGGCGTGACCTCGGCCGTGACGTCGATGCCGCGGCCCTTGGCCCAGCGGATGATCTCGACCGAGCCGCGGGTCGACAGGTGGCACACGTGCAGGCGCGAGCCGACGTGCTCGGCCAGCAGGACGTCGCGGGCGATGATCGCCTCTTCGGCGACGGCGGGCCAGCCGGTCAGGCCGAGCTCGCCGGACAGCGGGCCCTCGTTCATCTGGGCGCCTTCGGTGAGGCGCGGCTCCTGGGCGTGCTGCGCGATGACGCCGTCGAATGCCTTGACGTACTCCAGCGCCCTGCGCATGATCACGGCGTCCGAGACGCACTTGCCGTCGTCGGAGAACACGCGGACGCCGGCTGCCGAGTCGGCCATCGCGCCGAGCTCGGCGAGGCGGGAGCCGCCGAGGCCGATCGTCACGGCGCCGACCGGCTGCACGTCGCAGTAGCCACCCTCGCGGCCGAGGCGCCAGACCTGCTCGACGACGCCGGCCGTGTCGGCGACGGGGTCGGTGTTGGCCATGGCGTGCACGCAGGTGAACCCGCCGCGCGCCGCGGCCTTGGAGCCGGTGAGGACGGTTTCGGCGTCCTCACGACCCGGCTCGCGTACGTGCGTGTGCAGGTCGACGAGTCCGGGCAGCGCGACCAGTCCGGTCGCGTCGATCGTCTCGTCGCCCTCGAGGCCGCTGCCGATCGCGGTGATGACACCGTCCTCGATCGCGATGTCGTTGACGGTCTCGCCGAGGATGTTCGCTCCCCGGATGACGTACGAGGTCATTCAGTGCCTTCTTCGCTGGTGGGTTCCCCGGCTGCGCCGCCGAGGAGGAGGTAGAGGACGGCCATGCGTACGGCCACGCCGTTGGTGACCTGCTCGACGATGACCGAACGGACGTGGTCGGCGACGTCGGCGGTGATCTCCATGCCGCGGTTCATCGGGCCGGGGTGCATGACGATCGCGTGCTCGGGCAGCCGGTTGAGGCGCGGCGTGTCGAGGCCGTATCGACGGCTGTACTCGCGGGCGCTGGGGAAGAACGCGGCATTCATGCGTTCCTGCTGCACCCGCAGCATCATGACGGCGTCGGCCTTCTCGAGCGAGGAGTCGAGGTCGTACGACGTCTCGACCGGCCACTTCTCGATGCCGACCGGCAGCAGCGTCGGCGGTGCGACGAGCGTGACGTTGGCGCCGAGCGTGTCGAGCAGCAGCGCGTTGGAACGGGCCACGCGGCTGTGCAGGACGTCGCCGACGATCGTGATGTTCTTGCCCTCGAGGTCGCCCAGGTGGCGCCGCATGGTGAACGCGTCGAGCAGCGCCTGCGTCGGGTGCTCGTGCGTGCCGTCGCCGGCGTTGATGACCGCGCCGTTGGTCCACTTGGCGTTGGCGAGGCGGTGCGGGGCGCCGGAGTGCTGGTGGCGGATGACGACGGCGTCGGCACCCATGGCCTGCAGGGTCAGGGCGGTGTCCTTGAGGCTCTCACCCTTGGAGACGCTCGAGCCCTTGGCCGAGAAGTTGATGACGTCGGCGCTGAGTCGCTTGGCGGCCGCCTCGAACGAGATGCGGGTGCGGGTCGAGTCCTCGAAGAACAGGTTGACGACGGTGCGCCCGCGCAGGGTCGGCAGCTTCTTGATCGGCCGGCTGGCAACGCCGAGAAGCTCCTCGGCGGTGTCGAGGATGCGGATCGCGTCCGTACGGTCGAGGTCCCCTGCGCTGAGCAGATGAGTAAATGTCATGCCGCTCCCCCCTGGATGTCGACCGCGTCGCGTTCGTCTGACTCGGCGAGCGCGACCTTGACCTTCTCGACCAGCGAGGTCGGGAGGTTCTTGCCCACGAAGTCGGCGCGGATCGGCAGCTCGCGGTGGCCGCGGTCGATCAGCACGGCGAGCTGGACGGCTTTGGGCCGGCCCAGCTCGTTGAGCGCGTCGAGCGCGGCCCGGATCGTACGACCGGAGAACAGCACGTCATCGACCAGCACGACGATCTTGCCGTCGATGTCGTCGGGGATCTCGGTGTGCTCGAGCGCCCGAGCCGGCTTGAGCCGCAGGTCGTCGCGGTACATCGTGATGTCGAGCGCGCCGGCGGTGATGACCCGGCCCTCGACCTCGGACATACGCTTCGCGATGCGCCGGGCCAGGTGGACGCCACGTGTCGGGATGCCCAGCAGCACGATGTCGGAGGCGTCTCGGTTGCGCTCGAGGATCTCGTGCGTGATGCGCGTCAAAGCGCGCGAGATGTCCTTGTCGTCCAGGACGGTTCGTGCGGGTGCGTGCGAGTTGTCAGCACGGGGGGCGTCATCAGACGCGACCATGTCTGACCTCCTTCTCCGCCTCTCGGGACGGCCGTTAAAGGATGTCGATGTTCGTCGCTCAGCCTAGCAGCGCGTCACGATGATTCCGGAGGCGGCTCGGCGAGCTGAGCGCGATCGACCGAAGCTGAGGGTTCGGGTCGTTCGGACTGCCGACATCATCTTCGGCGGCACCCGGACGCGGATGAGGTTTTGGGTCGTGCAGGCAACACGAACCCTCATGTCGGTCCACCTCGCTCCGATTGCGCGCGTGCGCTCGGGGTAATCAGCAGGTCCAGGAGGCATCATGCGCATCGGATCCGCTGTCGTACTCATCTGGCTCGTGATCGGGGTGCTGGCCGCGGCCCAACGGGACTACTTCTCGTCGTCGGACGACGCCGACTGCTCCAAGGTGGGTGACACCGTGCTGACGGTCGTCGCCGGCCCGCTCAACTACGTCGGGGTCAATCCCAAGGTCGAGTGCACAACACCTGAACCCTCGAAGTGACCGTCAGATCGCCAGCACAATGGCGTGACGCCGGGGACGGTGTTGCCGGGAGGGAGTAGGCCCCCGACGTCACGGTCGTGGGAGTGGATCAGACTCGGTTGCGGCGCAGGTAGCTCGGCAGGATACTTGAGGAACACCGGCAGGCACTCGACGAAATAGCGTCGGAACAGTCGGGCGGCTCCTGCGCGAGCGTCCCGGCCTACCAACCACTCCATCTCGTTCGTGCGGACGCACTGCCGACGTCCAGGCGGTCCATGTCGGCGACGCTCGCCGATCTTGCGCAGCGGACCGCGACGACAGCGACGCCGTGACTCTTCGGCCGACAGCGTCGCCGCGCTGACCGTGTTCGCGAACGCGACCTCGAGCCCTGAATCGGCTGGCCGCGGAAGTCGTAGCCGACATGTCGGTCGGCGCCGAGAATGGCCGCCTTCTTGCCGTGGAACTGGCGCCCCGCGAGCATCCGCTCGATGAACTCCGACCGGTCGACCCGGGCCGGATCGATGCCGCGTGACCGCATCAACGAGACATCGGCCAACCGTCTGCGGTGATGATCGGCCTCGTCGAGGCGGTCAGTGCGGTCAACGTCCTTCGACGATCTTGCTCAGCGAGCCCGTTGACGAACGACGGCGATTCGTCGGTCGACGAGTCGCTCGCGAGGCTCACCGCTTCGCTGACCGCGACCGCGTCGGGGACGTCGTCGACGTAGAGGATCTCGTACGCACCGATGCGCAGCAGGTTGCGGTCGACGGCCGGCATCCGGTCGAGGGTCCAGTCCTTGGCGTTCTCGGCGATGATCTCGTCGAGGCGATCACGGTGCGTGACGACGCCTTCGATGAGCTGCACGGCGTAGTCGTTGACGGGGTACTCGGTGTCGGCCCGCCGGTCGGCAAGCGTGCCACCAGTCGGAAGGCTCTGCGCCTCGGACTCGAAGAGGATGTCGAGGGCGCGCTTGCGGGATTTCGTGCGTGCCGACATCAGCCCTGCACGCGACCGAGGTAGCTGCCGTCGCGCGTGTCGACCTTGATCTTCTCGCCGTTGACGATGAACAACGGGACCTGGATCTCCTTGCCGGTCTCGAGGCGAGCGGGCTTGGTGCCGCCGCTCGAGCGGTCACCCTGAAGGCCCGGCTCGGTGTACTCGACGACCAGCTCGACCGACGCCGGGAGCTCGATGTAGAGCGGCACACCCTCGTGCATCGCGACCATCGCGTCCTGGTTGTCGAGCATGTAGTCCTTGGCGTCACCGACGACGGCCTCGGAGATGTGGACCTGGTCGTACGTCGTCTTGTCCATGAAGACGTACGCGTCGCCGTCGTGGTAGAGGTACTGGAAGTCGCGCTTGTCGACGTTGGCGGTCTCGATCTTGAGGCCCGCGTTGAAGGTCTTGTCGACGGTCTTGCCACTCATGACGTTCTTGAGGGTCGTCTTGACCATCGCCCCGCCCTTGCCGGGCTTGTGGTGCTGGAACCACACGACGGACCAGAGCTGTCCGTCCAGGTCGAGGACCATGCCGTTCTTGATGTCGTTCGTGGTGGCCATCAGCCAATCTCCAGGAGGTCTTTGGTCATCGTGGTGAGCACCTCGGGGGCGCCCGTGGTCACGAGGACGGTGTCTTCGATACGCACTCCCCCGCGACCCGGGACATAGATGCCCGGCTCCATCGTGAGGACAGTGCGACTAGCCAGTTTACCTGTCTGCGAGGGCCCGATGAACGGGTCCTCGTGGATCTCGAGCCCGACGCCGTGTCCGAGGCCCGTCGTGAAGGCGTGGAGCCATCCCGCAGCCTCGAGTGACGCCGTCGCAGCGGCGTACGAATCGGCGACCGCGGTCCCCTCTGTCAGCGCCGCGAGGCCGGCGGCCTGGGACTCCTTGACCGCTGCGTGGATCTCCCGCTGCCAGTCGTCGCCCCGGCCGAGCACGAACGTACGCGTGCAGTCGGCGTGGTGGCCGTCGACCCTCGCGCCGAAGTCGATCTTGAGCAGGTCGCCCTTGGCGAGGGCGCGGTCCGTGGGGCTGTGGTGAGGGATCGCGGAGTTCTCGCCGGCGGCGAGGATCGTCTCGAACCCGATTGCCTCCGCGCCGAGGTCGAGCATGCGGTTCTCGAGGTCGCGCGCGACGGCTCGTTCGGTGCGCCCGACCAGCGGACCCTCGATCAGCGCCTCCAGGGCACGGGTCGAGATGTCGCAGGCGCGACGCAATGCCTCGACCTCGACGTCGTCCTTGACGACGCGCAGCGACTCGACGACCCGTTCGGCGGGGACGAATGAGGTGTCGGGGGCCAGCTCGCCGAGTCGCACGTGGGCGTCGACGCTGAGCGTGTGCGTCTCCAACGCCCAGGTTCCGCCGGCCATGAGGGCGGCGGCCGCGCCCAGGAGGTCGCGACCGATCTGGTGCTCGACGTCCGGCAGCTCTTCGGCCGCCTGATCGCGGTAGCGGCCGTCGGTCAGGAACACCGGAGCACCCTCACGCGGCACGACGAGCGCACCGTTGGAGCCGGTGAACCCGGTCAGGTAGCGGACATTGACCAGAGTCGTGATGACGACCCCGTCGAGGCCGCGCTCGGCCAGCAGCGCGGTGAGGCGGTCACGGCGCCCGGCCGCGGTCACGACGAGATGGCCCGGTAGGCGTCGAGGATCAGCTGCTCATCAGGTCCCGCGAGGATCGCCGGCTTGGCCAGGCCGTCGAGGACGACGAAGCGGAGCTGGTCGCCGCGGGTCTTCTTGTCGAGCCGCATCGTCGCCGACAGCGCCTCCCAGATGCCCGGCCGGTAGGTCATCGGAAGACCCAGCGTGCCGAGGATCGAGCGATGGCGGTCCAGCAGGTCCTGGTCGATCCGGCCGGCTCGGTGCGCGATCTCCGCGACGTAGACCATGCCGATCGAGACCGCCTCACCGTGACGGATGCGGTAGTGCTCGAACCGCTCGACGGCGTGCCCGAACGTATGCCCGTAGTTGAGCGCCTCGCGACCGATCTGCCCGCCGCCGCCCGTCTCGCGCAGGTCACCCGCGACAGCGCGGGCCTTGACCGTGATGCCCTTGGCGATCAGCTCTGCCACGATCGGCGATGACGCGTCGGCAACGGCCTCTGGGGCAGCCTCGATCAGGTCGAGGATCGTCGGGTCCGCGATGAATCCGCACTTGGCCACCTCGGCCAGCCCGCTGCGCAGCTCGGCGGCCGGCAGGGTCTCGAGGACGTCGAGGTCGCACAGCACGCCGACGGGCTCGTGGAACGCGCCGACGAGGTTCTTGCCCTCGGCGGTGTTGATGCCGGTCTTGCCACCGACGGCGGCGTCGACCATGCCGAGCACGGTGGTCGGGACGTTGACGAACCGCACGCCACGCAGCCAGCTCGCCGCGACGAAGCCGGCGAGGTCGGTCGTGGCACCGCCGCCGAGGCCGACGATGACGTCGCTGCGGGTGAACCCGGTCTCGCCGAGCACCTTCCAGCAGAACGCCAGCACGTCTGAGGCCTTGGCCTGCTCGCCGTCGGGGACCTCGATCAGGTGCACCTCGAGCGCGTCGGAGACGAGCGGCTCGCGCAGGATCTCCGCCTGCTTGGCCATCGCCGGCGAGTGGATGATCGCGACCCGCAGCACGCCGAGGCCGAATCCGATGAGTCCACGCAGCTGCTCGTGCACGCCATTGCCGATCACCACGTCGTACGGGCGATCGGTCGGCACCGTCAGGCGCGTCGTCATCGGTCCTCCTCAATCAGTGTCATGGCCCGGTCGGTGACCTGAGCCGCGTCGAGATCGTCGGTGACGATCGTGAAGCGCGCAACCTCGCTGTAGAACGGGCGGCGCTGGTCCATCAGGTTCTTCATCTGGGCGCGGACGTTGCCCAGCAGCAAGGGGCGGTTGGCGTTCATGCCGACGCGCGCCACCGCCGCCGGCAGGCTCACGTCGAGGAAGATCACCCGGTGCTGCCCGAGCTGCTCGCGGGTGGCCGCGCTGAGCACGGCACCCCCACCCAGCGCCAGCACGCCGTCGTGGTCGCTGAGCGCCGCGGCGACGGCCTTCTCCTCCAGCGTGCGGAAATGCGCTTCACCGTGATCGATGAAGATGTCCTGCACCGTCATGCCCTCGCGCGCCTCGATGTCCTGGTCGGTGTCGCGGAACGTCGCACCCAGCCTGTCGGCCAGCGCCTGGGCCACCGTCGTCTTGCCCGCGCCGGGCGGACCGACGAGGACGACGACGGGACTCAACGGTGCCTCAGGTTGGCGAGGTAGCCCTCGACGTTGCGGCGGGTCTCCTCGACCGCATCGCCGGCGAACTTCTCGAGGATCGCGTCGGCCACGACCAGCGCGACCATCGCCTCGGCGACGATGCCGGCGGCCGGCACGGCGCAGACGTCGGAGCGCTGGTGGTGGGCTCGCGCCTCTTCGCCGGTCTCGACGTCGACCGTGCGCAGCGCGCGCGGAACCGTCGCGATGGGCTTCATCGCAGCGCGTACGCGCAGGATCTCGCCTGTCGTCATGCCACCCTCGGTGCCACCCGCGCGGCCCGAGACCCGGCGAATGCCCTCGTCGGTCGGCACGATCTCGTCGTGCGCGAGCGATCCGCGCGTACGGGCGAGCTCGAAGCCGTCGCCCAGCTCGACGCCCTTGATGGCCTGGATGCCCATCAGCGCCGCGGCGAGGCGGCCGTCGAGCCGCTTGTCCCAGTGGGTGTGCGAACCGAGTCCCGGCGGCAGGCCCTCGACGACGACCTCGACGACGCCGCCGAGCGTGTCGCCGTCCTTGTGGGCCTGGTCGATCTCGGCGACCATCGCGGCGCTGGTCTCGGGGTCGAAGCAACGTACGGGGTCGGCGTCGAGCGCCTCGACGTCGCTGTGGCTCGGGATCACGCCGGCCGGTGCGCGTACGGTGCCGAGCTCGACGACGTGCGACACGATCGTGGCGCCGGTCGTCTGCTGGATGAACTGCGCGGCGATCTCACCGAGCGCCACACGGGCCGCGGTCTCGCGGGCGCTGGCCCGCTCGAGGATCGGCCGGGCCTCGTCGAAGCCGTACTTCTGCATGCCGGCGAGGTCGGCGTGACCAGGTCGCGGGCGGGTCAACGGCGCATTGCGCTTGAGCCCGTCGAGGATCTCGGCGTCGACCGGGTCGGCCGCCATGACCTGCTCCCACTTGGGCCATTCGCTGTTGCCGATGCGCAGCGCGATCGGGCTGCCCATCGTCGATCCGTGCCGCAGGCCGCCGACGATCTCGAGCTCGTCCTGCTCGAACGCCATCCGCGCACCACGGCCGTAGCCGAGTCGACGGCGCGCCAGCGCGGCCTGGATGTCCTTGCTGGTCACCTGCACTCCAGCGGGCAATCCCTCGAGCACGGCGACAAGAGCGGGGCCGTGCGACTCACCTGCGGTCAACCAACGAAGCATGGGAGCAATTCTCCCACGCCCCATCCGTTGCCCGGGACGCCGTCCGAACTACCCGACAAACCGGTCGAGCTCGGCGGCCAGGGCCCGTTTGGGCTTGGCGCCGACGATCGACGCGACGAGCTCGCCGCGCTGGAACACCTGGAGCGTCGGCACCGCCATGACGCGCTGGGCGGCAGCCGTCACGACGTTCTCATCGGAGTTCATCTTGACGATCCGGAGCTTGTCGCCGTACTCGTCAGCCAGCTCCTCGAGGACCGGCGACACCTGCCGGCACGGCCCGCACCACTCGGCCCAGTACTCGACGAGGACCGGCGTCTCGGAGGCCAGCACCTCCTGCGCGAACGTGGCGTCGGTGACGGCGGGCAGCTTCATCGGATCTCCTGGAGGTCTGGGTGGGTGGTCGGGGTCAGGTCGCACAGCGGCTCGGCACGATCGGATGCGCTGGCGAGCAACGCGATCAGCGCGTCGCGGCGCTGGGTCAGGTCGGCGATCCGCGAGCTCATGTCGGCGATCGCGGTGCGGTAGGTCTCGAGGGATGCCGGGCAGTCATCGCCTTCCGCATTGCCGGAGACGAGACAGTCGAGGAACGGGCGGGTCTGCTCGGCCTTGATGCCGAGCGCGCCCAGCGCATGCACCTCGCGGACCAGACGCACGGCGTGCTCGTCGTAGTCGCGATAGCCGTTGCCGAGCCGCTTCGCGGCGACGAGCCCCAGCGACTCGTAGTAGCGCACTGCCTTGATCGTGACCCCGGCCTGCCGGGCAACCTCGCCGATCCTCATGCGCACCACGCTAGACGTTGACCCCGGGGTCAAGGTCAAGTCTGGGGATCAGGAGCCGTAGAACGCGGGCCCCCACGCGGCCCCGATGACGGCGCCGACGACCATGTAGGGCCCGAACGCGTACGCCTTGGGGTCCACGATCTTGAGACGCGACAGCACGAGGCCACAGACCGCACCGAGGAGGAACCCCGCGTACATCCCGACCATGACCTCACTGGCGCCGAGAGCACCCAGGGCCGCAGCGAGGACGCCCGACAGGCGCACGTCACCGAACCCGAACGCTCCCCTGGCGATCCAATGAAGGACGCGGAAGATCACGTAGACGACGATGTTGGCGACCAGCGCGTCGACGAAGACGTCCGCGTCGCGCAGCAGCAGCGCGCCGAGGCCGACCAGCGCGAGGGTGGCCAGATAGGTCGGCGCCACCACGACGTACGGCAGCAGCCGGGTCCGCCAGTCGATGAAGACCAGCCAGGAGCCCACGCCCGCGACGAGCACCCACACAGGGAGCAGCTCGGCATGGTCGATGCGCCACGCGACGATGCCGGCCATCAACGCGGCCCCGAGGGCGAGGCCGAGTGTGAGGCCCTTGGTCTCGGCCAGCACTGCGTAGGGGACCTTGTCGGCGTCGGGCTCGGGTGGCTCTGGGATCCGCCTCATCACGAACGGCCCCGACGCCCCGAGCAGCGCCGCTGCGAGGGCAGCGATGGCGATGGTCACCCGATGGACCTTATCGAGAGTCGAGCTCAGCCAGCGCGGCTCGGCGCAGCAGCTGTGGAGAAACCCGGCTTCCGGTCATGAGCTCCACCTGCAGCGCGGCTTGGTGAGCCAGCAGGTCGAGTCCGGACACGATGCGTATGCCGGCTTGTTCGGCGGCCTTGGCGAGCGGTGTGGGCCACGGATCGTAGACGACGTCGAACACGGCCCGCGACGAGTCGACGAGCTCATGCGACCGCGACCCGACGACCTCAGCGGGCACCGTCGAGATCAGCAGGTCGAGCTTGTCGATCAGCGGCTCCTCGATCGTGTGGACCGACACGGCAAGACCCGCGGCCTTGGCAACCTGAGCCGCCTCTGCGGCGCGGGACGGCTCACGTACGACGAAGTCGACGCGTTCGGCGCCAAGCGTCGACACCGCGTACGCCATCGAGGCTGCGGTCGCTCCGCCGCCGAGGATGCGCGCCGAGCGAGCCTTTTCGACTCCGCGTTCGAGCAGGGCTGCCACGGCGCCCTGGACGTCCGTGTTGTCGGCTCGCAGGCCGGAGTCCTCCACCAGGATCGTGTTGGCCACCCCGAGCCGGCCGACGATCTCGCTGGCCTCGCCCACGAGCGCCGCCGTGCGCCGCTTGAGCGGAGCCGTCACGGAGAACCCGCGCACGTCGTCGCCCAACGCCGACAGGAAGGGCTCGAGCCCGTCCTCCTCGAGCTCGACGGCGTCGTAGGTCCAGGCGAGACCGAGCTCGGCATACGCGGCCCGATGCATGGCCGGCGACAGGGAGTGGGCGATCGGTGAGCCCAGGACGGCGCAGCGCATCAGCAGATCTTGTCGTCCGCGGCCCGGCAGTACTGCTCGAGCTTCGTGACCGCCTGGTCGTGCTCGGCCTTGGTGTTGGAGAACACCGTCTCGCCGGTCTCGAGGTTGATCGCGACGAAGTAGAGCCAGGAGCCGCTGGCCGGGTTGAGCGCGGCCTTGATCGTCTTCTCGCCGGGAGAGCCGATCGGCCCGGGCGGCAGGCCGGCGGCCTTGTAGGTGTTGTAGGGCGAGTCGGAGTTGCGCTCGGCCGGTGTCGTGAACACGTCACCCTCGCGGCCGCTGGCGAAGGAGACGGTCGAGTCGAGCTGCAGCAGCATGCCGTCCTTGAGCCGGTTGTAGAGGACCCGCGCGACCTTGGGGTAGTCGGAATCCTTCTTGGCCTCGAACTCCAGGATGCTCGCCACCGTCAGGACCTGCTCTGGCGTCGAGCCCCAGCGCCTGCGCGCGGGAGTCGATGTCGAGCTCCTTGGACACCGCCACCGTCTTGGCAACCATCTGCTTGAGCAGCTGGGTCGCGGTCGTCTTGGCACCGACCGAGTACGTCGCCGGGAACAGGTAGCCCTCTGGATTGCCCTTGGCCACGGCCGGCAGGCCGATCGCTGCGGGGTCCTTGAGCGCCTTGGTGACGTCGTCCGCGGAGATCTTGGTCTTGGCGGCGATGATCTTGGTGATGCTCTTGACGCGAGAGCCTTCGGGGATCGTCACCCGTGACTCGCCCGGCGCACCGACGATGTTGTTCTTGTCGGCCAGAGCACCCATCGCCGCGTCGGCGGACATCTGCTTCTTGACCTTGTAGAAGCCTGCCTGGATCGCCTGGAACCGGGAGTCCTTGAGGGCCAGCTGGTAGAACGCGTCGGCGCTCTTGACGACGTCCTTCTTGGCCAGGATGTCGGCAATCTGCTGGCCGTTGGAGTTCCTGGGGATCTCGACGACCACGCTGCCGGTGCCGGTGCCGGTGTAGTCAGCGGGCCCGCTGATGAAGCTCGACACCTTGCCCCACACGAACCAACCGCCGAGCACCAGGGCCACGACGATCAACAGGGTCACGATCGGACGTCCCTTGGGCTTGCGGGACGGCTTCTCGGCACGCCTGCGGCCGGGGCGCGAGGATCCGCCCGTCATCAGGTCCAGTCCGCTGTCACTCATCGATCCCTCGCAAGCTCTCTCCTGGGGCGGACCCACGGGTCCGTTCGGCGTCCAGTGCCGTCTGAAGGATCACCGTAGCGGCAGCCTGGTCGATAACCGTCCTTCGGGACGCCCCCGACCGGCCGGTGTGTCGCAGCTGGCCTTCGGCCGTCATGGTCGACATGCGCTCGTCGAACAGTCTGATCGGCACCGGAGCGATCGCCGGCAGCAGCTCGGCGCAGAAGGCACGCACCTTGGCCGCGGCCGGGCCTTCGCGACCGGACAGACCGACCGGGAGGCCGACGACGCACTCGAGCGCGTCGTACTCACCGACGAGGCTCGCCAGTCGCGCGATGGCGTCGGGACCGGCCGGAACCGTCTCGACAGGCGTCGCAAGGATGCCGTCGGGATCGCTCACGGCGACCCCGATGCGTACGTCGCCGACATCGACCCCGAGCCTGCGACCCCGGCGCATCGTCACGCTGACAGTGCCGCCTCGACCGCTGCGAGTGCTGCCGGGATCGCCGAGACGTCCGTGCCGCCGCCCTGGGCCACGTCGGCCTTGCCACCGCCGCGGCCGCCGATCTTGTCGCCGATGACACCGATCAGCTGGTTGGCCGAGAGCCCGCGTTCCTGAGCAGCGTCGTTGAGCGCGACGACGACAGACAGGCTTGTCGCCGGCGTCGCCGATCACGACCACGACCGCCGCCCGGTCACGCAGGCGTCCACGGATGTCGAGCGCCAACGTGCGTACGTCTCCCCCGCCGGCGCCGGCCGCGTGGTGGCCGACGTAGGCGATGCCGTTGACGTCCTTGGCCTTGGCCGCGATGTCACCGGCAGCTCCGACGAGCTGCGCCGCCTTCATGCGCTCGGCAACCTTCTCGGCGGCCTTGAGCCGCTCGAGCAGGTCCTTGACGCGGCCGGGGACCTCGTCGGGCTGGGTCTTGAGGATGTCGGTCAGCTGCCGGACGACGTCACGCTCGCGGGCGAGGTATTCGAACCCCTCGATGCCGGTCAGCGCCTCGATGCGTCGGTTGCCCGCACCGACCGAGCCGTCAGACGTGACGACGAGCGTGCCGATCTGGGACGACCGCTCGACGTGCGTGCCGCCGCAGAGCTCGCGCGACCACGGGCCGCCGATCTCGACGACGCGGACGTCCTCGCCGTACGTCTCACCGAACAGCGCGAGCGCGCCGAAGTCACGGGCCTCGGGCAGCGACATGATCTGCGCCCTGACCGGCAGGTCTGCACGAAGCGCCCGGTTGGACGCCTCCTCGACCCCGTGCAGCTGCTCGGGCGAGAGCGCGCCGTTCCAGCCGAAGTCGAGCCGGAGGTAGCCGGGCCGGTTGTAGGAGCCGGACTGCAGCGCGGTGGGGCCGAGCACCTCACGCAGCGCGGCGTGGACGACGTGCGTGCCGGAGTGCGCCTGGCGCGCGCCGAGGCGCCATTCTGGATCGACGGCCGCCTCGAGCTGCCGGTCGAGCGTGAGCTCACCTTCGAGCACGCGCACCTGGTGCACGACGAGGCCACGGACAGGGCGCTGGACGTCGAGCACCTCGGCGCGGCCACCGTCCCAGGTCAGGACGCCCGCGTCGGCGTGCTGACCGCCGGACTCGGCGTAGAACGGGGTGCGGTCGAGCACGACCTCGCCGATCGACCCGGCCGAGATCGCCGGGACGCTGTCGCCGCCGGCGATCAGCGCGATGACCCGCGACTCGGTCGTGAGATCGGTGTAGGCAAGCCAGTCCGTCGGGCCGTTCGGCATCCAGGGCGGCGCGGTAGACCGTGGTGTCGGCGTGCGCGCCCTTCTTGGACTTCGCGTCGGCCTTGGCGCGTGAGCGCTGCTCGGCCATGAGCGCCCGGAAGCCCTCCTCGTCGACCGCGAGACCCTGCTCGGACGCCATCTCGAGCGTCAGGTCGATCGGGAAGCCGTAGGTGTCGTGGAGGGCGAACGCCTGCTCGCCGGGCAGCGTCGTGCCGCCGCCGTCCTTGACCGCGATCGCCGCGCTCTCGAAGATCTGCGTGCCCTTGCCCAGCGTCTGGCGGAAGGCGTCCTCCTCGGCGTACGCGATCTGGGAGATGCGGGGGAAGTCGGCCTCCAGCTCGGGGTAGGACGCCTTCATGCGGTCGAGGCTCACCGGGAGCAGCTCGGGCAGCGCGGGGTCCTCGTAGCCGAGCAGGCGCATCGAGCGCACGGCCCGACGCAGCAGGCGACGCAGGACGTAGCCGCGAGCCTCGTTGCCGGGCGTGACGCCGTCGCCCATCAGCATCAGGCCGCTGCGGACGTGATCGGCGACGACCCGGAAACGTACGTCGTCGGCGTGGTCCTTGCCGTAGGTGCGACCGGAGATCTCCGACGCACGCTCGATGACCGGGTAGACCTCGTCGATCTCGTAGAGGTTGCCCTTGCCCTGCAGCAGATAGGCGACGCGCTCGAGGCCCATGCCGGTGTCGATGTTCTTGTTGGGCAGGTCGCCGAGGACGTCGAACTGGTCCTTGGCGCGGACGTTGGTGATCTCCTCCTGCATGAACACGAGGTTCCAGATCTCGAGGAAGCGGTCCTCGTCGACGACCGGGCCGCCGTCGGGCCCGAACTCGGCGCCACGATCGACATAGATCTCGCTCGCCGGGCCACCAGGGCCGGCGACGCCCATGTGCCAGTAGTTGTCGAGCAGGCCGCGGCTCTGGATGCGCTCGTCGGGCAGGCCGGCGATCTCCTTCCAGAGGCTGCGGGCCTCGTCGTCCGAGTGCAGCACCGTGACCCAGATCGTGTCGGGGTCGAACCCCAGGCCGCCGTCGTCGACGGAACTGGTGATCAGGTTCCAGGCGTGCGTGATCGCCCCGGCCTTGAAGTAGTCGCCGAACGAGAAGTTGCCGTTCATCTGGAAGAACGTGCCGTGACGGGTGGTCTTGCCGACCTCTTCGATGTCCTGCGTGCGTACGCACTTCTGGACGCTCGTGGCGGTGTTCCACGGCGGCGTCTCCTGGCCGAGGAAGTAGGGCTTGAACGGCACCATGCCGGCGTTGACGAACAGCAGGTTGGGGTCGTCGAACAGCAGCGGCGCCGAGGGCACGACGGTGTGGCCGGCGTTCTCGAAGTGCGCGAGGAATCGGCGGCGGATCTCCGCGGTCTGCATCAGGTCTGGTCCTTCTGAGTGTGCTCGGCCTCGAGGCGGAGCAGGTCGGTGTGGTCAGTGGGGGCGCCGGACAGCTCGCGCGCGATGTCGCGCTCACGAGTCTCCATGCCGTCTCGCAGCTCTGAGCTGAACGCTCGCCAGCCGAGCCCGAGGGCTGCGGCCTGGTCGACGAGACCCGGCGTGGAGAGCCGGTAGGCGGCTCGACGCGCCTTGACCGAGGCGTAGAGGCCGGCCGCGGAGCCGGCCACGAACCACACGACCCGCGATTTCATGACCCGAGCCACTGGTCGGAGGGCGGAGTGGGGTGGCCGGCGCGTACGGCACGGCGGCCCGCCTGGAGGCGTTCACGCCGCCGGCGGCGGTATTCGCGGCGCATCATCGCGGTGATGCGGTCGCGGCTCTCGGCCCGCAGCGCATGCGCGAGGCCGTGGGCGAAGACCGACAGGCGTACGCCGGGGCGCCCCAGCGCGGTGTTGACGACCTGCTGCTGCGACGGAGGCACGACCAGGCGACCCTCGACGAGGCGCGGCTCGAGCTCAACGTGGTCAACCCGACGCATCGGCTCGAGCACGGCGAGCTCGGTGGACGGCTGTGCAGCCACGATGCTGGCCGGTGCCTGCGCGAGCGGCGTGACGCGCCGCGCCGCTCGGACCGCGATGACGGCAGCACTGATCGCCACGACCGCGAGAACTGCGGTCGCGACGAGGATCCAGAGCTCCGCCGACATGCCCACGACCTTATCTCGTCAGCGGTCGCGGAGAATCGCCCGGATGCGGGCGAGGCGCTCGGCGATCGCCGCCTCGGCGCCGTGCTCGCCGGGTTGATAGTAGGTCGCGCCGTCGACGTCGTCCGGCGCGTACTGCTGGCCGACGACGCCGCGGGGATCGCTGTGGGCGTAGAGGTAGTCGTGGCCGTGGCCGAGCTTCTTGGCTCCGGCGTAGTGCGCATCGCGCAGTGCCGGCGGAACGGCGCCGACCTTGCCGGCGCGTACATCGGCGATGGCGGCGTCGATCGCGAGGTAGGCAGCGTTGGACTTGGGCGCCGTCGCGAGCGCGATGACGGCCTGCGACAGCGTGATCCGGGCCTCGGGGAAGCCGATCATGGCGACCGCCTGAGCCGCGGCGACCGCTGTGGTCAGCGCGGTCGGGTCGGCCATGCCGATGTCTTCGCTTGCCGAGATCATGAGCCGCCGGGCGATGAACCGCGGGTCCTCCCCCGCCTCGATCATGCGCGCCAGGTAGTGCAGCGCCGCATCGACGTCGGACCCGCGGATCGACTTGATGAAGGCGCTGATGACGTCGTAGTGCTGGTCGCCCTGCCGGTCGTAGCGCACCGCAGCCTTGTCGACCGCAA
The DNA here is from genome assembly GCA_963817425.1 of uncultured Actinomycetota bacterium. Lineage (GTDB taxonomy): Bacteria > Actinomycetota > Actinomycetes > Propionibacteriales > Nocardioidaceae > Aeromicrobium. Next base: position 267,626 of record CAWFOH010000013.1, read on the forward strand.
GCGCGGCGTCCTCGACGTCGATCTCGGACTTGCCCTGGCTCTTGGCAGCACCGGCGGCGGCCTCGAGGTAGGTCAGCACCCGGCGGCCGTCGCCGCCGGCCAGGCGTACGAGATGGCTCTTGGCCTCGTCGGTCAGCGTGACGGTGCCGCCGAGCCCACGCTCGTCCTTGAGCGCACGGTCGACCAGCACCCCGATGCCGTCGTCCGTCAGCGACTCGAGCGTCAACAGCAGCGAGCGGGACAGCAGCGGCGAGATGACGCTGAAGTGCGGGTTCTCGGTCGTCGCGGCGACGAGCGACACCCAGCGGTTCTCGACGCCCGGCAGCAGGGCGTCCTGCTGGGACTTGCTGAACCGGTGGACCTCGTCGACGAACAGGACCGTCTCGACGCCGCTCTGCGCCAAGGCTCGTCGGGCGCCGGCGATGGTCTCGCGGACCTCCTTGACGCCGGCCGAGACCGCCGAGACCTCGACGAAGCGGCGATGCGTATGCGCGCTGAGCAGGCTGGCGATCGTGGTCTTGCCGGTGCCGGGCGGGCCCCACAGCAGGATCGTGAGCGGCTGGTTGCCCTCGATCATCTGGCGCAGCGGCGAACCCGGCGCGAGCAGGTGCTCCTGGCCGACGAGCTCGTCGAGCGACCGCGGCCGCATGCGTACGGCCAACGGCGCCGAGGCGTGCGTGTTGCCCGACAGGCTGCCGCCACCCGTGCCGGTCGACGGGGGCGCCTCAGGAAGGTCGAACAGCCCGTCGTCGCTCATGCGGCGAGCCTAGTTGCAGGTGCCCACAACCAACCTCAGGCCTCGGCGGGTTCGGCCTTCTTGGGCTCGGGCTTGAAGTCGACCCCGGCGTCGCGCGCGCTGCTCCGGCGTGATCGGCGCCGGGGCGGCGGTCAGCGGGTCGAAGCCGCCACCTGACTTGGGGAACGCGATGACCTCGCGGATCGAGTCGGCGCCCGCGAGGATGGCGCAGATGCGGTCCATGCCGACGGCGATCCCGCCGTGCGGCGGGGCGCCGAAGCTGAAGGCGTCGAGCAGGAAGCCGAACTTCTCCTGCGCCTCCTCCTCGCCGATGCCCATCATCGCGAAGACGCGCTTCTGGATGTCCTCACGGTGGATTCGGATCGACCCACCACCGAGCTCGTTGCCGTTGCACACGATGTCGTACGCCCAGGCGATCGCGTTGCCGGGATCGGTGTCGAACGTGTCGAAGTCCTGGGGCGACGTGAACGCGTGGTGCACAGCAGTCCAGGCGCCGGCACCGACGGCGACGTCGCCGGAGGCGACCGCTTCGCTCGACGGCTCGAACAGCGGCGCGTCGACGACCCAGACGAACTCCCAGGCATCCTTGTCGATCAGGTCGCAGCGCTCGCCGATCTCGAGGCGGGCAGCGCCGAGCAGGCCGCGGGTGGACTTGGTCGTACCGGCGCCGAAGAAGACGCAGTCGCCGGGCTTGGCGCCGACGTGCTCGGCGATGCCAGCGCGCTCGGCGTCCGACAGGTTCTTGGCGACCGGCCCACCGAGCTCGCCGTCCTCGGAGATCGTGACGTAGGCCAGGCCGCGCGCACCGCGCTGCTTGGCCCACTCCTGCCACGCATCGAACTGTCGGCGAGGCTGCGAGGCGCCGCCGGGCATCACGACGGCGCCGACGTACTCGGCCTGGAACACGCGGAACGGCGTGTCCTTGAAGAAGTCGGTGCACTCGACGAGCTCCTGGCCCATACGCAGGTCGGGCTTGTCGGAGCCGAACCGGCGCATCGCCTCGGCGTACGTCATGTGCGGGATCGGCGTCGGGATGTCGTAGCCGATGAGCGACCACATCTTGACGAGGATCTGCTCCATCAGGTCGAGGACGTCGGCCTGCTCGACGAAGCTCATCTCGATGTCGAGCTGGGTGAACTCCGGCTGGCGGTCGGCGCGGAAGTCCTCGTCGCGATAGCAGCGCGCGATCTGGTAGTAGCGCTCCATGCCGCCGACCATGAGCAGCTGCTTGAACAGCTGCGGGCTCTGCGGGAGGGCGTACCAGCTGCCGGGCTTGAGCCGTGCGGGCACCAGGAAGTCGCGGGCACCCTCAGGCGTCGAGCGGGTCAGCGTCGGCGTCTCGATCTCGACGAAGTCCTTGGCCGCGAGCACCTCACGGGCTGCGGCGTTGACCTTGCTGCGCAGCCGGATCGCGGCTGCAGGGCCGGTGCGGCGCAGGTCGAGGTAGCGGTACTTGAGCCGGGCTTCCTCGCCGACGTCGACGTGATCGTCGATCGGGAACGGCAGTGGGGCCGCGGCGCTGAGGATCTCGACGTCGTCGGCGATGACCTCGATGTCGCCGGTCGGGATGCCGGCGTTCTCGTTGCCCTCGGGGCGCTTCTGCACCGTGCCGACGATCTTGAGGCAGTACTCGGCCCGCAGCTGGTGCGCGACCTCCTCGCGTACGACGACCTGCACGACGCCCGAAGCCTCGCGCAGGTCGATGAACGCGACGCCGCCGTGATCTCGACGACGCGCCACCCATCCGGCGAGGGTGACCTGCTGGCCGATGTGTTCGGCGCGCAGGCTTCCGGCGTCGTGGGTGCGGATCACGTGTTCTGCTCCTTGCTAGGTGTGCTCAGGATGTGAGGCTTGAGGTCTTCGGCAGGCGGGGCCCAGGTGGTCGGATCTGCGTCGAGCTGCTCGCCGACGCGGATGTCGCGGACCTTGTGCGGGTCGTCGCCGTTGGCGGGGAACCAGACAAACGGTATGCCCCGGCGTTCGGCGTAGCGAATCTGCTTGCCGAACTTCTGCGCGCTCGCTGCGACCTCGGTGGGGATGCCGCGAGATCGCAGCGCAGAGGCGACCTCGACGCTGGCCGGACGGGACTCCTCGTCGACCAGTGCGACCAGCACCGTGCTGGGCACCGAGCGGTCAGCCGTGAGGCCGTCGGCAACGAGCGGCACGAGCAGCCGGGACACGCCGAGCGAGATGCCGACACCGGGATAGGTGTTCTTGCCGTCGCTGGCGAGCTGGTCGTAGCGGCCGCCCGAGCAGATCGAGCCGAGGTGCTCGTAGCCCGCCATGCGGGTCTCGAACACCGTGCCGGTGTAGTAGTCGAGCCCGCGCGCGATGCGCAGGTCAGCGACGATGTCGACGCCCTCGGCGCCGGCCGCGCCGATGACGACCTGGCGCAGCTCGTCGAGGCCCTCGTCGAGCAGCGGGTGCGTGACGCCCAGCGCGCGTACGGCGTCGACGAACGAGTCGTCGGTCGTGCGTACGTCGGCCAGCGCCAGGCACTGCGCGGCCTGCTCGGCGGTGAGGCCGGCGTCGGTCTGCAGCTGCTCGGCGATCTTGTCGGCCGGCACCTTGTCGAGCTTGTCGACGATCGGCATGACCGCGGTCGGCTCGGCGATGCCGAGGCCCAGGTAGAAGCCCTCGAGCACCTTGCGGTTGCTGACCTGCAGCGTCAGCTGCGGCACGGGCAGGCCGGACAGCGCCTCGGCCATGACCTGCGCGACCTCGACGTCGAAGTGGAACGGCAGCTCGTCCTTGGCGACGATGTCGATGTCGGCCTGGGTGAACTCGCGGAAGCGCCCCTGCTGGGGCCGCTCGCCCCGCCACACCTTCTGGATCTGGTAGCGGCGGAACGGGAACTCGAGCTTGCCGGCGTTCTCCAGGACGTACCGGGCGAACGGCACGGTGAGGTCGAAGTGCAACCCCATGCCCGAGTCGCTGTCGCCCTCGCCTGCCTGCAGACGCCGCAGGACGTACACCTCTTTGTCGATCTCGCCCTTGCGGAGCAGCTGGTCCATCGTCTCGACCGCGCGGGTCTCGACCGACGCGAAGCCGTGCAGCTCGAAGACCGTGCGCAGGTGGTCGAGCACGATCAGCTCGACATTGCGCTCGGCCGGCAGGAACTCGGGGAAGCCTGACAGCTTGCCGCCCTTGCCGCTCATGCGATCAGCTCCGCGAGGAACGGGTTGGTCGCGCGCTCGCGGCCGATCGACGTCTGGCCGCCGTGGCCGGGCAGCACGACGATGTCGTCGTCGAGCGGCAGCACCCGGTCGCGCAGGCTGTCCTGCATCTGCGGGTGCGACCCGCCGGTGAGGTCCGTGCGGCCGATCGAGCCGGCGAACAGGAAGTCGCCGGAGAACATGACCTGCGAGACGTCCTCGGGGCCGTCGTAGTCGACGCGGTAGAACACCGTGCCGGGCGTGTGACCGGGCACGTGGTCGACGAGGAACGTCAGGCCGTCGACGTCGATGCGCGCGCCGTCGACCGCATCGCGTACGTCTGCCGGTTCGGTGAACTCGGGGAGGTCGGTCATGCCGAGCTGTGCGCGGAGCATCGCGGACGACTCGTTGGAGATCGCCGCCATCGGGTCGCCGAGCAGGTGCTTGTCGGCGGGGTGGATCCAGACCGGGCAGCCGTACTCGCTCGCGACATCCTGGGCGCACCACATGTGGTCGAAGTGGCCGTGCGTGATGAGCACGGCGGTGGGTGTCAGGTTGTGCTCGGCGACGACCGCGTGGACCCCTTCCATGGCGTCCATTCCGGGGTCGATGATCGCGCAACCGGTGCCGGGACCGCGCGAGACGAAGTAGCAGTTCGCCTGCAGCGGACCGGCCGGAAATGACGTGAGAAGCACGTGCGACAGGGTACGCGAGACGCACTGACCACCCCCAGCCCGGCCGACGCCTAGACTGTCGCCCATGAGTTCTGCGCCCACGAACCCCTGGGGTCGTGTCGACGACGAAGGCAATGTCTACGTCAAGACCACTGACGGTGAACGACTGATCGGCCAGTGGCCCGGCGGTGATCCCGTCGAGGCGATGTCCTTGTACGTGCGACGCTACGAGGGTCTCGAGGTCGAGGTCGACCTGCTGGAGAAGCGGCTCGAGGGCGGCGCGCTGTCTCCCGACGACGCGGCCAAGGCGGTCACCAAGGTGCGCGCGCAGATCGTCGACGCCCAGGCGCTGGGTGATCTGGACTCGCTGCTGAAGCGGCTCGACGCCCTGCAGCCCGCGATCGACCAGCATCGCGAGCAGCGCAAGGTCGAGCGCGCGGCCAAGGTCGCCGAGGCGCAGACCGAGAAGACCCGCATCGCCGACGAGGCCGAGAAGATCGCCGCCGGCAGCGACTGGAAGGCCGGCGCCGACAAGCTCCGCGCCCTGCTCGACGAGTGGAAGGCGCTCCCCCGGCTCAGCAAGTCCGCCGACGACGAGCTGTGGCACCGATTCAGCACGGCCCGCACGGCATACACGCGCCGCCGCAAGACCCACTTCGGCGAGCAGTCGACCCTGCGCGAGCACGCCAAGACGATCAAGGAGAAGCTGATCGTCGAGGCCGAGGCGCTCTCGACGTCGACCGACTGGGGCCAGACCGCCGGCAAGTATCGCGACCTGATGGCCGAGTGGAAGAAGGCCGGCTCGGCGCCTCGCAACGTCGAGGACAAGCTCTGGAAGCGGTTCCGGGCGGCGCAGGACGCGTTCTTCACGGCGCGCGACGAGGCCAATGCCCTGCTCGACGCCGAGTACGAGGTCAACGCCGAGAAGAAGCTCGAGATCCTCGCCGAGGCCGAGAAGCTGCTCCCGATCAAGGATGTCGACGCCGCGCGCAAGGCCTGGCTCGACATCGCCGATCGCTGGGAAGCCGCCGGCAAGGTCCCGCGCGCCAGCATCAGCGAGTTCGAGGGTCGCATCCGCAAGGTCGAGCAGGCCGTCCGCGAGGCCACCGAGAGCAAGTGGAAGAAGACGGATCCGGAGAAGTCCGCTCGCGCCGACGACATGATCGGCAAGCTGCAGCACGCGATCGACGAGGTCGGCGAGAAGATCGCCGCGGCCGAGGCCAAGGGCGACAAGAAGAAGGTCAAGGACCTCGAAGCCGACAAGGCCTCCAAGGAAGCCTTCCTCGACATGGCCAAGAAGGCCCAGGCCGACTACTCCTGACCCACCGCCTCACTGCGGGGGTTGGTGACGAGCCTGGGATCGCAGCCGATCTCTCCGGGTTGCAACCATCGCGGGGGAAACCGGGGAAGAGATGTTGCCGTCCGGGTCACGGAGGCCGACGATGCAGTCTCTGTTCTCCCCACCGATGCCGACGGTCACGATCAGACGCCGGCATCGGCGGCGCTGCGGGCGTAGACGCCTTCCTCCCTGAACGCGGCCTGCACGTCGTCGGCCAGGCGCTCCGCGTCGGTCGACTTCAGCAGCTTCGCGATCCGCTTCTGGGTGTCGTCGGGAAGCTTCGGGGCGGGTGGCGGTGTGGGCGGCACCGGATCGGGCCCGTCGGGACACGAGACATCGCTGTGCTCGACCTGGTCGTAGTTGCGGTTGGAGATGATGACGAAGCGGTAGCAGCGCGTCGCGCTGCTGGCTTCCCGGGTCGAGCCGATCGCTCCGCCGGTGTCAGACGGAAGGCGGACCGAGATGCGTACGTCGATCTCGGCACCGCTGTCGTCCGATTTCCCCTCCCAGCGGACGGGTGCAATCGTGACGTTCTGGTCGGCGTGCTCCCCCATGACGAGGTCGATGGCGCCGTTCGTGGCGTACGCGAGCGCCGGTCTCGGAGGCACTGCCTGGGGCGCCGTCCAGCGCAGGGCGAGGGCGTTCGCTGTCTCGTCGGCCACGTTGGCAGCACGCTGATCGGATCAGCCCTCACGATCGCCGCCACACGCCGCCAAAACGCAGATCGACAGCAGCATCGCGGCCAGCCAAGCTAGCCGCGCCGCGGACACCCCTGCAGTCGCATCCCGCGACCCTAACGGAGCACCCACTTCTCAACACGCCAACCCAACGCTGACGGGTCACTTTTGCCCCGCCGACGGGTCACTTTTTGCCCGCTGACGGGTCACTTTTCGCCCGCTGACGGGTCAGTTTTCGTCGGCCTGTGGACGACAGGTCGACGTCAAGGGCGTAGGCGGCTTTCATCCGGTGCATGTCCTCGCTGATCCACGACGGATTTCCCTTCACCTCACAGATGGCCCGCGATCTTGGCCTGCCACCGAAGACCCTTCGGTCCCACTCAAGCTCGGCCTCGTACGTCGTGAGTTTCGCAATGTCTATGTGGACGCTCGGGTGCCCGACTCCCGCAGCGGCCGATTGCGCGCGATCAAGCTCGTCGCCCCGCAGAACGCGGTCGTCTGTGACGAAACTGCTGCATGGGTACGCGGACTCGACGTCTTCGCGCCCGGCCGTCGGCACGACTTCGAGCCGGCGATGGTGGCTCGGCACGGAGTCGGTCGCGTACGACATCACGGCAGCCGTGCCAGGCAGGCCATCATCCGCAGTGAGGACATCGAGTACGTGGACGGCGTGCATGTGACGACACCAGTCCGGACCGTCTCCGACCTGCTGCGGAAGATGTATCGCCCGTACGCCCTGGCGGCCGCCGACGCATTCGCACACGCCGGGCTCGTCGAGGTCGATGCGGTGGTCGAGCATGTGGCTCGGCTGAAGGGCTATCGAGGCATCGTCCAGGCCCGCAGCCTCGCAGTCCTCATCGAGCCGAGAAGCCAGTCGCCTGGCGAGTCTGGCAGCGACTGCGCATGCTGGACGCTGGGTTTCCACCTCCGGAGCCGCAGTTCGAGGTCGTCGACGATTTCGGCAGGTCGTTCTTCATCGACCTGCCCTACCCGGAGCGGCTCATTGCATCGGAGTACGACGGCGCCGAGTTCCACACCGCGACCCCTCATCTGATGCACGATCAGGATCGTCGCGACTACCTCGCTGAGATGTACGGATGGCGTTGGGTCATCGGCAACAAATCACGGATCTTCGGGGTCGACACGTCGTTCGAGGACGAGCTCGGCGAACTGCTGGGCATCAAGCCACTCGCCCGATGGTGGGGTTCCCGTCCAGTCATGACCCGCTACCCAGACTCACGCGACAAACTGACCCGTCACTGGGCCAAAGTGACCCGTCAGCGGGCCACAAGTGACCCGTCAGCGGGCCAAAAGTGACCCGTCAGCGTTATTGGGTGAGGCGGTAGACGTCGAAGACGCCTTCGACGGTGCGTACGGCCGACAGCACGTGGCCCAGGTGCTTGGGGTCGGCCATCTCGAACGTGAACTTCGACTTGGCGACCCGGTCTCGGCCCGTCGTCAGCGACGCCGACAAGATGTTGACGTGCTGGTCGGAGATGACCCGCGTGATGTCGCTCAGCAGCCGCGGGGCGGTCGAGCCCTTCGACCTGCACCGCCACGAGGAACGTGCTCTTGCCGGTCGGCGCCCAGTGCACCGCGACGAGCCGCTCGGGCTGGCTGCGCAGGGCCAGCAGGTTGACGCAGTCGGTGCGGTGGACCGACACCCCTGCCGTACGCGTGACGAACCCCTCGATCGCGTCACCCGGCACGGGCGTGCAACACCGGGCCAGCTTGATCATGATGTCGCCGTCGAGCCCCTCGACGACGACACCGGCGTCGCGGCTCTCCGTGCGCGGCTGGCGCGTGCCGACGCCCGGCAGCGAGGTCGCCTCCGCGAGGTCCTCCTCGGCGCCTTCACGGCCGCCGGCGAGGTCGATGACCCGCTCGACGACGTTCTGGGCCCCGACGTTGCCCTCGCCGACCGACGCATAGAGCGTCGACACGTCGGCAAGGTGCAGCTCCTTGGCGACGGTGTCGAGGGTCTCGTGCCGGAACAGCCGGTGCAGCGGCAGACCCTCCTTGCGCATCTGCTTGGCGATCAGGTCCTTGCCGCGCTCGATCGCCTCGTCGCGGCGCTCCTTGGTGAACCACTGGCGGATCTTGTTGCGGGCTCGCGGGCTGGCGACGAACTCGAGCCAGTCGCGGCTCGGCCCCGCATCGGGCGACTTCGACGTGAAGATCTCGACGACGTCGCCGCTCTCGAGCTCCGACTCCAGCGACACCAGGCGGCCGTTGACCCGGGCGCCGATGCAGGCGTGACCGACCTCGGTGTGCACGGCGTACGCGAAGTCGACCGGCGTCGCCTTGGCCGGCAGCTGGATCAGGTCGCCGCGCGGCGTGTAGGCATAGACGCCGGCGTTGTTGATCTCGAATCGCAAGCGAGTCGAGGAAGTCGACGGAGTCCGACGTCTCGGACTGCCAGTCCAGCAGCTCGCGCAGCCACAGCATGTCGTCCTTGTCGGGACCCTTGCCGGACTTGCCCGCCGTGGCGTCTTCCTTGTACTTCCAGTGCGCCGCGACGCCGTACTCGGCCCGGCGGTGCATCGCGTACGTACGGATCTGCAGCTCGACCGGCTTGCCTTGCGGGCCGATCACGGTCGTGTGCAGCGACTGGTACATGTTGAACTTCGGGACCGAGATGTAGTCCTTGAACCGTCCGGGGATGGGGTTCCACCGGGCGTGCAGCACGCCGAGGACGCCATAGCAGTCGGCGACGCTGTCGACCAGGATGCGTACGCCGACCAGGTCGAAGATGTCGGAGAACTCGCGACCGCCGACCAGCATCTTCTGGTAGATCGAGTAGTAGTGCTTGGGCCGGCTCGAGACCTTGGCCTTGAGCTTGACGTGGCGCAGGTCGGACTCGACGTCGCTGACGACCCGCTCGAGGAACTGCTCGCGCGACGGCGCCCGGTCGGCGACGAGCCGGACGATCTCGTCGTAGACCTTGGGGTGCAGCGTCGCGAACGCGAGGTCCTCGAGCTCCCACTTGATCGTGTTCATGCCGAGGCGGTGAGCCAGCGGCGCGAAGATCTCGATCGTCTCGCGCGCGATGCGCTCCTGCTTGTCCTGCCGCAGGTAGCGGAGCGTACGCATGTTGTGCAGGCGGTCGGCGAGCTTGATGACCAGCACGCGGATGTCGCGGCTCATCGCGACGACCATCTTGCGGATCGTCTCGGACTGCGCCGAGTCGCCGTACTTGACCTTGTCGAGCTTGGTGACGCCGTCGACGAGCTGCCGGACCTCGTCGCCGAAGTCGGCCCGCAGCGCCTCGAGCGTGTAGTCGGTGTCCTCGACGGTGTCGTGCAGCAGCGCGGCGCACAGCGTGGGCGCCGTCATGCCGAGCTCGGCGAGGATCGTGGCGACCGCAAGCGGGTGCGTGATGTAGGGGTCGCCGCTCTTGCGGGTCTGCCCTTCGTGCATCCGCTCGGCGATCTCGTATGCCTTCTGGATCGCCGAGACGTCACCCTTGGGGTGGGTCGCGCGATAGACCTTGATCAGCGGGTCGAGCACCGCATCCAACGACCCGGACTTGCCGCCGATGCGTGCCAAACGGTTGCGCACACGCGCAGAAGCCGGCGCCGAGTCGGGGTTCTTCGACTCGGCCGGCGGTGCCTCGGTGCGTTCAGCCATCGCGTTCCTCACTGTGTCTTTCAATGGTATGCCAGCGGGTCACGCTCAGGGTCAGGTCAGGAGGCCATCGATCAGGGTCGCCGCAGTGGCCAGTACGAGCACGGCGACGAGCACGAGGGCGACGATGCGGACCTGGTGGGGGTTCATGGGTCTCGATTCTGGGAGAGGACTCAGTACGTACGCAGACTCGCACAGCCGACCGGGGCGAGCCGCTCCTGGCCGCCGAGCGCGAGCAGCTCGATCAGGACGAGGTTGCCGGCGACTGTCGCCCCGGCCTGCTGGACCAGGTCCGCGGCGGCGAGCATCGTGCCGCCCGTGGCAAGGACGTCGTCGACCACGAGCACTCGGGCGCCGGCCTGCAGCGCATCGACATGCATCTCGAGGACTGCCGAGCCGTACTCCAGGTCGTACGACGTGGAAAGCGACGTCGACGGCAGCTTGCCGGCCTTGCGCACCGGAACGAACCCGGCGCCAAGGCGCAGCGCGATGCTGGGGCCGAACAGGAAGCCCCGCGCCTCGATGCCGAGCACCGCGTCGATCGGCCCGGACTGCTCCGCGAGCTCGACCAGCCCGTCGATGACGGCGGCCAGGGCGATCGGGTCGGCAAGCAGCGGCGTGATGTCACGGAACGTCACACCGGGCTCGGGCCAGTCCTCGATCGGACGCACCAGGCGATCGATCGTCTCGGTGAGGTCGCTCATGTGTCCTTCCACTGCAGAATGACAGCAGGTCTCGTGGGCAGTCGCCCACGAGACCTGCCGCCGGTTGACTATGAAGCGTTGAGGTCGACCTTGCAGGTCTCCTTCGCGTGCTTCTCGATCGCCTTGGAGGCTGCCGTGAAGTCCGCGCCGCTGAGCTTGGACATCTCGTTGGCCAGGCCCTGGAGCTTCGAGGCGTCGACGCCCTCGGGCATCTGACCCTTCTGGATCTTGTCGAGGTCTGCGAATGACAGGCCGGCGTCCTTGAGTGCCTTCTCGACCGTCGTGATGGCGCCGTCGAGCTTCTTCCAGTCCTTGTCGATCTCGCTCGGAGCCTCGTCCGCCAGCTTGTGGAACGTGCGCGAAGGCAGCGTCGAGCTCGCCGAGGTCGTTGCCCGAGGACAGGTTGCCGAACGTCTTCGACGCCTTCTTGAGGTCCTTGCAGTAGTCGCTGTCCTCGCCACCATGCCGCCGTCGCCACCACCACAGGCGGCGAGCGTGCTGGCGAGCAGCACTGCGCTGGCCAAGGCCATGGGAATCTTCATCGTCTTCTCCTCCAGAGTGCGACGTCGCTGGGGCTGTCCCGCGCCGCTGATCGGTGCGTACAGCATGTCATGGGCGCGGGATGTCACGTGCGGGCGCTACGGGTTTCGCTTGCCCCGCTTGGATCGCGGCTGCCGCGAGGGCTGCGCCCGCTTTGACGCGCCCGATGTCGCCACCGGCCGGTGGACCGGAGCCGAGGCAACCTCGACAGGCGCTTCGGCCTGCTTGGTGCGCTTGGCCAGCACACGAGCGGCCTGGGCCTTGATGGCCGGCTCCCGCTCCTTGAGCTGCGACACGAACGGGGTCGCGATGAAGATCGAGGAGTAGGTGCCCGCGAGCATGCCGACGAACAGCGCGAGCGCGAGGTCCTTGAGCGGCCCGGTGCCGAGCACGGCAGCGCCGGCGATCAGGAGCGCTCCGACAGGCAGGAGTGCCGTGATCGACGTGTTGATCGACCGGACGAGCGTCTGGTTGAGCGCCAGGTTGGCCTGCTCGGCGTACGTCTTGGACGTCGACTTGAGGATGCCCTTGGTGTTCTCGCGCACCTTGTCGAACACCACCACCGTGTCGTAGAGCGAGAAGCCCAGGATCGTCAGCAAGGCCGGTCACCGTCGCCGGCGTGACCTCGAATCCCGACAGCGCGTAGACACCACCGGTGATGACGAGGTCGTGCGCCAGGGCAACAAGCGCGCCGACGGACATACGCCACTCGCGGAAGTAGGCCCAGATGAAGATCACCACGATGACCAGGAACACGATCAGACCGGTGAGCGCCTTGGTGGCCACCTGCTTGCCGTACGTCGGTCCGATCAGGTTCTGGCTGACCTCGGTGGCCCCGGCCTTCGTCAGGGACTCGGTGATCTTGGTCGCCTCGTCCTGGGAGAGCGCGCGCGTCTGGATGCGGATGAGGTTGTCGCCCGAGGTCTGCACCGTCGGGTCGCCGGCCTCTGGCACGTCGGCGTCCTCAACAGCCTGGACCAGGTCGTCAGACGTCGCAGAGTTGGCGTTCTGGACCGTCGCGGTGAACTCAACGCCTCCCTTGAACTCGACCCCGTAGTTGAAGCCACGGAGCACGAAGGCCAGGGCAGCAACGATCACGATGAGCGCAGAGATCGAGTACCAGAGCTTGCGCCGCCCGACGAAGTCGAACGAGATGCGCCCTTCGTACAGGTGCTGTCCGAATGTGCTGATGCGGCCCATCAGTTGACCTCTCCAGTGGTACGGACTTCGGAGCGAGCGATCTCCGAGACCTTGCGGCCCTTGATGCCCAGGTGTGCGGCGTCGAGTCCCGACAGCTTGTGGCCCTGGCCGAAGAACTTCGTGCGCGCAAGCAGCGACAACAGCGGCTTGGTGAACAAGAAGACGACGAACACGTCGATCAGCGTCGTGAGACCCAGCGCGAACGCGAAGCCGCGGACCACGCCGATCGCGAAGATGAACAACGTCAGCGCCGCGAGGATCGACACGGCATCGGCCGCAAGGATCGTGCTTCGCGCGCGGACCCAGCCGGCCTCGACCGCGAGGCGCAGCGACTTGCCGTCGCGCACCTCATCTCGTATGCGCTCGAAGAACACGATGAACGAGTCCGCCGTGATGCCGATCGCCACGATGAGTCCGGCGATGCCGGGCAACGTCAGTGTGAAGCCCATGCCCTTGCCGAGCAGCAGCACCATCACGAACGTGAGAGCGGTGGCCACGAGCAGCGAGCCGATGATCACGAGGCCCAGACCGCGGTAGTAGAAGAGGCAGTAGAACACGACGAGGAGCAGGCCGATGATGCCCGCGAGCAGGCCCGCGTGGAGCTGCGTGCCGGCCAGCGATGGTCCGATCTCCTCGCTGCCGTTGACGCTGAACGTCAGTGGCAGGGCACCGTACTTGAGCTGGTTGGCCAGCGCCTTGGACGAGGCAGCGGTGAAGTCGCCGGTGATCTGGGGCTTGCCGTTGGTGAAGTGGCCGTTGGTGGTCGGTGCACTGATGACCTCGCCGTCCAGCACGATGGCGAATCGGCTGGCCTGCTCGTTGCCCGCCTGCGTCTGTGCGTACAGCGCCTTGTTGACGTGTCGAAGATGTCAGTGCCGTGGCCCTTGAACTGCAGCTCGACGACCCAGTTGACCTGCTGCTGCGGGAGCTGCGGTGATGCTGTCTTGACGTCCGTGCCCTGGATCACCGACGGGACTGAGGATCTGCACCTCGCCGTTTGACGGGTCACACGTGACGAGCGGCCGGTTGGCAACGTCGTTGACCGCAAGCCCCTTCTTGAGGCACTGGAACCCCTTGGCCTGCTCCTGAAGTGCCGCGATGCCGGCCTGGTAGTCCTTGGGCAGGCTCTCCAGCCCGGTCGTCTCGGCCTTGAGCATCTGGTCGAGGGTCAGCTTGCTCCAGTCGATCTTGTCGATGATCGCCTGCTGGGCCGACGTGTCGGTCGGCGCGGTCGCGCTCGACAGGTTGCCGGCCCATACGAGCCGGAACCGCAGCTGAGCCGTCTTGCCGACCTGGTCGACGATGTTGGCCCTGCGCTCGCCGGGGATCTCGATGATGACCTGGTTGCTGCCCTGCGTCGTCACCTCAGCCTCGGTGACGCCGGTCGCGTTGACGCGCTGGTCGATGATGTCGCGGGCCTGCTCGAGCTTGGGCGGAGTGACCTTGCCGTCCTTGGAGCTGGCCTTGAGCGTGATGCGGGTGCCGCCCTCGAGGTCGAGGCCCAGCCTGGGCTGCCAGGCGCTCTCGCCCTTCTTGTTGTTGAGGTCGATCAGCGCGACCAGACCGTAGAGCGCGATGATCGCCGCCAGGAAGAGCACCAGGGTGCGCCTGGGGCGCGGCAGGTTGCTGGCCGCCTTGGTGCCCCGGCTCTTGGCAGATGTCGCCATCAGTCGTCAGTGCCCGTCTCGGTCTCGGTCTCGTGTCGTCTCGGGCGATGCCGCCGGAATGACCTGGGCCACGGCCTGACGCTTGACGGTGACGACCGTGTTGGCGGCAACGCGCAGCTCGATCGTGTCGTCGCCGACGGACACGATCTCGCCGAAGATGCCGCTCGCGATCATCACGCGCGCGCCGGGAACCAGCTCACTTTGCACCTTGAGGAACTCCCGCTGGCGCGCACGCGCGGGACGCAGCACCAGGAAGAAGAAGGCCACGATGATGAGGAGAAGGGGCAGAAGGACGCCAAGGTCTTGCACGGTTGATGCTCCCGAAATGAGTGTGAGGTTGCCGCCGCTGAGCAGGCATGGCCGGAGGCCATCGGGAAGTTTAGCCCTTCGCCAGAACAATCGTGACGTCGCTCATGCCAGAAGCGTCGTCAGGAGTCGTCGTCGAGCGGCAATTGGTCGAGCGTGGACGGAACAGGAAGTCCCAAATGCCGCCAGGCGCCCGGCGTGGCGACCCGCCCGCGAGGGGTGCGGGCCAGGAATCCCAGGCGTACGAGGAAGGGTTCGGCGAGCTCCTCGACGGTCTCGCGTTCCTCGCCGACAGCGACCGCAAGAGTCGAGACGCCGACCGGGCCGCCGCCGAAGCTGCGGCACAGTGCGTCGAGAACCGCGCGGTCGAGTCGGTCGAGGCCAAGCTCGTCGACCTCGTAGAGGGCCAGCGCGTCGCGCGCCACGGTGTGGTCGACGACTCCCCCGGCGCGCACCTCGGCGAAGTCGCGCACCCGGCGCAGCAGGCGGTTGGCGATGCGTGGCGTGCCGCGCGACCTGGAGGCGATCTCGCGCCCACCGTCTTCGGTCACCTCGAGGCCGAGGAGGCCAGACGAGCGGTCGACGATGCGGTGCAGCTCGGCGGCGGCGTAGTAGTCGAGCTGCGCCGTGAACCCGAACCGGTCACGCAGAGGGCTCGGCAGCAGTCCGGCGCGGGTCGTCGCACCGACGACCGTGAACGGCGGGATCTCGAGCGGGATCGCGGTGGCGCCAGGGCCCTTGCCGACGATGACGTCGACCCGGAAGTCCTCCATCGCCATGTAGAGGAGCTCTTCGGCCGGGCGCGACATGCGGTGGATCTCGTCGATGAACAGGACATCGCCCTCGTTGACCCCGGACAGGATCGCGGCGAGGTCGCCGGCATGCTGGATCGCCGGTCCGCTCGTGATGCGCAGAGGCGCGGCGAGCTGGTGGGCGATGATCATCGCGATCGTGGTCTTGCCCAGCCCGGGTGGCCCTGACAGCAGCACATGGTCGGGCGTACGTCCGCGGGCCACGGCCGCCTCGAGCATGAGCGAGAGCTGCTCGCGCACACGTTCCTGGCCGATCAGCTCGTCGAGGGTGCGGGGACGCAGCGCCGCCTCGAAGGCGCGGTCCTCGGGTCCGGCCTCGGCGACGATCGCTTCAAACTCTTCGCGTTCGTCCATCAGCGGGCCTTCGACAGGGTGCGGAGCGCGTCGCGCAGAACGGTGGAGACGTCGGGCGTCGCACCGGGCTCGATCTCGGCGGCGACGCGTTCGAGCGCAGCATCGGCGTCGCGGGCCGACCAGCCGAGCCCCAGCAGAGCTTCGTGGACCTGGTCGCGCCACGCGGGCGCACCGGTGACGGCGAGTGTTGCCACGCCGACGCGGTCCTTGAGCTCGACGACGATGCGCTCGGCGCCCTTGCGGCCGATGCCGGGCACCGAGGTCAAGCGTGGCGAGGTCGCCCTGCCCGATCGCCTGGCGCAGCCGGTCGGGGTCGAGCACCGCCAACATCGCCTGCGCAACCTTGGGGCCGACACCGCTCGCGGTCTGGACGAGCTCGAACATGTCTCGCTCGTCAGTGTTGGCGAAGCCGAAGATCGTCAACGAGTCCTCGCGCACGACCATCGACGTCGAGAGCTGCACCTCCTGACCGATGCGCAGCGACGCGATCGTGCTGGGCGTGCACATGACCTGCATGCCGACACCGCCGACGTCGATGACGGCCGAGGTCAGGGTCACGGCGGCGACGGGACCGCGTACGTGGGCGATCATCGGGTGGCCTTTTCGACTGGCGGCCTGGAGCCGCGTCTGCGCTCCCCCGCGCCAGATGTGGCAGATCGCGAGTGCGAGGGCGTCGGCGGCATCGGCGGGTGTCGGCGCGGTCGTCAGCCGGAGCAACCGGGTCACCATCTGCGTGACCTGTGCCTTGTCGGCCCGCCCGCTGCCGGTCACGGCAGCCTTGACCTCGCTCGGGGTGTGGAGCTGCACGGGTATGCCGTGCCGTGCCGCGACGACCATCGCGATGCCGCTGGCCTGCGCGGTGCCCATGACGGTGCGGACGTTGTGCTGGCTGAAGACGCGCTCGACGGCGACGACATCAGGTCGGTGCTCAAGGATGCTCGCCTCGATCTGCTGCTCCAGCTGGTGCAGTCGCCGGGCGATGTCGAGGTCCGCGGGCGTGCGGAACACGCCGACGTCGACCATGGTCAAGGGTCGGCCGACCGAGCCGTCCACGACACCCACACCGCACCGGGTGAGCCCCGGGTCGATCCCCAGCACTCTCATGGGCCGACCACCGTGCATACCGAACGCATGTTCGACAGCCTAGACGGCGTCTCCGTCAGGACGAAGCCGACTCGCCGAGCGGGAAATCCGTGCCCCGCCGCCCGAGCCGGATGGCGTCGGCGATGTCGTGCATGCGCACGCCCGACGGGCCCCAGCCCTTGACCGACTCGGTGCCGACGTAGGTCCTGCCGCGCCACACCTCGATCGGCCAGGCGCCGCCGGTCGACACTCCGGCGCGGCGAGCCACAGCGGCAACAGGAGGAAGAGCAGCAACAACTCCGCCAGCATCACCGCCAGCACGATGACCACGGGCAGCAGGAGCACCACGACGATCACGGCGACGATCGCACTGAACAGGTCATCGCCGCCGACAGTGAAACCGTCGACGGGTACGTCGGGCACATCGCGCACCTTGCGACGCCAGGGCAGCCAGCGGCGTTTGATCCGCCAGGTCTCCCCTGCCGGGTCCTCGACCTTCACTCGGTCACTGGACCTGGGCCATGACCTCGTCGGAGGCGTCGAAGTTGGCGAAGACGTTCTGCACGTCGTCGCTGTCCTCGAGGGCATCGATCAGGCGCATGACCTTGGTCGCGGCATCGACATCGACCTCGACCGTCACGGTCGGCACGAAGGACGCATCAGCCGAGTCGTAGTCGAGCCCGGCCTCCTGCAGCGCCGTGCGTACGGCCACGAGGTCGGTCGGCTCGCAGATGACCTCGAACGAGCCGTCGAGGTCGTTGACCTCCTCGGCGCCGGCGTCGAGGACCGCCATCAGGACGTCGTCCTCGTTGGTCGGGCCGCCCTCCTGCTCGGTCGGCACGATGATGACGCCCTTGCGGTGGAACATGTAGGACACCGAGCCCGGGTCGGCCATGGTGCCGCCGTTGCGGGTCATCGCGGTGCGCACCTCCATCGCGGCGCGGTTGCGGTTGTCGCTGAGGCACTCGACGAGCAGCGCGACGCCGCCGGGGGCATAGCCCTCGTACATGATCGTGATGTAGTCGACTGCATCGTCGCCGACACCGCCGCCGCGCTTGACGGCACGGTCGATGTGGTCCTTGGGCACCGAGGACTTCTTGGCCTTCTGGATCGCGTCGTAGAGCGTCGGGTTGCCGTCAGGGTCGGGTCCGCCAACCCTGGCGGCGACCTCGATGTTCTTGACCATCTTGGCGAACATCTTGCCGCGCTTGGCGTCGACGATGGCCTTCTTGTGCTTGGTCGTCGCCCACTTGGAGTGGCCTGACATGGGCACGTCCTTTCTAGATGCGCTGTGTTCCTACGACTGCTTGACGAGGTCGACGAAGTAGCGATGGATGCGGTCGTCATTCCCGACTTCGGGATGGAACGAGGTCGCCATCAGGTTGCCTTGTCGAACGGCGACAATTCTACCGGCGGCCTCGCCGGTCGGGATCGTGGCAAGGGGCTGCACGTCGGGGCCGAGCGTCTCGACCCAAGGCGCGCGGATGAACACCGCGTGCACGGGCTCGCCGAATCCGTCGAACTCGATGTCGCCCTCGAACGATTCGACCTGGCGACCGAACGCATTGCGACGCACCGTGATGTCCAGCCCGCCGAGCGTCTCCTGCCCCACAATGCCGTCCTCGATGTGGTCGGCCAGCATGATCATGCCGGCACATGTGCCGAAGGCCGGCATGCCACCCCGGATGCGCTCGACCAGCGGGTCGAAGAGCTCGAACGAACGCGCCAGCTTGTACATCGTGGTCGACTCACCGCCGGGCAGCACGAGCGCGTCACACCGGGCCAGCTCCTCGGGCCGGCGCACCGTGAGCGAGGGCACGCCAAGATCACCGAGAACGCGCAGGTGCTCGCGTACGTCGCCCTGCAGGGCGAAGACGCCAATCGACGGGGAAGCCACCCCACGAGCCTACCGGCGCGCCCGGTCGTGCCGGCCGGAGCGGGTGTCCTCCGTCGGACGACGACGGCGGCGAAAGAGACGAATCTCCAGGGGATACGCCGCCGCCGCCGCTCCCTCTCGGATATCCCTCCCGATCGGGTTCGACGGAGGCAAGCACGTCTGGGACGCAAGCGTCCGAGTCCATGCTCCCTCTGTGTACCTCCGCGCCATGCGAAGCACTCCCATACTTCGACGCGGTGATGTGAGCATCATAGGGGGTAACTGAGCCGAACCAACCAGCAGTCTCACGTGTCGGTTCGACGTGTCCCGCGGATGCGTCGGCGCGGGACGAACACCACGATCGCGAGGCACGCCACAAACACGCCGCCGATGCTGATCGCGACCAGTCCTCGCGCCGGCCCGAACACATGGCCGAGCCATGGGATCGACATGAACACCCGGTCTGCTTCGGTGACGTCGTACGCCTCGGCGTCCGGCGCGCCACTGTCATCGGCCTGGAGCGTCAGCCGGATGCTGCTGCCATAGGGCTGGACCTGGACGACGCGGTGCGTCACCCGCCGACCCTGTCGGTCGGTCACGCTGACGATGTCACCTTCGCCGATGTCGCCGGCCGACACGCTCCTCGCGAGCGCAAGGTCGCCAGAGGAGATGGCCGGCGCCATCGAGTCCGAATCGAATGCGATCGGTGTGACGCCCAGCGCCGCACCCAGTCCCGCGGCGACCAGGCAGATTGCGCCCAGAGCGGCACCGACGTTGAGGAGGGTCGAACGCCAGAAACCGCTGGTACGCGGGCCGGACCTGGCCTTGCGTCGTCCCACGCGCGACACCTGCTTCCGATCGGGCTCCCACCCGGCGAAGACTCTATCTGCGTACGGCGGCTGCGCGGGCACCACCGTCAGCTGCAGAGACTGACCACGGCGACCGTGTAGTTGCGAGTGTTGGATGCGCCCGAGGTCCAGGTCGTCGAGCCGAAGCCTCGGTTGGCGACGACCCATGCGGTGCCGCCGATGATCGCAGTGGTGACGCTGGTCGACGTCCCCGTCACAGTCCTGGTGGTCGCTCCTCCGGACCCGTAATGCAGCGTGTAGTTGGTTGCTCCACTGACGGCCGCCCACGTGAACGTCACGGAGAGCAACCCGACCCCGCCGCACGAGAACGTCGCCGGCGCGGGGAGTGTGTATGCCGAGAAGGTCGTGCCTGTCGCCGGCGCATCGTTCGTCCAGAACGCTGCCGAAGCCGGTGAGGCCACCACGAGCGTGGCGCCGAGGGCCACACCCCCGGCCGTGCGCACCGTCACACGCGACCCACTCGACCCACGCGCCGCCTTGCGCGCTCCCCCGCGTTTGCCGCGCACTGGCGGGTCCGTCCCACCCGGCGGGGGCCGACGGAACGCCAGCACCAGCATCCCCGTGACATACGCGCCGAGCACGAACAGTCCACCCGAGCCCGCCGCTGCATCGACGATGTAGCCGGCCTTCGGGATGTCAAAGAGGACGCGCTCGACGCGAGCCGCGGTGTAGACCTCGGCATCGGGTGCCCGGTTGGCGTCGCCTTGGAGCGTCAGCCGGTGCGTATCGCCCTGCGCCGACATCTCGCGGAGCCTGTGAGTCACCCGGTTCCCGTCGGCGTTGACGACCGAGACAATGTCTCCAGCCTCCAGTGACGAGGTGTCGACCGTACGGGCAACGGCGAGGTCGCCGGTATCGATGGCGGGCGACATCGAACCGGACCGGAACACCAGCGGCGTGATGCCGAAGGCATACCCGGCGGCGGTCGCCAGGATGCAGACCAGGCCGAGGCTCGAACCCGCCGTCAGGAGGACCTCCCGAGCGGTGTGCCTCATCGTGCGCCGCGTCATGAGATGTCCGAGGTGCCGGTCGCCGTGAACGTCGCTGTCGCGGCCTTGCCCTGCAGGCTGCTCGGCGCGGTGTCCGCAAGCTTGACCTGGAAGCACAGGCTCTCGGTGCCTCCGCCGGCGGTCAGTGCCGCGGCGGGCCGTCGCGTGAGGATCGTGGTCGTCGTCGTGCTGGTCAACGGCTGATCGCTGACCAGTGCTGTGCCGCCGGTGCAGGTGGCGCCGGACTTGACACCCCCGAGCCGAATCGTGAGCGTCAAGCCGTTCGCGGCTGCGGTGTTGTAGTCGGCAGCATTGGTCCCGGTCAGGCCGCCGGTCAGGGTGTACTTCGCGGGGACCGTGCCGTTGTTCTTGACCGCCAATACCTCGGACGACGTGGTGCCCGGCACCATGGCCGTCATGCTCAGAGTCGTCGTGGCATACGAGTCGGCGTTGTTGACCTGGAGGTCGAGCGTGCCGGCGGTGAAGGTCGTTCCGGTGACAGTGACGTCATCCGTCCACGAGGCGAACGTGCTGACCGAGCCGATACCGAAGGCGACACCGAGGCTCAGCAGCGCGCGGACCCGGACTGACGACAGGCCCCGACGGGTGGTGCTCCTATGACTGGACATGGGAACCCTCCTTCCTGACGCGCGCGCGTGCTGCGGCGGTGAACATGCTGGCCGCGTACACCAGCAGGCCGATCGCGACGATCACCACCGCGGTTTGTCGTTGTGCCGCGGTCAACGCATTCGACACGTGACCGAGGTAGGGGATCGCATACCACCGCTCGCCCTTGATCTGCACCGGCCTGACCGGCTTGGGATCAGGGGCACTGTTGGCGTCCCCTTGCGTGCGGAAGATGCGTTCGCCGTGGCCGTCAAAGCCGATACCGACGACGCGGTGCGTCACGACGTCCGGTTCACCTGAGGTGAGCTGGTACGTGATGACCGTGCCGACGCCGATGTCCGACGCGGCGATCGGCTTGACCACGACCAACGTCCCCGGCGGCATACCGGGCTTCATCGACCCGGTGAGGATCGTGAATGGCTCCGCCCCGGTAAGCCGAGGGATCAGCACGGACACACAGAGCACGAGCAGGATCGTCGACATGACGAACCACGAGGTGGCCTGGACCAGCCGCCCTCTCATCGTCTGACGTTCGACGCAATGTGTCGCCATCGTGGGCCCCTAACCGGTCCGCCCCGTGGAGGCGGACCGGATCAGATCAGCTGTGGACCTGTTGGGCAGCGATCGTGACCGCATTGAGCGTTGCGGTCAGGTCCTGCGTGCCGTTGAGCGATGCCTCGTCGAACGTCACCGCGATCGTCGCCGTGACGGTGTCGCCGTGGTTGCCCTCGGTGATCTCAGCCGGGATGTCGACGCCGTCGATCTGGTATGTCGCAGCGATGTCGAGATCGGCTGTCAGGGCGTTGGCCGCAGCGAACCCTCCGCCGGTGACGCCGAGCGTCGCCCGCAGATGGTCCCCGAGTGCCGTGATGTCGAACGTGCAGACCTTGGTGATCACGTCTCCCGGGACGACCTGATCGCCCGCAGCGTACGGATCGTTCGCTGTGGCTTCGCCGTCGTCGAGCAGCCAGCCAGCGCCGCAGTCAGGTGTCGACAACTTGAGCTCGCCACTGGCGATGCTGCCGCCGGGAACGTTGACGTTGGCGTTCCAAAATGCGAGCGAACCGGCGCCGCCGAGCAGCAGGATCCCGGCGGCCGACGCCGCCAGGGCGCCCTTCGTTGACCTCTTCATGAATTACTCCCTTGACGCCGTGCTCAACCGATGTGGTTGCGCATGTGAGACGTACTCCCACAGACATCCTGACGCGGATGTGCGGAAAGTTTGTCATCCCGGCGAGAAATGGCCCGTTCGGGCCATGCAGAGGGGCTCGATCGGCACGGCGGAGCCCGACCATGGGCCCAGCGTAGCGAGCGGGCGCCCGCGCGAAGCACGGCAGCAGCGAGGGACGAGCCGCTCACGCCCTACCAACCCCGTTCAGCCAGCCGGTGGGGCTCGGGGATGTCGTCGACGTTGATGCCGACCATGGCCTCGCCCAGACCGCGCGAGACCTTGGCGATCACGTCGGGGTCGTCGAAGAACGTCGTGGCCTTGACGATCGCCTCGGCACGCTGGGCCGGGTTGCCGGACTTGAAGATGCCCGAGCCGACGAACACGCCCTCGGCGCCGAGCTGCATCATCATCGCCGCGTCGGCGGGGGTGGCGATGCCGCCGGCGGTGAACAGCACGACCGGGAGCTTGCCGTTCTCGGCGACTTCCTTGACCAGGTCGTAGGGAGCCTGCAGCTCCTTGGCCGCGACGAACAGCTCGTCCTCGGACAGCGAACCGAGGCGGCGGATCTGCGCACGGATCTGGCGCATGTGGGTCGTTGCGTTGGAGACGTCGCCGGTGCCGGCCTCGCCCTTGGAGCGGATCATCGCCGCACCCTCGGTCAGCCGCCGCAGCGCCTCACCCAGGTTGGTCGCGCCACACACGAACGGCACCGTGAACTGCCACTTGTCGATGTGGTTGGCGTAGTCGGCCGGGGTCAGCACCTCGGACTCGTCGATGTAGTCAACGCCGAGCGACTGCAGCACCTGCGCCTCGACGAAGTGACCGATGCGGGCCTTGGCCATCACCGGGACCGAGACGGCCTCGATGATGCCGTCGATCAGATCCGGGTCGCTCATTCGGGCCACGCCACCCTGCGAGCGGATGTCGGCAGGTACGCGCTCGAGCGCCATCACAGCGACGGCGCCGGCATCCTCGGCGATCTTGGCCTGCTCGGCGTTGACGACGTCCATGATGACGCCGCCCTTGAGCATTTCTGCCATGCCGCGCTTGACCCGCGACGTACCGACCGTGGTTGCTTCGTTGCTCACTGCTGTGTCCTTTGATGTGCCCAGATGATTGGCCCCAGTCTACTCGGGGCGGGCTCTCCCCCACGCCCCGGACAGCCCCGTGGGACACAGAAGGGCCTCGCACACCCGAGACGGTGCGAGGCCCTTCTGTCTGCGCGCATCAAACGTTGCTGCGCGTGCTCTTCCGGACCGCGAATGCGACACCCGAAGCCGTGACGGCCAGGCCGCCGGCGAACAGCCACGCCAGATCCAGCTCGCCGATCGGCTCCTCGGACGCGACTCCCGCGTCGACACGGGTCGGCAGCTCGAAGCTGTCCACCACGTCGTCGGAGTCCTTCGACCCGCCGTCGCCGCCGTCGTTCGGCGTGCAGTCGACGCCGTGCGTCGGGCAGGGCTGGGGGTTCGTGATGCCGCCCGGGCCCTTCGGCTTCGAGGGCTTCGGGGCGACGACCTTGTCCTCGGGATCGACCGGCTTGGGCGCCGGGGCGAGCTTGTCGAGGTCGGGCTGCGGGTCGACGTGGTGCGGCATGACGATGACCGGGCCGGGCTCCGAGGCGATGGCGGCGGCCGGGACCAGCGTGAGCGCTGCGGCGGCCAGCGGGGCGGCGACGATCAGGTTGCGGATGGTGGTGTTCATGTCATGGTCTCCTGTTGGTTGGTGGTGCTGTCCGTCGTGGTGAGGTCTGTGTTCTTGCTTGCTCGGATGTAGGAGCAGGTATGTCCATGAGTCCTTGCAACTTTTCGCGAAGTCTTTTCCGACCAGCTCATGGGGCGGGCGAAACCGCAGGTCAGAGCGCCAATCGGGCGTAGACGATCGTGTTGTCGGGGTACATCCGGGTGACCGGGTCCGGCTTGCCGCCGCACGTGATCAGCCGCAGCACCGGGACGTCGGTGTCGTTCCAGATGCGCTTGATCGGCAGCTTCTCCTTGCGCGCGCTCTCCACGGACTCGACGATGAACGTCGAACTGCCATCAGTCCGCTTGACCGTCACCTGGTCCCCCGCCTTGAGCTCGTGCAGGCGGGCGAACACGTCGTCGCCTGCTGGGCCGTGGACGTGGGCCACCAGCACAGCGGGACCCGGTGCGCCAGGGCGCGGCCCGCGGTCGTACCAGCCCGCGTCGCCGAAGCCCGGCGTCTGCATCGCGCCGTCGGACTTCAGACCCACGGCGTGCAGGCGCTCAGTGACCCCGATCGCCGGGATCGAGAGATCTGTCGGCTTGCCGACCGGTCGCGCCGCGGGGGCGACCGTCACCTGCGCCGGCGGCGGCGCGTGGGTGGTCGTCGGTGCCGGCGCCGGGGTCTCAGGTTCGGTTGCGCAGCCGGTGAGCCCGGTCAGGACAGCCCAGGCTGCAGCGGTGATGACGATCGTGTGGGCGATGCGGTTCATCTGGGTGCCTCCGGCTCTCGTGTGCGTACACGAGTGGGAGCACCGAAGGCCCCGAAGTCTTACAAGTTTTGGTGCAGGACGAATGGGACTACTGCGGGCACGGGTCCACGTCGATCGTCCGGGACGGCCCGGTCGTGGTGTTGCCTCGCTTGTCGGTGGCCGTGACCCGCATGGTCACCGAGCCACCATTGGCGAACTGCCCCATGTCGGCCCGCCACACGGATCCGCGCGCAGACATCGACGAGCTGCCGGAACCGGATCCGCTCCACTGGAGGACCACCGACCGAAGGCCACTCTCGTCAGAGACGCTCACCTGCACGGGATGCGACGTGCAGGACGAGCTGGAGCCGGCGCTCGGCCGGCCGACGCTCGGGCCGCGCTCCTCAACCAGCGAGACCGCGACCTGCGCGCTGCCAGTCGCCCAGGAGATGCCGATGGTTCCGGCGGACGAGCCTTCGCGGACGCGGCCACGATCAGCGCGTACGGTCAGCCGCGACGACGTACCGCCCTCGACCCGGCCGCTTGCCGGCGACGCCGACAGCCAGCCGGCGCTCGACTTCACGCTGTAGTCGACCGGAAGGTCGCCGGAGTTCGTGAGCGTGACGGTCGAGCTGCTGGCGCTGCGGCCGAGCGAGATCGACTTCGTCGACACCGTGAGCACGCCCGGCGCCTTGCTCGACTCTGACGGCGTCGGCGTTGGCTCGCTGCCTGTCGCTTCGGGGGTTGACGGCGCGGCGGTCGGCGACGCCACGACATCGCCCTTGGGCGATGCATCGTCGTTGCCGGACCAGAACAGGGCGGCCACCCCGGACAGGACGAGGACGACCACGGCGGCAGCGGCCGTGACGGCGGCAGGGGGCCTGCGTCGAGAAGCCAGCGTGGACACCGGGGTCAGCGGCTCGCCGGTGGGAGTCGTGTAGGCCACGAGCTGGGTGTCGGCGACGACCCGGTCGCGCAGGGTCAACGGCGCCGCGAACAGCGGCACGGAGGCCAGCAGCATCCACGGGCTGAGGATCTTCTTGCGTCGCTTCGAGCAGACGTCGCAGTCGTCGACGTGGCGCGAGACCCGCTTCCTGACGAGCGGTGAGAAGGTCCCGTCCCAGTCCTCGAGGACGGCGTCCAGGTCGGCGCAGTCGTCCCGACCGAGCCGGGCGATCAGCAGGGCGCCGAGGGAACGGTCGACCTGGGCGCGCAGGCGGTTGAGCATCACGTACGCGTTGGAGGCCGAGACGCCCATCGCCTCGCCGAGCTCCGCACCCTCGAGGCCCTGCCTCAGGTGCAGGTCGAGCAGAGCGCGATCGCGGTCGGCGAGCCCGGCGGAGGCGTCCCACACGATCTTCTGCATGGCCGCCCGCTCGGCCTCCTGGTCGGGGGTCAGCGCGTCGTCAGCCATCTGAATCAGCTGCTCCTCGCCGCCGAACGCGACGCGTTTGCGCGCTCGCAGCTTGCGCAGGCACTCGCTGCGCACGATGGCGTACAGCCAGGGCCGAAGCCGGTCCGGGTCGCGAAGCTGGCTGAGTCGCTCGGCGACCAGCACGAACGAGTCCGCGACGGCATCCGCCGCGTCCTCCCGGTGCCGCAGCATCGAGTAGGCGAAGTCGTAGAGCTTGGTCCCGTAGCGGTCGTAGACCGCAGCGAACGCGTCGCGGTCCGCTGCCAGCACCCCCGCGACGAGCTCCGCGTCCGTGCGTCCGGTCTCGTCGGTCACGCAGGCATCCTATGGAGGAATGCGGGGACTGTCCGGCAACGCGCGACATCGGTCATCCTTCTTCTCCTGGCGGTCATTTCACCAGTAGGAGTCGCGGGACAGCCGAGTCTTACAAGTTTTGCGCGATCAGCTGTCGAGGCCCGGGTCGGCCACGGCCTGCTTGCGCACCATCAGCATCCGCTGCGCAACCGTGATCGTGCTGGCGACGGCCAGCGCCCAGAGCGTGATCTCGCGCAGGAACGGCGCATCGAACATGCCGGAGAAGCCGGTCATGACGAGGATCGCCACCAGCCGGTCCGAACGCTCGGCGATGCCGCCCTTGGCCGTCATGCCGAGGCTCTCGGCTCGTGCACGGGCATACGAGGTCAGTGACCCGAGAACCAGGCACGCGAGGCTCAGGTAGAGGTAGATCTTCGGGTCGCCGAGGTCGGCCTCTGCGTCCGAGGTCGTGTAGTAGAGCAGCAGTCCGCCGAAGATCGCGGCGTCGCCGACCCGGTCGAGGGTCGAGTCGAGGAACGCGCCCCACTTCGACGACTGGCCGGACTTGCGGGCCATGTAGCCGTCGATGATGTCGCTGAACACGAACGCCGTGACGACGAGGACGCCGATGAGGAACTCGCCCTGCGGGAAGAAGATGAGCGCGCCGGCGCTCACGCCGATCGTCCCGACCCAGGTCACCCAGTCCGGCTTGACGCCGAGCTTCAGCAGCAGGTCGCCGAGCGGCGCCCAGACGTTGGACCAGAACTGGCGGAAGCGTTCGAGCATGAATTACTCCTTGGGCCAGGCGGCCGCGAGCATCTCGCGAGTGTCGCCCAGCAGTTGCGGCATGGTCTTGGTCTGGCCGATGACCGGCAGGAAGTTCGAGTCGCCGCCCCACCGCGGCACGATGTGCTGATGCAGGTGCGCGGCGATGCCCGCGCCCGCGATGTTGCCCTGGTTCATCCCCAGGTTGAAGCCGTGCGGGCTGGTGACCTCGCGCATGGCCCGCATCGCGGTCTTGGTCAGCTCGGCGACCTCGAGGGTTTCCTCATCGGTGAGATCGGTGTAGTCCGCGACGTGACGGTAGGGGCAGATGAGCAGGTGGCCGGCGTTGTAGGGGTAGAGGTTGAGCACGGCATATGCCGACGTGCCCCGGTGCACGATGAGGCCCTCGACGTCGTCCATCTGCGGGATGCGGCAGAACGGGCAGTCGGCCTCGTCGCCGGTCGCCGGCTTGCCCTCACCCTTGATGTAGACGATGCGGTGCGGGGTCCAGAGCCGCTCGAACGCGTCGGGCTCCCCCACGCCGTCCTGCTGACCCGTGTCGCGGTCGGTCATACCTGCACTCGCGTCTCGACCGCCTCGACGATGCGCGCGATGGCGTCATCGAGCGCGATGCCGTTCTCCTGCTCACCGCTGCGATAGCGGAACGACACGGCACCCGCCTCGATGTCGTTGTCGCCCGCGATCACCATGAACGGGACCTTCTGGGTCTGCGCGTTGCGGATCTTCTTCTGCATGCGCTCGTCGGAGTGGTCGACCTCGACGCGTATGCCCTTGGCCTTGAGCCGGCCGGCGAGCTCGTAGAGGTAGTCGGCGTGGCGCTCGGCGACCGGGATGCCGACCACCTGCACGGGTGCGAGCCAGGGCGGGAACGCGCCGGCATAGTGCTCGACGAGCACGCCCATGAACCGCTCGATCGAGCCGAACTTCGCCGAGTGGATCATGACGGGCTTCTGTCGGCTGCCATCGGCTGCGACGTACTCCAGGTCGAAGCGCTCGGCGGACGGCATGTTGAAGTCGTACTGGATCGTCGACATCTGCCACGTACGTCCGATGGCGTCGCGGGCCTGCACCGAGACCTTGGGGCCGTAATAAGCGGCGCCGCCCGGGTCCGGGAACGAGCTCGAGACCGGTCTCGACGCACACGTCCTCGAGCACCTTGGTCGCCACGGCCCAGTCGTCGTCGGAACCGATGAACTTGTCGGGCTTGGAGTCGTCGCGAGTCGACAGCTCGAGGTAGAAGTCGTCCATGCCGAAGTCGCGCAGCAGGCTCAGCACGAAGTTGAGCAGGTGGCGGATCTCGTCCGGAGCCTGCTCAGGGGTCACGTACGAGTGGGAGTCATCCTGCGCGAATCCGCGTACGCGGGTCAGGCCGTGGATGACACCGGACTTCTCGTTGCGGTAGACGTGGCCGAACTCGAAGAGCCGGAGCGGCAGCTCACGGTAGGACCGCCCGCGCGAGCGGAAGATCAGGTTGTGCATGGGGCAGTTCATCGCCTTGAGGCGGTAGGGGTTTCCGTCGACGTCGAGCGCCGGGAACATGCCCTCGCCGTAGTAGGGCAGGTGCCCGGACGTGTAGAACAGCTCTTCCTTGGCGATGTGGGGGGTGCCGACGTACTCGAAGCCCTCCTCGATGTGGCGCCGGCGGACGTAGTCCTCCATCTCGCGCTTGATGACACCACCCTTGGGGTGGAACACCGGCAGACCCGAGCCGATCTCGTCGGGGAAGCTGTAGAGGTCGAGCTCGGTGCCGAGGCGGCGGTGGTCGCGGCGCTGCGCCTCCTCAATGCGGTGCAGATGCTCGTCGAGCGCCTCCTTGGTCTCCCAGGCGGTTCCGTAGATGCGCTGCAGCTGCTTGTTGTTCTCGTCGCCGCGCCAGTATGCGGCGGCGCTCCGCATGAGCTTGAACGCCGGGATGCGCTTGGTGGTCGGCAGGTGCGGGCCGCGGCACAGGTCCTTCCACGCCAAGGATCCATCGCGCTTGAGGTTGTCGTAGATCGTCAGGCCGCCGTCGCCGACCTCGACGCTCGCGCCTTCGGCCGCATCTCCCGCGGTGGACTTGAGGCCGATCAGCTCGAGCTTGTAGGGCTCGTCGACGAGCTCGGAGCGGGCGTCGTCGTCGGAGATCTCACGACGGTCGAACTTCTGGCCCTCCTTGACGATCTTGCGCATGCGCGACTCGATCTTGTCGAGGTCCTCGGGCACGAACGGCTCGGGGACGTCGAAGTCGTAGTAGAAGCCGTCGGTGATCGGCGGGCCGATGCCGAGCTTGGCCTGTGGGAACAGCTCCTGCACGGCCTGCGCCATGACGTGGGCGGTCGAGTGCCGCAGGATGTCGCGGCCGTCCGCGGAGTCGATCGCGACTCCTTCGACCTCGTCGCCGTCGCCCAGCTCGTAGGCAAGATCCTTGAGCTCACCGCCGACACGGGCCGCGATGACGTCCGGCGACTCGGCGAACAGCTGCCACGCCTTCGTGCCCTTGTCGACAGTTCGTGCCTCATGCCCTGAATCGGCAACGGTGAGGGCGATCTGGATCTCGGACATACGTGACCTCTGTTCGGTATGACGCGCCCTACGGATGGCGCGTTCTGCTTGTCTCCACCCTATGGCAGCCACACGGTGTGCAGCGAAGTGCCCGTAGCGGTCGCGGATTGCCGCTCATCCGTACATAGTTGCGATCATGGGCAACAACACTCCGACGATCGTCCTCATCGACGACTCTGCCGAAGTGCGAGAGCTGCTGAAGACCCAGTTCCGGCTGTCGGGCCTGCTCGCCGTGGTCGGCGACGGCCCCGACGGGATCGAGGCGATCAGCCTGGCCCATCAGCACCGGCCGGACCTGATGTTGCTCGACGTGTCTATGCCCACGATGGATGGACTCGATGCGTTGCCGGGCATCCTCACGGTCTCGCCGACGACCCACGTGGTGATCTACACGGGGTTCGACAGCAACGGACTCGCTGCGCGGGCCCTCGAGCTCGGGGCGACGGCGCTGCTCGAGAAGTCCGTTCCCATCACCCAGGTGGCGCCCAGACTCGTCGAGATCTTGACCGGGGTCCCAGCCCGTACGCCCCCGCCGGTTCTCGAGGCGGTGCCGCACTCGTCTGAGGAGAAGCATGCCGCAGCACAGGCGCGTGACGACCAAAGTGTGCTCGACGAGCACCTCGAACGGTTCCGCGAGATCTTCGAGCAGGCCGCCATCGGCATGGCGACCATGACCCTGACGGGCGGAATCGTCCGCGCCAACCGTGCGCTGGGCGACATCGTGCTCCGCAAGCATGACGAGCTCGTCGGCGTCGACTATGCGACGTTGACCGCCGGACGCACCGACCTGCTGACGGCCGCGCTAGACGAGATCAACCTGGGCTCGGCGGACCTCGCGCACCTCGAGCACGAAGTCAGCGGCGCGCCGGAGCCGCGGGTCGTGCGCGCCAGCCTGGCTGCCGTGCGCGACGCCGCCCGCAAGCCGTTGTACGTGTTCCTCCAGGTGCAGGACGTCACGGCTCAACGAGCTGCCGAGGACGCACTCCGGATCAGCGAGGAACGATTCCGGCTCCTCGTCGATGCGGTCGAGGAGTACGCGATCTTCATGCTCGACACCACGGGCACCATCGTCAGCTGGAATGCGGGCGCGCAGCGCAGCAAGGGATATCGCGCCGACGAGATCATCGGCCAGCACTTCCGTACGTTCTATCCCCGCGAGCTGCAGGAGGCCCGGCACCCGGAGTACGAGCTCGAACGTGCGCTCATCGATGGTCACTACTCCGAGGAGGGCTGGCGCATCCGCAAGGACGGCTCGAGGTTTTGGGCACACGTCCTCATCACAGCGGTGTTCGACGACACCGGTCAGCATCTCGGATTCGCCAAGGTCACCCGGGACATCACCGCCAACCGTGAGGCCAATGAGAACCTGCGCCAGAGCGAGGAACGATTCCGGCTCCTCGTCGAGGCCGTCGGGGACTACGCGATCTTCATGCTCGACACCGAAGGCCACGTCGTGAGCTGGAACACCGGCGCTCAGCGGAGCACCGGCTACCGGGGCCGAGAGGTCATCGGACAGCACTTCCGCATCTTCTACCCGCCCGAGAGCCAGGCTGAGCGGCATCCCGAGACCGAGCTCGAGATCGCGTTTCGCGACGGCCGCTACGAGGAGGAGGGCTGGCGGGTTCGCAAGGACGGCTCGCGCTACTGGGCCAATGTCGTGATCACCGCGGTCCACAACGACATCGGCGAGCACATCGGGTTCGCCAAGATCACCCGCGACCGCACCGAGCAGCGTCGCGCCGAGAACGAGCGCGAGAAGACGACGATCGCCCTCGCGGCGCTCAACGAGCGCCTCCAGCAGGCGGCCAACGACCAGTCGCAGTTTCTCGCCGTCACGGCACACGAGCTGCGCACCCCGGCCGCTGTGCTCGGCGGCTCGGCCGGAACCCTTTCACGCCACTGGGAGGAACTGGGTGACCGCGAGCGCTCGGGCCTCCTCGAAGGGATGACGGCCAGCGCCGACCGCCTCGGCCGCCTGCTCAACGACCTGCTGACCGCGTCGAAGCTGGATGCCGACGCACTCCACCTTCAGCCGGAGCCGGTCTCGATCCGGACGCTGGTCGACACCGCGGCCGAGGCGGCACTGGCTGCGCGGCCCGGCGTCGACATCATCGTCGAGCCGGGCGACGACGCCGAGATCGTGGCCGACGCCGGACGCATCAGTCAGGCGATCGACAACCTGGTCGGCAACGCCGTGATGCATGGCGCGCCCCCCGTGACGACTCGAGGTGGGGATCTCCGAGGGGAAGGCCGAGGTCAGGGTCAGCGACGCGGGCAGTGGTGTCGAGACCGAGGTGCTGCCGAAACTGTTCGAACGCTTCGCCACCGGTGACAGCATCGACGGCAACGGTCTGGGACTCTTCATCGTCCGCGAGCTCGCGCGCGCGTCGGGCGGCGACGCCTACTACGAACCGGGCTCCGACGAGCAACCGTCCGGGACGTTCGTCCTGAGCCTGCCGCTGCACTGACTCAGACGAGCTTCGCAACCTCCACCGCGGCTCGCTCCCCTGCGCGTACGGCGCCATCCATGTAGCCGGCCCAATACGTCGCGGTCTCGGTGCCGGCCCAATGCACGCGGCCGTGTGGCTCGCGGATCGTCGATCCGTACGCCACGGTGGCCCCGGGCTGCACGGAAGCGACCGGGCTGCCCATCGTCCATCGCTCGTGGGTCCAGTCGTGCTCGACGTACTCGATCGGACTGAGCGCTTCGGGCCCCACGACCTTGGCGAAGCCCTCGAGCACGAGCTTGCGGCGTTCGGCCAGCGGCAGCATCGCGCACTGCTGCCACGAGGAGCCGCCGACGAATGCCAGCAGCACCCCCACCTTGGCGTCGGCCGGGCAGTTGTCGAAGACGGTCCGGACGACACCGTCATCCAGCACCGCTGAGCCGGACAGGCCCTTGTCCCGCCAGAACGGCTTCGCATACACCGCATCGACCTTCATCAGTGTGCCCATCGGCATGTGCTGCATGAGCTGCAGGCGCCGCGGCGGCAACAACGGTGACCAGTCGATGCCCAGCACGAGCGGCGGCGGAACCGCCACGATGACCCGTTTGGCCTTGACGGTGCCACGATCGCTGACGACGGTCACACCCGTGCTCGACTGCTTGATCTTGCGCACGGGTGCGTTGAGCGCGACCCGCGAACCCAGTGCGGACGCGATGCGCAAAGGGATCAGGCCGGAGCCGCCGACGAACCGCGAGTCCTGGGCAGCATCGGCAGTGCCGGAGGCGCGTTCGAATGTCCCCGGGTGGGTCTCGTCACCGGCGGTGGCCATGTACCAGAGGAAGAACAGCATCGAGAGCCCCTCGGCGTCCGTGCCGAAGGCCGCCTGGAAGAACGCCTTCAAGACCTCGCGCACCTGCGGGATCAGCGTGTTCTGCCCGAGCCAGGTGTCGACCGTCATGGCATCGAGCTTGGCGGCGTCTGGCGCGGCCCAGGGCGCATCGACCGGGACCTTCGCCGCCATGTTGTCGATGCGGAGCTGGAGGATCGCGGCATCGGCCAGGATCAGCGGGTCGGGCGGCACGGTGCCGGTGTACTTCATCGTCCCGAGGGTCTTGGAGACGTAGACGTTGTCACCCGTCACGTACTCCTTGAAGGTCTCGACCTTGAGCTGCTTGGCGAGCGCGAGGATGTGGTTCTGCGTCGGCCCGACGAAGGCGCCCCCGGACTCGATGACCGAGCCGCCCTGCAGCGTGTGGTTGAGCAGCCGGCCGCCGACCCGGTCTCGGGCTTCCAGCACCAGGACCGTCTTGCCGGTCGCCACGAGCTTGCGGGCCGCGACGAGTCCCGAAAGCCCACCACCGATGACCACGACATCGACGCTCGACGGCAGGCTCCCTGACGTGGTCGCCGCCTCTGCGGCTTCGCCGAGACCCCCGATCGCGAGGATCGCTCCCCCGGCGGCAGCGCCGCTCAGCAGTCCGCGTCGTGACAGTCCGTGCTCAGCCATGTGAAGCCCTCTCGTCTGCACTTTCAACGAGAGTTGCAGCAAAAGGAGACGGGTGCCGCAGACCAGCGGACCGTGACAGTATGTGTGTCAGCATCGGCCTGACCGACGCCGGACTGCGGAGGAGCAGCATGACTTCAGTCGGAATCATCGGTTCCGGATTCGGCGCGCTCGCCGTGGCGATCGAGCTCAAGCGAGCGGGTCACACGGATCTGCGCCTCTGGGAGCGTTCGGACGACCTCGGCGGGGTGTGGCGCGACAACACCTATCCCGGCGCCGGCTGTGACGTCCCGTCGCCGCTCTACTCGTTCTCCTACGAGCCCAATCCGCACTGGACCCGGCGTTATGCGTTGCAGGAGGAGATCCACGCCTACATCCGCTCGGTCGCCGACAAGCACGGCATCACGCCGCTCGTACGCTTCGGCCACGAGGTGGTCGCGGCGACATGGAACAACGCCTCCTCGACCTGGACCGTGACGTTCGCCGACGACCGCGAGGACACCGTCGACATCCTGGTCAGTGCGGTCGGCCAGCTGTCGCGCCCGACCCTGCCCCGCATCGACGGGCGTCGAGTCGTTCGCCGGCACCTCGTTCCACTCCGCGCAGTGGGACCACTCCTTCGACCCGGCCGGCAAGTCCATCGCGGTCGTGGGCTCGGGCGCCAGCGCCGTGCAGCTCATCCCCCACCTGGCCCGCGACGCCCGCAAGCTCATCGTGTTCCAACGCTCCCCCAACTACCTGTTGCCCAAGCCCGACAAGCCCTACAAGGCGTTCCACAAGACGCTGTTCGAGGTCGGCCCCGATCAGTCAGCGCCTCGAGCGCGCCGGCGTCTGGACGTTCACGGAGCAGTTCTCCCGCGGCCTCGACGACGAGTCGAGGGTCGGCCGGATCAACAAGGCAGTCGCGATGTGGCATCTCCGCAAGCAGGTCAAGGATCCGGAGCTGCGGGCCAAGCTGACGCCCGACTACCCCATCGGCTGCAAGCGCATCCTGTTCTCCAACGAGTTCTACCCGGCGCTGGCGCAGGACAACGTCGACGTCGTCACCCACGCAGTCACCTCGGTCACGCCCAAGGGCGTCATGGACTCCGAAGGCACCGAGCACGAGGTCGACGCGATCATCTACGCCACCGGATTCGACTCGCAGGACTTCCTCCAGTCGATCGACATCACCGGCACCCGTGGCCAGAAGCTCGCGACCCAGTGGGCCGACGGTGCACACGCCTACCTCGGCATGTACGTCCCCAACTTCCCCAACCTGTTCGTGACCTACGGGCCCAACACCAATCTCGGCGGCGGATCGATCATCTTCATGCTGGAGGCGCAGGCGCGCCACATGCGGCAGGCGCTCGACCGGCTCACGGCCGGCGACTACACGACAGTCGAGGTGACCGAAGAGGCCGAGATGGCGTACGACCGCGAGCTGACCGACAAGCTCGAGCACTCCGCGTGGGCGCACTGCGACAACTGGTATCGCCACCGCTCGGGCCGCATCACCTCCAACTGGCCCGGCGCGACACGGCCGTTCGCCAAGGCGACCAAGGTGCTGGAGCCGACCGCATTCCACTGGGCATGAGCGCGTATCCAGCGGAGCCGTGGGACCTGCACGGGCATGCGTACGTCGGTGTGTGGCTGCTGCCGCGCGATCTCGCGCCCGACCCGCACTCGCCCTCGACCAAGCCCGTCAGGATCTTCGGACGGGCACTCGTGTGTGCCGCGTTCTTCGTGTACGAGGAGCCCAGCCCACTGACGTACGACGAGATCATGGCAACCGTTCTCGTACGCGAAGGGTGGCGACCACGCGTGTCGATCACGCACATCTGGGTCAACAGCCAGGCGTCGCGCGACGGTGGCCGCGAGCTCTGGGCGATCCCCAAGGATCTCGCTGACTTCGAGGTCGCGCGCCACTCCTCCTACGCAGCTCAGGGCATCGGCTCACTCGTGGTCAGCCGCGTACGCCGACTGCCGTGGCGGCTGCCTCTGGGCTTCCGCACCGCGCAGGACCAGGCCGGGACGCTGCTCGTCTCCCCCGTCACCGGGCGCATCCGCTTGGCCTCGCCACCGCACGCTGGTCGTTGGCCGGCGATGGGCCGCTGGGGTTCCTCAACGGGCACAAGCCGCTCCTGACGCTGGCCTGCCAGCCGTTCCACCTGATCTTCGGCCGTCGACACAACTGACTGAAGCCCACGGCACTCAGCCCCCGTCGGACTGCGGGCCGAGCGACGCCACGCCCGACGGCGCCCCCGGCTCCTTCAACTCGATGAACAGGGTGTGCGTCTCAGTCGACCCGATGTTCTCCCCAGCATGGGTCTGCGCGGGGAGCCACATCGCCTTGCTGGGCTCGAGCGAGACATCGCGGACCTGGTCCCCCACGCTGAGCCGACGGTCGAACCGGCTCAAGGTGACCATGACGCTGTCAGGGTGCGAATGTGGCGTGGTTCGCGCCCCAGGCTGATCGCGATACTCGAGCACGCGCACGCGCTCATTCTCGAACACGACCGTGTAGAGCGACGGGTTGGACTCGACCGGATCCGGCATACAGCGAGTGTCGTCCCGCCCAAGGAGCATCGTCAAGCACACAGAAAACGCACAGCCACGACAGGTTTGAAGCCAGACCTTTGGGGTACGTCGCGAACCTCGACCGGCAGTCGAGATATCGGGCGGGCTGGAGGCTTACGCAGACTCTCCAGCCCGCCGATCTCAACTCAGCCGACGGCCAGCAGGAGGTGCACCATGAGCGAGTCACCCATCGAGCCGGGCGCAGACCCAGAAGCCAGGCCCACGGAAGATCCGGAGATCACGCCCTCGTCGGAGCCCGGCGGTGGTTCCACCGTCATCCCGGTGGAGCCGAGCGTGACGAATCCGGACGCGGACGGATGACGGTCGATCCGAGCGACCCGGTTCGCCGACAAGATCCCGACCTCGACCCTGGCCTCGCCCCTGACCCTGAGCATGAGGTTGACGAGGACCCACCTGAAGGGGCCGGCCCCTCTCCGACCGACCACGACGACTGACCCGCGAAACGGACGACTCGCCGCTCAGTTGAGCAGCGGACGTCCGTACTTTCCTAGGCGTCTTCGACCGGGTCGGGTGCGACGAGGTCCCGGTCACCCTCCACATCCGGCTCAGTCACGGGCCGCGACTCCGCCCCGATGCCCGGCTCCTCGGGCGACTCCTCATCCGGTGTCTGCTCCGGCTCCTCATCAGGTGCTGTCGTCATCATGGTTCCTCCATCTGGGCGCAGTACGTACCCGCGCGCGGGCTGGGTCAACCGATAGAAGCAGCCTGTTCGAGGTACCCGCGGTCCGTGAGAACCATGACCGCCGCAATCGCCCTGGTCACTCTCGCCTCGCTGACCGGGTGCTCCTCCGGCAATGACGACGCCGCCACCCAGGCCGCCGAACGACTGCACGCCAGCCTCCGCGCCGAGGACGGCAAAGCAGCGTGCGACCAGCTGAGCGACGACGCGCAGGAGGAGCTGGCTAGCCCGGAGGGCTCGTCCTGCGAGGCGGCCATCATGGCGGCCGGCCTGCGGCGAAGGAGGAGAACGCCGCCAGTGGGGATGCGGGGCCGCGCGAGCCGGCCATCGAATTGGGAGACATGCCCTAGATGCGCACCATGTTCGTGCTGTACCTCGTCATCATCTGCGGTGGCCTGGCGTACTTCCTCACGACCGGCCTGATCCACGCCTAGGAGGCCAGGATGCGTACGTTCCTCCGCAACAACTCGCTCAGCGTCTTCTTCCTGGTCATCTTCCTCGCGGCACTGATCGGCCAGGCTCTTGCCGGCTGGGCCCAGTTCAACGACCAGCAGATGGCGTCGGGCATGGGTGAGATCGGCTTGGGCCGCTACCTGACGTCGGCCGACTACGCGGTCGACGTCACCGAGAACTGGCAGAGCGAGTACCTGCAGTTCCTGCTCTACATCCTCGCCACGGTGTTCTTAGTCCAGAAGGGCTCGCCCGAATCTCCGACGCACGCCGGCCCCGGCGACGACAAGGAGCAGAAGCTCGGCAGCCACACCGTGGCTGACTCACCTGCCTGGGCCAAGGCAGGCGGCGTACGCACGTCGATCTTCTCGTGGTCCCTGACAATCGTGATGGCCTCGATCTTCTTCATCTCCTGGCTGGCGCAGTCGATCGCCGGCTGGGCAGCCTTCAACGAGACCCGCCTCGAGGACCGGCTCGACCCGATCTCGTGGGGGGAATATCTGGTCAACCCCGACTTCTGGGCCCGCACCCTGCAGAACTGGCAGTCGGAGTTCCTTGCCGTCGGATCGAGGCGGTTCTGGCGATCTACCTCAGGCAACGCGGCAGTGCGGAGAGCAAGCCAGTCGGCGAGCCCCACGGGTCCACCGGCGTCAGCGCAGGCTAAGGCTTTGCCCAAAAGCAGAACCGGCTGCGATTCTCGGCCCTACTCTGGTCGAGACATGCCACGACCGAGGTGATGTCGGTCCTGCGCCGGCTCAGCGGCGCCGGCACTCATCTTCGACGGCGGTAGGGACAGAACGGCAGTGAATCAACACAGGCACCCCAGGCAGGTTCGCCGTCGCCGGCTGATCCCGGTCCTCATTGCAGTGGTGCTCCTGACCTGTGCTCTCACGGCCGGCGCCTACGCATTCTGGCCGGGCTCCGACGATCCCCCGGCGGCGAAGCCGACCAGCCCTGCACCGACGTCGGTCGAGCCCACACCGACTCCGACCCCCACGCCGACCACCGAGCCGAAGCCGACAGCGACCAACGAGCCAGAGGTCCGCATCGCGATCGCCGGCGACACCGGAACGCGCGACTCGCACGCGATGGCGACCGCCAGGCGGATCAGGTTGCAGGCCGAGAAGGTGGGCGTGCCGTATGACGCCCTGCTGCTTCTCGGTGACATCGTCTACGAGGACGGCGACGCAGACCTCACCAAACGATCCGTGCTCGATCCGTTCGGCAGCGTGGCCCAGGGCACAGACCTGATCGCCGTCCTCGGCAACCACGACGTCAAGAGTGACGAACAGAACTCGATCCTTCGTCAGCTCGGCCGAACGTCGTCGTGGTACGTCGAGCGCGTCGGACCGGTGAGGGTGATCGTCCTCAACTCGACCCAGATCCGCAACCGAGAACAAATCAGGTGGCTGCGGGGCGTCCTTGCTGAGAAGCAGCCCGAAGGCACGTGGACCATCGCGGCGATGCACCACGCACCGTTCTCGTCCGGCTATCACGGCAACGACAGGGATATCCAACGTTTGTGGGTGCCGCTGTTCGTGGAGGCCCGCCTTCCGCTCGTGCTCGCCGGCCATGATCACGACTACGAGAGGACCCACCCGCAGAACGGGGTGACCTACGTCGTTTCGGGCGCCGGCGCCAAGCTGCGAAAGGTGGGACGCAGCTCATTTACCGCCGTCAGCACGTCGACGCGGCATTTCACCGACATGGTCGTCTATCGGGATCGGCTCGAGCTCACGGCCATCGACCAGGCCGGCGGCATCATCGACAAGTTCAGCATCAAGCGCGATCAACCGTAGATCGGGTCGTTTGGAGACAGATTCGGTGAAATCCTGTAACGAATCTCTGAGCGTGGGCCACGCTCAGCGCCGACCACTCAATTGCGACAGGCGGTGCACGAACTGAGTTTCCG
Source organism: uncultured Actinomycetota bacterium (assembly GCA_963817425.1). Classification (GTDB taxonomy): domain Bacteria; phylum Actinomycetota; class Actinomycetes; order Propionibacteriales; family Nocardioidaceae; genus Aeromicrobium. The sequence goes on from CAWFOH010000013.1 coordinate 307,094, forward strand.
TGCGACTCTGGACGTGTGAGCCTGACGCATATGCGTCATTGCAGTGAATGCATGGTCCGTCAGGATTTCTCTTGTGAGACGCGGCACCCGGAGGGGTGGCCGCCGACCACGCGCACTGAGCGACGCCAGCTGACTCACATCCCGGCGCGTCGCTCCCAAATGCCCGTCAGCTCCGGTCCCCATCGGTCGGCACGGACGACGAGAAGCGTGGTCCTTCTCTATTTCCTTGGCCATGTTTGAGAGAAGCCCATGTCCGCATCCCATCGCCTCACCACGAACACCGACCGCTCACGTGGCCGTCGAACTGCCCGCCTTTCGGCAGGCATCGGCCTCGCCGCGCTGGCTCCATTCCTGATCTACGCGGCGAACACCGCCCACGCCGCCGACACTGCCGTGGACCTCGGCACCGCGAAGCAGTTCTCGGTGCTGGCCGGGTCCGGCGTGACCAACACCGGCGTCACGACCTTCGCCGGCAGCGTCGGGTCACATGAGACCCCGACCGTCACTACTGACACGCCCTTCGTCTTCTCGGGAACCGGGTCGAACCACACCGGTGACGCCGTCACGCAGGGAGCCAAGGCTGACCTGCTCACGGCGTACAACATCGTGGCCGGCGCCGCCTCGACTCTGGCCGTGCCGGCAGAGCTCAACCGTGAAGACCCCTACCTCCCAGGCGTCTACACGGCCTCGAGCAGCATGCAGCTCACCGGAGCGATCACCTTGGACGGAGGCGGCCGCAACGACGGTGTGTGGGTCTTCCAGGCGCCCTCGACGCTCACCACGGCTTCAAGCTCGGTCGTGAACCTGACCAACGGCGCGCAACCCTGCAACGTCTACTGGCAGGTGGGCAGCTCGGCGACCTTCGGAACCGGTACGGCTTTCGTCGGCAACGTGCTCGCGTACACCTCGATCACGGCGACAACCGGTTCGACGTTCGAGGGCCGCCTGCTGGCCAACTTCGGCGCGGTCACGTTGGACTCCAACACGATCACTGATCCTCGCTGTGAGACCGAACCTGGCGGCGGCACTGACACCGATGGAGCTGCGGTCACCGCAGTCACCGCAATTGATGCAGTCGATGCCACCGACGCCGGGACCGACGCAGACGCCATAGACGCCGACCGACGCGCACCGACGCCACCGACGCCACCGACGCGACCGACGCCACCGACGCCGGACCGACCGACGCCACCGACGCCACCGACGCCACCGACGCCACCGACGCCACCGACGCGACAGATGCCACCGACGCCACTGACGCCGGAACCGACACCGACGCAACGGACGCGACGGATGCGACAGACGCCACCGATGCGACAGATGCGGCCACCGACGCCGCAGCGATCAACGCAACTGAAGCGACAGCCACGGACGCCGGAACCGACACCGACGCGACTGAGGCAACGGATGCGACAGACGCCACCGATGCGACAGATGCGGCCACCGACGCCGCAGCGATCAACGCGACCGAGGCAACTGCCACGGATGCAGGCACCGACACGGACGCCACCGACGCCACCGACGCGACCGAGGCAACTGCCACGGATGCAGGCACCGACACGGACGCCACTGACGCCACGGACGCCACTGACGCCACCGACGCGACAGAGGCGACCGAGGCGACAGCCGGAACCGACACCAACGCAGTCGAAGCGACGGAAGCGGTCGGAGCCACCACGGAAGCCGGGGTGGCCACGACAGCGGCCACCGGGACGGTCACCGACGCCGGCACCGACACCAACGGCACCGTGGGCGCCGGCATCGACTCAGTCGGAGCCGGCGCAGAATCGGTCGCAGGCACGACGACTCAGGCTGATGTGCAGAGTGCCACGGACAGTCAGAACGACACTGGCACCGACACTGATTCGGCGACCGGAACCGGCTCGCTGACGCAGCTGCCGGACACCGGCGCGCCGAGCCTGCTTCCCCTGCTGATCGGCCTCTTCGCCGCAGTTGGCGGGATAGTCCTGATCGTCAGTTCTGCACGCGCGAGCCGCGCCGCATAGCCACTGGGAACGGGGTTACGGGGGGTCGGTCAGCGAGGCGCTTCGCGTCACCGAGACCGGCTCCCGTGCCGTCACGCAGGAGCTCGCGGATGCCCATAGGTCGCGGCTAATCTTCGGCGACCTCCGTGGGCAGACAGGGCCCGCGCTAACCATCGCAACGCAGCCGGATCCATTCGACTCGGTCGCGCGCCCGTTGATGTGACCGTTGACACACCCCGTCGGCTTTCCGTAGATTTCAACTCAGGTCGATCGTCGAAGCGTTTCGATGATCGAGCGTCCGGCGACACTCGGAGCGCCGGACTTCGTTCGTCCTTAGGAGTCCGTCGTGGCCCGTCGCTTCCCTTTCCGCCTACCTCTCACCGTCCTCGCTGTCGTGCTTGTCACGGTCCTCACGGCGCCCAGCGGGGCGCCGGCACGGCCGGCCGCCTCTTCCGGCCCAGAGCATCCGTTCCAGGACCCGTCACTGTCCGTCACCGCGCGCGTGAACGACCTGCTTGATCGGCTCACTCTCGAGGAGAAGCTCGGTCTGCTGCACCAGTCGCAGAAGGCGATCCCGCGCTTGGGCATCCCCTACTTCAAGGCTGGCACCGAGGCGTTGCACGGAGTGGCGTGGTCCAACGACATCGACCACGGGTGGCAGCAGGCCTTCGCGGACCGCGCAACGGTCTTCCCCCAGGCGGTTGGTCTGGCGAGCACCTGGGACCTTGACCTGGTTGAGCGCGTCGGGTCGGCGGTGGGGGACGAAGCCCGAGCCTACAACGAGATCAACCCGCGCCTCTGGGGCTTGCAGCTGTGGGCACCGGTCGTGAACCTCCTGCGCGATCCCCGCTGGGGCCGCAACGAGGAGGGCTACTCCGAGGACCCTCAACTCACCGGCGACATCTCGACCCGATACAGCCGGGGGCTGTCGGGCAACGATCCGACGTACCTGAAGACGGCGCCTATTCTCAAGCACTTCTACGCCTACAACAACGAGACAAACCGAAATGTCAGCTCGTCGAACGTCCCACCGCGGGTCAAGAATGAGTACGACCTCCGGGCTTTTCGTCCCGCGATCGAGGCGGACGCCGCAACTGGGGTGATGGCTTCGTACAACGAGGTCAACGGTCGGCCGACCCATGTCGACCGCGACCTGAACGACCTGGTTCGTTCGTGGACCGACCAGACCCTCTACAACGTCAGTGACGCCTGGGGTCCGCACGCTGTGACGCAGTCTCAGCACTTCTACGACGACGAGACACAGGCTTACGCGAGCGTGCTCAAGGCCGGCCTGGACGGTTTCACCGTCGACGACAGCAACCCGGAACCGATGATCGCGACGCTGAAGGACGCGCTCGCCCGTGGGCTTCTCGCGGAGTCCGACATCGACGAGGCGGTCCGACACGTCCTGACCATCCGCACGCGCCTGGGTCAGTTCGATCCTGACGGCGGACCGTTCGCCGGAACGTCGAAGGACGTGCTCGACAGCCCCGCCCATCGCAAGCTGAACCGCGAGGCGGCCGAGGAGTCGATGGTCCTGCTGCGCAACAAGAAGCTGCCGCTCGACCCCGGGGCCACCCACAAGGTCGCCGTGGTCGGGCCACTGTCCGACACGCTCTTCAGCGACTGGTACGGCAGCACCCTGCCGTACGCCGTGACCCCGCTCGACGGCATTCGAAAGCGGTTGGGCGACGCCGCCACCGTGTCAGGCGTCGAGGCTCTGGATCGCGTGGCGTTGAAGGACTCGACAACCGGCCGCTACCTGGCCGCCACCGGAACGGCAACGGGCGAAATGGTCACGGCCACCGCGGCCGACAAGCCTTCCACCGCCGCGCAGTGGGACGTGAACGATTGGATGGCTGACGTCTCGACCCTGCGCAACGCCGGCAACGGCCGATACTTGACTGGAAGCTTCGGGCCCTACAACACGTCCGCCGTCACTCCGAGCGGTTGGTACGTGCAGCAGCAGTTCCGGTTCGAGCCACAGTCGGACGGAAAGGTTCTGCTCCGGTACGTCGGCTACGAGACCAACGAGAGCTGGTGGTCGTTCGGGGACTATGTCACGGTCGCCGCTGACGGTGCCGTCGGCACCGGGACGCGGGAGCAGGCCGCGCGCTTCGAACGCGAGGTCACCAACGACGGATCCGAAGCCGCGGCGACAGCTGCCGCGAGCGCCGACGCGGCGGTGGTCGTCGTGGGAAGCAATCCGTTCGTCTACGGAAGAGAGATCCACGACCGGACGAGCATGGCACTGGGGAAGAGCCAGCAAGAACTGATCAAGCAGGTGCGCCGTGCCAACCCGAACACGATCGTGGTGCTGGAGAGCAGCTATCCCACAACGATGTCGGAGCAACCGGATTCGCTGCTCTGGACCACCCACGCCGGCTCTGAGACCGGCAACGCGGTCGCGGCGACCATCTTCGGCGACCACGACCCGTCAGGCCGACTCACCCAGACCTGGTACCGCTCCGAGTCCGACCTGCCGTCGGACCTGTACGAGTACGACATCGCCAAGACCGACCAGACCTACCTGTACTTCCGCGGTGACCCGCTTTACGCGTTCGGTCACGGCTTGTCCTACACGTCGTTCGACTATTCCCGTCTCCGATCGGACCGAGCCGCGATGGGAGGCAAGGGCAGTGTGCGCGTCAGTGTCGACGTCACCAACAGCGGCGACCGGGCTGGCAGCGAGGTCGTGCAGCTCTACAGCCATCAGCGCACCTCGCGCGACAAGCAACCGCTGCGAGAGCTCGAGGCGTTCCGCAAGATCACACTGTCGCCCGGACAGACCAAGACCGTCACGCTCCGCGTGCGCGCAGCCGACCTTGGCCACTGGGACGTCACACGCGACCGGTGGGTGGTCGAGACCTCGACGTACGACCTGATGGTCGGGTCGGCTTCGGACGACATCCGCCGACGGGCCACGATCAAGGTCAACGCAGAGACGATCCCGCCTCGAAACCTGTCGCGAGCCACGCGCGCGGAGAACTTCGACGACTACAAGGGCATCGATCTCGTCCCGACCACCAGGGAGACCGGCACGTCCGTCGCCGCAGGCAAGTCCTCAGGATGGGTGAAGTACGCCAGCTCAAGGACAACCCGCGCCATGAGGCTGAAGGCCTCGGTCGCCCGGTCGGCGGCCGGCGCCGGGACGATCGAGGTTCGGAGCGGTTCTCCCACCGGCCCGGTGGTCGGCACGGCGACGGTGCCGAGCACCGGAGACCCCTACTCCTACAAGGACGTGACCGCGGACGTCCGCACGCGCGATGGGGTCCAGGACCTGTACCTCGTCCTCAGCCCCGGGGTCAGGCTCGCCGACTTCACGCTCTCCTGATCCCGTTGACCCGAGGGCGTCATTCGACGCCCTCGGGTCAACGGCGCTGAGCCCGGATGTGGCCGCGATACCAGTGCGCGCTGTCCTTCCACCTGCGACGAAGGGTCGCGTAGTCGACGTGCACGATCCCGAAACGACGGTCATAACCCCACGACCACTCGAAGTTGTCCAACAGCGACCAGAGGAAATAGCCCCGCACGTCGACGCCCTGTGCGGTCGCGGTCGCGATCGCGTCGACGTGCCGTCGCAGGTAGGCGACCCGATCGACGTCCCTGACGGTGCCGTCGGGCTCTACCTTGTCGGGGAACGCGGCACCGTTTTCGGTGACCATGAGGGACTGTCCGGGGTACTCGCGGTGCAGCCTCAGGAGGAGGTCGGTTAGTCCGTCGGGATCGATGTTCCAGCCCATGGCCGTTGCTGGCCCGGGCTGGGGAAGGAACTCGACCGCCTCCGCTCCGATCCACGGCGAGTGGACGGAGGACCCGTGGCCGTCGACCTCGACCCGGGGCTCGGTGCCGTCCCATGCGCGAACCAAGGTGCTGGCGTAGTAGTTGACGCCCAGGACGTCAAGCGGCACCGCGATGGTGGCCTCATCGCCCTCGTTGACGAAGGACCAGTCGGTCACGCCGGCGGTGTCGCGAAGCAGGTCGGCGGGGTAGGCACCGTCGAGCATTGGTCCGACGAAGGCCCGGTTGGCCAGCGCGTCGATCCGGCGCACGGCATCACGATCCGCGTCACTGTCCGAGGCGGAACGCGGCGCGTGGAAGTTGAGTGCCACCGACAGCGACGCCGCCGGGGCCAGGTCCCGGATGACCCGTCCGGCGAGTCCGTGTGCGAGGTTGAGGTGGTGGACGGCGGCCAAGGCCGCCGCTGGGTCGGTTCGGCCGGGCGCGTGTACGCCCGAGGCGTAGCCGAGGAAGGCGCTGCACCACGGCTCGTTGAGCGTCGTCCAAAGGTGAACTCGATCGCCGAGTGCGTCGACGACGGTCGCCGTGTAGTCGGCGAATCGGAGCGCGGTGTCTCGCACGGGCCAGCCGCCGGCGTCCTCCAGCTGCTGCGGGAGGTCCCAGTGGTAGAGCGTCACGACCGGCTTGACGCCACGCGCCAGCAGTTCATCGACGAGCCGGGAGTAGAAGTCCAGACCCGCGCCGTTGACCGGACCTGCGCCGGACGGCTGGACGCGGGGCCACGCAACGGAGAACCGGTAGGCGTCGAGCCCGAGGGCCTCGACGTGGTCCAGGTCCTGGCGCCAGCGGTGGTAGTGGTCGACGGCGACATCGCCGGTCTCTCCGCTGACGGTGCGGCCGGGCGTGTGGCTGTAGGTGTCCCAGATGGAGGGACCGCGGCCGTCCTCGAAGACGGCGCCCTCGATCTGGTATGCCGCCGTCCCGGCACCCCACAGGAACCCGGTCGGGAAGCTCAATGGCCGGCGGGTGGTCGGCTGACGGTCACGCACCGGAAGGAGCTGGAGCTCCCAGACACGAGCGTGGCGGTGGCGCGGCCCGCGTCGACCGTCACCTCGAACTCGGCGGCCACCACACCGTCGGGGTCGGGTACTCGGACCTGCGTCCGCTGCCCGTCGACTGGAGCGTAGACCCGAAGCTCCACTCCGTCGGCCCAGTCGTAGTCCGGGCGGTCGTTCACGGCCCCGAACGGGATCACGGCGCCCGGCCGAGCGAGCACGGGAAGACTGTCGAACCCGTGCACCTGACTGAACCAGCCTGGCCCGGTCAGCTGCTCGCCAGTGACCAGGTGAGTCCAGGTCCCCGCCGGCACGTAGAAGGTCACCTCGCGCTCGTGCATCACTGGGGCGACGAGAACGTCCGGGCCGAGCATGTACTGGCGGTCGAGGTACGCGGCCGTCGGGTCGCCGGGGAACTCCAGGATCATCGGCCGCATGACCGGGATCCCGTCACGGTGCGCCTCCTCCGCCGCCGCAGCCAGATAGGGCATCAGCGACATCTTGAGCCGGGTGAAGTGCCGGAGCACCTCGACCGCCTCGTCGTCGTAGGCCCACGGAACCCGGTACGAGCCAGACCCGTGCAGCCGGGAGTGTGAGGACAGCAGCCCAAAGGCGATCCACCGCTTGAACACGGCCGGATCTGGGGTGCCCTCGAATCCACCGATGTCATGGCTCCAGTAACCGAAACCGGACAACGCCAACGACAGCCCACCGTGGAGCGATTCGGCCATCGCGACGAACGTGGACTCACTGTCGCCACCCCAGTGCACGGGGTACTGCTGCCCGCCTGCGGTTGCGGACCTGGCGAAGACGACTGCCTCGCCGACACCCCGTTCCTTCTCCAACAGCTCGAAGACGGCACGGTTGTAGAGCAGCGCGTAGTAGTTGTGCATTCGTTCCGGGTCCGACCCGTCGTGCCAGGCCACCTCGGTGGGGATCCGCTCGCCGAAGTCGGTCTTGAAACAGTCGACGCCCATGTCGAGCAGCACTTTGAGCTTCCTGGAGAACCAGGCAACGGCCTCGGGGTTGGTGAAGTCGACCAGAGCCATGCCGGCCTGCCATTTGTCCCACTGCCAGACCGACCCGTCGCGATTCTTGACGAGGTAGCCGGCGTCGCGGCCCTCCTCGAACAGATAGCTGCGCTGAGCGATGTAAGGGTTGATCCACACGCAGACCTTGAGCCCCCGCTCGTGCAGCCGGCTCAACATCCCCTCGGGGTCGGGAAACGTCGCGGGGTCCCAGATGAGGTCGACCCAGTGGAACTGCCGCATCCAGAAGCAGTCGAAGTGAAACACCGACAGTGGCAGGTCGCGCTCGGCCATGCCGTCGATGAACTCCGTCACCGTCGCCTCGTCGTAGGAGGTGGTGAAGGAGGTGGAAAGCCACAGGCCGTACGACCACGCCGGCACCCTGGCGGGCCGGCCAGTCAAGGCGGTGTAGCGCCGGAGTACGTCCTTCTGCGTGGGGCCGTCGATCAGGTAGTAGGTGAGCGACTCCCCCGCCACGCTGAACTGCGTCTGCGAAACCACTTCCGAACCGATCTCGAAGGAGACGTGCTCGGGGTGGTCGACGAAGACCCCATACCCGGCGCTGCTCACGTAGAACGGGACGTTCTTGTACGCCTGCTCGCTGGCCGTGCCGCCGTCGGCGTTCCAGATGTCGACGGTCTGTCCGTTCTTGACGAATGCGCCGAACCGCTCGCCGAGGCCGTAGACCGTCTCCCCCACCCCGAGAGCAAGCCGTTCGTGGACGAAACGACCTCCGTCACCGTCGGTGACGATGCCGATGCTGCGGTCGGTGGATGACGTGACCACCTCCTCGCCTCGGCAGAAGTCGACGCGCCAGAGGCCGCCGAGGCACACCCGTGCGGTCAGTCCACCGGTCGTGAGCGAAGCCTGCTCGTCGGTGATCCCGACGGAGACCGGGTGGTCCTCGGTCGAGGCAACGGCGAACCGCGGCTCCTGAGGAAGTCCCCCGGAGTGGTGGCCGATGGTCACGCCCAGAACGCCCTCGGCCGGGGAGAAGAACTCCACGGTGACGATCGGCATGTTGAGGGTGTCGCCGCGGCCGGTGATGTTCCCCGTCGGAGCGAACACCGTGAAGCCGCGCTCGTCCGGCTCGACCGAGTCGACGCTTCGGGGCCGGAGCACGCCGACACCCGGTCGGAGCTGCCAATAGCCGTCGGTGAACTTCACTTCTCTGCTCCTACGGTGATGCCGCGCGTGAGAGTGCGCTGGAAGATGAGGAAGAAGATGATCGCCGGCAGCAGACTGATGAGCGAACCGGCGTTGGTGGTCGGCGCATCCATGAGCCGGTCACCCTGCAGTGAGGCGAGGGCGACCGGAATGGTCTGGGTGCTGTTGTCGACGAGCATCACCAGCGGGATCAGGAACTCGTTCCATGTCCAGATGAAGAAGAAGATCAGCAGCACCGCGAGGGTGGGGCGGAGGTTGGGAAACACGATCCGCCACAGGATGGTCCACTTGCCGGCGCCGTCGATCCTCGCCGCCTCGAGGAGAGCGCGCGGGAAGGTGCTCAGCACGGACGCGAGCAGGTACGTACCAAACGCGCTCTGGATGACGATGAAGATGATGATGACCGAGAGGCGAGTGTTGTAGAGCCCGACCTCTTTGGCGAAGTAGTAGAGCGGGTAGACCAACGATTCCTGCGGCAACATGTTGGCGAGCAGGAACAGGCCCACTATCCACAGCCGTCCTCGCACTCGACCGATGCCCAGCGCGTAGGCGTTGAGCATCGAGACCAGGACCCCGAAGACCGCGACGGAACCTGAGATGAGGATCGAGTTCCACAGTTTCCGGGGGTAGTCCGACTCGTGCCAGTAGGTCTCGAGGCCCTTGGTGTAGAAGCCGCTTGGCCAGCTGAGCGGGCCGTGGTTCGAGTAGTCGCTGGGCGATTTGAAGGCATTGAGCAGCATGAAGCCGAGCGGCACCAACATCACGACGGCGCCAGCGGTGACGAGCGCAAGCACCGCCCACCTCGCGGACCCGCGGCGGTGCCGGTCGCGCGGGCGCCTCGTTGGTGTGGTCGCCGGAGGCGTGGCCACGTCGGGCGGGATCGTCACGGTCACTGAGAAGCCTCCGCTCGCTCGCTGCGCTGTTGTGCTCGGATGAAGATCAGGCTGACGACGACGATGATCAGGGTGAGCACCGTTGCGATCGCCGAGCCATATCCCACCTCGAGCTTCTTGAAGAACGAGGAGTACGCGTAGTAGGAGGGGACGTTGGTCGCATTGTCCGGGCCGCCACGAGTCAGTGCAAAGATCGGGCCGAAGACCTTGAGGGCCGCGATGGTGCACGTCAGTGCCACGACGAAGGTCTCCGGACGAATCTGCGGCAGGGTGATGGCGCGGAGGCGGATCCACCAGCCGGCACCGTCGAGTTCTGCCGCCTCGAACAATTCCGGGTCCACCCGCTCCAGAGCAGCCATGAAGACGACGAGCGGGTAACCGATCTGCACCCAGATCATCACCATCATGACGCTCGGCAGCGCCACGCCGGGGTCGCCGAGCCAGTCTTGTCGCAGTCCGTCGAGCCCGAGTCCTCCGAGCAGTGAGTTGAGCGCGCCGTCGGGTCGCAGGATCCAGCCCCACACGATGCCGGCGACCACGACGGGCAGCACCTGCGGCATGTAGAACGCCGCCCGCAGGATCGATGAGGTCGCGGGATGGAAGCGACGGCCGATCACGTCGAAGAGCACGGAGGCGAGGACCAGTCCGAGGAACGTCGGGACCACGACCATCGCAACGACCATTGCGACGGTGTTCTTGAACGACATCCAGAACACGTCGTCGCCGAGCAGGTCGCGGTAGTTCTGGAGGCCGACCCACTCGGGATCGCCGATGCCTGACCACTCGGTGAACGAGAGGTAGACGTTGAAAACAAGGGGGGCGCCGATGATGACTGCGAACAGCACGGCACCGGGCACGAGGTAGAGCCAGTAGGCAGCGTCGGGACGGGACCGGCGGCGGCGCGGACGTGACGCTGCGGCGCCGGCGGTGGCCACGGCCGGGTCGTGAGGGTTCATGACAGGACCTTTGTCCGAGGGCGGGCGGGCCGGGAGGTGCGGCCCGCCCGCACGTCACCTGGATTCATAACGTCATCAACATGGACGCGCTCATGTGCATCGACGATATGGAGTGTAAGAAGGGCTTGCAGGTGCTGAGCGGAGACCCGCGGCCCGCGAACACTGGTCAGAGCGCTACGGCGTCGACGCGGCGCTGGTGGAGCAGCTTGGCGCGCTGTTTGGCATCAGCGGCATCTGCAATATCCTCGGCGCGATCAAGACGGCGAAATATTATGATCTTGGGCAAGGGCGACGTGATCGTCACGGTCGCCACCGACGCGCTGGATCGCTATCACTCGGTGATGGACGATATGGCGGAGCGTTCGGCACGCTGGACGAAGCGGCGGCGGTCGGGACGTGTCGAGAGCATTTTCCACGGGATGCGCACCGACTGGATTGGGTACGAAGGCACACCGGAGGCCCGCGAGCGCTGGCACAACCTCAAGTATTACACCTGGGTCGAGCAGCAGGGCAAAACGGTCGAAGAACTGGATGCGCAGCGCGACCCGCAGTGGTGGCTGGCCATCAGCAGCGCGTGCAGGAAATCGAGCCCGCCTGGTCGCATCCGCAAACTCGCTAACGTGACTGCCTGAGCAGGCTGATGTATCCCGAAGATCGTGTGCTGGTCGGCGTGATCAATCACCGCCGCGACTTCGAAATTGTTGAGCGCAATACCTGGTATCGTGTGCCGCAGGCCAAAGCGCCGCGTAGTGTTGACGCTGACTATATTGCCTTCTATTTTAGCCGTCAGTTCAAGGAACTTAACAGCAGATCACTATTTCGCACAGCGCAAAGGGCACGAGCTGGTGCGGCGGCGCGATCTGCTGCCCGACCAGCCTGATCATCCGCACGCCGACTGGCTGTACTACAAGCTAGAATTGGGCGAAGTGAAGCACAAGACGCCGCCGATCCTCAACCCGACGCGCCGCTCTGTCGTATTTATCTACACCACCTGGGATCGGTTCGTCCAGGCCACGACAATTGCCGACCTGTACAGTAAAGACGATTGGTTTGTCGAGCGTGTGGCCCGCACCCTGCGCGAAATGGGTATCGAACCGGATCGCCGCTGGCAGGATGAAGACCCGGCGGAACGGATCGCCCAGTTGCAGATCGAGTGCCGTGACGGAAATCGTCATCGCCACGACGGGCGAGAGTTCCAACAGTTCACTGATCCTTCAACCCGGCGACGCGCATGATGCTGTGGCTGTCGCCGCCGCCGCGATTCGCACAGCAGTCCAAGCGCTCGGTGGGCCGCTGTTCGTCAATATTCCGCCGCAGGGATAGCCGTAAGGAAAAGGCTTTTGCTAATCACTCATGCCACGCTCGTAAACTGGACACCGCGCCAGATTGAGCCAGATCAAGCGCTGCTAATTCGTGACGATAAAATCGCGGACATTGGCCCCACTGCCGATCTTGTATCGCGCTATCCCGACGACGAACAGCGCAATATTGGCGGACGGCTGCTGATGCCCGGTAACTTATGCGCTCATTGCCCAACTTTTACAGCTCATTCTCGCGTGGCTTGGCAATTCCGTACCGCGCCGCGAGACTTCCCTGATCCTGCGCAAATTGTGGTGGCCGCTAGATAAATCGCTGACGCTTGAGGATGTGAAGTTAAGCGCACTGGTTTATCTGATCGACGCTATCAAGCACGGCACGACCACCTTGATCGACCATCACGCCAGCCCCAACGCCATTGACGGCAGCCTGGACTCTATCGCTGATGCGGTGGAGGAAGCCGGACTACGCGCCGTGCTGTGTTACGAGGTCACGGATCGGGATGGGCCAGAGCGGGCGCGGGCAGGTATCCAGGAAAACTTGCGGTTTCTGAAGGCCGCACCGTCACGGCAGAATATTGGCGCAACGTTTGGGCTACATGCCAGCCTGACCCTATCCGATGAAACCCTGAAAGCCTGTGTCGATGCAAACAGCAATTGGGGCGGCTTCCACATCCATGTTGCGGAACACGAAGCCGACAGGAAGATAGCCTCAGCCGATCCGGGCTGCGGGCGGTTCATCGCTTGCACCGCGCCGGAATCCTTGGCCCGCGCAGCATCGTAGCGCACGCTGTCCACGTCGATCCCTGGGAATTGGAGACACTGCGCAACAGTGAGACGTGGGTTACACACCAGCCACGCTCCAACATGAACAATGCTGTCGGAGCCGCCGAGATCGATGTCATGCTGCACGGCGGAATGCGGCTGTGTCTGGGCAACGATGGATTTAGCAACAATATGTGGGCTGAATGGAAAGCGGCCTATCTGCTGCAAAAGGTGGCAACCCGCAATCCTCGTCTAGCATCCGGGGATACGATTGTGCAAATGGCCTGTAGCAATAACGCACAACTGACACAGATTTTCTTTTCCGGGCAAACTGTAGGAAAATTGGCGGTTGGGGCCGCTGCGGATATGATTGTCGTAGACTATCATCCGTTTACGCCTCTGACTGAGGAAAATCTGCCCTGGCACGTTCTATTCGGTTTTGAAGCGTCGATGGTTGCAGCAACTATTGTCGCAGGGCGTGTACTGATGTGGGATCGTCAGTTACTCACCCTCGATGAGGCCGCTATTACCGCTAAAGCGTTAAGCCACGTCCCGGCAGTGTGGGCGCGTTTACCGGAGCTATGCGAGTCAACATGACCCGCTGTCTGACATAATGTCTGACACTACGAAGGAGCAGCATGTGAGCGATCTGAATCCACCTATTCTTCTTACCATCGCTGTTGTCGGTGGTACTGGCAAAGAAGGCTCCGGCCTGGCGATGCGTTGGGCGCACAGCGGCTATCGCGTCATCATCGGATCGCGCGATGGGCAGCGTGCCCAGCAAAAAGCGGAAGAACTTAACGCTGAACTAGGCGGCAGTTACTTGCAGGGAATGGATAACGTCAGCGCGGCGCAAGAGGCAACGATTGTGGCATGACATTGTGCCGTATGACGCCCATAATTCGACGCTGGAATCAATCAAAGACGCTGTGCAGGGCAAAGTCGTCGTTGATGTGACGGTAGCCGTACATCCGCGAAAATTCGAGAGGTATATCTCCCTGAAGGCAAGTCAGCCTCACTCGAAGCCCAAGCAATTCTTGGTGAAAACGCCAAGGTCGTCACGGCGTTCCAGCATATCAGCCACACACATCTACTGGATGCTCACCACGCCATCATTTCCGATGTGTTGATCTGTGGTAACGATGCCCAGGCCAAAGAAGACGTAATCCAGTTGGCACAGGCGGCGGGAATGCGTGGTCTAGATGCTGGAGCCGCTGGTGAACTCAATAGCCGTTGAAGCGCTGACCCCAGTCCTGCTGTATTTCAACAAGCGCTATAAGTCAAAGAACGCGGGCATCGTCATTACAGGTATTAACGAGGCGTGAGCGCTGCACAGCTTACCTCTGACATCCCTGCCGGGTATTCCGATAGTCAAAGCGGGCGACGATCTCGGCCAATTTATTCTTGACGCGCTGCGGGCGGCTTAATCTGAGCCTTGCCGATGGCGACGTATTGGTCATCACGTCGAAGATCGTGTCCAAGGCAGAAGGGCGCTTAGTCGATCTGCGAACCATCATCCCTTCGGCCCGCGCTGAGGAAATTGCCGTCCAGACGGGTAAAGATCCTGGGTTAGTCGAAGTAGTGCTATCCGAAGCAGTAGAGGTCTCGCGGGTACGGATGGGGACGCTGATCGTCAAGCATCGCTTAGGGTTTACGTCGGCCAATGGTGGGATCGATCACTCTAACGTCGGGCCGGATGGCGAAGAGTGATTCTGCTGCTGCCTGTCGATCCTGATGCGTCAGCGGCGCAAATCCGCGAGAAGCTGCAAGCAGCGACAGGCGCAACTATCGGCATCGTGATCGGCGGATCGCATGGTCGCCCGTTCCGGCTCGGCAATGTGGGAACGGCTGTCGGCGTGTCCGGGCTGCCTGCGCTGCTCGATTTGCGGGGACATGAAGACCTGTTCGGACGCAAGCTGCAATATACCGATATTGGGCTTGCTGACGATCTCTGCCGCCGCTGATCTGCTCAGCGGGCAGGCCAGCCGAAGGGCTGCCAGTGACGCATTTACGCGGGCTGCGACTGCCGCTGGGTGCGCCGGGGGATGATCAGGCGAAGGATCTGATCAGGCCGCCGGATATGGATATTGTTCAAGTAGTCGTGAGTGTTATTGACCAAATTCGTAGAGCAGTTAAGAAAGGGACTCTACGAATTTACCGATCATGCTATCGAGGAAATGCAAGCTGATGGCCTCTTCTTTGAAGAGGTAATTGATGTTCTATTACACGGCGAGTTAAATTCGACGTATACAGACGATCCACGCGGGCCTCGCTATGTAGTTCGTGGTGATGTCGCCCAATTCGAAGTAGACGTTGTATGTAGGCTTCGTCCCAATGGTTCGTTGCTTATCATTATCACAGTCTACATTGTAGATTAAGGTGCTCCTATGACGACTGTACGAGAGTATCCCTGTGAGTTTTGCGACACGGAGCTTCCCCAGGAAGATAAGCATGTGACGCTTATATCACCCGCGATGGTCGGTGGTATATCTTTGAAAACGTCCCGGCACGAGTTTGTCCCAACTGCGGGCACAAATATTACGATGGGCCAATGATGCTTCGTCTGGAAAAACTCATCAAAGACAAGCCAGAACAAGCTCGGCCTGTTGAGGCCTGGGCAATTCCGCTTCCCGCTGCCAAATTCTGCACTAATCCGCTTTCGTTACATCACCGGGACACCATGAGCGATCATATTCAAGATATAATGCTCAGCAGGCGATCTATCCGGCGCTATCAGCCAGATCGCCCTGTGCCGCGCGACCTGCTGGAGAAACTTTTGATCGCCGCAACCAACGCGCCATCAGCCCACAATCGCCAACCCTGGCGTTTCGCTGTCACCACCTCGCCCGACGTGGTAAAAGCCTCGCACTGTCGATGGGAGCGCGCTTGCGGGCCGATCTCACCGCCGACGGTGCGCCGCCAGAAGTGATCGAGAAAGACGCCAGCCGATCCTACAGCCGCATCAGCAGTGCCCCCGCCCTCGTATTGGTGTGCATGACCATGGTCGACATGGATCGCTATACCGATGCGCGGCGCACAGCTGAACGATTGATGGCGGCGCAAAGTACAGCGATGGCGGGGCAAAATTTGCTGCTGGCGGCGCAGGAAGGGCTTGGCGCGTGCTGGATGTGCGCGCCGCTCTTCTGCCCGGATGTGGTGCGCGATGTGCTGGACTTACCGGGAGATTGGCAGCCGCAGGCATTGATCACGCTGGGTTATCCGGCGGAAGCGCGCGAAAAAACGCGCCATCCCTTAGAAACGAGTGTATTGTGGCGCTAGCATTAGAAGATTAAAGAATATTGTCGTGCTGGTGCGGTGGCGTTGGTGGCGCGAAACTGGCGCACGGATCTGGCGCAGCTCTTCGACCCGGTCGCCTGACGGTCATCGTCAACACGGGCGATGACTTCTGGCATTACGGGCTGCGTGTCTGCCCCGACCTCGACACCGTGACCTATACTCTTGCCGGTTTGGTCAACAAGGACAATGGCTGGGGCGTCGCCGGCGACACATTCGACACCCTCAACGCCATGAAGCGCTATGGCGAAGAAACCTGGTTCGGCATCGGCGATCAGGATTTCGCGACCCATCTGCTGCGCACACAAGCGCTACTAAAGGGCGATTCGCTGACCGCGAGTGACGCAGAAGTTGACAACGGCGCTAGGTATTCGTCATACGATATTGCCGATGACCGATGCTCCCGTTGCGACTAAAGTGATAACAGTCGAGCAGGGCGAACTTGATTTTCAGGTTTATTTCGTGCGCCATCGCTGGCAGCCGACCGTCACAGCCATCCGCTTTGATGGCATTGAAGGCGCGACCGTCAGTCCCGGAAGCGCAGCGCGCCATCGCCAGCGCCGATGTGATCCTGTTTCGGCCCGTCGAATCCCTGGCTCTCGATTGCGCCGATTCTGGCGGTGCCGGGGATGCGCGACCGCCTGATCGCCCGCGACGTGCCGCGCGTCGCGCTTTCGCCGATCGTCGGCGGCGAGGCGATCAAAGGGCCTGCCGCCAAGATGATGGCGGAAATGGGCTATCCGGTCACTGCCAAGGCGGTTGCCGAATATTACATGGTGTCATCAATGGCTATGTCTTTGATGACGCTTGACGCTGAGGTTGACCATTGACGGGCTGCGCACCACCACCTTCGACACGATCATGCGGACGGACGAAGATCGGGTGGTGCTGGCGCGTAAGATGCTGGAATGGATTGGGAGGCAGCAGTGAGAATCTGGGCGATCATTCCGGTCAAACCACTTAGCCGGGCGAAAAGCCGGCTGGAAAGTGTGCTCTCCCCTGACGAACGGCAGCAGCTTGCCGAAACCATGTTTCATCGCAGCGTTCTGACGGCGGTCAAAGAGACGCCGCAGGTCGCGGGTACGCTGGTCATCAGCCGTGACTCCGCGCGCGTTGGCGATTGCCCGTGATATGGGCGCGCACACCGTGCAGGAGAGCGGCGCGCCGGAACTCAACAACGCGCTGATGCGCGCGACGCAGGTCGTCGCGGGCTGGCGCGGCGGCGCGGTGCTCATTTTGCCCGCCGATCTGCCGCTGATCACGCCCGAAGACCTCGAGCGGGATGATCGAGATCGGGCAGGATTATGCAACGTCGTCATCGCCACCGACCAGCACGAGGACGGCACCAACGCCATGCTGGTTCGCCCGCCGGGGCTGATCCAGTATGCCTACGGGCCCGGCAGTTTCCAGCGGCACATGGACTGGCGAAAGAAGCCGGGGCAAAGGTCAAGCTCTACCAGTCCGAACGGCTGGCGCTGGACATCGACATGCCCGCCGACCTCGAAGCCTATTACCGCCTCAGCGGCAGCGGGCAGGAGGCCCTCATCCCCGAGCGGAAGGCTAAGAGCCGGTGCTGAGTGCTGAGTAAAAACGGCTACCAGTCGGAATCGAATCAGGATTGTAGGGGCGCAGCATGCTACGCCCTCACTCGTTATCACCACGATTGCTAAATTCCCCAAACACCCGCTAAACTATGCTCATAGACTTGCTACTCGTACTTTCTTTTACTCAGTCCTTAGTCCTCAGTCCTCAGTTAAAGGATTTTTCATGGCAGATCGGGTAGCCCTTTATTTGCAGGACGCGCATTCGCTTCAGGATGCGATCAAATACGTGCAGTATGCCGAGCAGCGCGGCTTTGAAGCCGTCTGGCAGGCGGAGAGTCGCCTCGTGCGCGATGCGATTGTGCCGATGGCGGCGTTCGCGGCGACCACCAGCCGCATCAAAATCGGCAGCGGCGTGATCAACAACTGGACGCGCAACGCCGCCGTGATCGCCGCGACGTTCCTGACGCTGGACGACCTCGCGCCCAACCGCATCATCTGTGGCATTGGCGCGTGGTGGGACCCGCTGGCGCAGAAAGTCGGCATCAACCGCAGCAAGCCGCTGCTGGCGATGCGCGAAACGGTCGTCGACGGTGCGCGCGCTGCTGGCACGCCAGCGCGTGACCTTTCACGGCGAATTTGTCAACCTGGACGACGTCGAACTGGACGTGGTGCATGGGCGCAAAGAGCCGCGCAACGTGCCGATCTACATCGGCGCGACCGGGCCGCAGATGATGGCGCTGACGGGCGAAATTGCCGACGGCGCGGTGCTGAACTATCTGGTCGCGCCCGAATACAACGAAGGCGCGCTTCAGCAGTTCGAAATCGGCGCGCGCAAAGCCGGACGCAGCCTCGAAGACATTGACCGCCCGCAGTTGGTCGTCTGCTCGGTCGATAGTGATCGCAAGCGGGCGCTGGACGGCGCGCGCAAGCTGGTGACGCAGTATCTCGGTCAGCAGTCTGACCCAGGCGATCGACATCGCCAAGAAGGACAAGCGCGTCCCGATGTTCATCTGGTTCGTGACGCGCGACTCGGCCGGCAGCCCCTGGCAGAGCGGGATCTACCGGACGACCGGCAGCCCGAAGCCGGCCCAGCCGAAGTTCGCGTCTGCGGCCAGGCCGCTGAATCCCGTGAACGGAAAGCTGAGCGTCAAGGGCGGGACGAAGAACCCTGCCGTGACGGTCTACCTGCGGCCCTTCTGCGTCAACAACCCGGTGGGCGCGCGGGTCGGCCTCTCGTCGACCACGAAGCTCGCCGGTAAGACGGTCGCGTACTCCCAGCCACAGCTCACGCTCGGGAGCGACTGCACGATCGCCTATCGCGTCACCGGCCTGACGGTGGCGAAGGGCAAGACGTACACGGTGACCGCCGACGCCAACACGGCGAGGGGCGACGCGGTGACACGCACGATCACGATCGTCGGGACCTAACGACGGAGCTGCGCGCCCTGGGGTGAGGTGGCCCACCTCACCCCAGGGCAGCCTTCAGGATCGACGCGCTCGTTCCCTCAGTTCGTCGAGCAACGCCGCGACATCGTCGTTCACCGCCAGAAAGTCGCGGTGGGCTGAGGAGACGAACCCGGAGGCGACGGCCGAATCGACATGGGCGAGGAAGTGGCCGAAATACCCGGCGACGTCGAGCAGCCCGATCGGCTTCTCGTGGATCCCGAGCTGGGCCCAGGTGACGGCCTCGGCCAGCTCGTCGAGGGTGCCGAAACCGCCGGGAAGCGCGACGAAGGCGTCCGAGAGCTCGTGCATCAGCGCCTTTCGCTCGTGGAGCGTCCCCACGACGCGGAGCTCCGTCAGTCCGCGATGGGCGACCTCGCGCTCCTCGAGGCTGCGCGGGATGACCCCGATCACCCGTCCGCCGGACTCCAGCGCGGCGTCGGCGACCACGCCCATCAGCCCCACCTTGCCGCCCCCGGTGACGAGCTCGATCGACCGGGCAGCAAGCTCGCGGCCGAGCGCCGCGGCGGCCATCGCATAGACCGGATCGTTCCCCGTCGCGGCTCCACAGAAGACGCAGATGCGGTTCACGAGGCTAGCCGAGCTGCTCGATGCGGACGATCCAGCTGACCCTGCCGTGCGGGCGCACGTGCAGCGTGTACGAGCCAGCACCGCTCAGCGGTGCGACCTCATCCGAGCCGACCTGGTCGAGACCGATCTCACCTGCGCCCGTTCCCTCCCACGACACTGCAGCGGAGCCCGAGCCGAAGATCAGGTAGCGCGGATGCAGCTCGACCACGATGCGCCACTCGCCCTCGGCCGCGGCCACCTCGACGCGGTCCGAGTCGTACGAGCCCGTCCCGCTCTGCGACCACGTCGTCAGCCACTCCGGCGCTCGCGCGATCGTGAGTGTCACCTTCGATCCGAGCACCGCGCGGGCACCGGGGTCCGGTGACTGACGCAGAACGGAGCCGGCCTGCGCCGTGTCCGAGCCCTCCTCGACGATCTCCGTGTCGAAGCTGCCGTCGAGCCGTGCAACCGCGTCGTCCGCCGTGGCGCCCAAAACGTCGGGAACGGGGGCTCTCGGGGGACCGCTCGAGACGACGAGCCCGATCGGGCCGGGTCGGCGCGCCTCGGCCCCTGGAGCGGTGTCACTCGAGATGACGTGACCCTCGGGCACCTCCCACGACTCCTCGTCCCGCACACTGACGGCAAAGCCGGTGCGTCGAAACGCGGCCGCGGCGTCTCGCTGTGGCGCCCCCTCGACGTCCGGCACGACCGCGAAGGCGGTCCCGCGGCTGACGCGAACGACGAGATCGAGCGCGGTGCGCTCGACGCGCGTCGCGGGACGGGGCGTCTGCGCGAGCACGTGCCCGATCGCGACGGACTCGGAATAGGCGCGCCCTCCGACGACGATCGGCGCTTCCGCAGGATCGACGTGTGCCGCCTCCGCGAGCGCGGCCCGCGCCTGCGCCACCGTCATCCCGGTCACGCGGGGAACCTCGACCACGTGGTCGGCGTTCGCGATCGTCGCGCCGACGAACGCGAGCGCCGCCGCGGCGACGATTCCGACCGCGACACCGACCATGCGCCGCCCACGCCGACCGCGCCGAGCGGCATGCCGGTTGGGAGGCTCGACGATCGCGGTCGGGGGCGGGCTCGCGAACACGGCCGTAGGCTGTTCTGCAGCAGCGACGGCACGGGCGGCCTCCGCGCCGATCACCGACGGCTCGACTCCGAGCAGCTCGAGCACGTCCAGCGCCGTCGGGCGCGCCGCCGGGTCGCCGGCGAGCAGCCCATCGACGAGCGCGACGGCCTCCTCGGGCGGATCTGCGACGCAGGACGAGAGCGAGGGCGCATCCTCGTGGGCGCGGCGGAGACCGACCGCCAGCCGGTCGTCGCCTTCGAACGGTGTCCGACCTGCGAGCAGTGCGAAGAGCAGGCAGCCGAAGGCGTACATGTCGGTCGCACTGCCGCTGTCGCGGCCCCGCGCCTGCTCCGGCGACCAGTACTCCGGCGTCCCGAGCAGCATTCCCTGCGTCGTGACGCTGGTCGAGGAGCGGGCGAGCCTGGCGAGCCCGAAGTCCGAGACGACGACCCGCCCGCTCGCACGCTCGATCAGGACGTTGGCGGGTGTGAGGTCGCGATGGACGATCCCTCTGCCGTGCGCGTAAGCGAGCGCGTCTGCGATCGGCCCGGCGAGCTCGCCGACGCGATCCCAGGCGAGCACGCGACCGCGGACGACCTCGGCGAGGCTCGCTCCCACGATCAGCTCCATGACGAGGAACGGCGTCTCGCCATCTTCGCCGTAGTCGTAGAGGCGGACGATGTGCTCGTGCTCGAGCGGAGCGAGAACGCGTGCCTCACGCGCGAACCGACGCCGCAGCTCCGCGTCCTCGGCGATCCAGGGGTGAAGCACTTTGACTGCGACATCGCGCCGGAGACGGCGGTCATAGGCGCCCCAGACGGCGCCCATGCCGCCCTTGCTGATGCGAGCACGCAGCTCGTAGCGGCCGGCGAGAAGGTCGTTCATACTCGTGAGAACGCGCGTTTCATGGCTGAATGCGGCGCGAGCCGACGCGGACTGTAGCTGCCGCACCCGGGGCGGAAGTTGTAAGGAGAAGGAAAAGTCCCGCTCATGGGGAATTTCAGGAGCTGGAAATCGTTATACACTGTGATGACATCGTTCCCGCGGGAACGCGTTTGACGGAGCCGCGCGCCGCGGGCTCCGAAGCAACGATGTCAACGGGACTTACCGAATGAAAAGCGAGCGCCGGGAGTACGCGCGCGCACGACGACTAACAGAGCACGATCGACTGAGCGAAAGGATTCACGCTGACCACCACGATCGACATCCCCGCAATTGACACATTCCTGACCGACGCGCAGGAGCGCGGCCGGGTCGAGACCTCTGAGCTCGAGGCCCTGGCGCTCGAGCTCGATCTCGACGAGCCCGCTCTCGACGAGGTACGGGCCGCACTGGCCGACCGCGCGATCCCGGTCGACGCCGCCGATGACGCGGATGAGACGGATGCAGTCGCCGCCGCGGAGGAGGCCGCCTGGACCGCGGACGCCTCCCAGGTGCTGACGGACTCGCTCCAGCTCTTCCTCCAGGACGTCGGCAAGCACAAGCTGCTGACCGCCGCCGAGGAAGTCGCCCTCGCGAAGCGCGTCGAGCGCGGTGACAAGACCGCGAAGGAGCGGATGATCAACGCGAACCTCCGCCTCGTCGTCTCGATCGCCAAGAAGTATCGCGGCCACGGCGTGCCGTTCCTCGACCTGATCCAGGACGGCGTGATCGGGCTCAACCGGGCCGTCGAGAAGTTCGACTGGCGCAAGGGCTACAAGTTCTCCACGTACGCCACGTGGTGGATTCGCCAGGCCTGCCAGCGCGCTATCTCCAACCAGGGTGCCACGATCCGCGTGCCGGTGCACGTGCAGGAGCGACAGCAGAAGCTCGCCCGGGCGCGTCAGCGCCTCGAGGTGAAGCTCGAGCGGGAGCCGACGATCCAGGAGCTCGCCAAGGAGACGGGCCTGAAGGAGTCGCACGTCGAGGAGGCTCTCTCGACAGCCGACGCCTCGGTGTCGCTGAACCAGTCGGTCGGCTCGGACGGCGACGGTGAGCTCGGCGACCTGTTCGCGGACCGCAGCGCGGTCGACCCGGCCGACGAGGCCGACGAGACACTGCAGCGGCTCGAGGTGCGTCGCGCCGTCGAGGCTCTGCAGGAGCCCGATCGCCGCGTGCTCGAGCTCCGGTTCGGCTTTGCCGGTGAGCAGTGGACGCTCGAGGCGATCGGCAAGGAGCTCGGCCTCACTCGCGAGCGCGTCCGCCAGATCGAGTCGCGCGCGCTGACGCGCCTCCAGCATCAGCTGAAGGACGTCGTGCGGGCCGACGGCGACGACGTCGTCCTCGCCGCGTAGCACCCAGACCGATCCGAACGACGAGGAGGGGCCCGCAGCGCGGGCCCCTCTCGTCGTGCACGCCGCTATCCCGTGTTGCGCAAGGCTGCCGCGATGCCGGCGATCGAGCGAAGCAACGGGCGCCGTGCGGCCTCGTCACCGGCCCGCCACGACCGCAGCAGCTCCACCTGGATCGCGTTCATCGGATCGACGTAGGGGTTGCGGAGCCGGATCGAGCGCTGGACGACCGGGTGCCGGTCGAGCAGCTGGTCCGCTTCGACGATCGTCAGCACTGCCTCCACCGTGCGCCGGTGCTCGGAGGACACGACCTCCCAGAACCGATCGGGGTCGGCGCGCTCCGGCACGAGCGACATGTACGCCTCGGCGATCTCGAAGCTCGACTTGGCGAGCGTCATCTCGAGGTTCTCGAGCAGCGCGCGGAAGAACGGCCATTGCGCATAGAGCCGCCGCAGCCAGGCGAGCCGCTCTCCCTCGAGCCCGTAGGCGTGGAATGCCGACCCACAGCCGAACCAGGCCGGCAGCAGGCAGCGATTCTGCGTCCAGGCGAACACCCATGGGATCGCACGCAACGCCTCGAGCTCCCCGGTGGCTGCGGCCTCGGGCCGCGAGACGGGTCGTGACCCGATCTCGAGCAGCGCGAGCTCGTCGACCGGGGTAAAGCTGCGAAAGAACACCGGGAAGCCCGGGTCGTCCCAGACGAGGGCGCGGTACACGGCATTGGCGACTCCGGCGAGCTCGTCCATCGTGTCGCGGGCGCCGGCGTTCGGCGGCTCCAGGCCGGCCACGTCCGGGAACGCTGTCAGCAACGTCGCGGCCACGGCAGCCTCGAGATTCCGTTCTGCCAACCCGGGAAGGCCATACTTGAACGCGATCGTCTCGCCCTGCTCGGTCAGCTTCAGCCGCCCGTCCACGGCGCCCGGCGGCTGGGCGAGGATGCCGGCGTGGGTGGGGCCGCCTCCACGACCGGCCGATCCTCCACGGCCGTGGAAGACGGTGAGCTCCACACCGCGGGCGGCCGTGATCCTCGTCAGCTCCTCCTGGGCGCGGTAGATCTCCCACTGCGCCGTCAGGTAGCCACCGTCCTTGCCCGAGTCGGAGTAGCCGACCATCACCTCGAGCTTCGACCGCGGGCTGCGATCGAGGATCTCCTCGATCGAGAGGGCCGGCGGCCCTCAGGTCGCCGATCGTCTCGAGCAGCGGCACACCCTGCAGCATCGCGCCCGCCTCCGCGGCCAGCGCCTCCGCGTCGAGGACGTCGTCTGCCGTCTGGGTCATGGAGACGATCAGCCTGTCGACTGCGTGCACGCCGTGCCGGGCCTGCACCCGGGCGCCCGCCGCGAGGGTGCTGCGGAGCCTCTCATCGGGCGCGCGCACGGCCGACGCGTGAACCCGCAGGTCGAGCTTGGCGAGGTGGAGCCCGAACGTCCGGGCCCGCGCGCGCAGGTCGGCGAGCCTGCCGTCGGCGATCCGCCCGCCCCGATGGGCGCGGAGCAGGGCGTCGAGGGCATCCAGGTCGGCGAGGAGCGCCGGTCCGTCGGCGTAGGAGTCGTCGCCGAGCCGTCCTGAAAGACTTCCACGAGGGCGCGGCGCGGAACGGCTCGTCGTCGCCGCTCCGCTCGGGTACGTCGCCGATCACGGTGGTCGACATCCCCCACGCCGCTCCGAGCGAGGTCAGCTCGGCGCGGTACAGCTCACGGGCGAGCCGGCGCGCACGCTCCAGCGCATCCTCGATCGTCTCCGGCCCGACGTTCGGATTGCCATCGAGGTCGCCGCCGATCCAGCTGCCGAACCGGAGCGCCTCT
Source organism: uncultured Actinomycetota bacterium (assembly GCA_963817425.1). Lineage (GTDB taxonomy): Bacteria > Actinomycetota > Actinomycetes > Propionibacteriales > Nocardioidaceae > Aeromicrobium. The sequence continues at coordinate 332,004 of CAWFOH010000013.1, forward strand.
CCCGCTCCCTGCAGCCGCTCGGCGAGGGCGCGCTCGAGGTCGGGAACGGCGTTCCAGAAGCTCTGTTCGAAGAACCAGAGCCCCTGCCGGATCTCGTCGACGACCCGAGGGCGCTTGGAGCGCACCTCGTCGGTCTGCCACAGCAGCGTGATCTCCTCGGCGAGGCTCGCTTCGACTCGACGCCGCTCGGATCCCGGAATCCCGTCGTCGTCGAGCCGGGCCAGGAGCGCCGCGACGCGGCGATGGGCTTCAAGGACGGTGCGGCGTGTCGCCTCGGTCGGATGCGCCGTGAGCACGAGCTCGACTCGCAGCCGGCCGCCCGCAGCCGCGAGCGCGGCCGCGTCGACACCGCTGCGCTCGAGCTGCGCGAACGCGTCCGCGAGCGATTCGCGCTGAACGCGACCCTCGGCCTCGTACTCGCGCCGGCGGCGGATCCGATGGTGCTGCTCGGCGATGTTGGCGAGCTGGAAGAAGAGCGCGAACGAGCGTTGCACGGCGGCCTGACGCTCCAAGCCGAGCGCGGCAACTGCATCGCCGAGCGCGGCCCGTGACCCGGTCGTGCGGGCATCGCGGGCGAGGGCGCGAATTCGCTCTTCATCGTCGAGCAGTCCCTCGCCCTCTTGCTCCACGAGCACCCGCCCGAGCAGGTCGCCGAGCAGGCGCACGTTCGCGCGAAGAGCCGAGTCCGCGGACATGCGACCAGCCTAGAGAAACGCGCCTCGAGGCCCGGGGACGGGCGGCGGAGGTGAGCCAGCCCCATTCCACGCCTTCGGTCGCGGGGTGCCAGAACGTCGAAACCCGCCACGATGGGCGGGTTTCGGATGGAGCCGAGGGGGCTCGAACCCCTGACCTTCTGGCTGCCAGCCAGACGCTCTCCCAGCTGAGCTACGGCCCCAGGCACCGGATTGTAGATGCTGCCATGCGAATGCGTCCGCTCGTTCGATGCGCGCTCTCGATGGCGCGGCTCAAAGCCGGCCGGAACACCTAGCCGGCCGGAACACCTAGCCGGCCGGGAACCCTTGCTACCCGGACACCTCAGGCGGTCGCGGCTGCCTCGAGCTTCGGCACGTCGCTCCAGAGATCCTCGAGCCGGTAGTACGAGCGCATCTCGTCCGTGAAGACGTGGAGCACGAGTCGAGGTAGTCGGCGACGATCCACGTCGCCTCGCGCTCGCCGGCGAGCGCCCGCGGCAAGAGGCCGTGGTCACGCTTCATCGCCACATGCACCTCGTCGCTGATCGCCTTCGTCTGCCGCGTGTTGCTTCCCGTCGCGATGACGAAGAAATCGGTGTAGTCGCACACCGTCCGCATGTCGAGGATGGTGACGTCGGTCGCCAGCTTCTCCTCGCAGAGGGCGGCGATGCGGCGAGCTTGCTCGAGTGATGTCAGGTCGGTCAGCTTTCCTCGGGGCGTGGCGGAGCGGTCCTGGATCGCCCTACCTTCGGTCGGAGCGCAGTGTACCCGTGTCTCGCGGACATCACGCGTGGCGATAGAGCCGGAGGCGATCGATCTTCGCGGCCACCGCGGCGGGCACGAGATCGTCGATCGGCAGTCCGGCTGCGACACGCTCCCGCACCTCGGACGACGAGACGTCGTGCGGTGTGATCGGGAAGAGCTCGACCCGATCCGGACGCGGCAGCGAGCCGATCACGCGCTCGAGGTCTTCGCCGTCCGTGCCCGGGCTCGTCGCGCGCCGAGCCGCGCGCGCTCGAGCACGGCGTCCGGCCGCGTCCAGCCGGGAAACGCCGCGAGCTCGTCGGCGCCGATCAGGAAGATCGGATCGTCGAGAGCGAGTGCCTCGAGCGAGTCGACCGTGCGCGCATAGGGGTCGAGCGACACTTCTGCCTCGCCGACCGGGGCGAACGCGAGCTCGGCGAGCTCGAGCCGGATCGCCGCGTCCGTCTCGACCTCCTTGTGACCTGGATCGGCGACGACACGGACGAGCAGCCGATCGAGGCCGAAGCGCTCGATCGCCGCTTCGCGCGAGCGCAACGTGGCCGTTGTGCGGCGGGTCGAAGGCACCGCCGAGGATCCCGACACCACTCACTGCCAGATCACGACCTCGCCGCCGATCTCGACCTCCGAGCCCGACCTGACACCCGCGTCCCTGAGCGCCTCCTCGAGCTCCTCTCCTTCCGGCGGCGTGCCGACGACCCGGAAGCCCTGGCCGGTGCGGAGCACGCGGAACCGGCGCCGTTCGGGAGGCCGCGGGCGGTACTCGAGGAATGCGGGCAGCTCCTCCGCCGGCGGCTCCGCGGGCGGAGCGTCCTGGGGGCAGAAGCCGAAGAGGAGCGACTTCAGCTCGTCGATGCCGGCTCCCGTCGCGCACGAGACGCGGTGCACCGCCACGATCCGCTCGTCCTGCACCGTGAACGGCGCCGGCGTCGGGGTTCAGGTCGGACTTGTTGAGGACGACGAGCTGAGGCCTCTCGCCGAGGCCGGCGCCGTACGCTGCGAGCTCGCGGTCGATCACCGCATACCGCTCGTCCGCGTCCCCTTCGGACGCGTCGATCACGTGCAGCGAGGAGTCGCGCGCGCTCGAGATGGGCGAGGAACTCGTGCCCGAGCCCGATGCCCTCGCTCGCCCCCTCGATCAGGCCGGGCACGTCGGCGACGGTGAGCTGGCGCCCGTCGGGCCCGTCGACGGTGCCGAGCATCGGCTGCGAGCGTGGTGAACGGGTAGTCGGCGACCTTGGGCCTGGCGTTCGAGATGCGCCGCAGAAGCGACGACTTGCCGGCGTTCGGGAGCCCTGCGCAGGCGGCGTCGGCCATGAGCTTGAGGTGCAGCTCGAGCTCGCGCTCGTCGCCCGGCAGGCCGGTCTCGGCAAAGCGCGGCGTCTGCCGGGTCGGCGTCGCGAAGTGCGCGTTCCCGCGGCCGCCGATGCCCGCCGCGGGCGACGACGATTCGAGCCCCGGCGTGGCGCAGGTCGGCGACGACGGCGCCGTCGTCGACGTCGAGTCACCTGCGTGCCGACGGGCACGCGAGCACGATGTCGTCGCCGTCGGCGCCGTGCTTGCGCGTCCCGCGCCCGTTGCCGCCGCGCTGCGCGGCGTAGACCGTCTTCGACCGCAAAGGCCGAGAGATCGCGAAGGCCTGCATCCACGACGAGCGACGACGTCTCCGCCGCGGCCGCCGTCCCCGCCGTCGGGCCCGCCCTTCGGAACGAACTTCTCGCGCCGGAAGCTGAGGCCGCCGTCGCCGCCGCGGCCCGCCTTGACGCGAATGTGGGCGCGATCGTGGAACATGCGCATCCGAGCAGCACCCCTGGCACCGTGTGGCCGCGCAGGCCTGCGTCACCGCGCCACGAAGGCGCGGAGCTCAGCTCGCGAGCCGTCGACCGAGATGAAGCGCTTCTCGCCGGAGCGGCGGAACTCGACGACACCCTCGCGCATGCGCGAAGATCGTGTGGTCGCGGCCGAGGCCGACGCCCGGCACCGGGCCGGAACTGGGTGCCGCGCTGGCGCACGATGATCATCCCGGCCTTCACTTCCTGACCGGCGAAGATCTTCACACCCGAGACGCTTGCTCTCGGAGTCGCGGCCGTTCTTGGAGGAGCCGAGCCCCTTCTTGTGTGCCATTAGCTCACCTCCTTGACCGCCAGCGCGGACTCGAGCGCCGCGATGGCGCCCTTGCGCTCGCGTGCGCCTGCTCGTATTCGAGCGCCGCCTCGAGCTGGGCCGGTTCCACTCGGCGCCGTCCTTGACCTGCGCGACCGTCATGTCTTCGTACCCCGCCGGCATGCCCTTCGCCGCGCTCGGCCTTCTCCCGGCCGCGTGCCTCTTTCGGCTTCGCGGCCGCGCACGCTTCTCGCCGCCGATCGACTCGATCTCGATCTGCGTCAGCGCGGCGCGGAACCCCGTGTGTCGCTTGTAGCCGGTGCGCTTCTTGTACTTGCCGATCCGGATCTTCGGCCCTCGCTGCTGCCCGAGAACCTTCGACCGTGACGATGACGTCTTCCGGGGCGAGAGGCGGCGCACCGTCGCCACCGACGAGCAGCACGGCCGGCGTGAACGTCTTGCCGTCCTCGGTCGGCAGCCGGTCGACGAGCAGCCGCTGGCCCTCGCGGACGCGATATTGCTTGCCACCGACGCGAGATGATCGCGTAGCTCATGCGAGTGTCCTCCGGCGCGGAAAACGCGGGCAGGCGCCCGCGAGCCGCAGGAGTGTAGCGAGAGCCGCTATTCACCTGCGGTCGAAGTCGTCGAGCCATTCCGACATCGGGACGTAGCCGGCCTCGGCCTCGTCCGGCTTCGGCTCGTCCCGACGGTGGTCGCGACCGACGGAGCTGCTCGGCCGCGACCTCGGGAACCTCCTCGACGGTGCTCGTCGGCTCGACGGCCACGGCGACACCGCTTCGACGTCCGCCGGACTGCGCTCGGTGTCCGCGACGTCCGCGTCTCGCCCGCGGCGACCGGCTTCTTGCGGCGGTTCCTGCCACCTCGGCTGCCGCGGCGCGTCTTGCGCTTCACGACCGGCGCGCCGTCACCGTCGGCACCGTTCGCTCTCGGCCCCGTCCTCGGCTCCTCGAGGTCGTCGTCCGGAGCCTCTGCCGGCTCGGGCGCCGCCTCGGCCACCGCCTCGTGGATCACCTCGCGGCGATCCGCCGGCGCGGCGTCGCCGGGGACGTGGATCCGCGGCGTCCGACGTCTGCTCGGCGCCTTGGCCTTCTCGCTCGCCGTCCGTTCGAACCGGTCTCGGCAGCCTCGCGACGGCTGCCTCGGCGGCGCTGACGGCGCGGCGAGATCGTCGGGTGCCCGCTCCGTCTCGGTCTCGGTCTCGTCGCCGACCCTCGGCCGCTCCTGCGGCGGCGGGCTTCGCCGGCGGCGGCCGCCGCGCGAGCCACGGCGCGTCCGCTTCTTGGCGGCGTCGTGCCGTCCGCTGCGGTGTCCTCGCCCGTCGAGCTCGTCGCCGGCGAACTCGTCGTCGTCGAGCTCCTCGCGATCGGCCTCCTCGCGCGACGTCGTCCGCCGCCTCGTCCTCGAGCTCGGCGTCGTCGATCGGCTCGAGCTCGTCGTCGGTTGCGAGGTCGTCGTCGATGTCCATCAGCGGCGCTCCGGCCTCGGCATGCGGCGCCGGCTTGCGGCGCGCGGGGCGCGCGTCGGCTTCTCGGCCTCGCTCTCGAACGTGATCGGCCCTTCGCCCGCGTCCGCCGGCGCGACGAGGGTCGCGAAGGCTGGCCCTTCGAGCACGCGGCCGATCGTGACGTTGCCTTCTTGCCGACGAGCTTCGCTGCCTCGGCGACGATGACCTCGATGCCGTCGATCTTGCCGGCCGCCGCGGTGGCGTCGTAGCGGCCCACCTCGCCGAGCTTGAGCTCGACGGTCGACGCCTTCGACGAGCGTCGAGGTGGGCTGTAGATCGACGAGCTTGCCCTCGCGCGACGACCTCGAAGTGATCCGAGTGGATGTGACCTTCGGCCGGGACGAGGAAGAAGCGGCGGCGGGTCGCCTCCTCGATCGCGGCGAGCCGCGAGCCACCCGGGCCCGCCACGAGCTCGAGCACACGAGGGTGAAGCGCGACGCGGTACGCCTGTACCCGGTTGCCGGGGGCAGCGAGCGACCGCAGGCGCCGCTCGACCTGCATCGCGACGGTGTGGTCGGAGACGACGATCCCGTCACCGGCGCAGGTTGGGCACTTGCGGGTGAGGATCTCGCGCGGGCCGTCGGTGACGTTCTGGCGCGTCATCTCGACGAGCCCGAGGGGCGAGATCTCGACGACGTAGGTCTTCGTCCGGTCGCGCTCGAGCTCTGCGCGCAGCGCATCCTCGACGGAGGCGCGGTTCTTGGGGTTCGCCATGTCGATGAAATCGATCACGATGATGCCGCCGATGTCGCGGAGCCGAAGCTGCCGGACGACCTCCTTGACGGCCTCGAGATTGTTCTTCGTGATCGTGTCCTCGAGCCGCTGGTTCGAGTTCTTCGAGCGCGAGCCGACGAAGCGGCCGGTGTTCACGTCGATCACGGTGAACGCCTCCGCGTAGTCGAAGACGAGGTAGCCCCCGGAGGGGAGGTCGACCCGGCGGTCGAGCGTCGAGGCGATCTCCTTCTCGACCCCCGAGCTCTCGAAGAGCGGCTCCTTCTCCTTGTAGCGGTGCACCCGCTCGATCATGTGCGGCGATGTCTTCTTCAGATAGCTGACGATCCGCTTGTGGGTCCGCTCGTTGTCGACGTGCGCAGCGACGAAGTCGCCGGCGAAGAGGTCGCGGACGATCCGCAGAGGCAGCTCGGCCTCCTGGTACACGAGCGAGGGTGCCGTGGCGGCCTTGGCGCGGGCCTGGATCGTCTTCCAGAGCCGCTGCAGGAAGACGAGGTCGCGCTCGACGTCCTCTGCCGAGGCGCCCTCGGCGGCGGTGCGCACGATGACGCCGCCTTCCGTCACGTCGAGGCCCTTGATGATGTCCTTCAGCCGCGCGCGCTCGGCGTCCTCGAGCCGGCGCGAGACGCCGAGGCCCTCGCCGTTCGGAACGTAGACGAGGAACCGCCCCGGCAGCGAGATCTCGGTCGTCAGCCTGGCGCCCTTCGTCTTCATCGGATCCTTGACCGCCTGGACGAGCAACTGCTCCCCGCGCGAGATCAGATCCTGGATCTTCTTGCCGTGGTGCCGCTTGCCCTCGAGCTCCGGCACGACGATCTCGTCGACGTAGAGGAAGCCGTTCTTCTCGAGCCCGATCTCGACGAACGCGGCCTCCATGCCGGGCAGCACGTTGTCGACGACGCCGAGGTAGATGTTCCCCGCGATCGAGCGCCGCTCGGGACGCTCGAGGTACACCTCGGCGACACGGTCGTCCTCGATCACTGCGACGCGCTGCTCGCCGATGTCGACCGAGATCAGCAGCTCGCGCTTCGCGGCGGGCAGCGGGGCTCGCCGCGGCGGCTGGCGGCGTCGCTGAGTGTTGCCGCCCTGACCGGTTCGTCGCCGATCGGCTGCCCGCTCTGCGCGCTGGCTCCGCTCGGGCTTCTCCCGCGCCGGCTCCTTGGCAGGCTTTTCGGCTGTCGCCGCGGGCTCTGCGGCCCCATCGGCGGCCGGCCGCTTGCGACCGCGGCCGCCGCGGCTGCCCCGGCGACGTCGCTTCCTCAGCGCTTCGGCGTCCTCGCCTGTGGCGGTCGCCTCCGCTGCTGTGGTCTCCGGCTCGGCTTCCGGCTCAGCCGGAGGAACGGGAACTTCTGTCGTTGCGCCTTCGGGCGCGTCCTGTGCTGTCTTCTTGTTCTTCCATCGGAACCAGGGCAAAGAGTGCCTCTCCTCGTTGTAGCGCGCGCGGGCGCATGGCATCCCACCGGGATACCGGCCTCGCGCAGCGGATGTCGAAAACCATGGCCATGTTCATGGGCCTCGTCCAGCAGGGTATCAGCGCACGGGCCACGAGGCCCGGATCGACGCTGCTGCTCAGGCGGCAGCCGGGCGGAGCCGCGCGCGACGGGCGCGCACGGCACGGAGACGCTGATTGAGCCGCGCCCACGCCCAGGGCTCGACTTCCGCGTAGCGCGTCTCGGACTGGGCGCGCGTGGCTTCCAGGTATTCGAACCATGCATCCGCCTCTTCGATCTGCAGCAACTCTTCCGCGAGCTCCGTGTCCGGCACCGGCACTCCCTTCGCGTCTCACGTCGCGTCTCAGTGTCGATGCGATCCTAGGACCCGGTCCGGACGGACACGCCCCGAGGATCCCGGCGACGCCGCTTCGGTCAGAGACGACTGCGGGCGGTGCCGAGCCCGTGGGTGGCCGCATACGCGATCGCCGCCCGGACGAGAGGGCCGCGAACGGGAAGCCGCCGCACGAGCGCCCGCGTTGCAAGGCCCACCCCGACCGGGGCCGCGAGCGACGGGCCGGAGGCGATCGCCAGCTGCTTGGGATCCCGCGGCAGGACCTCACCGCGTGCAATGCCGAGCAGCAGCAACATGCGGCCCTGCGCCAGCGTCAGCGCCGGGAACTGGGCCTGCTTCGCCGGTGAGGCGGCGACGGCGGCGTTCAGCACCGCGGTGGTGCTGATCAGCCGTCGCGTCACAGCGGGTCGAAGAAGCGGCAGGCGCGCCGCGAGTGGAGGCGCACTCTTCGCCGCGACGCGGGCGATCGCTGGCGCGACAGCGTCGACGGACACCGTTTCGCCGGTTGCCTCGACCACGTCACCGGCGACGACATACGGGATGCGGTCCGTCCGCCACCCCGGCGGACGACGACGACCGGCGTCCCGGCGCGCGAGATCCGGCGCAATGCCGCGAGATCCCCCTCGGACGGGTCGCCCTCGATCAGCCGGACCGCGACCAGCGCCTCGAGCGGGTCGCCGTCGACGGCTATCGCGGACGGGTCGCCGCCGGCGGCGAGCTCGGTCGCGAGCTCGCGCGCACCGGGCCCGGCGATCGCGATCCTGCCCGCGCTGCCCTCGAGCCCGCGCGTCTCGCGGACGAGGCCGATGATCTCCCCGATGCCGAATCCGAGCGGCATCAGTACCCTCCTGCCGCGCGACCGCGTGCGTGGATCGACTGCAGCACGCCGATCGCGAGCAGGTTCGCGACCATCGACGATCCACCGACCGTCACGAACGGGAGCGGGATGCCGGTGACGGGCGCGATGCCCATCGTCATCCCGACGTTGACGAACACCTGGAAGAGGAACGCGAAGACGATCCCACCGGCGACGACAGCTCCGTAGAGGTCTCCGGCGACCGTCACCACGCGCAGGCCGCGCCACACGACGAGGAGGTAGAGGAGCAGCAGGATCGAGGTGCCGACGAATCCGCGCTGCTCGGCGAACGACGCGAACACGAAATCGGTGGCGTGCTCGGGCAGGTAGTCGAGGCGGGTCTGGCTCGCACCCTCGACGCCGCGGCCGGAGAGACCCCCGGCGCCGACCGACGTAATCGACTGGGTCACGTTGTACGTGAGGCCGCCCGGGTCGCTCGCCGGGTTCGTGAAGCCCGGTCAGACGGGCCGTCTGGTACGGCTTCAGCACCTCGACGCCCGCCGCCGGGAGGAACCAGAGGACACTCGTGATCAGCAGGGCGGCGCCGACGCCGAGGACGACGAGGTGCAGCCACCGCACCCCGGCCAGGAACAACACCGCCGTCAACGCTGCCGCGTAGACGAGGGCAGTGCCGAGGTCGGGTTGGAGGAAGACGAGGCCCATCGGCACGAGGCCGAGACCGATCGCCGTCGCGACGGTGCCGAGCTCGCCGACCCGGCGCCCGCTCCACCAGGAAGCCGGCGATCGCCAGCACGAAGAACAGCTTGCCGAACTCGGAAGGCTGGAACTGGAACGGGCCGAGATCGATCCATCGCTTCGAGCCCGCGCACCGCCTCGGCAAAGACGAACACGAACACCATCACGCCGATCGTGCCGCCGTACAGAACCGCCAGTGCCGCTGGTAGACCGTCGGCGGCGACGACGATCGCGACGAGCATCCCGACGCCGCCGAGGGCGACCGCGATCGCCTGGCGCGTGACGAAGTAGCCCGGATTGCCGAGGACGTCGAACCTCGTGATGCCGCCGATCGCCCAGAGCCCATAGCCGACGAGCGTCGCGACCGCGAGAAGCAGCAACCAGTCGAGCCGCCGCAGGATCGAGGCGATCGTCGAAGGCGCCGAGCGCGGCGACCGGAACAGCGAGGGGCGGTGTCGAGCGTCGGCGATCAATCGACGTTCACCAGTGCCTGGGTGCCGGGGGCCTTCTGGTTGAAGTACTTCTCGAAGACGCGAAGCGCCGCCGGGGCGGCGGCCGACGATCCGTGGCCGCCGTTCTCGATCACGGCGCAGACGACGAGCTGCGCGTCGTCGGACGGGCCGTACCCGCACCACCACGCCTGATCCTCGAGGTGGCCGATGGGGTAGCCGGGAAGATTGACGACCTTCTCGGCCGTTCCCGTCTTGCCGGCGATCGAGATCGGGTAAGTCCCGAAGACACCCGACGACGTGCCCTCCGTCGAATGCGTGCCGGTCCAGAGCCCCTCACGGACGGCCTGGAGCGCGGCCGGGTCGACGCCGGCGTCACGCGGCGGGTCGGGGGGGAACTGCTTCAGCGTCACCGGCTGTTGCCGGTCGGCGCCCGGCTGCTCGACACCCGAGACGACGTACGGCGTCACGAGCTTGCCGCCGTTCGCGATCATCGCGTAGAAGCGCGCCATCTGGAGCGGCGTCACGGTGACGTCCTTCTGGCCGATCGCGAGCTGGATCGAGTCGCCGGGGTTCCAGGCCTTGTCCCAGTCGCGTCGTGAACGTCTTCTTCCGCCAGGCGGGCGTCGGCACGATCGTCTGCCACGGGGCGCCTCATTGCCGATGTCGAGGCCGGTGGGGGCGCCGAAGCCGAACTTCCGCGCCCACTGCTGCAGCGCGGCTGCGCTCCGCCGAGCCGCCCTCGTAGAACCGGTTGCCGACGTCGTAGAAGTAGGTGTCGCACGACGTGGCGAGCGCCTCCGGCAGGTTCATCGGACGGTTGACGAACGGATCCCAGTTCTTGAAGACGTGCTTGTCGCGGCCGTAGTCGGCGGTCGGCGTGCACTGGATCGAGGAGTACGGCGAGAGCAGGTGCTCCTGCATCGCGGCGAGCGCGGTGACCGGCTTCCAGGTCGAGCCCGGCGGGTAGGCGACCTGGGTGACGCGGTTGAGGCCCGGGAAGTTCGCCGCCTTCGCGGCCGCGTCGTTCGACGAGCGGAGCGAGCTTCTTCGGGTCGATGCGCCCGACGTAGACCGACGGCTTGTAGGTCGGGTACGAGGCCATCGCACGCACCGCGCCGTCGCGCGGGTCGAGGGCGATGATCGCCCCGCCGGCGACGTTGTACTGCTTGTTGGCCCGCGCCAGGGCGATGCCCTCGCGGATCGCCCGCTCGGCGGCGCGCTGCACGCCGATGTCGATCGTCAGCCGCACCGCGGTCCCGGGCCGGGCGTCTCGCCTGATCTCGAGAGGGCTCTGCTGCCGGCCGAGCGAGTCGACGCGAATCTGGGCGGCGCCCGCGGTGCCGTTGAGGTACTCGTCGAACGTGGCCTCGACGCCGGACTTGCCGATCTTGTCGCCGCCGCGATAGTCGAGCTTCAGCCGCTGCTTCAGCTTCAGCTCGGACGGCGAGATCTCGCCCACGTAGCCGAGGATCTGCGCCCCGAGCGACTGATACGGGATAGCTGCGCAGGTAGGTCTGCTGGATCTGCACGCCGGGGAACTCGGACGCATGCTCCTGCAGGTAGAAGACCTGGTCGTCGTGGAGGGCCGTCTTGACCGTGATCGGCGTCAGGGGATCGACGCGCCGTGCATCCACCTCGCGCGCCAGGCGGCCCGCAGGCACGTCCAGCACGGCGGCGAGGCGCTTGATCATCCGGTAGCGCCCCTCCTTCTTCGGCATGTCGCCGACCCACAGCTTGACGGCCGTACCGGGAACGTTGCCCACGATCACCTTGCCGTTGCGATCGAGGATCGGGCCGCGGGGTGCCTCGACCCTGATCACCCGCAACTGGTTGTTCTGGGCCGCGTCGAGGTACCGCGCACCCGAGAGCACCTGGAGCGACCAGAGCCGGAAGAACAGGACGGCGAAGACCGCGAGCGCGACGACCCCGAGCACGCCGACCCGCAACGCCAGGCCCGGGGTGAGCCGATAGGGCGCGCTGACGGTGGGATCGGGCGGCAGGAAGCGCGTCGAGGTGTTGCGTCGCTCGCCGTACGGTGCGTCAGACAAGGAGCTCCACCTCCCGCGGCGCGCTCCATCCGTGCCGTCGCTCCCACGAGCCGGCGCGTCGAGGCCGAACACGGGGTAGGCGAGCACCGCGTTGCAGATGACGTGGCCGGCAGGGTCGAGGAGCAGCGCCCGCGCCGAGACGGGCTCGCCGAGCATCGAGTGCAGGCCGTAGCCCGCCGAGGTCGACGAGCAGCGTCGCGGCAACCGTCGCCACGAGCGGCGCATGGGCGCGGTCGCGGCCGGTGGTCTCGCCGTAGCGGCCGGCCCAGTACCCGGCGAGCGTGAGCAGAAGCGAGGTGAGGCCGAGTGTTCCGAGCGTGGCGACATCGACGATCAGTCCGGCGACGAACCCGGCGATCGCGCCGGTGATCGCGCCGCGGAGCAGCGCGATCGAAACGAGTGTGACGAGCAGGACGTCGGGACCGCCGCCGTCGATCGTGACGACCGAGAAGGCCGAGACCTGCAGGATCGCGACGACGAAGACGATCAGTGCGATCCGCAAGCCGACGCCGGCGTTCACGGGCTGACTCGTCCTTGCGCACGAGCACGAGCACCGCGTCGACGCGGTCGAAGTCCGCGAACGGCTCCACCTGAACCTGCTTCCAGAGATCGGTGTCCGCCTGACCGACGCTCGTCACCCGTCCGATCGGGATCCCCCGCGGATAGAGCGATGCGAGCTTGCTCGAGCGCCATCCGGCCGTGACGATGGTGTCGCCGACCGAGACCTTCAGCTTCTTTGGCACGCGGTCGAAGATCAGGGTCGTCGCCGATGCCCGGCCGTGCTTGACGATGCCCGCGGCGCCGGACTTGACGTCGAGCGCCGACACGGCGAGCTGCTCGTCCGAGAGCAGTGTCACCCGCGCGGAGCGCGAGTAGACGCGCGTGACCCGTCCCAGGAACCCGTCCTGGGTCACGACCGGAGCGTCGATCGTGACGCCGTCGTTGGAACCGACCGCGACGACGACGTCCTGCGCGAAGCCGCCCGTCGGCCGCGCGATCACAGCGGCTGCGAGCCCCGTGTAGTCGTCGGGGAAGCGCGGCCCGTCGCGGAAGGCGAGGAGCGCCTTGAGCTTGTCGTTCTCGTTGGCGGCGAACTGGTTCCGGATCGCCTGCTGGCGGAGCGCCTCGTTCTCCTCACGGAGGCGCTTCGCGTCGGAGCGAGCGGTGAGGAGGGAATTCGCCCAGCCGCCGACGTCACGGAACGGCTGGGCGACGCGCTCGCCCGCGATCGTGAACGGTCGCAAGACGCCCGCTGCGGCGCTCTCGACGGAGGCGAGCGGGCCCTCGTCGGGCTTGCGGAAGGAGAACGTGATCAGGACGAGAGCGAGCACGACCAGGACGCCCACCACCACGCGCCGCCTGACGGCGGTGGACGATCGGGAGGGGGGCTTGCCGGTGACGGGACGCCGGACGTTGACGCCCAGCACCGCCGTGCGTGCGGTGCGATGACGGGGCACAGCGGCCGATTGTACCGGCCTCTGGCGACGGTTGGCCTGCGGGCACCGTCCGTGCGCCGCCGATCGGCAGCGGACGTCCTCCAGGATCGGCGTCGGCTAGCGGCGGTAGCCGTTGCGCCGGTTGCGCGAGCGCTCGGAGCGGTGGATCGCCTCGAACTCCTCGAGGCTGCGGCCCGAGCCGACGGCGACGCAGGTGAGCGGGCACTCGGCGAGGTGCACCGGCATGTGCGTCTCGTGGCGAAGCCGCTCGTCGAGCCCCTGGAGGAGCGCGCCGCCGCCCGCGAGCACGATGCCGCGGTCCATGATGTCGGCGGCGAGCTCGGGCGGCGTCTTGTCGAGCGTCGACTTGATCGCGTCGATGATCTGGGAGACGGGCTCGTCGAGCGCGTGGCGCACCTCCTCGCCGACGAGATCACGACCGTCTTCGGGAGGCCGGTGAGCATGTCGCGGCCGCGCACCTCCGCCTGCACCTCTTCCTGCAGCGCGGTACGCCGAGCCGACCTCGAGCTTGATCTCCTCGGCGGTCTGCTGGCCGATCAGGAGCTTGTACTCCTTCTTGATGTGGTTGATGATCGCCTCGTCCATCTCGTCGCCGCCGACGCGCAGCGACTGCGAGACGACGATGCCGCCGAGCGAGATCACCGCCACCTCGGTCGTGCCGCCGCCGATGTCGACGATCATGTTCCCGGTCGGCTCGCCGACCGGGAGCCCGGCGCCGATCGCGGCGGCCATCGGCTCCTCGATCAGGTACGCCTGGCGCGCGCCGGCGGCGAGCGTCGCCTCCTCGACAGCGCGCTTCTCGACGCCGGTCACGCCCGGACGGCACGCAGACGATGACGCGCGGATGCGCAAAGCGGTGCTGGTGCACCTTCTGGATGAAGTGGCGCAGCATCTGCTCGGTGACGTCGAAGTCGGCGATCACGCCGTCCTTGAGCGGGCGGATCGCGCGTGATCGTGCCCGGGCGTGCGGCCGAGCATCCGCTTGGCCTCGAGCGCCGACCGCGTGGACATCGCCCGTGCGCTGGTCGATCGCGACGACCGACGGCTCGGAGAGCACGATGCCGCGCCCGCGCACGTACACGAGCGTGTTGGCGGTGCCGAGGTCGACGGCCATGTCGCGGCCGCCGAAGCCGGTGAGGGCGTTGAAGCCAGCTCATGGACGGAGCAGTCTAGCTGCGATTTGCAGCACGTTCCCGCCGTCAGTCCCACAGCTGAGGCGAGGAGCCGTCGCGCAATTGCGCGCTCGACCCGCGCATTCGGTCAGGAGGCGAGGAGCCGGCGCGTGCGCCGCGAGCAGCCCGATCAGGAGCGCGGCGGGAAGCCCGACGACGTTGAGGTAGTCGCCGTCGATGCCGCGCGACGAGCCTGGCGCCGAGGCCCTGGATCGCGTAGCTGCCCGCTCGGCCCTCCCACTCGCCGGCTGCGAGGTAGCGCTCGATCTCGGTCGGCGGCGAGCGGCCGGAAGGTGACGTGCGTCGTCGCATCCTCGACGCAGCCGCCCACCCGGGGCCGAGCAGGCAGAGGCCGGAGACCACCTCGTGGGTGCGGCCGGCGAGAGCTCGGCGAGCATCGCCGCGTGCGCCGATCGTGTCCGCGGGCTTGCCGTAGGTCGGCCGCCGTCGAGGTGCACGTCGTGTCGACCCCGAGCGCCAGCGCTGCCCGCGGGTCGAATGACCGCGCCTTGCCCTCGGCGTGCCGCGGACGAGCGCGACGGGTCGGCGTCGGGCGGGTCGTGCTCGTCGTAGGCCGGCGCGGCGACGTCGAACGGGATGCGCAGCTGCTCGAGGATCGCACGCCGCTGAGGCGAGGTCGAGGCGAGCACGAGCGCGGTCGTCACGTGCGCTTCTCGCGCGACCCAGATCTCCTCGGCCGGCCACTTGCTTGCCCACTCGGCCGAGAACGTGTCGTAGTAGGTGTGGTCGACCGCATCGTCGGGTGGATGCAGCTCGATCAGGTCGGGGACGTCGAAGCCGTCCGCCGCAGCAGGCGGAACAGCTCGCCGTGAGGCAGCTGCCACTCGACGCCGATCTCGCCGGGCCACTCGAGCGGCCGCAGCCCGCGCTGCGGGCTGAGGAGCTGTTCGCCCGGCCCGCCCTCGTCGGGCGAGCAGAGGATCGAGAGCGTGCTGTTGCGGAGGAACCAGAGCCGACCGCCCGGGCCGGAGCAGCCGGTGCGCCTCGGGGAGCCAGAGGTGGGGGTCGCACCAGATGCTGGCGCCGTACTCGGAGACCGCGAGGTCGAAGCTCTCGGAGGAAAGCCGGACGTCCTCGGCGCTCGCCTCGACGAGCGGGAACTCGAGCCCGGACTCCACCTGGCACGCGCCGCGCCGTCGCGAGCTGGGCCGGCGTGACGTCGACGCCGACCGGGCGCGCGCCCCGCCGGGCGAGCCACGCCGAGACGTAGGCCGTGCCGCAGCCGAGCTCGACGACGTCGAGCCCTTCGACCTCGCCCAGCGTCCCGAGCGACGACTCCGGGATCCCGAAGACGCCCCAGGTGATCTCGGCCTCCGCCCAGGCGTGACGTCGCGCGGGCATCGGTGTACTCGGCGTTGGCCTGCGTCCAGTCCTCGCGGTTGCGCTTCGCGTCGTCGGAGATCCGGCCATGGCCGGATGGTAGTGCTCCCCCGGGTGTGCCCCGGGGAACGGATCAGAGCAGCCCGTCGGGGAAGAAGAGCGAGAGCTCTCGCTTCGCGCTCGCCTTCGAGTCCGAGCCGTGCACGATGTTCTCCGACAGCAGCGTCGCGAAGTCGCCCCGGATCGTGCCGGGCGCCGAGTCGGCAGGGTTGGTGGCTCCCATCATCCCGCGGAACGCCGAGGATCGCGTTCTCGCCGCGACGGCCGAAGGCGAGGACGGGCCCGAGGTGATGAAGCCGACGAGCTCTCCGAAGAAGGGCTTTCCCTTGTGCTCGGCGTAGTGCTCTTGTGCGAGGGCGCGGGAGACCTTCAGGAGGCGGGCGCCGCGCAGCTCGTAGCCGCGGCGCTCGAAGCGGGAGACGATCTCGCCGCACAGTGCGCGACGGACGCCGTCCGGCTTGACGAGGACGAGTGTGGTTTCGGTAGCCATGAGGTCGCGGAAGCGTAGTCGCTCGGGCGGACCGGCGGAGACGTTCGCGGAGATCAGCTGCGAGCGGCGGACGCGCAAGGGCTGGAGCGCGCTCGCTCGCCGAGCACCGCGGTCGGGGGAGACGGGCGTCGCGCAGTACGGGGCACGCCTGCCAGATCGGCTCGAGCGGTGCGCCGCACGAACTGCAGGCCTGCTTGAGGCGGGTCGTGCAGACGGGGCAGACGAGGAACGATGCCTCGACCTCGCCGCGGCAGACGGGGCAGCGGAGATCGCGCTCGGCGAGCCGCTCTTCGAGAGCTCGGTTCTCGAGGTCTCGATCGCGCCGCTCCTCGATCGAGTCGGGAGGGCGAAGGAAGAGGTAGACGATCGGCCCGACGAAGGGTGGCACGAGCCCGAGCAGCGCCGCCATCCAGACGAGCCAGGGATCGTCCATGCGGCGACGCGCATCCTTGTAGACCCAGAACGCGGTCGCGAGCCAGAAGACGACGACGAAGAACACCGCCAGATTGCGGGCGAGGGCCCAGGTGTCGGAGTCGAAGAAGTCGTTGGCAGCGATGGGCATGCGTCGTTGATCCAGAGGTGGTTCTCGTGGGAGCGCCTCAGAGGAGGAGCTTGCCGAGGATATACCCGGCGGCGAACGCAATTCCTACGATGCCCGCGACAACGAGGAGTGCGAAGGTGAGAACGGTGAGCCGTTCGCGCATGCGCGAGCGCCCTCTCATCGGGTGGCCGCCGCTTCGAGGTCGGCCAGCAGGTAGAGCGAGCCCGTCACGAGAACGGGCTCGCCGAGCTCGTGCGCCCGACGGACTGCGCGTGTCGGGTCGGCCACCGCCTCCACGACCTCGAAATGACGACGTGCCGATTCCGCGAGCTCGAGCGCGTCCAGCGCGCGTGTGTTCGACGACCGGGTCGCCACGAATCGGCGTCCCAACAGGGCGAGACGGCGAAGCATCTCGTCGACGTCCTTGTCGGCGAGGATCGAGGCGCAGACGGTGTAGTCGGCGGTGGGCAGGCGCGCGCTGAGCCAGGCAAGGCCATCGGGATTATGCGCCCCGTCACGGATCTCGCCGGGGCGACGCTCGAGCCGCCCGGGGAGCGCGACGGCGCCGATCTCCTCGACCGGGTGGCCGAGGAACGCCGCCGCCGCCTCCCGCGCGCCACCGACGCACGACCTTCCCGCGGGGCACGAACGCGCATCAGCGTGTCGTCCGGCAAGCACGACTACTGTGTCGTCAGAATGGACAACAGCGAGCTTCTCCGTCGCAATCTCCTCGATCGTCTCGCCGAGAACGTCGGTGTGCTCGAGCCCGACGTTCGTGAGCAGAACGACGCGGGAGCGCACGACGTTCGTCGCGTCGTAGCGCCCGCCCAGCCCGGCCTCCACGACAGCAACGTCGACCCCGGCTGCGGCGAACGCGGCGAACGCCGCAGCCGTGATCGTCTCGAACTGTGTCGCCCGGACTGCCTCCGCCGCCGGCCGGATGCGCCGCAGCGCGATCGAGAGATCGGCTTCCTGCCCGCCGATCCGGATGCGCTCGGCCCACGATCGCACATGTGGGGAGACGGTCGATCCGACCGAGAGCCCCTCGCGGAGAAGCATCTGCTCGATCGCGACCGTTGCCGTCGACTTGCCGTTCGTCCCGACGACGTGAACCGCGGGATAGCGCACCTGGGGGTCGCCGAGGGCGGCGAGCAACTCGTTCATCCGGTCGAGCCCGAAGCCGTCCTCGGGCCAGGGGCTCAGCCCGGCGAGCCAGTCGAGGTCGCCGCTCATGCGCGTATCATCCGCGCCGCAGGTCGTGGACGGCGAGCGCAGTGCCGCGAGCACCGCCGGCGGGCGGGCGGGCTCGCCCGCGTTCAGCCCGAGAACACACGCGACTCGGCATCCGCGATCACCTCGGCCGGTGTCGGAGGCCTGCGGAGCACGTCCACCATCTCCTCGGTCATGGGATCGCCGCTCTCTCGGTAGCGGCGCTCTGCCTCGTCGAGGTCGTACTGCGTCACGCGGTGCTCGACGCCTGGCCCGAGCAGCGCCCAGTAGGCGCCTGGGGCACCCTCGTAGGGCATCCCGACGCTCCCCGGGTTGAGGAAGGTGCGGCCGAGGGCGCGCCGCTCGTAGCGCACGTGGGTGTGCGCAGTGACGACCACGTCGGCCCGCGCGCGGCCGATCGCGGCTGCGAGGCGCGCCTCCGGTGTCTTCACGGTCACGAGCTCCTCGTCGCTGCGCGGCGAGCCGTGGCAGAACAGCACGTCGCCGAGACCGTCGATCTCGAGCTCGACGGTCGCCGGAAACGCGGCGAGCACGTTCCCGAAGCGCCGCATCGTGCCGATCGACCATCCAACGCTCGCGAGCGGTCGCAGCGGCTGCGGGATCGGCGAGTCGCACCGCGAGCTCGCCCACCGCTCGATCGGCGTTGCCGGACACACAGAGCGCAGCGAGCGGCGCGAGCAACGCGGCCGTCTCCGCCGGCAGCGGCCCCCAGGTGAGATCGCCGCAGTGCACGACGGCGTCGGGTCGAATGTCCTCGAGCTCTGCCAGCACCGCCTCGAGCGCGACCGCGTTGCCGTGCACGTCGGCGATCACCGCGACACGCCCACCACCCATGGGCCGTCAGGCCTCGGTGCCGCCGAGCGCGTCCAGCTCGCGCCGGTACCGCTCGAGCTTGGCGCGCTCCGCCTCGACGACGTCCGGCGGCGCGCCGGAGACGAATCGCTCGTTCGCGAGCATCGCCTCGGCGCGGGCGATCTCTTTCTGCAGCCGGGCGATCTCGGGGCCGGCGTCGCCGGGCGCTTTCTGCCGCTCCGGACGGACGACCGCGGTGAACACGCGGCGCTCGTCGTCGGAGTCGAGCGCGACCTGCACGCCGCTTCGCCGGAAGGTCACGCGCAGCCTCCTGCACGCGCCCGAGAGCGTCGGCGTCGGCGTCGATATCGATCGTCGGGCGACGGCCAGGCAGACACGATCAGGCGGCTCTCGGGCACCCGGCAGGTTCGACCAGATCTCCTCGGTGACGTGCGGCATCACGGGATGGAGCAGGGCCAGCAGGCGCTCCAGGGCGGCGAGCGCCGTCGCCCCCGCCGCCGGCTCGTGCTCGTACAGTCGCGGTTTCACCGCCTCGGCGTACCAGTCGCAGAAGTCGTCGAACGTGAGGTGGTAGAGGATGTTCGCTGCCGTCGCGAAGTCGAAGGCTCCCCAGGCCGCCTCGATCTGGGTCCGGGCAGCATCGATCCGGGCGAGAATCCAACGCTCCTCCAGCGCCTTCGGCTCGAGCGACGGCTCCACCCCCGCGGCGTTCTGGAGGATCAGACGCGAGACGTTCCACAGCTTGTTCGCAAGCTTGCGCCCTTCCTCGATCGCACCCGGCGAGAAGCGCACGTCCTGGGTGGACGAGATCTTGAGGAGGCCGTACCGGGTCGCATCGGCCCCGTACGCGTCGATCATCTCGAGCGGGTCGACCCCGGTGCCGAGGCTCTTCGACATCCGCCGGCCGTCCGTCGCGAGGACGGTCGAATGGATGATCACGTCCGTGAAGGGCACCTCGCCCATCACCTCGAGGCCGGCCCAGATCATCCGGTTCTCCCAGAGCCGGATGATCTCGCGCGCGGTCGAGTTGACGTTGCCCGGGTAGTACGCGGCGAGCTCCTGCGTCTCGTCCGGCCAGCCGAGCGTCGCAAAGGGCCAGAGCGCCGACGAGAACCACGTGTCGAGAACGTCGGGGTCGCGGGTCGAGCGCAGTCCCCGCGCCGGCGCGCTCCTGCGCCTCCTCCTCCGAGGTCGCGCAGATCATCTCGCCGTCCGGTGTCGTCCAGACCGGGATCTGGTGACCCCACCAGAGCTGCCGCGACACGCACCAGTCCGGGCTCTGCTCCAACGAGGCGATCGCAAACCGATGCTGCGAGGGGGGATGGAAGCGCACCCGCTCCGCGCGGAGAGCCTCGATCGCCGGCCGGGCCGGCTCCTCCATCTTGCACCACCACTGCAGCGAGATCAGGGGCTCGATGCGCGTGTGGCACCGCTCGCACGTTCCCACGGCGTGGCGGTAGTTCTCACGCTTGACGAGCTGGCCTCGTTCCTTGATCCAGGCGACAACGGCCGCATCCGCCTCTGCCTGGGTCAGCCCTGCGAGGTCACCGGCCTGGTCGCTCATCCTGCCGTCGAGCCCGATCACCATCGGCTCCGGCAGCTCGTGGTCGCGACCGATCTCGAAGTCGAGCGGATCGTGGCCGGGCGTGATCTTGAGCGCGCCCGACCCGAACGCGGGGTCGACCCGCGCGTCCGCGATCACCGGCACAGCCCGCTCGACGTACGGCACCACGACCTCGCGGCCGACCGCATCGCGGTATCGCTCGTCGTCGGGGTGGACGGCGACGGCGACGTCCCCGAGGATGGTGGCCGGCCGCACCGTCGCGATCACGATTCCGTCGGTGCCGTCCCCGTCTGCGAACGGATACCGCACGTAGGTGAGCACGTCGTCCATCTCCACGTGCTCGACCTCGAGGTCGGAGATCGCCGTCTGGTGGAACGGGCACCAGTTGACGATGCGGTTCGCGCGATAGATCCAGCCCCGTTCCCAGAGCCGCACGAAGAAGGCCGTCACCGCTCGCGAGTAGGCCTCGTCGAGGGTGAACCGTTCGCGGCTGTAGTCGAGCGAGGCGCCGAGCCGCCGGTACTGCCCCATGATCGTGCGCCCCGTCTCCTCGAGCCATTGCCAGGTGCGCTCGATGAACGCCTCTCGCCCGAGGTCGTGGCGCGTCAGACCCTCCAGGGCGAGTTGCTTCTCGACCACGTTCTGGGTCGAGATGCCGGCATGGTCGTAGCCGGGTTGCCAGAGGGTGCGAAAGCCACGCATCCGGTGCCAGCGCACGAGCACGTCCTGGATCGCGCCGTTCAGCGCGTGGCCGAGGTGAAGGTTGCCCGTGACGTTCGGGGGCGGCACACAGATGACGAAGCTCTCGTCGCGCGTGGCGCCCGCCCCGGCCGCGTAGAGGCTCTCGGCCTCCCAGACCTCCTGCCATCGCGACTCGACCCCTTCGGGCGTATAGAGAGATTCCATCGAGCCGGGCGACTCCATCGGACGGCGGGATTCCATCGGAAGGCAAGTGTACGGCGCCGCGCGAGGGCCAGGCTCGGCCCGCGGCACGAGCGGATCACCGGCCGAGAATCAACAGCGTGCTGGTGCCGTGGGCGTACAGCTTTCCGTCGCCGTCGACGACCCGGCCCTCCGCCGTTGCGACCGTCCGACCGCCGTGCACGACGGTGCCGACGCAGCGGACGAGGCCCGTGGACGCCGTCAGCGCCCGGACGAAGTTCGCCTTCACCTCGAGCGTGGTGTACGCCACGCCCGCCGGTAGCGTCGAATGGACGGCACACCCCATTGCAGAGTCGAGCAACGCGAGCGCGAGCCCACCATGGACGACGCCGATCGGGTTGTAGTGGAATTCGGCCGGCTCGATCTCGAACACGGCCCGTCCCTCCTCGACCTCGATCCTGCCGAACCCGAGCGTTTGCGCGATCGGTGGTGGTGGGAGCGTTCCTGCTTGTATGAGCTGGAGCGCTTCGAGGCCCGAGAGGCCCGAGGCGCGTGCGACGAGCTCCAGTGGGTCGTCCCAGGTGTACGTCCGCGTTCGCTCAGTCATGCGGCGCCGTGCCGAGGGCTTGCACCACGCTGTTTCGACCGGCCCGTCCGGGATCGACGGCGGGCAATCTCAGGCGCCGAACCGAAGTACGCGCATGCCGGCCCTTATGAGGCGGCGCCGCCCGCTGCGGCGCCGAAGTCGTCGCCCGCGTCCGCCGCCCCGCTCGTCACGAGCGTCGGGTTGAGGCCCTTCGAGATCGTCTCTTTGGTGATCACGCACTTCGAGACGTCCTTCCGCGACGGCAGCTCGAACATCACGTCGAGCAGCGCTGCCTCGATGATCGACCGCAACCCGCGGGCGCCCGTCTCGCGCTTGAGCGCCTTCTCGGCGATCTCCGAACAGCGCGTCGTCGGTGAACACGAGCTCGATCGCGTCGTACCCGAAGAACCGCTGGTACTGACGGGTCGAGCGCGTTCTTCGGCTCGGTCAGGATCTGCACGAGATCGTCGCGGCGGAGCTGATGCACGGCCGAGACGACCGGCAGCCGCCCGATGAACTCTGGAATCAGGCCGAAGTTGACGAGATCCTCGGGCATCACCTGCGGAGAGCAGCTCGGCGCCCTCGTCGGAGTGCTTGGAGCGAACGTTGGCGCCGAACCCGACCGAGTTGGTCGCCGATCCGCCGCTCGATGATCCGATCGAGGCCCGCGAACGCGCCGCCGCAGATGAAGAGGATGTTGGTCGTGTCGATCGAGAGGAACTCCTGGTGCGGGTGCTTGCGCCCACCCTGGGGCGGCACCGAGGCGACCGTGCCCTCGAGGATCTTCAGCAGCGCCTGCTGCACTCCCTCGCCGGAGACGTCGCGGGTGATCGACGGGTTGTCCGCCTTGCGCGCGATCTTGTCGACCTCGTCGATGTAGATGATCCCGGTCTCGGCCTTCTTGATGTCGAAGTCGGCCGCCTGGATCAGCTTGAGCAGGATGTTCTCGACGTCCTCGCCGACGTAGCCTGCCTCGGTGAGCGCCGTGGCGTCGGCGATCGCGAACGGCACGTTGAGGATCCGGGCGAGCGTCTGCGCCAGCAGCGTCTTGCCGCAGCCGGTGGGCCCGAGCAGGAGGATGTTCGACTTCTGCAGCTCGACCTCGCCCTCGTCCACCTGTCCCATGCGAACGCGCTTGTAGTGGTTGTAGACCGCCACGGAGAGCGTGCGCTTCGCCTCCTCCTGCGAGACGACGTAATCGTTGAGGACGGCGTAGATGTCCCTCGGACGCGGGAGGTTGTCGAGATCGAGCGACGCGGGAGCCGTGAGCTCCTCGTCGATGATCTCGTTGCAGAGATCGATGCACTCGTCGCAGATGTACACGCCGGGTCCGGCGATGAGCTTCTTCACCTGCCGCTGGCTCTTACCGCAGAAGCTGCAGAGCAGCTGCTCGTTTCCGTCGCTCGCTCGGGCCACGTCTCTCCTTTTACTCCGAAATCGCCTGTCTGGCTATCCCGCGAGGCTCAGCGGTGTGCAATCACCCGGTCGATGAGCCCGTACTCGACTGCTTCGTTCGAGGTCATGAAGTAGTCGCGATCCATGTCCTGGCGGACTTTTTCCCCGTCCTGGCCGGTGTGCTCGGCCATGATCTCCTCGAGCTTGCGCTTCAGCGCGATCGTCTCCTTGGCATGGATCTCGATATCGGAAGCCTGGCCCTGGTAACCGCCCCAGACCTGATGGATCAGAATTCTGGAGTTCGGCAGCGCCATGCGCTTCCCTTTCGCGCCGCCGGTGAGGAGGAGCGCGCCCATGCTCATCGCGATCCCGACGCAGATGGTCGAGACGTCCGGCTTGATGAACTGCATCGTGTCGTAGATCGAGAGCCCGTCGTACACCGAGCCGCCCGGCGAGTTGATGTACAGCGAGATGTCCTTGTCGGGATCCTCCGACTCGAGGTGGAGCAACTGGGCGATTGATCAGGTTCGCGATCTGCGAGTCGACCTGAGTGCCGAGAAAGATGATTCGCTCGTTCAGGAGGCGGGAGTAGATATCGAACGAGCGCTCGCCACGCGAGGTCTGCTCGATCACCATGGGGATCAACGGGCTCATTCGGGCTCCTTGCTGCCGGGTGTCCACAACTTCTTCTCCGGCTCGGGGTTTTCCTTGTCAGGCGTCCAAAGCTTGTCGCGTGCCTCCGCGAGGTCGGCCGAGATCGGCTTGACGTCGGCGGCGAGACGGTCGAGCGCGCTGCGAAGACGGAGGTCCTCGCGCAGCGACTCCTGGTGGCCGTGCGCCCAGACGTCCTCGATCACCTGCTCGGGATCGTCGCCGCGATTCCTCCGCCTGCTCACGGATCAGCGCCTTGACGTCGTCGTCGGAGATCTCGATCCCGGCCTTGTCGGCGACGCGCCTCGAGCGCGAGCTCGCGCGCGACGGACTGAGCCGCCTCCGCGCGCATCTGGCCGACGAGCACCTCGGGTGACTGGCCCGTGACCTGGAAATAGGTGTCGGGGGGGATGCCACGGCGACCGAGCGAGCGCACGAACCCGTCGAGCAGCTCCCGCGCACGCGTCTCGACGAGCGGGCCTGCGCCCTGAACGTTCGAGGCGCGTGACGAGCGCGTCGACGGCGGCGGCGCGGAAGCGCGGCATCGATCTCCTCGTCGACGCGCGACCCGCACTCTTCCTTCGATGTTCGCACGCAGCTCCGCGAGCGTGTCGAACTCGCTGGCGGACGCGTGCGAGCTCGTCGTCGAGCTCGGGCAGCACCTTCTCGTTGACGTGCTTCACGGTGATCGAGACGCTGGAGGCCGCGTCGTCGGCGAGATCGTAGGAAACCTCCCTGGTCTCGCCGACGCTGGCGCCGACCAGGGCCGCCTCGATCTCCTCGACGAGCCGTCCCGCGCCGAGCTCGACGACCGTGTCCGACTGCGTCTCGCCGCCGGGGCTCTGCAGGTCGACGACGAGGGTGTCGCCGTCCCTGGCCGGGCGGTCGTCCGCCGGGAACGAGCTCGGCAACGGTCTGGCGCAAGGCCTCGAGCTCCTGATCCACGAGCTCCTGCGGCACCTCGGCCTCCTGACGAGGCACCTCGAGCGTCGTCCAGTCGACGATCTCAGGCGTCGGCTGCACCTCGATCGTGGCCGAGAACGACCAGCCCTCCTTGTCGGTCGTCGGCAACTCGAAGTCGAACTCCGGGGGCGACACAGGACGCAATCGCGTGCGTGCCGCCGCCGACCAGAACCAGCCGCTGATGTGGCGAGTCGACGGCCTCGGCCCAGATCCTGTCCTGGCCGATCTTGGAGACGAGCACCGGCGTCGGCACCTTCCCCTTGCGGAACCCGGGGATCTTGACCGACTCCGAAAGGTCGTTGGTCGCGTGCTCGACTGCGTGCTCCAGCTCGTGCGGTGAGACGTCCACGATGAGGCGGACGCGATTCTCGCCGAGCTCTTCCACCTGAGCGGACATCAGGGCGCCATTCAAGCAGACTCGCTATGGGCTCCCGCTGGGTTGACTGCGGTCCGCTCCGTCCGACGGGGGTCCTACCCTCGCCGCATGGTGCTAGGAATCGTCGTCTTCGGTGCCGTGTTCCTCGTCGGTCTCGCCCTCGGGACGGCCACGCGGAGACCCCTTGCGACCGCCTCGCTCGTGGTCGCGGCCTTCGTCGCGGTGCTCGTCGTGCAAACGCACGAGCCGCTCGCAGGCTTCGCGGTCTTCGCGCTGATCGCCCTGGTCGGGCTCGTCGTCGACTCGGTACGCGAAACAGTCGGACTTCTGCTCGGCCGCTAGGCCCGGGCAGTGCAGTCGCGCCGAGCATTTCGCCGTCACACCTCGCGGGTGTGGCGGAACTGGTAGACGCGGCGGGTTTAGGTCCCGTTGGGCTTCGGCTCTTGGAGGTTCGAGTCCTCTCGCCCGCATCCGCCCCTCGAGGCGGTGCCGCGGACAACGGCGATCCCTCAAGGTGGACGCTCGAACAGCCGATCTACCCTCGATGAGGTCCGACCTGCGGCGCGCCGTCACTGCGATCGAAAGTGCCTCGGTGATCGCGCTGTGCGCCTTCGCGGTTCACACGCTCCTACCGGACGACGGATCCGTCGCTCACTTCTTCGACTACCGCCTCTACTACGGCCTGGTCGTCGTCGCAGCCGCGCTGACGATCGCGCGGGCGATCGCATCGCCGCGGCACCGGGGTGCCTGGATCGCGCTCGCCGTCGCCGTCAGCTCCTACGCCACGGCGGAGTTCCTCTGGCTGTACCTCTACTCCGGCAGCGACAGCGCCCCCTATCCCTCGATCGCGGACGCGTTCTACCTTGGCTTCTACCCCGCGAGCTACGTCGGCCTGATCCTCCTGCTCCGCGCCCGGCTGCGGTCCCTGACAGCCGCGGGGTGTGGGTCGACGGCGTCACCGCAGCCCTCGCCATCGGCGCCGTCGGCAGTGCCGTCGTGATCGGTGTCGTCCTCGACAACACCGAAGGCTCGGCCTCCGTCGTGGCGACGAACATGGCGTATCCGTTCGGAGACGTGATCCTCCTCTCGCTCGTCGTCGGCGGCTTTGCACTCACCCGCTGGCGGCCCGGGCGAGTCTGGGCGCTCCTCGGTGCATCGCTCACGATCAGCGCCCTCGCCGACAGCGCCTATCTCTACGCGACCGCGACCGGCACCTACGAGGAGGGAGGGCTCATCGACGCGGCCTGGCCGACCGGCCTGCTCCTGATCGCCATCGCCGCCTGGCAGGACGACGGCCGCGACCGGATGGTCGACGTTCGCGGACGAACGCTGCTCGCCGTGCCTGCGGTGTGTGCTCTCATCGCGGTCACGCTCCTCGTCGTCGATCACTTCGAGCGGCTCAACCTGCTCGCGATCGCACTCGCCACACTGACGCTCGCCGGCGTGCTGATCCGCCTCTGGGTCACCTTCCGGGAGAATCGGAGCCTCCTCCGGCAGTCGACCGACGAGGCGGTCACTGACGCGCTGACCGGTCTCGGCAACCGTCGCCGGCTGATCGGCGACCTCGACGACGCGATGGCCGCCGCGACGGTTGACGAGCCGTGGCTCCTCGCGATCTACGACCTCGACGGCTTCAAGGGCTACAACGACGCCTTCGGGCACCCGGCCGGAGACGCTCTGCTCGCACGCCTGGGCGAGAAGCTCGCGGAGGCAACTGCCGGCCACGGCCGCTGCTATCGGCTCGGCGGCGACGAGTTCTGCCTGCTCGCGCCGGCGGACGCAACGGTCGCGAGCCGCCTGCTGGACGACTCGCTGGAAGCACTCTGCGAGCACGGCGAGGGGTTCTCGGTGACGAGCTCGTTCGGCGCGGTGCTCCTCCCCGAGCACGCGAGCGAAGGGATCGGCGCACTCCGCGAGGCAGACGAGCGCCTCTACGTCCAGAAACGCGGAAAGCGATCGACGCGGGACGAGCCGCACGAGGTGCTCCTGCAGGCGCTCTACGAACGCGAGCCCGACCTCCACACGCGCGCCCACGACGTCACGGAGCTCGCTGTCGCCGTCGGCGAGCGGCTCGGCCTGAACGAGACGAGGCTCGCCGAGCTGCAGCGTGCAGCGATGCTGCACGACATCGGGAAGATCGCGATCCCGGATCAGATCCTGCACAAGCCGGACGCTCTCGACGACGCGGAGTTGGCATTCGTGCGGAAGCACACCGTCGTCGGGGAGCGGATCGTCAGCGCCTCGCCAGCGCTACGCCCGGTCGGCAGAATCGTGCGTTCCTCGCACGAGCGATGGGACGGCACCGGGTATCCGGACCAGCTTCGCGGCGACACGATCTTGCTGGCAGCACGGATCGTCTGCGCCTGCGACGCATTCTTCGCGATGACGATGGACCGCCCCTACCGCGGCGCAATGAGCACGGACGAGGCGGTGGCAGAGCTCGAGCGCTGTTCCGGTTCACAATTCGACCCCGAGGTCGTCGCCGTCCTGACTGCAGTCCTGCGGGCGCGGGAAGCCTCGCCGGGCGAAAACCGGCTCGCACAGCCGGCAGGCTAGCCCGAAGCGCTAACGGTAGACAGCGCTCGTGGCTCAGAGCCACAAGGGCTGCGCGGGCGTCAGACACGCTAAAGCCCGACGCGATAGCGGTGGAAGCCTTGTGGCTCAAAGCCACAAGGGCTCTGCGGGCGTCAGGCAGGCCGGTCCGAAGCGCTAACGGTAGACAGCGCTTGTAGCTCAGAGCCACAAGGCTCTGCGCGGGCGTCGGCGCGCGCCTAGCGT
>CAWFOH010000014.1:0-112009 GCA_963817425.1 uncultured Actinomycetota bacterium
TCGGGCTAAGCCGGCGGGGTCCGCCGCCCTAAGCCGGTGCACCATCGCCGTAGCCTCGCCGCCAGGTCGGCCACGCCGAGCTTGCCGAGGATGTTCGACACATGGACGCTCGCGGTCTTGCGGCTGATGAAGAGCTCCGCGGCGATCTGCGGGTTCGAGCGCCCGTCGGCCAGCAGATGGAGCACCTCGCGCTCGCGCTGGGTCAACCCCAACGCGTCGATCCCGGTCGCGGCCGGCTCTGCCTCGGGCGCAGCCACGTCGATCCGCAGGCGTGCGCGGCGGGCGAGGGCGCGCACCTCCTCGAGCAGCGGTGCCGCGCCGAGCGCCGCCGCAAGGCGCGCGGCCTCCTCAGCCGCCGGCGACGCGCCCTCGCGATCCCCCGCCGCGCACGCAACCTCGGCCGGCGCAGCAGCGCATACGCGACGAGGTACGGGTCCTCGGCCCGCCGGGAGGCGTCGATCGCCTCCGTCCAGTTCGCATCGCGCCCGGCGCCGCGCGCCGACTCCGCGGCCGCGAGCGCGCGGTAGGCGAGCGCCTGCGGGGTGGTCGCGGGCAGCTCGCGCGCCAGGGCCGCAAGGGCGGCCACCCGGTCGGGCGCGGGCTCGGAGGCCTCCGCCTCCACCCGCAGGCCCAGCCACACGAGCTGCCAGGCGTAACGCGGGATCGTCGCGACCGCCTCGTCCTCCAAGGCTCGGCGGAGGTCCTCCCGGGCGCCGGTGGCGTCGCCGAGCGCCCGTTCCATCTCGGCGGCGGCGAACGCGTGGGCGAAGGAGTACTGGACGCCGTGGCGCGCCGGCTGCAATCGCCGTGCGGCGTCGAGGTCCGCCCTGCGAAGCGTCATAGCGCCCGGCGAGTGCGGCGATCCTGGCGCGGTGATCGAGGATCACGCTCGCGTACGGGTTCGCCAGCTCGTTGTCCATCGCGCGCGTGAGCAGGCGGTCGGCCTCGTCCCACTGGCCGATGTGGAAGAGCGCCTCGGCGTAGTTATGCGTCACGAGCGCCCCATAGACCGAGCGCGTAAGGCCAACGCGCGCCGCCAGCTCCACACCCCGTGCCGCGACCTCCGCCGCGTCGCGCGACCGGCCGAGGCTCTGCAGCGCGTCCGACAGGTTCAAATGGCCGCGGAGCGCCAGCACAGGGTCGCCGGCCGCCTCGGCGAGCCGCAGACCCGCCTCGAGCTCCACCAGACCGCGGTCGCCCTGCTCGAGATAGACGAGCGACACGTCCCGAGCATCATGCGCGCGCTGGCCTCCCGGCCCGGGGAGCCGACGCCGCTCGCCGCCGTCACCGCTTGCTCCGCCGCCGAGCGGGCGCCGTCGAAGTCCGCGCCGATCGCGCGATGGATGGCCAGAGCGGTGAACACCACCGCCTGCGCGTCGCTGGGCGGCTCCGGGGCAGCAGCGCCGCGGCACGCTCGAGCGCGAGCCCCGCCTCGTCGGCGCGTCCGAAGTCGAGCAGCGTCGCCGCCCGCGCCTCCATGAGCAGCGCGCGACGCTCCGGATCGGCACGGGTCCGAGCTCCGCGAGCGCCTCGTCGAACATCGCGAGCGAGCGATCGAGGGCGCCGGCCGCGTACGCGCTCTGCCCCGCGCGGCGCAGCGCCTCGACGACGTCGATGCCGCTGCGCTCGGCCGCGTCCGGGACCTGCGGCCAGATCTCGAGCGCCCGCTCGAGGTGCCCCAACGCCTCGGCCGGCGCGTAGCCGGCGGCCAGCTGCGCCGCCTCGATCGAGGCCACGAGCGCCCGCGGCAGGTCGTGCGCCGCCCGCCAGTGGAGCGCGAGCGCGCGCGGCGACGGCGACGTTCCCGCCCGCGAGCGCCGGATCGGCCGACAGCGCCTCGCCGTACGCGGTGTGGATCCTCGCCCGCTCGCGCGGAAGCGTGTCGCCATAGATCGCGTCGCGCGTGAGCGCATGGCGGAACACGTAGCCCCGCTCGGTCTCGTCGACCACGAGCACGTGGTGCTCGACGGCCTCGCGGAGCGCCGCGTCGAGCTCGGCCTCCTCCAACGCCGGCGACCGCGGCGAGCAGCCGGTCGGACACCGCGCGGCCCCCGGCCGCCGCGATCCGCAGCAGCCGCTGGCAGTGGATCGAGAGACGCTCGACGCGGGCCAGCAGGACGTCGCGCAGGGACAGCGGCAGCTGGTCGGGGTCCGCGCCGCCCTGCACCGCGCCGAGGATCTCCTCCACGAGGAAGGCGTTGCCCTCCGAGCGCTCGTGGACCTGGTCCACGAGCCGCGCGCTCGGCGGCGCGCCGAGGATGGCCTCGAGCTGCTGCGCGACCTCCGCGCGCCCGAGGCGCCCGAGCTCGATGCGCTGCACTGCCCGTACGCGCTCCCAGCCGGTGACCAGCGGCCGCAGCGGATGGCTGCGGTGCAACTCGTCGGAGCGGAAGCTGACCACCAGGAGCACGCGATCGGCGCGCAGCGCACGCACGAGCAGGGCCACGAGGTCGAGCGTCGACTGATCCGCCCAGTGCAGATCCTCGATCACGAACATGAGCGGGCGGTCCGCGGCGAGCCGCTCGATCACGCCCACGACCAGCTCCAGCAGGCGCGCCGTGCCACCCTCGGCTAGCGGGGAGGTGCTGAGCGCGCTGTC
Source organism: uncultured Actinomycetota bacterium (assembly GCA_963817425.1). Lineage (GTDB taxonomy): Bacteria > Actinomycetota > Actinomycetes > Propionibacteriales > Nocardioidaceae > Aeromicrobium. Next base: position 2,600 of record CAWFOH010000014.1, read on the forward strand.
TGGGTCGAGGTCGGGCAGCACCTGGGCGAACTCGGGCCGGGCGGGTCCGAGAAGCGCATCGAGCTGCTCGGGTGACGTGTCGCGCATGAGCGAGCGGAACGCGTGCGCGAGCGGGCCGAACGGCAGACCTTCGCCGCCCATCTCGATGCAGCTGCCCGCAAGGACTCGCGCACCGGCGCCGCGCCCGCGCGGCGGCCTCCTCGACGAGCCGCGTCTTGCCCACCCCGGCCTCGCCACCGAGGAGCACCACCGCAGGCTCCCCAGCGACAGCAGCGTCCAGCGCCGCGGTCAAAGCCGCCAGCTCGGCGTCTCGGCCGATGAAGACCGGACTGACCAGATCGCTGTACATCGATGAGCATCCTGTCAGGCGCGCCGGAAAACGCTGCGGAGGTGTGGCCGCGCGCTTTAACGGGCCGCAGGCGCGATAAGCGAAAGCGATCAGTCGATCGGCCTGGCTTCCTTGATCGCCGCGGCCGTCTACGAGATAACAGCGCCGCAGCCGAAACGGAGGGGGCAATGCGGAGATCATCACTGCACCTAGCGCTCGTCGCAGCGCTGGCGCTGCTCGCAGGACCGGCGACCGCGGTCGCCGCCGCGCCGGCGGAGACCGTCGGGGGTGCGACGTGTCGCGGTGGCTGGTCGAACTCGAGGACTCACCTGCCGCGGATGGCACGAGCAAGGCGGCGCTAGACGCAGAGCACCGCGACTTCCGCGACAACGCGCGGGCCGCCGGCGTTCGCTACCGCGAGCGTTCCGCCTACAAGACGCTGTTCAACGGCGTCTCGGTGTCGGCGCCGGAAGCGGCGGCGGCGACGATCGGCCACCTCGCCGGCGTGGCGGCCGTGTACCCCGTGGAGGCGATACCGCTCGACCTGCGCACCGAGGCGTTCGATCCCGACCTGAGGTTCGCGCTCACGATGACCGGCGCCGACATCGCGCAGAGCCGGCTCGGGTACACCGGGCGCGGCATCCACGTGGCGGTGATCGACTCCGGGATCGACTACGACCATCCGGACCTCGGCGGTTGCTTCGGCCCGGGTTGCCGTGTGACCCGCGGCTACGACCTCGTCGGCGACGATTACAACGAGGAGGAGAGCGACCCCACGTGGCAGCCGGTGCCGCATCCGGATTCCGATCCGGACGACTGCGTCGGCCACGGCACGCACGTCGCGGGCATCATCGGCGCGAACGGCGGGGTCCACGGCGTGGCCCCCGACGTCACGTTCAGCGCGTACCGCGTGTTCGGCTGCACGGGAGCGACGGCCAGCGACGTGATGCTCGCCGCGATGGAGCGCGCGTACCACGACGGCGCGGACGTCCTCAACATGAGCATCGGCGAGTCGCGCAACGCCTGGCCGCAGGGGCCCGTGGCGGAGGCTGCGTCCCGCTTGGTTCGCAAGGGCGTCGTCGTGGTGGCCTCGGCGGGCAACGACCGCCTGCAGGGCCTCCATGCGGCCGGCGCTCTCGGCGTGGGGAAGAACGTGATCGACGTCGCCTCGGTCGACAACCTCAAGCAGTACGCCCCGGCGTTCGCGATCTCGCCCGACAACCGCGGCGTGACCTTCATCGCGGGCGTCGGTCGGCGCCGATCCCGTCCGGCCGGCACGCTCCCGATCGCGCGCACCGGGACCGTGACCTTGAACGACGACGCCTGTAATCCGCTTCCGCCCGACAGCGACCTTCACGGGAAGATTGCGCTCGTCCGCCGCGGCACCTGCAACTTCCTCATCAAGGCGACCAACGTCGCGGCCGCAGGTGCGGCCGCCATGGTCGTGTACAGCAACGACGACACGTTCTTCGGCACGCCGCTCGTGCCGGGCATCCCGATCCCGGTCGCGTACATCTCACGGACGGATGGCGAGCTCATCGACGCCCGCCTCGACACGGGGCCGGTCAGCCTCACATGGGGGCTCATCGCCGCGCTGCCGAACCCACGGCCGGGCAGGTGTCGGTGTTCTCGTCCGACGGCCTGGCGGCCGACCTCTCGTTGAAGCCCGACATCGCGGCGCCCGGCGGGTTCATCCTGTCGACCTGGCCGCTGGAGAAGTCTCGCTACGCCGTGATCAGCGGCACATCGATGGCCTCGCCGCACGTCGCCGGCGCCGCAGCGCTGTACCTACAGGCTCACCCGCGCACGCGCGCCAGGGACGTCGGCGCGGCGTTCCAGAACAGCGCGGACCCCGCGCCGCGGCCGGACGGGAGCGTCGAGCCCGTCGTGCGCCAGGGCGCCGGACTCATCGACATCGACGACGCGATCCTCGCGACGACAACGATTTCGCCCGCCAAGCTCTCGCTCGGCGACGACGGCTCAGCGGCGAGCCACCGGCTCACGATCAGCAATCGCGGTCGACGCGGTGACCTACGCGCTCTCGACGGCCGGCGCGCCCGCGCTGGCGGGGCGCGACATCTTCGCCGAGCACTTGGAGGCGGGACCGTCGACGGTCACGTTCAGGCGAGCCGGGCAGCCGATCCGTCGATCGCCGTGCCCCGGCGCGGTGACGCGCGGGTCGAGGTGCGCATCGCGCCGAATGCGAGCCTTTCGGAGGGCGCCGTGTACGGCGGCTACCTCGTGTTCACGCCCGGCGACGGCGGACCGCCGCTGCGCGTGCCGTACGCCGGCTACAAGGGCGACTACCAGGCCGTGCCGGCGCTGACGCCGACGACCCAGGGCTACCCGTGGCTGGCGCGTAAGACCAGCGTGACGATCGACGGCGTCGGCGCCGTCCACCCGGTCTACGCCAAGCAGGAAGCCGGCGCAGCCTTCACGCTGGCGCCGGTCTCGTTCGGGCCGCGCCAGGGCGCCGACATCCCGCTCGTACTCGTGCACTTGAACAACTTCGCCAGGCGGATCCGCGTCGAGGTGTTCAGCCCCGGGCGCCGGCGCAGCCTCGGTACGGCGTTCAGTCAGGACTACGTCCCGCGCAACGTTGTCGAGAACCTCCTCTCCCAACCGTGGGCGCTCCCGACGCCGCTGCCATTCGACGGCACGGTTCGTCGCGGCGGCCAGCGGCTGCGGCTTCCCGACGGCGAGTACGAGCTGCGGGTGACGGTCGATCGCCCGCTCGCCGGCCGTGACACGCCGGCCGAGACCTGGACGTCGCCGCCGTTCCGGATCGACCGCTCGACCTAGGGGACGAGCTCGGTCGCCCGGCCCTCGGCCGGGAGCACCAGCCCGAGTTGGCTGCGCGAGCTGATGTCGAGCTTGCTGAACACCTTGCGGAGGTGGTACTGGGCGGTACGGGGACTGATCTACAAGCGGGCGCCGATCTCCGGATTGGACAGCCCGTCGCGCGCCAGCCGCGCGACCTGGTACTCCTGTGCGGTCAGCTCGCCCGCGGTCCCGGCGTTGCGCTTGCGGGCGGTCTCGCCGGTGGCCTGAAGCTCGCGCGCGGCCCGATCGGCGAACGCCTCGGCACCCATCCCGGCGAAGAGGTCATGCGCGGTGCGCAACTGCGCGCGGCCGTCGAGCCGCCGACGGGCCCGCCGCAGCCACTCGCCGTAGAGCAGGTGCGCGCGTGCCAGATCCCCGCGCGCACGCGTGCGCGCCAGGCGGTCGATCGCCTCGCGATAGGCCGCCTCCGCCTCCTCGCCCTCGAGCAGCAGCGCCCGCGCCCGGGCCTCGAATCTGCCAGGTACGCCCGATGGCGTCGCGGGCCTGCACCGAGACCTTGGGGCCGTAGTAGGCGGCGCCGCCCGGGTCGGGCACGAGCTCGAGACCGGTCTCGACGCACACGTCCTCGAGCACCTTGGTCGCCACAGCCCAGTCCTCGTCGGAACCGATGAACTTGTCGGGCTTGGAGTCGTCGCGCGTCGACAGCTCGAGATAGAAGTCGTCCATGCCGAAGTCACGCAGCAAGCTCAGCACGAAGTTGAGCAGGTGGCGGATCTCGTCCGGAGCCTGCTCGGGGGTCACGTACGAGTGGGAGTCGTCCTGCGCGAATCCGCGCACACGGGTCAGGCCGTGGATGACGCCGGACTTCTCGTTGCGGTAGACGTGGCCGAACTCGAAGAGTCGCAGCGGCAGCTCACGGTAGGACCGCCCGCGCGAGCGGAAGATCAGGTTGTGCATCGGACAGTTCATGGCCTTGAGGCGGTAGGGGTTGCCGTCGACGTCGAGCGCCGGGAACATGCCCTCGCCGTAGTAGGGCAAGTGCCCGGACGTGTAGAACAGCTCTTCCTTCGCGATGTGAGGGGTGCCGACGTACTCGAAGCCCTCCTCGATGTGGCGCCGGCGGACGTAGTCCTCCATCTCGCGCTTGATGACACCACCCTTGGGGTGGAACACCGGCAGGCCCGAGCCGATCTCGTCGGGGAAGCTGTAGAGGTCGAGCTCGGTGCCGAGGCGGCGGTGATCGCGGCGCTGCGCCTCCTCGATGCGGTGCAAATGCTCATCCAACGCTTCCTTGGTCTCCCAGGCGGTGCCGTAGATGCGCTGCAGCTGCTTGTTGTTCTCGTCGCCGCGCCAGTATGCGGCGGCGCTCCGCATGAGCTTGAACGCCGGGATGCGCTTGGTGGTCGGCAGGTGCGGGCCGCGGCACAGATCCTTCCAGGCCAGCGAGCCATCGCGCTTGAGGTTGTCGTAGATCGTCAGTCCGCCGTCGCCGACCTCGACGCTCGCGCCTTCGGCCGCGTCTCCGGCGGTGGACTTGAGGCCGATCAGCTCGAGCTTGTAGGGCTCGTCGACGAGCTCCGAGCGGGCGTCGTCGTCGGAGATCTCACGGCGATCGAACTTCTGCCCCTCTTTGACGATCTTGCGCATGCGCGACTCGATCTTGTCGAGGTCCTCGGGCACGAACGGCTCGGGGACGTCGAAGTCGTAGTAGAAGCCGTCGGTGATCGGCGGGCCGATGCCGAGCTTGGCCTGCGGGAACAGCTCCTGCACGGCCTGGGCCATGACGTGGGCGGTCGAGTGCCGCAGGATGTCGCGGCCGTCCGCGGAGTCGATCGCGACGCCTTCGACGTCGTCACCGTCGCCCAGCTCGTACGCAAGGTCCTTGAGCTCACCGCCGACGCGGGCGGCGATGACGTCCGGCGATTCGGCGAACAGCTGCCACGCCTTCGTGCCCTTCTCGACAGTCCGTGCCTCGTGCCCTGAATCGGCAACGGTGAGGACGATCTGGATCTCGGACATACGTGACCTCTGTTCGGTATGACGCGCCCTACGGATGGCGCGTTCTGCTTGTCTCCACCCTATGGCAGCCGACACGGTGTGCAGCGAAGTGCCCGTTGCGGTCGCGGATTGCCGCTCATCCGTACATAGTTGCGATCATGGGCAACAACACTCCGACGATCGTCCTCATCGACGACTCTGCCGAGGTGCGAGAGCTGCTGAAGACCCAGTTCCGGCTGTCGGGCCTGCTCACCGTGGTCGGCGACGGCGCCGACGGGATCGAGGCGATCAGCCTGGCCCATCAGCACCGGCCGGACCTGCTGCTGCTCGACATGTCGATGCCCACGATGGACGGACTCGATGCGTTGCCGGGCATCCTCACGGTCTCGCCGACGACCCACGTGGTGATCTACACGGGGTTCGACAGCAACGGACTCGCTGCGCGGGCCCTCGAGCTCGGGGCGACGGCGCTGCTCGAGAAGTCCGTTCCCATCACCCAGGTGGCGCCCAGACTCGTCGAGATCTTGACCGGGGTCCCAGCCCGTACGCCCCCGCCGGTTCTCGAGGCGGTGCCGCACTCGTCTGAGGAGAAGCATGCCGCAGCACAGGCGCGTGACGACCAAAGCGTGCTCGACGAGCACCTCGAACGGTTCCGCGAGATCTTCGAGCAGGCCGCCATCGGCATGGCGACCATGACCCTGACGGGCGGCATCGTCCGCGCCAACCGTGCGCTGGGCGACATCGTGCTCCGCAAGCATGACGAGCTCGTCGGCGTCGACTATGCGACGTTGACCGCTGGACGCACCGACCTGCTGACGGCCGCGCTGACGAGATCAACCTCGGCTCCGCAGACCTCGTCCACCTCGAGCACGAAGTCAGCGGCGCGCCGGAGCCGCGGGTCGTGCGCGCCAGCCTGGCTGCCGTGCGCGACGCCGCCCGCAAGCCGTTGTACGTGTTCCTCCAGGTGCAGGACGTCACGGCTCAACGAGCTGCCGAGGACGCACTCCGGATCAGCGAGGAACGATTCCGGCTCCTCGTCGATGCGGTCGAGGAGTACGCGATCTTCATGCTCGACACCACGGGCACCATCGTCAGCTGGAATGCGGGCGCGCAGCGCAGCAAGGGATATCGCGCCGACGAGATCATCGGCCAGCACTTCCGTACGTTCTATCCCCGCGAGCTGCAGGAGGCCCGGCACCCCGAGTACGAGCTCGAACGTGCGCTCATCGATGGTCACTACTCCGAGGAGGGCTGGCGCATCCGCAAGGACGGCTCGAGGTTTTGGGCACACGTCCTCATCACAGCGGTGTTCGACGACACCGGTCAGCATCTCGGATTCGCCAAGGTCACCCGGGACATCACCGCCAACCGTGAGGCCAATGAGAACCTGCGCCAGAGCGAGGAACGATTCCGGCTCCTCGTCGAGGCGGTCGGGGACTACGCGATCTTCATGCTCGACACCGAAGGCCACGTCGTGAGCTGGAACACCGGCGCTCAGCGGAGCACCGGCTACCGGGGCCGAGAGGTCATCGGACAGCACTTCCGCATCTTCTACCCGCCCGAGAGCCAGGCTGAGCGGCATCCCGAGACCGAGCTCGAGATCGCGTTGCGCGACGGCCGCTACGAGGAGGAGGGCTGGCGGGTCCGCAAGGACGGCTCGCGCTACTGGGCCAACGTCGTGATCACCGCGGTCTACAACGATGTCGGCGAGCACATCGGGTTCGCCAAGGTCACCCGCGACCGCACCGAGCAGCGTCGCGCCGAGGACGAGCGCGAGAAGACGACGATCGCCCTCGCGGCGCTCAACGAGCGCCTCCAGCAGGCGGCCGCCGACCAGTCGCAGTTCCTCGCCGTCACGGCACACGAGCTGCGCACCCCGGCCGCTGTGCTCGGCGGCTCGGCCGGAACCCTCTCACGCCACTGGGAGGAGCTCGGCGACCGCGAGCGCGCGGGCCTCCTCGAAGGCATGACGGCCAGCGCCGACCGCCTCGGCCGGCTGCTCAACGACCTGCTGACCGCGTCGAAGCTCGATGCCGATGCACTCCACCTTCGGCCGGAGCGGGTCTCGGTCCGGACGCTGGTCGACACCGCCGCCGAGTCGGCACTGGCTGCGCGGCCCGGCGTCGACATCATCATCGAGCCCGGCGACGACGCCGAGGTCGTGGCCGATGCCGGACGCATCAGCCAGGTCATCGACAACCTCGTCGGCAACGCCGTGATGCACGGCGTACCTCCGGTGACGCTCGAGGTGGCCCATTCCGACGAGAAGGTCGAGATCCGGGTCAGCGACGCAGGCAACGGCGTCGAGCCCGAGGTGTTGCCGAGACTGTTCGAGCGCTTCGCGACCGGTGACAGCATCGAAGGCAGCGGCCTGGGTCTCTTCATCGTCCGCGAGCTTGCCCGGGCGTCTGGCGGCGACGCCTACTACGAGCCGGGCTCCGACGAGCAACCATCCGGGACGTTCGTTCTGAGCCTTCCCGTTGCCTGACCCAGCCGAGCTTCGCAACCACCGCGGCGGCTCGCTCCCCTGCGCGTACGGCGCCATCCATGTAGCCGGCCCAGTACGGCGCGGTCTCGGTACGGCCCAGTGCACGCGGCCGTGCGGCTCGCGGATCGTGAAGCCCTCTCGTCTGCAGTTTCAACGAGACTTGCGGGAACAGAGCGGGTGCCGCAGACGGCGGACCGTGACAGTATGTGTGTCAGCATCGGCTTGAGCAACGCCGGACCGCGGAGGAGAAGCATGACTTCAGTCGGAATCATCGGTTCCGGGTTCGGCGCGCTCGCCGTGGCGATCGAGCTCAAGCGAGCGGGTCACACGGATCTGCGCCTGTGGGAGCGTTCGGACGACCTCGGCGGGGTGTGGCGCGACAACACCTATCCCGGTGCCGGCTGTGACGTCCCGTCGCCGCTCTACTCGTTCTCGTTCGAGCCCAATCCGCACTGGTCCCGCCGCTACGCGTTGCAGGACGAGATCCACACCTACATGCGCTCGGTCGCCGACAAGCACGGCATCACGCCGCTCGTACGCTTCGGCCATGAGGTCGTCGCGGCCAGTGGAACAACGCCTCCTCGACCTGGACCGTGACCTTCGCCGACGACCGCGAGGAAACCGTCGACATCTTGGTCAGTGCAGTCGGCCAGCTCTCGCGCCCGACCCTGCCTCACATCGACGGGCGTCGAGTCGTTCGCCGGCACCTCGTTCCACTCGGCGCAGTGGGACCACTCATTCGACCCGGCCGGCAAGTCCATCGCGGTCGTGGGCTCGGGCGCCAGCGCCGTCCAGCTCATCCCCCATCTGGCCCGCGATGCCCGCAAGCTCGTGGTGTTCCAACGCTCCCCCAACTACCTGCTGCCCAAGCCGGACAAGCCCTACAAGGCGTTCCACAAGAAGCTGTTCGAGTCGGCCCCGATCAGTCAGCGCATCGAGCGTGCCGGGGTGTGGACGTTCACGGAGCAGTTCTCCCGCGGCCTCGACGATGAGTCGAGGGTCGGCCGGATCAACAAGGCGGTCGCGATGTGGCATCTCCGCAAGCAGGTCAAGGACCCGGAGCTGAGGGCCAAGCTGACGCCCGACTACCCCATCGGCTGCAAGCGGATCCTGTTCTCCAACGAGTTCTACCCGGCGCTGGCGCAGGACAACGTCGACGTCGTCACCCACGCGGTCACATCGGTCACGCCCAAGGGCGTCATGGACTCCGAGGGCACCGAGCACGCGGTCGACGCGATCATCTACGCCACCGGCTTCGACTCGCAGGACTTCCTGCAGTCGATCGACATCACGGGCACCCGGGGCCAGAAGCTCGCGACCCAGTGGGCCGACGGCGCACACGCCTACCTCGGCATGTACGTCCCCAACTTCCCCAACTTGTTCGTCACCTACGGACCCAACACCAACCTCGGCGGCGGATCGATCATCTTCATGCTGGAGGCGCAGGCGCGCCACATGCGGCAGGCGCTCGACCGCCTCACGGCCGGCGACTACACGACGGTCGAGGTGACCGAAGAGGCCGAGATGGCGTACGACCGGGAGCTGACCGACAAGCTCGAGCACTCCGCGTGGGCGCACTGCGACAACTGGTACCGCCACCGATCGGGCCGCATCACCTCCAACTGGCCCGGCGCGACGCGACCGTTCGCCAAGGCGACCAAGGTCCTGGAGCCGACCGCATTCCACTGGGCATGACGAGCGTTTCCTGCAGAGCCGTGGGACCTGCACGGTCATGCGTACGTCGGCGTGTGGCTGCTGCCGCGCGATCTCGCGCCCGACCCGCACTCGCCGTCGACCAAGCCCGTCAGGATCTTCGGACGGGTGCTCGTGTGCGCCGCGTTCTTCGCGTACGAGGAGCCCAGCCCGCTGACGTACGACGAGATCATGGCGACCGTGCTCGTCCGCGACGGGTGGCGACCACGCGTGTCGATCACGCACATCTGGGTCAACAGCGAGGCGTCGCGCGACGGCGGCCGCGAGCTCTGGGCGATTCCCAAGGATCTCGCTGACTTCGAGGTCGCGCGCCACTCCTCCTACGCAGCTCAGGGCATCGGCTCACTGGTGGTCAGCCGGGTGCGCCGACTGCCGTGGCGGCTACCTCTGGGGTTCCGCATCGCGCAGGACCGGGCCGGGACATTGCTCGTCTCCTCTGTCGCCGGGCGCATCCGCTTCGGCCACGCCACCTCGCGGTGGTCGTTGGCCGGCGATGGGCCGCTGGGATTCCTCAACGGCCACAAACCACTCCTGACGCTCGCCTGCCAGCCGTTCCACCTGATCTTCGGCCGTCGACACAGCTGACTGAAGCCCGCGGCACTCAGCCCCGTCGGACTGCGGGCCGAGCGACGCCACGCCCGACGGCGCCCCCGGCTCCTTCAACTCGATGAACAGGGTGTGCGTCTCAGTCGACCCGATGTTCTCCCCGGCATGGGTCTGCGCGGGGAGCCACATGGCCTTGCTGGACTCGAGCGAGACATCGCGGACCTGGTCCCCCACGCTGAGCCGACGGTCGAACCGACTCAAGGTGACCATGACGCTGTCAGGATGCGAATGTGGAGTGGTTCGCGTCCCAGGCTGATCGCGATACTCGAGCACCCGCACCCGCTCATTCTCGAACACGACCGTGTAGAGCGACGGGTTGGACTCGACCGGATCCGGCATACAGCGAGTGTCATCCCGCCCAATGAGCATCGTCAAGGACACAGAAAACACACAGTACATGACAGTTTTGAAGCCAGATGGGTGGGGTACATCGCGGACCTCGACCGGCAGTCGAGATATCGGGCGGGCTGGAGGCTTACGCAGACTCTCCAGCCCGCCAATCTCAATCATGCCGACGGCCAGCAGGAGGTGCACCATGAGCGAGTCACCCATCGAGCCGGGCGCAGACCCAGAAGCCAGGCCCACGGAAGATCCGGAGATCACGCCTTCGTCAGAGCCCGACGGTGGTTCCACCGTCATTCCGGTGGAGCCGAGCGTGACGAATCCGTACGCGGACGGATGACGGTCGATCCGAGCGACCCGGTTCGCCGACAAGATCCCGACCTCGACCCGGGCCTCGCCCCTGATCCTGAGCATGAGGTCGACGAGAACCCGCCTGAGGGGGACGGCCCCTCTCCGACCGACCACGACGACTGGCGCGCGAAACGGGACGACTCGCCACTCAGTTGAGCAACGGACGTCCGTACGTTACTAGGCGTCTTCGACCGGGTCGGGTGCGACGAGGTCCCGGTCACCCTCCACATCCGCACGCCAGCCTCCGCGCTGAGGATGGCAATGCAGCGTGCGACCAGTTCAGCGACGACGCGCAGGAGGAGCTGGCTAGCTCGGAGGGCTCGTCCTGCGAGGCGGCCATCATGGCGGCCGGCCTGCGGCGAAGGAGGAGAACGCCGCCAGTGGGGATGCGGGGCCGCGCGAGCCGGCCATCGAATTGGGAGACATGCCCTAGATGCGCACCATGTTCGTGCTGTACCTCGTCATCATCTGCGGCGACATGACGTACTTCCTCACGACCGGCCTGATCCACGCCTAGGAGGCCACGATGCGTACGTTCCTCCGCAACAACTCGCTCAGCGTCTTCTTCCTGGCCATCTTCCTCGCGGCACTGCTCGGCCAGGCTCTTGCCGGCTGGGCCCCGTTCAACGACCAACAGATGGCGTCGGGCATGGGTGAGATCGGCCTGAGCCGCTACCTGACGTCGGCCGACTACGCGGTCGACGTCACCGAGAACTGGCAGAGCTAGTACCTGCAGTTCCTGCTCTACATCCTCGCGACGGTGTTCTTCGTCCAGAAGGGCTCGCCCGAGTCTCCGACGCACGCCGGCTTTGGCGACGACAGGGAGCAAAAGCTCAGGAGCCACACGGTGGCTGACTCCCCAGCCTGGGCCAAGGCAGGTGGCGTACGCACGTCGATCTTCTCGTGGTCCCTGACGATCGTGATGGCCTCGATCTTCTTCATCTCCTGGCTGGCGCAGTCGATCGCCGGCTGGGCAGCCTTCAACGAGACCCGCCTCGAGGACCGGCTCGACCCGATCTCGGGGGGCATATCTGGTCAACGCCGACTTCTGGGCTCGCACCCTGCAGAACTGGCAGTCGGAGTTCCTTGCCGTCGGATCGATGGCGGTTTTCTGGCGATCTACCTCAGGCAACGCGGCAGCGCGGAGAGCAAGCCAGTCGGCGAGCCCCACGAGTCCACCGGCGTCAGCGCAGGCCGAGGCTTTGTCCAAAAGCCGAACCGGCCGCGATTCTCGGCCGTACTCTGGTCGAGACATGCCACGACCGAGGTGATGTCGGTCCTGCGCCGGCTCAGCGGCGCCGGCACTCATCTTCGACGGCGGTAGGGACAGAACGGCAGTGAATCAACACAGGCACCCCAGGCAGGTTCGCCGTCGCCGGCTGATCCCGGTCGTCATCGCCGTGGTGCTCCTGACCTGTGCTCTCACGGCCGGCGCCTACGCATTCTGGCCGGGCTCCGACGATCCCCCGGCGGCGAAGCCGACCAGTCCTGCACCGACGTCGGTCGAGCCCACACCGACTCCGACCCCCACGCCGACCACCGAGCCGACGCCGACAGCGTCCAACGAGCCAGAGGTCCGCATCGCGATCGCCGGCGACACCGGAACGCGCGACTCGCACGCGATGGCGACCGCCAGGCGAATCAGGTTGCAGGCCGAGAAGGTGGGCGTGCCGTATGACGCCCTGCTGCTTCTCGGTGACATCGTCTACGAGGACGGCGACGCAGACCTCACCAAACGATCCGTGCTCGACCCGTTCGGCAGCGTGGCCCAGGGCACAGACCTTATCGCCGTCCTCGGCAACCACGACGTCAAGAGTGACGAACAGAACTCGATCCTTCGTCAGCTGGGTCGAAAGTCGTCGTGGTACGTCGAGCGCGTCGGACCGGTGAGGGTGATCGTCCTCAACTCGACCCAGATCCGCAACCGAGAACAGATCAGGTGGCTGCGCGGCGTCCTTGCTGAGAAGCAGCCCGAAGGCACGTGGACCATCGCGGCGATGCACCACGCACCGTTCTCGTCCGGCTATCACGGCAACGACCGGGACATCCAACGCTTGTGGGTGCCGCTGTTCGTCGAGGCCCACCTTCCGCTCGTGCTCGCCGGCCATGATCACGACTACGAGAGGACCCATCCCGCAGAACGGAGTGACCTACGTCGTCTCGGGCGCCGGCGCCAAGCTGCGAAAGGTGGGACGCAGCTCATTTACCGCCGTCAGCACGTCGACGCGGCATTTCACCGACATGGTCGTCTATCGGGATCGGCTCGAGCTCACGGCCATCGACCAGGCCGGCGGCATCATCGACAAGTTCAGCATCAAGCGCGATCAACCGTAGATCGGGCCGTTTGGAGACAGATTCGGTGAAATCCTGTAACGAATCTCTGAGCGTGCGCCACGCTCAGCGCCGACCACTCAATTGCGACAGGCCGTGCACGAACTGAGTTTCCGTGCGACTCTGGACGTGTGAGCCTGACGCATATGCGTCATTGCAGTGAATGCATGGTCCGTCAGGATTTCTCTTGTGAGACGCGGCCCCCGGAGGGGTGGCCGCCGACCACGCGCACTGAGTGACGCCAGCTGACTCACATCCCGGCGCGCCGCTCCCAATGCCCGTCAGCTCCGGTGACCCATCGGTCGGCACGGACGACGAGAAGCGTGGTCCTTCTCTATTTCCTTGGCCATATTGAGAGAAGCCCATGTCCGCATCCCATCGCCTCACCACGAACACCGACCGCTCACGAGTCCGTCGAACTGCCCGCCTTTCGGCTGGCGTCGGCCTCGCCGCTCTTGTCCCACTCCTGATCTACGCGGCGAACATCGCCCACGCTGCCGACACTGCCGTGGACCTCGGCACCGCGAAGCAGTTCTCGGTGCTGGCCGGGTCCGGCGTGACCAACACCGGCGTCACGACCCTCGCCGGCAGCGTCGGGTCACATGAGACCCCGACCGTCACCACTGACACGCCCTTCGTCTTCTCAGGAACCGGGTCCAACCACACCGGTGACGCCGTCACGCAGGGAGCCAAGGCGGACCTGCTCACGGCGTACAACATCGTGGCCGGAGCCGCCTCGACTCTGGCCGTGCCGGCAGAGCTCAACCGGGAAGACCCCTACCTGCCTGGTGTCTACACGGCATCGAGCAGCATGCAGCTCACCGGATCAATCACGTTGGACGGCGGCGGCCGCAATGACGGCGTGTGGGTGTTCCAGGCCCCCTCGACGCTCACCACATCTTCGAGCTCGGTCGTGAACCTGACCAATGGCGCGCAGCCCTGCAACGTCTACTGGCAGGTCGGCAGCTCGGCGACCTTCGGAACCGGTACGGCCTTCGTCGGCAACGTGCTCGCGTACACCTCGATCACGGCGACAACCGGTTCGACGTTCGAGGGCCGCCTGCTGGCCAACTTCGGCGCAGTCACGTTGGACTCCAACACGATCACCGATCCTCGCTGCGAGACCGAACCTGGCGGCGGCACTGACACCGATGGAGCTGCGGTCACCGCAGTCACCGCAATCGACGCCGTCGACGCGACTGACGCGGGGACCGACGCAGACGCCATAGACGCGACGGATGCCACGGATGCGACCGACGCAACCGACGCAACCGACGCAACCGAGGCAACCGACGCAACCGAGGCAACCGACGCAACCGACGCCACGACGCAACCGACGCAACCGACGCAACCGACGCAACCGACGCAACCGACGCCACTGACGCCGGAACAGACACCGACGCAACCGACGCAACCGACGCGACGGATTCAACAGATGCCACCGACGCAACCGACGCGACGGATTCAACAGATGCCACCGACGCGGCAGCAGTCAACGCAACCGAAGCGACAGCGACGGACGCCGGAACCGACACCGACGCCACCGACGCAACGGATGCGACGGACGCCACCGATGCGACAGATGCGGCCACCGACGCCGCAGCGGTCAACGCGACCGAGGCAACTGCAACGGATGCAGGCACCGACACCGATGCCACTGACGCAACCGACGCGACGGATGCCACTGACGCAACAGCAGTCAACGCAACCGAGGCAACGGCGACGGACGCCGGAACCGACACCGACGCTCTCAACGCGACTCAAGCGGTCGCAGGCACGAGTGCCGGTACGGATACCGACTCGGCCAACTCCGTCGACGTGGGAGCCGGCATCGACTCAGTCGGAGCCGGCGCGGAATCGGTCGCAGGCACGACGACTCAGGCTGATGTGCAGAGTGCCACGGACAGTCAGAACGGGACGGGCACCGACACCGACTCGGCGACCGGAACGGGCTCGCTGACGCAGCTGCCGGACACGGGCGCGCCGAGCCTGCTTCCCCTGCTGATCGGCCTCGTCGCCACAGTTGGCGGGGTAGTCCTGATCGTCAGTTCTGCACGCGCGAGCCGGGTGGGATAGGTCCGGGAGGGATTGGCTCACGGGAGTCGGTCAGCCAGGCGCTTCGCGTCAGCGAGACCGGTTCCCGTGCCGTCACGCAGGAGCTCGATCACCCGACAAAAGGAACCGCAGGTCAGATTCGTACTCTGACCTGCGGTAACCCGGGTGGGCGATACTGGGTTCGAACCTGTATCGTCGCGAGTTTCGACAACCACTCCCGACCTGCAATTTTGCCTCTGTGACCTGCGTAAATGCTCATACTCGCCCACGCCTCGCGATAGCATAGGTGTGCACTAGACAGCATAGTTATCACCCTCTAGTCACCCCAAAGTCACCCCAGGAGGCACCGTGGCCAGCAAGCGTCGATCTTTCGGACGCATCGAGAAGCGTCCACGCGGCCTGCTCCGCGCGGGATACGTCGGGCCCGATGGGCGGACCTACCGGAATCCGACCTACTTCGACGCCCAGATCGATGCCGAGGGATGGCTGCACGGCGTCAAGCGACAAATCGACGGAGGCACTTGGGTTCCGCCCGATGTCGAGAAGGCCCGCGCTGAGGCAGCACGTCGAGCGACCGTGACTCTCGGCGCGTTCGCCGAGGACTGGATTGCTCATCGGCCGCTCAAGGATCGGACTCGCGCCCACTACCGACGCCTGTTCGACCGGTTCATCCTTCCGGAGTTCGGCGCTGTGCCGATCTCTGACATCGGGATTGGGCACGTGAAGTCCTGGTACTCGACGCTTCTCGTAGGCACATCGCCGGCCGACAACAAGCCAACGTTGAGGGCGCACACATATGCCCTCCTGAGAACGCTCCTCAACGACGCCGTACGCGAGCAGCTCATCATCTCCAACCCGGCAGTGATCCGAGGCGCCTCGAACGTGCGGCGCGCCCGAGACATCCGCCCACTGAGCGCGCCCGAGCTCCACGCCCTCGCCGACGCCATGCCAGCGAATCGCAAAGCTGCGGTTCTGATTGCTGGTTGGTGCGGGCTGCGATTCGGCGAGCTCGCAGAGCTGCGTAGATCCGACGTCGACCTCACCGGCGGCACGATTCGCGTCGAGCGAGCCGTTGTCCGCGTTGACGGGGAAACCCTCATCGGTGAACCGAAATCAGCCGCTGGCCGTCGCACGGTGACTATCCCGCCGCACATCCTCGACGACGTCAAGGCACACGTGCGCGAACATGCAGCGTGGGGAAAAGACGGGCTACTGTTTCCCGCCGCCCACGGAGGACACCTGAATCCCTCCGCGCTCTATGGCAAAGGTCCAAGCGAAGAGAACGACAAGCGCACTGGCCGTAAGGTCCTACGCGCGGGCACGGGGTTCTACGGCGCTCGAGCGGCCATCGGACGGCCAGACCTTCGCTGGCACGATCTGCGACACACAGGCAGCGTCCTCGCGTCGCTGTCCGGTGCTTCGCTACGCGAGCTGCAAGGCCGACTCGGACACTCGACCACTGCGGCGGCGATGCGCGATCAGCACATCGCGGAAGGACGCGACGCCGAGATAGCGCGCGTCATGTCTGAGCGCGCGACGATCCCAGCGACCCGATGACGGCTCGCATGGTTTCCCGAGCGACACACCCGCCAGAGATGTTCCTTCACCCGATCGCTCGCCTGTACGCTTGTGGACAAGTAAGAGCACTTTGCTAGTCGTGGGGTGTCGCCCCGTTCGCCGCCATGGTGAGCGATCCAGCCCGGAGCCAGGGCGATGAATCACGGTGAACGGTGAGTCCAGTTTGCGCTAGCCGCGCATAAGCCCCGCCATGGGAACCGAGCAGTAACGAACTCCGATAGTTCGATACTTCTCTGTGCTCCCGTGACGGGATTCTTCTCATGCCGGTATCAAGCAATCGTGCGACCCCTGACGTCCAGTGGCTGACCATTCGTGAGGCAGCCGACCACTTTCGCGTCCACCCGCACACCATCCGTCGACGCATCGCCGATGGCACACTGACCGCTCAACGTTTCGGTCCGCGCCTCCTGCGGGTTCGCCTGGACGGGTGACGCAATGCGTGACAAGCGCCCCTTGATCAAGCTCGAAGAGGCGGCGACGTCGCAGCTCACGACGTGCCGATCACATCGTCGAGCGTCAGCATGCGTCGGCGTTGCAACCGCGCTTCTCTCGAACACTGAGGAGTTCGAGTGACGACGGATCGAGGTCCCACACCGCGACATAAATGGTCCGATGCGATCGACGATGACGACGCATTAGATCCGTACGAGTTCACGATCGCTCGGCTGTTCGCGAAGTTCAGCGGAAGCGGCACAGAGTCGGTCTGGGTCGCGCGGTCTGAACTCGAAAAGCGGATGAGTCGTACGAAGGCGCTGGCGTGTGTCCGCTCGCTCGTAGCCAAAGGCTGGCTGATCCAGACACGGGGACCGCGGCAGCATCGGTCGCCCGAGTATCGGCTCAACATCCCACAATCCAGAGTGTCGGGCGACGACACCCTCGCCGAGACCGGTCAGCCGGCAACCAGTTCCAGAGTGCCGTCCGACGACACCCTCACAGGCTCCAGGGTGTCGGGCGACGAACGCAGGGTGTCACCACACGATCAGCAGGGTGTCACCACGCGCACCCCAACCCCTAATAGAACCTCGAATGGAACCACCCCCAGCTCGCCGCCCCTGAGCGATAGGGAGCAACTGGCGAATCTACTCAGTCGTGAAGGTCTCAGCAGGGACGAGATCGACCGCATCATAGCCATGGCGCAGGCCGATCCGACGACTACGTCGAACGCAATCGGCCGGCTGCTCAAGGTCGCGAGCTATCGAGCTGCAATCGTCCGGCAGCTGGCGGCGGAGGACGCGCGAGCCGAAGCGCGCCGGGACGAAGCGTTGCCGAAGTGTCCAGATTGCGGCAAGTCGCTCCCACGTTGCGACGTGATCAACCTCAAACTCGCCCCGGAAGCTCGATGCCGAAGGTTCGACGACCAGGAAAAGGTGGCTTCGTAATGGGGCGACAGGTCGTCGACGAGGACGGGACGATCTACGAACGCGACCGTGACGGCGACATGGTGCCTGTGGGCCACATCGAGCCGGCGCCGATGCTTGCGGGTGTTCTGTGCGAGGAGCACGGCGAGTACGGCTACGAGGGAATTGCCTGCCCGTGCTGCATCTCCGAGACCCTGGCCGGCGAGCGGCCTCGAGCGTTCATCGGACACAAGTTTGAGAGCGACCAGTGAGCGTGAAGCTGGCCCGGCGCGCACCCCAACGTGGCGACGCAACGTCGTCACCCCCCGAATCCGGTCGTGGAACCGTTCGACGACCAGCACCCACACAAGGAGAATCATGAAGCAGACCAGACCGTACCTCGACGCTCGCGCGCTCGCTGGCACCGGCATGTATCGACGGGCGTACGGCACGAGCTCATCACCCTTGCTCGAGGCGCTGTACGGCGTTCCAGGATTCAGCGAGACCGACGCGGCCCTGCATCGCGCCGGAGGACTCTTGGCTGAGCTCGACGGCTCTGGCAACCCTGACGATCAAGGGAGTCTCGTCGAAAGTCTCTTTGCCCGTTTCGTGGACGGTGACCCGCCCGCCGCAGGTCAAGTCCTGGGGATGGTCACTGCAGCCCGGAACGAGGCAGAGACGCGGGCGGGCGCGCGGGCGGCTCTTGACGACGTCATCAGGCTGCTAGAGCAAGAACGTGACAACGAGATCGGCCGAAACGTCGGAGCCATTGCGGCAGAGTTCGACCGGCGGTTCAGGTCGATCATCGACCGACTCCGCGCGGCCGGCGTCACTTCGGCTGACATCGACCCCGCGGTCGCGATCAAGACTCGCTCAGACCAGTACCTCGCTCTCACCAGTGGCGTTGAAGAGTTCGAGGAACTGCGCTCTGGAATCGCCGACCTCTACCAAGCATTCGGACACGGCAGCGAGCGCGACTTCTGGGTCGCGGTCTTGGTGCGAAACATCGCCACCATTGAGCCGCTTTTCGGCGTCGTTGTGTCCGGGCTGCTCGCCACCAACGTCACGACTGGTGAGCGAATCCACGCGGGCACGGCACCGCTGCCAGCGTTCGATGAGGACATGCCCCGGCTCCTGACGTGGTTCGTCGAGCACGAGGAGGTAGAGCCGTGGGTTGCGACAGCAGATGAGGCTGCACGCACTTTGTCGGTCCTTAGCGAGATGCGTCGCGACGCAGCCGACGCAGCTAGGCAGGGTTACCGGGTCGTCCTGGCACGCGACAGCAAAGGCGCCGAGCAAAAGATGACCACGTTCCAGGCCGGCGGCACGACGGTCACAACCGTGAAGGTTGCCGAGCACCGGCTCATCAAAGCTCCAAGCGAGACCAGGTCGGACTACGACGCCGCCAACACCTGGGAGATTTCCAGCCTGCTCGATCCGTTCGCTTGACACACGTGGCATCTGATATCCGGAAGAAACCGGCTGAATGACGGTCTCCGGGCGTCACGCATGAAAAACCTCCAGACCCGCACGGAGGGCGAGATACCGAACTCCCCGTTCTGGCGTGGACACCCCGGGGAGGGGGATTCCCACCCCCTCCCCGGTCGGCTAATGACAATGAAAAGGACATCGCTTTGCAGGCACAACGCGACGTTTGTTCGCTCCTGGTCGTCGCAACCGCAGCACGCTTCCCCACTTGTGACGGCTGCGGCACGCTGCTCGAGCCGCGCTCTCGACGAGGCGGACCCGCGCGGCGCTGGTGCGGGCCAGCTTGCCGGACGTACGCACACCGGCGAGCATCAGCGGCTGCGCGCCGTACGCGTTTGGTCGAGGATCTGGACGCCGAGGCACGCGAGGCTCTCCTCTCGCACCTAGTTGGTGACGACTGGCATCGGTCGATCGTGGCGCGTCACTTGCTCGAGCTCGTCGGGCAGTGGGGCGACGACCATCGCGCTGCGTGCTCGACGACGGCCTAGACCCGACGGAACAGCGGGTACGCCTCCGCCCGCGCCTTGTTGTCCAATCCCATCGACCAGTGCTCGAGCCGCCAACCCGCTGCCTCGATGCCCGCAATCATCTGCGGCCAGTCCCTCACCGCTCCGGAAGTTCCGAACTGCGACGCACGGCGTATTCAGCTTCGCGATGAATACTGTGTCGCCGGCCGCGTACGCCTTCTGAGCGTCGGACACGACAGAGTTGACCTTGGCATCCTTGATGATTCCCATCGACGCAGGCTAGCGGTCGCGACACGCCTCCATCGGGTTTCAGGCACTCACGTGCGAGGAGTCGACTCGCCCGGATGAATGCGCAGCGGGATCGGCCACGGCAGATCGTCAATCGTCATACCCCTGCGGTCTTTGTCTCTCGTGGGCGCAAACGCGGACCGCTGCTCGTCGGTCATGCCGTGGAACAATCCCTCTTCGCGAATCAGACCGGACATGTCAGACACCGAAGCGTTGGTGCCTTCGACCGGCTCCGGAATGTGCAACGGCCCTAGCGGCGAGTCGTCTGGGTGGTGATAAATGTGTCGCCTCGCCCGACCCACGGTCTCCTGATTCATAGACAGCGCCAACCTCGTAGACCCTGGTTCGCGGATGTCGGGGAACAGCCCGACCACCTGCTCATATTCCTCAAGCCTTGAGCGAGGCTGAATCACCAGACCCAAACGGCGATGGAGCGGCACGAGGAACGCCTCTGCCGTGCCAATTCCCACGCCCTCCCACGCCGAATGGTCCGGGGATACCAACAGCGAGACTGGATGATCCGACGTGACCAACGCTTTCCTCTGAAACCGGTAAACGGACCACTGCGAATCGTTCAGGTAGGCGGTCATGCCGTCCAGCAGAGACATGATTGTCCGCAGGTGTTCCTTCACGTTCGGCGCGAGCGTCGGACCGCCAGGCTTCGTGATATCGGACCACTCCTCGTTGAGCTCTTCGTCCGATACCGTGCGCGACTCGGCATTCTCGATCAACCGCCGGAGAGCTTCCTTCCCCGATGTGCCAACGACGAGGCGGATGAGTTCCCCGCCCATGTGTCCTTGGCTGGCGCGGACCTCTTCAGCGCGCAGATGCTGCAAGGCGATCCAGCGCGAGAGGTCGAGCCGAGTTGTGCCCTCTATGGGCCACGTGCCCGACAGCACCTCGCCGAGTGCTGTCGCGGCGGCACCTTCAATCTCGCCGAACGCCCTCTCGAAGTAGTCAGACTTCGTTCCGTCGGGCAAGTCGACCGTATAGAAGTCCTTGATCACGCTCGCATCGTTGATCGTCATTCGATGTGACCGATCCCCAGGTAGCTCGACGCGCAGCGTCTGTTCGCGTTCGTCGGCAAAGCCACGAATGTAGAACTTCGACACCGTGTGTTGCCGTTTGCGCCGCTTCTCCATATGTCACGCCTTCGAGTTGTGCCAGCGCGCCGGTCCTCTAAATCTGACGGGAGCGCGGTTCGCGAGACGAACCCTTGTCACCCTGTAATCACCCCAGACGCGCAAACCGCAAGCCAGATTCGGGTCTGACCTGCGGTTATGCGGGTGGGCGATACTGGGTTCGAACCAGTGACCTCTTCGGTGTGAACGAAGCGCGCTACCACTGCGCCAATCGCCCGCGTGCGTCAGAAACCTTAACCCATTGACCGTCCGGGCTCCGAACGAGGCCGGTCTAGGGATCGACGTTCTTGGCCGCTTCTCGTGCCCAGATCTCCTGAGCCTTGCGCGTCACGGGCCCCGGCGCGGCGATCTCACGGTCGTCGACGCGGGAGATCCCCTGCACGTCGCGGGTGGTGCCGACCAGGATCACCTCGTCGGCCGTCTGGAGTACGTCGATCGGCGCGTCGCGCTCGACCACGTCGAACTCGCCCGCGCACCACTCGAGCACGAGCGCGCGAGTGACGCCCGCGAGCGGTCCGGCCTCGAGCGTCGGCGTGATCAGCTGCTCGCCGATGACGTAGAAGATGTTCGAGCCCGTGCCCTCGCACAGCATCCCGGCCGTGTTGGGCATGACCGCCTCTGAGGCTCCGCGTGCGAGCGCGTGCTCGACCATCAGGGCGTTCTCGGCGTACGAGGTCGTCTTGAGGCCGGCGAGCGCTCCACGCTCGTTTCTGGGCCACGGGACGGTCGCGATGGCGCTGACGGACGGCGGACGCTCGCTCGGCTCGGTGATGACGATCTGCGTCAGCCCTGCGCTCCCCCGCGGCGACCCCAGCGGACCTGGTCCGGACGTCACGGTCACACGAATGCGGCCGAACGGCAGATCCTGCCCCTCCATGGTCGCGGCGACGCCCTCGCGAATCGCGCCGACGTCCGGCTTGCCGATCCCGAGGCCCTCAGCCGAGCGCACCAGCCGGTCGAGATGACGGGTCAGCGCGAACGGCTCACCGGCCTCGATCTTGATGGTTTCGAACACTCCGTCGCCCACGATGATGCCGTGGTCGAGCGCGCTGATCGAGGGTTCGTCCGGCGATTGCAGCAACTGACCGTTCAACCATGTCCTCATGCCGCCACGCTACGTGCCCCCGGTTTGGGTTCACCAGTCCGGATCGGCTAAAGTCTCGTGTCGCCTCAATTTGAGGCAACGCGGACGTGGCTCAGTGGTAGAGCATCACCTTGCCAAGGTGAGGGTCGCGGGTTCGAATCCCGTCGTCCGCTCGGAGCGGGTCTCCATACCCATCCAGCGGTGGGTTGGCCGAGAGGCGAGGCAACGGACTGCAAATCCGTTTACACGGGTTCAAATCCCGTACCCACCTCGAACATCACAACTGAATTTTGCACGGGCGATTGGCGCAGTCTGGTAGCGCGCTTCCCTGACACGGAAGAGGTCACAGGTTCAAGTCCTGTATCGCCCACCATTGGATCCCTCCCACGCGGAGGGATTTTCTGTTTCTCCAGGGCGCGAGACGCGCGTTCCCCTCAGGCAGGTACGACCAGAGCCAACGCGATCACGATCGGCAACGAGATCAGCGAGGAGATCGAGGTGACCACGGTCAGGGTCTTCAGCGTTCCCTTGGTCGACAACCCGAGCAATGCCTTGAACATCCAGAAGAAGTTGCTGTTGACCTGGAGAGCGAAGAGTGCGCCGGAGGCGATGGCCAGACCAACAGCCACCGGGGACACCGAGATGGAGTCGACGATCGGCGCGATGATGCCAGCCGCGGTGATCGCGGCGACCGAGACGGACCCGATCGCCAGGTGCAGCACCGCCGCGATGAACCAGGCCAGCAGGATGCTGAGGACCACTGGCGCGCCTGCGTCGGCCGAGAACAGGTCGCCCAGAGTGCCGTCCAGACCGGTGGCCTTGATCACCGCGCCAAGCGAGCCTCCGACACCTGTGATCAGCAGGATCTCGCCTGTGGTGTGGAAGCCTGCCGCCATCGCGTGCTCGGTGCGTTCGGCGCCCGAGGAGTGGCGGGACAACAGATAGGCCCCGACCAGTCCCACGAAGAGCGCGATGTTCGCGTCACCGATGAACTTGATGAATGGCGTGCTGAAGTCCCAGAGCTCGGCGAAGGCGCCGAACGCGATCATCGCAAGCGGCACCAGGATGGGCAGCATCAGCACCGCGAGCGGGAGTGAGCTGTCGTGCTTCTCCGCGGCTTCGGCGTCGAGGGCCTCCTCCGCGACCATCGCCTCATCGACCTCTTCGTCGGTCTCCGACTTCCAGTACGACGATCGGAGCACCTGGCGCATCACCAGCGTCGTGAGGATCGCCGTCACCGGACCGATCGCGAGACCGTAGAGCAGCCAGGTGCCGAGCTTGATGTCGAGGAGACCGGCGATCGAGATGGCCGCGAGTCCCGGGATCACGAAGACATAGCCGCAGAAGATGCCGGTGCCCAGCGCGGAGGCCATCAGAGGCAGACCCCTGCTGCCGATGAACGGGGCCGAAGAGCGGGCCACCGGCGAGGCCAGCACGACCTGGACGTCGACATAGATGGAGGGCATGACCGTGGAGAGCAGCACGGTGAGGGCGTAGGGCAATCGTCCGCCACCAACGCGACTCACCAACAGCTTGAC
This sequence comes from uncultured Actinomycetota bacterium, assembly GCA_963817425.1. Taxonomy (GTDB): domain Bacteria; phylum Actinomycetota; class Actinomycetes; order Propionibacteriales; family Nocardioidaceae; genus Aeromicrobium. Next base: position 26,518 of record CAWFOH010000014.1, read on the forward strand.
GAGCTTGCGGAAGGCACCTGTGCCGTGCAGAAGCGCGCCGATGAGCACGCCGAATCCGATGAGGAGACCCACTTCGGTCATGATCTCGCCGAAGCCGACCGTGATGGCCTTGACGGTGTCGGCGAGGCCGACCCCCGAGGCGAGCCCCAGATACAACGAGGCGGTGACCAGCGAGATCACCGGATCGACCTTGAGCCAGATGATCAGTCCGATGACCAGGACAATCGCAATTGCTGTGTGCAGGACGTCCACGACAGTCTCCCCTCCGAAGGAATTCGCACGCTACCGCATTCGCAGCACAGGCACCGCTCAGCGATGAAGCGTGGAGGGAGGCTGGCCTGTCGGTACCTCAACTCACCCCAGCGGCGGCTCTGGAGCCTTCGGGCCGGTTGCCGGGGCGCCTTCCTGGACCGGATCCACGGGGTCGCCCTGGCCGGCATCGGGTTCGGGTGCTGTCCGGGTGTAGGGGTCGGCAGGCTGCGTCGGATCAGGATTCTCGCCCGGGTTGGGGGCCGGATTGAGGTCGGGATCCTCCGGAGTCGAGTTGGGATCGGCTGGTGGGATGGGTGACTCGGTCATGGCAATTCCTCTCTCGTCGTCGTGTCTTCAGGCGTACCCAACCGAACACCCGACGAACCTCCTGTGACCTGCGGATATGTGAGCGTTCACGAGTCTTGAAAGCCGCGCCAATCCGCCATACGATCGGCATCGAAATCTCTGTGATGTAGCGATTATGGGGAGGTCAGGGCCATGGCAAGACGACGCAAGAACTTCGAGTACGAGTCGCCGATCTCGGACGACGAGCTCGCGCTTCGAATGAGGACGAGTGCGGGCCGAAAGCTCGAGGAGCGGCTCGAGTCCGTCGGCTGGACCGCGGACCGAAATCCGTTCGACGCCGAGGCCGAGCGCGGCGAAGCCTGACGCGTACGTGTGAGGGTGCGGCCTGATGGGTACGCCTTCACCGTGAACGACTCATCGAACGATCTGGGCACGACCCGCGGCAGCTGGTGGATCGCCATGGTCGTGATCTTCGCGACCGTCGGCGCGGTGATCGTCGTGCTCGTGCTGGTCGATCAGGGCGAGCTCTCGAAAGGCTGGGCGTACGCGGTGATCCCGATCGCGATCATCGCCGCCGCGCTGTCGAGGGTGCTCACACTGTTCAAGGCCGCCGCCGAGAGCAAGCGGCACCCGCCCCCGCGACCCCAGTGAGATCAGGCCTCGGTGTGACCCAGCTCCGGGGCTGACACGAACGACAACTCGCTGCTGGCGGTCGCCTGCAGCTCGAGCATGACGACCTCGTTGCCGGTCTCCCGCAGCACCGGCCCAGGGACGTACAGGGTGCGCTGCGGGCCCCGCGACCAATACCGCCCGAGGCAGAAGCCGTTGATCCAGGCGACTCCCTTGCCCCACGTGGCCGTGTCGAGGTAGAGGTCGCCCGTTCCCGGGTGGTCGAACGTGGCGCCGACGAACGCCGGCCCGGCGACGAACGAGGGCTCGTCGCTCGATTCCAGAGCGTGTGCGACCGGTGCGATGTCAGCGAGGTCCAACGGCAGGACGGACCACGATCGCAGCGGCTCGCCGTTGATGCTTGCCTCGCCGATGAGGCCCTTGGGCTCGCCGATCCGCGGGCCATAGTCGACCCGCCCCTGGTCCTCGACGAGGAGCTCGAGCATCCCCTTCGCCGCCGCCGGCAGCGCGATCGTCGTGTCGTGGTGGTCGCGGGCCAGCACGCCCAGGCTGTCCTCATTGAGGAAGACCTGTGCACGATCGCGGACCTCCTCGACATGGAGCACCGCAGGGCCGGTGACGTCGATCGCGGTGCGATAGAGCGCGAACCCTTCGTACTGGCCCAACGAGTCGAGGGTCGGGAGCGACTCGTGCAGGGTCGGGGTCCCGAAGAGGTCGAGCACGTCCCACAGCGGCAGGATGCTGCGAATCGGCGCGGTGAAGGCAGGTGGCGCGGGTGCGGGCTGCGGCTTCTCGTCGCCGACAGGTGCGTACTTGGCGATCACGTCGCGCATCGCCCAGTACTTCTCGGTCGGGTTGCCGGCCTCGTCGAGAGGCGCGTCGTAGTCATAGCTCGTGACGATCGGCAGGTACGTGCCCTTGTCGTTGGCTCCGTTGGTGAGTCCGAAGTTCGTGCCGCCGTGGAACATGTAGATGTTGACGGACGCGCCGCGCTCGAGCAGCTCGTCGAGACTGCGGGCGGTGTCCTCGACCGAGGTCAGGTGGTGATGGCTCCCCCAGTCGTCGAACCAGCCGTCCCAGAACTCCGAGCACATCAGCGGTCCGGTGGGCTGGTGCCGGCGCAACGTGTCGAGCCGTTCTGGCGCCCGCGAGCCGAACGATCCGGTCCGGTGCAGCTCCGGGATGCCGCCGTTCTCGAGCATGTCGTCGACCGGTTGGTCGACCGTGGTCAGCGGCACCGTGATGCCGATCCTCCGATTGATCGCGGTGAGCTTGCGGAGGTATGTCTTGTCGGCGCCGTATGCGCCGTACTCGTTCTCGACCTGCACCAGGATGATCGGGCCGCCGTGATCGATCTGCCGCGGCACCAGGACGGGTGCGAGCTGCTCGAGATAGCGGTCGACCTCCGACATGTAGCGGGGCTCGTCCTGCCGCACGCCGGTCGAGCTGTCGCTGAACAGCCACGCCGGCAGGCCGCCGTTGGTCCACTCCGCGCAGATGTACGGCCCGGGGCGGACGATCGCGTACATGCCCTCGGCCGCGACCACGTCGAGGAATGCCCCGAGGTCGAGGTTGCCCGAGAGGTCGAACTCGCCTTCCCGGGGTGCGTGCGCATTCCACGCGACGTATGTCTCGATGGTGTTGAGGCCCATCTGCCGGGCCTTGCGGATCCGGTCAGCCCAGAGATCGGGGTGGACCCGGAAGTAGTGGATCGCGCCGGACAGGATCCTGAACGGCTCGCCGTGCAGCAGGAAGTCGTGCTCGCCGATCGCGAATGTCATGCCGTTTCCTTCGTGGGGGTATGAGCAGTGGTGTGCGGTGCGGCCGGGCCGTGAGGGCCTCTGATCGAGAGGCCCTCACGGCTCACGCGCATACGGCGGTCAGTTGACCGTGAAGCCTTGCTGGTCGCCGTAGGTGACTGACTTCTTCTGCCAGTCCGCCAAGCCGTCCGCGAGCGTCGTCTTGGTGACATACGCCTTGCCGACCGTGTCGTTGAAGATGCTGTTGGCGTAGACCTGGAACGGCAGGTAGGACCAACCCTTGACGACGTCCTCGGCGGAGGCTGCCAGGACCTTGTTGATCTCCTGGCCACCGAAGTAGTCGGACTTCTTGTTGACGAAGTCCGGCGAGCTGATCTGCTTGGTCGTGGCCGGGAATGCGCCTGCGTCGACGCGGGTCTGAGCGCCCTCGCCTGCCGTCGCGTAGTCCATGAACGCGTACGCCAGCGCCTTGTTCTTGCTGGCCGTGGGGATCGCCAGCGAGCTGCCGCCGTTCTCCGACGTGGCGTTGGCGCCAGCTTCCCACTGCGGCATCGGGGCGACGCGCCACTTGCCCTTGCCGGAGGCGACCCCGGACTCGAGGTTGGCCGGCATCCACGCGCCGAGCGTCAGTGTGGCGATCGTGCCGTCACCCAGGCCCTTGTACCAGCCATCGCTCCAGGACGGGACCTGAGCAAGCAGCTTGTCGTCGAGCAGCTTCTGCCAGGTGTCGGCGAACCGCTTCGAGCCCGCATCCGCGAGGTCGATCGAGACCTTCTCGCCGTCGACCTTGAACGGCTGTCCGCCGGCCTGCCAGATCATGCTGGTCGTGAAGCCGGCGTCACCGATGTCGTTCGCGATGTACGCCTTGGGGTTCGCCTTGTGGATCTTCTCTGCAGCCGTGACGTACTCGTCCCACGTCTTGGGGACCGCGACGTCGTACTTGTCGAAGACCTCCTTGTTGTAGAACAGCGCCATCGGGCCCGAGTCCATCGGCAGGCCGTAGATCCCGCCGCTCTGCTGCACCGATGCCCACGGGCCGGGGGTGAACGTCTTGTCGAGGCCGCTGGCACCGTACGAGCTGATGTCAGCGACCGACTTGGCGAGCGAGAACTGCGGCAGGGCGTAGTACTCGATCTGGGCGAGGTCGGGGACGCCCTTGCCGGCCTTCACCGCGTTCTGCAGGGCGGTGTACTGGTCGTTGCCGGTGCCGGCGTTGACGAGCTTGATCTTGACGTTCTTGTGCTCGGCCTCGAAGTCCTTGACGACGTTCTTCAGCGTGGGCTCCCAGGCCCAGACCGTGATCGTCCCGCCCTTCGCGAGCGCCGCCTTGACGTCGTCCGCTCCCCCGGAGCTGTCGGACTTCTCGCCGTCGGAGCCGCCACAGGCCGCCAGGGCGAGCGCAGCGACGACGGAGACGGCGACTCCTCGGAGCAGTCGGCGTCGTTGAGTGGTGATCATGTGTTTCCTCTCGTTGGTTCGAAACTTGTTGAGACCTGCGCCTGTGGACGTCATTCCTTGACGCTTCCTGCCGACAACCCGGACTGCCAGTAGCGCTGCAGGAGCAAGAAGGCCGCGATGAGCGGCACGATCGTCAGGAGCGATCCGGTGATGACGAGGTTGAAGATCACGTCTCCGCCGGCGGTCAGCGCCTGCTGACTCCAGGCGTTGAGGCCGACCGTCAGCGGATACCAGTCGGGGTCCTTCAGCATGATCAGCGGCAGGAAGTAGTTGTTCCACGTCGCGACCATCGAGAACAGCAGGACCGTGACGATCCCGGGCGCGAGCAGCGGCAAGGAGACCTGCACGAAGGTGCGCAGCTCGGACGCGCCGTCCATCTTCGCCGCTTCCATCAGCTCGGTGGGGATCGCGTCCGTGGCAAACGTCCACATCAGGTAGAGACCGAACGGGGAGATCAGCGACGGGATGATCACCGCCCAGGGGGTGTCCGTCAGCCCCATCTTGCTGAACATCAGGAACGTCGGGACGGCCAGCGCGGTGCCGGGAACCGCGACGGCGCCGAGCACGACGGCGAACACACCCTTCTTGCCAGGGAAGTCGAACTTCGCAAGGGCGTACCCGCCCATCACCGCGAGGACCGTGGCCCCGCCGGCGCCGACGACGACGTAGAGCAGCGTGTTGGCGAACCACCGCACGAAGATGCCGTCGTCGTACGTGAACGTGTCCTTGATGTTGGAGAAGAACGAGAACCCGTCGCCGAACCAGAGCCCGAACGACGACAGCAGGTCCTCCTGCGACTTCGTCGAGTTGATCAGCAGCCAGGCCAGCGGGATCAGGCTGTAGACCAGGACGATGCCGGTGAGCACCGTCAGGAGCGGGCTCTTGCGAGGCTTCGCGAACGAGTGCGAGGTCTGCCGGCGCTGATTCGGGCGGAGAGTCGTGACGGCCATGTCAGAGCGCCTTTCGCATGCCGCGGAGCTGGACCGTGTACGCGATGACCATCGTGAGCAAGCCCATGATGATGGCGATCGTGGCCGAGTAGTTGTACTGCTGGCCGGAGAACGACAGCGAGTAGGCGTACATGTTGGGCGTGTACTGGGTGTTGATGGCGTTCTTGGCCACGTAGTGCAGGATGTTGGGCTCGTTGAACAGCTGGAAGCTGCCGATGATCGAGAAGATCGTCGCGATCACCAGGGCGCCCCGGATCGCGGGCAGCTTGATGGCCCGGATGATCCGGAACTCGCTGGCACCGTCGATCGCGGCCGCTTCGTACAGCGAGACGGGGATGACGCGCAGCGCGGCGTAGAAGATCAGCATGTTGTAGCCGACGAACTCCCACGTGACGATGTTGCCGATCGACGCCAGCACCCACGTGGGGCCGAGCGGATCCGGCAGGGAGATCCCGAACGTGTCGTTGATGCTCCCCACCAGGCCGAACTGCTTGCCGTACATGAAGCCCCACATCAGCGTCGCCACGACGGCCGGCACCGCGTACGGGAGGAAGATCGAGATGCGGAACAGCGAGGCGCCGTAGAGCCGCCCGCCGTCGATCGCCAGGGCGGCCAGCAGCGCGAGGAACAGCATGATCGGCACCTGGACGATGAGGAACAGTCCCACCCGGCGAACCGACTCCCAGAACGCGGGATCCGACAACGCCTGCTGGTAGTTGTCGAACCCGACGAAGCTGTTGCCGCCGATGAGCCTGTCCTGGAACACGCTGAGATAGATCGAGTACGCGATCGGGGCGAGGAACACGAGCGCGAAGATCGCGGCGAACGGTGCCAGGAAGCCCCATCCCGCCCACGACCGACGGAAGTGACCGGAGGATGCCGCCGCTCGTTCAGCCGGCGCGACCACCGATCCCGTGGCAACCATCAGTGCGGTCCTCTCCTGACCCGGTTGGGCCTGTCGCGCTTCACATCAGACGGGAAACCGCCTATGTTTACGTAAACATCGTTGTGACGCGCGTTACGTTACACCCCTGGAAAGGAACGTCAAGACCCCGTGAGCAAATTAGAACCCGTCTCCAACGGCGCACCCCGGCAACGGCGTGTGTCGATGGCTGACGTGGCCCAGCTGGCCGGAGTCTCCTCCCAGACGGTGTCGCGCGTGTCCAACGGCCACCCCGGCGTGATCCCCGCGACGCGTGAGCTGGTCCAGGCCGCGATGCGCGAGCTGGGCTACCGGCCCAACAGTGCGGCGCGGGCTCTGAAGTGGGGCAGCTTCCGCACGATCGGGGTGATCCTGTTCTCGCTGGACAGCGTCGGAAACAGCAAGACCCTCGAGGGCATCGCCGCCGAGGCCACGGCCCGCGGATATGGCATCACGCTGATCCCGGTGGCCAAGCCGACCGAGGCCGCGGTCATCGGGGCGTTCGGCCGACTCGAGGAGCAGGCCGTCGACGCGGTGATCGTGATCATGGAGATCCATCTCCTCGACGCCGCCACCGTGGGGCTGCCTCCCGGTGCGCCCGTCATCGTCGTGGACTCGAACGCCGGCGACCGCTATCCGGTGGTCGACACCGACCAGTCCTTGGGCGGACGACTCGCGGTGGAGCACCTGCTGTCGCTGGGGCACGAGACCGTGTGGCACGTCGCCGGCCCCGAGGAGTCGTTCGCGAGCGAGCGCCGGCTCGCCGCGTGGCGGGACACGCTCAGCTCCGCCGGCAAGGACGTACCTCGGGTGCTGCGCGGAGACTGGTCCGCCGAGAGCGGATACGCGGCCGGCCAGGAGCTCTTGGCAGAGGAGTCGGTGACCGCCGTGTTCGTCGCCAACGATCAGATGGCGCTCGGTCTGATGAACGCACTCCACGAAGCCGGCCGTCGGGTGCCGGAGGACGTGTCGGTCGTCGGATTCGACGACCTGCCGGACTCAGCGGCATACCTCCCGCCGTTGACGACGATCCATCAGGACTTTGCCGAGGTGGGCCGCCTGTGCGTCGAAGGCGCGCTCGACCAGGTGGAGAACGGCGCCAGCCAGCCAGGAGTGACGCTCGTACCGACGCGCCTGGTCGTGCGCAAGAGCACCGCCGCACCTCCAAACCAAGGCTGAAACGGCCGCGCATACCGGGGACAGCGGGGCTCCTGTGGATCTAGTGTTCGCCTTATGGCCATCGACGAACCGATCCGCGAGGAGGAGAGCCTGCTCCTGGATGAGCTGAGCTCGCGGCTCGACTCGTTGCGGCTGTTCCGTGAGCATGACGAGACCGAGGCCAACGCCGTCCTCGAGAGGTTCGGCAGCTCCGGTGTCATCGAGGACCAGATGCTGAGGGAGCTCAGCAGTCTTCTGCCGCTGAAGCATCCGGCTCGCTTCGACGAGGCCCACCGCAGGGCGATGCGCGCGCTCGAGGTGTTCGACCGCAACGGCGCCCGTCAGCCGTCGGCGCTGAAGGTGCCCAAGCTGATCAAGCCGCTCGCCAACAAGGTCGTCCAGCTCCTCATCACGGCCATCGTCCGCAGCCACCAGAAGCGCCTCGTCAAGGATCTCCGTCAGCTGTACGCACTGCGCGAGGCCAACAGCCCGGTCGGCTCGGACGAGTACCAGCTGTTGGCGACCGCTCGGATCCAGGTCGACGCGATCATGAACGACCTCAACAAGTCGTCGCTCCCCCTGCCGGCATTCCTCGTCGGCGGCGCCGCGATCTCGGCTCTGCTGTCGGTGATCAAGAACAGCCTGACCGGCGACCAGTGGGCCCAGTACACGTTCGCCGCGGCCTTCTTCGTCATCGGCCTGGGCATGTTCTGGTGCATCCTTCGCGCGGCGGGCATCGCTCGCAGCCGTACGCGCATCGCCCTCGACGCCTCGTTCAAGGCGCTGTGGGAGGTCATCGGCGACGCCGGGCAGCCCCCACGGGATCACGCCAAGCTGTTCGCCACGATCGCGTCAATCCTGCTGGTGCTCGTATGGATCATCGTCCCGGCAATCGTTGCCTGGGCCGCGATCAACCCCCTCGAAAACCTCTGACATCGAGGCTCTGAGGCACTCTTGGTGTCTCACTATTCGAACAGGTGTTCGACATCGGCTCGGGTTTGTCGTAGTGTTGTCAGTGCGCCGATCTGGAACGAAATGGGGTCGGGTTGGAGATGGAACCCTTCAGTGGGCCTGAGGTTGAGATGACTCCCCTTGCCCGTTCGTCCTGAAGGTTCTGCTGGTGTCTGTTGCTCCGTTGGTTTCGCTCCCGCACCCGTTGGTGTGCGGTGTTGAGGCGATCAGGGCTGCTCTGGACCAGATGCCGGTGGGCGCCTGGGACGGGCTGGAGCCGTCGACGATTGCGCAGTTGAGCGAGGAGCTCCTGCGGATCGAGGCACGGGTGAAAGCGCAGCAGCTGGCTGCGGCGCGGGCGTTGGATGCGTCGGGGTTCGCCAAGAGCCAGGGTGCGTCGTCGACCGGTGCGATGCTGGCGGGGTCGTTCGGTGGTGACCGGAGAGCCGGCGACCAGATGGTCTTCATGGGCAAAGCCCTTCAGGGTGCGTCCAGGACTGAGGAGGCGTTGGCCAGGGGTGAGATCGGCCAGTCGCAGGCGGCGATCATCGCTTCGGCGATCGCCGACCTGCCCGACGACACGACCGATTCGCAGCGGGAGGCGTGTGAGGACACGCTGATCGGCGACGCCGGCCGGTTCAACCTCAGGGATCTGCGGTCGAGGTCGAAGCGGATCACCGACCAGTTCAAACCCGCACCCGAGGTCGACAAGATCGAGAACCAGAATCTGGAGCGGCAGGAGAAGGACGCCTGGCGGCGTTCGGAGTTCTGGATGGTCAACGACGGTGACGGGACCTGCCGTGGTGGTTTCGTCATCCCCGAGGCCCAAGCCGACAGCTGATGGCCGCGATCCAGGCCATCAGCGCACCCAAACGCGACCACCTCCACGACCACACCCCTGCTGCGGAGTCCTACTACGACCGCGACCTGGAATACCGGCACCGGCTCGGCATGGGATTCGCCGAACTGTGTGGGCACCTGCCCGGTGACAAGCTCCCCGGCAAAGGCGGACTCGGTCCCACCCTGATCGTGCGGCTCGACCACGACACGTTGATCGACGGCCTCAAAGCCGCCACCTTGTCCACCGGCACCCGCATCTCAGCGCATCCCAGGCACGGTTGATGGCCTGCAACGCCGGGATCATCCCCCAAGTCTTTGGCGGCAAGTCGCTCCCTCTGGATCACGGTCATGAGCAACGCCTGTTCACCAAGGCCCAGAAGCAAGCACTGGAAGCCCGCGACGGCGGCTGCACCTTCCCCGATGCGACAAACCACCCGAACACTGCGAAGCCCACCACTGGCGCACCCGATGGGCCGACGGATCCGACACCACACTCGACGACGGCGTCCTGATCTGCCCCTTCCACCACCGAACCGTGCATGACGGATGGGCCATCCGCATGTCACCCATCGACGGCCACCCCGAATACCAGGCACCCGGCACCGACACCTGGAAACGCAACCACCGATGGCGACCCTGACCCGAGGTCTCCAAGGCACCGGTCTGGGCTCAGGCAGGTTCGGGCGGCGCCGGCGCGCGTCGGTGACCCCACCAGCCCATCTCCTCGAGGCCCTCTTCGACAGCGGCGTTGATGGCTGCGCCGATCAGGACCGCGATCGACAGGACGTACAGCCACAGCAGCACGGCGATGGGTGCGGCCAGCGGGCCGTAGATCGAGGTGCCACCGGTGGAGAACCCGAGCGCCCACCGTACGAAGTAGCTGCCGAAGATCCACAGCAACAGGGTGAACACCGCCCCCGGCAAGCCGTGCCGCCATCGCTTCTTCACCGGCACCGCAAGGTGATACAGCGTCGTCAGGAAGCCCACCGACAGCACCAGCACCGCCGGCCAGTAGACGTATCGCAGGAACGCCCAGCGATCAGACAAGAGGTCGGCGGCGACCTGGGGGCCGGCCAGCACGAGCGGCACGAGGACGATGCCGACCATCAGAGCGACGATGTACAGGGCGAACGACAGGGCGCGGGTCTTGACGATCCCCCGCTGCCCACCAAGGCCATAGATGATCGAGATCGTGTCGATGAAGACGTTGAGCGCCCGCGACCCCGACCACAGGGCCAGGACGAAGCCGATCGAGATCACGTCGATGCGTCCGCCGCCGAGCACGTCGTCGAGGGTCGGCGTGATCACCTGATCGACCGTCCCCGGCGTGAGGGCCTGCGAGGCGAGGTCGATGACCCGGTCCTTGAGCACCTCGACCTTGGCGACCTCGTAGCGCTCCGCAATGAACCCGATCGTCCCGGCGAGGCCGAAGACCAGCGGCGGGAGCGACAGGATCGCGAAGAACGCCGCCTCTCCGGCGAGCCCCGTCACGCGGTAGCGAAAGCAGCTGCTGACCGTGCGTGCCACGAGCTGTTTGCCCGCTTCGGGGATCCCCGGTCGGTCTACCGGTTCAACCGCCATGGCTCTACCGTAGCGACATGGATCCCCTGCAGCGCGCACCTTCGAATCAGGCGACTCCACTGGTTGGCTACAACGTTGCGACCGCGGACCACGCGCTGATGGACGCGGTGACAGCATTCGGCGGCGACCAGAGCGCCGAGATCATCGACGCGCTGACCCCGCTGGGCAGCCTGGCTGGATCCGCCGAAGCGCGCGAGCACTGGCACCTCGCGAACGAGAACGAACCGGTCCTACGCACGGCCGATCGCTACGGCAACCGCATCGACGAGGTCGAGTTCCACCCGTCGTGGCACTGGCTGATGACTCAGGGAGTCGGCTTCGGGCTGACCGCCGAGCCATGGGTCTCGCAGAGTCCCGTCGCGCACCTCAAGCGGGCCGCCGGGTTCTTCGCGTGGGGTCAGACCGAGCAGGGCCACATGTGCCCCATCACCATGACGTATGCCGTCGTGCCCGCCCTGCGCGCCGACGACGCGCTTGCCAAGCAGTGGACCACCGGACTCGCCTCGACGACATACGACTTCGGGCTCCGGCCGCCCGAGCAGAAGGCGGGCCTGCTCGCCGGCATGGGCATGACCGAGAAGCAGGGCGGATCGGACCTGCGCACCAACACCACGATCGCCCGGCCGACCGAGACCCACGGCGAGTACCTCATCACGGGCCACAAGTGGTTCACGTCCGCGCCGATGAACGACGTCTTCCTCGTCCTGGCTCAGGCGCCCGAGGGCATGACGTGCTTCGTGGTGCCGCGCGTACGCCCCGACGGCAGCCGCAACGCGCTGTCGATCGTGCGACTCAAGGACAAGCTCGGCAACCGGTCCAACGCATCGAGCGAGCTGGAGTTCAACGACGCCCACGCCGTACGCCTCGGCGACGAGGGCCGCGGCATCCGCACCATCATCGAGATGGTCTCGGCGACGCGGATGGACTGCATCCTCGGATCGGCCGGCATCATGCGCAAGGCACTCGCCGAGGCCGCCTGGCACACGTCCCATCGCGCGGCGTTCGGCGCGACGCTCGCCGACCAGCCCGCGATGACCAACGTGCTCGCCGACCTCGCAGTCGAGTCCGAGGCGGCCACTTGGGTCGCGCTGCGGCTGGCCAGTGCGGTCGACCACCTCAACGATCCGCACGAGCAGGCGCTGCGCCGCATCGGCCTTGCGCTCGAGAAGTTCTGGGTCTGCAAGCGGACACCGTTCATGGTCGCCGAGGCGCTCGAGTGCCTCGGCGGCAACGGGTATGTCGAGGAGTCCGGCATGCCGCTGCTGTTCCGCGAGTCGCCGCTCAACTCGATCTGGGAGGGCAGCGGCAACGTCAACGCCCTCGACGTCCTGCGCGCACTCGGCCGTGAGCCCGAGAGCCTCGACGCCTGGATCACCGAGGTCGGTTCGGTGCGCGGCGAGGATGCCCGGCTCGACACCGTCGTCGACGAGGTCCTGACCGAGCTCGCCGACCTGAGCGACGTCGAGGTGCGCGCCCGACGCATCGCCGGCCGCATGGCCGTCGCACTTCAGGGCACCACGCTCCTCAAGCACGGCGATCCGGCCGTCGCCGACGCGTTCTGCGCCTCACGCCTCGGCGGGGACTGGGGCGGTACGTTCGGCACACTCCCCCGCGGGCTCGACCTCGCGGGCATCGTCGCCCGTGCCACCCCTCACCTGGAGAACTGAATGCGCCTTCTGTCCATGGCGGGCCTGCTGTCCGCCCTGCTCACGCTTGCGTCCGCACTGGCGCTCCGGGCTGCTGACGCAACTCTCGCCGTCGCTGCAGTGGCGGCGATCGCTGTGCTGTTCGCCTGGTACGCCCAGCTGCACTCCAGCGACGAGCGGTCGACACTCGGCGTCGCCAACCCGGCGGCCGTCCTCACGCTGGCCGTCGTCGGCCGTCGCCCTTGGGCGACGATCCTGCCCGCTCTCGCGGCGCACACCGTCGGTGCCGTCATCGGCGGTTTCGCGGCATTGGCGCTGGACGACCGGCTCGGCGACACGTTGGTGTTCACCCAGCCCGGTCTCGTCGTCACCGCGGTGGGAGCCGCGATCGTCGGCGTCATCGGAGCATGGACGACGCTCAGCATCGACGGCGGTGGGCCCGAGGCATTGGCAGGCGTGCCCGCGATCGTCGGTGGCGCGGTCCTGCCTCTCGGCCTGCTCACGGTGTTCCACCCCGCCGCGGTGATCGGCCTCGCGACGGCCGGACTGGTGCCGTGGGACGTCGCCCTGGTCGCCGCCGGGACCACACTCGTGGCCTCGATCGCCGGCGCGTACGCCGTGTCGGTCCTCGTGCCCCACGAGTGACCCAGCCCACAGCAGCCACTGTTTTCCCGCGTGAGCCCTGGCTGTCGTCTCGCAATGTGGATGGCCGTCCCACATATTAAGACCCGTGCTTGTCGTGAGCTGCTGCCCGCGGCCACACTGTTTCCATGCTTGCTGCGCAGACCCTCTGGCTCGTGGGACGACTTCACGTCGACCTCGGTCGCGCCCGCAACATGATGTGTCGCTGATCAACGCGCGACCTCTGCACTGATTTCGATCAATCCAGGCGTGCGGCGACAACCATCGTGACGCAATCGTCCTGATCGCCGTGTGCCCTGCCTCCAAGGGAAGTTCATGGCTCCAGCACCCGGCACCGACACACCAGCCCGTCGACCGCGCCCCAAGCGCGGCGAGGGCCAGTGGGCGTTGGGCTACCGCGAGCCGCTGAACGCCAACGAGCAGTCCAAGAAGGACGACAACCCGCTCAACGTCCGGGCCCGCATCCAGAACATCTACTCGGTGCGCGGCTTCGAGTCGATCGATCCCGGCGACATGCGCGGACGGTTCCGCTGGTGGGGCCTCTACACGCAGCGCAAGCCCGGCATCGACGGCGGCAAGACCGCGACGCTCGAGCCCGAAGAGCTCGACGACAAGTACTTCATGCTCCGCGTACGCATCGACGGCGGCCAGCTCAACCTCGAGCAGCTGCGCACGGTCGCGGACCTGTCGGTCGAGTTCGCCCGCGACACCGCTGACCTCACGGACCGCCAGAACGTCCAGTACCACTGGATCGACATCCGCGACGTACCCACGATCTGGAACCGGCTCGAGGCCGTCGGCCTGTCGACGCAGGAAGCGTGCGGCGACTGCCCCCGCGTCATCCTCGGCAGCCCCGTCGCCGGCGTGTCCGAGGACGAGATCATCGACGGCACGTCGGCGATCGCGGAGATCGAGAGCCAGTTCATCGGGGACAAGGAGTTCTCGAACCTCCCCCGCAAGTTCAAGAGCGCGATCAGCGGGCACCCCGGCCATGACGTCGTGCCGCAGATCAACGACATCGCGTTCGCCGGCGCTGTGCACCCCGAGCACGGTCCGGGCTTCGACCTCTGGGTCGGCGGCGGGCTGTCGACCAACCCCATGCTCGCCCAGCGACTCGGTGTGTGGGTCCCGCTCGACGAGGTGCCCGAGGTGTGGAAGGGCGTCACCAGCATCTTCCGCGACTACGGCTACCGCCGCCTGCGCACGCGTGCCCGCCTCAAGTTCCTGATCGCCGACTGGGGCGTCGAGAAGTTCCGCGAGGTGCTCGAGACGGAGTACCTCGGACGTACGCTGATCGATCTCGATGAGCCCGAGGCGCCCGAGACTCCCGCCGACCACGTGGGCGTGTTCCGCCAGAAGGACGGCAAGTTCTTCGTCGGCGCTGCCGCTACCGTCGGCCGCATCTCCGGCACGCTGCTCCACCAGGTCGCCGACATCGTCGAGGCACACGGCAGCGACCGCGTACGCACGACCCCGATGCAGAAGCTGCTGGTGCTCGATGTCGACGAGGACAAGGTCGAGTCGCTCGTGGCCGCCCTCGCCGAGATCGGCCTCGACGCCCGCCCCTCGCAGTGGCGTCGCAACACCATGGCCTGCACCGGCATCGAGTACTGCAAGCTCGCGATCGTCAACACCAAGGACCGCGCCAGGGAGCTCATCGACGAGCTCGAGCAGCGCGTGCCCGAGCTGGACACGCCGATCACGGTCAACGTCAACGGCTGCCCCAACTCGTGCGCCCGCATCCAGACCGCCGACATCGGCCTCAAGGGCATGCTCGTGATGGACGAGGCCGGCAACCAGGTCGAGGGCTTCCAGGTGCACCTCGGTGGCGCGCTGGGGCTCGAGGCCGGGTTCGGCCGCAAGCTCCGGGCCCACAAGGTCATCGGCGACCACCTGCCGGACTACATCGAGAAGCTCTCGCGCACGTACCTCGAGCAGCGTGAGGACGCCGAGTCGTTCGCCCGCTGGGTCGCCCGTGCCGACGAGGAGGTCTTGAGGTGACCGCTCGCGCAGTTCCTTTCCACTGCCCCTATTGCGCCGACGAGGACCTGCGTCCCCACGGCGAGACGCACGGCGAATGGGAGTGCCGGTCCTGCCTTCGGGCGTTCCGCCTGGGCTTCATCGGCCAGCTCGCCCCCAGCAACCTGACCACCCACGAATCACCCGCTACATCCACCACAGCACCACCTCGGAAGGAGGATGCATCATGACCGCACCAGCACTCATTGCTCTTGCGCACGGCAGCCGCGACCCACGTTCTGCCGAGACCATCACAGCCCTTACGGAGTTGGTCGCATGCATGCGTCCCGACCTCCGGGTGGAGCCTGCGTTCCTCGACCTCGCCGAGCCCGACTTCGACCGGGTCGTCGACCAGCTGGTCGCTGAGGGCTTCCAGGAGATCGTCGTCGTGCCGCTGCTGCTGACCGAGGCGTTCCACGCCAACGTCGACGTGCCGCAGGTCATCAAGGCCGCCTTGGCCCGCCACGACGGCATCAAGATCGAGGCGACCAAGGTCCTCGGCATCGAGAACGCGTTCTTCCACGTCCTCGACAAGCGGCTGCGTGAGGCCCTGTCCAAGAACCGCGTCCGCGAGCTCGACGCACTCGTCCTGGCCGGTGCCGGCTCGTCCGACCCGATCGCCAACGCGGCGATCTCGCGGGCGGCTCGCGCGTGGGGAGCACACCACAAGCTCCCGACGATCGCGGCGTTCGCCTCAGCAGTCCCGCCGGCCGCGGGCGAGGCCGTACGCACGCACCGTGCCGACGGCCGTCGTCACATCGCCGTCGGTCAGCTCTTCCTGGCGCCGGGCGTCCTGCCCGACCGTGTGGCCGAGCTGGCGTACGAAGCCGGAGCCGTTGCCGTGGCCGAGCCGCTGGGCGTCGATGTCGAGGTGGCCCGGGTCATCCTGGCTCGCTACGCCGTCGGTGCAGTCGACCTGGTCCCGTTCGAGGCCCTGTTCGCCTGATCAACGTCCCTGAAGGCCCGGCTCACATCGCGGCGAGCCGGGCCTTCTCGGCGTCGACGTCGTAGTCGGCAGTCGGCCACTCCAGGTTGAGCGCCCGCAACTTCTCGGTCAGCAGCGTCGCCACGGCCCAGTTGCGGTACCACTTGCGACCGCTGGGGACCAGGTGCCACGGCGCGTGGTCGGACGAGCAACGCTCGAGCGCGAGGGCGTACGCGCGCTGGTAGTCGTCCCAGAGCATCCGCTCGTCGAGGTCTCCAGGGTTGTACTTCCAGTGCTTCGTCGGGTCGTCGAGGCGAGCGAGGAGGCGCTCCTTCTGGTCGTCGGTCGTGATGTGCAGGAAGCACTTGATGAGCACCCCGCCGGAGTCGGTGAAGGCCTTCTCGAAGTCGTTGATCGCGCCATAGCGGCGTTCGATCTCCTCGGGTGTGCGCCAGCTGGCGTACCCGCCCGATCAGCACGTCCTCGTAGTGCGAACGGTCGAAGATGCCGATCATGCCCGGCTGGGGCAGCCGCTTCTCGACCCGCCACAGGAAGTCGTGCTCGAGCTCCTCGGGTGTCGGCTTCTTGAACGACGTGATGGCCACGCCCTGGGGGTCGACCAGTCCTGCGACGTGACGGATGATGCCGCCCTTGCCCGACGTGTCCATCCCCTGCAGCACGAGCAGCACACGGGCGGGGCTGGCTCCCGAGCGGCCGCCGGCGAACAGCTTCTCCTGCAGATCGCTGAGCTCCTCCCCCATGGCGGCGAGCTGCTTCTCAGCGTCCGCCTTCTTGCCGTCGAAGCCCGTCGTGGCGCGCGAGTCGTACGCCGACAGGTCGACAGGCGACGTCACGGTGAGCAGGGAGTCCAAGGTCTTGGCCATGGCCGAAGTATGCCCGGTCGCGGGGTCCGCGGCTCGTCCTGATGGCGGAACAACTGGTACCCGCGGCCGGCGGTTCGGTACTTGAGGAGGAGGTCCGTACGGCTCCGCGTTCATAGCGTGGATGCCATGACGATCCTCATCGATGATCCCCGCATCACCTCGATCCCGGTCGTGGACCGCGGCGATCCCGTGGTCGACCTGGGCGACCTGGCGCCGACCGCCGTCGGCGCGGCCCGCCTGGCGCGTCGCGGCCTCGCGAACCGGCTGCACACCGCGAACGCCAACCTTCCCGACGGAATCCGCATACGCGTCATCGAAGGCTGCCGCACCGTCGCTGCCCAACAGGCCATCATCGACGACTATGCAGGCCGGCTCCGGGCCCAGCAGCCCGAGCTCGAGCAGACCGAGCTCGACCAGCTGGTCAGTCGGTACGTCGCACCGTTGGCGAACGCACCGCACGTGGCTGGGGCCGCCGTTGACCTGACGCTCGTGGGACGTGACGGCGAGGATCTGTGGATGGGCTCGGCTCTGGACGCGACTCCTGAGGCGAGCGGCGGGGCGTGCTTCACCGCCGCGGCAGGTCTCGACGCCGTGGCGCAGGCACACCGCGCCCTGCTCGTCACGACCCTCGAGTCGGCCGGTCTGGTCAACTACCCCACCGAGTGGTGGCACTGGAGCTACGGCGACCGCTATTGGGCGTACGCCATGCGTGCGCCACACGCGCGCTACGGTCCGCTGGTCAGGGCGGTGGCAGCATGAGCGCCCAGACCGCTGGTCAGATGCTCCCCCAGCGTTCGAGCACCCCACTGCTGGAGATCGACCTCGGCGCCGTCGCCGCCAACACCCGCTCGATCGCTGATCGCGCGAGCGGGGAGCTCATGGCGGTCGTCAAGGCAGACGGGTTCGGGCACGGCGCCGTGGCGGTGGCTCGAACGGCTTTGGCCAACGGCGCGACGTCGCTCGGCGTCACCTCGATCCACGAGGCGATGGAGCTGCGGGAGGCCGGTCTGGTCGCGCCGGTCCTGAGCTGGCTCAACGCGCCGACGCCGACTTCTCCGCCGCGATCCTCGCTGAGATCGACCTGGCGGTGCCGACCGTCGAGCACCTCGCAGCGATCGCTTCCGCAGCCGCGCGAACGCGGCGGGTCGCCGCGATCCACCTGCATGCCGACACGGGTCTGGCCCGTGACGGCGCTGCCCCCGCGGACTGGCTCCGCCTGTGCGTCCTGGCTCGCGAGGCCCAGACGCGGGGACACGTCCGAGTCGTGGGGTTGATGGGACACCTGAGCTCCGCCGACGACCCGGCAGACCCCGCCAACGTCGCGGGGCGCCGGGCGTTCGGGCGATTCAGCCGGATTGCCCGCGCCAGCGGTCTGCGGCCGACGACCCGCCACCTCGCAGCCACCGCCGCGACCCTCACCGATCCTCGGAGCCACCACGATCTCTGCCGCGTCGGCGCTGGACTCGTCGGCATCGACCCGACCGGCACGACGCACCTTCGTGTCGCCATCACGCTGACGGCACCCGTCGTCAACATCCGGCAGGTGCCTGCGGGGACGCCGGTTGGCTACGGTCACACGTACGTGACCGAGCGACCGGCCACCCTCGCGCTGCTCCCGGTCGGGTATGCCGACGGCATGCCGCGAGCCGCATCGGGCAAGGCCGAGGTGCTGGTGGCGGGTCGGCGGCGCCCGGTCGTCGGACTGATCTCGATGGACCAGATGGTCGTCGACGTGACCGGACTTCGCGATCGGCGCCGGCGAGCCCGTGACGATCGTGGGGCCCGGAAATCGAGGCGAGCCCACGATCGGCGACTGGGCCACGTGGTCTGGCACGCTGCCGCACGAGATCGTGACGGGTCTGGGCTCCCGCCTGACCCGCACCGTGATTCCCGCGAAGACGTCCCACCTCAGGAGCCTGGCATGAGCCGCCTCCGGGTCGCGGTCATCGGCGGCGGGCAGAACTGTGAGCACGAGGTCTCGCTCGCGTCGGCTTCGTCCGTCGCCACAGCACTGGACCCAGCGGTGCATGATGTCGTGCCGCTGACGATCGGCCTCGACGGCACGTGGCGCGATCTCTCCGGCCCGCTCGGCACCTCGGCGAGTGACAGCCTCGCTGCGGCCGTCGCTCTGATCGGGGGTTGCGACGTGGTGCTGCCGATCGTCCATGGACCGAAGGGCGAGGACGGGACGTTGGCCGCGCTCTGCGAGCTCGCCGGCGTCCCGTACGTCGGCAGCGGCGTGCGCGGTGGCGCGCTCGCGATGGACAAGTGGGCCACCAAGCTCGTCGCCCGCGAGCTCGGCATACGTACGGCGAAGGGCATCCTCGTGTCAGCCGGCGAGCCCCGTCCCGTCACGATCGCATCCCCGGTCGTCGTCAAGCCGGTCTCCGCCGGCTCTAGCCACGGCGTGACCTTGGTGCGGCATGCCGCCGAGCTGGACTCCGCCCTCGAGCGCGCTCTCGCCGTGGATGATCGTGCCCTCGTCGAGGAGCTCGTGAAGGGCCGCGAGGTCGACATCGCCGTACTCGGACGCGCCGACGGCACGCGGCTCCTCGGCCCCGCCCTGGAGATCGTCGTGGCGCCCGATTCCCTGTTCGACCTGACCACGAAGTACGACGGCAGCGCCGACTTCCGGTTGCCGGCCGAGCTCGAAGAGGTCGAGCACAAGGAGCTTGCCGATGCCGCACTCGGGCTGTTCGATGCGCTCGGGTGCGCGGGCGTCGCGCGATTCGACTTCTTCGTCACGCCGGACGGTCCGGTTCTCAACGAGGTCAACACGATGCCGGGCATGACCGCGGAGTCCCAGGTCCCCAGGATGTTCGCCGCGGTCGGCCTGCCGTACGCCAACCTGCTCGCCGACCTCGTGCAGGCGGCACTCAGCGCGGCGCGTGGCCGGTGAGACCACGTCCAAGTCGGCAGCTTCAGGGTGTCTCGTCGTGATTTCATGGTCTGAGCACCTGACGTCTCACCTGCTCGGAGGCACTCCCATCGCACGGCATCGCACCGGACCACGATGACGGCGTCGTCATCCGTTTTCGGGACCCCGGAGGATCGCCGCGAATGGTGGCCCGATGCCACACTCGGCGGGGCTGTGGCCTTCGTCGGCCTCGCCGAACAGACCTCGGGATTCCAGTTCCTCGAAGGGCTCACGCGCGACTCCTTGGTCCTGATCCTCGGCTTCGGCCTGGCCGCAGGGCTTTCCCGGCGGATCCCCGGCGCCGCACTGGTGATCGTCTGGCTGACCTGCCTGGTGCAGGTCCTGTCCGGGACCCATCTGATGATCGTCGAGCTCGCCGTCGGGATCGTCGCCTTCGGCACCGCGCGCTACGGCAGCACTGTCGTCGTCTGGCTCAGCGGTCTGTCCATACCGGTCGGCACCTTGGCGGCGGTGATTGCCGTACGCGCGATGGGCCCGGGATTCCTGATCCAGCTCTACAACCCCGTCAGGTCGATCTACGCCGACGGCTCGGTCGGCCCCGCCACCATGGCCGTCTTCGGGCTCGGCGTGCTCGCCGTACCGTGGCTGCTCGGACTGCTGGTCCGCAGCCGGGCGCAGACCGAGGTGTCCCGTGCCGACCGTGATGCCGCGGAAACGCTTCGCGAGGAGGCCGAAGCCGGACGTGCGCAGGCGCAGGAAATCGCTGACCTCCGGGCTGAGCAGGCCCGACTCGCGCATGACGTGCACGACGTGGTCGGGCACTCATTGGCCGTGATCCTCGCCCAGGCCGAATCGGCCCAGTTCCTTCCTGACGACGACACCGACCGCATCCGACAGACGCTGGAGAATGTCGCGGTGTCGGCTCGTCGGTCACTGCAGGACGTACGCACTGTGCTCTCGGGCGAAGACACACCGGGGGCCGCCACAGCAAGCCTCGACAGCCTGGTCGACAGCCTGCGGATCGCCGGCAACGACCTTCGTTCATCCGTCATTGGCGAGCCGCGCCCACTGCCGCCCGAGCTCGAGGTCGTGGCCTACCGCGTCCTCCAGGAGATGCTGACCAACGCGCTCAAGCACGGGCGCCGGGGTGAGCCGGTGTGGGTCGAACGACACTGGGAGGGCGACCTGCGGATCGAGGTACGCAACCTGCTCGACCGGCCGGGCGAACCCGATTGGCCGACCGAACCCCTTGCGCCGGGCGCGGCGCCAGGCGTCGGCATCGACGGGATGCGCCGACGGGTCGAGTCGGTCGGAGGGCACCTCGACGTACGTCGTCGCCACGACGACGAGCACGGGACGACCTTCACCACCACAGCGTGGGTACCCTTCCGCACGGCGACGGCGGACGCATGAGCGACGCGATCCGGGTCGTGCTGGTCGACGACCAGGAGCTGTTCCGTGCGGGTGTCTCGGTGATCGTCGGCGCACAGCCCGAGATGGAGGTCGTCGGGGAGGCAGCCGATGGGCGTCAGGGGGTGCGACTTGTCGACGAGCTGGAGCCCGACGTCGTGCTGATGGACATCCGCATGCCGGAGCTCGACGGCGTCGAGGCGACGCGACTGATCTTCTCGCCTGACCGGATTGCCCGACGGAGCTCCCCCGTGCGCGTCATCGTGCTGACGACGTTCAACCTCGACGACCGCGCAGCGACGGCAATCCGTCACGGTGCGAGCGGCTTCCTGCTCAAGGACGCGACACCGGTCATGCTGCGCGACGCCATCCGCACGGTGCACGCCGGCAACGCCGTGCTGGCGCCGGACGACCTGACGTCGCTCCTCGAGGGCACATTCCGCACACGAAGACCCGTCCCGCCCGGCTATGACGGGCTGACGCTCAAGGAGCGTGAGGTCCTCGCGGCCGTCGCGCGGGGCCTCAGCAACGCCGAGGTCGCGCAAGAAGCCTTCGCGAGCGAGTCGACCGTCAAGACCCACGTCGGCGCGATCCTCCGCAAGCTCAACCTGCGCGATCGCGTGCAGATCGTGGTGTTCGCCCACGAGCACGGACTGGTCGGTGGCGGTTGACGCGCGAGTGAGGTGCCCGGCCGTACGATGAAGTCATGTATGACGTCGCACTGCTCATCGAACGCCAGCTCAACGAACTCGATGCCGACCAGATCATCGCCCTGCACGAGGGCCTCGAGGACACCGTCCGCTATCACCTCTTGCTGCCTGTCGAGAGCTCGAACGCGATCCTGACGTCGTCCATGAGCGCGCTCGGCTCGGGCCAGATCGTGCCGATCGGCGAGCCCGACGCGATCGAGGACGTGCAGGAGGAGATCGTCAAGGCCGGGCAGTCCGAGCTCGACGCCAGCGCCGCCTTGATCCGCGCCCGCGGCCAGGAGGTCACGGCCAAGCTCACCGAGGACGATCCGATCGACGCGCTCGTCCAGCTCGTCAAGGACACCGGATCGTCCGAGGCCATCATCCTCACGGAGCCGCACATCGTGCAGGAGTTCCTGCGGATCGACTGGACCTCGCGCGCACAGCGCAAGCTCGACGTGCCGAGCGTCCACCTGCTCGAGCACGTACCGTTCGACGCCCAGCGCTGACGTGCCTCTCCGTCGTACTCTGGGCGCATGACGTACGACGTGGAGAAGACCGAGGAAGAGTGGAAGGCCGAGCTCGACCCCGAGGAGTACCAGGTCTTGCGCAAGCAGGGCACCGAGCGGCCGTTCAGCTCCTCGTACGAAACCGATCCCACTGTCGGGGTCTATGCATGCCGTGCCTGCGGCGCCGAGCTGTTCCGCAGCGAGACCAAGTTCGACGCGCACTGCGGCTGGCCGGCGTTCTACGCGCCACTGGCCGAGGACCGCGTCCAGTACATCGAGGACCGCTCCCTGTTCGGCGGCGTACGCACCGAGGTCCGCTGCTCGCGTTGCGGATCACACCTTGGGCACGTGTTCGAGGGCGAAGGTTTCGCGACGCCAACGGACCAGCGCTTCTGCATCAACGGCGTCGCCCTTCGGCTACAGCCTGACGCCTCCTAGGCTCCACGGAAGTTCCTGTCAGGTGCTCGTCACTAGCGTGATCGCATGACTCTCACGCTTGGCATGATCACGGTTGACACGACTGACGCGATGCCTCTGGCTCGCTGGTGGGCAGACCAGCTCGGCGGCACGATCGAGCAGGAGAACGACGGCTGGTACGTCATCGTCGGCCTGCCCGATCTGGCCCAGAAGATCTCGTTCCAGAAGGTGCCAGACCCGTCACCGGGCAAGAACCGCCTGCACCTCGACCTGGGACCGCACCCGACCTGGATGCCGAGACCGAACGACTCATCTCCGTGGGCGCGGCCTGGTCGAAAGCCACGAGATGCCGAGCGGATTCCGCTGGAACATCCTCAGCGATCCCGACGGCAACCAGTTCTGCGTGTCGGGCCCCCAGCACGTCTGACCCTCGGAGGGTGGGTCAGGGCCAGAGGTCGGTGAGCTCGCTGACGGTGTGCGCGCGACCCGTGTAGAACGGGACTTCCTCGCGTACGTGTCGGCGGGCGCGACTGGCGCGCAGCTCGCGCATCAGGTCGACGATGCGGTGCAGCTCGTCGGCCTCGAACGCGAGGATCCACTCGTAGTCGCCGAGCGCGAACGACGCGACGGTGTTGGCACGTACGTCCGGATAGTCGCGCGCCTGCATCCCGTGCTCGCGCAGCATGTCGCGACGCTCCTCGTCGGGCAGGAGGTACCACTCGTACGACCGGACGAACGGATAGACGCAGACGTACGGGTGGGTCTCCTCCTCGGCCATGAAGGCCGGGATGTGCGACCGGTTGAACTCAGCCGGCCGGTGGATCGCGACCTGCGACCACACCGGCGCCATGTGCGAGCCGAGCTCGGTGCGGCGGAACGTGTTGTAGGCGGCCTGGAGCGCATCACTGGTCGGCGCGTGCCACCAGATCATCAGGTCCGCGTCGGCTCGCAGGCCGCTGACGTCGTACGTGCCGCGCACCACGATGTCGTCGGCGGCGAACGTACGGAAGAGCTCATCGACCTCGGCGGCGAACGCGGCGCGAGGCGCGTCACCGAGCACCCGCTCGAGACGGAAGACCGACCACATCGTGTAGCGGATCGTGTCGTTGATCTCCTTGGCCAGCTTGCCCTTGCTTTTAGGGTGCTCAGTTTCCACGCGCTCGCTCATGCCTCGATTGTCCCAGCGTCGAGGATGCGCCGAGCAGCCGCCCGACCCGAGGCGATGACCGCGGGGATGCCGACCCCGTTGTAGGCCGCACCGCAGAGCTCGAGCCCCGGCACCGCGGCGACCGAACGCTCGACGATCTCGACCCGATCGAGGTGACCGACGTCGTACTGCGGCAGCCCGCCACCCCACCGCTGGACGACAGCATCGACAGGCTCGGGCAGGCCACCGAAGGCCGTACGCAGGTCGACCAGAGCCCTGGCGGCGATGTCCCCGTCATCGTTCTGGAGCAGCGTGGCCTCGCCGGCGCGGCCGACCGAGGCGCGAATGACCGTACGGCCAGTCGCCGCGACCCACTCCCACTTGTTGGACGAGACGGTCGCGGCCTTGATGAACGTGTGGTCGACCGGCGGCACCAGGAAGCCGGACCCGTCGAACGCGGGCGGCTCGTCGAAGACGTAGGTGACGATCGCCATGCTCGCGTACTCGATGGCGGCCAACGCGAAGGCCGCATCGGGTGCATCCTCGGCGATCAGGCGCGCAGCGGCCGGCGCCGGCGCGGCAACGACGACCGCATCGACGTCCAGGTGCTCGACGTCGGTGGTCGGCCCGACCGAGAGCCGCCAACCGTCGGACGTACGCGTGATGGCGCGCACCGTGGAGTCGAGGCGTACGTCGATGCCGTCGGTCGCTGCGACCGCGGCGGGCAGCTGGCCCACTCCCCCGACGAGCCCGGCGAAGACGGGACCGGTCGCGTCGGCGGCAGCTCGCGCGCTCGTGGCGCCCGCCAGCAGGTCCGGACCCAGCGCGGCGATCTGCGGTGTGGTCGCACGCAAGGAGAGCGCGTCGGTATGACCGGCGTACACCCCGCCGAGCAGCGGCTCGACGAGCCGGTCGAGCACATCGCGGCCCAACCGCTCGGTGACGAACGAAGCGACCGAGACGTCGTCGTCGGGCACCGGGACGACACGCGGGTCGACATTGGCGATGCCGGACGCCGCCAGCGCTTCGACGTCGGCCGGGATGCCCATGACCGTCGGCGGCATCGGCCTCAGGGCGCCATGCGTCCAGATCGACGCGGTGATCGTGCGGGGGTTGACGACCTTCGCGTCGAGACCAACGGCATCGACGAGGTCGAGCGCCTCGGGCCGGCGGGCGAGCATCGACTCCGCACCGAGGTCGAGCGTCAGGTCGCCGACCGTGCCGAGCTTCAGCTTGCCGCCGAGACGGTCCGATCCCTCGAGCACGATCACCTCGGCACCGCCGATGGCCAGCTCGTACGCCGCAGCGAGGCCGGACATGCCACCGCCGACGACCGCTACGCGCATGTCAGGACTGGGTCGGCTCGTAGCCGTGGACGAAGTCGACGAGGCGCGCCAGCGCATCCGGATCCAGTCGCCGGCAGGACGCCATGACCGAGGTTGAACACGTGACCGTCAGCGGCCTGTCCGGCGTCGATGACCTCGGCGGCGCGGGCGTGCACGAACTCGGTCGGCGCGAACACCGCCGTCGGGTCGAGATTGCCTTGGACTGCCTTGCCCGGGCCGATGCGGCGTACGGCCTCGTCGAGCGGCACCCGCCAGTCGACGCCGACGACATCGGCGCCGGCATCGCCCATGGCGTGGAGCAGCTCACCCGTGCCGACGCCGAAGTGGATGCGGGGGACGTCGAGGTCGGCGACCGATGCCAGCACCGCTGCCGAGTGCGGTTTGACGTATGTCTCGTAGTCCGCGAGCGACAGCGCTCCGGCCCACGAGTCGAACAGCTGGATCGCCGAGGCACCGGCCTCGACCTGCAGGCGCAGGAACTGCCCCGCGATCGCCGCGATGCGACCGAGGAGTGCGTGCCACAGGTCGGGCTCTGAATACATCAGCTGCTTGGTCAGCCGGTGGTCGCGCGACGGCCCACCCTCGACGAGATAGGACGCGAGCGTGAACGGTGCGCCCGCGAAGCCGATCAACGGGGTCGAGCCGAGCTCCCCGACGAGCGCCTTGACCGCGTCGGTGATGGGCGTGACGTCGTCGGGCTCGAGGTCGCGGAACTGGGCGATCTGAGCGCTCGAGCGGATCGGGTCGGCGACGACCGGGCCCGTGCCGGGCACGATGTCGAGGTCGACCCCGATCGCCTTGAGCGGCACGACGATGTCGGAGAAGAAGATCGCCGCGTCGACGCCATAGCGGCGTACGGGCTGCATCGTGATCTCGACGACCATGTCAGTGCGGAAGCACGAGTCGAGCATCGCGGTGCCCTCACGCAGGGCGAGGTACTCGGGCAGCGAACGGCCCGCCTGGCGCATGAACCACACCGGGGTGTGCGCCGGCTGTTGGCCGCGGCAGGCCTGCAGGAACGCGCTGTCAGTCATCGTCACGGTCACACTGCATTGTCTCAGGTGGGCAGTGACCCAGGTCGTGCGGAGTGTCGAGGCCCGGCCTGACCCCGGCAGGCCTACGATCACAGGGTGGGAGCCCGAAGCGACATCGACCGCACCCCCGCGCAGTTCACCGCTGCGGTGGAGCTGATCCGGCAAGCCGTCCTTCGACCCGAGGTCGTGGTCGACGAGATGCCTGCGCCCCAACGCATCGCCCCGCACGCGTTCGCGATCAGCGGTGATGTGCTCGTCGGCGAGGACGAGCTGGCGACCGGCCGGTTCATCCTGCTGCACGACCCTGCCGGAAACGATGCTTGGGGCGGTACGTTCCGTTGTGTGACCTTTGCGCGCGCAGACATCGAGGCTGACATGGCCGCCGATCCTGTGCTGCCCAGCGTCGGCTGGAGCTGGCTGACCGAGGCTCTCGACGCGTACGGCAGCGGCTACACGGCCGGAAGCGGCAGCGTCACGGTCGTACGATCCGAGGGCTTCGGCGAGATGGAGGCCGACGGATCCGACGCGCAGATCGAGGTGCGTGCCTCCTGGACGCCGCTGACCGAGGCGCCCGCGCCCGGCATGGACTCCCATGCGGCGGCGTGGTCCAACCTGTTGTGCGCGATCGCCGGCCTGCCGCCGCTGGCACCGGGAGTCATCCCCCTTCCGCGCAGGCGTGGTGTCCGTTGACCTCTACTGACCTTCCCACCCCCGACGAGATCCCGACCGACGCCATCGCAGACGAGACGCCGGAGCCCGTCACACCGCAAGCGCCGCGCCTCGAGCTCCGCGACCCGCTGCCGCCGGTCGTCGACACCCCCGAGCTGTTGCGCGACACGTGCGAGCGCATTGCCGCCGGCACGGGTCCGATCGCCCTCGATGCCGAGCGAGCGTCCGGCTACCGCTACTCCCAGCGGGCCTACCTCGTCCAGGTACGCCGTGAGGGTTCCGGCACGCACCTGATCGATCCCACCGCGTTCGACAGCCTGGTGCCGCTCGACACCGCGTTCGACGGCAACGAGTGGATCCTGCACGCCGCGACCCAGGACCTGATGTGTCTTGCCGAGGTCGGCCTCTATCCCGAGTCGCTGTTCGACACCGAGCTCGCGGGCCGGTTGCTCAACCTCCCTCGTGTGGGTCTTGCCGCGTTGGTCGAGCACTACCTCGGCCTCAGCCTGGCCAAGGAGTTCTCGGCCGCGGACTGGTCGACCCGTCCGTTGCCCGAGCCATGGCTGGTCTATGCCGCCCTCGACGTCGAGGTCCTGGTCGAGCTCCGCGACCTGATCGACGCCGAGCTCCAAAAGGCCGGCAAGCGGGATTGGGCGGCCGAGGAGTTCGAGGCACTCCTGTCGTTCCAGGGCCCGCCGGAGCGCAAGGAGCCGTGGCGGCGTACGTCCGGCATCCACAAGGCTCGAGGCCGCCGCGCACTCGGCCTGGTCCGCGAGATCTGGGAGGCTCGCGACGCGATCGCCGAAGCCCGCGACACCACTCCCGGTCGCATCCTGCCCGACACCTCGATCCTCGAGATCGCGGTCAATCCCCCGCAGGACGCCAACGCACTCAAGTCGATGCGCATCATGAAGAATCGCGGGCCGCGGCGGTTCCTCAGCGAGTGGTACGACGCCGTCGAGCGGGGCCTGACCCTCGACGAGGCCGAGCTGCCGACGACCGGTCAACGTACGGACGGACCACCGCCGCCGCGCGCCTGGGCCGACAAGAACCCTGAAGCCGCCGACCGGCTCGCTCGCAGCCGCGAGGTCGTCGTCGAGCTCGCCGAGAAGCACGATCTGCCGACCGAGAACCTCATCAGCCCGCAGGTCATCCGCAACCTCGCCTGGGAGCCGCCCACGCCGATCACGGTCGACACGGTCACCGAGGCGTTGACGGCCGATGGCGCGCGCGCCTGGCAGATCGGCCTGATCATCGATCCCCTGACGGCGGCGCTCAGATCTGAAGCCGTGTGACCTACTTCTTAGGTTCTGAGTGCTCTAGGTAAGTACGACCTAAGTTACGATCGGGAGGTGTTCGCCAACCTCCTGATCGGTCTCCGCGAGGGCCTCGAAGCCAGCCTGATCGTCAGCATCCTCATCGCCTATCTGGTGAAGACCAAGCGCCGACACGAGATCCGCTACGTATGGATTGGCGTCATCGCCGCGCTCGCGATCGTGATCACGGCTTTCACGGTCATCACGCTCGCGTTCGAGCAGCTGTCGTTCAAGGCCCAGGAAGGCGTCGGCGGCACCCTGTCGATCCTGGCCGCAGGGCTGGTGACCTGGATGATCTTCTGGATGCGCCGCACGGCACGCGGCCTCAAGAAGGAGCTCGAGGGCGAGATGGCGTCAGCCGTCGCCCTCGGCAACGGCGCGATCGCACTCGTGGCCTTCCTCACGGTCGGCCGCGAAGGCCTCGAGACCGCGGCGATCATGTGGAGCACGATCGAGGGCGCTGACAACCCGCAGCCGTTCATCGGCGCGACTCTCGGCGTCATCATCGCGATCCTCCTCGGCATCGGCATCTACCGCGGAGCGATCAAGGTCAACCTCGGCAAGTTCTTCACGATCACCGGCTTCCTGCTGATCATCGTGGCCGCGGGCGTGCTGGCATACGGCGTGTACGACCTCCAGGAGGCCGGTTTCCTGCCGCGACTGACCGGAGACGTCGGCAGCATCGCCAGCCTCGGCAACCAGGTCTTCAACATCGAGTCCACCATCCCCACCGACAGCTGGTACGGCACGCTGCTCAAGGGCACCGTCAACTTCCAGCCCAACCCCTCCTGGCTCCAGATGATGTGCTGGGCGACCTACCTCGCGATCATCCTGCCGCTCTACGTCCGCAAGCCCTCGGTCGCCGCGACACCGACCGAAAACAAGGTCGTCCAGAGCGCCTGATCTTGGGTGCCCGCGGTTACGGTTGTCGCATGACTGCAGGGCTTTCGACGGGGCAAGAGGCATGAGCGAGCGCCAGCGAGCGAACAATCAGAATGTCATGCCGGCGCCTCCGTATCGTGGGCTCTTCTTGGAGGTGACGGCATGAACGAGTTCAAGCGACCGTCCCTGCCTGGCTCTGCACTGTTCGAGGCACAGGCCGAAGGCGCCGACCCGGCCGAGATGGCCGCTGCGGGTCACCGCATCGCGACCCTGCTGGTTCGGGGCCCGCGCTCCGGCGACGACCAGGGCCTCGTCGATCGGGTGCTGCACCTCGCCGACGAGGAGGGCCTCGGCGTCATCGCCGACCTGTGGTCGCATGCCGCGGCCGACAGCCTTGCGGGTGCTCTGTGGCGCCTCTATCTGCTGCGCACGTGGGTCTACCGACAGCCCGAGCAGGCCGCCCGTGAGTTCGCGGCCGGCAAGGCGTACGCGCCCGTGCAGGAGGCGCTTGCGGGCGTCGTCGATCCCCCGGGTCCCGAGGAGGTCATCGCGCTCGTCGACACCGTCGTGCGGGGCATCGTCGGCGACGACTTCGACGTCACGCTCGACCGTGCAGCGGCGTTCGCGCACATCGTCGGGGTCGGTCGCGCGCAGCTCGACAGCGGTGATCCGCAGAGCGCGGCGAAGCTCGTCGACACCGCTGTGCACCTGCGCCGGGCCGCCGAGCTCGAGCGCTCTTCGCGCTTGCACTGATCCTTGGATTGATCTGCGTCACGTTGGCCTCGAGGTGCCTTGAGTTGCGCCTCTGCTCGGTTAGGCTGGTGCACGCGTCGGGCCGTGGTAGCCCCGGGTCCCAAAATTAGCCGCTTCGAGCGGCCACGCGCCGTGAGGCGCTTCCCGGCCCGACGCGATCCTCCCAGAGCGATTCAGCGCCGCGGCGCGAACGTCGTGTACGACTGCGCGGGACGGCCGATCGCCGACAGCTCGTCGAGCTCCTCAGGCGTCGGCGTCCATGCGCCGGCCGCGGCGTTGGCGGCGATCTGCTCAGGCTTGGTGGCGCCGGCGATCACGCTCGACACCGCAGGCTGCGCCGCGAGGCCACCGATCGCCAGCTCGAGCACCGAGATGCCGCGTACCGCCGCGAATGACTCAAGCGCCTCGATGCGGTCCCAGTCCGCTCTTGCGAGGCGGTCAGCCTGCGAGGACAAGGCCAGGCGCGTGCCCGCCGGCGGCGTCTCGCCCCGGCGGTACTTGCCGGTCAGCAGGCCGTACGCGAGCGGGAAGTACGGCAGCACGCCGACGCCCAGCGCGAGACAGGCCGGGACGAGCTCGGTCTCGGCGGTGCGGTTGTAGAGGGAGTACTCGTTCTGGGCCGTGACGAACGACTCGAGTCCCGCGGTTCGGGAGATCCAGTCGGCGTCGACGAGCTGCCAGGCCTGCAGGTTGGAGCTGCCGATCGCCCGGACCTTGCCCTCCTTGACGAGCTCGGTCATCGCGCCCAGGGTCTCCTCGATCGGCGTCGAGGGGTCCGGCGTGTGCAGCTGGTAGAGGTCGATGTGGTCGGTGCCGAGGCGCTTGAGGCTCGCCTCGGCGGCCGTACGCACATACGTCGCCGTGCCGCGCCGGCCACCGTCGTCGCCGTTGACGCCTTGCATGTCCATGCCGAACTTCGTCGCGATGACGACCTCGTCGCGGCGGCCACGCAGGGCCTCGCCCAGGAGCTGCTCGCTCTGCCCGGTGCCGTACGTGTCGGCGGTGTCGAAGAAGGTGATGCCGTGCTCGAAGGCGGCGTCCACGACCGCCTTGGTCTGGTCGGCGTCGATGCGCGTGCCGAAGGCGTTGCATCCGACGCCCACGGTCGAGACGGCGATGTCGCTGGTTCCAAGAGTGCGGGAGGTCGTCATGACTCCAGCCTAGGCAGCCGATCGATGCGGCCGGCGACCGTCTCGCCTCACGTACACTCGCCAGATGTTCTCGAGGCCCGCAGCGCGCAGGATCGCCGCTGCCTTGACGGCTGCGCTGGTCGCCGTCCTGCTCGTGACGTTCGGCGGACCGACCCGTGCGCCGGCTCAACGGCTCACCGTCTCGGGCACGAGTCACGCCGGAACTGCCGCCAAGGCCGCGCGTGTCCAGCACGCCGTGCCTCCGGCCCACCATCAGCAGGCCCCGCTGCACCTCGACCTCGCCACGACACCGCCGAGCGCAGCACCAGACGTACGCGCGACAGGGACCATCGCGGCGCCCGAGGCCGACGCTCTACGCACCGGGAGTGACTTCGTCACCCCGACCGGACGGGCGCCGCCGGCTCTCTGAGCCGCGCCGCCCACCCATCCGCCCGCGCCATCCTGGCGTGTTCCTCGAAAGCTGAACCATGTCTTCCCGTGCACCCCTGTGGCGCGCTGTCGCCGCATTCGCCGTCGTCGCCGTCTCACTCCTGCTCGCCCTCACCAGCTCGGCCAAGCTCGGACTCGACCTCAAGGGCGGCACCCAGATCGTGCTGCAGACCAAGGACTCCGACCGCGTCAAGGCCGACGCCGAGTCGACCGACCGCGCGCTCACCGTCCTGCGCGGTCGCGTCGACGCGCTCGGTGTCGCCGAACCGACGCTCGCCCGCTCCGGCGACACCCGCATCATCATCGAGCTGCCCGGCGTCCAGGATCCCCGTGAAGCGGCCGAGGTCATCGGTCAGACCGCGCAGCTCTCGTTCCACGAAGTGCTTCGGGTGCCCAGCACCCCCGACGAGAAGCCCGCGGAGGGTGAGCAGCTGTTGCAGGACGAGACCGGCGCACCGCTGATCGTCGGCAAGGCGCTGCTGGACGGCAACGGCGTCAAGGACGCAGCGGCCAACTCGGACCAGCAAGGCCTCGGACAATGGACCGTCGATGTCGATTTCAACGGACAAGGCAGCGGCGGGTGGAAGCAGCTCGTGTCCGATGCCTGCGCCAACACGGCAGCCGGCAACCGGGTCGCGATCGTGCTCGACGACAAGGTGATCTCGTCGCCAGGCGTCGTGCCCGCGCTGTGCAGCTCTGGCGGAGGCGGGAGCACCAGCATCACCGGCGACTTCTCCCAGTCCGAGGCCAAGGACCTGGCCGTGCTGATCAAGGGCGGAGCGCTCCCGGTCCCCGTCGAGGTCATCGAGCAGCGGACCGTCGGCGCGACGCTCGGCGACGTGGCGATCAAGGCGTCGATCGAGGCCGCGATCATCGGCATCATCCTGACCGGCCTGTTCATCATGTTCGTCTACCGGCTCGTCGGCCTGCTCGCCACGATCGCGCTCGGCACCTATGCCCTGATCTCGTACGGACTCCTGGTCTGGCTCGGTGCGACACTGACGCTGCCCGGCCTCGCCGGCTTCGTGCTCGCGATCGGGCTCGCGATCGACGCCAACGTGCTGGTCTTCGAACGAGCGCGGGAGGAGTACGCCGAACGTACAGCTGGAGGCCTCTCCCCCGCCCTCAACACGGGCTTCAACAAGGCTTGGTCGGCGATCATCGACTCCAACGTCACAACCCTCCTGGCGGCGGCCCTGCTGTTCTTCTTCGCCTCCGGCCCGGTCAAGGGCTTCGGCGTCACGCTGTCGATCGGCGTCATCGCCTCGATGGTCTCGGCACTGGTCATTGCCCGGGTGCTCACCGAATGGGCGATGCGTCGGGCGTACGTCCGCAGGCATCCTGCGCTGAGCGGCATCAGCGGAACCGGTCGGATCCGCAAGTGGCTGACCGAGAGCGGGCCTGACCTCATGAAGCGCAGCGGCACGTGGATCGCCGCGACCCTCGTCGTGGCGGTCCTCTCGATCGGCGGTATCGCGCTGCGCGGGCTCAACCTCGGCGTCGAGTTCACCGGTGGCCGCCTGCTCGAGTTCTCGACGTCGCAGCAGGTCGATGTCGAGGACGCCCGCGAAGCCGTCAGCGAAGCCGGCTTCGCCAAGGCAGTGGTGCAGTCCTCGTCGGGTGACGGTGGCAAGGAGAACATCACGGTGCGCGACGCCGGGCTCTCCAATGACGAGGCAGTCGAGATCCAAGAGGCCCTCTCCGGCGTCGCCGGCGACGTCGAGAAAGAGCGCGACGAGCTCATCGGGCCGAGCCTCGGCAAGGAGCTGCGCGACAAGGCGCTCATCGCGTTCGGCATCGCGATCGCCGCCCAGATGATCTATCTCGCCTGGCGATTCCGTTGGACGTACGCCGCGGCGGCCGTGCTGTCGATGATGTCGGTCGTCCTGACGGTCGTCGGCGTGTTCGCGTGGTGGGGCAAACCGATCGATGGCGTGTTCCTCGCGGCCGTGCTGTCGATCATCGGCCTCGCGGTCAACGACACGATCGTCGTGTTCGACCGCATCCGCGAACATACGCGCGAGAACCGCAAGCGGCCTCTGCGCGGCGTCGTCAACGAGGCGATCCTGCAGACGATCCCCCGCACGATCAACACGGGCCTCGGCGCGATGTTCATCCTCGCCACGCTGGCGGTGCTCGGCGGCGACTCGCTCACCGACTTCGCGATCGCCCTGCTGCTGGGGCTGTCTGTCGGCATCCTGTCGACGATCTTCACCGCGTCGGCGTTGGCGGTCGTGCTCGAGGAGCGGTGGCCGTACGACCCGTCGGATCCCGGCACGCGGGTCATCGATCCGTACGCCAAGATCGACGACGGGCGCTCGACGGGAGCGGTGCTGTGAGCCCTAGAGTGGCGGCATGACGTCGACACCGCCGGATCAGCCCGAGCCCGACAGCAACGAGCCGACCGTTCCGCTCGAGGGTGGCCAGCCCGACTATGGCCGGGTCAACCCGCCGCCGCCCCCTCCGGGCGGTTCCGCGCCGCCGCCACCGGGCTACGGCCCGCCGCCTCCGGGTTATCAGCCGCCTCCGGGCGGGTACCCGCCGCCGCCCGGCCATGCGTACGGCGCCCATGCCGGCGCTCCGTGGGGCGTTCATCCGGTGACGGGTGTGCCGTACTCGGACAAGCAGAAGCTCATCGCCGGCCTGCTGAACATCCTGCTGCCGTTCGGCATCGGCAGGTTCTACATCGGTGACACCGGCACGGGCGTCGCCCAGCTCCTCGTCACGATCTTCACGTGTGGCATCGGCGCCCTGTGGCCGTTCATCGACGGCATCCTCATGCTCACGGGTGACCCGAAGGACGCCCAGGGCCGCCCGCTGCGCCCCTGAGCCCTTTGTCCACAGCGCCGCGTCGGGGGCTGACAGAACGTCGTCTGTTTCGGTAGTTTCTCGGCATGCGATTCGGGGGAATTGTTCTGGTGGTCCTGCTGACCCTTGGCGCGTGCTCGTCAGATCCGGAACCCAAGGAACCGAAGCGCACCGCCACCTCCGCAGCGCCCACGGCAACCCCTCCGACGATGCCGGCCCAGGCCAAGGAAGACACTCCAGAAGGTGCAGCAGCCTTCGTCAAGCACTACATCGACGTCTTCAACTACGCGTCCAACACCGGCGACGTCGAAGAGCTGTCTCGCCTCTCGTCACCCGACTGCAAAGGCTGCCAGAGCTACATCAAGCTCTACCGCGACACCTACAAAGCCGGCGGCTATTTCAAAGACGCGGGATGGGGTCTTGGTGACCTGAATCTCCAACGAGGACGGCACAACGACTTATGTCACGGCTGTCGCAAAAACAACACCTGGGCCATACCGAGAAGCGGCGGGCAAACCCGAGCGCAGGAGCACCGGCAAGGACAACAAGGTGAGCTTTGCGGTTGCGCGCAACGGGGCCAGTTGGACTGTCTCTCAGCTCGGGCTTGGTGACGTGCTGTGAAGTTGATCGCCGCAAGTCTCATATTCGTCGTCGCGGCAGGGGCGGACCATGGCGATGGCGCGTACGTGAAACCAGCGCCTCACGAGGCACAAGTCCTACTCGGGGCCACTAAGGTCACCCCGAAACAATCGGATACTCGAAACGGGACCGTTAAGTCATCTCCTCAGCATCAACCCACATGGCGTCCACCGATGCTCTGTCGCGTCAACCCGGACACTCCGAACTACGGCTGCCGCACGGTTGATCCTGCGGAACCCGATGCCAGACAACCCGGAGCTCACCGAGGGGGACATCTTGCGGGCGGTGCGGGAGATCGGGCTGCCGAGCCTGAAAGTGCAGATCCAGCCCGGCGAGGAGACGCTCGTCAACATCGAGACGATCTTCTACACCCGGCCGCAGCCGTTCGAACGCAGCATCACGCTGCTCGGCTTCGACATCGACCTGAGCGCCGACCCGGTCCGCTACACGTGGGTGCACGATGACGGAACAGCGTCGACCACAAGCCGTCCCGGCAAGCCCTACCCGGCGATGGACGTGACCCACCGCTACCGCTCGCCGGCCGATGACGTGCATCCGCGCGTGGATGTCACCTACCGCGTTCGCTATCGCGTCGACGGCGGCGCATGGCAGACGATCGGGCAGACACTGCAGGCTTCGGGACCGGCCGCAGAGCTCGATGTCCGCGAGGCCGCACCCGTGCTCACGAGGCCCTGACGACGTCAGGATCTCAGCGAGCGGACGAGTGCAAGAATGACAGCATGCCCATTGCAAACCACATCGTTGAGCTGATCGGCAACACCCCGCTGGTCCGTCTCAACTCGGTCACCTCCGCGGGATCCGCGACCGTGGCCGCCAAGATCGAGTACCTCAACCCCGGCGGCAGCGCCAAGGACCGCATCGCGGTCAAGATGATCGACGCCGCCGAGGCATCAGGAGCCCTCAAGCCAGGCGGCACGATCGTCGAACCGACCTCCGGCAACACAGGTGTCGGCCTCGCGCTCGTCGCCCAGCAGCGCGGCTATCACTGCATCTTCGTGTGCCCCGACAAGGTCAGCGAGGACAAGCGCAACACCATGCGGGCCTACGGAGCCGAGGTCGTGGTGTGCCCCACCGCCGTCCCGCCGGACCACCCCGACAGCTACTACAACGTCTCGGACCGCCTCGTACGTGAGACCGAAGGCGCCTGGAAGCCTGACCAGTACTCCAACCCCGCCGGCCCAGAGAGCCACTACGAGACGACCGGCCCCGAGATCTGGGCCGACACCGACGGCAAGGTGACGCACTTCGTCGCCGGCGTCGGCACGGGCGGCACGATCACCGGTGCCGGCCGCTACCTCAAGGAGGTCTCCGGCGGCAAGGTCAAGGTCATCGGCGCCGACCCCGAAGGCTCGGTCTACTCCGGCGGCACCGGTCGCCCATACCTCGTCGAAGGTGTCGGCGAGGACTTCTGGCCCAGCGCGTACGACCCGGCCGTCCCCGACCAGATCATCGCGGTGAGCGATGCTGACTCATTCGAGATGACCCGCCGCCTCGCCCGCGAAGAGGGCCTGCTCGTCGGCGGCTCGTGCGGCATGGCAACGGTCGCCGCGCTGCAGGTCGCTGCGGAGGCCGGCCCTGACGCGCTGGTCGTCGTGCTGCTGCCGGATGGTGGCCGCGGCTACCTGTCCAAGGTCTTCAACGATGACTGGATGTCGTCCTACGGGTTCCTGCGCGAACCGCTCGACGGCAAGGTCCACGAGATGACCGTCGGCGACCTGCTGCGCAGCAAGTCCGGCGGCATGCCCGACCTCGTACACACGCACCCGTCCGAGACGATCCGCGACGCGATCGAGATCCTCCGCGAGTACAACGTCTCGCAGATGCCGGTCGTCGGCCCCGAGCCGCCGGTCGTCATCGGCGAGGTCGCGGGCAGCGTCAACGAACGCGCGCTGATCAGCGCCGTGTTCGAGGGCCGCGCCCTGCTGACCGACGCCGTCTCGCAGCACATGGAGCCGCCGCTCCCACTGCTCGGCTCCGGCGAGAGCATCGACGAGGCCCTCGAGGCGCTCCACACCAGCGACGCGGTCATGGTCATCGAGGACGGCAAGCCGCTCGGTGTCCTGACTCGCCATGACTTGCTTGGAGTTCACGTATGAGTGAAAAGAAGAGCACGCAGGACGAGGGCGCGTGGCAGGGGTTCGCGACGCGCGCGATCCACGCCGGCTATGAGCCCAACGCCGAGAACGGCGCCGTCAACGTGCCGATCTACGCGTCATCGACGTTCGCCCAGGACGGCGTCGGCGGTATGCGGTCCGGCTACGAGTACGCCCGCACCGGCAACCCCACCCGCACGGCGCTCGAGGCCAACCTCGCCGCCCTCGAGGGTGGCGCTCACGGCCGAGCGTTCAGCTCCGGCATGGCGGCCACCGACTGCGCGATCCGCTCACTGCTGCGACCCGGCGACCACATGGTGATCCCCGATGACGCGTACGGCGGAACATTCCGCCTGATCGACAAGGTGTTCACCCAGTGGGGCATCACCTACACGGTCGCCGCGGTCAACGATCTCGACGCGATCCGCGCCGCGATCAGGCCCGAGACCAAGGCCGTGTGGATCGAGACCCCGACCAATCCCCTGCTCAACGTCGGCGACATCGCCGCGATCAGCGAGATCGCCCACGCAGCGGACGCCAAGCTCGTCGTCGACAACACGTTCGCCTCGCCCTACCTCCAGCAGCCGCTGGCCCTGGGCGCCGACATCGTGCTGCACTCGACGACGAAGTATCTCGGCGGCCACTCCGACGTCGTCGGTGGCGCCCTCATCACCGACGATGACGAGCTCGACACAGCGTTCGCGTTCCTCCAGAACGGAGCGGGCGGCGTGCCCGGCCCGTTCGACGCCTATCTGACGATGCGCGGAGCCAAGACGCTCGCGGTGCGCATGGACAAGCACTGCGACAACGCCGAGGCGGTCGTGGAGTTCCTGCAGGGGCACTCGGCCATCGCGTCGATCCTCTATCCCGGACTCCCGGAGCACCCGAGTCACGAGGTGGCGGCGAAGCAGATGCGACGGTTCGGCGGCATGGTCTCCGTACGCCTGGCCGCCGGCAAGCAGGCAGCGCTCGACTTCTGCGCCCGCACCGAGCTGTTCACCCTGGCTGAGAGCCTGGGCGGCATCGAGTCGCTCATCGAGCACCCGGGCGCGATGACGCACGCCTCGACCGAGGGATCACTGCTCGAGGTGCCCGACGATCTCGTACGCCTGTCAGTCGGCATCGAGGACATCAGCGACCTGATCGGCGACCTGGAGCAGGCCCTCCGCTGAACCCTCGCTGAGCGTGACGTTCTGCAGGCGACACGCCGAAACGAGCCTGCAGAACGTCACGCTCAGCGGAGCCCAAAGGTCAGGCAGTGCGTTCGTCGTCCGAAGCGATCGGGAGGCCGACCTGCTCGAAGTCGATCTCTGGGCGGGCGATGCCGGTCTCCTCGAGCGCGGTGAACTCGCTCGCCGTGAGCCGTCGCGTGTCGCCCTCGATCTGCTTGACCTCGCCCAGCAGCTTGGCCTCGTCGATGCCGTCGAGCTTGCGGGCAGTCACCAGCACGCGACCCTCGAGCGAGCCGGCGAAGTCGTTGTAGGAGCGGACCGTGGTCTCGATCGAGCGACCCGAGCTTGGACACATGGTCGGACAGCTTGCCCAGACGCTTGTAGAGCTCGCGACCGAGGTCGACCAGCTCTTGAGCGTTCTCGGCGAGGTCCTCCTGCTTCCACGTCAGTGCGACGGTCTTGAGCGTGGCCCAGAGGTTGACCGGAGTGGCCAGCACGATGCCGCGGCTGAATGCGTACTCCAGCAGGGTGGGATCGGCGTCGAGCGCGGTGTTGAGGATCGCCTCGCTCGGGATGAACGCGATCGTGTATTCGGGGCTGACCGGCAGGCCCGTCCAGTACTCCTTGCTGGCCAGGGCATCGACGTGCCCGCGGACCTGCTTGGCGTGCTGCGCCTGGAGCGACTTGCGCTCGATCTCGCTGATGTCCTCACGGAACGAGTCGATGAACGCGCTGAACGGCACCTTGGAGTCGATCGCGACCTGCTTGCGTCCGGGCAGCTTGATCACCATGTCCGGGCGGCGGGCGCCGGAGTCGGCTGAGATCGACTCCTGCACCGAGTAGTCGATGCGGTTGAGGAGTCCGGCCGACTCGACCAACGTCTTGAGCTGGAGCTCGCCGTAGGCACCGCGCACGGAGTTGTTGCGCAGCGCGGCTGACAGCGTCTCGGCTGCCATCTTGGACTGCTCGGCACTGTGCCGGGTCGCACGGATCTGGGCGGCGAGATCGCCATGCTGCTCGCTGCGCTGCTTCTCCAGGTCGAGCACCTTCTGCTGCATGTCCTTGAGCTGGGCCGCGACCGGCGCGAGCTTCTGGAGAACCTTGCTCTCGCCCTGCGCCGCTGCCTCACGCTGGCGGGTCTCGTTGCGGTGCGTCTCGAGCGTCTGGCGGTATTGCTCCTGCGCCTGGACGAGCTGCTCACGCAGGCCCTCGACCGACGCCTGGGCGGCAGCGAGCTGCTGCTCGATCTCTGCACGTACGACGGCTTCGTCGTGCCGGACCTGCGAGACCAGTGCCGCGTGGCGTGCCTCGAGCACCTCGGGGTCAACCGACGACGCGGCGACGATGCCGGCGCGCCCGAACAACCAACCTCCGACGAGGCCGAGCGCGAGTCCGACGAGAAGCACGATGACGAGTTCCATGGGGTCAGTCTCGCAACCGGGACCGACACAATCGTGGAGACTGGCCGGTGACACGCCCGATCACCCCACACGGAGCGCGGCGGACTGCCAGAATCGTCAACCATGGCGACCGTGATGCTCCTGCTGGCCCACCCCCGAGCCACGAGCTATTGCCATGCGCTGGCCGAGCGGATCGGCGAACGGCTGGTCGACCTGGGTCACGAGGTGCGGTCCCACGACCTGTATGCCGAGCTGTTCGACCCCGTGCTGACCGCCGAGGAGTCGCACACCAGTGGCGAGGCAATCGAGTCGATCCTCGCCCGCGAGAACGACCCGATGGTCGCGCTGCACCGCGAGGAGCTGCGTCGCGCCGAGGGTCTGGTCGTCGTACACCCCAACTGGTGGGGCATGCCGCCCGCGATCCTGACCGGGTGGATCGATCGCGTGGTCGTGCCCGGCGTCGCCTATCGCCTGGAGGAGGCCACCGGCTACCCCGAACCGCTCGCCCCGATCGCCGACCTGTTCGTCGTCAACACGTCTGACACGACCGACGAGCGGGAGCGTGACCTCTACAAGGATCCGCTCGCCTCGATCTGGGGACGTTGCGTGGCTCCCTACCTCGGCGGACCACGGGTCACGCGCACCGTGCTGCGCCCGGTCGGCGACGCCACGGCCGAGCAGCGCGCGACGTGGCTCGACGAGGTCGACACGCTGACAGCCAAGACATTCGGCTCCGCCCCCTAGTCTGGCCCGTATGTCTCGACGACGCGGATTCCTGGGTGAGGTCTCCTGGTTTCAGCTCGCCGCCAGCGTCCTGGCCGCCGTCACCGCCGCCTGGATCGCCTCGTCCCTCGGGGTCGCAGGCACCTTGGTAGGAGCCGCTGTCGGCAGCGCGGTCGTCACGCTCACGTCGGCGTTCTACGCCCGTACGCTCGACAAGGGCCGCACGTTGCTCGTCACCACCGCCAGCGGCACGGTGATCCAGCGCCGGGTCGAGGAGGATGGCGAGATCGCCGAGACCCTCGATCAGGCCGCCGAGGAAGCGCCCGTCAAGCGTGCCGAGTTCGTCCCCGACGAGCCCGCACCGCGACTGCACTGGAAGACCATCGCCGTGACGACCGTCGTCGTCCTGGCCCTGGCGCTCGCCGCGATCTCGACGTACGAGCTGGTGACCGGCGAGACGCTCGACGGCTCCAAGGGCACCACGATCGGCGACACCCTCGGCGGCGACAAGGGCAAGCCCGAACCGAGCGATCCGACGACCGAGCCCACCACGACGCCGACCCCGACAGGCACGACCACGACGCCGACCCCGACCGCCACGACACCGACCCCGAGCGCAACCGCGACGACCCCCACACCGTCGCCGACCGAGTCGACCGAGCCCACGGAATGAACGCCGCCACGGCGGCGTTGACCCGGCCGACGCCCTGGAAGGAGGCCTCATGACCATCTACATGACCCCGAACATCAGCGACGACAAGATCGAGTCACTCGACCTGTTCGACGCCTACCGCTACGGCGAGGAGCTGCTTGATTCGCGCTTCCCCCGCGATGCGGCGCGCGTGCTCCGCAAGGTGGTCGAGGCCGAGCCAGACAACTCCGCAGGATGGGAGCTGCTGGGGCGGGCCCACTTCGCAGCGGCGCACCTGCCGCCTGCCGAAGAGGCGTTCCGCCGGCTCATCGAGCTGGAACCCACGAGCATGTGGGCGCAGACCGCGTTGGGCCTGACGCTCGACCGGCAGAGCCGCCACAGCGAGGGCGCCGTGCACCACCGGGTTGCTGCTGCGATGGGCGCTTCGGAGCGCGACGCCACGCGCGTCGAGCTCGTGGACCGGCAGACCGGCTGAACGCCCTGGACACGCATCAGGCCGCCGCGGCGACAGCTGTCGTGCTCGTCGTCGTGCCACTCGTGTGGACGAGGACCCGGCACCTCGTGACGTTGGTGCACGAGGCCGGGCATGCCGTCGTCGCGGTGCTCACCGGCCGCCGGCTCAACGGCATACGGCTGCACAGCGACACCTCGGGGCTGACCGTCTCCAGCGGCAAGCCCCGGGGTGCCGGCATGATCGCGACGGCCGCGGCCGGCTATCTCGCTCCTGCGGCCCTTGGGCTCGGGTCGGTGCTGCTCGTCGACGGCGGGCACACCCCTTGGGCCTTGTATGCCGGGCTGGCCACGCTCGCCTTGATGCTGCTGTACATCCGCAACTGGTTCGGGTTGGTCGTCGTCGGACTC
This sequence comes from uncultured Actinomycetota bacterium, assembly GCA_963817425.1. GTDB lineage: Bacteria > Actinomycetota > Actinomycetes > Propionibacteriales > Nocardioidaceae > Aeromicrobium. The sequence goes on from CAWFOH010000014.1 coordinate 68,441, forward strand.
AGCGGCGCCGCGGTCGGCCTGCTGATCTGGCGCGCGCCCGAACGGGTGCAGGACTTCGCCGCCCTGGCGTTCGCCTGGTTCCTGCTCGTCGCCGCGCCCCGCATGACGCTCGACCTGTGGGCGCATCGCCGGCGAGTGCGTACGCGTACGACCGACGCCGACATCCTCGCGCGGCTGACGTTCCTGCCGGCCGCGGTGTGGAACGCGATCTTCCTGCTGCTGACCCTGGCGGCACTGGTCGGTGCGGTACGCGTTGCGTCGCTCTGGACCTGATTGACTGTCGGCGTGTTCACCGTCGGCAAGGAGCTCGAGGACGCGCTCGGGCGTACCGGCACGATCACGACCCCGCACGGCGACATCCGCACTCCGGCGTTCATCCCGGTCGGCACCCGCGCCACGGTCAAGGCCGTGCTGCCCGAGGCGATGGCCGACCTCGGCGCGCAGGCGTTGCTCGCCAATGCGTACCACCTCTACCTGCAGCCCGGCGCCGACATCATCGACGAGGCCGGCGGTCTCGGCGCGTTCATGAACTGGCGCGGGCCGACGTTCACCGACTCCGGCGGCTTCCAGGTGTTGTCGCTCGGCGCGGGCTTCAAGAAGACGCTCTCGATGGACGCGCACTCCGTGCAGCCCGACGACGTCATCGCCGAGGGCAAGGACCGGCTCGCGCTCGTCGACGACGACGGCGTGACGTTCACGTCGCACCTCGACGGCTCCAAGCACCGGTTCACCCCCGAGGTGTCGATGCAGATCCAGCACCAGCTCGGCGCCGACATCATGTTCGCGTTCGACGAGCTCACGACGCTGATGAATTCACGCGGCTACCAAGAGGAGTCGATCAAACGTACGCAGGCGTGGGCCGAGCGATGCGTCGTCGAGCATCACCGGCTCTCCGCTGAGCGGGCCGACAAGCCGGCTCAGGCGCTGTTCGGCGTCGTGCAGGGCGCGCAGCACGAGGATCTGCGTCGTGCTGCAGCGCGCGGGCTCGTGGGGCTCGAGTTCGACGGGGCGGGGTTCGACGGTTTCGGCGTCGGCGGCGCGATCGAGAAGGAGAACCTCGGCACGATCGTCCGCTGGGTCAACGAGGAACTGCCGGACAACAAACCGCGGCACCTGCTGGGCATCAGCGAGCCCGATGACCTGTTCACCGCCGTCGAGAACGGCTGCGACACGTTCGACTGCGTCTCACCGTCGCGAGTCGCCCGGTCGTCGCGGGTCTACGCCCTGACAGGCCGCTACAACCTCAACGTCGCCGCGTCGCGGCGCGACTTCGGGCCGATCGATCCCGAGTGCGACTGCTACACGTGCGCGCACTACTCCAAGGCGTACCTGCATCACCTGTTCAAGACCAAGGAGTACGTCGCGGGGACCCTCGCGACGATCCACAACGAGCGGTTCACCGTCCGGCTCGTCGACGACATGCGTACGCACATCGAGGCCGGCACGTTCGCCGAGTTCAAGCGACGAGTTCCTCGCCAAGTTCTACGGGTGAGGTCGTGACCTAGGTCCAGTACGGTCGGCTCGCGGTCCTTCAGCAGGCGGATGACGATCATCGTGACCGGCATGACGAGCAGCTCGACGGCGCACTTGAAGACGAACCCGACGACGAAGTAGTTGACGAACTGGCCACCCGTCGTGATCCCGATCGCCGACGCCGCGATGGCGCAGAAGATCAGCGTGTCGGCCGCCTCGCCGACGCCGGTCGAGCCCGCGAGCCGGCGGAACAGCCCGGGCTCGGCGCTGCGGGCCTTCATGCGTACGAGCACCCAGGAGTTGAGGAACTGCCCCGTGAGGTACGCGACCATCGACGCGCCGACGATCTGCACTCCGGACCAGACGACGCTCTCGAACGCCTCCTGGTTGTCCCAGAAGCTCGCCCCGGGCAACGCCATGACGATCAGGAACGTCGCGAACGTCATGATCGCCGTGCCGAAGCCCACCAGGATCGCCCGCCGCGCCGCCTTGAAGCCGTACACCTCGGACATGACGTCGCCGAGGATGTAGGCCAGCGGGAACAGCACGGCTCCCCCGTCGGAGATGATCGGCCAGATCTGGACCGGCCCGAGCGACAGGTCGCCCGACCCGAACTCGGTCGCCTTGGTCGCAGCGATGTTGGACACGACGAGCACGACGCAGAACACGGCGAGGATGACGTCGTAGTACGACGATCCGCGGGACGCGTAGTGGATCTCGCGGTCGGGCTGAGCAGCGGTTTCCTGCGATGTCATGGGTGACATCCAACCACGTGGCCACCTCTGGGAGAATCGACTCATGACCGCCCTGCCGACCTCCACCGACGTCCTCGTCGTCGGCGCCGGCCCTGCAGGCTCGGCCGCCGCCGCGTGGACCGCTCGCTTCGGCATGGACACCGTGCTCGCGGATGCTGCGACGTTCCCCCGCGACAAGACCTGCGGCGACGGCCTCACGCCCCGTGCGATCGCCGAGCTCCAGCGACTCGGGCTCGAGGAGTGGGTACGCGGGCACGGCACCAACCGCGGCCTCCGTGCCTCCGGCTTCGGCCAGGAGCTGCTGCTCCCCTGGCCCGGCGGCTCCCTGCCCGACTGGGGCTCGGCAGTCCCCCGCACGGAGCTCGACGACAAGATCTTCCGCGTCGCCCTCGAGGCCGGCGCCACCCCGTTCGAGGGTGCCCGCGCCGTCGACGCCGAGCGCGACGCCGCCGGCAACGTCACCTCGGTCACCTTCCAGATCGGCAAGGACCGCACGCCGCACACGATCCGGTGCAACCGGCTCGTGGTGGCCGATGGCGTACGTTCGCCGCTCGGCCGCGTCCTCGGTCGCGAGTGGCACCGCGACACCGCCTATGGCGTCGCCGGTCGGTCATACGTGAAGTCCGGTCGCAGCGACGACCCGTGGATCTCCTCGCACCTCGAGCTCCGCGGCGAGGAGGGCGAGCTGCTGCCCGGCTACGGCTGGATCTTCCCGCTCGGCGACGGCGAGGTGAATCTCGGCGTCGGAGCCCTCGCCACCGCCAAGCGACCGGCCGATCTGCAGATCCGCCCGCTGATGGAGTACTACTCGACGCTTCGCCGCGAGGAGTGGGATCTCAGCGGCGAGCTCCGTATGCCCACCAGCGCGCTGCTGCCCATGGGCGGCGCGGTCTCTGGCGTGGCCGGTCCCAACTGGATCCTGGTCGGCGACGCGGCGGGTTGCGTCAACCCGCTCAACGGTGAAGGCATCGACTACGGCCTCGAAACCGGCCGGGTCGGCGCCGAGCTCATGCGCACACACACCGACCTCCAAGCCGCGTGGCCCGCGCTGCTCACGACGCACTACGGCGAAGCATTCTCGATCGCGCGCCGGCTTGCCGGCCTCATCACAGTGCCCCGCCTGCTGCCCACCGCGGGCCCTGTCGGCATGCGGTCACACCGCCTCATGACGTTCGCCCTCCGGGTCATGGGCAACCTCGTCACTGACGAGGACCGTGACTTCACCGCCCGCCTGTGGCGCTGGGCCGGTCGCCAGTCCGTACGCCTCGACGATCGCCCGCCGTTCACCTCCTGACTACGCCTGCGAACGCGACAGCCAGCCGCTAATCTCTGGCCATGACCGAACCGCCCCCGGGCCAGCCGCCGTACAACCCCCCGCCCCAGGGCTACGGTCCACCGCCTCCGGGCTACTACCCGCCCCCCGTATGCCCACCGCCGCCTGGCTACTACCCGCCGCCGCCGGGTTACTACGGTCCGCCACGCTTCGAGATCGGCAACGCCTTCGCATGGGCATGGGCCAAGTTCAAGACCAACACGGCGACGCTGCTCACCGGCGGCGTCATCCTGTTGCTCGGGATGGTCGCCATGTATGCCATCGCGATCGTCGTGGTGTTCGCCGTCGTGCCGCATCCGACGCTCACCATGACGGACACCCAGACCGGTGAGGTCGATGGCATCGGCAGGTACTTCGCCACGATGAGCGTGGGCTACGGGACGCTTTTCCTGCTCCTGATCCCCTACTGGGTGCTGTTTGCAGGCGTCATCCGCACAAGTCTGCGGATCGCCGACGGCGAGACGCCTGGAATCGGTTCGCTGTTCTCCTACCGGAACGCTCCGCGAATCCTGCTGCTGGCCGCCCTGACGGCGTTGGGAACCCTGGTGGGAACCGTGCTCTGCTACCTACCGGGGATGGCATTCGGGCTGTTCGCAGGCTTCAGCATGTACTTTCTGCTGGACCACGGCCAAGGGCCCATCACCGCCCTCAAGTCCAGCTTCTCCTTGGTCAAGAACAATTTCGGCAATGCGCTGGTGGCAACCTTGCTCGCCGGCCTGGTGATGGCCGGAGGGACGGTGCTGTGCCTCATCGGCATGGTGTTCTCGGTGCCCTTCGGCCTCTTGCTGCTGGTCTACACCTACCGCTTCCTGACCGGCGGCCGCATCGCGGCCTGACCCTGACATACGAAAGGCCCGGCCGAAGCCGGGCCTTTCGTCGTTCAGTTCGTCACGCAGCAGGCGGAGCCGGCGGTGTGTCGTTCTTCTTGTTGAGATCGGGCATCTTCTCGCCTGACTCCTTGAAGCCGAGGAACGTGAAGGCCGTCAACGCGATCGTCGTGATGAACAGCGCCCACCCAGACCAGCCCGGGCCGTACAGGTCGATCGTGAATGCGCGGAGGATGAGCACGAGCGTTCCGAGACCGGCTGCAGCGAGCGCGGCGAGGCTCCACGGGCACCCCGTCCGGGAGGCTCTCCTTGGCGAACGCCTTGACGGCAACGATCGCCGTGGCAGCAATGATCAGGAGCACGCCCAGCGTCCCATAACCGGTCCAAGCGCTGACGCCAACAGTGACGCCGCCGAGATCGATCGAGACGAATCGATTGAAGAACGACAGGATGATCGAGACGGCACCAGCGACGAGCGCGCCTTGTTCGAATTTGCCCAGAGACTTGAAGTCAACGGCCATGGTAAATCTTCTCCCAACGATGAATGTTAGGGCCGAATCTAGACCCATAGCGCTCCTATACAACAGCAATTTCACCGGTATTCGAAGCGTGTCGCGCCCGACTCCTGGGCGCTCTCAGGCTTGTATCACGTCCCAGTCGGGGGTCGCGCCACTGGCGGAGCCGGCCGATCTGCAACGAAAGCGCCCATCAGCCCGGCCACGCTCCCCAGCGTAAGAAACGAGAGAACGACAAAGCCAGACCACCCGAAGCCAAAGTCAAGACCGTCCGTTCCCCCAGGAATATCGCCCTTCTCGAGGATCAGGAAGAGCACGAACAGCCCAACTGACACGAAGCACATCAAACTGGCGAGGCCCGCCAGAATTCGACGGACAACCGACAACTTGGTCGGAAGCGCCGCAGAAACGATGGCCAACATCATCCCGAACAAACACGGAGATGCAGCCCAACACACCTGCTCGATGCCATGCAGAAATGCCGCTTGATATCCCACCTCCCTCCAACCCTTCAATGTCGACCGACAGCACGAGGAAGCTGGAGACGAACGACATTGCCAGCGCGATGGACATCGCCGTAGCGGCTAGGATCCGGGCGACCAATCCGAGCGGGTTCATCGCCGAAGACTATCCGCGCCACGACCAGCGTGGGGGAAGACACCGGCGTACGACACAATCTGCGTCATGGATGCTGATGTCATCGTCGTCGGAGCGGGCCTCGCGGGTCTCGTCGCCACCGCTGAGCTCGTCGAAGCCGGCCGCAAGGTCATCGTGGTGGACCAGGAGGGCGAGCAAGGAATCGGCGGCCAGGCGTTCTGGTCGTTCGGCGGTCTGTTCTTCGTCAACTCGCCCCAGCAGCGCCGCATGGGCATCAAGGACTCGGTCGAGCTCGCGATGCAGGACTGGATGGGCAGCGCCCAGTTCGACCGCGACGAGGACCATTGGCCACGGCAGTGGGCCGAGGCGTACGTCAACTTCGCCGCAGGCGAGAAGCGGGCCTGGCTCAAGGAGCGCGGCCACAGCGTGTTCCCGGTCGTCGGCTGGGCCGAGCGCGGTGGCGGGTTGGCCAGCGGCCACGGCAACTCCGTCCCACGATTCCACATCACGTGGGGCACCGGGCCCGGCATCGTCGAGCCGTTCGAGAAGCTCGTACGAGCCGGGCACGACCAGGGCCTCGTGCAGTTCGCGTTCCGCCACAAGGTCGACGAACTGATCGTCAGCGACGGCGCCGTGACGGGCGTCCGCGGCCAGGTGCTCGAACCCACTGATGCCGAGCGCGCGGCACCCACATCACGTACGGCCGTCGGCGAGTTCGAGCTGAGCGCGCAGGCCGTGATCGTGACGTCGGGCGGCATCGGCGGCAACCACGACCTCGTACGCGCCAACTGGCCCGATCGCCTCGGCACTCCCCCGGAGCACATGATCTCCGGGGTCCCCGCCCATGTCGACGGCCGCATGCTCGGCATCGCAGAGCAGGCCGGCGCGAGCCACATCAACCGCGACCGCATGTGGCACTACGTCGAGGGCATCAAGAACTGGGACCCGATCTGGCCCAACCACGGCATCCGCATCCTGCCCGGCCCGTCGTCGATCTGGCTCGACGGTGGCGGCAAACGGCTGCCGATCCCCGGCCTGCCCGGCTTCGACACCCTCGGCACGCTCAAGCTGCTGCGTCAGAGCGGCCACGATCACTCGTGGTTCGTGCTGACGCAGGCGATCATCGAGAAGGAGTTCGCCCTCTCCGGCCAGGAGCAGAACCCCGACCTCACCGGCAAGAGCGTGCGTGAGCTGCTCAAGCAGCGCCTCGCCAAGGGCGCCACCGGGCCGGTCGAGGCGTTCAAGTCCCAGGGTGACGACTTCATCGTCGCCGACACGATCGAGGAGCTCGTCGCGGGCATGAACGCCCTGATGCCCGACGCTCCCGTCGATGTCGAGGACGTACGTCGTCAGGTCGAGGATCGCGACCGCGAGCTCGACAACGCGTTCACCAAGGACCTGCAGATCGCTGCGCTCAAGCAGGCGCGCAGCTACCGCGGCGACAAGCTCATCCGCGTGGCGACACCGCACAAGATCCTCGACCCCAAGAAGGGGCCGCTGATCGCCGTACGTCTGCACGTCCTCACCCGAAAGTCGCTCGGCGGCCTCGAGACCAACCTCGACTCGCAGGTCCTCGCGGCCGACGGATCGCCGCTCGACGGGTTGTACGCCGCGGGTGAGGTCGCCGGATTCGGCGGTGGCGGCGTGCACGGCTACAACTCCCTCGAGGGCACGTTCCTGGGCGGCTGCATCTTCAGCGGACGCGCCGCCGGCCGGGCCGCTGCCAAGCAGGTGAGCTGATGTCCGGCGTACGTTTGGACCCATGAACACTGCGCCGCTGCTGGAGCTCAACGACGGCCGGCAGATGCCGGTCCTCGGCTTCGGGACATACTCGATCAACGATCCGCAGGTCTTCGTCGAGGCCATCGACACGGGCTACCGCCTGCTCGACACCGCGACCCGCTATGAGAACGAGACCGAGGTCGGCCAAGGAATCGCCGACTCACCGGTCTCCCGTGATGAGCTGTTCGTCACGACCAAGCTGCCCGGCAACGCCCACGGCTCGCAGGGCCCGCGCATCGAGCTGACCGCGTCGCTCGAACGGCTCGGCCTCGACCACGTCGACCTCTACCTGATCCACTGGCCGCTGCCCCGCATCGACAAGTACGTCGAGACGTGGCAGGCCATGATCGAGCTGCGCGACGAGGGGCTGACCCGGTCGATCGGCGTCTCCAACTTCCTCCCCGAACACCTCAACCGGCTCGTCGCCGAGACCGGGGTGACGCCGGCGGTCAACCAGGTGGAGCTGCATCCCTACTTCCCGCAGGTCGAGCAACGCGCCGCCGACGAGGGCTACCGCATCATCACGCAGAGCTGGACGCCCATCGGCCGCGGCACCGACCTGCTCGACAACCCCGTGCTCGCCGAGATCGGCGCCAAGCACGGCAAGTCGCCGGCTCAGGTCGTCCTGCGCTGGCACACGCAGATCGGCGCCGCGCCGATCCCGAAGTCGGCCACGCCCGAACGGTTCCGCAGCAACCTCGACATCTTCGCGTTCGAGCTCGACCAGGACGACCTCGACCGGATCGCGGGGCTCGACACCGGTCAGCGCATCGGTGGCGATCCACGTACGCACGAGGAGTTCTAGGCGCTAGGTTGCCTCGCATGACCGCTCTCGCGCTGATCTTCGCCGGCATCGCTGGCCTGCTGCACGTGCTGTTCTTCAAGCTGGAGTCCCTCGACTGGCGCAAGCCCAAGACGTGGAAGACGTTCGGGCTGGAGTCACAGGCCGATGCCGACACGACCGCCTCCCTGGCGTTCAACCAGGGCTTCTACAACCTGTTCCTCGCGATCGGCACCTTCGTCGGCATCGGGCTCATCGCGTTCTGCGACACGCGCGACACCATGGGCTGGACCCTCATCGTCTTCGCGTGCGGCAGCATGCTCGCCGCGGCTGTGGTGCTGATCTCCAGCGGCGGCAAGTCGTACGCTCGCGCGGCTTCGATCCAGGGGTTGCCGGCGCTCCTCGCCGTGGTGGCCAGCCTCATCGCCGCCAACTGAGACGCCCGCAGATCCGTCGGCGCGGCCGACTAGGGTTGGCGCGTGCTTCGTATCGCCACCGTCAACGTCAACGGCATCCGCGCCGCCCACAACAAGACCCGAGGTCAGACCCTCGGATTCGGCGACTGGCTCGCCGAGCGCGACGCCGACATCGTGACACTGCAGGAAGTCCGGGCACCTGACGCGATTGTGCACGAGCTGACCGCCGACGCCGGCTATCACGTCGTCCACGCCGAGGCCGCCGCCAAGGGTCGCGCGGGCGTCGCCGTGCTCAGCCGCGCCGAGCCCAAGGAGTTCCGCATCGGCAACGGCGACGACTATTTCCACGACTCCGGCCGCTGGATCGAGGCCGACATCCCGCTGTCTGACGGATCGATCCTGACGACCGTGTCGGCTTACGTACACTCCGGCGAGGCCGGCACCCCGCGCCAGCAAGACAAGTACCGCTTCCTCGAGCAGATGGCCGTACGCCTTGCCGAGATCCGCGCGACCGGCAACCACGGTGTCGTCACGGGCGACCTCAATGTCGGCCACACCGAGCGCGACATCCGCAACTGGAAGGGCAACGTCAAGAAGGCTGGCTTCCTGCCCGAGGAGCGTGCCTACTTCGACCGCTACTTCGGCGAGCTCGGCTGGGTCGATGTGCACCGCAGCATCGCCGGCGACGTCGATGGGCCCTACACGTGGTGGTCGATGCGCGGTCAGGCATACGACACCGACACCGGTTGGCGCATCGACTACCAGATCGCAACGCCCGAGCTGGCCGCCACGGCTCGCGAGGCCGTGGTCGACCGGGCACCCAGCTGGGCCGAGCGCTGGTCCGACCACGCACCCTTGGTCATCGACTACGACCTCTGAGATGACCGCCCCGCTCGATCGACGGCTCGGCCTCGTCGGGTCGGTCGCGGTCGGCATGAGCGCCATGATCGGCGCGGGTCTGTTCGTGGTGTTCCCGCCCGCCGTGTCGGCGGCGGGTGACGGGCTGCTGGTCGCGCTTGCCCTCGCTGCCGTCGTGGCGGCCTGCAACGCGATCTCGTCGGCCCGTCTCGCCCGCCGCCACCCGGTGGCCGGCGGCACCTACGTGTACGGCCGACGACAGCTGGGTCCGCTGTGGGGCTATCTGGCCGGCTGGTCCTTCATCGCCGGCAAGGTCGCCTCGTGTGGCGCCATGGCGTTCGCGCTGGGCAGCTATCTGTCGCCCGACCACGCACGACTCGGCGCGCTCGTCGCTGTCGTCGCCTTCACAGCGATCAACCTCGCAGGCGTGGAGAAGTCCGCCGCGGTGAGCATCCCCCTCGTGGCCGGGGTGGTCGCGATCGTCCTGGTCGCGGTGGTCGTCATGTTCTCCGCGTCCGAGGCGTCTGGCCCGGATCTGCCGTCGACGCCGGGCGGCGTCCTCGAGGCCGCAGGACTCCTGTTCTTCGCCTTCGCCGGCTACGCCCGACTCGCCACGCTCGGCGAGGAGGTGCGCGATCCGGCGCGTACGATCCCGCGGGCCATCGCCGTGACCTTCATCCTCGTGCTTGGTCTCTATGCGGCTGCCGCGCTCGCACTCGTGCACGTGCTGGGCGTTTCGCGCCTCGCCACCTCAGTCCGGCCGTTCGTCGCCGGCGTCGAGGCAGCGGACGCCGGCGCCTTGGTGCCATGGGTGCTGGTCGCTGCGACCCTGGCCGCCGGCGGGGCGCTCCTGTCGTTGATGCTGGGTGTCTCGCGGACCGTCCTGGCGATGGCGCGCGACGGGCACCTGCCCCATCAGCTGGCGGCGGTCAGCGCTCGCACCAAGGTCCCCCATCTAGCCGAGATCGCCGTGGGCGTCGTCGTGGCAGCGTTGATCTGCTTCGGCGACCTGGTCACCAGCGTCGCGTTCTCGTCATTCTGTGTGCTCGTCTACTACGCCATTGCCAACGCATCAGCCTGGACGCTCAGCAGCGCGGTCATGCCGCGACTCGTCTCGGCGCTCGGCCTCGCCGGATGCGCCGCCCTGGCGCTGAGCCTCCCGCCCTCGACGATCCTCGTGGGCGCCATCGTGGTGGCGGTCGGTGCCGCGCTCTACGCGCTTCGACGCCGTCGCGCAGCGCCGTGACCGCAACGTACACAAGTTGAACGTTGCATAACCCCGAGATATTCTTGGTTGCATGACGCAACCTGACCTCGACAAGCTGGCTCGCGGACTCCGCGAGTTCGCCGGCGGTCTCCTGCGCTCGAGCCGCGCCGAGCCACTGAGTCGTGCCGCCGCCTCGACGCTCTCCTGGCTCGCCCGTGAGGGAGCCATGCGCATCACGACGCTCGCCGACCGCGAAGCCGTCACGCAGCCCGCCATGACCGGCCTGGTGCAGCGCCTGGAGGCCGGAGGTCTGGTCACCCGCAGGTCGGACGCCCGCGATGGACGCGTGGCGCTGATCGACATCACCCCCTTGGGGCGCCGGACCCTCGAGCAGCGCCGAGCCGCGCAGGACGCCGTCATCATCGACCGGCTCGCGGAGCTGTCCCCCGACGAGCTCGCCACCCTCGAGGCGGCACTGCCGGCTCTGTCGAACGTCACGGACTGACCGCCCTGAGACGCCGAGACCCGGGCCGGCAACGTGTCTCCACGTCGCCGACCCGGGTCACTCAGGTCAGTTGAACTTGACCTTCAGCGAGGTTCCCTTCTCCTCGAGGACGCGCACCTTGACCCCGGCGGCCGGGAGCTTGACGCCGTGGTTCGGCAGCTCCTCGTACCAGTACTTCTTGGTGTCGTCGAACAGCGGCTTCGCGCCCTGACCGCGGATGTAGCTGGCCACACCATTGGTGTGCAGCGTCATCGAGTCGGCCTTGTGCAACGAGAACGGCGCGTCGTACATCTGGATCCGCGCGCGCCACGGTGCACCCGTCGCGATGTTGATGATCGGCTCCGGGTTGGCGTCGATCGGCAGGTTGCGACCCGAGCCGGGGTGCAGGCTCGTGTTGTTGTCCTGCATCGACGTGTCCCAGTACGAGATCAACAGGCCGTGGCCGTACTTGTAGTGCTCGACCCAGTCCGGCTTCGTGTTGGCGAAGCCGAAGTTGTACGGGCCGGTCAACAGGTACTTGTCGAACGACACGTACGAGCGGTGCCCCATGACGTAGTAGTTGTCGAACGCCTGCGTCGACGTGGCACCGACGATCTTGAAGCCGTCGAACGTCCAGGCCGGACCGCCGGTCTCCGCACCGTCGTTGAGCACGGTTGCACCGTCGACCGTCAGGTTGATGTCGTCGAGGAACAATCCCTGCTCGGCGACTCCACCGTCGGTCTTGTAGTAGACCCGGAACTTGATCTTCTGACCGGCATACGTGTCCAGCGGGATGCTGACCTCGTCCCATTGCGCATGCTCGCCGCTCAGTGACGGGTTGCCGCTGGTGTCCGGCGGAAGATCGGCCCCGTTGAACGAGCCGTTCAGCGCCGTCCAGGTCGAGCCGCCATCGGTCGACGCCTGGAAGTATGCGTAGTCGTAGCCTTCCTCGATCGAGTAGCGAATCTTGGCGGTCACCGACGCGGTCGTCTTGCCGGTCAGGTCGATGTCCGTGGTCATCGAATTGGCCAGGTTGTCGCCCTTGTCGGAGTAGAACTGCTTGGTTCCGGACGCCGGTGCGCCGTTGTCAGTCGTCACATCCTTCTTGGGCAGCACCACGACCGCACCCTGGGCCTTCTTGGTGTTGTACTCCTGGGGGCCCATCGCGATGGTCTTCTTCTGGTGCGTGCTCAACGTCTCGTAGTCGAGCCAGCCGAGCTGCAGCTTCTCCCACGCGCCGAGGTCACCCGGACGCGTGCCGAGGGGCTCACCCTTGGCGTTGAGTCGGCTCTGAGCCATCAACGTCCAGTACTCGTTGGAGTTGTCGCCGCCGCCGCTGATCGCGTAGGCATCCGGCAGGCCGAGGTCGTGGCCGTACTCGTGGACGAAGACCGACAGACCTCCATTCTCAGGCTGCACCGTGTAGTCGCCGATCCAGATGCCGGTGTCGCCGACCTGGGTGCCGCCGAGCTTGTTGTCGGCAGGACCGGTCACACCGGCGTCGGTCAGGAAGGCGTACCAACGGTGTGACCAGATGGCGTCCTCACCCTGCTGCGGATCGCCGTCGGCCTCGTCTCCGCCGGCGTGCACGATCTGGAAGTGATCGATGTAGCCGTCGGCCTCGTTGAAGTCGCCGTCGCCGTCGAAGTCGTAGCGGTCGTACTTGTCGTACGCCTGCAGCCCCGACTTGATCTGGGCGTCGGTCTTGCCGGCTGCCTTCTGGTCAGCGACCCATTGCGTGACGGCGTCCTGGATGAGGTTCCAGGTTGTGGAGTCCTCACGGCCGTAGCGCGCCTCGTTGTAGGGCACCTTGACCCAGTCCGAGACCGTGCCGTCGACCGTGTAACGGCCTGACGACTGAGTCTCGTAGTAGGTCTTGACCGAGTCGCCCTTCTTCTTGAAGTAGAGGTCCTGGTAGTGCTGACGGTTGTAGTCCGCCTGCCAGACCGTCGAGTTGTCCTTGGTGCGGTCGGGCTCGGGGATCTTGTTGCGGAGGGGACCCTCGAACGTCGTCGGTCCGGGGGTGTCGGGGTCGGTGTCGACATCGGGGTAGTCGGCGTGACGCTGGTTGCCGAATTCAGCGAGGATCACGAAGATCTTGTCGGCGCGCTCCTGGGAGAGCTCGACGTACTGGTCCTGCTGCTTCGCACCGCTGCGGGCCTTGGAGTCCTTGCGGAACTTCTTGTTGCCCTTGCGAGCTGCTTCTGCGGGGCTCGTGCCGCGGCCGACCTTGACGACCGTGCTGCCGTCCTTCTGGACCGGCTTGAGGTCACCGTCGAGAACGCCGGTGATGGCGGACTCACGCAGTGCACGGCGCTTGTCCTCGAGCGGGTTGGGCAGCTCGTCGTGCTTGCTGCTGGTGCGGTCGCTGTCTGCGACCGGTGGTGATGCGGATGCGGAGCCCTGTGCGGCATAGACCGCACCGAACGAAGCCGCGAGTGCGAGGCCGACCAGGCCTGAGGTCACACGCTTCACTGTTCCCCCTGTTTCAGTTTCTCGATGAGCAGCCGGGCGGATTGCCCGGACCTGCTGTGCGTACGCCCTCGTGAGGCGTGCGCGACACAACGGAGTCAACTTAGGTAATTTTCAGGATGAAAGGCAGTCTTGACTTTTGGCCCGACGTGACCATGCGGACTAGTCCGTAGTGACTATGGCCCCGCGGGAGAGCTCTTCGCGGTTCCGCTCATCCACCAGCAACACGTGCCCTATCGTGTGCGTGGGAGGGAGAACCCATGAAGAAGATGCTGAACCCACGCGTGCTCGCGGGGGCCCTGATGGTGATGTTGATCCTGACGTTCACGCCCGCGTCGGCTGTGACATCGACAACGTACGAGAAAGACGTCATCACCTGGACCAACACCAATCGCGCTGACAAGAAGCTGGTCGCGGTGAAGTCCCAGTCATGCGTCGACAGCTACGCCGAGAAGCAGGCCACGTGGCTCGCCAAGAACCGGAAGCTCACCCACCAGAACCTGAAGACGATCCTCAAGGCATGCAAGCTGACGAGCGTCTCGGAGAACATCGCCTACGGCTATTCGAGTGGCCGGAGCGTCGTCGACGCGTGGATGAAGTCACCCGGACACAAGGCCAACCTGCTCAGCTCCAAGATGCGTCTGATCGGTATCGGCGCTGTGCAGGACAAGAACGGCGTCTGGTGGGTCTCGCAGGTGTTCGGCAAGAAGTAGCCGATTTCGGCGCCGTGAATTTTTGAATTCATCGCCCGGAAGTCTTTCCCTTTGGCCTTTGCTGTGCCCTAGGCTGTTCGGCAGTTGCACGACGTTGGGCCGTAAGAATGAATGAGTTCCTCTCGGGGTGTCTAGTTCTTCTCGAAGGTTGGATGTACGTCGCGACAGTCACTCGCGAAGGTCGTGGGTGAACTCGCCAAGAGGAGTTAGACATGGCAACAGGAACCGTCAAGTGGTTCAACGCTGACAAGGGCTTCGGATTCATCGCCCCCGACGACGGCAGCGAAGACGTATTCGCGCACTTCAGCGCGATCCAGTCCAGTGGCTACCGGTCGCTGAACGAGAACCAGAAGGTCGAGTTCGACGTCGAGCAGGGCCAGAAGGGCCTGCAGGCCGCGAACATCCGGCCCCTCTAGGTTCGGTTCAGGCTCGCGTGAGCTCGGGGCCGGCTTGCCGGCCCCTGTAAGCAGCTCCACCAGCTGAAAACCCAGAACGCCACGACCTTCGGGCCGTGGCGTTCTGCTGTTCGTTGAGGAAGCTCAGAGGTGACCGCATTCGTCCCACGCGTGGCGGCCGTACTCGGCGCTCGGAGCGCTCTCGAGATAGCTCACGTCGGCGGTGGGCTTGGCGTGCCTCGGCGCGAGGCGGTGGGCGGGGAACCGGGCCGAGCCCTCAGCGATCTGCGTCGAATCGATCTCGAACGTGGACTCGTCCATGGGCTCTCCTCTGCTCCGGCCGTTTATATGAGGGTAGCCTCATGTTTGACCGTGGGGTAAGCCTTACCGACCGGTAGTTTCAGAGGGTCACGCGGAAGATCCGGTCGTCGCCCTTGCGCAGGTCGCCACGGCCGTCGGTGTTGCTGGTCGCCACCCACAGCGCGCCATCCGGTGCCGTCACGACGGTGCGGATCCGGCCGTGGTCACCGCCGAAGTAGGCCGTTGGCTTCCCAGCGTCCTCGCCGTCGAGACCCACGGCGAACAGGCACTCACCCTGCAGGGCACCCACGAAGGCGGTCGATCGGGTGATCGCCACGCCGGCCGGCGAGCACTCGTCCGTGCCCCACGTGACCTTCGGATTGACGAAGTCCTTGTTGTCGGACCTGCCCTCGACGGCGGGCCAGCCGTAGTTGGCCCCACGCTCGATGAGATTGAGCTCATCGGCGGAGTCCTGACCGAACTCACTGGCCCACAGCCGGCCATCCGCGTCGTAGGCAAGGCCCTCGATGTTGCGGTGACCGTAGGACCAGGTGCGATTGCCGAACGGGTTGCCCGGGGCCGCCTTGCCGTCCTGGGTGATGCGCAAGATCTTGCCGTTGAGCGAGTCCTTGTCCCGCGCCAGCGCACCGTCGCCGGCATCGCCGGTCGAGACGAGCAGGTCGCCGTCACCGTCGAACAACAGACGCCCGCCATGGTGGCGCGACCCGATCGCGATGCCGGTGAGGATGGGTTTCTGCGAGCTGATCGAGTCGCCATCGAGCGTCAGGCGTACGACCCGGTTGTCCGAGTTGGTCGTGACGAACGCGAACAGCGTCGATTCGTCATCGGGAGCCAGCGCCAGACCCAGGAGGCCGCCTTCTCCCCCGGCCCCTCCGGAGGCGCCGTCGACATCGCCAACCTTCGTGACCTTGCCCGACGTCGAGATGCGAACGATCGACCCCTCGTCACGCTGTGACACCAACGCGTCGCCGCTCTCGAGGAACACGATCTCCCACGGCACGTTGAGCCCGGTGGCGATCGTCGAGGCGATCTTGGGATCGACGCTGACGGGAGTCTGCGTCGTGGTGGGGGTGGTCGGGGTCTTCGACGGCGTGCGGGTCGGGGTGGGCTTGTCGTCGTCGTTGCCGCACCCGATCAGGGTCGCGGCACCGATCGCGGCAAAGCCTGTCAGCAGAGTTCGACGCTCCATGCGTCGATCATGCCGCGCGTCCGGCCAAAGTGCGACAGTCAGTCCTTTCGGCTCGACATGAGAAGTCTTCGCCTCGCCACTAATCTGAAGAGATGCCTCCCCTGCTCGGCGGTCGTTATCGCCTCGACAAGTTGATCGGTGGCGGCGGCATGGGCGAGGTGTGGCAAGGCCACGACGAAGTGCTCGACCGCACCGTCGCGATCAAGATCATCCGCCCCAACCTCGCTGACGACGAGAACGTACGCGCGCGGCTCCGGGTCGAGGCCCAGCTCGCCGGCAAGCTGCACCATCCGGGGATCGTCAACGTGTTCGACTACGGCGAGGACGAAGAGGACGGCAAGCCCGTCCCGTTCCTGGTCATGCCGCTGATCGATGGCGCGCCGCTGTCGGCTCTGCTGGCCGAGCGGGGCTCGCTGTCGACCGGCGAGACCATGGCGATCGTCGCCGAGATCGCATCGGCTCTGCAGGTTGCCCACGACGCCGGCATCGTCCACCGCGACCTCAAGCCGGGCAACATCCTGGTCACGCCCGACGGGCGGGTCATGCTCGTGGACTTCGGCATCGCGCACGCAGCAGGCGGAGAACCTCTGACCCAGACCGGTGCGCTGATCGGCACGGCGGACTACCTCAGCCCCGAGCAGGCCGCCGGTCGTACCGCAACGCCGGCATCGGACCTCTACTCCCTCGGCGTCGTGGCCTACACCTGCCTCAGCGGCAACCTGCCGTTCCATCGCGAGAGCGACATCGCGACGGCCCTGGCCCACATCCAGGCCGATACGCCCGCGCTGCCAGAGACCGTGCCGGGGGAAGCGGGTGTCGCTCGTCACGGCGATGCTGGCCAAGGACCCAGGCTGCACGACCAGCGTCTGGCACCGCCGTCGCGCATCAGGCCAGCGCGCTCGCCACCTCGGTGCCACCACCTCCGGGTCATGCGCCGGTCCTCAGCGGCGAGCCGACCATGCCGGACGCATCGGCGGCGCCCGCAAGCACCTTGCCCGGCATCGTCGAGCGCCCCGTCAGCGTCGGAGCGGGTGACGCCGAGGATCCAGCGACACTCGTCGGTGCGCCCAGCGGTGGCAGCGTCGTCGCGGCCGAGCACGTACGACGCAGGCATCCCCGACGGGTGGCGCTGCTCAGCTCTGCCGTGATCGTGCTGATCGCAGCTGGTCTTGGCTGGATGCTGCTCGGCAATGGAGCCGACACCGTGACCGTGCCGAATGTCGATGGCAAGTCCCAAAGCGCCGCCACCAAGCAGCTCGAGACCGCGGGGTTCACGGTCGAGGTGCGCGAGGTCAACGTCGCCAACGCCAAGGCCGGGGAGGTCGTGGGCCAGACACCCGAGGCAGGCACCGAGGCCGACAAAGCGAGCGTCGTCACGCTGTCGGTCGCGACCGGACGCGTACGCATACCGGTCGACGACCTCGTCGGAGCGACGTACGACGATGCCGTGGCCGCGCTCGACAAGCTCGGGCTCAAGGCGGTCGCCAGGTTTGCCTCGTCCGACGACGCCGCCGGCACCGTGATTGCCGTCGACCCGACCAGCACGGCGAAGATCGGCTCGACCGTGACGCTGACCGTTGCCAACGACTCGGCGACACAGGAACCGGCCGACAACGAAGACAAGGGCAAGAAGGACGACAAGAAGGACAAGGGGTCCAACGGCAAGGGCGGCGGCAACAATGAGGACCCGGAACCCGAACCGACGGACACGCCCCCAACGACAACCACGACCACCCCACCGCCGCCGTGAGTCTCAGGCCAGGCCGGGAATGCCGGCCACCGTCATACCGTTGAACCGTGCGTACGGAGTTTTCCTATGAGAGGTAGTCATGAGCACCGTCACCCTGACCAAAGACACCATCGACGACGTCATCGGCGCTGAGGGCATCACCCTCGTCGACTGGTGGGCCGAATGGTGCGGGCCGTGCAAGCAGTTCGGCCCCGTGTTCGAGGCCGCGAGCGAGCAGCACAGCGACGTCGTCTTCGGCAAGATCGACACCGAGGACCAGCGCGAGCTGGCCGCGGCCGCCCAGATCACGTCGATCCCGACCCTGATGGCATTCCGCGACGGCATCCTGGTGTTCTCGCAGCCCGGCGCCCTTCCGGCGGCCGGACTCGAGCAGATCATCACGGCAGTCAAGGACCTCGACATGGACGACGTCCGCCGTCAGATCGCCGCCCAAGAGGCCGACGCGGCTGAGGCCAGCCAGGCCTGAGTCAGGCCTCGATCGACCGCGACGCCGCCGGGATCGACCCACGTGACGCGGTCGGCGTACGGCGACACGGCAAGGACCTTCTCGGCATCGGGACGATCCTGCTGGAAGTGCGACCAACCCTCGTAGTGCACCGGTACGACCGCAGACGGCTTGACGAGGTCGAGCAGCTCGGCGCCCTGCTTGGCATCCATCGAGTAGCGCAACCAGCCGGTCAGGTAGCGGAAGCGCACCGAGCCGAGGTGCATCAGCATCGTGCCGACGTCGAGGCGTGAGGCGACGTCCCGCAGCCCGCCGAAGAGCACGGTGTCGCCAGTCATCCAGAACGCACCGTGTTGCTGACCGGCCCACTCGAGCGCAAAGCCGACGACGGGACCGGTGATCGGGTTGAGGCCGACCGGGCCATGCTGACACGGCGTAGCGGTGACGGTGATCGTCTCCTTGCCGGGCGCCTCGAGAGTCCAGGTGTCCCAGGCGGCGAGGCCGATCGCACCGCCACCGAGCTTGCGCGCGGCCTTCTTCGTCGTCAGCACCGTGCCGAGCTTCGGGAGCATCGAGACGCCGGTGGGATCGAGGTTGTCGGCGTGATGGTGATGGCTGACCAGCACCGCATCGATCGGGCCGAGGTCCTCAGGCTTGATCGACGGGCCGGCGAGCTTGCTCGACATCGTGCCCCAACCGAAGAAGTAGCGCTTGCCGGGCGGATCGAACGTCGGATCGGTGAGGATGCGCCATCCACCGAACTCGATCAGGGCCGTGGGGCCTCCGATGTGGGTGACGGTGACAGCGGTCATGGCGCCTCCTTGGGTGCCAGACAGCATACGGGCCGCCCACCATCCTCAGATGGCGAACGGCCCGTATGTCGAAGGGTGGCTCAGGCAGCCGCGCCCTGCGACTTCCAGTACTCGTTGAGCGCGCCGTTGGTCTTCACGAACCAGACGATGGCCGGGATGATCAGGATGCCAAACGGCACGGCCCAGACGCCGGTGGCCGCCGAGACAGGCTGGGGCTTGCCGGCACGCTTGTAGAGGTTGCCGACCTCGTTCGAGGACAGGAACGGCGACACGATGCCGACGAAGATTGCCAGCAGGAGGGCAACCACACCACCGATGCCGTCACCGGTGTGCTGCTTCATCTCCTCGTGGGTCTTGAAGTACCAGACCCAGGTGTAGATGCCCAGCGTCACGACGGTGAGCAGGATGCAGGTGCCGGTGCTGCGGACCTGGCCGACGGCTCCTGTGTAGGTGGTTGCCGGGGGCGCGTACGCGGGCGGCGGAGTGGGCTGGGCGGGCGGCGGAGTGGGCTGGTCGGTGGACACGTTGACTTCCTCAAAACTGGTTGGACGAAACGCCAAACCGTAGCGCGTTCCGAAGCTCAACCATGCCGTTTTGGACGCAACTGTGCGCGCGCCGTTGATCACGCCGAGATGAAGGACCTCATGCTGATCGAGCCCATGTCGATCGCGTCGTTGAAGAACTCGATGTCCTCGCCGTCCTCGAGCAGACTCAGCGCCGCAACCATCGGTCGATAGTGGTCGTCGGTGGGCACGGCGATGCGGGCTTCGGACCAGGTGGCATACGGGTTGACCAGCTTGCCGATCTCGCGCTCGCGGAGGGCGACGGCCGTGTCTGCGTCGAACTGCTCGGCCCAGTCCCAGGCCGTGCCCCCGTCCCACTTGACCCGTCCGAGGGCGTGGACGATGTTGCCGCTGCCGATGAACACGACTCCGCGGCGGCGCATCGCACGGAGGCGGCTGTAGAGCTGGTAGAGCTCGGGCAGCGGCATCGCGTAGTCGATGCTGATCTGCAGGACCGGGACCTCCGGGGCGGGCGCGAGGTGCTTGAGCACGCTCCACGTGCCGTGGTCGAGGCCCCATTGCTTGTCGAGCTCGGCCTCGTACTCGACGAGCTGCTTGGCGAGGAGCCGGGCGACGTCAGCATCGCCGACGGTGTCGTACTGCACGCGGTAGAGCTCGTCTGGGAAGCCACCGAAGTCGTAGATGATCTTGTTCTTGGGCGCGTCGGTGATGTGGGTCTGGCCCGGCGTCAGCCAGTGGGCGCTGATCACGACGATGGCTTGCGCCTCGGGCAGGCCCTGGCCGACCTCGCTCCACTTCTGGGTGTAGACGTTGTCGGCGATCGCGTGCATCGGGTTGCCGTGGCCGACGAAGAGCACGGGCATCAACGCACTCGGCTGGAGCCGGTTGTCCAGATCCGAGATCGAATAGGTCGCCATGGTGCCGCTCCTCCGGTAGTTGATGCTTCAACTATAGCATCACCACTGCGGTCCCGGCTCCTGCCGGAAGCGGCTGGGCATCTCCTGCGCCCAGTCGTCAGGCTCGCGGGCGCTCGAGCGGGCCTCGAGGTCAACCCGCGCCTGCTTGACCGCCGCTTCGGCATCCCAATAGGCGCAGCGCACCACGGAGAAGTCGATGAGCCGCTTGCGACTCAGGTGGCTGAGGAGCCGCGACACCAGGCTGATCTGCGTGCGCGCTTCGCCGAGGCTCTCGGGCATCCACGGCTCCAGCAGGAACCCGGGCAGCACGCAGACGAGCTCGTCGGGTCCGAACAGCTGCCAGAACGATCCGCTCTCGTGAAATTCACGCTCCGCCGACAACAGCGTCGCCGGGTGGGTGCCGAGCCAGTTGCTCATGTCAGCGGTGTCGAGGAACTGCATGAGGCGGTCGCGCACGCGCACATAGCGGCGTACGGTCGGCTCGGCTCGGCCGGACGCCTCCTTGGCGAAGAAGTCGTCGATCAAGGGCCAGCCGGGTTCGTCGATCTCCATACTTCGACTCAATCACCGAGGTCTGACAGTCAGGTCGGCCAGACGTTCTCGGCGAGCAGCTCGTCCAACGGGCGTACGGTCGTCCAGCTCTCCTGCTCGAGCATCGGGCGCGGATAGAACGCATCGACCGGCCCGAGACACAAGATCGCGACCGGTTCAGCCCCCTCAGGCGCACCGATCAACGCGGCGACCTCGTCGGGCACGAACAGCGACACCCAGCCCATGCCGAGACCTTCGGCGCGAGCCGCAAGCCACAGGTTCTGGATCGCGCAGGACACCGACGCGAGATCCATGTGCGGCATCGTGCGCCGGCCGAAGACGTGCCGCTCACGACCCTCACCCAGCGCCACGACCAGCACCTCAGCGCAGTCGAGGATGCCCTGCACCTTGAGCCGCATGAACTCCTCGGCGCGCTCGCCCATCGCCTCTGCCGTGCGACGACGCTCGAGCTCGACATGGTCGTGCAGCGCCTGGCGCAGGGCAGCGTCCGTCACCCGCACGATCCGCCAAGGCTGCATCAGGCCGACGCTCGGAGCCTGGTGCGCGGCCGCCAGCAGCCGCGCCAGGACCGACTCGTCGACGGCTCCCCCGGCGAAGTGCCGCATGTCGCGGCGCTCGGCGATGACGCGGTAGACCGCCTCACGGTCCTCCTTGTCGTACGCGTGATCGGTCGTCACTCGGCTCCCACTCCTCGGAGGACTCCGCGGGTGAAGTCCTCGAACGTCAATGCGTCCGGCGTCGCGGGCCGGGCGCCCAAGCGTACGGCGACGACTCCTTCGGACGGCACGACGGCGACGTACTGGTCGCCATAGCCGTACGCCCAGAACGCGTCGTCGGGCACGCTCGGCGCGAGCTGACCTTCGTACGGCGGCTTGTCGTTCGGGTAGCCGGCCTGCCGAAGCACTTCGACGATCCGGCCCTTGCCGTTGACCCACCACAACAGCCCGTAGGCCGCGTTCAGGCTCGACGACGGCCGGGTGGCCTGCTCGACGAAGCCGGGCGACACGATCTGCTTGCCGTCCCAGGCGCCGCGGTTGAGCATGAGGTGGCCGACGCGTGCGAGGTCGAGGCACGTCGACTCGACGCCGGAGAACGTCAGCGCGTTGCCGGCCTGGTCGCGGGACCAGACGGTGTCGCGCATGCCGAGCGGTCCCAGCAAGCGGTCCTGCGCGATCTCGGTGACGTCGTCGGTCTCGTCGATGTCGTCGAGCACGGACTCCAGCGCTTGCACGGCGGAGTTGTCGTACACCCACTTCGTGCCGGGTGCGCGCTCCTGCGGGAGGTTCACCGCGTATGTCGTCTTGTCCGCCTCGTCACGGATCATGCGGGTGTCGGTGGCTGCAGTCCAGCGTCGCCCGGAGGTCATCGACAGCAGGTCGCGGACGGTCACCTCGGTCGCGGATCCGACCCGCCATTCGTCGATCTCTTCAGATGCGAGGTCGTCGATCTCCAGGACGCCGTCGTCCGCCGCCATGCCCACCAGCAGCGCCGTCAGCGACTTGGTGATCGAGTAGACCCGGTGCCGGCCGTGCTCGCTGCCGCCGTTCCAGTACGCGTCGTGGACGAGCTCGCCGTCCTTGATCACGGCGACGCACGTCGAGCCGGTACGTTCGAGGGTGGCGTCGAGTCGTGACCAGTCACCCTGCTCGTTGCGCTGCCAACCCTTGCCAGGGAACTCGTCGGGCGCCGGGGTCAGCGTCGGCATAGTGGCGGTTCGGATCGCCGAGTCCGGCTCGCCCTCCGGCAGCTCGCCCGTGCAGGCGGCCACGAGCAGCATCGCCCCCACCGCAAGCCCTCGCCCGATCAGCACTCCCCCACGATGTCAGACGCATCGCGTTCGCCGGGCGCACACCTTCAGGTCGCCTTTCGTCCAACCCGGGTGCCTAGCGTCTCGAGCGTGACCACACCTGCGCCCGCCCTCGCGGCCCTCGCCCTGCTCGTCGTCCCTTCGTTCGTCGTCTCCCAGGCGTCGGCGCACCCGCGACCCACCGACCAGCTCGTCAGCGTGACGGCCAAGACGGAGACGCCCGGTGTCTACGACGACGAGGCCGGCAACAACGGCGATGCCGACGATCCGGCGATCTGGGTCAACCGCCACGACACGTCGCGCAGCGTCGTGATCGGCACCGCCAAGAACGCGGGACTCAACGTCTACAGCCTCACCGGCAAGGTGCTGCAGACGATCTCGGCGCCACCCGCACCAGGGCCTGACGACGAAGCCGGACGCTTCAACAACGTCGACATCGTGCGCGGCTTCAGGCTCGGCGGACGCACGGTCGACCTCGCCGTGACCAGCGATCGCGGACGCGACCAGATCCGTTCGTACGCGATCGACGCACGCACCGGACGGCTCACCGACGTGACCGCCGCCAACGTGCCATTGGCGTTCTCGACCAACCAGGCGCAGGTCAACGAGCAGGAGACGGTCTACGGACTGACAACGTTCAAGGAGCGCGGCACGACGTACGTCGTCGGCACGCGGCGGCACCAGACCGACGTCGGCCTGTTCAAGCTCGCCTCGATCGCCGGGAAGGTGACCTACAAGAAGGTCGACACGCTCGACTTCCCGTCGTCGTTCCGCCTCCCCAACGACACGACCTGGTCGCCGTGCGAGGAGCCCGGCGAGGGCCCCCAGCTCGAGGGCGTCGTCGTCGATGAGGCGGCCGGCACCTTGTATGCCGCCCAGGAGGACATCGGGCTCTGGCGGGTCAAGGTCGGGAACGGAAAGTTCCAGAGCCAGCCGCGCACGGTCGAGCGTACGAAGGAGTTCGGCGTCCCCGCGACGTACGACGAGCAGAGCGAGGAGTGCGTGCCGTCGGGAGTCGACCCGGGATTCGGCGGACGCATCGCCGCCGACACCGAGGGGCTCACGATCTACGAGACCGGCAAGCGAAGTGGCACGTTGCTGGTGTCGAGCCAGGGCGACAACACCTTCTACACGTACGACCGACAGACCAACCGCCCGCTCAAGCACTTCACGGTCGCCGACGGTCCGATCGCCGACGGGTCGCAGGACTGCGACGGCGCCGACACGGTCAGCACACCCCTGCCGGGCTACCCGCACGGACTGCTCGTCGTGCAGGACGGCGACAACACGCCGGTCGAGCTCGGCACCGACGGCGAGGCTCGGGTCAACACCAACTTCAAGTTCGTCGACGCGAAGATCCTGACGCGCTGAACGAGGGCGCGGGGGTAGCCGCATGACTGCAAGTTGGAGGGGTGAGCGACAATGGAGGGATGCCCACGTCCACGGATCTGCGCCGGCTGTTGCGCTTCCCCGTGGAGTTCGTCGCAGACGAGAACCCGGCTGATTCGCGCTTCGTGTTCCACGCCCCCGACGGCGATCACGAGGCCACGGCCAACGAGTCGATCGGCGCGCTGAGCCAAGGCATCCGGGTCATGTCGGCCGACCCGTCCGTACGCGCGTGGGCCACTCCGGCGATCCTCGCGTTGCGCATCATGGCGCGTGGCGCACTGGGCTCGCCGGACTCGACCGAGCTCAACCAGCTGCAGAACGCGGCCTCCGCGATCGACAGCAACGCCGGTCGCGGCCAAGCCACGATCAACGCGTTCCTCAAGGCGCTCGCCGTCGACGCTCCCGCCGCGGCCTCGACGCCGCAGCGCCAGGCGTACGTCTCGCCGCAGGCCAAGCAGCCGCGCCAGCGTGAGACGACGTTCTCGTGGACCCTGATCGTGTCGTTCCTCGAACGGCCCACCCCCACCCAGGCCGCGGTCGTACGCCTGAGGGTGCAGCCGCGCTCCGGCTCGTGGGCCGCGTTCGACGCCGGCGACATGTTCAGCGGCACGACGTCGCACCCGCTCGGCCAGGACGCCAAGGAGCCGACCGCGGCGATGCTGCGCCGGCTCGAGCCGTGGTGGTCTCCCGCCGAGCGCCTGCGCGACCCGCACACCCGTGGCGCGGCGACCGTCAGCCCCGACGAGCTGGCGCGACTCGGCGATCGTGCCCTCGCGCCGACGCTGATGGCCAACCGCATCGAGATCCGCTGGCCACCCGAGCTCATACGCGAGCTGTCGACGTCCGCAGTAGTACGCCGTGACGAGTCGCCGCGTTCGGATCGCCCGTCGGCGTTCACGCAGGGCCAGCTGTTCTCGTTCGACTGGCAGGTCGCGCTCGGCGACGACGTGCTGTCGGCGGCCGAGCTCGACCAGCTCGCCCAGTCCCAGACCGGCTTGCTGCGACTGCGCGACCGGTGGGTCTTCGTCGACAAGTCACGCCTGCAGCGCGTGCTCGAGCGACGCACCCGCGAGATCTCTCCGCTCGAGGCGCTGAGGGCGACCGTCACCGGCGAGCTCGAGATCGACGGCCGGATGACCGAGGTCGACACGGTCGGCTGGCTCGAGGACGTACGCAAGCGGCTTGCCGTGCAGGACCGCGACATCGCCCCGGCGGTGCAACCCGACGGCCTCGACGGCACCCTGCGCGACTACCAGCTGCAAGGTCTGCGCTGGATGACCCAGCTCGTCGACCTGAGCCTCGGCGGCATCCTCGCCGACGACATGGGCCTGGGCAAGACCGTCATGCTGATCGCCCTGCACCTGCAGCGCACCGCGATCCACGACGGCGCCCACGCTCGTGGTGTGCCCGGCATCCGTGCTGGGCAACTGGGAGCGCGAGATCAAGCGCTTCGCGCCCGGCGTCAACGTACGCCGCTATCACGGGCCCAAGCGGCGACTCGACGGCGTCAAGGACGGATTCCTCGTCACGACCTACGCCACGATGCGCTCCGACGCGATCGATCTGTCGGAGCACCAGCCGGGGTGGGGACTCGTCGTCGCTGATGAGGCGCAGAACATCAAGAACCCGCACGCCCGCACGGCCCAGGCGATCCGCGGCATACCGGCCCAGGCGCGGCTGGCGCTGACCGGCACACCCGTCGAGAACAACCTCGGCGAGCTGTGGGCGATCCTCGACTGGACCACGCCGGGGCTCCTCGGGACGAACCAACAGTTCCGCAACACCTGGTCGCGGGCGATCGAGTCGCGGCGTGACTCCGGCAAGGCGACCGGTTTGTCGCAGCTCATCCGGCCGTTCGTGCTGCGCCGCCGCAAGTCGGACCCCGGGATCGCGCCCGAGCTGCCACCCAAGATCGAGACCGACCACCGCATCAACCTCACCCGCGAGCAGGTCGGGCTCTACGAGGCGGTCGTCCGCAGCACGATGACGCAGATCGAGAACGCCCAGGGCATCCAGCGCCGCGGCCTCGTGGTCAAGCTGCTGACCCAGCTCAAGCAGATCTGCAACCATCCGGCGCAGTTCCTCCGCGAGCCCGAAGCACGCATCACCGGGCGTTCGGGCAAGCTCGGCGTCTTCGACGAGCTGGTCGAGGAGATCGTCGCCGAGGACGGCGCGACGCTGGTGTTCACGCAGTACGCCCAGATGGGCCGGCTGCTGACGCGGCACCTCGAGGAGAAGAAGATCGGCCACCAGTTCCTCCACGGTGCCACGACGGTGCGCGCGCGGGAAAAGATGGTGCACAAGTTCCAGAGCGGCGAGGTCCCGGTCTTCGTGCTGTCGCTCAAGGCGGCCGGCGTCGGCCTCAACCTGACCAAGGCCGACCACGTGATCCACTACGACCGTTGGTGGAACCCCGCCGTCGAGGACCAGGCCACCGACCGCGCCCACCGCATCGGCCAGACCAAGAACGTCCAGGTGCACCGGCTGATCAGCGAGGGCACGATCGAGGAGTCGATCGCCGAGCTGATCCGGTCCAAGCGCTCACTCGCCGATGCCGTCGTCAACGGCGGCGAAGGCGCCCTGACCGAGCTCTCGGATGCCGCGCTCGCCGACCTCGTACGCCTGCGGAAGTAGGACTACTCGCCCACCGCGAGGTGGATCTCGGCATAGAGGTCACGGTTGCCGAGGTTCAGCTCGTCGTCGATCTCAAACGTGCTGTCCAGGAGCTTCGTGACCCACACCCGCGCCAGGTCGAACGACCGCCAACCCGGCTCGGCCAGGCCCGACGACGAGAACCCACCCACCTGCACCGCGTGAAGTGACAGCGCGCCGGTCGGAGTGGTGAACACGACGTGCGGGTTGATCACCCGCACCCCACGCGACTGCGGGCTGACGACATACCGGATCTCCACCTGGCGCCGGTGCTCGATCGCGTACGCCAACCGCTCGTCGATCACCACCTCGGACACCATGGCTCAGAGCAGGCAGGCCTTGAGCTCGCTGAGCTTGTAGAAGTACGAGTTGTCCTTCTCGCCCTTGCACGGCTTCTCGAGCTTGATCGGCTTCTCGTTGTAGCGGATCGTCACGAGCACGCTGCCCTTGGAGTTGCGGTAGGCCGCCCACTCGATGTTGCCGGCCATCTTGCCGGCGACCTCGCCGCGCCACTTGTTGTTGGAGTGCGAGAACGGTGAGCTGAGCGAAGCCTGCTGCGAGACGCCCGGCATCTTGGTCAGCGCGGCGAAGGGGATCGTGGTCTCGCCGTGGGCAAGGCGGAACACCGCGGCGGTGTCGTCGCCGGCCAGGCGTTGGTCGAGCCGGGTGAAGAAGTCGTCAAGGATCGGCTGCGCCTTGCGGTAGGAGTTCGTCTCGCCCTTGACCCCGGGCCCGTACTTGTAGAACTTGTCCGCATCCTTCGCGTAGCCCAGCACCTTCGCGTCGGCGAGCGGTACGTAGCGGCTGAAGGTGACGTCAGTGTCGCCTTGCATGCCCGCCGCGATGGCGTACAAGCCGTAGATGTCGAGGGCATCGGCCACCGGGTCTTTGAGGCTGTCGACGTACGACGACGAGTAGAGCTTGCGCAGCACGTTCCGCGCGGCCTTGCGGACGTCGGAGCGGTCCTCAATGCTCTCGATCGCTGCCCTGCCGGCACTGGTGGAACCGCTGGAGATCTTCAGGCGGCCGACTTCTTCCCGCTTCTCGATGTCGAGGCGAGGAATCGCGGCGACGAGACCATCGCGCAGCGCATCCGCGCTCTGCTTGGTGCGGCGGACATCCGTGGTCTCGAAGTCGATGTCGTCCTGCGCGTCAGCCGCCTTGGTCAGGAAGCTGCGGTAGTTGGCGGCCGTACGGCGGCCGATGCCGATCCACTCTTCGTGGCCCAGAGTGCTGAGCTTGCCGTAACCGACGGCCTCTTCGGCCGCCTGGAACTTCTTGAGGTCGTCGTCGAACTTCTGCCCGGTCGAGGTCAGCGCGCCCTGCTTGGAGGCAGCGGTCCATACGGCGAGCGCCTGCTTCTCGTCGCCATCGCTGGTCTGGCTGCGGGACCCGTGACGCGCGACAGTCTCCAGGAACACCTGCGTGTAGCCCGACGGCGGCTTCTTGATCGACGTCTTCGACGGGTTCCCGTACGGCGTCTGATTGGAGTACGCGCCGTCATGACTGACGTCGGCCTGGGTCGGAGCCTGCAGCGCAGCCAGCAGCGACACGACAATGGCGATGATCTTGAGCATGGTTCCCCCGGGACTGGTGGTGCTGGTGATTCTAAACCGCATCGTGCGCTCGTCAAGGCCGTTCGAGAAAGTCAGTCCGTACGAACGATCAGCCCGCGAGCGGGTATGCGACGAACAGAACTGCCGCCAGACCGGCCCCCGCGAGGTGGATCATCGCCATCATCAGCGACCCGAAGCGGAGCCTCAACCGCGACATCCCGCGCAGGACCAGCGCCACCGCAGCGGCGGGCATCAGCACCCACGCCACGCCCCAGGTGGTCCCGAACAGGTCATCGGGCCACGGCACGTCGCCGGCCTTGGCCAGCCCCGCGACCAGGAGGACGTACCAGGGGAAGAGCATCGGCAACGAGCCGCGCGCCGCTGCTGCCGCTACGAGCCGCAGGCCGCTTCGCATCGACGGGTCGATCAGCCGTTGGGGCCGAGGCGCCCCCAGGGGCGGGCCACCGATCGCGGTGAGGAACAAACTGCGGCGTACGAGCAGGTAGACGCCGGCAATCGCGACGGCCAGCATCCACCACGCTGTCGAGTTGGCCTCGCTCATGGCCGGCGGCCGATACTCCTGCGGCACGAACAAGGTGCTGAGCCACACCAGCCCCGGCAGCAGCGCGACGATGAAGGCACTGAGCGAGATCCCGACCTCGTACGCCTTGAGCCTGCTCCAGCGCGTGACGACCGGGACGGGCTCGACAGGTGCACCCGACACCGACGTCACGTCATGAGGGGCTGCGGCCGGCGCCACCGACAGGTCGACGCCCGCACCGACTGCGGCCAACGCCGACAGCATCTCGGCGACGCTCTGATAGCGGGCAGACGGGTCGATCGCCATCGCGCGCATCACCACGGCGGCCAGCGCCGGAGTGACCTGCGGGGCCAGCTCGCGGGGGTCGGGTCGAGGCTTGTTGCGGTGCGCCATCACCTGGGCGGCCATCGTGCCCTCGAACGGCGGCGCTCCGGTCACACATTCGTACAACAGGCAGCCGACGGAGTAGATGTCGCTGCGTTCGTCGGCCCTGCCGTCGAACTGCTCCGGGGCCATGTAGTGCGGCGTCCCGGCCACCGTCGCGGTGGTGTCCGACGCGGCTCGGGCAATGCCGAAGTCGACGATCTTGACTCCCCCACGAGCCGTCACCAGGACGTTGGCGGGCTTGATGTCGAGGTGCAGGATGTCGGCCTGATGGCAGGCGGCAAGTCCCTCGAGCACGCCGCGGACGGCAGCGACCGAGCGCATGTTCGGACCCCGCGTGGCCAACAGATCACGCAGCGACGTGCCCTCGACGAGCTCCATCACGAGGTGAGGGGTGACCTCACCGTCGCCGTCAGGCATGTGCACGAGGTCGTGCACCGTCACGACATTCGGGTGGGACACCCGCGCCAGTGCCGCCACCTCGCGGGTGATGCGGCGCATCGCGCGCGGATCGTCGGCGAGGAAGTGCGAGAACCGCTTGATCGCCACCTCACGCTGCAGCTGGCTGTCGCGGGCGCGGAACACGACGCCGTGGTTGCCCGCGCCGATCCGCCCGAGCAGCTCGAAGCGCAGCTCGACCGGCACCGTGCCGGGCGGCGTCACCTGGCTCGCGAGAGGATCCGGCATGGGGCTGATCCTCCTGTTCCAGTAGGGCGAGACACTCACCTTGACGGTACGTCGGGCAGCTCCATTGTCCCTAAAGACTGGTCAGTCCCTGCAGATGCACGGTTCCCGACGTGTCCATCGCCGCGACCACACTGACACCCGCAAGCGCGATGACGGTCCCCGCGCGCACTGTCGTCCATTCATCGATCCGGTGGCCGTCGATCGTCGTACCGTTGGTGCTGCCGAGGTCCTTCACCTGCCATTGCGTGCCCTGCAGCCGGATGGCGGCGTGCCGATAGGAAACTTGCGGCTCGTCGAATCGCACCGGACTCTCCGGCAGACGGCCCAGCACGGCGCCATCGCTGGGGATCGATGCCGTACGCCCGCCGCGCTCCAGTCGCAGACCACTCGCGACGTTCATGGTGGGTGCGGTGTCCTCGAGGTCGGGCACGAGCGCCGGGAAGTTCATCGTCGAGGCGGGGTCGACAGGGGCGGGTCGGCCGTCCGTGAGGACGTCCCACCCCATCGGCGTACGTTCTGGGGTGCGTCGAGCGGGATCAGCACGGCCGCTGCCGCGCGCCGGCGGCACCCATCCGGACCGCAGCCCCGGGTCGACCTCGACGATGACCGTCACCTCAGGCGGCACAGCCCACCCGGCCCGCTCGGCATGCGCCAGATAGAGCGCGGCGCCGTCGGCACCGAGCCGCTCCAGGTCACCGTCCGGGTCGAGCCGCTCCAGGTCCTCCGGCGCCACCCGCACCGACAGCTCGGCGAACGCGAGTCGTTCACCGCTCGGCATCACGACGTGCTGACCCGTCAAAGCGCGTACGAAGCGGCGACGCAGCACCGCGGCGGAGCCGGTGGGGTACGACACGAGCTTCGCGGCGACCTCACTCGCCGCAGCGCGCTTGGAGCTGACGCCAAAGATGCTCTGCGCGATGCGCAAGGCCGCGAAGACCACCGCGACGAAGATGACCAGCATGAGCAGGTTGGAGGCGAGACCTGAGAGAGTTCCGTTCATGGCATCATCGTGAGGGTCATTCGCGGCTGAGGTCGAGCCGCGGCGGAACGCATTCCACGAGGAGCCCCGGTGCTGCACATCGCCTGGTCAGCCGGCGAGCAGCACTCAGGCGACGTGACGATCGAGGCCGGCGCCGCGTTCGTGCTCGCCCGGCGCATGAACCTGCCGGAGCAGCAGCCGATCGTCGCCGAACACATCGGCGGTTCGGCGTACGTCTTCGTGCGCCTGCCCTACGTCAGCGATCCCGCGCTGGTCATCTCGGCGACGGCCGGGCAGCCGGTCGTCCATCGGGGGCAGCGCGCCAACGGTGCCATCGTCGAGCTCACCGGGCCGACCGGCGAGGCCACGACGCCCGCACCAGGCCAGAAGATCTCGTTGACCGACAGCGGCACCCGCATCGAGCTGCGCTATCCCGACCTGACGTTCGCCGCCGTCGTGGAGTTCGAGCTGCCTGAGACGCGACCGGCGGGATCCGGCACCGTGCAGCTGGGCGTCGACTCGCTCCAGCACGACGATGCCTGGTTGGTGGCGGCGATCGCCGTGGCTCTCTCGCCGGAGCACGGCGTGGTCGCTCACGGAGATCTCAAGCAGGCGTTCGCCCTGTGGCGAGGCACCGAGGTCCACAGCGACGGGGCGTTCGACCGCAATGTGCTGCGGCCGGCGCTGGCGTCACGCGGGCTCGAGATGCCCGGGCCGCGGCTCAACAAGATCGTCTACCTCGTCGAGCGGTGCCGGCGTACGTCGGAGTTTCCCACCCGCCTGCTCGACGACATTCGTACGAGGTTGCGGGCCGCAGGCATGGACGTCGGCGCCTGAGCCCGGTGGCCGAGGAGCGCCTCCCCGGCCACCGGATCCCTCAGCTCGAGGTGATCTCGTCGGGCACGACGTCGAGCTTGATGCTGTCGACGACCTTGCCGGACGGGATGTTGACGACGTGCACCGTCGAGGTGGCCGGCTCGGTGACCCACGCGGTGTCACCGCTGACGTGCAGCGTCGGCCGCGGCTGGTGCCAGTCGACCGGCTCGCTCCACGGCTTGACGACCTTGATCGTCGAGAGCGTGCTGCCGTCCTTGGCGTCGAGCACGTGCAGCGCACCGTCGGTGCCGAGGATGATCGCCTCGCCCGCGGCGCCACGGCCCAACGAGCGGAACGAGTAGCTCGTGCCGAGGTCGACGATCTTGAGCTTCTTGGTCTCGGTGTCGATCAACGTGATGCGCTCAGGACGCTCGAGCTCGGCATCCTTGTCGACCTTGTAGTCGCCGAGCACGATCGGCGACGACGGCGAGCCGGCCTGGTTGCCGATGCGCCCGTACGAGTCGGGGCTGTCGATCTTGGTGAACTTCCCGTCGTCATACAGCACCACGCCGTTCTCGCAGCCGATCACCGCGGTGCCGTTGCCGGCCGTGGCCTCACCGTGCACGCCGGGGCAGTCGTCGGTGCCGGCGATCTCCTTGCCGAGCCGTACGACCTTGGCTCCGGTGCGCTTGTCGACCGTGCCCTGCGTGACCAGCAGGCCGTCGTCGAGCTGCACGGCAACGCCGTGGTGCGGGGCCGCCGCCTTGTACGTGCCGACGACCTTGGTCGGTTTGGCGGAGTCGAGGATCTGCGCCGTGCCGCTTCCGTCGCTCCACAGCACGGTCTTGCCGTCGTGGATCGTGACGTGCCCGGGCTCCAGCGCCTTGAACGCGCCGACCAGCGCAGGCTTGCCACTGGGGAGGTAGTGCGAGTGGTCACCGTGAGACTCGACCTTGACCCCGGTGTCGAGCAGCCGGAACCCCTGCTTCTCGGTCGACACGAGCACGTGTCGCTCGTCGCCGGCCTTGTTGACCCGAACGAACCCGGTCATCGGGAAGTCCGCGACGGTCTTGAGGGTGTCGCGCTCGAGCACACGCACTCCCCCGTCGTACGTCATCACGAGTCTGGGCCCGGTCAGCTGGCCCGCCGGCTCGTCGCTTGAGGACACCTTGACGGCGTCGCCGCTGCTGCCGGCGCTGCAGGCCGAGGCGCCGAGAGCCAGCGTCGAGATGATGACCGCAAGGGCCACCCGAGATCGTCGTACCAGGTGCATGAGGGTCGCTTTCCTTATTGGGAATGATTTTCATTCACATTAAGGGATCGCGTGAGGGCATGGCAAGTCCGCCCCGCGTACGGGGCTTGGGCGGCACCGGCTTCAGAGCGCCGCCGAGGTCCACTTCGTACGCGAGCGGGACGGCAAGCCGGCGGACCTCTTCGGGCCCGTACTCATGCAGGCGCGGTGTGGTCAGCGCGTCGGTCACCACGACGAGCAGCCAGTCGAGGTCATGGCCGGCGGCTCGCAGCTCGTTGCGTGTGGCGAGGATCTTGGGGACCGGGCCCGCGACGCCCTTCACCTCGATGTGCCGCAGCCGTCGACCCTTGGTGGCCGTGATGTCCCACCCGAGGTTGAGGGCGCTGACATCCTCGACGATCCAGCCGTCGACGGCGTACTGGCCGCTGACGAAGCTCATCGCCACGATCTCGACCTCGCGATTGGACTCCGGATCGCCGAAGCCGGCTCCGCGAGGGCTGACGTGGAACTCGACGTCTTCCGGCGGCAGGGCCTCGTCCGGTACGTACGAGATCGGGTTGCGGCCGCGCGACTCCGGCGCGGGCCGGTTGACGTACGTGTCGTAGATGCGGTCGCCCATGCCGAGCACCCGGCCATAGACGACGCTGCGCATGGAGCGCTTCGGCGCCGGCTCGACGCTGGAGATCTCGAGAGCCTGGCAGACGATCCCGTCGAAGCTGAAGATCGCGTACCGCTCTTCCTGCGCCCGCTCCCCCAGTCGCCAGCAGCCGCGGTTGGCTTCGTACACCTGGGAGTCGGTCATGCCCGCCCGATAGCCGACGTAGCTGCGGCCGAGGTCGTCGGCAACCGGGTCCACCGAACGGAGCTCGCCCAGGCGAATGTGCAGCATCGGGTCAGGATAGGACCTCGCCGGTCCACGCCGTGGGTCGGCTACCCCTGTGACGCCGGGGAAAACAGCGCAGGGTCAGCAGCCGTCGCGCATCAGCCCCGGCTGTTCGCCCTTGGTGACCTCGATGAACGTCACCGGGGTGGAGGCCTTGAGCTGATCCACCGGCGGGTTGAACAGGTAGCCGATCCAGCCGCCGGCCTGCGGGTCGTACTCGTAGAGGCCCGACTGGCTGTAGCCCGCCTCGACCGGCGTCTTGTCCTCGATCGCTGCGCGGACCTGGGCGTACGTGCTGCCGACCCCGAGGCCTGACTTCGTACGGGGGAGCTTGCCTCTGACGCCGATCGAGGCGATCTCGCCGTTGCCGAGCGTCGTCACGTCGAGCATGTCGGCGTACGCCTTCTTCCACGTCAGCGGCAGCACCGGGCAGCCTTCGACCGGCGGCGGGGTGTCGGCGTTGAACAGGCCTGTTGCCAACGCCGCCTGCTTGCTCATGCCGACGCGCGCGGCGCCGACGCGTCCGGGCGCGATGACGAGGGTGGACGGCGAAGCGGGCTTGACGGTCGGGTTGGCCGTTGTCGCCTTCGCCGTCGGCGTCGTCGCGCTCGGCTTGGTTGCGGTGGGCTTCGGCGTGGTCGTGGTCGCGTGGTCGGGTGCCGCAGCGGCGGGGGTCTTCGTCGTCAGGGCGTTCGCCAGCACCCCGGTGCCAACGCCTCCTGCGACGCTGACGCCGAGCACGATGGCGGCAATCTGCTTCTTCATCATGGTTCTGGCTCCGATCATGTATGACGTGTCACTGATCAGATGCGTGAAGCACCAGAAAAGTTGCCCGCGGGGGCCACATTCTTTGCGGACGTGCCTCAGCCGGTGTCCGTGCGCGGCTCACCCCGTGCGTCGTCCATACTTTCGGTGATGAAGCACATCGGACGCTACCGCCTGGATCGGGTTCATGGCTCAGGTGCGTTCGCGACAGTGTGGCAGGGCTTCGACACCGAGCTCGAGATCACCGTCGCCGTCAAGGTGCTCGCCGAGAACTGGTCGCACCACGCCGACGTCCGCGAGCGGTTCCTCGAGGAGGCCAAGCTGTTGCGGCGCCTCAGCAGCGACCGGGTCGTACGCGTGTATGACGTCGGGACGCACGAGGGTCAGCCGTTCTTCGTCATGGACTTCGCGGCCGGGGGCACGCTCGCCGACTGCGCCGATGGGTCGCTGCCGCCCGATCGTGCCCTCGAGCTCGCCGCGCAGTCGGCCCGCTCGGTCCAGGTGCTGCACGACGCCGGTGTCATCCACCGCGACATCAAGCCCAGCAACCTGCTGATCGACCTCGACAAGGACGGTCACGAACGCGTCGTGGTCGCCGATCTCGGCAGTGCCAAACGCCTCGCCGAGGCCAGCGGCATCACCGTCACGACCGGCACGCCGTCATACATGGCTCCTGAGCAGGCACTCGGCCGTGGCGTCGACGAGCGCAGCGACATCTACGCGCTCGGTGTGGTCACGTACGTCCTGCTGACCGGCACGCTGCCGTTCGACGTCGACGACCCGATCTCGCTGGTGACCCGCAAGGCGTCTGATCGCCCTGGGCGGCTTCCTGCCGATCATCGGGCCGCTCTCAACTCCGTCCTCGCCCGCGCCATGGCGCTCGAGCCCGCAGCCCGGCCCCGGAGCGCCGATGAGTTCGCGGATGCGCTCGATCGCGTCGCAGTCGGCGGGCCTGACGTCGGGGCGCCGTCTGGTTGGTCGACGAAAATCGTCGTCGCGGCCGCAGTGGTGCTGTTCGCCGCCTGTGCGGCCGTCACCTGGCTGCTGCTGCGCTGAGCGCCTCCGTCAGCGGCGGCGGTCGGCGACGATCGCGGCGGCGTTGAGCGTGGCCCAGCCGACGGTGACGGCGAGGATCTTGGCCTTGCGGCCCGTCGTCGTGGCTTCGTTCGTGAACAGCGCCGAGTCGGTCAGGTCGAACGCGACGCGGCCCATCATGGCGTGCTCGCGTGCGGCAGCGGTCGGAGCGGCCAGCGCCAGGCCGCTGATGACCAGGTCGCGTACGCCGAACGTACGCGCAGCGATGTCGTAGTCGGGCTGCTTCAGCGGGCTCGCGGTCAGCGCCTTGCCGAGGTGGCGCGGGTTGGCAAGCGCGTAGACGGAGTAGGCAACGGTGGCGATGGACAACATGGCGCTGTAGCTCGGCTTCTTCATGCCCCCGACGCTAGGCGAGCCAACTGGTGCCCGCACGGTGAAATCTTGTGGGAAGGTGTTCGCCATGCAGATCCCCAGGACCCGCGGCTTCTATGCGGCGGTCGTCATCTTCGCGCTCACGTTCGTCCAACTCCTCGTCGGCGCGTTCGCCGGCCTCGAGCAGTTCGAGGGCAAGGGCTTCGGCTACCGGCTGCTCGCCTATCCCCTGATGATGCTGATCGTCCCTGCGGTCTGGTGGTGGCGGACCCGCGAACGTACGCCTGTCGATCAGCTGCCGTGGGGCGCGTTCGCGCTGATCATGTCGCCGTTCCTCGTCGACGTGTCGGGCAACACCGTCGACCTCTACGACTCGGTCGACTGGTGGGACAACGCCAACCACTTCTTCAACTGGATGCTGCTGCTCTGGGGTTGCGGCCTGCTGCTGCGCCTCGTCTGGTGCGGTCCGGCGTGGGGACTCATCCTCACGATCACCGGACTCGGCGCGATCCTGGCCGTGGGCTGGGAGCTCGGCGAGTGGTACACCTTCATCCGCCGCGGCACGGAGCTCGACGGCGCATACGAGGACACCCTCAGCGACGAGCTGCTCGGCACACTGGGTGCGCTGATCGCCGCGTTGATCGTCGGCCGCAAGCACCACGCCGACGAGGAAGTCGAGGACGTCGCGTCGGTCGTCTGATCCAGGTCCGGTCGCACGGCACAGGGCATGCCGGATGAACCCGGTTGGACGGGCTCAGGCGGCATGCGTGGAGGGGACTTCGGCGCGGAATCGTGAGTTCCGCATCGGCCTTCGTCTCGGGTCGATCGACGCAGGTGGCACATATTCGGGATAGCCGTCTTCGGCGAACCTGATGTCCCAGTCCTCAGCGTGAACCACCCGATGGTGGTGGGCACAGATCAGCACGATGTCGCCCAGGTCGGTCGCGCCGCCCTTGGCCCAGTGCTTGCGCGCGTGGTGCCCGACGCACCACGAGGGTGGCCGGTCGCATCCAGGGAAGCTGCAGCCGCGGTCGCGCTTTTCGGCGGCGCGTCGCTGGGCCCGGTTGAACAAGCGCTGCTCCCGGCCGCAGTCGAGCGGGAGTGGCTTGCCGTTGAACACCATTGGCAGCAATCCGTGCTCGCAGGCCATCCGC
This sequence comes from uncultured Actinomycetota bacterium, assembly GCA_963817425.1. Classification (GTDB taxonomy): domain Bacteria; phylum Actinomycetota; class Actinomycetes; order Propionibacteriales; family Nocardioidaceae; genus Aeromicrobium. The sequence goes on from CAWFOH010000014.1 coordinate 105,831, forward strand.
CGGGCTTCGTTGGCGGAGATCCGGCAGCCGGTGGAGAGGGTGCCACCCTTGAGCCCGTCGATGAGGCTCTTGAGGTCGATGTTGACGGTCACCGTCACGCCGACACCCGCAGTGTCGGGAAGCTTGTCGGCCGGGAGATGCTCGATCAGGGTGCAGAACGCACTGGCCATCTGCTGGCCGTAGGTCGGCTTCTCATCGAGTACCGCGAGCGTCGGGTCGTCCTCGGCCTTCTTGACCTGGGGCGCGTTGAGCGCCTGCAAGGCGTTCTTGAGCATCTCGCCCTGCGCCTCGGGGATCACGAACTCGCCCTTGAAGGTGCCATCCTTGCGGTCAGCGATCCAGAAGTAGGAGTTCTTGCGTGCCCGACGCTCGCGCTGCGCGAGCGTCTCGTTCTCATGCGCATCGACCTCGTCGGGCGCGAAGGTCTCAGTGATGCGGTCGGCCCGGCGGCTCAGGTCCTTGAGACTGAGCTTCTTGGCATCGTCGAGCAGCTGGGTCTCACAACCCTCACGCTGCGCCTCGGTCGGGTCACCTGGTAGGTCCTTGACCTTGTCGGCGATCAGCTCGGCCTGCGCGAGCGACACCTCGCCGCGGGCCAACGCTTGTTGGGTCGCGGACAGGTCCTCGATCTTCTTGGCCTGCTTGAGCAGCCTGGCCGCGGCACCGGGGTCGCCGCCGAAGCCGTTGGCGATCATCGCTCCGGTCGAAGCCGCGCCGATCGTCGACGCGGCCTCCGAGCGGTCCGCTGCCGCGGCGGCTGCCAGTTGGTGCGCCTTGACCCGCGACTCCAACCGACCGAGCGCCTCACATGCCGCGATCTGTTCACGTGCGCCCATGAGCTCGTACGTGTCGAGCCCGATTGCATCCAGCACCCGAGCGACATCGGAGAGGGTGGGAGGCATCGGCTCGAACATGTGTTCTAGTCAACCAGAACTCGGCCCCAAGAAGCAAGGCTTTCACCAAACTTTTTGACTGCAATTTCGGGTAGAAATGAGCCTCCATGCTGTGACCAGTCCCAGCCTACAGATCGGCTCGGACATGGCCTTTCGTCAGTCGGCCGTGATGACGATCTTGCCGCGAGTGACTGCCGGACCGACCTCCTCGACGACGCCGGCGACGTCCCAGCCCGGCGTCACCGGGAAGAACGTGTCGAGCATGGCGTCCATCTCGCCCTTCGCGACCTGCCAGTCAACCGGATTGACGGACGTCGCGCGGACCGCGACCTTGACCCATTCAGGGCCGATCTTGGGTTCGTCGACATCGGTGAGCTCGCGGACTTCCGGTCCGCCGTATGTCGTGTAGGTGGTCGCCTTCATGGCCCGACTCGTACCCAGACATCCCGCGACATGCCCTCATGAACCAGGTCGCTATCGCGGGATCGCCGCGTGCAGGGTTTCAGCGGCGCCTAGGGGTACGTCCGCGCGGGACGACCGCACCATCTCACGCCCACGGATTGATCACCGTGAGCCCGACGGCTTCGAAGGGCTGCACGTCCCTGGTCGCCACGGCGAAGCCGTGGTGGCTGGCGGTCGCAGCGATCTGGCCGTCCGCGACCGACACAGCGACTCCCTGTCTGCGTGCACGTGCCATCAAAGGGGCATAGGTCAGAGCCACGCCGGAGTCGAAGTCCAGGACCCGGCCACGGAACGTGTCAGTCACGATCGATTCGACGGCATGCCTCAACTCGTCCCTGCGGCGTCCGTCGGGCAGTAGCTCGACACCGAGCATGAGCTCGGCGACGGTCATGGCTGACAGATAAAGAGTCTCGGGCTCCTGCCGGTTGAGCCACCCGCGTACGCGTTCATCGTGAGCTGACCGAAGGGGCTCTGAGATCACGTTGGTGTCGACGACGATCACCGCAGATCGGGCGCTTCTGCTTCCGCAGCGTCCCTCATGACATCGAGCTCGACGCCGCCGACGCCGGCGCCGACCCTGGCTAGCAGGTCGCCGAGACCTTCGTGCGCTCGCGGCTTGACCGCTTCGCCGAGGATCTCGCGGATCTCAGCTTCTGTGCTGCGTCCATTGCGTGCTGCCCGTGCTTTGAGGGCACGATGCGTCTCGTCAGGCAGGTTTCTGATCGTCACCGCTGCCATGATCGCCTCCGAGGTGATATCACTGTGGATCAATGATATCACCGGTATCCGCCGTAGTCCCACGGATCATCCGGCTCCCGCCAGACCGTCACCTGGACCGGATTTAGGCGGGCCGCGACGGCTTCGTCCAGCGTCTCGTGCTTGCCATCTGTGACGTCTTCCAGCAGCCGATCGACGAGGTGCTCGACCAGATCGAGCGTCACGGTGCAGGTGACCATGCCGGTGCGACCTGGCCGCGGGTCAGCGTCGTCCAGGGAGTAGGCGCAGCCGAGCGCCTTGTCGATCGCCCTGAAGTCGTCGCGATGCAGGCACCCCCGCCGCGACGCCTCAAGCCGCAGGAACGTCTTGAGGCGTCGGGCCACAGCCCGGTGGGTACGACGCTGCGCTCCCGGTGGCGGCAGCCACGGGTCTGCCAGGAAGGCTGGGAACACCCGAACGAACGACATCAGGCCCAACGACGACAGGAGGGCGTCGGCCCCGATCTCTCGGCGCTGGGCTTCGAGGTGCGCTCCCAGCTCGGCGCCGAGCCACGGTCCGACATCCACGTGCGCGACAAAGGCTGACAAGTCATCAGCCACCGCCGCATAGCGCTGCTCGGTCTCGTCACTGCGTCCCTCGCTCTGATCGATGATGAACTGCCGCATCTCGGCAGCAAAGGCCTCCGACCACCGGGTCGTGGCGATCGGCGTGCCGGAGTCGTGAAGGTCCATGCCCAGACGCTAGAAGTACACCGGCTCGCCAACCGTCGACATGTTGCCGGGTGTGGACGCCGCAGTGGCTGGCGAAGCCATGTGGATGAAGGCCAGACTGGAATCATGGAACTCGACGACATCAGCGATGAGATCGACAGCATCATCTTGACCCTGGCGGCCCCCCAAAGGATCGTCCGGTTTCGCGAGCGGATCGCCGAGATGGCACCCGGCGACGAAGGCCGGGCGGAGTTCCTGGACAGCCTCGCCGGCGAGCTCAACCTGGTCGGTGACTTCGACGCTGCCCGCGAAGCCAGTCTGGCCGCGATCGAGGACGGCGGGCCGACTGTCTTCGATCCGCGGTGCGGAATGCTGATGAACGAGCTGCAGGTCGGCGACCAAGCCCGCGCTGACGAGATCCTGACAGAGCTGCTCGCAAGGGTTCGCGCCGGCGAGCTCAACGTTTCCGAGTGCGAGTTCATCGCCGAATCGCTGGAAGAAGCGGACCGTCTCAAGGACGCACATCGTTGGTTCACGATCCCTCTGCGCGACATAAACCCCGAGGACATCGACGAGCTTCCCTCGATGTCGCTCGTCGGCCGCCATCGCGTACGTCGACAACTTGGCCTGCCGATCGATGCCTACGACGAGGCACGGGATCTGCTGAGCCGACCCGACAGCATGGAGTCCTAGGGAACCTACGCCGACGCGGAGCTCGCGCTGGCTGATCGGCCGGCCTCCAGGCGCGCGACGGGTACGCGATAGGGCGAGCACGACACGTAGTCGAGCCCGATCCGGTCGAAGAAGTGGATCGAGTCCGGGTCTCCCCCGTGCTCGCCGCAGACGCCGAGGTGCAGGTCAGGGCGCGCCTTGCGGCCCACCTTCACCGCGTGCTCGACGAGCAACCCGACCCCCTCGACGTCGAGCGACTCGAACGGCGAGACCGCGAAGATGCCCTTGTCGAGGTACGTCGAGAAGAACGACGCCTCGACGTCGTCGCGCGAGAACCCCCACGTCATCTGCGTCAGGTCGTTGGTGCCGAACGAGAAGAACTCCGCCGACTTCGCGATCTTGTGGGCCACCGCCACCGCACGGGGCAGCTCGATCATCGTGCCGATCTTGAACGTCCAGCTTGTTGCCGGTCTCCTTCTCGACCTCGGCGGCAACCGCGATGATCTCGGCCTTCATCAGCTCGAGCTCCTGCGGGGCGCCGACCAGCGGGATCATGATCTCCGGCCGCGGGTCTCCCCCGGCGGCCGTACGCAGCGCGGCGGCCTCGAGGATCGCCCGCGCCTGCATCGTGAACAGGCCGGGGATGACGATGCCGAGGCGTACGCCGCGCAGCCCCAGCATCGGGTTCTCCTCGTGCAGCCGCTTCACCGCGGCGAGCAGCTTGATCGTGCGCGGGTTGTCCTCGCCGTGCTCCTCCTCGAGCGCGACCTGCACCGCGAGCTCGGTGTAGTCGGGCAGGAACTCGTGCAGCGGCGGGTCGAGCAGCCGGATCGTGACCGGCAGGCCGTCCATCGACTCGAGGATGCCGACGAAGTCGTCGCGCTGCATCGGCAGCAGCGCGCCGAGCGCCTCCTGCTGCTCCTCGGGCGTCTCGGCCAGGATCAGGTGCTCGACGTACTCGCGCCGCTCGCCGAGGAACATGTGCTCGGTGCGGCACAGCCCGATGCCCTGCGCGCCGAACCTGCGGGCCCGCGCGGCGTCGTCCGGGGTGTCGGCGTTGGCCCGCACGGCCAGCCTGCGTACGCCATCGGCGTGGTCCATCAGCGCGATCACGGCGTGCACGAGGTCGTCGTCGTCCGCGGCCTTGTCGCCCTCGAAGTGGCGTACGACCAGGGAGTCGACCACGTCGACGGCGCCTTCGAAGATCTCGCCGGTGGTGCCGTCGATCGAGATGACGTCGCCCTCCTCGATGACCGTGCCGTCGGCTGCCTTGAACCGGCCCGCCTCGGTGTCGACGTCGAGCTCGTCGGCGCCACACACGCACGTACGCCCCATGCCGCGCGCCACGACGGCGGCGTGCGAGGTCTTGCCGCCGCGACTCGTCAGGATGCCCTTGGCGGCGACCATGCCGGACAGGTCGTCGGGGTTGGTGGTGCGGCGCACGAGGATGACGTCGTCGCCGTTGGCCGCCCACTCGACGGCGGTCGGCGAGTCGAACACCGCCTTGCCCACCGCGGCACCCGGCGAGGCGTTCATGCCCTTGCCGATCAGGTGCCGCTCGGCGTCGGCGTCGAATCGGGGGAACATCAGCTGCGCCAGCTGCTCGCCGGTCACCCGGTCGACCGCCTCGTCGAGGCTGATGATGCCCTCGGAGGCGAACGAGTGGGCGATGCGGAACGCCGCCTCGGCCGTACGCTTGCCGACCCGGGTCTGCAGCATCCAGAGCTTGCCGTGCTCGACGGTGAACTCGATGTCGCACAGGTCCTTGTAGTGGTGCTCGAGCTTCTGCATGATCGCGAGCAGCTCGTCGTACGCGCCCTTGTCGACCTGCTCGAGGTCGGCGAGCGGGATCGTGTTGCGGATGCCGGCGACGACGTCCTCGCCCTGCGCGTTGACGAGGTAGTCGCCGTAGAGGCCCTGCGCGCCGGTCGCCGGGTCGCGGGTGAACGCGACGCCCGTGCCGGAGTCGTCTCCCCCGTTGCCGAACACCATCGAGCAGATGTTGACCGCGGTGCCGAGGTCGTCGGGGATGCGCTCCTGGCGGCGATAGAGCGCGGCGCGCTCGGTGTTCCACGAGTCGAAGACGGCCAGCACCGCCATGTTGAGCTGCTCGCGCGGGTCCTGCGGGAAGTCGCGGCCGCCGTGCTCGGCGATGAGCCCCTTGTATGTCTCGATGAGTCCCTGCAGGTCGTCGGCGGTCAGGTCGAGGTCGTTCTCGGTGTTGCGCTCGGCCTTGAGCGCGTCCAGCGCCTCGGCGAACACGCCGGCGTCGATGCCCAGCACCGTGCTGCCGAACATCTGCAGCAGCCGGCGATAGGAGTCGTACGCGAACCGCTCGTCGCCGCCCGCGACCTGCGCCAGGCCCTTGACCGACTCGTCGTTGAGCCCGACGTTGAGGACGGTCTCCATCATCCCCGGCATGGAGAACTTCGCGCCCGACCGCACCGACACCAGCAGCGGGTCCTCCGGATCGCCCAGCTTCTTGCCGCGCGCCTGCTCCAGCGCCGCCAGGTGCTTGCTGACCTCGTCGGCCAGCCCGTCCGGCTCCTTGCCCTCGGCCATGTATGCCCGACAGGCGTCGGTGCTGATCGTGAACCCCGGCGGCACCGGCAACCCCAGCTTGGTCATCTCCGCCAGGTTCGCCCCCTTGCCGCCCAAGAGGTCCTTCTGATCCATCCCGCCTTCGCTGAAGTCGTACACGAACGTGGTCATCCTTGATCATGAC
>CAWFOH010000015.1:0-80644 GCA_963817425.1 uncultured Actinomycetota bacterium
ACAAGATTACACGGCGAACCGCCGCGCGCACGACTCCCGTGCCTCTCAGGCGTCGGAGCGTCGCTGTCAGCCGATGGCACTGCCCACCGCGTCGCCCACGAGATAGGTCAGCCCGGCCGCCGCGCCGCCGAGGAGGAGCTGTCGGAAACCGCCGAACCACCACGACCTGGCGGTGATGCGGGTGACGATCGCACCGCATGCGAACAGCGCCACGAGCGACAGCCCGATCGCCAGCCACGGCGACTCGATGCCGATCAGGTACGGGAAGACGGGGATCAGCGCGCCCAGCGCGAACGAGAAGAACGAGGACACCGCGGCGAGCATCGGCGAGGCCAGGTCGTCGACGTCGACGCCGAACTCCTCGCGTGCGTGGACCTTGACGGCGTTCTCGGGGTTGCGGTGGATCTGCGCCGCCACCTCCCGCGCGACGTTCTCGTCGACGCCCTTCTCGGTGAACATCGCCGCGAGCTCGGCCTCCTCGGCGTGCTCGTTGTTGAGGATCTCGTCGCGCTCGATGTCGACCTGCGCCATGCGCGAACTCGCTCTGGCTCGCCACTGACGTGTACTCCCCCGCCGCCATCGAGAACGAACCCGCAGCCAGGCCGGCAAGTCCCGCGAGGACGACCGGCTTGGTGTCGTTGGCGCTGCTGCCGCCGACGACGCCCATGATCAGCGCGAAGTTCGACACCAGCCCGTCCATCGCACCGAACACGGCCGGCCGGAGCCAGCCGCCCGTCACGTCGGGGTGCTCGTGCTCGACATGCTCAGGATCAGGCAGGGGTTCGGTGCTCTCGAGTGCGTCGGTCATGGTGAAAACGTACGTCTGACCGCGCGTATGCGCACCGAAGGTCAGGCTTTCCTGAGGTGCGGCACCCGTTTGGGAGTGACGCTATTGAGGTTCGTCCGGGCGTGTCGCCTCAAGATCGTCACTCTCAGCGGGAGCACCGCGCTTGCGGGTTGCGACGAAGAACGTCGCGGCCACCGCGAACACGATGATCGAGGTCCAGACATTGAGCCGGAACGGTCCGATGTGGTTCGCGGTGTCGATGCGCAGGGCTTCGATCCACACGCGACCCGGAGGTGTAGAGCATCGCGTAGAGCGCGAAGGCCCGCCCACCGGTGAGCTTGACCTTGCGGTCGATCGCGATGATCAGCGCGGCTGCGGCGAGGTTCCACAGCAGCTCGTAGAGGAATGTGGGATGGAACGTCGCGAACTGGGAGTAGCCGTCCGGGCGGTGAGCCGCGTCGATCTCCAGGCCCCACGGCTGGGTCGTCGGCTTGCCGAACAGCTCCTGGTTGAAGTAGTTGCCGATGCGGCCGATCGCCTGTGCCACGAGCAGCCCCGGCGCCAGCGCATCGGCCACCGAGGAGAACGACACCCCATAGCGGCGGCATGCGATGTATGCGCCGAGGGCGCCGCCTGCGATGGCACCCCAGATGCCGAGCCCGCCCTCCCAGATCTTGAGCGCGTTGATCGGGTGCTTGCCGTCGCTGAAGTAGAGCTCCGGGTCGGTCGCGACGTGATAGATCCGCGCACCGACGATGCCGAACGGGATCGCCCAGATCGCGACGTCGCCGATCAAGCCCTCACGACCGCCTCGCGCCTGGAACCGGCGCTCCCCGATCATGATCGCGACGATGGCGCCGATGATGATGCCCAGCGCATAAGCCCGCAGCGGGATCGGGCCGATGTCCCACACACCGTGCGACGGGCTGGGGATGTATGACGCGACGCTCACGTGGCTAGTTCCTCTCGACGCCGGCGCGCAGGTCCTGGGCCAACCGGCGGATGGCCTCGAGCCCGGCGGACTCGTCCTCGGCATCCAGCAGACAGCGTACGAGGGCGGACCCCACGATCACCGCGTCGGCAAAGGCCGCGACCTCTCGAGCCTGGTCGCCGTTGCTCACGCCGAGACCGACGCCGACCGGTTTGTCGGTCACCTTGCGCAGTCGAGCGACGAGCTCCGGGCCCAGGGCGCTGGTCTGCTCGCGGGCGCCGGTGACACCCATGACCGCGGTGGCATACACGAAGCCGCTCGCCGCCTCGGCTGTCATCGCGAGGCGAGCGTCGGTCGACGACGGCGCGACCAGGAAGATCCGGTCAAGGCCGTACTGCTCGGACGCGGCGACCCACTCGTCCGCCTCGTCGGGGATCAGGTCAGGGGTGATGAGTCCTGCTCCCCCGGCGTCGGCCAGCGCCTCGGCGAACCGGTTGACGCCGAAGCGCTCGACCGGGTTCCAGTAGGTCATGACGACAGTCGGCGCGCCCGTGGCGGCGCTGGCCCGCACGACGTCGATCACATCGGTCGTACGCGTGCCGGCGCGCAGGGCCTGGTCGGCGGCGGCCTGGATCGTGGGGCCGTCCATCACCGGGTCGCTGTAGGGCAGGCCGACCTCGACGAGGTCAACACCGCCGTCGACCATCGCCTCGATGGCCTTGATCGACAGCTCCTTGGACGGGAACCCGGCCGGCAGGTAGCCGACGAGCGCCGCCCGGTTCGCTGCCCTCGTACGCACGAACAGCTCGTCGATCGTGCTCATTCTTCGCTCCCCTGCTCGAGCACGACCGGCTCCTCGATCAGCCCGAAGTACTCCGCCGCGGTGTGCACGTCCTTGTCGCCACGACCCGACAGGTTGACGAGGATCGTCGCAGTCAGGGCCGAGCTCCTTGGCCAGCTCGAGCGCGCCGGCAAGTGCATGCGCCGACTCGATCGCGGGGATGATGCCCTCGGTCTTGCAGAGCAGGTCGAACGCCGACATCGCCTCGGCATCAGTGGCCGGGACGTACGACGCTCGGCCCGTGTCGGCGAGGAACGAGTGCTCCGGGCCGACACCGGGATAGTCGAGACCCGCCGAGATGGAGTGTGACTCGATCGTCTGGCCGTCCTCGTCCTGCAGCAGGAACGAACGGGCACCGTGCAGGACGCCGACATCGCCGCCCGTGATGGTCGCCGCGTGGCGTCCCGTCTCGACGCCGTCACCGCCGGCCTCGACGCCGACGAGCAGGACGTCGGCATCGTCAATGAACGCCGTGAACAAGCCGATCGCGTTGGATCCGCCACCGACGCAGGCCACCGCGGCGTCAGGCAGCGTGCCGGTCAGCTCGAGAACCTGCGCCCGGGCCTCGTCGCCGATGCCCCTGGTCAGGTCGCGCACCATGCTCGGGAACGGGTGCGGGCCCGCTGCGGTGCCGAACAGGTACGACGTCGTGTCGACGCTCGAGACCCAGTCGCGCAGGGCCTCGTTGATCGCGTCCTTCAACGTACGACTGCCGGTCGTGACCGGGACGACCTCGGCGCCGAGCATCTTCATGCGCGCGACGTTGAGCGCCTGGCGCTGCGTGTCGAGCTCGCCCATGTAGACGACGCACTCGAGGTCGAGGTAGGCGCAAGCCGTCGCGGAGGCGACGCCGTGCTGGCCGGCTCCGGTCTCGGCGATGGCCCGGGGCTTGCCGATGCGCTTGGCCAGCAGCGCCTGGCCGATGACGTTGCGGATCTTGTGCGCGCCCGTGTGGTTGAGGTCCTCGCGCTTGAGCAGGATGCGGGCGCCGGCCGCCTCCGAGAAGCGGTGGGCCTCATACAGCGGGCTCGGGACATTGGCGTACTCCCGCAGCATGCGGTTGAGCTCGGTCATGAACGCCGGGTCGGCCTTGGCCTCGGTCCAGGCGTGGTCGAGCTCGTCGAGCGGGGCGATGAGTGCTTCGGGCATGAAGCGGCCGCCAAAGCGTCCGAAGTGCCCGGTGGAGTCAGGTTGCGCGTACATGTGTCCTCTTGATGGTGGAAGCGGCAGGGCGAAGGCGCGTCACCGTCGCAACGATGACGCCTCTACCAGCGGTGCTGCAGAGCGGGATGCGCTCCGGCTGCGACGAGGTCTGCGACGCTCGCGCGGGGATCGTCGCCGCGTACGAGGGTCTCTCCGACCAGGACCACATGCGCGCCACTCTTCGCGTACTCGATGACGTCGTGGGGGCCGCGTACGCCCGACTCGGCGACCTTGACGACTCCGTCCGGGATGCGCGGCGAGAGCCGCTCGAACGTACCGCGGTCGATCTCGAGGGTCTTGAGGTTGCGCGCGTTGACGCCGATCAGATCGGCGCCGGCATCGACAGCGCGGTCGACCTCGTCCTCGTCGTGCACCTCGACGAGCGGCGTGAGGCCGATCGACCGAGCCCGCTCGATGAGGCTCTCGAGGGCGATCTGCTCGAGGGCAGCCACGATCAGCAGCGCCAGGTCGGCGCCGGCGGCCCGTGCCTCCCACAGCTGGTAGGAGGTCGTGATGAAGTCCTTGCGGAGCACCGGGACGTCGACGTTGGCACGCACCGCGCGCAGATCGTCGAGCGTGCCGCCGAACCGGCGCTGCTCGGTGAGGACACTGATCGCTGCGGCGCCACCAGCGGCATAGTCGGCTGCCAGCGCGGCCGGGTCCTTGATCGCGGCGAGCTCACCCTTGCTGGGGCTCGCGCGCTTGACCTCGGCGATGACCGACACGCCATCAGCGCGGAACGCCGGCATCGGGTCGAGGGCTTCGTTCTGACGAGCGGCCTGGGCCTTCAGGTCATCGAGGGATGTCTTGTCCATGCGGTCGCGGAGGTCCTCGGCGGCGCCGGCCAAGATCTCGTCGAGTACGGACACGAACCCTCCTCCTGCCTCGCGATGAATTCCTTCAAGAGTATCCCTGAGCCGACTCGCGCCTCGCAGGGGTTCCCGTGAGTCCGGTTGTCACTATGCTCTCGGCATGACGACGAACGAGCCTCCCCCGTATCCGGGCGAATCAAACCCGTCCGCCAACGACCCCCAGACCCCGCCGCCGCCGAACTACGGCTCGACGCCGCCACCTGAGGGCTCATACCCACCGCCGCCTCCAGGCTCCTATCCACCGCCGCCCCAGGTGGTGGCTACCCACCGCCTGCACCGGGCGGCTATGGCGCCGCACCTCAGCAGAACAAGAAGGCCCTGTGGTCGATGATCACGGGCATCGCCAGCATCGTCGGGCTCTGCTGCACGTTCGGAGGGCTGATCGGCATCGCCTCGATCATCCTGGGAGTGATCTCCCGCGGCGAGATCGCCAAGTCCAACGGTGCTCAGACTGGTTCGGGCATGTCGACCGCCGGCATCGTCACCGGTGCGATGGGCATCCTCGGGTTCATCGTCATCGTGGTGCTGGTGGCCACCGGCGTAATCGATACCAACTACTCGAGCGACTTCAACTGACGTGAGTCCCGACGGACCGGGGCTTCGCAGCAATCCCAAGGCGATCTACAGCGTGATCCTCGGGGCCGTGGCCTTTCCTTGGCTGTTCATCTACCCGTTCTTCGCATTCGCGCTCGCCGTGCCGTCCGTGACGTGTGGTGTGTTCGCGCGCAGGGAGATCCGCGAGGCCAAAGGCGCCCAAGGCGGCGACATGACGGCGGTCGTCGGCCTCACGATCGGCGCGACGACGATCGCTCTCGTGATCCTCACGTGGCTGATTTCGCCGTACTTCACCGGCTGACGAGAAGCCTGTGCAACAACCGACGTCCGCATCTATGCTCGCGGCATGACGAACGAGCCGCCTCCGTACCCAGGCGATCCCAACCCATCCACTGGTGATCTTCCGGCCTACGGATCCACTCCGCCTCCCGAGGGCGGCTACCCACCGCCTCCGCCGGGCGGCTACCCACCCGCGCCGGGTGGCTATGGAGGCGCGCCTTACAGCGCGTCAGACGCGATCGCCTACGGCTGGCGCAAGTTCAAGGACAACGCCGGCGTGATGATCGCCGCGACATTGATCGTCCTTGTCGGGACAATCGTGCTTGGCGTCATCTCCGAGGTCGTCGCCCCGTCGCCGGCGCTCTTCACCAGCGACGGGTTCGAGTTCGAGGCCGGTGCCATGGCGGCCTCCTTGGTGGCGCAGACCATCACGGGGACGATCGGCTACATCCTCTACGCGATGATGATCAAGGGGGCGCTCGACGTCGCCGACGGGGGGAAGTTCGACATCGGTAGGGCGTTCGGGGCGCTCAACGTCGCGAAAGTGCTCGTCGCCGGCCTGCTCGTAAGCCTTGCGACCACGATCGGCACCCTGCTGTGCGTCCTGCCCGGACTCGCATTCTCGATCTTCGCCTTCTTCACGCTCTTCTTCGTTGTCGACAAGGGCACCGACCCGATCGAGTCGATCGGCGCGAGCTTCACGTTGGTCGGTCGAAATCTCGGCGATGGCCTGCTGACGGGATTGTTGGCCATCCTCGTGATCGTGGCCGGCGCTCTGCTGTGCCTCGTCGGCCTGCTTGCAGCGTTCCCGATTGTCACCCTCGCCGGCGCGTACGCCTTCCGGCGCTTCCAGGGCCAACCGGTCGCTCCGTAGCAATCACGGCGCGAGCCAGGAACCCCACGGGGTGTTGCGAAGGATTCCGAATACCGCGAGCACACCGATCAGCACGAAGCCGGCTTTGGCGTTCAACGCGATCATCCCGTCGACCTTGCCCCGCAGGCGACGGGCGAACCACAGCACCCAGGCCACAGCAAGGAAGGCGACCAACGCGACCGCCAGGACGTTGCTGCTGGCCGCACCGACGAAGTCACCTCGCGTCAGGTCGTTGACTGCGCGCAGGCCCCCGCAGCCCGGGCACGGTTTGCCGGTGAGCACGAGGAACGGGCAGTAGCCGTAGGACCCCGAATCGTGCGGGTCGTGGAAGTGTAGGAGCACGGCAGCTCCCAGGCCGGCGGCGCCGACCAGTGCCGGGGCGCGAAGACTCGCCGCCGTCACGCGGCGCTCAGCCTCGAGCCTCGGCATCGGTGTCACCAGTTGTTCACCTCGGTCACGATGACCAGGGTGGTGAACGCCGCTTGGATGACCGTGCCGATGATCCCGGTGACCAGGCCGGCGGTCGCCATGCCCTCGCCCGTCTCGGCGCCGTTGCTCTTCTTGATGTCCTTCTTGCCGAGGACAGACAGGACGATCGCGACCGGGCCGATGAGCACGCCGAGGTAGCAGAACACGATCGAGATGATGCCGACGATCATCGACCACATCGCCTTGCCATTGGTGCGCGGTTGCGGCGGGTAGCCGTAGCCGTACGCCGGCTGACCGTAGGCGGGCTGGCCGTAAGCCGGCTGGCCGTACGCAGGCTGACCGTACGCCGGCTGACCGTACGCGGGCTGGCCGTACGCCGGCTGACCGTACGCGGGCTGACCGTACGCCGGCGGGCCCTGGGGTGCCTGGCCATAGCCGGGCGGCGGGGGCTGCTGGCCAGGCTCCTGGCCCTGCGGTTCGTCCGAGCCGGGATAGCTGGGGTACTGCGGCGGCTGGTCGCTCATCGCCTCAGTGCTCGGCGTGCTCGGCGCGGTCGACGCCGAGACCGGCCGCCGACATGACCCGGCCGACGAGGCCCGATCCGACGGCGATGACGCAGCCGACCGTGAACCACACCCAGTGCGGGTCGGGGATCAGAGCAACGCCACCGATCGTGATGCCGGCGAGGCACAGCAGGACGGCGGTCCAGGCGGCGGGCGATGATCCGTGCATGGGTGATTTCTCCTCGTGGTCGTGATCTGCGCTCAGACTACTGGGTGGGATCGCGACCCTCGTCCAACGCCTTCCACATCTCGGCGTCGGACTGCGGAGCCGTGACCGCTGGTCGTGCGGCTGGGGCGTCGTAGCGACTGCTCATCGTCGGCCATCGGGCCCCGAGCCTGGCCGTGACACCGCCGAGGAGTGCCGCCAGCACGAAGGCGAACGCCGTGACGTACCTCCAGACCGACGTCGTGAAGTCGTGGTCGCCAGAACCTGTGTAGGCCGGAGACGCCTTGACGGCATGATCGACCGCGTTGTCGAGCGACGAGCTGCCGAGCAGCACGACGATCGCGGCGGCCACGGCCACCAGGACCGTGAAGACTCCGACGACCCGACGTACGCGCGGGGACGCGGCCAGCACCGCCAGCGCAGCGGTCACGACGACCAGCGCCAGCGCCGACACAAGGGGCTGGGCGTCGGTGCCGGTGACGTCGACGGAGTCAGACGGCAGGCCGTCGGTGGCGACGCGGACGTGCGCCCACGTGCGTGACGCCGCGAAGAAGGCCAGCCCGCCGGCGGCGAGCGTGCCGAGCACGACTGGCGCGTAGAGGCGGCGGGGGTTCACAACAGCCGGTCCGCATCGAAGCAGGTGCGCGCGCCGGTGTGGCACGCGGGGCCGGTCTGGTCGACGAGCACGAGCAACGTGTCGCCGTCGCAGTCGAGCCGCACCTCGCGCACGGCCTGGGTGTTGCCGGAGGTCTCCCCCTTGACCCAGTACTGCTGACGGCTGCGGCTCCAGAACGTGCCGCGGCCCGTCGTCAGGGTGCGGTGCAGCGCCTCGTCGTCCATCCAGCCGACCATGAGCACGTCGCGGCTCTCGGCATCTTGGATCACGGCGGTCACGAGGCCGTCGGCGTCGCGCTTGAGGCGCGAGGCGATGGCCGGGTCGAGGGAGCTCACGCCTACCAGTGTCTCAGGCCCCTGCGACGACGACGGAGTCACACGGGGTCGACGACCGGGTGGTGGCTCGACAGCGACGCCTGGGCGACCCAGCTCGCGTGCAACCGCGCGTAGACGCCGCCGAGCTCGACCAGCTCGGTGTGCGTGCCGTCCTCGACCAGCCGGCCGGCGTCGAACACCAGGACCCGGTCGGCGTTCTCTGCGGTCGAGAGCCGGTGGGCGATCGTCACGCTGGACCGGCCATCGAGCAGCCGGTCGAGCGCGCGGGTCGCCCGCAGCTCGGTCTGGGGGTCGACCGCGCTGGTCGCCTCGTCGAGCACGATGAACTCCGGATCGGCGAGCGCGGAGCGTACGAGGGCGACGAGCTGGCGCTCTCCTGCCGAGAGGGACTCACCGCGCTGGCCGACCTGCGAGTCGAGTCCGCGCGGCAGCGAGGCGTACCAGTCGGACAGGGCGAGCCGGTTGAAGACATCGCGGAGCTCGGCCTCGGTCGCGTCCTTCTTGCCGTAGAGCAGGTTGTCGCGCAGCGTGGCGTCGAACAGGAAGCCTTCTTGCGGGACCATCAGCACGTGCTGGCGCAGGTCGTCGAACGACACGCGGCTGATGTCAGTCTCGCCGAGGCGTACGACGCCGGCAGTGGGATCCATCAGGCGGGTCAGCAGCTTGGCGAACGTGGTCTTGCCCGATCCGGTCTCCCCCACGACCGCGACGCGCTGGCGAGGTGCGATCTCGACGTCGATGTCCTTGAGCACGTCGGGACCGCCGGGATAGGCGAAGGTCACGCCTTCGAAGCGTGCACCGAGGGTGCCACCGGGCAGGGTCGTGCCGGCCTCCCCGGGATCGACGACGTCTGCCGGCGTGTCGAGCAGGTCGATGACCCGGCGCCACGAGGCGATCGCGTTCTGCGCATCGGTCAACACCTGGGTGGCCATCTGCACCGGGCCGACGAACAGCCCGACGAGGAACGCGAACGCGATCACGGTGCCCATCGACAGCTGCCCGGACAGGCCGATCGCGACGCCGAACCCGATGACCGCGGCATTGGCGAGGCCGCCGGCGACACCAGCGGAGGCGAACGTCACGGCGACGAGCTTTTGGGCCTTGACGTTCGCATCGAGGTTGCGGGCGATGCCGTCGTCGACCCGCTGCTGGGTGCGGCGCTCGATCGCGTAGGCGCGGACGACGGAGGCACCGACGACGGGCTCGGCGATGACCGCGAGCATCTCGCCGACGGTGCGGCGCACGATGTCGTATGCCCGGCTGAGCCGCTCGGCGAAGTACTTGAGGCTGATGCCCAACGGCAGGAAGCAGACCCAGACGACGATCGTCAGCTGCCAGGAGAAGTAGGCCATGATGCCCGTGGCGACGATGATCTGGCCGATGCTGACGACCATCATGATCCCGGTGAACTGCAGGAACTGCGAGACCTGGTCGATGTCGGAGGTCACCCGCGACACCAGCACGCCACGACGCTCGGAGTTCTGGGTCAGCATCGACAGGTCGTGCACGTGCCGGAACGCATCGACGCGCAGCTGGGCGAGGCCGCGCTCGCTGGCGACGAACAGGCGTACGCGCATCCAGTAGGCCAGCAGGCCCGACACGATGATCACGCCGAGCGCGGCCAGGAGGTAGGGGGCGACGTCGCTGAGCTCGGTGCCGTTGCCCTCGCCGAGCCCGGAGTCGACGGTCTCCTTGATGACGATCGGGACGACGGAACCGCCGATCGTGCTGAGGATCGCCAGCAGCAGGGTCAGGCCGAGGCCGTCCTTGATCGCCGGCGAGAGTGCGAGGCCGCGACGCATGATCGCGATGCCGGTCAGCCGGTCGGTCTCGGGTGTCAGTCGTCGGTCCCGCTCATGACTCCACCTCCCTGGCGTGGTCGTAGGCGTTGACGAGATCGCGGTAGTCGGCGGAACGTGCCACCAGCTCGGCGTGGCTGCCCCGGTCGGCGATGACGCCCTCGTCGAGGAACACGACCTCGTCGGCCAGCGCGATGGTCGCCTTGCGATAGGCGACCACGAGGACCGTCGGACCGTCGTCGTCGGCCGTATGGGCAGCGAGTGCCTTGAGAATGCGCTGCTCCACCTCGGGATCGACGGCGCTCGTCGCGTCATCCATCACCAGCAGGCGGGGTCGGCGTACGAGCGCCCGGGCCAGCGACAGGCGCTGGCGCTGGCCGCCGGACAGCGTCGTGCCTCGCTCGCCGAGCTCGGCGTCGAGACCGGAGGGCAGATTGGCGACGAATCCGTCGGCCTGGACCGTGCGCAGAGCGGCCCAGACGTCCTCGTCGCTGAAGTCGCCGCCGAGCGTGACGTTCTCTCGCACGCTGTCGTCGAACAGGAACGTGGCTTGCGGGACGACGGCGATCGCCTTGGCGAGCTCGGTGTGGCTCAACTCGCGGATGTCGTGCCCGTCAACGCGAATCGCTCCGTGCTGGGGGTCGACGAGCCGCGTGAGGAGCGATGTCAGGGTGCTCTTGCCGCTGCCGGTCGCACCAACCACGGCAATGACCTTGCCGGGCTCGACCTCGAAGTCGATGCCACGCAGGACGTCCCGATCGCCGTCGGCGAAGCCGAATGTCAGGCCGTCGACGTCGAGCGCCACCGGTCCGCTGCCGGGCAGGGTGCGCGGGCCGTAGGCCATCGATCCCTCCGCGTCGAGCACCGAGGAGACCCGCTCCCAGCCGACGACGCTGCGCGGCAGCTCACCGAGCACCCAGCCGATGGCGCGCACCGGGAATGCCACGACGGTGAAGAGGTAGGCGACCTGGACGACGTCTCCGGGGTCGGCGGCGCCGCTGGCGACCCGGCCGACGCCGAGCACGATGACCAGCAGGATGCCGAGGTTGGGCAGCGCCTCGAGCAGCGGGTCGAACATGCTGCGGATGCGGCCCACCGCGATGTTGGCGTCACGCAGCTCGTGCGTCACCCGGGTGAACCGCTCGGTCTCGTCGGCCTCGCGCCCCAGCGACTTGACGACGAGCGCGCCGTCGAACGACTCGTGAGCCACCGAGCTCACGTCGCCGCGCAGCGACTGGGCGTAGGACACCTTGGGCGAGAGCCAGCGCTGGTAGAAGACGTTGATCGCGAACAGCGCCGGGAACACGATCAGCCCGACGATCGTCAGGACGACATCGGCCGCGAGCATCGCGATGATCGCGGCGAGGAGCATCGCGATGACGCCGACGGCCATCGGCAGCGGCATGAACACCGACCAGGTCGCCTCGACGTCGGCGTTGGCGTTGGAGAGCAGCTGCCCCGTGGGGTGGCGATGGTGCCAGGCCATCGGCAGCGAGATGTACTTGCGGGTGACGCGGCGCCGGTAGTCGGCGATGAGCCGGTAGAAGACGATGCCGCCGATCAGGCGGCGGCCGATGATGCCGAGCGCACGGAGCACCGCGACGGCCAGGAACAACGCGATGGCAGCGGCGAGCGCGCCCTTGGCGATCTCGCCTCGCTCGAACGACGGCCGGATCACGTGATCGGTCGCCCAGCCGAGCACCCAGGCGTCGGCGACGGTCATCGCGCCGTAGAGGATGCTGCCGATCACCGACAGCGAGAACAGGAACCGCTGCTCGCGGATGCCCCGGCCGAGCAGCGCGAAACCACGACCCGTCACGTGTGTGTGATCGGCCGTTCCGAGGTCGCGTTCGTCCGGATCGGGATCGGCCGCCTCGATGGGCTCGGCTGTGGTCCTATCGGACACAGTGTCCTGCTGCTCGCAACGTCTCTTTCACCTGTCCGATGGTCATGTCGCCGAAGTGGAACACACTTGCGGCGAGCACTGCGTCAGCGCCGGCATCGATGGCCGCTGGGAAGTGCTCGAGCCGGCCGGCGCCGCCACTCGCGATGAGTGGCACTTGTGTAACGCCACGGACCGCCCGAATCATTTCCAGATCGAAGCCATCCTTTGTGCCGTCGGCATCCATCGAGTTGAGCAGGATCTCCCCGGCGCCCAGCTCGGTGGCGGTGCGGGCCCACTCGACGGCGTCGAGTCCGGCCGACGTACGCCCGCCGTGGGTCGTCACCTCGAAGCCGCTGGGCTGCTCACTGCTGCGCCGGGCATCGACGCTCAGCACGAGCACCTGGTTGCCGAATCGCCGGGCGATCTCGGCGATGACCTGCGGCCGCGCGATCGCCGCGGTGTTGATGCCGACCTTGTCGGCACCGGCGCGCAGCAGGCGGTCGACGTCCTCGGGCGTACGGACGCCGCCGCCGACCGTCAAGGGGATGAACACCTGGTCGGCCGTGCGTCCGACGACGTCGAACGTCGTGTCGCGGCTGTCGGAGGACGCCGTGATGTCGAGGAACGTGAGCTCGTCGGCACCCTCGGCGTCGTAGACCTTGGCCATCTCGACGGGGTCACCCGCGTCACGCAGATTGACGAAGTTGACGCCCTTGACGACCCGGCCGTTGTCGACGTCCAGACACGGGATGACACGTACGGCGAGGCTCACCGGATGAGCCTATCTGTCAGCGCAGACATGACTTCCGGCGGGGAAATCCCGCGGCGGGGCGTCTGCACCCACTACGGTCGACTCACACCTGCCCGGTCGGAGGACCTATGAAGCGCATGTTTGGCATCGTCGCAGTGCTCATCCTGATGACCTCGGGATGCGGCAGCGACCCGAAGACCGACGACATCGACTCCACGGTCGAGCAGACATCGGCCACTCCGGAGGCGACTCCGGAGTCGACCGCGCCGCCGGCTGACTCGAGCGAGCTCATCGTCAAGCCCGGCAGCATCGGACCCGTCAGCGCCGGCATCACCAAGGACGAGGCCATCGCGACGGGCCTGTTCGACGCGGATGTCGATGGCGTCGAGGGCTGCACGTTCGATCTGCAGTGGAAGAAGCAGTTCAAGGGGGTCGACGTGCTGACGCTCGAGGACGGCTCGATCTCGGCGCTGGGTGTCACGGCAAGCGGGCCCAAGACGGCAGAGGGAATCGGCGTTGGCAGCACCTTGGCCGAGGTCAAGGCGGCATACCCCGAGCTCTCGGCGATCGAAGGGACCGGATTCGACCAGGCCGGCGCCTTCCACACCGTCGGCGACGACCACATCGGCTTCCTGTTCGGCGATGCCACACCGGCGAAGGTCACCGACGCATCGAAGGTCTCGTTCATGGAGGTCACCACCGGCAAGAAGCCCGACCTCATGCGCAGCGGGTGCTGACCCCGAGCCCGGGATCGTACGCGTGACCGACACCTTCAGCTGCGACTACTGCCGCGGCACGATCGACATCTCGACCGACGACGCGTTGATCGTCGGCGTGCATCGTCGGGTCGACGCCGACGAGTGGGACAACAAGCCCGACGCGCTGATGACCGGCGAGCAGCTGGCCTTCCGCTACTGCAGCCAGCTGCACCTCGGCGCGCACATGGAGCGGACGCCGCTGCCTTCGGTCACGATCGACGACAGCGGCGAGGTCGCGGCCATGTTCGGCTGCCTGGCGCTGGTGCTTCTCGGCGCTGCGGGCGTGGCGCTGATGGTCTACGGCGCGATCCAGTTCTGGCACGAGGTCCTTCACCGCTGACAGCGCTCGCAGGGATCACGCCGGCTTGGTCGTCACGAACATCGTGTCGAGCGGGTCGCCGGGCGTCTCGTGCGTCGTCACGTCGGCGAATCCCGCATCGATGAGCATCTGGCGAGCACGCTGCTCTCCCCACGCCGTCCCCAGGCCCGCGCCACCATGCGCGAGCGACACCGTCAGGCAGTGCAGGGTGCTCACGCCGTAGATCCACGGCGCGAAGGGATTGCTGACGTTGTCCTCGAGGTTGCTCGACGCCGCCGGCTCGACCATCACGTACGTCCCGCCGGGCACGAGCGCGCCGAAGATGCTGCGCACTGCCCCCTCCGGATCGACCTGGTCATGGATCGCATCGATCGAGGTGATCGCGTCGAACGGGATGTCCGGGTCGAGCGTTGCGGCGTCCTTGACCTCGAAATCGGCGTTGGTGAGGCCGCGCTCTGCAGCCTCGGCCCTGGCCCGCTCGAGAGCGTCCTCGGCGATGTCATAGCCCACGAACGTCGATGCAGGGAACGCCGCTGCCATCGTCACGATGGCGTGGCCCGTCCCGCAACCGATGTCGGCGACCCGGATCCCCTCGTTCAGCTGCTCGGTCAGGCCAGGGGCCAACGGCAACCAGGCATCGACCAGCAGCTCATCGAACGTGCCCCGGCTCAGGCTGTCCATGACATCGGTGAACTCGGGACGGAACTCCGAGTACGGCACCCCGCCACCCTCACGGAACGCGGTCGCCACCTGGTGCAGGTGCTTGCCGAGGTGCGTGTTGATCTGCGCGACGATGGCGAGGTTGGCGGAGCCGGGTCCGGTCAGGCAGGCGGCATGCTCGGCCGGCAACGTGTAGATGCCGGTCCGCGGGCTGTAGGCAAACATTCCGGCAGAGACGAGCGCGCCGAGCCACTCCCGGACGTACCGCTCGGTGAGGCCGGCGCGTGCGGCCAGCTCCTCGCTCGTGGCCGGCCCTTCGGCTGCCGCCTCGAACAGTCCGCTGCGATGGCCGATGTCGACCATCATCGTCACCATTCCACTGGTGTAGTGGCCGATCAGCTCCCCCGCGAACTTCTCGACCAGTCGCTCGTCGACCGACGCATTGGCCATGGCACTGCTCCTTCGGACTCACGGCTCCTGCGGCCGCTTGCCAGCGAAAGCGCGTCCGTCCGGCTCCCCCGTGCGTCGGCGTACTCGGCTGTGGCCCGTCGCCTGTCTCCCGATCGTACGCCTGGAGATGCAGGGTGTTCAGGCTTCTGGAGCCGGCCCGGTGCTCGCGGTGTTGTCCGGTCCGCCATGTGCTCACGCGCTATTCGATCTCGCGGTCGCGCTTGATGCGGCGGGTCTCGGCGATCTTGTCCTCATACCTCTCGATGCGCGACTCGGCATTGACACGCGTCGAGACATAGCCGATGCCGACCCCGATGATCGGGAACACCGGCCAGAAGAACAGCCACTCTCCTGATGCGAAGCTCGTGACGCCCCAGATCGCCAGCGTGACGGTCGAGACGAACATCCAGCCGTTGCGGGCATCGTTCAGGTCGCGTTGATAGCGCTGCACGGCCTTGGCCCGCAGGTCGGCTGTCGCGCTGTGAACCGCGGGAGTCCTGCCGGCGGGAAGAAGGTCGGCGAGGAGCGGCAGGAACGCGCCAACCGTACGCGTGCCGAGTGCGGCCGCTGAGCGCTCGTCGTACTCTCCCCGGGTGAGTCGCCCGTCCGCGTACGCCTCACGGAGCACGTCAGCAGCAACATCGCGGTCGGCGTCGGTGGCCTTGAGCTCGGCTGCGGCGGGATCGCGAGGATCAGCCGAGAAGGCCGACCACGTGGCTTTCCCGGCGGCCATGTGTCTAGACCTCGGCGACCGCGGTGAGAGCTTCGGGCAGCGTGAACGCGCCGGCGTACAGGGCCTTGCCGACGATGGCGCCCTCGACGCCCGACGCCAGTCAGTGACGCGATCGCGCGCAGGTCGTCGAGGCTCGAGACACCACCGGAAGCGACGACCGGCTTGTCGGTGATCTCGCAGACCTGGCGCAGCAGGTCGAGGTTGGGCCCGGTCAGCGTGCCGTCCTTGGTGACGTCGGTCAGGACGTAGCGGGCGCAGCCGTCGCGCTCGAGCCGCTCGAGCACCTCGAACAGGTCGCCGCCCTCCTGCGTCCAGCCCCGCGCGGCCAGCGTCGTGCCGCGTACGTCGAGGCCCACGGCGATCTGGTCGCCGTACTGGCTGACGACCTTGCGGCACCACTCCGGGTTCTCCAACGCGGCGGTGCCGAGGTTGACCCTCGTGCACCCGGTGGCGAGGGCTGCTTCCAGCGACGCATCGTCGCGGATGCCACCCGAGAGCTCGACCTTGACGTCGAGCCGGTTCACGACATCGGCGAGCAGCTCGCGGTTGCTGCCCTTGCCGAAGGCGGCGTCGAGGTCGACGAGATGGATCCACTCCGCGCCGTCGGTCTGCCACTGCAGGGCAGCGTCGAGCGGGGATCCGTATGTCGTCTCGCTGCCGAGCTCGCCCTGGACGAGGCGCACGGCCTGTCCATCGGCTACGTCGACGGCGGGGAGGAGTTCGAGAGTCACGCAGGTGATCGTATCTGTCGGTGGTCACCCCTACGTTGGTCGGTATGAAGGTCATACTCGTACCCGGTTTCTGGCTCGACGGCTCCTCCTGGGACCGCGTCTCCCCTGCCTTGGAGGCGGCCGGCCATGACGTCACCGCCCTCACCCTCCCCGGCCTCGAGTCGATCGACGCCGATCGCTCGGGCATCGGGCTCGCTGATCATGTCGACGCCATCGTCGCAGCGGTCGACGCCGCCGACGAGCCGGTCGTGCTGGTCGGCCACAGCGGCGGTGGTGCCGCTGTCCATGGCGCGGTCGACCGGCGTCCCGACCGGGTGGCTCGCGCGATCTACGTCGACAGCGGTCCACTGCCGCACGGCGTCGCAATCAATGCCGGCCTGCCGGACGACGGCAAGGGCGAGATCCCGTTGCCACCGTGGGAGGTCTTCCGAGAGGACGGCGCGCGCGACCTCAACGACTTCACGGACGCCCAGCTCGACGACTTCCGCGCCCGTGCCATTCCGCTGCCGATCGGCGTTGCAAGAGACACCCAGGTCCTCGGCAACGAATCACGCTTCGACGTGCCGATCACGCTGATCAGCACGACCTTCACCCGCGACGAGATCGACCAATATGTCGCCGCGGGCGAGGCCTACTTCTCCGAGCTGCCCAAGATCAAGGACGTCACGATCATCGAGCTGCCCACCAGTCACTGGCCCCAGTTCACCAAGCCCGAGCAGCTCGCCGAGGTCCTGCGCGACGCGATCTGAATGGCCACGTCCGGGTCAGAGCGTCGCGAGCCAGTTCTTCAGCAGCTGTGAGCCGGCGTCGCCGGACTTCTCGGGGTGGAACTGCGTCGCCCACAAGGGCCCGTGCTCGGCGGCCGACACGAACCGGTCCCCCGCGTAGTCGGTCCAGGTCACGGCCGGTTCCGGCATCGCTGGCGGCTGGGTGAGAACCCAGTCACGTACCCCGTAGGAGTGCACGAAGTAGAACCGCTCGTCCTCGATCCCGGCGAACATCCGCGAGCCCGTGCCGGGTTCGACGGTGTTCCACCCCATGTGCGGAACGATCGGCGCCTGGAGACGCTCGACGACGCCCGGCAGCTCGCCGCAACCCTCGGTGCGTACGCCGTGCTCGATGCCCTCGCCGAACAGGATCTGCATGCCGACGCAGATGCCGAGCACCGGACGATTGGCGATGAGCCGCCGCTCGACGATGCGTACGCCGTCGACACCCACGAGCCCGCGCATGCAGGCCTCGAACGCGCCGACACCGGGCACGAGCAGGCCGTCAGCCTCGATCGCCGTGGCCGCGTCACTCGTGAGCTCCGCCTCGGCCCCGGCACGTTCGACAGCGCGTACTGCCGATCGCAGGTTCCCTGAACCGTAGTCGAGCACCGCAACGCGAGGACGCGTCACAGAGCACCCTTCGTGCTCGGGATCCCCGATTCGCGCGGGTCGATCGCGACGGCGTCGCGCATGGCGCGGGCGACGGCCTTGAACTGGGCCTCGGCGATGTGGTGCGGGTCGCGGCCGTCCAGCAGGCGTACGTGCATCGTGATTCCGGCGTGATGCGCGATCGACTCGAAGACGTGAGCGGTCAGCGCGCCGGTGTACTGGCCGCCGATGATCGCGGTGATCTGGCGATCGGGCTCGCCGGAGTGCACGAAGTAGGGGCGACCCGACACGTCGACGACGGCTTGTGCGATCGACTCGTCGAGCGGCACCAGAGCGTCACCGTAGCGGCGGATGCCGACCTTGTCGCCGAGAGCCTCGCGGATCGCCTCGCCGAGGCATATCGCGGTGTCCTCGACGGTGTGGTGCGCGTCGATGTGCAGATCGCCCTCGGACTTCACCGTCAGGTCGATCAGGGAGTGGCGCGAGAACGCCGTCAGCATGTGGTCGTAGAAGCCGACACCGGTCGAGATGTCGTTGATGCCAGATCCGTCGAGGTCGACCTCGACGACGACATGGGACTCGGAGGTCTTTCGCTCGATGCGCGCAGTGCGGGTCATCGGGTCACCTCCAGGAGTGATGTGTAAAAGGCTTGCATCTCGTCGGGGGTTCCGACAGATACACGCAGCCATCCGTCGGGTCCAGTCTCCCGTATCAGGACGCCGCGGTCGACCAGCCCCTCCCAGATGGAGTGTCGATCGTCGAACCGGCCGAACAGAATGAAGTTCGCATCGGACTCCGCAACCTCGAAACCCTGCTCCCGCAACCACGCCGCGGTCTCGTCGCGGGTGGTCCTCAGCTGGTCGACCTGCGCAAGCAGCTCCTTGCTGTGGCTGAGCGCCGCGATGGCAGTCGCCTGGGTCACTGCGGACAAGTGGTAGGGCAGCCGGACGATACGCAGAGCGTCGATCATCGCGGCGTCCGAGGCGACATAGCCGAGCCGACCACCTGCGAGTGCGAACGCCTTGCTCATCGTGCGGGTGACCATGAGGCGAGGGTGCTGGTCGAGAAGCTCCAGCGACGTCGGCGTGCCATCACGCCGGAACTCCGCGTACGCCTCGTCTACCACCACGACTCCGGGTGCCGCCTCAACGACGGCACGAACCGTGTCGAGTGGTAGCGCGGTGCCGGTCGGATTGTTGGGCGAGGTCAGCAGTACGACGTCGGGCTGCTCCGACGTGATCAGCGCCAACGCCCGGTCGACGTCAACCGTGAAGTCCTGCTCTCGCTGCCCGGTGACCCAACGTGTGTGGGTGTTGCGGGCGTACTCCGGATACATCGAATAGGTCGGGGCGAACGAGAGGGCGGTGCGCCCCGGACCGCCGAATGCCTGCAGGATCTGCTGCATGATCTCGTTGGAGCCGTTGGCCGCCCAGACCCGGTCTACGGTCAGAGCGTGGCCCAGATACTCCGCCAAGGCTTTGCGGAGTCCGCGTGCTTCACGGTCGGGGTATCGGTTCAGATTCGCTGCAATGTCTCCGACAGCGCGGGAAATGTCCGCAACGACACTGGCCCCTGGGCCCGTATGGGTTCTCGTTGGTGTTGAGCTGCACCGGCACATCGAGCTGCGGTGCGCCATAGGGCTCGTCGGCGCGCAGATCCTCGCGGATCGGCACCCATGCGGGCAGCGGCATCAGCGCGACATCCGGATGGACACGGCAGCACCGTGCGATGGCAGGTTCTCCGCCTCGGCGAGGGTCACGACGTGGTCGCCGACCTCGCGCAGAGCGGCCTCGTCGTAGGTGACGACGTGCATGTTCTTGCAGAACGCCCGCACCGACAGGCCCGACGAGTGGCAGGCGCACCCGGCGGTGGGCAGGACGTGGTTGGAACCCGCGGCGTAGTCGCCGAGCGAGACCGGCGTGTGCGAGCCGACGAACACCGCTCCAGCGTTGACGATGCGCGCCGCGACATCGGCAGCGCCGGCCGTGTGGATCTCGAGGTGCTCGGCGGCATAGCCGTTCGCGACCTGCACCGCCTGGTCGACATCGCGTACGAGCACGGTCGCCGACTGCTGCCCCTCGAGGGCGATACGGATGCGGTCGGCGTGCTTGGCCGAGCCGATCTGGTCGACAAGGGCCGAGTCGACCGCCTCGGCGAGCTGCTCACTGTCGGTGATCAGCACGCTGGCGGCCATGGGGTCGTGCTCGGCCTGGCTGATCAGGTCGGCCGCGACGAACGCGGCATCAGCCGTGCCATCGGCGATGATGGCGATCTCGGTCGGCCCGGCCTCGGCATCGATGCTGACGGTGCCCTGCAGATAGCGCTTGGCCGCGGCGACGTAGATGTTGCCCGGGCCGGTGATGAGGTTGACCGGGCGGCACTCCCCCGCGCCGTAGGCGAACATCGCGAGAGCCTGCGCGCCACCGGCGGAGTAGACCTCGTCGATCCCGAGCAGGCCGCAGGCCGCCAGGATCGTGGGGTGCGGCAGGCCGCCGAACTCGGCGTTGGGCGGACTGGCGAGGGCGATGCCCGGCACGCCCGCCACCTGGGCCGGCACGGCGTTCATGATGACGGTGCTGACCAGCGGCGCCAGGCCGCCAGGAACGTAGAGGCCGACGCGCTGCATCGGGACGATGCGGCGCTCGACCGTGGCGCCGGGCGCAACATCGGTGACGAGGGTGTGCTCGAGCTCGGCCTCGCAGGTCTGGCGCAGCCGGCGGATGGATTCCTCGAGACCCGCGCGGATGTCGGGCGCGAGCGCGTCGAGCGCATCGGTGATCGCGTCGAGCGGGACGCGGAGCTGCGCCGGGCGTACGCCGTCGAAGCGTTCCCCTGCGTCGAGCACGGCATCGGCGCCCCGTGTCTTGACGTCCTCACAGATCGGCCGAACGGCGGCCAGGGCGTGCTCGACATCGACCTCGGCGCGCGGTACGGCAGCGCTGTAGACCAGCTGCCGTTCCTCGGCAGCGGGTTCGAGACTTCGCAGGTCAAGACGTCGCATCACGACGCCAAGTCTACGGACGGGCTACCGTGGACTGGTGGCCGCCAACAAGAAGCCCACCGACGCAACGCCGGCGTTCGTCGCGCTCCACCGAGCCAACATCCCGTTCACCCCGCATGCGTACGTTCACGACCCCCGCGCCGACTCGTTCGGCATGGAAGCCGCGCAGGCCCTTGGCGTCGAGCCGGGCCGGGTCTTCAAGACGCTGATGGCCGAGGTCGACGGTGAGCTGTGCGTCGGCGTCGTGCCGGTCATGGGGTCCCTCGACCTCAAGGCGCTCGCCGATGCGTTGGGTGGCAAGCGAGCCCAGATGGCCGATGCCGCGCAGGCGCAGAGAGCCACGGGCTATGTGATCGGCGGGATCTCGCCGCTGGGCCAGAAGCGGCGGCATCGGACCGTCGTCGACAAGACGTCTGCGCAATGGCCGACGATCTTCGTCTCGGGTGGTCGCCGCGGTCTCGAGGCCGAGCTGCAGCCGAACGACCTGATCCTGCTGACGGACGCCGTCGTCGCCCGCATCGCGCGTTAGATGTGTGGCAGGTCGCCCGCGTAGGGGTGCGGCGGTGCTGCAGTGGCTCGCGAGCCACGCCGATCAGGGTCGCGACGATCAGGCCGATCAGACCGAAGATCGGCCACACCAGAAACGGCGCCACCCCATCGATCGCCAACATGGCCGGGATGTGGTCGCCGACCGGAGCGCCCGTGACCGATGACGGGTCCGGCGGACCGAGGTGGATGCCGAGCCGCCAGGCGATCACCGACGCTGCAGTCGTGGCGGTGATGACCAGGGGGGTGACGATCCAACCCACATCGCCCAGCGTCCATCCCATGACCAGCCCCAGCAGCAGAGACGCGACGAGGCCCACGAGGACGAACACCACGATGACCGAGAACTGCCCCTTGGAGGCCGCCTCGTCCATCGCGAGGCCGGTCGCACGAACCTCCCACTCGGCGGGAGTGGCGAGCCGCTCCCACACGAAACCTGCCGCGATGCCCACAAGGAGCATCGCGGCGGCAGACAGGACAAGTCGTCTCAGGAGAGGCAATGGGGGCCCAGCAGCTCTTTCAGGTCAGCGATCAACGAGGACGACTGTGCCACACGCAGGCTGTCGTCGAGTCGCATGACCTTGGTCGAGCCGTTGCCGATCAGGCGCAGGTGCACCTCGGAGACTCCGGGATGGGCCGCCAGCACCTGCTTGAACGTGCCGATCGTGTCGGTCGTGCAGCGGGCCACTGGCAGGCTCACGACCAGCGGACGCTCGGGACCGCCGGTGTTCATCGCCGGGAGGGTGACCTCGAGCGCGTTGAGCTCGACGCCTTCGTCCTTGCGACGGACCCGGCCCTTGACGACGACGATCGTGTCGGGGATCAGCACCGGCATCGCCAGCTGGTAGGCACCCGGGAACACCATGACCTCGATGCCGCCCTCGAGGTCCTCGATCGTGACCGACGCCCAGGAGTCACCCTTCTTGCTCATCCGCCGCTGCACGCCGGTGATGAGGCCGCAGATGCGCACCGTGCTGCCGTCGGGGAGGTCGGCGTTGGTCAGCAGCTCACCGACCGTGCAGTCGCTGCTGGCACGCAGCACGTGCTCGAGGCCCTGCAGCGGGTGGTCGGAGACATAGAGGCCGAGCATGTCGCGCTCGAACGCCAGGAGCTGGGTCTTCTCCCACTCCGGCATCGTGTCGGGCACCTCGATCGTGCCGCCGGTGAAGGCATCGTCGACGCCGCCGAACAGCGAGTCCTGGCCGATCGCGGCCTGCCGCTTGAGGTCGATGTAGAGGTCGACGCCCTCCTCGGCGACCGTCGTCAGGGCCCGACGGCGGTGGCCGAGCGAGTCGAACGCGCCGGCCTTGATCAACGAGTCGAGGACCCGCTTGTTGCAGACCAGGGTCGGCACCTTGCCCAGGAAGTCGTTGAAGTCGGCGTAGGGGCCACTCGACGTACGCCCCTCGACGATGCCCGCCACGACGTTCTCGCCGATGTTGCGGATCGCGCCCAGCCCGAAGCGGATGTCGGCACCGACCGAGGCGAAGTTGGAGACCGACTCGTTGACGTCCGGCGGCAGCACCTTGATGCCCATGCGCCGGCACTCGTTGAGGTAGATCGCCGACTTGTCCTTGTCGCCGCGCGTGCTGGTCAGCAGCGCCGCCATGTACTCGGCCGGGAAGTTGGCCTTGAGGTAGGCCGTCCAGTAGGAGATGACGCCGTATGCCGCGGAGTGCGCCTTGTTGAACGCGTAGTCCGAGAACGGCAGCAGGATGTCCCACAGCGTCGTGATCGCCTTCTGGGAGTAGCCACGCTCGAGCATGCCGGCCTGGAATCCGGCGTACTGCTTGTCGAGCTCGGACTTCTTCTTCTTGCCCATCGCGCGACGCAGGTTGTCGGCTTGTCCGAGCGAGAAGCCCGCCAGGACCTGCGCGATCTCCATGACCTGCTCTTGGTAGACGATCAGGCCGTACGTCTCGCCGAGCACCTTGGCCAAGGGCTCCTCGAGCTCGGCGTGGATCGGGTCGATCGGCTCGCGGCCGTTCTTGCGGCGGGCGTACTTGTTGTGCGAGTCGGCGCCCATCGGGCCGGGACGGTAGAGCGCACCGACGGCCGAGATGTCCTCGAACTTGTCGGGCTTCATGCTGCGCAGCAGCGCCCGCATCGGCCCGCCGTCGAGCTGGAAGACGCCGAGCGTGTCACCGCGGGCCAGCAGGTCGTACGTCGCCGGGTCGTCGAACGTGAGCTCCTCGAGCACGAGGTCGATGTCGCGGTTGCGCTTGATGTTCTCGAGCGCGTCGTCGAGCACCGTGAGGTTGCGCAGGCCGAGGAAGTCCATCTTGACCAGCCCGAGCGCCTCGCACATCGGGTAGTCGAACTGCGTGATGATCGCGCCGTCCTGCTCGCGCTTCATGATCGGGACGATGTCGATCAGCGGGTCGCTCGACATGATGACGCCGGCGGCGTGGACGCCCCACTGGCGGATCTGCCCCTCGAGCCCCAGCGCGGTCTGGTAGATCTTGCGGACGTCGGCGTCCTCGTCATGGAGCCGGCGGAAGTCGGCGCCGTCGCCATAGCGCTTGTCGTCCTTGTCGAACAGGCCTTTGAGCGACACGCCCTTGCCCATCACGTCGGCCGGCAGCGCCTTGGTGATGCGCTCGCCGTGCGTGAACGGGTAGTCCATGACGCGGGCGGCGTCCTTGATCGCAGCCTTGGACTTGAGCCGGCCGAACGTCGCGATCATCGCGACGCGCTCCTCGCCGTACTTGTTGCTGACGTAGCGGATGACCTCACCACGGCGACGCTCGTCGAAGTCGATGTCGAAGTCGGGCATCGACGGGCGCTCGGGGTTGAGGAAGCGCTCGAAGATCAGGCCGTGCGTCAGCGGGCACAGGTCGGTGATCCGCAGCGCGTAGGCGGCGATCGAACCCGCACCTGAACCGCGGCCGGGGCCGACTCGGATGCCGTTGTCCTTGGCCCAGTTGATGAAGTCGGCGACCACGAGGTAATAGCCGCAGTAGCCCTTGTCGCGTACGACGTCGAGCTCCATCTCGGTGCGGGCGCGGACCTCGTCGGTGAGCTTGTCGCCGGGATAGCGCGACTCGACGCCTCGCCAGACCTCCTTGACGAACCAGCTCTCCTCGGTCTCGCCCTCGGGGACGTCGGCGCGCGCCATGTAGCCGCCGTTGGACTCCCGGAACTCGACGTCGCACCGCTCGGCGATCAGGAGGGTGTTGTCACACGCCTCCTTGAGGTCGAACCGGTCCTCCCACAGGTCGCGCATCTCCTTGGCGGACTTGATGTAGAAGTCGTTGGAGTCGAACTTGAAGCGGTTGGGGTCGGTCAGCGTGCTGCCGGACTGGACGCACAGCAGTGCCGAGTGCGCCTCGGCGTCCTCGGGGGCGGTGTAGTGCGAGTCGTTGGTCGCGATCGCCGGCAGGCCGAGGTCCTTCTTGAGCCGCAGCAGCCCCTCACGGACCTGCGACTCGATCGCAAGGCCGTGGTCCATCAGCTCGAGGAAGAAGTTCTCCTTGCCGAAGATGTCCTGGAACTCCGCGGCCGACGCCCGGGCCTTGTCGTAGTTGCCGATGCGCAGCCAGGTCTGGATCTCGCCGGACGGACAGCCGGTTGTCGCGATGAGCCCCTTGCCGTATCTCTGCAGCAGGTCACGGTCGGCACGAGGCTTGCGATATTGCCCCTCGAGGCTCGCGTAGGAGCCGATGCGGAACAGGTTGTGCATGCCCTCGGTCGTCTCCGACAGCAGCGTCATGTGCGTGTATGCGCCACGGCCCGCGACGTCGGCGTCCTTGGCTCCCTTGTTCCACTGCACGGCCTTCTTTTCCGTACGCGGGATGTTGGGCGTGAGGTAGGCCTCCATGCCGATGATCGGCTTGACCCCGTGCGCCTTGGCCTTGCTGTAGAAGTCGTAGGCGCCGTGCAGGTTGCCGTGATCGGTCATCGCGATGGCCGGCATGCCCAGCTCTGCGGTCCGCTCAAAGAGCCCGTCGAGCAAAGCGGCACCATCGAGCATCGAGTACTCCGTGTGCACGTGCAGGTGCACGAATGGCGAGTCGCTCGACATCGAAAAATGGCCTCCTCGGCGCGATCGTGGGGGAAGGACTTCAGCCTAGTCGAGGGGCCCGACGCTCTGGACCAACATGGCCCGTGTCGTCCCGCCACCACGCCGAAAATTGTGCTTTGCGACGAAACTCGACTACACCTGAGTGGTGACTGACGACAACCAGAAATTCACCTCCGTCGACGACTACATCGCGGCGGCGACGTATGACGTCGAGCCGCGGCTCATCGAGACCCGCCGCATCATCCGCGCAGCCCTCCCCAGCGCCGAGGAGACCATCAGCTACAACATCCCGGCGTACAAGCAGGACGGCCTCGTCGTCGTTCAGTTCGCCGGATACACCGAGCACACGTCGCTCAACTTCTTCCCCTCCGCAGCCACGTTCGCGCACTTCACCGAGGAGCTGGCGCCCTACAAGACCAGCAAGTCGGCGATCCAGTTCCCGATCGCCGAGCCGCTGCCGGTCGACCTGATCGATGCCATCACGCGCTTCCGCGCCGACGAAGCCGCGGCGTACGCCAAGCGCAAGGACGCCGGGAGATAGCGCTCAGACCTGCTGGTAGGTGCTGAGGAAGTTGCCGAGACGCTGGATCGCGTCCGAGAGGTCGCGGGCCCACGGCAGCGTGACGATGCGCAGGTGATCGGTCTCGGGCCAGTTGAAGCCCGTGCCCTGGGTCAGCAGGATCTTCTCCTGCAACAACAGGTCGAGCACGAGCTGCTGGTCATCCTTGATCGGGTAGACCTCGGGGTCGAGGCGCGGGAAGGCATACAGCGCACCCTTGGGGGTGACGACGCTGACGCCCGGGATCTTGCGCAGCTCGCTGACCGCGGCGTCGCGCTGCTCGAGCAGGCGTCCGCCGGGCAGGATCAGCTCCTTGATCGACTGGTAGCCGCCGAGTGCGACCTGGATCGCGTTCTGCGCCGGCACGTTGGGGCACAGCCGCATCGACGCGAGCAGCGTGATGCCCTCGAGGTAGTCGCCGGCGCGCTCCAGCGGTCCGGTCACGACGAGCCAGCCCGCGCGGTAGCCGCACACCCGGTACGCCTTGGAGAGCCCGTTGAACGTCAGCGTCAGGACGTCCGGCGCGACGCTTGCCAGCGGGATGTGGACCGCGTCGTCGTAGAGGATCTTGTCGTAGATCTCATCGGCCATCAGGACCAGGTCGTGCTTGCGCGCCAGGTCGGCGATCGCGTCGAGGGTCTCGCGGGAGTAGACCGCTCCGGTCGGGTTGTTGGGGTTGATGACGACGATGACCCGCGTGCGGTCGGTGATCTTCGACTCGAGATCCTCGAGGTCGGGGTTCCAGTCGTTCTCCTCGTCGCAGCGATAGTGCACCGGCACACCACCGGCGAGGTTGGTCACAGCGGTCCACAGCGGATAGTCCGGCACCGGCACGAGGACCTCGTCGCCGTTGTCGAGCAACGCCTGCAGCGCCATCTGGATCAGCTCAGAGACGCCGTTGCCGATCCAGACGTCGTCGATGTCGATCGTCGGGAAGCCCTCTTGCAGCTGGTAGTGGTGCACGACCGCGCGCCGGGCGGACTGGATGCCGCGCGAGTCGGAGTAGCCGGCCGAGTTCGGCAGCGCCGCGATGACGTCCTGCAGGATCTCCGCCGGCGCGTCGAAGCCGAACGGCTGCGGGTTGCCGATGTTGAGCTTCAGGATCCGGTGGCCTTCGGCCTCCAGGGCGGCGGCTCGTGACGCGACAGGTCCACGGATGTCGTAGAGGACATCCCTCAGCTTCTCGGACTGGCGCACGATGTTCATGGGAGCCATTCTCCACGACCCGGACGAACGCCCCGCGAGTGGCGCGAAGTGGTTGGCTCAGACGCCGCCGGACCAACCACTTCGCGCCACTCGCGGGGCCTGGTCAGGCTGGTCAGTCGAGGTCGCGTACGACGGCGAGGGCCTCGTTGAGGTCATCGGGGTAGTCGGAGTCGAACTCGACGTAGTCGCCCGAGCGCGGATGGATGAAGCCGAGCTTCTTGGCGTGCAGCCATTGGCGGTCGAGCCCGACCTTCTTGGCGAGCGTCGGGTCCGCGCCATACATGAGGTCGCCGACGCAGGGGTGGTGCAGCGCGCTCATGTGGACGCGGATCTGGTGCGTACGCCCGGTCTCGAGCTTGATCGTGAGCAGGCTGGCGTAGCGATGCGCCTCGAGCGTGTCGTAGTGCGTGACGCTCTCGCGGCCGCCGTCCTTGACCGTGAACTTGAAGTCGTGCTTGGGGTGGCGGGCAATCGGTGCGTCGATCGTGCCCATGTGCGGATCGGGGTGGCCCTGCACCAGCGCGTGGTAGGTCTTGTCGACCGTACGATCGCGGAACGCCTGCTTGAGCACGGTGTAGGCATGCTCGGACTTGGCCACCGCCATCAGGCCGCTGGTGCCCACGTCGAGGCGGTGCACGATGCCACGACGCTCCGGGGCGCCTGAGGTCGAGATCCGGATGCCGGCACCCGCGAGGTGATCGAGGACCGTGGGGCCGTACCAGCCGACGCTGGGGTGCGCGGCGACGCCGACAGGCTTGTCGACCACGACGAAGTCGTCGTCCTGAAACACGATGCGCATGCCCTCGACCTCGGCCGCGACGACCTCGATGCGCCTCGGCGCCGGGATCGACGCCTCGAGGATCGAACCGGGCGTGACCCGGTCGGACTTGGCCGGTGCCGAGCCGTCGAGCGTGACGTGACCTTCGGCGACGAGCTCGCTGGCGCGAGTTCGCGACAGGCCGAGCAGCCTGGCGAGGGCGCTGTCGACGCGCTCACCGGCGAGGCCCTCGGGGACCTGGATGACCTTGTGCTCGAGTCCTTCGGCGGTCATGACTTCACCTGGCGCGATCCGTCGAGGCCGACGCCACGCCACGTGCGCCAGATGATCACGACTGCGGCAACCGTGAGAGCGATGTCGGCGACGTTGCCGACGAACACGTGGTAGTCGATGAAGTCGACGACATGACCTTTGAACGGCGCGGGCTCGCGGAAGATCCGGTCGCACAGGTTGCCGACCGCGCCGGCGAACAACAGGCCGAGCCCGACGGCCCACCCGCGATCGCGCAGGCGAGCGGCCATGCGTACCACTGCGATCGACACCACGACCGCGACGATGCTGAGCACAAGGGTGAATCCCGCTCCGGTGCCGAGCGCCGCTCCGCCGTTGCGCAAGAACGACAGCGACAGCACGTTGGGGATGAGCTCGATCGACTCACGGCCCTGCAGCTTCTCGACCGCCAGCGCCTTGGTCACCTGATCGACGACCAGCGTCAGGGCAGCAATCACCGCAAACAGTCGTACGTATGTGTGTGTGGCGGTCGGGCCGTGGTCGTCGCCAGGGCTCAGCGACGCTCCTCGCGCTGCTTGCATGTCATGCACAGTGTCGCACGGGGGAACGCCATCAAACGATTCTTGCCGATCGGCTCCCCGCAGATCTCGCACTGGCCGTAGCTGCCCTTCTCGAGGCGATCGAGCGCCTTCTCGGTCTGGAGCAGCAGTTCGCGCTGGTTGGCGGCGAGGGACATCTCGGCATCGCGCTCGAGGCCCTTGGAGCCCACATCGGCCTGATCGTTGCCGGCGCCGTCGACGCCGTCACGCAGGAGGTCCTGCAGCTCACGCGCGGACTGATCGAGCTCCCCGCGCAGCCTGACGAGGTCACCCTCGAGCTCCGCCCGGACGGCTTTGGTCTCGGCGGCGGTCCAGGGCTTCTCATCGGCTCGAACGGCGAGCTTGGTGTTTGGCATGCACGAAGATTAGACCCCCTGTGGGGCAAAGCCAACTCGCACCGCCGCAGTGTCGCCGCTGGTCACCCGTAGAATTGAAGGTGTGACCCAGCACGCGTCCTATCGCCCCGTCCCCGCCCACGTCGATCTACCGGCGCTGGAGCGCGACATCCTCCAATTGTGGGCCGATCAGGGCACCTTCGCGGCCAGCCTCGACACCCCGCCCGATGCGCCGCGCTGGACGTTCTACGAGGGTCCTCCGACGGCCAACGGCACCCCCGGCACACACCACGTCGAAGCGCGCGTCTTCAAGGACGTCTTCCCGCGGTTCAAGACGATGCAGGGCTATCACGTCGACCGCAAGGCCGGCTGGGACTGCCACGGCCTGCCGGTCGAGATCGCGGTCGAGAAAGAGCTGGGCTTCAACGGCAAGCTCGACATCGAGGCATACGGCATCGCCGAGTTCAACGCCAGGTGCCGTGAGGCGGTGGTCCGCAACGTCGATCTCTTCGAGGAGATGACGGATCGCATGGGCTACTGGGTCGACATGGCCAACCCCTACCGCACGATGGAGTCGTCGTACGTCGAGAGCGTCTGGTGGGCCTTGTCGACGATCTTCGACAAGGGGCTGTTGACCGAGGACTTCCGGGTCGCGCCCTACTGCCCGCGGTGCGGCACGACGCTGTCCGACCACGAGCTCGCGCAGGGCTACGAGACCATCACGGACCCCTCGGTCTACGTACGCTTCCCGCTCACCTCCGGCCCGCTCGCCGGCAAGGCAGCGATGCTGGTCTGGACCACGACGCCGTGGACGCTCGTGTCCAACACGGCGGTCGCGGTCAACCCCGAGGTCACCTACGTCACCGCGACCAACGGCGACGAGACCCTCGTCGTCGCCGAGCCGCTGCTCGAGAAGGCGCTCGGCGAAGGCTGGAAGCTCACCGGCGAGTCGTACAGCGGCCAGGACATGGAGCGCTGGACGTACCAGCGGCCGTTCGAGCTCGTCGCCTTCCCAAGTCCGGCGCACTTCGTCGTGCTGGGCGACTACGTCACGACCGAGGACGGCACCGGACTGGTGCACCAGTCCCCCGCATTCGGCGCCGACGACATGGCGGTCTGCAAGGCGTACGACCTGCCCGTCGTCAACCCGATCACGCCGGACGGGCACTTCGAGGCCGACGTCCCGCTGGTCGGCGGCCAGTTCTTCAAGACCGCCGACCGAGCACTGGCCGACGACCTCACGGCTCGTGGGCTGATGTTCAACGAGCTGGCATACGAGCACTCCTATCCGCACTGCTGGCGCTGCCACACGCCGCTGATGTACTACGCCCTCCCGGCCTGGTACATCCGTACGACGGCGATCAAGGACAAGCTGCTGGCCGAGAACGCCGGCACCAACTGGTTCCCCGAGACGATCAAGAACGGCCGCTACGGCGACTGGCTGACCAACAACATCGACTGGTCACTGTCGCGCAGCCGCTACTGGGGCACGCCGCTGCCGATCTGGCGCAATGACGAGGACCCCAGCAAGCTCGTGTGCGTCGACTCGCTGCGCGAGCTGTCAGAGCTGACCGGGCGCGACCTGACCGACCTCGACCCGCATCGCCCGTTCATCGACGAGGTGACGTTCCAGATCGAGGGCCAGTCAGGCACCTACCGACGCGTGCCCGACGTCATCGACGCGTGGTTCGACTCCGGGTCGATGCCGTTCGCGCAGTGGGGCTACCCGCACGTCGAGGGCTCCAAGGAGAAGTTCGACCAGGCCTATCCCGCGCAGTACATCTGCGAGGCGATCGACCAGACCCGCGGCTGGTTCTACTCGCTCATGGCGGTCGGCACGCTGGTGTTCGACCAGAGCTCCTACGAGAACGTCGTGTGCCTCGGCCACATCCTCGCCGAGGACGGCAAGAAGATGAGCAAGCACCTCGGCAACATCCTGCTGCCGATGCCACTCATGGACGAGCACGGCGCCGACGCGTTGCGCTGGTTCATGGCGTGCTCCGGTTCGCCGTGGTCGCCGCGCCGCATCGGGCACACCGCGCTGTCGGAGATCGTTCGCAAGGTCCTGCTGACGTACTGGAACACCACGGCCTTCCACGTGCTGTATGCCGGCACGGAGGGCTGGACGCCCGCCGACGGCGAGGTGCCGCCGGTCGCCGAGCGCGAGGTGCTCGACCAGTGGCTGCTGTCCGAGCTCCACACGTTGACCCGCGACGTCACAGCGTCGCTCGAGACGTTCGACACGCAGGCCGCCGGAGCGCGCATCGCGACCTTCGTCGACGACATGTCCAACTGGTACGTCCGCCGGTCGCGCCGCCGGTTCTGGCGCGGCGACACCGC
Source organism: uncultured Actinomycetota bacterium (assembly GCA_963817425.1). Classification (GTDB taxonomy): domain Bacteria; phylum Actinomycetota; class Actinomycetes; order Propionibacteriales; family Nocardioidaceae; genus Aeromicrobium. Next base: position 31,536 of record CAWFOH010000015.1, read on the forward strand.
GGCGTTCGCGACCCTGCACGAGACGCTCGACGTGCTGACCCGGCTGATGGCACCACTGACGCCGTTCATCGCCGAGCGGGTCTGGCAGGACGTCATCCTGCCCGTGACCCCGGGCGCCCCCAAGTCGGTGCACCTGGCCGACTGGCCGGTCGCCGACGAGTCGCTCATCGTCGAAGGGCTCGGCGCACGCGTCGATCTCGCCCGCCGCGTGACCGAGCTCGGCCGCGCCGCACGCGCGGAAGCCAAGGTCCGTACGCGCCAGCCTCTGCGTCGCGCTCTCGTGGCGTCCGGCGCCTGGCAGCAGCTCGGCGAGGACCTGCGTGGCCAGGTGTGCGAGGAGCTCAACATCGGCACCCTGGAATCCCTCGCTGATGCCGGTGGCGATCTCGTTGATCACTCGGCCAAGGGCAACTTCCGCAACCTCGGCAAGCGGTTCGGCAAGCAGACGCCGCAGGTTGCTGCCGCAGTCGCCGGCGCCGATGCCGCCGAGCTCGCCGCTTCGCTGGCTGCCACCGGCACCGCGACGGTGGACGTCGACGGCTCCAAGGTCGAGGTCGGGCCCGACGACGTCATCATCTCCGAGCGCCCCCGCGAGGGCTGGTCGGTCGTCAACGACCAAGGCGAGACCGTCGCGCTCGACCTCGAGCTCGACGACGAGCTGCGCCTGGCCGGTTTCGCCCGCGAGGCGATCCGGGTCATCCAGGAGGCGCGCAAGTCCTCCGGCCTCGACATCAGCGACCGCATCACGCTCTCGTGGTCGGCATCCGGGCCGATGGCCGACGCGTTGCGGGCCCACGACGCCCTGATCGCCGACGAGGTGCTGGCGACGTCGATCAGCGAGAGCGACGGCGCGTCGGACTTCACCGATGAGGAGCTGGGCTTCGGCTTCGCGCTCGCCAAGGTCTAGTCACGCACGGCATGACGAAGGGCCCGTCACCTCGCGGTGACGGGCCCTTCGTTGGTCAGATGCTGCTCAGAAGCTCTCGTCGTCGCCGAGCAGGGACCGGAGACGGCGGGGACCCGCGTCAGCCGGAGCCTGGACAGGCTGCGAGTTGTTGGAGCTCTCGTTGGCCGCAAGCTGGTCGAGCTGGCTCTGGAAGTAGTTCTTGAGCCGGGCCCGGTACTCACGCTCGTACGCCCGCAGGTGCTCGACCTCGCGCTGGATCTCGTAGCGATCCCGCTCGATCGTCGCGACGGCCTGCTGGCGGCGCTCGTTGGTCTCGTCGTCGAGCTTCTGCGCGCGGATGCGGGCATCGGTCTCGAGTCGGTCAGCCTTGCCACGTGCCTCGTTGACCAGACGCTCAGCCTTGGCGCGAGCCTCGCCGACGATGCGGTCAGCCTCTTCCTTGGCCGCTTCCATGAGCTGGTCGGCGTTGGAAGACGCGATCTCCAGCAGTCGGGCGGCGGCAGACGACGCGTCGCCCATCGACGGCGCACTGCGAGACGGCTCCGGCATGGCGGCAGGCGCCTGCTGGATCGGCTCGGGCGGCGGCGGTGGCGGTGCGTACTGCTGCACGGGCTCCTGGACGGCCGGGGTCGGCGCAGCCTGGGGGGCCGGGGTCGCCGGCTGGACTGCGGGGATGAGACCGGTCGGTTCGCCGGTTGATGCGGCGGCTACCTTGGCGCGAAGTTCTTCGTTCTCGACCGTGAGTCGCTCGAGCTCGGCCTCGACCTCGTCGAGAAACTGATCCACTTCGCCCATGTCATAGCCTTCGCGAAGACGGACAGGCGTAAAGCGCTTGTTACGCACGTCCTCTGGCGTCAATGGCATGAGTACACCTCGGGGTTGGGGTTAGTCCTGGGGACTCTGAGCCTCCACCGTACTCTGCCGAGGTTTACTTCTTCCACAGGAGTCCCAAACTCAGCGGGTCGCGCGGAGGACTCTTGGGAACCTCTTATCCGAAGAAGACGCTCGCGACGATCCTCTGGAGGATGACGATCGCGATCAGCAGAATCATCGGAGACAGGTCGAGCATCACCGTGCCGAGCCGAAGCGGCGGAATGACCCGGCGCACGGCTCGCAGGGGTGGATCCGTGATCGAGTAGAGGCCCTCACAGATCACGAGGACCAGGCCACGAGGCCGCCAGTGCCGCGCCAGCATCTGCACCCAGTCCAGGACGAACCGGGCGATCAGCAAGACGATGGCAAGCCAGAGAACAAAGAGAAGGATCTCGCCAACCAGCGCCATGCGTCAGCTCTGGTTGTAGAAGCCGCCGGCAGCAATGCGCTGCTTGTCCTCGTCCGTCACCGTGATGTTCTCGGGCGACAGGAGGAAGACCTTGGCGGTGACACGGTTGATCGAACCGTGCACGGCGAACACGAGCCCGGCGGCGAAGTCGACGAGACGCTTGGCGTCGTCGTCGTCGATCTCCGAGAGGTTCATGATGACCGGAACGCCGGCGCGGTAGTGCTCGCCGACCGTGCGGGCGTCGTTGTAGGTGCGAGGGGTCACGGTCTCGATGCGGGCGAGGTCCGACGCGGTGGACGCGCGACGCTCCGGGCGGCGCTCGGGACGGCGGTGGTCCTCGATGCTCGAGACCGGCGCCGGGCGTACGACAGCGGGCTGCCGGCTCACGGGCGCGGGGTCGTCGATGTCATCCTCGAACTCGTCGTCGAAGTCAGCTTGTTCCACGAGGCCGAGATACTCGCCGACCTTCCGCATTGCGCCAGCCATGAGAACTCCGTGTGTGCGATCGGAAATGACATTACTGAGATTACCCCGCCCGAGGACGCTCTCCGAGTACCGAACGCCCGATGCGCAGGTGTGTCGCGCCAGCGACGATCGCGGCCTCGAAGTCGCCGCTCATCCCCGCCGACACGATCGTGGCATCCGGATGGTCCCGGCGGAGGTCTTGGGAGAGCCGCACGAGGTGGTCGAAGTGCGGAGCCGGGTCCTCCCCCAGCGGCGCCACCGTCATGAGCCCGGCCAGTGTCAGGTGGCTCGAGTCCGCGATGGCGGCAGCCAGCTCCGGTATGCCCGAGGGCACGACGCCGGAACGTCCGGGGTTGGTGGCTTCGAAGTCGACCTGCACGAGGCACGGGAGCGTACGTTCGGCCGCCTCCGCACCGCGTGACAGCGAGTTGGCGAGCTTGATGCGGTCGACGCTGTGGACCATGTCGGCGTAGCGCGCGACGGCACCGGCCTTGTTGGTCTGCAGGCCACCCAGAAAATGCCAGCGGACATCCGCCTCGACCTCGGCGGCCTTGTCTCCGGCCTCGGGGTGACGGTTCTCCCCCACGTCGGTCACGCCGAGCTCGGCCAGCAGCTCGACGTCGGAGGCGGGATAGGTCTTGGTGACCACGATCAAGGTGATCTCGGAGCGGTCACGACCGGCGGCCTCACATGCCGCGGCGATGCGCTGCTCGGTGCTCGCGAGGCCGGCGGCGATCTCGTCCCTGCGGTTCATCGGGGTCCCCGCGAAAGCGTGAGCGCCGCCAGGCCGATGCTCGGCCGAGGCCTCCGAGCGAGCGGTTTCGTGGGGTGGTTCATCGGATCACCGCGATGGCGCCGAAGCGCCCGGCGTCATGCCCTTGGCGGCGGTGGGAGAAGAACCGCTCGTCCTCGATCGTGCACTCGTGCGCACCGATGTCCGTCACGGGGATGCCCAGCTCGTGCAGCTGGGCCACGACGCCGGCGCCGACATCGATCGCGGGCGTGCCCCACGACGTCGTCGACCGCGCCTCGGGGACGACGGCTGCAACAGCATCGGCCATCTCCTGCGGGAGCTCGTAGCAGCGCCCGCATGCTCGCGGGCCCACCCAGGCCTCCATCGACTCGGTGCCGTGCTCGCGGATTGCCGCGACGGCCGCCATCACGACCCCTTGGACGAGCCCTTCACGGCCGCAGTGCACCACCCCGGCGACTGGCTCGTCGAGGCCGACGAGCACGACCGGCGTGCAGTCGGCGACGCGTACGAGGACTCCCACGCCCGGCTGGTCGGTCAGGAGTGCGTCGGCGACCGGGATCTCACCGTCGGCGAGGTCATCAGTCCATGCGACGTCGGATCCGTGGACCTGGGTCATCCGTACCAGCCGGTCGACCTCGAGCTCCTCGGCGACGAGAGCAAGGTTGCGCTCGACCAGGCCCGGGTCGTCGCCATTGGACGTACCGAGATTGAGCGAGGCCCACGGTCCGGCGCTGACGCCGCCCTCACGATCGCTGAACGCGAGCTCGACCCGGCCGACTGTCTCGCGGTGGAGGAACAAGCTCAGCGGAGGAAGTCAGGCACGTCGAGGTCGTCGCCGTACTCGGTGGGCATCGGGTCCGGCGGGACCGTCACATTGCCGGCGCCGTCCTCGGGGGCTTTGGGTCCGTCGAGGTAGGGATCGGGATCGAGGAAGCTCTGCGCCGTCGGCGGTGCTGCGACCTCGGTGGGCGCAGGCTTGGTCTCCTTGAGCAGCGCCGGCTTGGTCGCATCACGCAACATCGGCTCGCCACCGTCGAAGCCCGCCGCGATGACCGTCACGCGTACCTCGTCACCCAGCGCGTCGTCGATCACGGCGCCGAAGATGATGTTGGCGTCGGGGTGCACCGCGTCGGCGACCAGGCCGGCGGCCTCATTGATCTCGAACAGGCCGAGGTCGGAACCACCGGCGATCGACAGCAGGACGCCGCGTGCGCCCTCGATCGAGGCCTCGAGCAACGGGCTGGACACGGCGCTCTCGGCGGCGACCGCCGCGCGGTGCTCGCCGCGAGCCGAGCCGATGCCCATCAGGGCCGAGCCGGCGTCGGACATCACGGACTTGACGTCGGCGAAGTCGAGGTTGATCAGGCCCGGAGTGGTGATGAGGTCGGTGATGCCCGAGACGCCCTGGTGCAGGACCTGGTCGGCCTGGCGGAACGAGTCGAGCAGGCTGACGTTGGGGTCGCTGATCGACAGCAGCCGGTCGTTGGGGATCACGATCAGGGTGTCGACCTCGTCGCGCAGTGCCTGGATGCCGGCATCGGCCTGGCCCGAGCGGTTGCGCCCCTCGAACTTGAACGGCCGGGTCACGACGCCGATCGTCAGAGCGCCGAGCGAGCGCGCGATGCGGGCCACGACGGGAGCGCCACCAGTGCCGGTGCCACCACCCTCGCCGGCCGTCACGAAGACCATGTCGGCGCCCTTGATGGCCGCCTCGATCTCTTCGGCGTGATCCTCGGCCGCGCGCTTGCCGATCTCGGGGTTGGCGCCGGCGCCAAGTCCGCGAGTCGAGTCGCGACCGACGTCGAGCTTGACGTCTGCGTCGCTCATCAGGAGCGCCTGGGCGTCCGTGTTGATCGCGATGAACTCGACTCCCTTGAGTCCCACCTCGATCATGCGGTTGACGGCGTTGACGCCGCCTCCGCCGATGCCGACAACCTTGATCACGGCGAGGTAGTTCTGTACCGCCATCGTGTGTCCCTTTCCGAGGATTGTGAACCCTAACCCTGAGGTGGAGGTTTATAGTTATGTCAACCTGTGACTCATGTGAAACGGTACGCGCGCCGACCCATTGGGCCGGGGCGACACGCCGCGTCTACCCGGTTGTCGTGGGCTGGTCCGGCGCGCTGACGTCGTAACGGTCCGCCTTGATGCGCAGGAGGGCGTTCAGGACGGTGAGCTTGTGCGCCGAATCGGCCCTGCTCCCCCACACCACCGTCCGCCCATTCGTCAGGTTGAGCTGGATCGAGTCCTTGGTCGCCGCGCTGATCGCCCTGATCTGCTTGCGCAGCGCGGGGTCGTCGTCCTCGATGAGCTGTACGACGGCGGCGACCGCCTCAAGGGTCTGCTGGCGCGGCCGCGGAGCCGTCGCGGCGACTTCAGCCTTGAGCAGCCCCTTGGGCGCCTTGTCGTACGTACGGAAGTCGATCCCGTAGCGGTCGACGCCGCGAATCACGCCACCCACCGTGAGCCAGGCGACGGGAGTGCGCTCGACCACCGTGACGCGCACGGTGTGCAGCCACGAGCGCGAGACCGTGACGCTTTGGATGCGTCCCATCGAGGCAACCCGCGCCTCGATCGCCGCGACGTCGATCCGTGCCAAAGGCTGCCCGATGCGGACGTCCGCGGCGCTGCGCACCTGTGACTCGCTCAGTGTCGTCTCACCATCGACCGCAACCCGCCGGACCGCCAGGACGCTCGAGAACATCACGAGCCAGACCAACGTCCCGACGACGATCAGCGCGAGCAGCGTGACCGCAACGCGCCGGAGTCGGCGCCGGCGTTCGTACGACGCCCGCGCCGCGAACCGTTCATCCGGGTCGGTCATGACTCGAGTGCTGCGAGAACAGCAGGTCCGACGGTCGTGATGTCCCCGGCGCCAAGCGTCAAGAACAGGTCGCCCGCACGCAGCTCGGGCGCGACGACCTCGGCGAGACCCTCCACCGGACCGCCGAGCGACGCCTGGGTGCCATGAATCGCGTCAACGATCAGGGCTGACGTGACGGCCGGGTCGGGATCCTCACGCGCGAGATAGATGTCGGCGACGAAGACGCGGTCGGCGCTCGAGAGCGCCTCGCCCATCTCGGCGCCGTAGAGCCGCGTACGGCTGACGAGGTGTGGTTGGTAGGCGACAACGAGCCGGTCGCTGCCGGCGATCGAGCGCGCCGCTGCCAGGTCGGCGCGGATCTCGGTCGGGTGATGCGCGTACGAGTCGTAGACCCGCACCCCACCGGCCGTGCCGAGGAGCTGCATGCGTCGATTGGCGCCGGTGTAGGCCGTCAGGCCCGCGGCGAGCAGGTCGACGTTCTGGCCGAGCAGCAGCCCCGCGCCCAGGGCCAGCAGGGCGTCCTGCGCGTAGTGGGCCCCGGGCACCGAGAGACGTACCGGGCCCAGGTCAACACCGTGGAGCGAGGCGGCGAACGTCGAGGACGACCCTTCGACGACGAGGTCGCGGCCGCGCAGGTCGGCATCATCGGCGAATCCGGCCAGCAGCACCTCGAGCCCGCGTTGCCGCGCAGGCGCGACCAGCGCCCGGGCTCCGGGATCGTCGGCGTTGAGGACCATGAATCCGCCGACCGACGCGACGAACTCGTCGAATGCGGCGGCGTATGCCTCGACGGTCCCGTAGTTGTCGAGGTGATCGGCGTCGACGTTGGTGACGATCGCGCCCTCGGGCGAGTAGTGCAGGAAGGCGCCGTCGCTCTCGTCGGCCTCGGCGACGAGCAGGTCGCTGCGGCCCAGGCGCGCGTTGGCGCCGAGGCTCGCGACCTCGGCACCGATCGCGAAGGACGGCTCGGCGCCGGCGGCGATCAGCGCGCAGGTCAACATCCCGGTCGTCGTGGTCTTGCCGTGGGTGCCGGCGACCGCGATCGTACGGCGGCCTTCCATGAGCGACCGCATGCCGGCTGACCTGGGCCACAACCGGAGCCCGAGACGCTGCGCCTCCACGATCTCCGGGTTGTCCTCGCGCACCGCGGTCGAGGCGATCACGGTGTCGACGCCGGCGAGGTGTGCCGCGTCATGGCCGACGAAGCAGGTGATGCCTTCGTTCCGCAGGGCTTCGACGACGGCCGAGTCACTGGCGTCGCTGCCGCTGACCCGAATGCCCTGCTGCGCCATCAGACGCGCGATGGCGGACAGGCCCGCGCCGCCGATCCCGACGAAGTGGACCGTGCCGAGCTCCCGCGCTGCGGGGATCGTGCCGGGTACGGGGATCTTCACGGCTGCGCTGCCTTCTGGATCAGGTCGGCGAGCTTCTGGTCGGCGTCACGCGGCACGATGTCCGATGCGGCCGCCGACATCGCGGCGAGCCGGCCGGGATGCGAGACCAGCGGGATCACGACGTTGTCGATCCACGCGGGTGTCAGCGCAGCGTCGTCGATCAGCAGCGCTCCCCCGGCCTGCACGACGGGATGCGCGTTGTGCGCCTGCTCGCCGTTGCCGATGGGCAGCGGCACGAACGCCGCGGGCAGGCCGACGGCGGCGACCTCGGTCACGGTGTTGGCACCGGCCCGGCACACGATGAGGTCCGCTGCGGCATACGCGAGATCCATGCGGTCGATGAACGCCGTTAGGACATACGGCGGCAAGCCTGGGCGCCTGTCTATGCGAACTTCATCCGGTCGTCCTGCGGCGTGCAGCACCTGCACGCCGGCGTCGGCAAGGTCGCTCGCCGCAGACGACATCGTCTGGTTGATGCGCCGGGCGCCCTGCGATCCGCCGGTGACGAGCAGCGTCGGCCGATCGGGATCGAGGCCGAAGTAGGCGCGGGCCTCAGCGCGTACGGCAACCCGGTCGAGGCGAGAGATCTCGCGACGGATCGGCAGGCCGATGTAGTGCGCGTGCGGCAGGTCGGTGTCGGGGAAGCTCGTCGCGACATGCTCGGTGAACCGCGCACCCAGCTTGTTGGCGATGCCGGGGATCGCGTTGCCCTCGTGCACGACGAGCGGGATGTGCCGGCGGCGGGCGATGAGGTAGGCCGGGACCGACACGTAGCCGCCGAAACCGACGATGACGTCAGGGCGTACGCGGTCGATGACCTCGCCCGTTGCCTTGACCGCGGCACGCAGCTTGCCTGGGACCTGCACCATCGCCTTGCCGGGCCTGCGGGGCAGCGGCACCGGAGGGACGAGCTCCAACGGGTAGCCCGCTTGCGGGATCAGCGTGACCTCGAGGCCGCGCGGGGTCCCGAGACAGGTGATGTCGACGCCGGCCTCGCTCAGAACCGCAGCGGTGGCCAAGAGCGGCGACGTGTGACCGGCGGTCCCTCCGCCGGCAAGCAACGCACGCACTGGTTCAGCTCCTCCGTGAGACGCGGCCCCGTGCACGGGTGGCACGGCCTGCGGCGAGGGCGCGCCGGGCGCCGGGTTCGGTCTTGGCACAGTTAAGCAGAACGCCCATGGCGACCAGGGTCACCAGGAGGCTCGAGCCGCCGTACGAGATCAACGGCAGCGGGATGCCGATGACCGGGAGCAGGCCCAGCACCATGCCGATGTTGATGATCGACTGGATCATGATCCAGATCGTGATGCCGGCGGCGGTGTAGCGGACGAACGGATCCTTGGTACGACTCGCGATGCGGATGCCGGCGAACGCCAGCACGACCAGCAGCGTCAGCACCACGAACGTGCCCAACAGCCCGAGCTCCTCGCCGATGACCGCAAGGATGAAGTCGGTGTGGGCCTCCGGCAGCGAGCCCCACTTCTGCCGGCTGCCGCCGAGCCCGACACCCCAGAAGCCCCCGCGCGCGAGCGCCATCATTCCGTGGATCGCCTGGAAGCCCGCACTGTCCGGATCGGACTCCGGATCCGTGAAGTTGAGCAGGCGCGCCACGCGGTGCGGCGACGTCGCTACGGCGATCACGAGAAGCACGAACAGGCCCGCGAGGATGCCACCCATCTGGCGGGCCGGCAGGCCGGCGACCCACAGCATGCCGACGATCAGGGCGAACAGGACGAGCGCCGTGCCGAGGTCGTGCTGGCCGACGACGAGCAGGGACACGGCGCCGGCGATCGGCACCATCGGCGTGAGGACGTAGCGAGGCGTGCTGAGGTGCTTCTGCCGGCGTGCGTAGAGGTCGGCGATCCACAGGACAAGCGCGAGCTTGGCGAATTCTGACGGCTGCAGCTGGAAGCCGCCGAACAGGGGAAGCCAGTTGCGGTTGCCGTGCACCTCGACGCCAACGCCTGGAACGAATGTCGCAAGGATCAGGCCGACCGAGACGAGGAGGAACGGCAGGATCAGCCTGCGCAGCAGCTTGAGCGGGATGCGCGCAGCGATGATGCCGCCAGCGACCCCGAGGACCGCGAAGATCAGCTGGCGCTCGACGATCGCGAACGAGTTGCCGTAGTTGCGGAAGGCGAAGACCGAGCTGGCGCTCAGCACCATGATCAGGCCGAGCCCCAGCAGCAGTGCGGTCGAGCCCAGGACGAGCTGGTAGGACGCGAGTGGACGCTCGAGCGTACGACGGGCGGCCTCGACGATCGCGGGCGATCGGCGCTCAGTGGTGGCGCTCATGTGCCACTACTCCGCGTCATGTCGTGGTTTCCTCTGCCTCGGGGAAGGAAGGTTCAGGACCTGTCACGCAACCGGTGGACCGCCGCGGCGAAGCTGTCGCCCCGTGCGGAGTAGTTGCGGAACTGGTCCATGGATGCGGCGCCGGGAGCCAGCAGCACCGTGTCGCCCTCGCGGGCGAGCGATGCCGCGACCTCGACGACGCGATCCATGGGATCAGTCTCCCCGGTGTCGACCTCGACGACGGGCACATCAGGCGCGTGTCGCGCGAGCGCCTCGGCGATGAGTCCGCGGTCGCGGCCGACCAGAACCGCTGCTCGGAGGCGGTCACGGGTCGCGATCACGAGGTCGTCGAAGCTCGCACCCTTGGCCAACCCGCCGGCGACCCACACGACGTGGTCGAAGCTCTGCAGCGACGCTTGGGCAGCGTGCGTGTTGGTGGCCTTGGAGTCGTCGACCCAGCGGACCCCGTCGATGCGGGCGACCTCGGCGATGCGGTGCGCATCGGGCTTGAACGACCGGAGGCCGTCGCGTACGGCCCGGGGGGCCACACCGTGCGCCCGCGCCAGCGCCGCAGCAGCGAGCGCGTTGGCGACGTTGTGGGGAGCCGGAAGCTCACCCTCGGCCGGCGCCAGGTCGTGGATGCTGCCGAGCTCGGCGGCCGACGAGAGCCGGCCGGCGATGAAGGCGCGGTCGGCGATCGCGTCGTCGACGAGCCCGATCATGCCGGGCGCGGGGATGCCGAGCGTGAAGCCGATCGCGCGGCAGCCCTCGATGACGTCGGCCTCCTCGACGAGGCGCTCGGTCACGGGGTCCTGCACGTTGTAGACGCACGCCAGCTGGGTGCGGTCGTAGATCCGCGCCTTGTCGGCCGTGTAGGGCTCGAGCCCGCCGTGCCAGTCGAGATGGTCCGGCGCGAGGTTGAGCACGGCGCTGGCCTGCGCGGAGATCGACGAGCTCCAGTGCAGCTGATAGCTCGACAGCTCGACCGCGAGGACGTCGAATCGCTCGGGGTTCATGACGGCCTCGAGGACGGGCGTGCCGACGTTGCCGACGGCCAGCGCGTTGAGGCCCTCGGCGCGCAGGATCGACTCGAGCATCTGCACCGTGGTGGTCTTGCCGTTCGTGCCGGTCACGGCGAGCCAGGGCGCGGCGTCCTCGCCGCGCAGACGCCAGGCGAGCTCGACCTCACCCCATACGGGGATGCCCCGGCCGGCTGCCTCGAGCAGGATCGGCGTGTTGGGCCCCCAGCCCGGCGAGGTGACGACCAGGTCGACGTCATCGGGGAGGCTCGTGGTCGAACCGGGACCGAGGCGTACGTCGACACCGAGGATCTCCAGGAGGGTCGCCTTCTCGCGCAGGGCGTCGTCATCGCCGTCGTCGAGCGCGATGACAGCGGCGCCCAGGTGCTGCAGGGTGTCGGCGGCGGCGAACCCGCTCACGCCGAGGCCTCCCACGACGGCTCGTACGCCCTCCCACGACGACTCCCGACCGAGAGTCGTCGAGAGTCATGCTCCGGTGACCCACTCGGCGTAGAAGATGCCGAGGCCGGCCGCGACGCACAGGCCGCTGATGATCCAGAACCTGACGACGATCGTGATCTCGGCCCAGCCCAGCAGCTCGAAGTGATGTTGGAGGGGGGCCATGCGGAAGATGCGTCTGCCGCCGCTGAGCTTGAAGAACCCGACCTGCAGGATCACCGACGCGGTGATCGCGACGAACAGCCCGCCGATGACGACCAGCAGGAGCTCGGTGCGGGTCATGAGGGCGAAGCCGGCCATCGCGCCGCCCAGGGACAGCGAGCCGGTGTCGCCCATGAAGATCTTGGCCGGCGACGCGTTCCACCACAGGAAGCCGAAACAGGCTCCGGTGAGGGCGGCGGCCACCACGGCGAGGTCGAGCGGGTCGCGCACCTCGTAGCACTTGGACCCGGCGATCGGGTTGGAGCAGTTCTGGTTGCTCTGCCAGATGTTGATGATGACGAACGCGCCGAACACCATCACCGAGGCGCCGGTGGCGAGCCCGTCGAGCCCGTCGGTGAGGTTCACGCCGTTGCTGGTGCCGGCGATCATCACCAGCACCCAGATCACGAGCAGTGCCGTGGGCAGCTCGAGGGCCGTTGAAGTCACGGGTGAACGAGATCGCATGCGTGATCGGCGTCTGGCCGGTGTCGTCCTCCATGCCGATCGCGAGCCACGCGAAGATCAGGCCGATGACGACCTGGCCGATGAACTTGGCCTTGCTGCGGAGACCGAGGTTGCGCTGCTTGAAGACCTTGATGAAGTCGTCGAGGAAGCCGATCGCGCCGAGGCCGGTGAACAGGAACAGCAACAGCAGCGCCGATGCGCTGGGCGCCCAGCCGGGCTTGAAGTCGGTGGAGATGCCGGTGACGAGCTTGGCGACGAAGTAGGCGACCAGCACCGAGGCGATGATGACGAGCCCGCCCATCGTCGGCGTGCCGCGCTTGGTGTGGTGGGACGTGGGACCGTCGTCCCGGATGAGCTGGCCATATCCGTGCTTGACCAGGACCGAGATCGCGAAGCGGGTGCCGATGAGGGTCCCCAAGAGGGACAGTGCTCCTGCGATCAGGATGGCCTTCATCGGGTGGCTGGTCCTTTCACCGGGCGGTTGGGCGTGCTCGGACGAGTATGCCGTCAGCCCTGCAGCAGGGCGTCCGCGACCCGTTCGAGTCGGCCGCCCCTCGATGCTTTCACAAGAATGACCTCGTCTCCCGACAGGCTCGCGGACAGCGTGTGAACTGCCACATCGACGTCGTCGACACTCCACCGCGATGTCACCAGCGCCTTCGGCAATGCCACGGGCTCCTTGACCGACGACGATGACCTTGGTGAAGCCCAGCTCCGCCGCGAGCCGGCCGACCTCGACGTGCGCCTCATGGCTGTCGGCGCCGAGCTCGAGCATCTCCCCCAGCACCGCAACGGCCCGGCCGGCACCGATCGCCGCGACGCACGCAGGGCGGCCGCCATCGACTCGGGGTTGGCGTTGTAGGCGTCGTTGACCACGACAACACCGTCGGGGCGTACATGGTGCTCCATCCGCATCGGCGATCGAGTGCCGGCCGTCGCCAGCCGCTGGACCGCCGTCGCGAGATCGACGCCGAGCACGATCGCCGCCGCGACCGCAGCCGCGGCGTTCCATGCGTGGTACTCGCCGATCAGTGGGACGTACGCCTCGACGCTCCGTCCATCGTGCGTCAGCGTGAAGCACGGGCGGCCGTGGGTATCGACGTCGAGCCCGCTGACCCGTACGTCCCCGGTCTCGCCGAACGTCACGATCGCCGCCTCGGTGCGGGTGGCCATCGGGGCGACGAGCACGTCATCGGCGTTGAGCACGACGACGCCGTCACCCTGGACCGCTTCGGCGAGCTCGCCCTTGGTCTGGGCGATGACCTCGGCCGAGCCGAACTCGCCAATGTGGGCGTGGCCGACGTTGAGCACCACGCCGACGTCGGGCGGGGCGATCCGGCACAGCTCGGCGATGTCGCCTTGGGCACGTGCGCCCATCTCGACGACAAGGTAGCGGGTCAGCTCGTCGGCGCGCAGGACCGTCAGCGGAACACCGAGCTCGTTGTTGAAGTTGCCTGCGGTCGCGACGGTCATGCCGTCGGGCTCCAGCACGTGTGCGATGAGGTCCTTGGCGCTGGTCTTGCCGGTCGAGCCGGTGATCGCAACGACCGTGACGTCCTCGAGCTCGTCGAGCACGTGGCGAGCCAGCTTGCCGAGCGCGACGGCGACATCGTCGACCACGACCGACGGCGCGTCGACTCCCGTGAGGCGAGCACCGCGGCTGCACCGGCGGCGACGGCCTGCGCGGCGTACTCGTGGCCATCGGCGTGCTCACCGGCGATCGCCAGGAACAAGCCGCCCGGCTCGGCGGCGCGGGAGTCGAGGGTTGCCGGCGCGTCGACCACGATCGCCTCGTCGCCATGGACTGTGCCGCCGGTGATGTCGGCGATCTGACGCAGCGTCAGTGGAATCACGCCTGCTCCCCGATCAGCTCGACCAGGACCTCGCGATCGTCGAACGGATGCACGACGCCCTTGATCTCCTGGCCGCGCTCATGCCCCTTGCCGGCGACCACGACGGTGTCGCCGAGGTGTGCCATCTGGACAGCGTGAGCGATCGCCTCTCGGCGCCCCGGGACCTCGATCGCGACCCCGGGACCCGCGGTGGCGCCCTCGAGCACCGACGCACGGATCGACGCAGCGGTCTCCGTACGCGGGTTGTCGTCCGTCACGATGACGACGTCGGCGTGGCGCGCTGCGGCTTCACCCATCAGCGGACGCTTGCCATGATCGCGATCGCCGCCGGCACCGATCACCATGATGAGCCGGCCGGCCGTGACGGGACGGAGTGCCGTCAGGACCGCTGTGACGGCGTCGGGCTTGTGGGCGTAGTCGACGATCGCCGTGAACGGCTGCCCTGCCTCGACGCGCTCCATACGTCCGGGCACTCCGGTGCTCGCGGCGATGCCCGCGGCGAGCTCCTTGGGGTCGTGCCCGGCCTGCGACAACGCGGCGATGACCGAGAGGGCATTGGAGACGTTGAAGACGCCAGGCAGCGGGACCGAGAGGTCGATCGCGAGCTCGTCGGGTCCCAGGACCTCGAGGTCCGTGCCGAGGCGGTGCGGCCGGATGTTGACGGCTCGCCAGTCGGCGGGATTGCCGTCGGTCGAGAACGTGGTGACCGGCAACGGCGTCAGCTCGCGCAGCCGGCGGCCGTGGGGGTCGTCGATGTTGATGACCGCGTGGCGCGCGTGCTCGGGCGTGAACAGCGCGGCCTTGGCGAGGAAGTAGTCCTCGAGATCCTTGTGGAAGTCGAGGTGGTCGCGCCCCAGGTTGAGGAACACCCCGACGTCGAACGTGAACCCGTCGACGCGGCCCTGGACCAACGCGTGGCTCGACACCTCCATGGCGCACAGCTCGACGCCTTCCTCGCGCATCACCGCGAACAGCGCCTGCAGCTGAGGCGCCTCAGGTGTCGTCAGTGTCGAGGCGGCGGGTATGCGGCCGATGCGCGTACCGATCGTGCCGACGACCGCCGACACGCGCTCGCCCAACGCCGCCTCGGCGAGATAGGTCGTGGTGGTCTTGCCCTGCGTGCCGGTGATGCCGACGGTCGTGAACGCCTCGCTGGGGTTCTCGTAGAACGTGCTGCTGAGCTTGGCCAGCTCACGACGGGGATCATCGACCACGATCATCGGCAGGTCGCTGATGATGGCGGCTCCCTCGCGGTCGGTCAGGACGGCGCTGGCGCCAAGGTCGCGGGCGACCCCGGCGAAGGCGGCGCCGTGCGAGTTCGCACCCTGGAGGGCCGCGTAGAGGTCGCCTTGTTCGAGGTGCTTGGTGTTGAGCGAGATGCCCGTGACGATCGCCTCGGAGGTGGCCACGGCGTCGAGCTCGGCCGCCAGCTCAGCGAGGGTCCATCGCGGCGTCTCCCGCGGTCGTACACGCATCTCCTCAGTCACAACCCCGACCCTACCCGTACGCCGACGGGTCACTTTTGGCCCACTGACGGGTCAGAAATGTGACTCACGTGATAGCAGAAAGTGACCCGTCAGTGGGCCAAAAGTGACCCGTCAGCGTCACCAGGTTTGGGCCACCTTGGGGCTCTTCGAGCCGGTCGGTGCGACGCCGAAGCGCTCCAGCGCCATCGACATGATGTCGTGGAACACCGGCGCCGCGGTCGAGCCGCCGCCGGCACTGCTGTACGGCTTGTCGAGCACGATGTAGGTCAGGAACCGCGGGTTGTCCGCCGGCGCGAAGCCCATGAACGACACCGTGTTCTGGCCGCGGATGTAGCGGCCCGTCGCCGGGTCGACGCGCCACGCCGTGCCGGTCTTGCCCGCGACGCGGTAGCCCTTGATCGCTGC
This sequence comes from uncultured Actinomycetota bacterium, assembly GCA_963817425.1. Lineage (GTDB taxonomy): Bacteria > Actinomycetota > Actinomycetes > Propionibacteriales > Nocardioidaceae > Aeromicrobium. Next base: position 47,346 of record CAWFOH010000015.1, read on the forward strand.
TGCCGGGGCCGTGCCGTCCGGAGCCGTGACGGCCTCCATCATGCGGGTGACGGTCGCCGCAGCATCCTTCGAGACGACGCGCTTGCCGGGCTTGGCAGGGACCTTGGTCTCCTTGCCGTCAGCCTCGGTCGTGGAGCTCACCACTGACGGCTCGCACATCTTGCCGGCGTTGGCGATGGCGCCAACAGCGCGGACCATCTGCATCGCGGTCACCGAGATGCCCTGGCCGAACGCGATCGTCGCGTGGTTGGCCTTGGTCCACTCCTTGCCGTTCTTGAGGATGCCATCGGACTCGCCGGGCAGGTTGACGCCCGACTTCTGCCCGAGTCCGAACTTGCGGAAGTAGTCGTACATCACGGAGTCGCTCATCTGCTGCGACGCGACGATCGTGCCGAGGTTCGACGACTTCGCGATGACGCCGGCGGCGGTCAGGTGCAGGACCCCGTGCTGCCAGTAGTCGCCGATGTGGAACTTGTCGATGTTCATGCCCGAGGGAACGACGATCTGTGTGTCGGACGAGATCTTGCCCTGATCGGCGAGCGCTGCCATCGTCACGGTCTTCATGACGCTGCCGGGCTCGTAGACGTTCTGGACGGCACGCGACACGGTGTTGGCGTCGGTCATCCCGGTCTCGGTGTCGGGGTTGAACGTCGGTGCCTGAGACATCTGCACGATCTGGCACGTCTTGGTGTCCATCGTGATCGCGAGACCCCAGTCCGAGCTCGACTGGCGCACGGCGTCGGCGAGTCGCTGGTCGGCGTACCACTGCAGGTCCCGGTCGATCGTGGTCTTCACGTCGCGGCCGGGCACCATCTTGGTCACCGTGCTGTCGGCCATCGGGATGCGGACGCCGGTGTTGGGGTCGATCTCGTACGTACTGGCGCCGTCGGTGCCGCGCAGCGTCTTGTCGTACTGCTGCTCGATGCCGGCAACCCCCGTGCCAGCTCCGTTGACGTACCCCAGGAGATTGGCCGCGAGCTTCCCGCCGGGGTATGTCCGCAGGGTCTCCTTCTCGCTGAAGACTCCGGTCAGGTTGGCCTTGGCGATCGCCGTGAGCGCCTTCTTCGCGGTCCAGGCCGGCACGTCACGGACCAGGTAGACGAATCGGGAGTTCGGCGTGCGGAGCTTGTCGATCGTGTCGAAGTAGTCGATGCGGTTGCCGAGCTTCTCGCGCAGGATCCGGGCGATCTGCGGAGCGTTCGCCGCCGTCATCTTGGGGTCGGCGGTCAGGGTCAGGCCGTCCACGCTCGTCGCCAGCTCGGCACCGTTGCGGTCGAGGATCGCGCCGCGGGGCGCCGGGACGGTGCTCTTGGCCGTGCCGTCCTCGATCGCCTGGGCCGCGTAGGCGCTGGCGTCGAGTCCTTGGATCTGGAAGAGGCGGACGCCGAAGACGCTGAACACGCCGACGACCATCGCGAGGCACACCCGCAGGCGCCGGCGGGACACGGTCTTGCTGGCGCTCATGGCGTCACGCTCCGGATGTTGGTGTTGCCTGGCTTGGCGGCTTCCGGCTTGCCCAGGACCTTGCCGTCAGAGAGCCGCAGGAACGCCGGGTTGGTGTTGGGCACCATCCCGAACGCGATGGCGCGGCGAGCCACGTTGGCGGGGCTCTGCAGCTTGTCGACCTCGCGGGACAACAGCTGCTGCTGGGTCTCCAGCTCGGCCGCCTGCTGGTCGAGCTTCTGCGCCTCGAACGACTGCGCCTGCAGCACCGTGCTCATGATGATCAGCCCGACCAGGCCGACCGACAAGATCGTGAGGACCACGCCGACGAAGGGCGCCTTGCGGGCCCGGCTGCGTACGGGCCGTACGAGACGGAGCCCTGCGGCCTTGGCGCTCTCCGGCGAGAACCGCGGTGCCGGCGCTGCCGCGGTGCTGACTGCGCGCGCGAGCTGCGGGCTCATGCCGCCACCCCCGTGGAGGAAAGCAAAGAGTACGGACGCGACGGCATGAGTGCTGCCTCATGATTCACTCGCTGGCGCTCGCTCATGCCGCCACCCCCGTGGAGGAAAGCAAAGAGTACGGACGCGACGGCATGAGTGCTGCCTCATGATTCACTCGCTGGCGCTCGCTCATGCCGCAATCCGCTCGACGACGCGCAGGCGTACGGACCTGGCGCGGGAGTTCTCCTCGATCTCCGCGTCGGTCGCCATCTCGGCGCCACGCGTGACCAGGCGGAACTGGGCCTCGTGCCCCTCGGGCACGAACGGCAGGTCGCGCGGCACGTCGGTCGTGGTGACCTCCGTGAACGCACGCTTCGTGATGCGGTCCTCGAGGGAGTGGTACGCCAGCACGACGACGCGACCACCGGGTGCCAGGATCTCGAGCGACGCCGGCAGGGCACGGCGGTAGACGCCGAGCTCGTCGTTGACCTCGATGCGCAACGCCTGGAACGTCCGCTTCGCCGGGTTGCCACCGGTACGCCGGGCCGCCGCCGGGATCGACGTACGGATGAGGTCGACCAGCCGCGCGCTGTTGGTGAACGGCTCGCGGGCCCGCTCAGCGACCACCGCGTCGGCGATGCGCTTGGCGAACTTCTCCTCGCCGTACTCGCGCAGCACCTTGGAGAGCTCACGCGACGTGTACGTGTTGAGGATGTCGGCCGCGGTCAGCTCGTCCTCGGGGTTCATCCGCATGTCGAGAGGGGCGTCCTGGGCGTACGCAAATCCGCGATCAGCGAGGTCGAGCTGCATCGACGACACGCCGAGGTCGAACAGGACCCCGGAGACGGTTCGGAAGCCGGCCTCGGCGACCACGTCGGCGATCTCGTCGTAGACCGCGTGCGCGAACGTCACCCGGTCACCGAATGCCGCAAGGCGCGTCTTGGCGCGCGCCAGTGCCTCCGGGTCGCGGTCGATGCCGATGACGTGCAGATCGGCGAAACGGTTGAGCATCGCCTCGGTGTGCCCGCCGAGACCCAGCGTGCCGTCGACGACGACTGGTCGTTCGACAGCGACCGACGGTGCCAGGAGGTCGAGGACGCGTTCGAGCAGGACCGGAACGTGCTTCGCCTCATTCATAGCGACCCCAGGAGGAGCGCGATGAGGGCTGCGATGGCGACCGATGAGCCGAGCGAGAACGCCATGAGCCGCACGCCGTCGGCAACCTCGTGCCGTACGCGCCTGGTGCCCTGGTCGATCCTCATGCCGCCTCGTCCTTTCCGCTGTGTCGTCCTGCCCGGCTGATGTCGTGTGGCCAGATCTGCGTCCGCTGGGTCTGACACCGGGGAAGTGATGTCAGAACCACGCGGGCGCAGATCTCGCCACGCGACCGTCAGAAGATGCCGGGCATCACTTCCTCTGACATGTCCGCGAACGGACCTTCCTGGGCGTTCGAGAACTCGGTCCAGCGGCCCGAGTCCCAGATCTCGATGCGGTCCATCGCTCCGACGACCGTGCAGTCGCGGCCCAGATGGGCCCACTCCCGGAGCACGGGAGGTACGGAGATCCGGCCCTGCTTGTCCGGCACCTCCGACGAGGCGCCGGAGAAGAACATGCGGGTGAAGTTGCGGGCTGCCTGGTTCGTGAACGGCGTGTCGCGGACGCGATCGGTGAAGGCGTTGAACGCCTCGGTCGTCCACCCGTAGATGCAGTTCTCCTGACCGCGGGTGAGGACGATGCCGTGCTCGAGCCGGGGACGGAACTTGGCCGGGAGGAAGAGCCGGCCCTTGTCGTCGAGACGAGGGGTGTAGGTGCCGAAGAAGTTTGCGACATCCGGGTTCACCTCTCTCCTCCTCGCTGCCGGCCAGATCCTCCATTTCGCCCCACCATACCCCACAATCCCCCACCGCCACCCCATTTTGGCGAGGTTTGAGGGAGATTTTGGGTCGCCGCTCCCCGGCAGGGAGTACGTCGAAAATGCCGTCAGGGCAAAGAAAAACCGCCCCCGAGGGGGCGGTCATGGTGAAAGTGGAGTGAAGTGGGGCGGTTCTAGCGTTCGTCGCCGTCCCTGCGGCGCTGCCAGCGCTCTTCCATGCGGTCGACGAACGTTCCGCTCGCCTTCGACGGCTTGCCCGAGCTGCGGGCCGGCTCTTCGTTGGTGCGGCCGATGCCGCGCTTCCAGGCGTTCATGAACAGATAGGCGGCACCGAGCATCGTGACGAATCCGACGACCCCGAGCCACGTCATGGCCGACACGGCGCCGGCGAACAGCAGCACCAGTCCGCCAAGGAATCCCAGGACGGCCAGGATCGCCACGCGGCGGTTGTGTGCCATGAACTTCGAGCCACGGAGGGTGGACGCGAAGTCAGGGTCTTCAGCGGCCAATGACTGCTCGAGCTGGTGGAGCAGCCGGGCCTCTTCATCAGAGAGCGGCACTTTTGCCTCCTGGATCGGGTGTTGCTACTGACAAGTCTAGGCGCGCGATCGTGTGCAGACCAGCCGAAAGCGATGTGAAGTCCTCAGAAGTACTCAACAGGCGCTCCAGCGCGTACAGGGCATCCCGCGCTCCGGGCTCGGTGTCGACGATCGCGCTCGGCACCAGGTCGGCGAAGACGCGTACGCCTGTCGTCGCCACCGGCAGGAATCCGTGCGACGTCAACAGCTCCTCGAGCTCGGCGACGACGAACCGACGCGGGCCCATCGTGCGGACGTCCCACGTGCTGGCGGAGCGCCCCACCAGCGACTGTGCCGTGACGAAGTCGCCGGCAAGGGCGCGGGCGGCGACAGCAGCGTTGCGGCCGGCGACGACGACGCTGACGTGGCCTCCGGGGCGAAGCACCGTGGCGATCGTGGCGAGGGCCTGGCCGGGGTCGTCGACGTGCTCGATGACGTCGTGACAGATGACCAGGTCGAACGACGATGGCGCAACGTGCTCGAGCAGGTCCGCGGCATCACCCTGGACGGCGTTGACGCCCTCAGTCAGACCGGCCTCGACTCCGCGGCGGTGCAGCGAGGCCAGCGCATCGGGACTCGGGTCGACGACCGTGACGCGATGGCCGAGCGCCGCGAGGCGTACGGCGTCACTGCCGGTGCCCCCGCCGAGGTCGAGCACATCGAGTGCGTCACCTGATCCCGCGACGTCGACGGCATCCACGACGGACTGCCACATCAACTCGGTGCGGACCGGACCCATGACGGACACTGTGCCACAGCGCTGATCACCATTTCCGATAGCGTCCCAGCATGGAGTCACTCACCGCCCTCGTGTTCTCCAGCGGCTGGGCCAGCGGCATCAATGCGTACGCGACGGTCGCGGTGCTCGGTCTGGTCGACCGCTTCAGTGACACCGCTGCAATCCCGGACAGCCTCGGACGTACCGACGTCCTGGTGATCTCCCTCGTGATGTTCGCGATCGAGTTCGTGGTCGACAAGATCCCGGTGGCCGACTCGATGTGGGACGTCGTGTCGACGGTCGTACGCCCGACAGTCGGCGCGTTCGTGGCCTACCAGTTCGCCGGCGACTCGAGCGGTGTCGACCAGGCCCTGCTCACGGCCCTCGGTGGCGGCACAGCACTCACGTCACACGGCATCAAGACGGGCATCCGGCTCGCCGTCAACACCTCCCCTGAGCCGTTCAGCAATGGCATCGTCAGCACCGCGGAGGATGTCAGCGTCATCACGGTCGTGGCCCTCGCGGTGTCACATCCGTGGATCGCGCTCGGCATCTCCGCAACCCTGCTGATCGCGGGCGTCGCAACGGTCATCCTGCTGTGGCGCGTCATCCGCAAGGCATGGCGCAGGCACCGCCGCGTCACCACGTAGTCTGCGCGCATGGCGAACGTCGTGGTCGTGGGTGGCGGCTTCGCCGGGATGTCGGCGGCAGCGCGCCTGGCCAAGCTGCGCCACCAGGTGACGCTGCTCGAGGGCGGACAGCAGCTGGGCGGCCGGCTCAACGGCATCACGATCGACGGTCGCACGTGGCAGACCGAGCTCGACACCGTGACGTTGCCGGGTGTGTTCCGTGACCTGTTCCGCAAGTCCGGCCGGCCGTTGGAGCGCGTTCTCGAGCTGACCAAGACCGAGGGCCGACGACACGTCTTCAAGGACAAGTCGGTCCTCGACCTTCCGCTCGGCAATCGCGGCGACCAGCACGGAGCGATGGTGGAAGCGTTCGGTGAGGACGCGTGGTCGCCGTGGATCGACACCCTCGCGGAGCCCTGGGACGTGATCCGCCGCATGGCGCTCGACCAGGTGTTCGCGGGCAAGCCCGCCGTCGACCGGACCGTCCGCAAGATCCTGCGCCCGCGCCGCACGATCGCGACCCTCGCCGAGAAGGATTTCGACGACGACCGGCTCCGCAAGCTCGTGCTCGATCCCGTACGCCTTGCCGGCCAGGACCGGCAGGCGACTCCGGGCTTCGTTGCCGTCAGCCACTACGTGGAGCGTTCGTTCGGTCGCTGGCGGTTCGCCGGAGGCCTGCCTGCGCTTGCGGCTGCGCTGGAGAAACGGCTCGGCGAACGCGGCGTCACGATCGAGCTCGGCGAGTCAGCGCACGAGCTCATCCGCGACGACGGGCACGTACGCGGTGTCGTGACCTCGCGGCGTACGGTTCCGGCCGACATCGTCGTGTGGTGCGCGCCGACGTGGCCCGCTCCCCTGCCCCCGGTCCAGCTGATGCCCGTCATACCGGCGTCGAGGACGTTGGTCGCGCTGACCTCCGATGCGCCGGACATGCCCGACGAGATCCTCGTGCACGCCAACCCGCCCATCCGGCTGTGGTCGGGCGGCGACGGCCTCTGGACGATCGAGCACCGCAGCGGCGAGGACCCCCTGCGGGCGCTCGTACGTTTCGGGATCGATCTGCGCCCGTACGTCGATCAGCAGATCGACCTCAACCCCAGCGATCTCGTGCGGCAGGGGCACTCCGGGTGGGCGTGGCGGGGCTGGACCAGCGCCTTCGAGCTGCCCGGGGTGGCACCGACGGGCGGCCTCTACTTCGCGGGAGCGCACGCCCATCCGGGCGCGACACTCGAGGCGATCGGCATGGCGACCGCCGCGACGGCCGAGGCCATCGGTCCTGCGCCGCGCTAGCTCCTAGACGACGCCGTCGGCGCGGAGCGCCTCGAAGATCTCGCGGGTGGCCTTGGACCGGTTGAGCGTGATGAAGTGCAGACCCGGCGCACCACCGGCCAGCAGGTCGCGGCACAGCTGCGTCGCGAGCTCGATGCCCTTGGCGCGCACCGCGACCTTGTCGTCCTGGATCGGCTCGATCTGGTCGAGCACCTCGCGCGGCAGCTCGGCACCCGACAGCTCGGCCATGCGGGCGACCTGCGCGAAGTTGAGGATCGGCATGATGCCCGGGACGATCGGGATGTCGCAGCCCTTGGCGCGCACCCGCTCGACGAGGTCGAAGTAGTCCGACGACCGGAAGAACAGCTGGGTGATGGCGTACTCAGCGCCCGCACCGGCCTTGTCGACCAGCACCTGGGCGTCCTCGTCAAGGCTCGCCGCGTCGGGATGCCCCTCGGGGAACGCCGCGACACCGATGCGGAAGCCGCCGAGATCTGTCGCGAGCTCGACGAGGTCGATCGCGTGGTTCATGCCGTCGGGGTGCGGTTCCCAGGGGGCGCGGGGCCCGCCCTTGGGGTCGCCCCGGAGGGCGAGCACGTTGTCGACGCCGGCCGCGGCGTACTGCTTGAGCACCGACTCGATCTCGCCGCGCGTCTGGGCCACGAGCGTCAGGTGGCCGACAGGACGCATGTGGGTCTGCTCGGCGATGCGGGCGGTGATGCGAACCGTGCGTTCCTGGCTCGTGCCACCGGCGCCGTACGTCACCGAGACGAACGTCGGCTCGAGCGACTCGAGCTCGGCAATCGTCTGCCACAGCACAGCTTCACCGTCGTCGTCCTTGGGCGGGAAGAACTCGAACGAGTAGCTCGGCGACGGCCCGCGGATGGCGTCGACGAGGGACTGGTCTTGGGATGGCATGACCCAACGGTATCGTCCGGGCTGTGAGTCCACGTGCCGATGACCCAGGATTCCGGACCCGTATTGATCACACTCTCGAGTCCTTCGTGGCAGGCCAGCGTGAGTTGCTCGCCGAGCTCGGACCGGATCTCGAGGATCTCGCCGACGCCGCGATCGGGTTCGTCGCCGGTGGCAAGCGCCTGCGACCCCAGTTCTGCTACGCCGGGTGGCTCGTCGCCGGCGGCGATCCCGACGAGCCGGCCATCATCACGGCGGCAGCGGCCCTCGAGTGGTTGCAGGCCAGCGCCCTCGTCCACGACGACCTCATGGACGGCTCCGACACCCGGCGCGGGCGGCCCAGCGTGCATCGCGCGTTCGAGGCCAGGCATCGCGAGGAGTCCCGGCACGGCGATCCGGTCGGATTCGGTACGTCGGCCGCCGTCCTGCTCGGCGACCTGCTGCTGTCCTGGTGCGATGAACTGTTCAGGAGCAACGGCCTCCCCAACACCGACGAGGCATTCGGCTTCCTCGACCTGTGCAAGACCGAGGTCGTGGCCGGCCAGTTCCTCGACGTCGTGGGGCAGACCCGTGAAGCGTTGTCGGTCGCCGAGGCCATGAAGGTCGTCCGCTACAAATCGGCCAAGTACACGGTCGAACGGCCGCTGCACATCGGCGCCGCACTCGCCGGCGCCAGCCCCGACCTGATCGCCGCACTGACCGACGTCGCACTCCCCCTCGGCGAGGCGTTTCAGCTGCGCGACGACGTGCTCGGTGTCTTCGGCGACCCCGAGCTGACCGGCAAACCCGCCGGTGACGACCTTCGTGAGGGCAAGCGGACCGTGCTGGTGGCCCGCGCCGCAGAGCTGACCGATGACCCCGGGCGCGCGCTGCTCCGCACCTCGCTCGGCACCTCAGACGGCGTCGACGCCGTGCGAGACCTCATCCTCACATCGGGGGCACTCGCGGCAGTCGAGGACGACATCGCCCGACTCGAGGCGGCGGCCGACGAGGCGATCGTCCGGCTCGGAGCGGGAGCGCGCGACGTGCTGGGCCCGCTCGCGCTCACAGCAACCCGTCGAACTCGCTGACCTCGAGGTCGTCGCGCACGATCACCACGAGCGCCGCGGCCTGACCGCACGCGTCCCGCAGCACCTCGACGACGGCGCTGGTCTGGACCGGATCGACGTCCGCCAGCTGGCGCAGCCCGTCCCAGGCGATGACGGTCGGGCGGAGCGCCAGGTCGGCCAGCACGTCGAACAACGCGTCGAGGTTGCGGCCGAACCACTCCGGCAGGGCCCACGCCAGGGCGACCTCGTCGTAGAACTCCTCGAACGACGCCACGTGGCGGGTGTCGAGGCTCAGCGCCTGCCAGCCGGCTGCTTGGGCCTCGCCCACCAGATCGCGTTCGGGCCGGCCGCGCCAGCTGAACAGGCCCGGCGACACGACGCCGGACAGCACCGACTGGAAGGTCGCGGTCATCGGGTCTCCTTCACACGTACGAATGAACGGTAGTGATCGGCGGTGTAGTAGAGCTCGCCACCGCGCCCGGCGACGATCCGGCGCGCGCCGCGGTCGGACTCGCCGGGTGTCGGCACGGTGTATTCATGCCAGTAGCCGCGCTCATGACTGGGCAGCAGGCTTTCACGGTTCATGAAGACCGCACCGTCGCGGCTGTGAGGAAACGGGCCGTCAGACTCGATCAGGGCGATGGTCTCGAACACCTCGCGCGGCAGTTCCTGGCTGGATCGGGAGGACTGGGTCTGCTTGGGGGCCGCTGTTCCGGGCGGGTCCTGGCTGGTCAGATCACGACTGCCGACGACGACCAGCACGACGCCCGCGAGGAGCAGCAGCAGGATCCATCCACCACGGCGCATGCCTTCATCGTCCCCCATACCGAGGTGGCGAACATCACGACTGGACCGTGACACGCCCACCGTCACGTTCTTCCTGTGGAAGAGTCTCTAGAATCATTGGACGGTCGGGGATCAAGATCTCGAGGGAGAGTGGCGTGACAGTGACGGGCGACGAAGCCCTGGTCGGGCGCGTCCTCAACGACCGCTACCTGATCGGCGACCGCATTGCGCGCGGCGGCATGGCCAGCGTGTTCCGTGCTGTCGACCGCAGACTCGACCGCGACGTCGCGATCAAGGTCATGCACCACGGCCTCGGCGACGACCAGCAGTTCACCGACCGGTTCGTCCGTGAGGCCAAGTCCGCCGCCAAGCTCAACCACCGCAACGTGGTCTCGGTCTTCGACCAGGGCAAGGACGGCGACGTCACCTACCTCGTCATGGAGTACGTCCCGGGGCGCACGCTGCGCGACATCATGCGTGAAGAGTCGCCGATGCCGTCCTACCGCGCCCTCGAGCTGCTCGAGCAGGTGCTGATCGCGCTGTCCGCCGCGCACGCGGCCAAGATCATCCACCGCGACGTCAAGCCCGAGAACGTCCTGATCACCCCCGACGGCGAGGTCAAGGTCGCCGACTTCGGCCTGGCCCGCGCCGTCAGCGCCGCCACGACGGCCACCGGCGGCACGCTGATCGGCACGGTCTCCTACCTCGCGCCGGAGATCGTCACCAACGACGGCGCCGACGCCCGCTCCGACATCTACGCATGCGGCGCGATGCTCTACGAGATGCTCACGGGGCTCAAGCCGCACGCGGGTGAGTCCCCGATCCAGGTCGCCTACAAGCACGTGCACGAGGACATCGGCCGTCCGTCGGCAGTTCAGACGGGCATCCCGCCCTACGTCGATGCACTCGTGGCCCGGGCGACGGTCCGCGACCGCGACCAGCGCTCCACCGACGCGCGGGTCATGCTGCAGCAGGTCCGCTCCGTGCAGCGGGCACTCGACGCGGGTCTGACCGATGACGCCGACCTCGTCGCCGACCTCACGCCGGGAGCGCGCCACACCGACGATGACGACGCGCCCACCGTCTCCGTCCCGCGGGTCGCCCCGGTGGCAACGTTGTCCTCGTCCGCCGATTCCGAGCCGACAGAGGCTGTCTACGCCAACGAGGCCACGGTGCAGTGGGCCAACGGTCTGACACCGTTGGATCCCGCAACGCGTGCCGGTCTCGACACCCCGCCCGTGCTTCCCGAGGCGGCCGACCGTCCGGCCGGACTGCATCCGATCATGTCGCCCGAGGACTACAAGAAGGCGCGCGCCGGTGAGCCGACGTCGCACCGCGGGCGCAACCTCCTGATCGTGACGCTCCTGCTGGCACTCCTCGTGTTCGCGGTCGGCTACTGGTTCAGCATCGGCCGCTACGTCGACACCCCGCTTCTGACCGGCAACGCCGAGAGTCTCGCGAAGTCGACCGCCGAGGACGCAGGCTTCAAGTTCAAGGTCTCCGACCGCGAGTTCTCCGAGGACTACGCCCTCGGTGTGGTCATCAGCACCGACCCCGGGCCCGGCGACAAGATCCTGCCCGGAGGCACGATCGACGCGGTCGTATCCAAGGGACCAGAGCGGTTCCAGATCCCCAAGAACATCAAGGGCATGACGCTCGAGGCCGCCACAGCAGCGCTGGAAAAGCAACACCTCGAGGTCGAGGACACCAAAGAGCTGTACGACGACAAGGTCGAAGAGGGTCGCGTGGTCGGTCCGGTCAACCACACGTACGACGACCTGCTCATGCGCGGCGACGGAATCGTCCTCGGCATCAGCAAGGGACCCAAGCCGATCAAGGTCGATGACTATCGCGGCCGCCCGTTCGACGAGGCCAAGAAGGCGCTCGAGGACGCCGGCTTCAAGGTGGAGTCCAGCGAGGTCTTCAGCAAGGACGTCGACAAGGGCAATGTCGTGTCGCAGACCCCGCACGACGGCACCAAGGTCAAGGGCGACACCATCACGATGACGGTGTCCAAGGGACCGGAACAGGTTGAGGTGCCCGACCTCATCGGCAAGACGCGCAAGGACGCCACCAAGCTCCTCGAGGACGCAGGCTTCAAGGTGACGGCCTTCGGCGCCGGCAACTTCACGGTCAAGGCACAGAACCCGTCCGCTGGGTCGAAGCGGGCCAAGGGCAGCAACATCACCATCGTCGGCTTCTGACCCATGCGCACTCGGCTTGCCGCGGCGGCGCTCCTCGGCGTCACGGCGGTCTGGGGTTCCACGTTCTTCCTGATCAAGGACCTGCTCGACCGCGTTCCGGCGCCGGACTTCCTCGCCGTACGCTTCGCGATCGCGTTCACTGCGATGTTCCTGATCGCTCCGCGTGCGATATCTCGCCTCTCCCCCGACATGCGCCGCCGCAGTGCATACGCGGGCGGCATCTACGGCGTCGCGCAGATCATGCAGACCGTCGGCCTCGGCCACACCGACGCCAGCATCTCGGGCTTCATCACCGGGCTGTACGTCGTCGCGACGCCCGTGCTGGCTTCGCTGGCGTTCCGGCAGCGCGTCTCGCGTACGGTCTGGTTCGCCGTCGCCCTGTCGACCGTCGGCCTCGCGATCCTCTCGCTGCGCGGCTTCGCCGTCGGGTTCGGCGAGTCGATCACGCTGGTGTGCGCGATCCTCTACGCCGTGCACATCGTGGTGCTGTCGCGGTGGTCGACGGCCAAGGACGCGTACGCCATGGCCACGATCCAGATGGGAGTCATCGCAGCGCTGTGCTTCGTCGCCGCCGCTCCCGGAGGGCTCACGCTGCCCGACCGGTCCGGCGACTGGATCGCCACGGTCTACATGGCGCTCGCCGCCGGCGCCCTCGCGATGCTGGCGCAGACGTGGGCGCAGAGCCAGCTCGATGCTGCTCGTGCCGCCCTGCTCATGACGATGGAGCCGGTCTTCGCGGCGACGTTCGCCATCACGTTCGGCAACGAGGGCCTGGGCTGGCGGCTGCTGATCGGCGGGGCGCTCGTGCTCGCCGCGATGATCCTCGCGGAGTCGTCAGGACGTAGTGCGTCGGACGTACAGGTTCCCCTGGACTGACGCTCCGCCATGTGGCGGGAGAACCTCCACGCTTGACCAGCTGCGTGGTGTTCCAGCCGCCACATTTCGTGGTGCTAGAGGGCGTTGAGGTAGCGCTGGGTCATCGTGCGCTGCACGAGCCGGTTGAACGGACCGGCGAGCTTGGTCCGCAACAGGGCTGGATTGGAGAACGCGGTGATGGTCACGGTCACCTCGCCGGTCGCGGGATCGCGCTCGACCGCGAACCGTTCCTCACCCTTCTCGGGGTGACCGGGCAGCGTCCCGTACGCGAACCCCCGTCGGTTCGGCTCGTCGACGACATCGACCACGCGGCACGGGACCTTCTGGCCCAGGAACCGGAACGCCACGTCTGCGCCGAGGGTCACCCGTGGCGGCCCGCTCACCCGGCGTATGCCCGAGCTCTCCTGCATCTGCCAGGTCATGAGCGCCTCAGCGACCTCGTCAAGGTCGACGACGCCGAGCGAACGCGACGCCCGTACGTGGTGATAGCCCGCGGGCAGCGGCTCGTGAGCCGAGGCACCGACCTCGGAATACGTGAGCTCACTCATGGCCCCGACCATTTCCTGTCTCCGTCACAGCGCAACGCCTGGACCAGGGCGCGACAGCCATGGAAATCACCTCGAAGCGATCAAGCAGGCACCTGCAAGATCGATCATGAGCGAGCCGGCGAGCAGAAGAAGTCACCGACCCCGACCCCATCGCGACGCAGGGGAGCTCAGGAACGACCGGACAGCATCTCGGCGACCAGGAACGCGAGCTCCAGGCTCTGGGCACGATTGAGGCGCGGATCGCACAGCGTCTCGTAGCGGTGCGTCAGGTCCTCGGCCGACAGCTTGGCGCCGCCGCCCACGCACTCGGTGACGTCGTCGCCCGTGAGCTCGACGTGCACGCCACCGGGCCACGTGCCGAGCGCGCGGTGCACCTCGAAGAAGCCGCGGACCTCGTCGATGACATCGTCGAACTCGCGGGTCTTGTAGCCGTTGGAGGTCTCGAACGTGTTGCCGTGCATCGGGTCGCACACCCACGCGACCTCGATGCCGGCGGCGGTGACCTTCTCGACCAGGTTGGGCAGGCCGTCGCGGATCTTGCCGGCGCCGAAACGGGTGATGAACGTGATCTTGCCGGGCGTGCGCTCGGGGTTGAGCTTCTCGTAGAGCGCGATCGCATCGTCGGCGGTGCTGGTCGGGCCCAGCTTGACGCCGATCGGGTTGGCGATCTTGCTCATGAGCTCGACGTGCGCGCCGTCGAGCTGGCGGGTGCGCTCGCCGATCCACACGAAGTGGCTCGACACGTCGTACGGGCGCTCGGTGCGCGAGTCGATGCGCGTCAGCGAGTGTTCGTACTCGAGGATCAGTGCCTCGTGCGAGGAGAAGAAGTCGACGGTGTGGAACTCGTCGGGGTCGACTCCGATCGCGTCCATGAACGCCAGCGCGCGGTCGATCTCGGCGCCGATGCGCTCGTAGCGCTCGCCCACGGGGCTGTTCTTGACGAAGTCGGTGTTCCACGCGTGCATCTGGCGCAGGTCGGCGTAACCACCGGTCGTGAAGGCGCGCGCAAGGTTGAGCGTCGAGGCTGACGCGTTGTAGACGTCGACGAGCCGCTGCGGGTCGTGGGCGCGGGATGCGGCGTTGAAGTCGAAGCCGTTGACGGCGTCGCCACGGTATGCCGGCAGGGTCACGCCGTCGCGCGTCTCGGTGTCGCTGGAGCGCGGCTTGGCGTACTGACCGGCGAGCCGGCCGACCTTGACCACCGGAACGCTCGCGGCGTACGTCAGCACGACGGCCATCGACAGCAGCACGCGGAGCTTGTTGCGGACGTTCTCGGCCGTCACGCCCTCGAACGTCTCGGCGCAGTCACCACCCTGCAGCAGGAAGGCCTCGCCACGGGCAACCTCGGCGAGCCGGTCGCGGAGCGCATCGCACTCACCCGCAAAGACCAGCGGCGGCATCTTCCGCAGCGTCTGCACCGCGGCGTCGCGGGCGGACGGATCGACATACGTGGGCTGCTGGGCAGCACCCATCGCATGGAGGTCGTCAAGGCTGGGAATGCTCACCAGCCAATGATACGCGCGTCCCTTGGGTGCTCCGTACACGCCGTCGGACGGTGGGACGCAGGCTCCGCCTTGCTTCAGCCGAACAGCACTTCGGCTTCTTCGTAGAGCTCGGGGCGTACGGTCTTGAGGACCTTGGTGCCCTCGGCGAGCGGTACGCGCTCGATCTCGGTGCCACGCAACGCGACCATCTTGCCGAAGTCACCCTCGTGCACCGCCTGGATCGCGTGCAGGCCGAACCGCGTGGCGAGCCAGCGGTCGAACGCAGTCGGCGTGCCGCCACGCTGGATGTGGCCGAGCACGACGGCCCGGGCCTCCTGGCCCGTACGCTGCTCGATCTCGGACGCGAGCCGGTCGCCGATGCCACCGAGGCGTACGTGGCCGAAGGCGTCCTTCTGGCCGCTGATCAGCGACATCGATCCGCCATCGGCCGGCACGGCACCTTCGGAGACCACGATGATCGGCGAGTAGTGCGTTCGCGAACCGGCTCTCGACCTGGGCGCAGACCTTCTCGATGTCGAACGGGCGCTCGGGGATGAGGATGATGTTGGCGCCGCCGGCGAGGCCGCTGTGCAGCGCGATCCACCCGGCGTGCCGGCCCATGACCTCGACGACCAGCACGCGGTGGTGGGACTCGGCGGTCGTGTGCAGCCGGTCGATCGCCTCCATCGCGATGTTGACCGCGGTGTCGAAGCCGAACGTGAAGTCCGTCCCGGACAGGTCGTTGTCGATCGTCTTGGGCACGCCGACGACATTGACGCCGAGGTCGGCGAGCTTGGTCGCCACGCCGAGGGTGTCCTCGCCGCCGATCGCGATCAGCGCGTCGCACCCGTTGGCCGCGAGGTTGTCCTTGATCAGCTCGACGCCGTTCTCGATCGCGAACGGGTTGGTGCGCGACGAGCCGAGGATCGTGCCACCGCGAGGCAGGATGCCGCGCACGGCGTTGATGTCGAGCGTGATGGTGTCGTTCTCGAGGGGCCCGCGCCAGCCGTCTCGGAACCCGACGAAGTCATGGCCGTACGTGGACACTCCCTTGCGCACGGCTCCACGGATGACTGCGTTGAGTCCGGGGCAGTCGCCTCCCCCAGTGAGCATGCCGACGCGCATCGAGCTTCCCTTCGTTGGTGGTGACGTTATTCGGGTTTGATCTCGTCCCAGACCTCGTCGGCCTCGGCGCGGGCGGCGACCTTGGCGGCCTCGCGTTCCGCGTCGCGATCGCGCTTCTTGGAGTCCTGTGCGTAGAGGTCGACGTACTCCTGGTCCGACAGTCGCATGATCTCGTACATGATCTCGTCGGTGATGGCGCGCAGGATGTAGCGGTCGTCCTGCATGCCCTCGTAGCGACTGAAGTCGAGCGGCTTGCCGAAACGCACACCGGGCCGGGCGAACTTGCCGAAGATCTTGCCGGGAGGGGCGACGATGTCGGTGGCGATGACGGCGAGCGGGATGACCGGCACGCCGGCCTCCAACGCCAGCCGCGCCACGCCGGTGCGGCCGCGATAGAGCTTGCCGTCGTGCGACCGCGTGCCCTCGGGATAGATGCCGCAGACCTCGCCGTCGGCGAGCAGCCGAAGCTGGGTCTTGATCGCTCCGGCCGCGGCCGAGCCGCTCGTACGGTCGATCGGGACCTGGCCGGCGCCGGAGAAGAAGGTCTTCTGCAGCCAGCCCTTGATGCCTGAGCCCTCGAAGTACTCAGCCTTGGCCACGAACGTGACGCGGCGCGGGATCACGAGGGGCATGAACAGCCAGTCGGAGTACGAAAGGTGGTTGCTGGCCAGGATGACCGCACCCTCCTTGGGGACGTTCTCTGTGCCTTCGGCCCACGGCCTGAAGATCAGCTTGAGCAACGGGCCCAGTGCGAGGAACTTCAGGAACCAATAGAACACGGACAGGAGACTACTCTGAACCGCTCCCCTTTCGCATGATGCGACCCGATCGAAACCACGATGGGGGAAGATGAACCCATGACCTCGACGACGTCACCCGCACTGCTGCCCGGAGCCGAGCCGTTCTCCGCCGACGGCGGCCGCATCGGTGTTCTCCTCAGCCACGGCTTCACCGGCTCGCCCGCTTCGATGACGCCGTGGGGCAAGCAGCTCGCGAGCCTTGGCCACACCGTGCGAGTTCCGCGCCTGCCCGGCCACGGCACGACGTGGCAGGAGCTCAACACGACACGCTGGGAGCAGTGGTACGCCGAGGTCGACGCCGCGCTGACGGAGCTCCGCTCGAGCTGCGACCACGTTGTCGTGGCGGGCCTGTCGATGGGTGGCTGCCTCGCGCTGCGGCTCGCCGAGCAGCGACCGGCGACATCGATGCCGTCGTCGTGGTCAATCCCGTCGTCAATCTCGCCCGTTTCGACCTCAAGCTCGTGCCCGCCCTCAAGTGGGCCGTGCGGTCGCTCCCGGGCATCGGCAACGACATCAAGAAGCCCGGCCAGGACGAGGTCGGCTACACCCGTACACCGCTCAAGGCCCTCGCGTCGCAGCTCGCGATGTGGAAGGACGTCCGCGACAACCTCGACAAGGTCACTCAGCCGTTGCTGATCTTCAAGTCCGACGAGGACCACGTCCTCGACGCCACCTCGGTCGAGCTCATCCGTGCGGGCGTGTCGTCCAAGGTGCTCGACTTCGTCGCCCTGCCCGAGAGCTATCACGTCGCGACGATCGACAACGATGACCAGCTGATCTTCGACCGCACTGCGGCGTTCATCGCCGAGCACGTCGGGAACCCCGATGACTGAGCGCGACGACTTCGACAAGATCGTCGAGGGTCTCGAGCTCGACCTGTCATTCATCGACGAGAGCCCGGCGCCGGCCGACGAGGAGCCGGAGCCGGCCTGGTCGCCGCGCACGGACGACGAGATCGACGCCGCCGACGACGAGGAGCCGTTCTACCGCAAGGTCGAGCCGACGCCCTTGGTCCCGCGGCGCCGTAGCGTCCTGCTGGCGTGGATCGGCGTGCTCGGGGCTCCGCTGTCACTCGTCGTCGCGACCATGTCAGGCGTCGTGCTCGATCGGCCGATCGTCGCGGCCGCCTCGCTCACTTTCGTCGGCGCGGCGATCTACTTGATCTTGCAGTTGCCCGAACACGGGCCCTCGCGGAAGGATTGGCCGGACGACGGCGCCGTGCTGTGAGCCGTGCCATGTCCGCAGCACCGATCAGGCCGGCCTCCGGCCCCAGGTGTGCCCGCACGATCCGTGCCTCGGCGCGGTAGCCGCGACCGGTCAACGTACGGCTGAAGGCTGCGCGCGCCGGGTCGATCAGCAGCTCGCCGGCGTCGCTGACCCCGCCGCCGATCACGAACATGCCGGGGTCGAGTGCCGCGGCGAGGTTGGCGATGCCGACGCCGAGCCAGTCGCCGACCTCGGCGATCCACTCGATCGCCTCGTCATGGCCCGACTGGGCGTGCTTGGTCACGAGATGGCCCTCGATGGCCTTGACCTCACCGCCGGCCTCGGCCAGGAGCACCTTGCCGAAGTCCGTGCCCTCGGTCGCCGCAGCACGGGCCCGGCGGGTCAGGACGCGGCCGCTGGCGTACTGCTCCCAGCACCCCTGGTTGCCGCACTCGCACTGATTGCCGTTGGGCACGACCTGCATGTGGCCGAACTCCCCCGCGATGCCGAACTGGCCGCGATAGGGCTGGCCGTCGATGACGATCGCGCCGCCGATGCCGGTGCCGAGGGTGATGAGGACCAGGTCGGCCTCGTTCTGGGCCGCGCCGTAGCGCCACTCGGCCCAACCCGCAGCGTTGGCATCGTTGTCGACCAGCACGGGCAGGCCCGTGCGCCGAGCCACGGCATCGCGGAGCGGCTCGTGGCGCCACGCCAGGTGCGGGGCGAACAGGACGGTCGACTGGGTGGCATCGACGAATCCGGCCGCGCCGACGCCGATCGCGCGGATGTGGTGCTCGCGGCGGAACTCCTCGGTGATGTCGGCGATCGCATCGATGACCTCGAGCGGCTCGGTCGTCGGTGTCTCCCGCTTGAGCCGTGCCAGGATGTGGCCGTCCTCGTCGACGACGCCGGCCGCGATCTTGGTGCCGCCGATGTCGATTCCGACTGCGAGCTTGTCGGCCATCAGGCTGGGCTCGACCCGTGCGAGGTCGGCAGCGCCGATGATGCCGGCCTGGTTGCCCAGCGTGGCCAGCCGCAGCGCCGCCTCGGGGCGATGCGCGCGGGCCGGCAGGTTGGCCTCGAACGCCTCGACGACCGGGGTCATCAGCAGGTCGCCGGCCGCGCCGACGCCACCTCCGATCGCGATGACGCTGGGATCGAGGATCGTCGTGAGCACCGCGATTCCCTCGCCCATCCAGCGACCCAGATCGGCGAGCAGCTCGATCGCCAAGGCATCGCCCTCCTGGGCGAGCTTGGTGATGCCCGGCCCGGTGATCCGGTTGAGGTCGCCATCGCCGAGGGCGGCGATGGCCTGCGCACCCTCGTCGTTGTTGGCCACGCGCTCACGCGCATTGCGTACGAGGGAGCTGCCGCTTGCGTACTGCTCCCAGCACCCGTGCTGGCCGCAGCCGCACAGGATGCCGTTGGGTACGACGCGCATGTGGCCGATCTCGGCGGCAACGCCGAAGCCACCACGAAACAGCTGGCCACGGTGCACGATGCCACCACCGATGCCGGTGCCGATCGTGACGAGCAGCAGGTCGTCGGTGTCCTCGCCGGCGCCGAACCTGAACTCGCCCCACGCCGCAGCGTTGGCGTCGTTCTCGACGACGACTGGCAGGTCGACGAGCGCCCGCACGTGCTCGCCGAGCGGCTCCTCGCGCCAGTCGATGTTGGGCGCGAAGCGAACCGTCGAGCGGTCCTCGCCGACGAAACCTGCGGCTCCGATGCCGATGCCGGCAGCCTTCTCGTCACCGACCAGGCGTTCGACGAGGTCCGCCACGATCGCCGGGATCTTGGTCGCATCGTCGGGCGTCGGCTCGGACGCCGAGTCGAGGATCTTGCCATCCTCGGAGACGAGTCCCGTCGCGATCTTGGTTCCGCCGATGTCGACGCCAACGGCCAGTGTCATGTCTCTTCCCGAGGTGTCAGAGCGGTGTCGATGAGCTCGCGGAGCGAGCGGGTGAGCTGTGCTGCGGATTCCGAGACCTTGGCCAGCGCCTCGGGGTTGTCGCGTACGAAGCCGGTGACCTGGCACACGGGGCACCAGGTCGTCGTGCATACGTGGGTCGTGTCCTCGTCGCTCGCGGCATGCGGCTGCGACGCCATGGCGCGGAACAGCTTGAACGCCTCTTCGGCGACCGAGCCGACAGGATCTGAGTCTGACGCCGCGGAGCTGTGTTCGCTCACAGAGCCTCGACCTGTTTCTTCAACCCCTTGAGGGCGGTGTCGATGATGACCTTCTCGGCCTTGCGCTTGAGCATGCCGAGCAACGGGATCGAGACATCGACGGCCAGCTGGTAGGTCACGCGAGTCTGCGCACCATCGAGCGGCTCGAGGGTGTACGCGCCGTCCATCGACTTCAGCATCGAGCCCTTCTCGGCGAGGCTCCACGAGACCGATCGATTGCCGTCCCAGGTGTAGCCCAGGTCGTACTCGTCGCGGATCGGCGTGGCGTCGAGGACGAAGTGGACCTGCTTGGCCCGGCCGTCGTCCGACGCGACGACGATGTCTGCGGCTTTGACCCCCGTGGCCCACGACGGGTATGCCCCGAAGTCGGCGATGACGTCCATGATCTGGTCCGCCGGAGCGTCGATGACGATGTCGCTGGTGGTTCGCGCCATCACCCCTCCTCGTCCGGCTCGAATATGTGTGTCCATGCTAGGGCGTGTCTGCCAGTTGGGGGCCGACGGGGTGCGTGGCATCCGCGCCCGGCTGACAAGGCAGAGGAGGGAGGCGCACCGGTGGGGGGTCCCCCCACGAGCGCAGCGAGTAGGGGGCTTGTGCGGCGACCGACGACAACGCAGTCAGGCGGGATGCGGGGCCACGCAACCCAGGCCGTGAACTGGCAGACATGCTCTTGGTCATCCCGCCGCGCGCCGCCCCCGGGAGGTCGCCTGCGAGACGGCCCACCGATTCCGTACGTCCGAGCCGGTGAGAGTAGCCTGCCGTACGTGACACAGGCGCATGCATCCGAACTGGGCAACCTTTCCGACGACATCCTCGACCGTCTTCCAGGACACGCTGACGACGTCGCCCTGGCACGGATGGTGGGCGGCGAGTGGCGCGACGTCACGCTCGGCGAGTTCCACCGCGACGTCCTCGCGGTGGCCAAGGGCCTCATCGGCGCCGGAGTGTCC
The DNA here is from genome assembly GCA_963817425.1 of uncultured Actinomycetota bacterium. Lineage (GTDB taxonomy): Bacteria > Actinomycetota > Actinomycetes > Propionibacteriales > Nocardioidaceae > Aeromicrobium. Next base: position 68,429 of record CAWFOH010000015.1, read on the forward strand.
CCCGGTGATCGGGTCGCACTGCTCTCCAAGACGCGCTACGAGTGGACCGTCGCCGACTACGCCATCTGGTGGACCGGCGCCGCAACGGTCCCCATCTACGAGACGTCGTCCGACGGCTCAGATCGCGTGGATCCTGTCCGACTCCGGAGCGGTCGCCGCGATCGTCGAGTCCGAGGCACACCTCGCGAGGGTCAAGGAGGCCGACTCAGCGGACCTCCGCGACGTCTGGGTGCTCGACAGTGGCGCGATCGAGCAGATCACCGAGCGTGGTGCCGACGTCGGCGACAGCGATGTCGAATCGCGTCGCTCGGCCCTGACGAGCGACACGCTCGCGACGCTGATCTACACGTCCGGCACGACGGGGCGTCCCAAGGGCTGCAAGCTCACGCACGGCAGCTTCCGCTACGAGCTCGGCGCCGCGATCCCCGAGCTTCCCGAGCTGTTCGAACGCGAAGGTGCGTCGACCCTGCTGTTCCTCCCGCTCGCGCACGTGTTCGCCCGCATCATCCAGGTCGGCGCGATTCGCTCGGGCGCCAAGCTGGGCCACACGGCCGACGTCAAGGACCTGGTGGCCCACCTCGGGACGTACCAGCCGACCTTCGTCCTCGCCGTCCCGCGCGTGTTCGAGAAGGTGTTCAACACCGCGAGCAGCAAGGCGTACGCCGACGGCAAGGGCAAGATCTTCGACCGGGCCGCGCAGACCGCGATCGCCTACAGCAAGGCACTCGACGCCGGGAAGCCCGGACTCGCGCTGCGTACGCGGCACGCCTTGTTCGACCGGCTGGTCTACGGCAAGCTCCGCGACGCTCTCGGCGGCCAGGCTGAGTGGGCGATCTCCGGCGGCGCACCACTCGGCGACCGCCTCGCCCACTTCTATCGCGGCATCGGCGTCACGGTCCTCGAGGGCTACGGACTGACGGAGACCACCGCAGCCCTGTGCGTCAACACACCGGGCGACCAACGCATCGGCACGGTCGGTCGTCCGCTGCCGGGCACCGAGGTGCGGGTGGGCTCAGACGGCGAGCTCAGCTTCCGTGGCCCGCAGGTCTTCACCGGCTACTGGCACAACGACGACGCCACGGCTGAGGCGCTCGACGCCGACGGCTGGTTCGCGACCGGCGACCTCGGCGAGGTCGACGACGACGGCTATGTGCGCATCACCGGCCGCAAGAAGGAGATCATCGTGACGGCAGGCGGCAAGAACGTCGCCCCGGCCGTGCTCGAGGACCGTGTGCGCGCCAATGCGTACGTCAGCCAGTGCCTCGTGGTCGGTGACGGCAAGCCGTTCGTCGCCGCCCTGGTCACGATCGACCCAGAGGCCTGGACCGGCGACCTCGACGACCCGGCCCTGCGTACGGAGATCCAGAAGGCGATCGACGATGCCAACTCACAGGTCTCCCAAGCCGAGTCCATCCGCAAGTTCCAGATCCTCCCCGAGGACTGGACCGAGGACAACGGCTATCTGACGCCATCGTTCAAGGTCAAGCGCAACGCCGTGCTGCGCGACTTTCACGACACCGTCGAGGCACTCTTCGCAAGGTAGTCCTGCCACTGCGCCGTGAGCTGATCGACGGTGAGACCGAACGACGTCGTCAGGGCGTCGTTGAGCTTCGAGCCGCCCATGACCGCCTCATAGAAGTCCACGACGCGCGCGTCGCCGTAGCGCTCCCCCAGCATCCGGAAGATCATCCACGCCGACTCGTAGACCGCTCCCAGGCCGTGGCTCTCGGCGTCGAAGTCGGCCGCCGAGGGCAGCACGCTTCGGCGACCTGCCTGCATTGACCTCACCGAGGATCTGCCCGGCACTGACCGACAGCGGTGCGGAGTCGTCGTGCAGAGCGACGAAGTCGGCGAATCCCTCGACGACCCAGCTCTCGGCTCGAGTGCCGACCGCGTGGGTCAGCAGATGGGTCGCCTCATGCGTCAGGACCACCTGAGCCGCGCGCCGATCCATCGTCGAGAACACGGTCGGGTTGAGCACGATGACGGTGTCGGCCGATGTGCCACCTTGCCCGTCGAGGCGGGTCGTGACGGCGGCGATCTGCCGGACCTGGGCGAGCGGTTGCCCCACGAGCCGAGCCATCTGGCTCTGCGTGTGCGGCGACACGACGGTGACCTCGCCCTTGGTGTTCGGGACGACCCGCGCGACGGCCGCCCTTGCAGCCGTGGCCATTGACTCCACCGGCAGCTCGGCATCGCCGCCGTCGACGCGGATGACAACCGAGCCGGAGGTACGTTCGACCGCCACGTCGCCGGCGAGCCAGATCGGCAGGGCGCCCTTACGAGGCGATGCGGCGACGACTGCGAACCGGCCATCAGCCTGCGGGGCGACCCTGAACGCGACCGACGAGGTGCGCACCGTGGTGTCGTCCAGGCCGATGTCGTCTCCGGCCCGCCAGCTGACGTCCACCGTCGCCACTGCCGAACCGTCGGCGCGATCGGCGACGTCGCCACCTCTGACATACCTGAGCTCGACGGAATCCGCGCCGAGCGCCTCGCGGCCTTCCCACGCCCGGCGGGCGAACGCCTTGGCGGCCTTGGACGTACCGGCAGCCGCGATGAACTCCGACTCCGAGCCTGCTTCGGTCAGCGCACGAAACTGCGCCGCGAGCCGCGACGAGGCGTCGGCCGGGATGCCGACGACCGTGTCGCCGGACTCCTGCCACGGGCGCTGCCAGATCAGCAGCGCCGCGCCCATCGCGACCAGGACTAGGACTGCGACCGCGTTGGGCCCCAGTCTTCGGCCTGGGTCAGCCAACCCGCCCGCCGACGCTGAAGCCGCTGAGGCTCGTGATCTCCACGCTCTTGCCGGGGCGAGGTGCGTGCACGACCCTGCCGCCGCCGATGTACATGCCGATGTGCGACATGCTGCCGTACGCCACGAGGTCGCCCGGCTGCAGCGCATTCATCGGGACACGCGTGGTGGCGGACATCTGTGGCCCCACGACTCGCGGAAGCGAGACTCCGGCCGCGGCCCACGCCTTCTGGATGAGTCCCGAGCAGTCCCAGCTGTTGGGTCCGTTGCCGCCGTAGACGTAGGGGTCACCGAGCTGCGCGAGCGCGAAGTTGATCGCGGTCTTGGCACGGCCCGAGGCGTCGACCTCAGGCATCGTGGTGTCACTGGCATTGAACTTGGCCTGCTGCGCGGCGGTCAGGCGGGCGAGCTCGGCCTTGGCCTCGCCGTACTGCTTGCGGATCTTCTCGCGCTTGGCGTCGGCGTCCTTCTGGGCCGCGGCGAGCTCTGCCTTGCGGTCCTGGAGCTGCGCCCGACGGTTCTTGAGCTCCTTGCTCGTCTCGCCGAACTTCTCGAGAGCGTCGGCACGCGTGCTGTTGAGCGCCTGCACGGCGCCGAGGCCGGCGAGGAACTGATCGGGGTCACCGCTGCTGAGCAGGTTGACGCTGGGCCCGAGGGGCGCGTCCATCTGCTGCTGGGCGATCGCGTCGCCGAGCTCAGCCTTCTGGCGGTTGTAGTCGACGAGGTCGTGGTCGATGTCGCCGGTGATGTCTTCGATCTCTGCCTGCGTCTGCTTGGCCTGGACCTCGAGCTGGTTGACCTGCTCGTTCATGGCCTCAGCCTTGTGGAACGCGGCTTCGACGTCCTTGGGCGTGACAGCAGGATCGGCTCCGGCAGACGGCAGGACGAACAGTCCACCGATGAGAGCGAGTGCCGCAGTTGCGACGAATCCTTGACGACGTGTACGGGTAGCGGGCAAGCGCACGCAAGACTCCTATGTTGCCTCGACGCCTACCGGGTGAGCTGACGGGTTCGGGCCAAGGTCTGCCCTACGGTCCGCGCCAATCCTTTGACAGATCAGCGCGATCCGATTCACCCCACACACATGGGTCCCCGGTTCGCCTCAGACATCTTCCCCATGACTGTGGCAATTCGGCGGTGTGACCGACGCCGTCCGGGGGGACGGCGTTCACCGGTCACACAAGGACCCACTGTAGGGGGAGGTCGAGGTCAGTTCAACTCTCAACCAACCTGTGTCTCCGGGCCAGTGACGGGTGTCACAAGGCGGAGCGGCGGCGTCAGGCCGGCATCGGCGAGCACGCCGAGGGCGGCCATCTCGTCGGCATCGATCTCGATTCCGGCGGGTGGAGCCCCGAGCAGGACCGTCACGATGCAGTCGCCGCACGCGCTCGGACTGCGTACGAGACAGCGGTCGCAATCGACGACCACGGAGTCGGTGGGGGGATTCTCGATCATGGCTGCACCTCCTGCTGTTGGAAAACGCCCCGCCGTTCGGGGTCACATACGACGCTAGGACCCGGTCCGGACAAAAACGCCGCGCATTGCAGGTTCCGCGCGCCGCACTCCGTGCGCCTTCGGCACAGTGTCCGTGCCCCCACCTACGGTGAACCACATGGAGGTAGTTCAGGGATCGTTCGACGAGCTCGGCCGTCCCCTGTCCGACACGACGTTCTGTGTCGTCGACCTCGAGACGACCGGCGGCTCGGCCGCCAAGGGGTCCAAGATCACCGAGTTCGGTGCGGTCAAGATCCGCGGTGGCGAGGTGGTCGGCGAGTTCCAGAGCCTGGTCAATCCGGACGAAGCCATCCCGGCCTACATCACGGTGCTGACCGGCATCACCAACCAGATGGTCATCGGCGCGCCACGCATCGCCGAGGTCCTGCCGAGCTTCCTCGAGTTCGCCCGCGGCAGCGTGCTGGTGGCCCACAACGCGCCGTTCGATGTCGGGTTCCTCAAGCACTTCAGCCGCGAGCTCGGCATCCCCTGGCCCGGGTTCGAGACGCTCGACACCGCGATCCTCGCCCGGCGCGTCCTGTCCCGCGAGGAGGTGCCCAACTGCAAGCTCGCCACGCTGGCGGCGAAGTTCTCCGCCACGACGACGCCCAACCACCGGGCGCTGTCGGACGCACGCGCCACGGTCGACGTCCTCCACGGCCTGTTCGAACGCCTGGGGCCGCTCGGCGTCACGACACTCGAGGAGGTGTCGACCTACACCGCCAAGGTCAAGCCCGAGCAGCGCCGCAAGCGCCACCTCGCCGACCACCTGCCCGCGGCACCGGGCGTCTACCTGTTCCGCGACGCTCGCGACGAGATCCTCTACGTGGGCACGTCCCGCAATCTCCGCGTACGCACGCGGTCCTACTTCACCAAGGCCGAGACCCGCACCCGGATGGGCGAGATGGTCATGCTGGCCCAGCGCATCGAGGGCATCGTCTGCGCCACGGCACTCGAGGCGCAGGTCCGCGAGCTCCGCCTGATCGGCAAGCACCGACCGCCCTACAACCGCCGCTCACGCTTTCCAGACCGGCTCAGCTGGCTCAAGCTGACCCGCGAGCCGTGGCCGCGGCTGTCGATCGTCCGCAAGATCCTCGACGACGACGCCGACTACATCGGCCCGTTCCGCGGCCGCGCTGCCGCCGAAGGAGCACTCACGGCCCTGCACGACTCGTTCCGCATCCGTCAGTGCACCCCCAAGCTCGCCAAGAAGTCGCGCATCTCGCCGTGTGCCCTCGCCGAGATGGGTCACTGCCTGTCCCCGTGCGACGGATCGACGGACCTGGAGACATACGCCGCCGAGGTCGCGCACGTGCGCAACGCCATGACCGGTGATCCCGAGGAGCTCGTCACGGCCATCCGCAGCCCGCATGATCGACCTCGCCCGCACCGAGCGGTTCGAGGACGCCGCGATCTGGCGGGACCGGCTCACCGGATTCCTCCGCGCTGTCGCCCGCACCCAACGGCTCCGCGAGCTGACCGGCACCGACGAACTCGTCGCAGCGGCACCACATCCCGAGGGCTGGGAGATTCACGTGATCCGCTTCGGCCGGCTCGCAGCCGCGGGCGTCATGCCGCGCGGCACGCACCCGATCGGCTGGGTCGACGCGCTCCTCGCGACGGCCGAGACGGTCGAGCCCGGCTTCGGTCCCATCCCTGCTGCGACGGCCGAGGAGACCGAGACGCTGCTGCGCTGGCTCGACTCCCCCGGCCTGCGCATGGTCCGCGGCTCGTGGCACACCCCGCTCGGCGGCGCCGCACGCCATCTCTCCCCGTTCGAGGACGCCAGCGCGTCGTGGCAGGGACTCCAGCGGCCCGGCTAGGGTGAAGCCGTGATCACCGCCATCGTCTTCATCCAGGCCGAGGTCTCGAGGCTGTCCGAGATCGCCGAGCAGATCGCCGACATCGACGGAGTCAGCGAGGTCTATTCCGTCACGGGTGACCTCGATCTGCTGGCCATGGTCCGGGTGCGGCAGGTCGACGATGTGGCATCGGTCGTCGCCGACCAGCTCAACAAGGTCGACGGGGTCCTGTCGACCCAGACCCAGATCGCCTTCCAGACGTTCTCGCAGCATGATCTGGAAGAGGCCTTTTCCATAGGTCTGTAAGGCGCTACCGCGTTTCCGCGTTCGGCCTTGCGGATCATCGGCGTCACCAGCTCCGCGCCCTCCCGGAGCGAGCTCAGCACCTCACCACGCTTCCGGGAGTCAGACCAGAGTTTGCGTCGTCGTTGCCCAGTTCTCGAGGACCTTCGTCGCCGCGCCGGTGTCGATCGACTCCCTGGCACGCTCGATGCCGGACCGCAGCCTCGTCTCCAGGTCATCGGTGGCGGCTTCGTGGGCAGCAATCGCGGCGCCGGCGTTGAGCAGGACGGCCGTACGTACGGACGACTCCTCGCCACCCAGCACGCGCTCGAAGACCTTGGCGTTGAACGCCGGGTCGCCACCCGTGAGCTCGGACACCGGCGTGTAGTCGAAGCCGAACGCCCGTGGGTCGATCGTGTCCTCGGAGACCTCGCCGGTCGCACCGTCGGCGATCCACACGCGTGACGTCGTGCTCGTCGTGATCTCGTCGAGGCCGTCATCGCCGCGGAACACGAACGCGTCGGCTCCTCGTGCGCCGAGGACGCCGGCCATGATCGGCCCCATCCGAGCATCCGCGACCCCGACCGCCGAGGCGGCGGGTTTGGCCGGGTTGACCAAGGGGCCCAGGAAGTTGAACGTCGTGGGGATGCCGAGCTCACGCCGCGGCACCGCGGTGAAGCGGTAGGACGCGTGAAAGACCGGCGCGAAACAGAACGTGATGCCTACGGCGTCGAGCACCTCGACCAGCCGGGTGGGCGGCACGTCGAGGCGAACACCGAGCTCCTCGAGGACGTCGGCGGCGCCGCTCGCACTGGATGCTGCGCGGTTGCCGTGCTTGACCACGCGAACGCCCGCGCCCGCGATGACCACGGCGGACATCGTCGAGATGTTGACGGTCTTGGCAAGGTCGCCGCCTGTGCCGACGATGTCGACGACGCGGCCTTCGACCTTGAGCGGCACCGCATGGCGGTACATCGCGTCGACCAGGCCCTGCACCTCTGCGAGCGTCTCGCCCTTGGCCCGCAGGGCGACGGCGAAACCGGCGATCTGCGCAGGTGTCGCGTTGCCGGAGAGGATCTCCTCCATCGCCCAGGTCGCGGAGTCTGCGTCGAGGTCTTGCCTGGCCACGAGCGCGGAGAGGACGTCAGGCCATGTCGTCGACATGACGTCAGCCGGGTTGGAGCACACCGCGGGCGAGGTCGATGACGACCTCGGCCAAGCGGATCGGCTCGATCGGGTGAGGAAGCGCGGCCTCGGCGCGCGACCACGTGGCAAGCCACGCGTCCTGCGGACGTCCGGTCAGCACGAGGACCGGCGGTGCCTGGTAGATCTCGTCCTTCATCTGTCGGGCGATGCCCATGCCACCGGCGGGCACGGCCTCGCCGTCGAGGATCACGAGGTCGATCTTGCCCTCGTCGAGGTGCTGGAACACGACCGGCTCGGTCGCGCACTCGACATACTCGAACGGCGGAAGATCGGGGTGCGGGCGGGCTCCGAGGGCCGACAACACGGCAGCGCGGACGTCACGATCGTCGCTGTAGACCAGGACACGTAGGGGCTTGTGCTCGCTCACGGGTCGATCGTACATAATGATCGCGTGGCGACTACATCTGTGATTCCTGCATCCCGACTCCATGGCCAGGAAGGCCGCCCGTCGATGGTGACGGTGGGGACCATCGTGTGGCTCTCCAGCGAGCTCATGTTCTTCGCGGGCCTGTTCGCCGCCTACTTCACGATCCGCAACATCTCGCCCGATCTCTGGGCGATCGAGACGGAGAAGCTCAACATCCCGTTCGCCGCTGCCAACACCACGATCCTCGTGCTGTCGTCGGTCGCCTGCCAGTTCGGCGTGTTCGCCGCGGAGCGCGGCAAGCCCGGGCGCACCGGCAAGCTCAGCCAGTTCAAGCTCTGGGGCATGCGCGAGTGGTTCCTCCTCACCTACCTCATGGGCGCGATCTTCATCGCCGGCCAGGCCACCGAGTACGCCGCGCTGGTCACGGAGCACGTCACGATCGCGTCCTCGCCCTACGGCAGCCTGTTCTACCTCGCGACCGGATTCCACGGTCTGCACGTCATCGGCGGCCTGATCGCGTTCCTGCTGGTCATCGGCCGTACATTCGCCGCGCGCAAGTTCACCCATGAGCAGGCGATCTCCGCGATTGTGGTGTCCTACTACTGGCACTTCGTGGACATCGTGTGGGTCGGGCTGTTCGCCACGATCTACCTGCTCAAATAAGGCTCCCCTCACTGCATGTCGGGTCACCGCCCGAAGGTATTCTCAGCAGCACTTCAAGGAATGAGGTTCTCGGTGCGGAAACTGTCCACCAGACGCCGGCACCCACTCGCCGGCATCGTCGTGATGCTCCTGGCGCTCGGCGTTGTCGGAGGGGTCTATTCAGTAGTCGCACCTGAGCCTGCCAAGGCTGAGACCGTGTCGAAGAACGACGTCGATGCCGGTCGCAAGCTGTTCCTGATCGGCTGCGCCAGCTGCCACGGCAAGAACGCGAGTGGCATCGAGACCAAGCGCGGCGGCAACTACGGGCCCTCCCTGATCGGCGTCGGCGCTGCCGCGGTCGACTTCCAGGTCGGCACCGGACGTATGCCGATGGCCAAGTCCGCTCCGCAGGCTCCCGTCAAGGACCCCGAGTACACGGCCGAGGAGACCAAGCAGCTCGCCGCCTACATCGCGACGCTGGGCCCCGGGCCGGCGATCCCTGACGACGAGTACACCGACATCTCCGGCAAGAGCGCCAGGCAGATCAGTGAGGGTGGGGAGTTCTTCCGCACCAACTGCACCGCATGCCACAACTCGGTCGGCGCCGGTGGCGCCCTGCCCGGCGGCAAGTACGCCCCCAAGCTCGACGGCGTCAGCGCCAAGCACATCGCCGAGGCCATGATCACCGGGCCCGCAGCAGATGCCGGTGTTCTCCGACGACGTCATCACGCCTGAGGACAAGAGCAACATCATCGCCTACATCAAGGCGGTGCAGGACCAGCCCAACTACGGCGGCATGGCCGGCGGCGGTCTCGGCCCGGTGGTCGACGGCCTGTTCACCTGGATCATCGGCATCGGCGGCCTCGTGATCGCCGCCGTCTGGATCGGCGCCCATGGAGCGAGAGTGAAGAAGAAATGAGCGACGAGCTGGACCACCTGCCCGACGCAGAACCGGTGAAGGACCCGGGACTGCCGGAGCACCAGTACCGCCCGACCGACGTCGACGAGGCGCAGGCCACGCGTGCCGAGCGCCAGATCTCGGGCATGTTCACCGTCGCGACGCTGCTCCTCATCGGGTTCTGCGTCGCCTACATCATGATCGACGAGGACCAGACGTTCCTGGGCTGGTCAGCGATGAACTTCACGCTCGGCGCGACGCTCGGTGGTGCCATGCTGCTGATGGGCGTCGGGATCATCCAGTGGGCCAAGAAGCTCATGGGCGACCACGAGATGGTCGAGCTGCGTCACCCGGCCGGCTCAACCGCCGAGGACCGCGCCGACACGCTCAAGGACCTCAACGACGGCATCAACGAGTCAGGCTTCGGACGCCGGCCGCTCATCCGCCGCACGCTGTTCCTGTCGATGGGCGCGCTGGCGCTGCCGACGGTCATCCTGCTCCGCGACATGGGCCCCTTGCCCTACGGCCACACGAACACCGTGTGGAAGAAGGGCATGCGCGTCGTCAACGACGTCGCCGGCACGCCCATCAAGCCCGCGGACCTCCAGGTCGGCCAGCTCGTCAACGCCGAGCCCGCGATCATGTACGAGACCGACAAGGACGGCCACCCCGTCCTGCACGGCACCGAGCTGCTGCAGGAGAAGTCCAAGGCCGCCGTGATCGTCGTCCGGATGCGTCCGGAGGACATCTCCCCCGCCAAGGGCCGCGAGAACTGGGGCGTCGACGGCATCCTCTGCTACTCCAAGATCTGCACGCACGTCGGCTGCCCCATCAGCCTGTGGGAGCAGCAGACGCACCACCTGCTCTGCCCGTGCCACCAGTCGACGTTCGACCTGGCCGACAACGGCAAGGTCGTCTTCGGTCCTGCTCACCGGCCGCTCCCCCAGCTGCCGCTCGCGGTCGACGCCGAGGGCTACCTGATCGCCGTGAGCGACTTCACCGAGATCGTGGCGCCCAGCTATCCAGAACTGGCCCGCGACCAGAAGAGGTTGGACGATAAGTCATGAGCACCATCGACGAGAACACCAACATTGAGGAAACCGGGTTCGGCAAGAAGGCCGCCGGTCCGGTCGAGTGGCTGGATGACCGTCTCGGCCTCGCCGGTGTCAGCAAGCGCTCTCACCTGCTCCGCAAGGTCTTCCCCGAGCACTGGTCGTTCATGCTCGGCGAGATCGCGCTCTGGAGCTTCGTCGTCCTGCTGCTGACCGGCACGTTCCTGACGTTCTGGTTCGTGCCGAGCATGGGTGAGACGACCTACAACGGCTCCTACACGCCGCTCAACGGTGTAGAGATGTCCCAGGCGTACGCCTCGACTCTCGACATCTCGTTCGACATCCGTGGCGGACTGCTGATCCGGCAGATCCACCACTGGGCGGCCGCGTTGTTCGTCGCCGCGATGATCGTGCACATGCTGCGCGTGATGTTCACGGGCGCCTACCGCAAGCCGCGCGAGCTCAACTGGCTCATCGGCCTCGGCCTGCTGCTCATGGGACTCGTCGAGGGCTTCGCGGGCTACTCACTGCCCGATGACCTGCTGTCCGGCACTGGGCTGCGATTCGTCGACGGATTGATCCGGTCGATCCCGATTGTCGGGTCCTATCTCGAGTTCTTCATCTTCGGCGGAGAGTTCCCCGGCGACCTCATCATCCCGCGCCTCTACATGGCCCACATCCTGCTGATCCCGGCGTTGATCCTCGGGCTCATCGGCGCGCACATGCTGCTGCTCGTCTACCACAAGCACACGCAGTGGCCTGGCCCTGGACGCACCGAGAAGAACGTCGTCGGCTACCCGATGCTCCCGGTCTACGCCGCCAAGGCGGGTGGGTTCTTCTTCGTGGTCTTCGGCTTCACGGCTCTGATGGGCGCCACGCTGCAGATCAACCCGATCTGGGCCTACGGTCCCTACAACCCATCCGAAGTCACCGCCGGCTCCCAACCAGACTGGTACATGGGCTTCGTCGAGGGCGCAGTCCGCATCTTCCCCAACTGGGAGAGCACGTTCTTCAACTACACGTGGAGCTGGAACGTCTTCCTTCCCGGCGCGATCCTGCCTGGGCTGTTCCTCGGTGTTGGTGCCGGCTGGCCGTTCATCGAGCAGTGGATCACGGGCGACAAGCGTGAGCACCATCTGCTTGAGCGCCCGCGCAACGCACCGTTCCGGACCGCGTTCATCGTCGCCGGCATGACGGCATACGGCGTGCTGTGGATTGCAGGTGGCAACGACATCATCGCCACCCAGTTCCACCTGAGCCTCAACGCCATCACCCGGGTCTGTCAGGTCGCGTTCTTCGTGCTGCCGGTGATCATGTTCATCGTGACCAAGCGGATCTGCATCGGCCTCCAGCGCGCGGATGCCAACCGCATCCTGCACGGCTACGAGACCGGCGTCATCGAGCGGTCGCCTGACGGCGGCTTCACTGAACGCCACGCTCCCCTGCCGGTCGGCACGCAGTTCACGCTCACCACCCACGACCGACTCCCCGTGCTCGAGGCTCCGCCTGAGACCGATCACAACGGCGTCGCAGCGCCACACGGCCGCATGGCCAAGCTGCGGGCCAAGGCGCGGGCGATCTACTACGACGGCGTGCTCGACAAACCCACCGTCGAAGATGTCCACCACGCCGAAGAGCACCTGCGTGACCACGACGGCCACCCGGTTGAGCTCGGCGACGAGTTCCAGGGCGTTTCCGAGACCGGCATCCCCCGGGTG
>CAWFOH010000016.1:0-65356 GCA_963817425.1 uncultured Actinomycetota bacterium
GGTGCTCGAGCAGTTCCAGATCGACGCGACCGTGACGGGCTACACCCGCGGCCCGACGGTGACCCGCTACGAGGTCGAGCTCGGCCCTGCGGTCAAGGTCGAGAAGGTCACGGCGCTGTCCAAGAACATCTCGTACGCCGTGGCGTCCAACGAGGTCCGCATCCTGTCGCCGATCCCGGGCAAGTCCGCGATCGGTGTCGAGATCCCCAACGTCGACAAGGAGATGGTGTCGCTCGGCGACGTCCTCCGTTCGGCCAAGGCCCGCAGCGACCACCACCCGATGGTCATCGGGCTCGGCAAGGACGTCGAGGGCGGCTACGTCGTCGCCAACCTCGCCAAGATGCCGCACCTTCTGGTCGCCGGCGCCACCGGCTCGGGCAAGTCGTCGTTCGTCAACTCGATGATCGCCTCGATCCTCATGCGCTCGACGCCCGAAGAGGTCCGGATGATCATGGTCGACCCCAAGCGGGTCGAGCTCACGGCCTACGAAGGCGTGCCGCACCTCATCACGCCGATCATCACGAGCCCCAAGAAGGCCGCCGAGGCGTTGCAGTGGGTCGTGCGCGAGATGGACATGCGCTACGACGACCTGGCCAACTTCGGCTACCGCCACATCGACGACTTCAACAAGGCCGTCCGGGCCGGCAAGGTCCGCCTGCCTGCGGGCAGCGAGCGCGTGCTGGCGCCCTACCCGTACCTGCTGGTCGTGGTCGACGAGCTCGCCGACCTCATGATGGTTGCTCCGCGAGATGTCGAGGACTCCATCGTGCGCATCACCCAGCTCGCGCGAGCTGCCGGCATCCACCTGGTGCTCGCCACGCAGCGGCCTTCTGTCGATGTCGTCACGGGCCTGATCAAGGCCAACGTGCCGAGCCGTCTGGCGTTCGCGACGTCGTCGGTCACCGACAGCCGGGTCATCCTCGACCAGCCCGGAGCCGAGAAGCTCGTGGGCCAGGGCGACGGCCTCTTCCTGCCCATGGGCGCCAACAAGTCGATGCGCATGCAGGGCGCCTGGATCACCGAGGCCGAGATCCACACGATCGTCGAGCACTGCAAGACCCAGCTGCAGCCGGTCTACCGCGAGGACGTCACGGCGCCCGCAGCGGCCAAGCGCGAGCTCGACGACGACATCGGCGACGACATGGACCTCGTGCTGCAGGCGATCGAGCTGTGCGTCACGACCCAGTTCGGCTCGACCTCGATGCTGCAGCGCAAGCTGCGCGTCGGCTTCGCCAAGGCCGGTCGTCTGATGGACATCCTCGAGAGCCGCGGCATCGTGGGGCCCAGCGAAGGCTCCAAGGCGCGCGACGTGCTGGTCAAGGCCGACGACCTCGAGCAGGTCCTCGCCAGCATCCAGAGCGGCTAGCCCGATGCCCGACCCGTTCGAGATCCGCAGGCGTACGAGCCTCTACGTCGTGCTGGCGGCTGCCTGCTTCGTGGTGGCCGCAGGCTACGGCTGGCTGGCGTACGACCGCGACAAGCCCTTCCTGTGGGCTCTCACGGGCGTGTTCGTGCTGCTGGGACTCATGCACCTGCGTGGGCTGCGCGACTCTGGTACGCCCCTGTTCGTCGCCGACGACCACGGCGTACGCATGCGGGCGCGCGAGGGCTGGGTCGGACTGCTCTGGAGCGAGATGGGCGAGATCCGGGTCGAGCGGCGGATCGGCATCCGCTTCGACCCGCGGGTCAAGGTCGTCAGCCGTGACGGCACCAAGTTCTACACGTCGCCACTCGGACTTGCGACGAACGTCTCACCGGGCGAGGCCGAGGTCCAGTTGGCGCGTCGCCGCTCGGCTGCCGCATACTGAGGCGTTGGTTCAAGCCACCGAGAGGGACCCATGGCAGCGGCACACGAGCCGAGCAACCTGAACATCGCGAACGCCTTGACGGTGCTGCGCATTCTCGGCGTCCCCGTCTTCGGCTGGCTCCTGCTGACCGACGGTGGTGAGTCGGTCAACTACCGCATCGCAGCGTGGGTGGCGTTCGTCCTGCTCATGGTCACCGACAAGATCGACGGCGACCTGGCCCGCAAGCACAACCTCGTCACCAACTTCGGCAAGCTGGCCGATCCCATCGCCGACAAGGCGCTGACCGGCATGGCGTTCGTCGGCATCGCGATCATCCATCCGATCTTCTGGCCGGTCGCGATCATCATCCTGGTTCGCGAGTGGGGCATCACGCTGATGCGCTTCGTCGTCAAGAAGCATGGCGTCATGCCGGCCGGCCAGGGCGGCAAGATCAAGACGACGCTCCAGGCCGTCGCGATCGGGGGATACCTCCTGCCGTTCGACCTGTGGAACAACGCACCGAGCGACTGGAAGGACACCCCGAGCGACGTCATGATCTGGGTGACCAACATCGTCATGGCGGCGGCGCTCGCGATCACCCTGAGCACCGCGGTCCAGTACGTCCGCGATGCCCGCAAGATGCGTCGCGAGTCCAAGGCCGCGGCGGGCCAGTGACCCTGGCGGCCGACGTCGTCGACGCCCTGAGGTCGGCCGATGCAACGGTTGCCACGGCCGAGTCGCTCACCGGCGGCCTGCTCTGCGCGACGCTCGTCAGCGTCAGCGGCGCGTCCGATGTCGTCCGTGGCGGCGTCGTGGCGTACGCGCCAGAGCTCAAGGCCGAGCTCCTCGGCGTCGATGCAGACCTCATCGCCGAGCAGGGCACCGTGACCCCTGAGGTGGCGGTCGCCATGGCGGTCGGAGTGCGCGATCGGCTCGGTGCGACATACGGACTGTCGACGACCGGAGTGGCCGGTCCCGGTCCCAGCGAGGGGCAAGCCGGCCGGCACCGTGCACGTCGCGGTGGCCGGGCCGGACGAGACCTGGACGACCCGGCTCGAGCTGGCCGGCGACCGCGACACGATCCGCAGTCAGACGGTCGATGCGCTGTTGTCATGGCTGGTCGCTAGGCTGGGGGAAGAATCCCGATCCGATCGGGGTTGAACCCCATATGGCACGCCAGGACGGAGGATCCCGATGACCGCGATGCGTCAGCTCGTCGGTGAGGTGCTCCGCGCGCGACGGATGTCCCAGGGACTCACGCTGCGCGACGTCTCGGGCAAGGCCCGGGTCAGCCTCGGCTACATCTCCGAGGTCGAGCGCGGGCAGAAGGAAGCCAGCTCCGAGCTGCTCGCTGCACTCGCGGCGGCCCTCGAGGTGCCGCTCTCCAAGGTGCTGCTCGACGTCAGCTCGCTCCTTGAGGTCGAGGAGGCCGCTGAGGCCCAGATCGCGAGCATCTCGTCGATCGCCTCCACCGACGCGCTGGGTGACGTCTCGGCGTCGGCCGCCTGACGTTGAAGCACAGCGAGTTCTGGCTCCGCATGGAGCAGCAGTTCGGTCGCGGCTATTCCCGGGTCTGGGCCGACAGCCACGTGATGAGTGAGCTCGGCGGGCGCACCGCCAGCGAGGCGCTGGACGCGGGGGAGAGCCCCAAGACCGTGTGGCGTGCCGTGCACGCCAATCTGCAGCTCCCCGCCTCCGAGCGCTGAGACCGAAGGCGCTCCGCGCCTGACTCCCAACCCTCGGAGGCGCGATATATGTGAACTCGGACAACAAAAATGGGAACGCTCCCAAAAATCCATTGACTTCGCCCTGTGACCTACCTCATACTCCCATGGAAGCGCTCCCATCGAGGGAGCCGGAGGAAGGTACGACGTGAATCGCACACAGCGCATCGCCGCCGCCGCGGCCTCAGCCCTCGTGGTGGGAGTGCTCGCCGCCGGCTGCGGAGGATCCGACACAGAAGGCTCGGGCAACGACAAGGTGACCCTGCGGGTCAACCTGTTCGGCCAGTTCGGCTACAAGGACCTCTACAAGAAGTTCGAGAAGGACCACCCGGGCGTCAAGATCGTGGAGACCGCCGAAGGCGACCTCGGCAAGTACAACACCAAGCTGAGCCAGCAGATCGCGGCCAACGCCGCGGCCGGCGACGTCGTCGCCATCGAAGAGGGCCAGACGGTCAACTTCCTGCAGACCGCCGACAAGTTCGTCAACCTCCAGGATCACGGCTACGACAAGCTCAAGGACGCCTACCTGCCCTACGTCGCCAACGCGGCGACCAGCGCCGACGGCAAGACCACGATCGGTCTCGGCACGGACGTCGGCGGACTCGCGATGTGCTACCGCCGCGACCTGTTCGAGAAGGCCGGCCTGCCGAGCGACCGTGAAGAGGTCGCCAAGCTCTGGCCGACATGGGACGACTTCATCGCCACCGGCGAGAAGTTCACACGACGGCATCGAGGACAAGAAGGTCCACTTCATCGATGCGGCCACCAACGTCTACAACTCGATCCTGATGCAGGGCGGCGATCAGACGTACTTCGATCGCGACAACAAGCTGATCGTCGACTCCAACCCCGCGGTCAAGAACGCGTGGGACCTCGCCAACAAGATGATCGACGCGAAGCTCACCGCCAAGCTCGCAGGCCTTCTCCGAGGAGTGGAACGCCGGCTTCAAGAACGGCTCGTTCGCGACCATCGCGTGCCCGGCGTGGATGACCGGCTACATCAAGGGTCAGGCCGGCGACAGCTTCACCGGCAAGTGGGACATCGCCACGGTGCCCGGTGGCGGCGGCAACTGGGGCGGATCGTGGCTCGCGGTGCCCAAGTCCAGCAAGCACCAGAACGTGGCCATCGAGCTGATCAAGTTCCTGTCGAGCGAAGAGGGCCAGATGGGTGCCTTCGAGAGCGAAGGCCGACTGCCGTCGCTGCCCGCGCTCTACGACACGCCGGAGCTCAAGGACGCCAAGAACCCGTACTTCAACGATGCTCCGATCGGCCAGCTGTTCGTGGCCGGTGCGAAGAACCTGAAGCCGGTCTACCTCGGCGCCAAGAACGTGCCGGTCCGTGACGCGTTCGAGAACGTCCTCCGCAGTGTGGAGAGCGGCGAGCGCTCTGAGTCGAAGGGTTGGTCCGATGCCATGAAGGCTGCCGAGAAGGCCGCCAAGTAGGCTCCGGCCGGCGCCTCGCCCGCGGGTGAGGCGCCGGCCGAGCACGACCACCTCGTACGACCCCATGTCTCCGGTGCCTGCGCCTGTCCTCCAGCGGGCGCAGGCACCGGACCCACCAGGAGAGCTCACTTGAGGATTCGCGATCGGTTCGCCAAGACCGAGGCCCGCGTCGCCCCGTACGCCTTCATTTCCCCGTTCTTCATCGTCTTCGCGATCTTCGGACTGTTCCCGCTGATCTACACCGCATGGGTCTCCCTGCACGACTGGAGCCTGCTGGCGGGCGACCAGGGCTATGTCGGCTTCGCCAACTACCGCGAGCTGATGCACGACTCCGACTTCTGGCGGGCCCTGACCAACACGGTCGGCATCTTCTTGCTGGCCACGATCCCGCAGCTGATCCTCGCCACCGTGCTGGCGCAGGTGCTCAACGCCAGACTGCGGGCCCGCACGTTCTGGCGCATGGGTGTGCTGCTGCCCAACGTCACCTCGGTCGCCGCGGTCGGCATCATCTTCAGCCTGATCTTCGCCCGCGACTACGGCATCGTGAACTGGGCGCTCGACACCGTCGGCCTCGACGCCCGGTCGACTGGCAGGCCCACCGCTGGTCGTCCTGGCTCGCCATCTCGGTCATGGTCGACTGGCGCTGGACCGGCTACAACGCGCTGATCCTGCTCGCCTCGCTGCAGTCGGTGCCCAAGGAGCTCTACGAGGCGGCTCGCATCGACGGCGCCTCCGGCGTGGCGCCAGTTCTGGTCGATCACGGTGCCGATGCTGCGGCCGACCATCATCTTCGTCTCGATCGTCGCGACGATCGGTGGCATCCAGCTGTTCACCGAGCCACTGCTGTTCGGCTCGGGCGTCAACGCGATCGCCGGCGGCAACGAGCGGGCAGTTCCAGACCGTCGCGATGTACCTGGTGCAGCAGGCCTTCACCGGGCAGCGCTTCGGGTACGCCTCCACGGTCGCGTGGGTCCTGTTCCTCATCATCGCGGTCTTCGCGGTGATCAACGTGGCGCTGCTGCGCCGGATCAAGTCGGTGGACTGAGATGAAGACCAAGAACCCGCTGCTCTACGTCGGCCTGATCGCCACGCTGCTGTTCTCGGCCGGTCCGCTCTACTTCATGCTCGTCATGGCGTCGCGGACGAACGACGAGATCGTGTCGCTCCCGCCGCCGTTCTGGTCGGCGGCAACCTCTTCTCGAACGTCGACCGGGTGTTCGCCAACGAGGACGTGCTGTTCGGCCAGGCGCTCCTCAACAGCCTGATCGTCGCCTCGGTCGCCACGGTGTGCGTCGTCCTGACCTCGTCGCTGGCCGGCTTCGCGTTCGCCAAGCTCAAGTTCCGCGGCCGCAACGCGATGCTGCTGTTCGTGATCGGCACGATGATGGTGCCGGTGCAGCTCGGACTCATCCCGCTCTACATGCTGATGACGAAGCTCGGCCTCAACGGCAAGCTCGAGTCCGTCACGCTGCCGTTCATCGTGGCCGGCTTCGGCGTGTTCATGATGCGACAGTTCGCCGAGCAGGCGATCCCCGACGAGATGATCGAGGCCGCTAGGGTCGACGGCGCATCGACGTTCCGCATCTTCTTCAGCATCGTGTTCCCGGCGCTGCGACCGGCTGCGGCGGTGCTCGGCCTGCTGACGTTCATGGAGCGCTGGAACGACTTCCTGTGGCCGTTCCTCACGCTCGACGCCGAGCACCCCACCGTGCAGGTGGCGCTGTCCCGGCTGTCGAGCGGCTACTACTCCGACCAGTCGCTCATCATGGCCGGCACCCTCATCGGCACCCTGCCGCTGGTCGTGGTCTTCATCGTGTTCGGTCGCCAGATCATCGGCGGCATCATGGAAGGTGGACTCAAGGCATGACGCTCGACATCTCGGCATTCCCCGCCGACTTCCTCTGGGGCGCGGCGACCTCGTCGTACCAGATCGAGGGCGCCGTCGACGAGGACGGGCGTACGCCGTCGATCTGGGACACGTTCGCGGCGACGCCCGGTCGGGTCGACCAGGGTGACACCGGCGCGGTCGCGGTCGATCACTACCACCGCTGGAGCGAGGACGTCGATCTCATGGCCGACCTCGGCCTCAACGCGTACCGGTTCTCGGTGGCGTGGCCGCGGGTGCAGCCGGACGGGATCGGCACGGGCAATGCGCCCGGCATCGCGTTCTACGACCGACTGGTCGACGGGCTGCTCGCGAAGGGCATCACCCCGTGGACGACGCTCTATCACTGGGATCTCCCGGAGGCGCTCGAGCAGGCCGGCGGCTGGCCCGTGCGGGACACAGCTGAGCGATTCGCGGACTACACGGCGATCATCGCCGAGGCGCATCGGCGACCGGGTCAAGCACTGGATCACGCTCAACGAGCCGTGGTGCGCGGCATTCCTCGGCTACGCGAGCGGCATCCACGCCCCCGGGCGTACGGACCAGGCCGACGCGGTCGCGGCATCGCACCACCTGATGCTGGGCCACGGGCTCGCGGTGCAGCGCCTGCGCGAGATCGTGCCGGACGCCGAGGTCGGCGTCACGGTCAACCTCTACCCGGTCAGCCCGCTCGACGACTCCGGTCGCCACGACGACGCGGTGCGCCGCATCGACGGCCTGATGAACCGCTGGTTCCTCGATCCGCTGCTCAAGGGCAGCTATCCCAAGGACGTGCTGCACGACATCTCGGCGGTGACCGACGCGGCGTTCATCCTCGACGGCGACACCGAGCCTCATCGCGCAGCCGCTCGACTTCCTCGGCGTCAACTACTACACCCGGCACGTCGTCGGCGCGGGCCTGTGGCCCGGCAGCGCCGACGTGCGGTTCCACCTCAACAACGGACTGGAGACGACCGACACCG
The DNA here is from genome assembly GCA_963817425.1 of uncultured Actinomycetota bacterium. Classification (GTDB taxonomy): domain Bacteria; phylum Actinomycetota; class Actinomycetes; order Propionibacteriales; family Nocardioidaceae; genus Aeromicrobium. The sequence goes on from CAWFOH010000016.1 coordinate 7,802, forward strand.
GCTGGGACATCGACCCGCAGGGCCTGGTCGACATCTTGAGCCAGGTGCAGCGCGACTACCCGGCCATCCCGATCTACCTGACCGAGAACGGCGCGGCATTCGACGACGTGGCGGTCGACGGCGTGGTGCACGACGACAACCGCATCGAGTTCCTCGAGTCGCCACCTCGCGTCGCTCGCGACGATGCGACAGCAGGGCATCGACATACGTGGCTACTTCGCGTGGTCACTCCTCGACAACTACGAGTGGTCCGAGGGGTACGCCAAGCGGTTCGGCATCGTGCACGTCGACTACGAGACCCAGAAGACGTACGCCGAAGGACAGCGCGCATTGGTATGCCGACCTGATCAAGCGTCACCGAGCCGCGATACTGAAGTCATGAACCTCGACAGCGGCGGGGGGCAGCCGACCCTCGAGCAGGTTGCGGCCCGGGCCGGCGTCGGCCGCGGCACTGCCTCGCGCGTCATCAACGGGTCTCCGCAGGTCAGCGAGCGCACCCGCGAGATGGTCATGAAGGCGTCGAGGAGCTCGGCTACGTCCCCAACCAGGCGGCGCGCACGCTGGTCACCCGGCGCACCGGCACGGTCGCACTGGTCATCGCGGAGTCCGAGGAACGCATCTTCGGCGAGCCGTTCTTCGCCGGCGTGGTCCGGGGCATCTCGGCGGCACTCAACGAGGCGTCGCGGCAGCTCGTGCTGTCGCTGGTGCACACGCAACGACCAGGCGCAACGCCTCGGCAGCTACCTCACCCGGCAGCACGTCGACGGCGTGCTGCTGCTGTCGCTGCACGACGACGAGGCGTTCCCGGTCGATCTCGACGCGCGGCGTCTCCCGGTCGTGCTCGGCGGCAGGTCGGCGCACTGGTCGGGCTCGTTCGTCGACGTCGACAACGTGGACGGCGCACGCCAGGCGGTGGCGCACCTGGTCGAGACCGGCCGCCGTACGATCGCCACGATCTCGGGTCCGCGCGCCATGGCGTCGGGCCGTGACCGCCTCGAGGGCTACGCGGCGGCGCTCCGTGACGCCGGGTCTGCCGTACGACGAGGAGCTCATCGTCGAGGGCAACTTCAGCGAGGTGAGCGGGCGGACCGGCATGGAGGAGCTGCTCTCGCGGAGGCCCGACATCGACGGCGTGTTCGCGGCCAGCGACCTGATGGCGATGGGCGCGATGCGCGCACTAGGGCGCACGGCCGGCAGGTGCCCGCAGGACGTGGGCGTCATCGGGTTCGACGGCACCAAGGCCTCGGAGACGACCGAGCCGCCGTTGTCGACGGTTCGGCAGCCCTTGGTCGAGCTGGGCCGGGGCATGGCCGAGATGCTGCTGCGGCACATCGACGACTCGGACCAGACGATCGAGGCCGAGATCCTGCCGATCGAGCTGATCGTGCGGGAGAGCACCGTCGAAGGGCTTCCGCCGACGGTCCCCGAGGACTGCTGCAAGTAGTTCGTCCACGCGGCGTGTCGCCTCGTGTCGAACAGGCGTTCGATGTAATCTCGTGCACAGGTTGGACGTTCGAAGGACGACATCCACAGACGGGTCGACGAGGCCCACATATGTCTGAGGGTCCTTCTAACGTCGTCGATGACCCGCCGCCCACGAGCAGAAACGGAAGCCCACCATGGCACAGCCCAACAGTTCCCTCGCCACCGCAAAGGACAGGGACAAGTCCCTCGAGAACGCAATGGCCCAGATCGACCGTGCCCACGGCAAGGGCGCCGTCATGCGGCTGGGCGACCAGGCCCGCGCACCGATCGAGGTCATCCCCACCGGCGCCACCGCGCTCGACATCGCGCTGGGCATCGGCGGTCTGCCGCGCGGCCGTGTCGTCGAGATCTATGGTCCGGAGTCCTCCGGCAAGACGACGGTCGCGCTCCACGCGGTGGCCAACGCCCAGAAGGCCGGCGGGGTCGCTGCCTTCATCGATGCCGAGCACGCGCTCGACCCTGAGTACGCCAAGCGGCTGGGCGTCGACACCGACGCACTGCTGATCTCGCAGCCCGACAGCGGTGAGCAGGCGCTCGAGATCGCCGACATGCTGATCCGCTCCGGCGCGCTCGACATCATCGTGATCGACTCGGTGGCGGCGCTCGTGCCCCGCGCCGAGATCGACGGCGAGATGGGCGACAGCCACGTGGGCCTGCAGGCTCGCCTCATGAGCCAGGCGCTCCGCAAGATGACCGGTGCGATCAACGGCTCGGGCACGACCGCGATCTTCATCAACCAGCTGCGCGAGAAGATCGGCGTCATGTTCGGCTCGCCCGAGACCACGACAGGCGGCAAGGCGCTCAAGTTCTACGCCTCGGTCCGCATGGACGTGCGCCGCATCGAGACGCTCAAGGACGGCACCGACATGGTCGGCAACCGCACCCGCATCAAGGTCGTCAAGAACAAGCTGGCCCCGCCGTTCAAGCAGGCCGAGTTCGACATCATGTACGGCCAGGGCATCAGCCGCGAGGGCAGCCTGATCGACGTCGGCGTCGAGGCGGGCATCGTCCGCAAGGCCGGGGCCTGGTACACCTACGACGGCGATCAGCTCGGCCAGGGCAAGGAGAAGTCGCGCCAGTTCCTCAAGGACAACCCCGACCTGGCCGAGGAGCTCGAGAAGAAGATCTTCGAGCACATGGGCATCGGCGCACAGGCCGACAAGCCCGCGCTCGAGGTCGTCGAGGAGCCCCCGACCGACATCGAGTTCTGATGCCGCGCACTCCGGTCGAGGAGATGACTCCGGAGGAGCTCACGAGCTTCGCCAAGGAGATCGTGGTGCGCAAGCTCAGCGAACGCGCTCACAGCCGAAGCGACCTCGCTCAGGCACTTGCCAAGAAGCAGGTGCCTGAGGGGGTCGTCGACGCGACGCTCGCCAAGTTCGAGGCGGCCGGGCTGATCGACGACGAGGAGTTCGCCCGGTCGTGGGTGCAGGCCCGCCAGCGCGGCAAGGGACTCTCGTCGCGGGCGCTCGCGATGGAGCTGCGCCGCAAGGGCGTCGACGACGAGATCTCCAAGGAGGTCCTGTCCGAGATCGATCCCGAGGCGGAGCTCCAGGCGGCCCACCGGCTCGTGCAGGCCAAGCTCCGGTCGATGTCCCGCTTCGACGACACGACCAAGATCCGCCGGCTCACCGGCATGCTGGCCCGCAAGGGCTATTCGCCGCAGATGGCGTTCGACGTGGTGCGGCAGGAGCTCGGTGCCGAGGCGCAGGCCCTCGACAGCATGTGACCAGGCCTCGCGGGGGAGCAAACCGTCGGTCCCGTTCGTTGAGGTGACATGGGCGGTCTGAGGACGCGCACGGTCAGGATTCGCGCTGGTCGTGGTGCTGGCGGCGTCGTGCACCACGGGGTCCCCGGAGCCGGGGCAGACGACGGTGCGCCCGAACTCAGCGAGTCCGTCCGCGACGACGGCCGCCCCCGCCGCCTCCATCGCCACCGCGATTCGACGTGACCGCGTGCTCGCCGACATCGCCTATCTCGCTGACGAGATCGGTCCGCGGCACGCCACGTCCAAGGCATATGCGCGGGCAGTCGACTGGGTCGAGGAGCGGTTCGTGGCCCGGGCTACGTCGTCGACGAGGCAGGCCGTCGACGCGCCGGCCGGCACCACATGGGGCGTCGACGTCGCGAGCGGCAACTCACCCAACGTCATTGCGGATCCGCCCGGCTTCGATCCGACCGAGCCGCATCGGGTGATCGGTGCCCACCTCGACACCGTCCCGGTCGCGCCTGGTGCCGAGGACAACGCGTCGGGTGTTTCCGTGATGCTGGAGATCGCGAGAGTCACGCGCGGCGAGCGACCTGCCGGTGCGCTTCATCGCATTCGGCGCCGAGGAGCCTCGCGGCCCCGGTGACGACCTGCACCACTTCGGCTCCCAGGCCTACGTCAAGGGGCTGGACGCGAGTGAGCGACCGCGATGCGAGCGATGGTGTCGCTCGACCGGGTCGGTGTACGCGCACCCAAGGTGCCGATCTGTCATGGCGGCCGGGGGCCTGTGCGTGTCCGTGATCAGCTGGCGGCGGCCGCCAGGCGTACGAACACCCCGCATCGCATCTGCGGGGACAACCGGACCAGCGACCACTGGTCGTTCGAGCGGGCCGGGCTGCCGGGTGCCCGGATCGGCAGCGTGCCCTATGCGGGCTATCACTCGCGAGGTGACACACGTCGATGTCGTCAACGCGAGTCAGCTCGGCAGGGTCGGACGCATCATGGTCGCCTGGGTGCAGTCCTGAGCTCAGCGCAGCGAGTCATAGGGCGCCGAGCTCGGACCTGCGGATCTGGTCCATGATCTGCCGTACGCCGTGCCGAAGCCGGCCTCGGCGCGAAGTCGTTGCCGATCACGTAGGGGACCGGATCGATCGCGAGGACGCGGTCGCCCCAGCTCGTGACCTCGACGGCGATGCCCTCCTGCGTCTGGCGCATGAAGTCCATGTCGAAGATGAAGTTGCCCAGTGAGTGAATCACCGTGGCATCGCCCATGGTCTCCCAGCCCTGCACCCAGTGCGGATGTCCACCGATGACCACGTCGGCTCCGGCCGCGGTGAACGCCTCGGCCATGGTGCGCTGGCTGCGCTCGGGGACGTTCGTGTATTGCGTGCCCCAATGCGGAAGCACCACGACGAGGTCGACCTGTGCGTCGAGCGCGCGGATGTCGGCGGCAACCCGCGCGAGCGCCCGCCGGTCGAGTGGTCCGGTGCGCGGGGGAGCGTTGACCCGGTTGGTGCCCGGACGGCTGGCCGTGGCGGCGGGCGTCTCGCCGATCGAGTCGGTGGCGATGAACCCGATCCGTACGCCCTTGCGCTCGACGATCGCCGGTTGCCGGGCTCGGGCGAGATTCGTGCCACCGCCGACAGGGCGGAATCCGCCGTCTCGCAGCTCGGCAACGGTCTCGCCGATGGCCCGCTGGCCGTAGTCGCCGAGGTGGTTGTTGGCCACCGACAGGACGTCGAAGCCGGCGAGGTCGAGCCCGGCGAGCACGTCGGGATCGGCGCCGAAGGAGTCGCCACCCTGGGTCGGTGCGCCCGACTTCGAGAGTGTCGACTCGAGATTGCCGACTGTCACGTCGGCGGCCGCGAGGCGGCTCGCCATCGGGCGGAACACCGCAGCGGGATCGTCTGCCCGCGTCAGCGACTCGCCGACGCGGCGTCCCAGCATGATGTCGCCGACGATCGTGGTGGTCAGCATCGTGCCGGGTGGGGACAGCACGTGAGTCGTGAGGGGGTAGTTCCCTGGCGTGTGGACGGGGGAGACGTCGTCGATGGTCAACGCACGGACCTGCGGGGTGACCGCGCTCGCGGGAACGATGGCGAGCGCGCCCGCGTCGTTCACCACGGCGGCGACAGCGGCGGTCGGATCGGCCGCGGTGGGCAGGAACTCCGACGCCTCGGCGACTCCCGCAGTGGTGATGCGCAGCGCCCCCGCGTCGTCCTCGAGCGCGGACCAGTCATCCACTCGCCGGCGAGCAGGTCGCGTGCTACGCGTTGGCTGATGTCCGTGGTGTCGCGGGACAGGTGGGTGACGAGCGCGATCGGCATGTCGTACGTCCGAGGGGTCGGCGACGACGATGGCGGCGGTTCGCGTGGGTCCGTGTCGGTGCAGCCCGCGAGCAGCAGGCCGGCGAGCACCGCGATTCGTACGACAGGGGACATCAGTTCCAGCGTAAGAACGACCGCAAGGCCCTCCTGTGGCTAGCCTCGTTGCGTGCACGTGTTCGAGTTCCGTCGCCTCGTCGACGCCGATCTCGAAAACCTGGTGCGCTGGATGGCCGCGGAGCACGCGCAGCCGTGGTTCTGGGACGAGCCGAGGTCAGTCGACGGAGCTCGCCGCATCTACGCCAAGCAGCTCGCCGGCACCAGCCGCACCCGCATGTGGGTCGTGCTGCTCGACGGGCGTGCGATCGGCTACGTCCAGGACTATCCGGTGATCGCCTACGACGACTACGCCGTACGCGTGCAGGATCCTGAGGCGATCGCGTTCGACTACCTCATCGGTGAGCCCGAGCTGGTCGATCGGGGCATCGGTACCCAGATGATCAAGGCCTTTTGCCGAGACGTCCTGTGTCGGGACTTTCCTGACGCCCCGCGCTTCGTCGCGAGCCCCGACGTCCGCAACAAGCGGTCGATCCGTGTGCTCGAGAAGTGCGGCTTCACCCAGGGGCTCTGGATCCAGCCCGAGTCCGTGCCCTATCCCGAGATCGTCTGCACAGCGCCACGCTCGCTGTTCGAGTGACGCTATCCGAGGCGTTCGACGAAGGTGAGCAGGTTGCCATCCAGGTCGAGGGTGTCGACCTCACGCGTACCCCACGCGGTGTCCTGCGCCCCGTCACCGTGGTTGTAGTGCAGGACGCCGGCCTGTTGCATCTCCGCGAACACGGCGTCGGCCGAGTCGACGTCGATCCGGCAGCTAGCCGTGCCCGCGATGAAGTCCTCGGCACCGCTCTGGATCGGCTCGAGCGCGAAATCTGGCCGGCTGCGCCAGCTGGTGTCGCCCGCGAGCCAGAGGTGCACCTGCGCGTCATCCCGATTGAGCCGCGCGAAGCCCTCATCGGCGTGGATGACGTCGAATCCGTAGCGCGTCTCGTAGAACGCGATCGCAGCGGGCATGTCCCGCACGGGCAGCGCCGGGACCGTACGCGAGAAGGCCATGGTCAGAGCGTACGACGGAGCTTCTCGACGATCTCGACCTCGGCGTCGTAGTAGGCAAGGCCCCAGTCGGCGACCCGTGCGGGATAGGCGACGGCCTGGTTGTCGCCCAGCATCTCGCGCACGGCTTCGAGCTCCTTGCGCCGCGCGGTGACCGCATCGACATATCCGTCGAGCATCGCCTCGACCTCGCCCGGACCCATGAGGCTGCCCAGCATCAGGCGCAGCGCGATCGGGTGCTTGAGCATCGGGAACTCGTGCTCGGACGTGTGCAGCCAGGTCGTGAGCGACTCGCGGCCTTCGGGGGTGATGCGGAACCTGCGCGTGGGGCGTTTGCCGCTCGTGTCGTCGACGGCTTCGACATATCCGTTGCGGCTGAGCCGGTCGAGCTCGGTGTAGATCTGGCTCATCGCGGGGGACACCCAGTAGAAGCGCAGCGTACGGTCGGCGCGCTGCTTGAGCTCGTAGCCGGTGAGGCCGTGCTCCGACGTCTCGCTGTCGAACACGAGGAGCCCCAGCAGGGCATACGACGTCGTTGACATGCTGCTGGTCACGGATCTAGCGTACTGTTCCAATTAGGAACACGTACGGAGGCGGCCCGAGATGTCCGACACAGTTCTCCTGGCAGGAACCCGCAAGGGACTCTTCATCGGCCGCGCAGGGGCCGATCGCTCGTCGTGGACCTGGGACAAGCCACTGTTCCCGATGGAGGAGATCTACTCCGCCGCGATCGACACCCGAGGTGGGGCGCCACGCCTGCTGGCGGGTGCGACGAGTCCGCATTGGGGTCCGCAGGTGTTCCGCTCCGACGACCTCGGTCGTACGTGGGATGAGACCAAGGGTGGAGCCGTCCGGTTCCCCGAGGACACCGGGTCGGCGCTCGAGCGAGTCTGGCAGCTGCGCCCGGCGCCGGAAGGCCAGGACGGCGTGGTCTATGCCGGGACCGAGCCCTCTGCGCTGTTCCGCTCGACCGACCGCGGTGAGACGTTCGAGATGATCCGCAGCCTGTGGGACCACCCGCACCGGCCCAACTGGCAGCCCGGCGGCGGCGGTCAGGCGATCCACACGGTGCTGCCGCACCCAACTGACCCTGACGTCGTGACCATTGCGATGTCGACCGGCGGCGTCTATCGCACGGAGGACGCGGGGGAGACGTGGACTCCCTACAACCGCGGCATCGGCGCCGAGTTCATCCCCGGTGAGACCCCGGAGTACGGGCAGTGCGTCCACAAGGTCGCGATCGATGCCGGCGACCCCGACCGGATGTATGCGCAGAACCACGGCGGCGTCTTCCGCTCGGATGATGCCGGCCGTACCTGGCAGTCGATCGCCGACGGGCTGCCGGCCGACTTCGGCTTCCCGATCGTCGCGCACCCGCATCGCCCCGGCACGGTCTTCGTGTTCCCGCTCGTCGCCGACATCGAACGCTTCCCGCCGTCCGGCAAGCCGGCGGTGTGGCGGTCGGACGACGCCGGCGAGACGTGGCAGGAGACCGGGCCGGGTCTTCCGCCTGAGGCGCACACGGCGGTGCTGCGTGATGCGTTCGTGTCGGACCAGGCCGATCCGCTCGGCCTCTACCTCGGTACCCGGCATGGTGCGATCTGGGCCAGCAACGACGAGGGCGGCACGTGGGCCGAGATCCGTAGCAACTTGCCGGACGTGCTCTGCGTCCGCGCCGCCGTGATCTGAGACTCGTACGCTGCGCCCCAACGTTACTCGCTGGTAACGTTGGGGCATGCCTTCGACTCTCGAGCTGTACAACAAGCTGACTGCGCTGCCCCAGGGCAAGCGACTGTTCTCGATTGCGTTCGGGCAGAAGGCGCCGTACTTCTCCTCGATCCATCTCGAGGTGCAGGAGATGAAGCCGCACCTGGGTCAGGTCAAGATCCCCAAGCGACGCTCGGTCAAGAACCACATCGGCACGATCCACGCGATCGCGGCGTGCAACGGGCTCGAGGCGGCGATGGGCCTGCTCGCCGAGGCGACCTGCCCGACCGACATGCGCTGGCTGCCCAAGGGCATGGAGGTCAGCTATCTCGCCAAGTCGACGACAGCGCTGACGTGTACTGCCGAGAGCACCGAGGCTGACTGGGCGAACGGCCCTGACGTGCCGATCAAGGTCAAGGCCGTCACGACCGACGGCACCGTGACGGTCGAGGGCACGATCCACCTCTGGGTCACGCCCAAGAAGTCCTAGGGAGCTCCGGTCGGCCCGGTGCCCATCGGCTGACTCTGGACGATCCCGCCGACTATCGGCAGGTCGAGCTTCCGCTCGCCGACGTACCGCTTCTGGGCCCAGGTCGCGACCATGGACAGGATCAGGTTCAGGACGATGTAGATGAGTGCAACGACGAAGGCAGTCTGGATCGTGTTGTTGAACGTCCGGTAGATTTCCTTGGCGGTGTAAGTCAGACCCGTGGCCAGGACGGCGTAGCCGAGGCTGGTGTCCTTGAGCGCGACGATTGCCTGGCTGATCAGGGCGGGCAGCATGATCTTGACCGCTTGGGGGATCAGCACGATTCGCATGACCATGGACTTGCGCATGCCGATCGCATAGGCGGCCTCGGACTGGCCCTTCGGAACGGCATTGATGCCTGCGCGGAAGATCTCCGCGAAGACGGCGCCGTTGTAGAGGATGAGTCCGATGACCAGGGCGGAGAAGCCCTTGGCGCCCTGCTCGGGGCCGATGTAGAACCACGTCGCGACGATGAGCATCAGGAGCGGGACGGCTCGGAAGAACTCCACGATGACCCACGAGGGCCAGCGGAGGAGCCGATGATCGGACAACTTGCCGACGCCGAAGATCGACGCCAAACACGAGCGCTCCGGCTATCGCGAGCACCGCGGACTGAAGGGTCTTGCCGAGGGCTTCCAGGATCAGCTGGATGATGCTGGGCGTGACGAACGGCTCCCACAGGGCATAGGCGAACTGGCCCTTGCGCTCGAGCTGCCAGACGATGCCGGCCAGGATCGCGAGCAGAGAATATCGAGGAGATCACCGTGTAGACGCGGTGACGCGCTCTGGTCTTGGGGCCGGGAGCGTCGAAGAGTACGGATGCGGCCATCAGGCAATCCTCCAGCGGCGTTCGAGGAGTCCAGCAACTGTCGATATGAGCTCGACGATGATGATGTAGCCGAGCGCTATGCCCCCGAAGATCCACCACAACTGTGAGGTGTTGTCATTCAGGAGGCCCTTCATCAGAGCGGTGGCCTCGGCCATGCCGAAGACCGAGCACAAGGAGGTGTTCTTGGTGAGTGCGATGAGGACGCTTGCGAGCGGCGGAACGACGGCGCGGAATGCTTGGGGGAGTATGACGTTCTGCATCGTCTGCGTGAATCCGAGGCCGACCGATCGCGCTGCCTCTGCCTGGCCGAGTGGGATCGAGTTGACGCCCGCTCGCAACGCCTCGCACACGAAGGTCGAGGTGTACATCGTGAGCGCCAGGATGTTCATCCAGAAATAGCCGAGGTTGACATCGAGCTTCGGGAAGCCGAACACCACGAGGAGCAGAAGCACCAGGAGCGGCGTGTTGCGGAAGACCGTGACGTAGGTGGCGGCCGCCTTGCTGAGCACGCCGATCGGGCCGACTCGCATACCGGCGAGGATCGTTCCGAAGACGAGCGACAGCCCACCTGCGACGAGGAACAACCGAAACGTCATCAGGAATGCCTCGAGGAGTCGATCGAAGTTGTCGATCAAGACCTGCACAGGATGTCACTGTCCTTCCTGGATTGAGGCGGTACTGAGCCGGGGCCGCTGTGACGCGGCCCCGGCAACAGCGGGTATCAGGCGCAGGCGTCCATCTTCGGCGGTTCCGGCGTCTCCGCGCCCGACTTGCCGAGCGTGGCCTCGAAGGCCTTGCCCCAGTCGCCCTTGTCCATTGCTTCCTGGACGGTGTCGGTCAGGAACTGGCAAAGCTCGGGCTTGTCCTTGGCGTAGCCCATGCCGATGCGCTCTTCGGAGAAGGGTTCACCGACAACCTCGAGCTCGTCGGGGTTCTGGGCGGCGTAGCCGAGCAGGATCGACCCGTCGGTCGTCATCGAGTCGATGGCGCCGTCGAGCACCTGGTCACGGCACTGTGAGTACGTCTCGAAGCCCTTCGCCTTGGCGCCCTTGGCCTCAGCATTGGCGAGCGACGTGGAGCCTGTCACCGAGCAGACATCCTTGCCCTTGATGTCGTCGACGCTCTTGATGCCGCTGCCCTTCTTGACGAGGAGCTGCTGGCCGGTCAGGAAGTAGGGACCCGCCTGGCCAACGACCTCGCGACGCTCGTCGGTGATCGAGTAGGACGCGAAGACGAAGTCGACGGTGCCCTTCTGCAGGAACGGCTCGCGGTTGTCGGAGATCGTCTCGACCCATTCGATGTCGTCGGCCTTGATACCGAGCTTGGCGGCGACGATCTTTGCCATCTCGACGTCGAATCCGGTCGGCTCGTCGTCGCCGGCAGTCTTGAAGCCCAGACCCGGCTGGTCGTACTTGACGCCGATCTTGACCTTGCCGGACTCGGCGATCGCCTTCATTGCGGTGCCGTCCTCGAACTTGCTGGCGGCGTTGTCGTCAACCTTGTTGTCGACCGGATCCTTGTCGCCCTCGCCGGCGTTGCCACAGGCAGCGAGGACGAGCACGGCTGTGGCAGCGACTGCTGCCCATCTCGCGGTAGGGAACTTCATGTGATTCCTCCTGATGTTCGTGAACATATGAACGGGATCGTGGGATCAGTGCTTCAGGATCTTGCCGAGGAAGTCCTTGGCTCGGTCCGATTGCGGGTTGGTGAAGAACTCGTCGGGGGTGTTCTCCTCGATGATGCGTCCGTCGGACATGAAGATGACCCGGTCGGCAGCGGTACGGGCGAAGCCCATCTCATGGGTGACCACGATCATCGTCATGCCGCCCTTGGCCAGGTCGATCATCGTGTCGAGGACTTCTTTGATCATCTCGGGGTCGAGCGCGGAGGTCGGCTCGTCGAAGAGCATGACCTTGGGGTCCATGGCCAGTGCACGGGCAATCGCGACGCGCTGCTGCTGGCCACCGGACAGCTGGGCCGGGTACTTCGCCGCCTGCTCGTCGATGCCGACTCGTTTGAGTAGCTCGTGGCCACGCGCGTCGGCGGCGGCCTTCTTTGCGTTGCGGACCTTGATCGGGCCGAGGGTGACGTTCTCGAGGATCGTCTTGTGGGCGAACAGGTTGAACGACTGGAAGACCATGCCGACATCGGCTCGCAGCTGGGCCAGATCCTTGCCCTCCTCGGGGAGCGTCTTGCCGTCGACCTTGATCTCGCCCTCCTGGATCGTCTCGAGCCGGTTGATGGCCCGGCAGAGCGTCGACTTGCCGGATCCGGAGGGGCCGATCACGACGACGACCTCACCCGGCGCGACATCGAGCTCGATGTCCTGGAGGACGTGGAGATCGCCGAACCACTTCTGAACGCCATGCATCGAAACCATGGGTGTCTGGTCAACCATGCGGATCAACCTAGCCCGAAAGAACCATTTAGGCGGAACCAGTTGCGTTACGAATCGAACTCGTTTGGAGTAACGCAGATCACAGTTCGTCGTTGGATCTACCGACATACGAGGGAGTTCCGCTGATGGGCCGTTCGACAATCGTCACGATGTTCTGCGCGTTGGCACTCGCAACTGCCGCCGTGATCAGTGCCGCACCTGCCTCGGCCTCCTCGCCGTACGCTCCGCTGGACCGGCCGGGCCCGAAGCTGACGGTCCCGACGGCCACCCTCAAGGCGGCGCTCGAGTGCAGCGGTGACTTCGCCCATTCGCCGTTGCAGCCGGTGCTGCTCAACCCCGCGACCGGGGTGACGGTCGACGAGAACTTCTCGTGGAACTACGAGCGCGCGTTCACCGCACAGAAGCGGCCGTGGTGCGCGATCCACATGCCCGACCACACGCTCGGCGACATCCAGGTGGCGGGGGAGTACCTCGTCCATGCGATCCGCACGATGCGGGCGAAGTCGACGCGGGACATCGCGGTGCTGGGCCACAGCCAGGGCGGTATGTCGATGCGGTGGGCCCTGCGCTTCTGGCCCGACACGCGGTCGAAGGTCGACGACGTGATCGGGATGGCGGCGTCCAACCACGGCACGACGGTGCTGCCGAGCTGCGTCGTGGGTCTGACGTCGTGCCTGCCGGCGGTGTGGCAGCAGATGGATGAAGCCGAGTTCATCAAGGCGCTCAACAGCGGGGCCGAGACGTTCAAGGGCGTTTCCTACACCGAGATCTACACGCGTACCGACGAGGTCGTGCAGCCCAACAACGACAGCGCAACGGGCTCATCTGCCTTGCGCACCGGCGCGGGCGCCATCACCAATGTCGCGACGCAGGATGTGTGCCCGCTCGACGTGTACGAGCACCTCATGATCGGGACGATCGATCCCGCGGCGTACGCGCTCGCGATGGACGCGCTCAACCATGCCGGCCCGGCGAAGACCGTCTCGCATCAGCGGATCGGTGTGCCTCCAGCTCTACCAGCCCGGCGTGGACCCGCTGAACCTCCAGAACTACCTGCAGATCCTGTCGGGCGCGCCCGGCCTGGCCAGCGTCCCGCTGCCGAACGTCAACCTCGTCGGGCTCAAGGCCGTGCCGAGCGAGCCCAAGCTGCGTTGCTACGTGTACGCCGCGGGCTGCTGATTCGCCGCGCTCCTGTCGGCCAGCAGATGAGCATCAGGACGCCGAACGCGGCGGCCGTGGCGTATGACCACGTGTTTGGCAGCGGCGTACCGGGGTATCCCGTCCGCTCCCAACGTAAGGAGCTCCTGTGGCCCGCGACACCGTATCCCGCTCGATGCACGACCTCGGACTCGCTGCCTGGTTCGGCGGCACGCTGGCCAACGCCATCGCGTTGAACCCCGCAGCCTCGGCCGCGCAGAACCCGTCCGACACCGGCGCCGTCGCCAACGCCGGATGGGATCGCTGGACACCCGTCAACGCCGCCGCCATCGGCGCGCACGTATTGGGCAGCCTCGGCCAGATCCAGGGAAACCGGAGCCGGCTCCACGCGCAAAAGGGCGTCGCATCCATGGCGCTGCTCAAGACAGGACTCACCGCTGCCGCTCTGGGTGTCACGGCTTACAGCCGGGTCCTCGGCAGCAAGGTCTCTGAGCAGACCCGCGTACCGGCTGAGTCCGGCACCGAGCCGGCAGCCTCGACGCCTCCGGAGGTCGCTGCTGCCCAGCGCCAGCTTCGTGTCCTCCAGTGGGCTGTGCCCGCCGTGACCGGAGCGCTGGTCGTCATCAGTGCGTTCGCGGGCGAGCAGGAGCGCGCCTCGGAGGTTCACAAAGGCATCGTCGGGCGGATCGTCGGATAGCCGCAAAGACAGTAGTTTCCGCAGGTAGCGGCCCATCGCGGGCTTATGCTTCGAGGGTGTACCGCAGCCGCGCGGCGCGCGCGGAGGTGCACAGCATGCCGATCGACGATCCGACCATCTTTGCGAGCTTGGCTGGGTCCTTGGCGGAGATCGAAGGAGTCACGGAGACGATCGATCAGATCGTGAGCTTCGCCGTCCAGGAGATCGACACTGCGTACGGCGGCATCACGCTCATGAAGTCGAACGGACGCACGTACACGACCGTCGGTGCGACGCATCAATCCGTGATCGAGGCCGATCGGATCCAGTACGAGCTGCGGCAAGGCCCGTGCGTCGATGCTGCAGCCGACTCCAAGATCGTTGTGTCGTCCTACCTCGCGACGGATGAACGATGGCCTGATTGGGGACCGAAGGCCGGCGCACTCGGATTCAACAGCGTCCTCTCGGCAGAGCTGCACGCGCGGGGACGCCGGATCGGGGCGCTCAACCTCTACGGCACTGCGGAGGCGAACTTCAGCCCTGAGGACATTGCGCTGGCCGCCTTGTTCGCGCGTCAGGGGGCACTTGCGCTGGGGTACGCCCGGAGCGAGGAGGGTCTGCGTGAGGCACTCGAGACGCGTACCGTCATCGGCCAGGCGCAGGGCGTCCTGATGGAACGCTTCGAGATCGATGCCGATCGGGCGTTCGCGACTCTTCGCCGCTACTCGCAGCACCACAACATCAAGCTCAAGGTGCTGTGCCACCAGCTCGTCGAAACGCGAACGCTGCCGCAGCAACCCGAGGCACCGCTGCCTGAGGCTCTGTCCGAGCCGGCCTGAGCAGGCTCAGAAGGTGCGGTTGTCTCCTCCGCGCCAGTTGATCTTGGCCAGCCCACGACTGATGAGGAAGCCGACGGTCAGCAGCGTGACATAGAACCAGGCCTCGGACGCACCGAAGTCGGAGTCGTCGTCACCGCCTTGGACGATGGCGGAGGTGATGAAGATGCCCAGGGTCACGAGCACGTACAAGATCAGCTCGAGGGTGATGTACGCCGATTGCCGGCCGGTTGACACCTGGAGGTCGCCGAAGCTGTGCGTGTCGCCGTCGTCATCTCGACGGCGTTGCGGATCGAGTGGGTCGTTGGTGGACATCCTGCACCTCTTTCGTACGGAGTTCGCTCGCCGGGTTCGGCGAGCCATCACGAGAAGTACCCGCAGCACCTCCGGTGAAACCGCGTCCCGGCGCGGCCCCACAACACCTTCCTGCCCCCGCCGTCGCGGCGGGGGCAGGAACGTAGGTGAGGTTCAGGCGAGCCCGTCCAGGCGCCAGGGGTCATATTCGTCGTCGCCGAAGCCATAGGTGTGCTTCGCGTGGGCGGTGCCGTCGCCGCCGCGCTGCTCGTACGACCAGTAGACGGTATGCGCGTCGTTGGCCCACTTCTCGAAGATCACGACGTGCCGGGTCGTGCTGCTGCCATCGGCGTCGATGATCATGTCGCCCTTCTTGAGACCCTTCATCGTGATCTTGTGGCTGACGTCGGGGTCGGCGAGGCCCTGGGTGTTCAGCCCGGGCTTGGCCAGTCCGAGCGCCATGCTGGCGTAGCCGGAGCAGTCGGTGCGGTAGCCCTTGTAGTAGTCCGTCTGGCTGTACGGCACGCCGTTGCCGTTGTTGGCGGCCAGCCAGGTCTTCGCGCGGGTGATGATCTTGTCGCGGGGCGACGGCGTCGTCTGACCCGGGCACGGGTCGTCCGGCGGGCAGCTGGCCGCGGCGGTCGAGGCGATGCTCTGAACGCCGATGGGCGCCAGGAGTGCGGTGGACGCCAGCGCGAGTGCGGCCTTCCTGCGGATGCTCTTCATGCTTTCCCCCTTGATCGACCGGGCCGTTCCCGGTGTCTGACCGGGACGCTATGAAGGCGGCCTGCGATTCGCCTGCGAGCCGCGCTGCGATTTCGCTGCGTGCTGATGTGGGACCAGCGCACGCCACCAGCCACGTACGATTGACCAGTCATGACGAAGACCTATGAAGTGCGCACGTACGGCTGCCAGATGAACGTGCACGACAGCGAGCGGCTGTCGGGCCTGCTGGAGACCGCCGGCTACGCGCAGGCGGTCGACGGCACGCCGGACCTGGTGGTGTTCAACACCTGCGCCGTGCGAGAGAACGCCGACAACAAGCTCTACGGCAACCTCGGCCACATCGCGTCGGTCAAGGAGCAGAACCCCGGCATGCAGATCGCCGTCGGCGGCTGCCTCGCCCAGAAGGACCGCGACACGATCACGAAGCGCGCCCCGTACGTCGACGTCGTCTTCGGCACGCACAACATCGGCTCGCTGCCGGTCCTGCTCGAGCGGGCCCGCATCGCCGAGGAGTCGCAGGTCGAGATCCTCGAGTCGCTCGAGGTGTTCCCGTCGACGCTGCCGACCAAGCGCGACTCGGTGTTCGCCGCCTGGGTGTCGATCAGCGTCGGCTGCAACAACACCTGCACGTTCTGCATCGTCCCGAGCCTGCGCGGCAAGGAGAAGGACCGCCGCCCCGGCGAGATCCTCGCCGAGATCGAGGCGCTCGTCGCCGACGGCGTCGTCGAGGTCACGCTGCTGGGCCAGAACGTCAACTCGTACGGCGTGGAGTTCGGCGACCGGCAGGCGTTCGGCAAGCTGCTGCGTGCCTGTGGCGAGATCGAGGGGCTCGAGCGCGTACGTTTCACCAGCCCGCACCCCAAGGACTTCACCGACGACGTCATCGCGGCGATGGCCGAGACACCCAACGTCATGCCGCAGCTGCACATGCCGCTGCAGTCGGGCTCGGATCGCGTGCTCAAGGCGATGCGCCGGTCATACCGCCAGGAGAAGTTCCTCGGCATCATCGACCGCGTACGCGAGGCCATGCCCGACGCGGCGATCACGACCGACATCATCGTGGGCTTCCCGGGCGAGACCGAGGAGGACTTTCTCGAGACCATGGAGGTCGTGCGCAAGGCGCGGTTCACCAGCGCGTTCACGTTCCAGTACTCCCAGCGCCCCGGCACGCCCGCGGCGGACCTGCCCGACCAGCTGCCCAAGGCCGTCGTGCAGGAGCGCTACGACCGGCTCATCGAGGTCGTCAACGAGGTCGCGTGGGACGAGGCCAAGAAGCAGGAGGGTCAGGTCGTCGAGCTGCTCGTCGCCGATCACGAGGGCAAGAAGGACGGCGCGACCCACCGCCTGACCGGCCGCGCCCGCGACAACCGGCTGGTCCACTTCGTGCCCGGCGACCACGCCGTACGCCCGGGGGACATGGTCGAGGTCCGCATCACGTACGCCGCCCCGCACCACCTGGTGAGCGACGACGCGCCGATCTCGTTCCGGCGTACGCCCGCAGGCGACGCCTGGGAGTCACGCCAGGGCAAGACGGAGGTCCGATCGGTCGGTCTCGGCATGCCGACGCTGGGCGTGCCGGCACCGCTGCCGCCCGCCGAGGCCTGCGCGATCTGACTCAGTAGTAGCCGCCGCAGCTTCGGGGTCGAGCGCCACGATGGCGGGCGGGAGCTCGCAGGGGACATCGGACACCCAGCTCATCTCGTACATGAGCGGCGCTATCCGCCCGTCCGAGGCGGCTCGAACTCGGCCTCGGGGTCGTCGGCGAGATCGTCGGCGTACGAGTCGAGCGCGTCGAGCAGGGTGATCCAGTCGTCCCGCCATTGCAGAGCTGAACCGTCCGCGTCGGCGACCGTGTCGATCGCGTCCGGGATCGCTCGCCCCGCGATCGACGAACTGGTGCGAGTGCTTCTGCGCCTTCGGCGGGCGTGGAGAAGATCTGGATGTCCTGACCGGCGCTCGTCATGTCGTCACACGGCTCCATGCCACGGCCGAGTTCACCGACTCCTGCTCGACGTAGTAGCCCTCCTCGTAGTAGCCGTCCTCGTAGTGGGCGACATCCCATTCATCGACGTTTGCGAAGAAGAAGACGAGGAGGCCGACTGCTCCGGCCACGGCGACCACGCCGTAGACGCAGAGCCACACCCATACGTTGCGGTACCAGGGTGCCGGCGGGCGTGAAGGAGCAGGAGGCGGATAGCCGGGCCACGAAGTCATGGCCGAGTTTCGCACGGGGCGGAGGCCCGTCTCGGGAGATCCGCCAAATCGAAACGTACGGCTGTCAGTGCTGCGGCCTAAAGTCTGTTCCGACGTGAGAGGGGAGTCAGGTGGCACAGGGGACATTTCACGAGACGTTCGACGGCGCGAGGCTCGACGACAGTCGCTGGCTGCCGCACTATCTGCCGCAGTGGAGCTCGCGCGCTGAGTCCGAGGCGACGTACGAGCTGGTCGACTCCGAGCTCAGGCTGAGCATCCCGACCGACCAAGGTCTCTGGTGTGCAGACAACCACGCCAAGCCGCTGCGGGTCTCGGGTGTTCAGTCCGGCGTCTTCTCCGGACCGGTCGGCAGCACGATCGGCCAGCAGCCGTTCGTTGCCGACCAGGCCGTACGTGAGGAGCAGCCGGCGTGGTGGGGGTGGACTCCGCACTACGGCCGCATCGAGGTCCGCGCGCGGATGGAGCTGTCGCACACGTCGATGGCCTCGGTGTGGATGGTGGGGCTCGAGGACAGCCCGGAGCGATGCGGCGAGATCTGCCTGTTCGAGGTGTTCGGCAACACGATCACGGCGGACGGCTCGACGGCCGAGGTCGGGAGCGGCCTGCATCCGTTTCGCGACCCGGCGCTGGTCGAGGAGTTCTCGGCCATCCGGCAGGACATCGATGTGCGCGAGCTGCATTCGTACGCCGTGGAGTGGCGGGCCGACGGTGTCGACTTCCTGCTCGACGACCGCGTCGTGCGCTCGAGCGAGCAGTCGCCGCGCTATCCGATGCAGATGATCATCGCCGTGTTCGACTTCCCCGAGGCCGGTTCAGAGCCGACCCACGTGCCGGTCTTGGCGGTTGACGAGGTGCGCGGCGAACCGCTGTCGTGACCCGCGGACATCCCGCGTCAACCAAATCGACACCGAATGACCGTTGCGCATGACAACGATCTGGGAGCAGGATGAGGCACGCTTTCTGCTCGACCAGAGCAGCATTCCTATTTGGGGGGACACATGCGCAAGACCTTGCTCTGTGCGGCCGCGACGATCTCGCTGACCGCATTGACGCTCTCGGTGCCGTCGCTGGCACAGGCGAAGACCGCCACGCCGGCCGCGAGCACCACGATTGACTGGGGGACCTGTGCGAGTCCCGGCCTCCAGAGGAGGGGTGCCGAGTGCGCGAAGATCCCGGTGCCGCTGGACTACAAGAAGCCGCACGGCACCCAGATCAAGCTCGCCATCTCGCGGATCAAGCACACGGTGCCCGACAGCCAGTACCAAGGCGTCATGCTCGTCAACCCCGGCGGCCCCGGTGGCTCCGGTCTCACCCTCTCGGTGCTTGGTGAGTATGTCCCCAAGGATGCCGGCAAGGCATACGACTGGATCGGCTTCGACCCGCGCGGTGTCGGATCGAGTGAGCCGGCCGTCTCCTGCGACCCCGACTACGCCGGCTACAACCGCCCGGCCTACGTCCCCACGAGCAAGAGCATTGAGCGCGCGTGGTTCAAGAAGACCAACGCCTACACCAAGGCGTGCGACGCCAACAACGGCAAGATCCTCGATCACCTGACGACGATCGATGCCGCCAAGGACATGAACTCGATCCGGTCGGCACTCGGCGCCGACCAGATCAATTACTACGGGTTCTCCTACGGCACCTACCTCGGCCAGGTGTTCGCGACGCTCTATCCCGACAAGCTGCGCCGCGTCGTGTTCGACGGCACCGTCGACCCGCGTGGAGTCTGGTATGACGCCAACCTCAGCCAGGACGTGGCGTTCGACCGCAACATCAACATCTGGTTCGACTGGCTCGCCAAGCACGACAGCACGTATCACCTCGGCGACACCGGGGCCAAGGTCAGCAAGCTCTTCTACGCGACGCAGAAGAAGCTCTACGCGACGCCCGTCCAGGCCTCGGGTGGCAAGCTCGGCGGCAGCGAGTGGACTGACGCATTCCTCTACGCCGGCTACTACCAGTCGACCTGGCTGGACCTCGCCGACACGTTCTCGGCGTTCATCAACGACAACGACATCGACGCACTTGAGGCGTCCTATCTCGATGCCAGCGGCTTCGGCGACGACAACGGATACGCGGTCTACCTCGGCGTGCAGTGCACCGACGTGAAGTGGCCGCAGAGCTGGAGCACGTGGAGCCGCGACAACTGGAAGATTCACGCCAAGGCGCCGTTCGAGACGTGGGCGAACGCTTGGTACAACGAGCCATGCCGCCACTGGCCGGCCAAGGCTCAGAAGCCGGTCAAGGTCACGGGCAAGCACGTCAAGAGCCTGCTGATGATCAACGAGACGCTGGATGCGGCAACGCCCTACCCGGGCAGCCTCGAGGTCCGCAAGCGCTTCCCCGCAGCGAGCCTCATCGCCGTTCCCGGCGGCACGACGCACTCCAACTCGCTCAACGGCAACGCCTGCGTCGACGATGCCATCGCCGACTACCTGCTGACCGGCGCCAAGCCGGCCCGCAAGTCGGGCAACAAGGCAGATCTCGAGTGCGCAGCGCTTCCGCAGCCTGAGCCCGAGGTCGCGGCCAAGGTGGAGGCGCAGAGGCGGTCCGCTGCTCCGGCCGACATCACCCGGTTGGACCTGCAGAAGGAGTCGCTGGTCCGCTAGTCGTTCGCCGAATGGGCCGCCCCGATCGTTCGGGGCGGCCCACTCGTCATATGTCCCACCCCGACGTCAGGATTGCGACATGACCGACATCAAGCACGACCTGCACGACAAGCTCAACGTGAGCCGAGCCGTGATGCTGGCGAAGGTCGAAGGGCTCAGCGAGTACGACATGCGTCGCCCGATGACGCCGACCGGCACCAACCTGCTCGGGATCATCAAGCATCTGGTCGGTGTCGAGCACGTCTACTTCGGCGACTCGTTCGATCGGCCCCCGCCCGACATCCTTCCGTGGAACGAGGACGGCACGGTGTGGGAAGGCGCCGACATGTGGGCCAAGGCCGACGAGTCGAGTGGCTACATCCTCGACCTCTACCAGCGGGCGTGCGCGCACAGCGACGCGACCATCGAGACGCTCGACATCGAGACCCCTGGCCGGGTGCCTCACTGGCCCTCGCCTGACACGACCCTGGGCTACTTGCTGGTGTGGGTCCTGGCCGACACGACACAGCATGCCGGTCACGCCGACATCCTGCGCGAGATGATCGACGGGCGCACGGGGTCCGACACCGCGACGAGCGACACGGACTGGTCGACCTACGTGCAGCGCATCCAGGCCGCCGCCGACACGTTCCGGGGAGCAGGTGATTGAGGTGCAGAGCGCGGCGGAGCCTCGAAGCCACCAGACGCCAGTGGCAGGATGACCTCATGGCCATCCGCATCGCTCAGGACCCGCACGCCGACGAGGTCCTGACCAACGACTCGTTCGCCCTGCTTGCCGGAATGCTGCTCGACCAGCAGTTCCCCATGGAGCGGGCGTTCGCCGGCCCGGCCAAGGTGCTCGACCGGTTCGGGACGCTCGACCCATCGACGATTGCCGAGGCCGATCCGGAGGCATTCGCCGACCTGTGCGCCACGCCGCCGGCGATCCACCGCTACGGCCGATCGATGGCCGGGCGGCTGCAGGCGCTGGCCAAGGTCGTCGCGGACGAGTACGACGGCGACGCGTCGCGCATCTGGACCGAGGCGCGTACGGGTGAGGCACTGATGAAGCGTCTGCGCGCCCTGCCGGGATTCGGCGAGCAGAAGGCCAAGATCTTCACGGCATTGGTGGCCAAGCAGCTGGGCGTGAAGCCGGCCGGATGGACGACGGTCGTGGGTGACTACGGCAAGAAGGGCTATCGCTCGGTGGCCGACGTGGTCGACCCCGACTCGCTCGCCAAGGTCCGCGCGTTCAAGCAGGCCAAGAAGGCTGCCGCGCGAGCCTGAACGACTTCACGCATCGGACGCGGCGTCGTCGGGGTAGGGGTTGAGCAACACCTCGGGCACCTCACAGGGCGAGCCGCCGATGAAGACGTCGTCCATACGTATGTCGATGTCTTCGCCGCGATCGTCGGTCGGCACCTGGAGCTGCGCCAACGACCCCTCGAGGATCTCCTCGGCATACGCCTCGCGGGCGTCGACCAGCCGGTCCCAGTCCGCGAGCCACTCATCCGATGGCGGATCGCTCGCAAGCGTCTCCTGCCCCACCGATCGGATGTCGTCGACCATGTCCTCAACGGCGACGTTCTGACGGGCAATGGTCTGGGCCTGACGACGCGGGGTTCCGTGTATGGGGAGCGACTCGACGCTGGAGGTCATCTGCTGGCACTCCCGCTCGATGACCGAGATCAGCTCCGGGTCGTCGATCAGGCCAGGCGCGCTCGTCGAGCCCACCGTGACGACAACGACGATCATGGTCGTGACGCCGAGGAGACCGAACACCATCGCCGCGATCGCCGCCCACCTCCATCGAGGCGAGACCGGCGGCGGTGGGAACTCCCACGCATTGTGCGGCGGCGGATAGTCAGGCAGGCCCCGGGAGTCGAACACCGTCACATGGTGTCACGGCCGGGTAGCCTCGGACTCGTGATCCTCGCAGTGGCTGTGTGCCCGCATCCGCCGATGATCATCCCCGAAGTCGCTGCGGGCGCCGCCGACGACCTGGCTTCGCTCCGCTCCGCCTGCGACGCGGCGATTTCCACGATCCTCTCGGGCGACCCGGATCGCGTCGTCGTGATCGGCGCGGGGCAGCTCGACGGCGATCGTGACGAGTCCGCCGGCGCCACGCTGGCGCCATACGGAGTGGACCTGCACGTCGGTGGTGCAGGCACCGAGCTGCCGCTCAGCCTGGCGATCGGCTCGTGGTTGCTCGACCGCGCGGGCTGGGCCGGCGTGCGGACATACTCGACCGGTATGCCCGACATCACCGGCCGGGTGGCGCTGCTCGTCATGGCTGACGGGAGCGCGAAACGCTCGACCACGGCCCCGGGCTTCTTCGACGATCGAGCCGAGGCGTTCGACGCCTCGATCGCGGCGGCGCTGGCCGGCGGCGACGCGGAGACCCTGGCATCGCTCGACCTCGGAGCTGGGCGCCGAGCTCTGGGCAGCCGGCACGCCAGCGCTGCGAACCCTGGGTCAGATGACGAAGGACGCCGGCATCGCCGCGAATCTCCGCGTCGACGTGGCGCCCTTCGGCGTCGGCTACTGGGTGGCCGACTGGGTGGTCAACTAGCTACTTGCCGTCCTCGGCGAGCTTGTCGACGCCCTCCTGAGCCTTGTCAGCAGCAGAGTCGATCTTGTCCTCGTACTTGCCGCCGGTGGCCTTGTTGACCGCGTCGGCTGCCTTGTCGATGCCGGCGTCGATCTTGTCGTTCTGGCTGGCGGCGAGGTCCGCTGCCTTCTCCTTGAGCTCAGGGGCCTGCTTCTTGAACTTGTCGAGGAAACCCATGGCTTCCCTCCTTGATTCATGAGGAATGGGGGCAGCCGCCCCCGTCTGATTCCACACACTACTGCGAGACTTACACCGTGTCTGTGCCTGAACGCGTCGTGACCGTCGTCGGTCCCACTGCGTCCGGCAAGTCCGCTCTGGCTGTGGCACTCGCTCGGCGGCTCGGCGACGCCGAGATCGTCAACGCCGACTCGATGCAGCTCTATCGCGGTATGGACATCGGCACCGCGAAACCCTCGGCCGAGGAACGCGCAGGCATACCGCACCACCTCTTCGACATGCTGGACGTGACGGCGTCCGCTTCGGTCGCTGAGTTCCAGAGCTGGGCGCGGGCCGCGATCACCGACTGCCACCAGCGCGGCGTCACCCCGATCGTGGTCGGTGGATCGGCGCTGTATGTCCGCGCGATCCTCGACCGGCTCGACTTTCCGGGCACCGACCCGGAGCTCCGCGACCGGTGGAAGGCCGAGCTCGCTGCTCGAGGCCCGGAAGCGCTGCACGCCGAGCTGGCGCGACGCGATCCGGCGGCGGCGGCCCAGATCCTGCCGACCAACGACCGCCGCGTCGTGCGGGCTCTCGAAGTCATCGACCTGACGGGGGAGCCGTTCGCGGCGTCGATGCCGGCGTACGAGTCGGTGTACGAGGGCCTGACGATGCTCGGCCTCGACGTGCCGCGGGATGTCCTCGACGTACGCCTGGCCGACCGGATCGACCAGATGTGGGCAGCTGGGTTCGTCGATGAGGTACGCGCGCTGCGCGAGATCGGTCTCGATGATGGCTTCACGGCGAGCCGGGCGCTCGGCTATCAGCAGATCCTGGCGTTCCTGCGGGGCGAGATGACTGAGGAGGAGGCGCGCGAGGCCACCGTCACCGGGACGCGCAAGTTCGCCCGGCGGCAGGACCGCTTGTTCCGCAAGGACCCGCGCATCCACTGGCTCCCGTACGACGCCGACGACCTGGTGGAGCAAGCCATCCACCTTTTGAAGCCGCGGATCCACCTTTTGAAGCCTTAGGCACCCAAAACCGCCCGGGAACCTGCCCAACGCTTCAGAAGTTGGGCGTGGGGGACGGCTAGACTGGAACGTATGACTTTTCCATGGCTCAAGGGGCACGGCACGGAGAACGACTTCGTGCTGCTCCCGGACCATGACGGCACGATCCACGGCGAGCTGGAGGGTGCCTTCGTGGCCGCTCTGTGCGACCGTCGGCGCGGCATTGGCGCCGACGGAGTCATGCGTGTCATCCGCACGGCCGCCCTCGGTGAGCCGTCGGCCGGCGAGTGGTTCATGGACTACCGCAACGCCGATGGCTCGGTCAGCGAGATGTGCGGCAACGGCATCCGCGTGTACGCGCTTCACCTCGTGCAAGAGGGGCTCGTCGACCCCGCCGAGCCGTTCATCATCGGATCGCGCGGCGGCGACAAGACGATCACGATCGACGGTGACCTGTTCAGCGTCGACATGGGCACGCCTGAGGTGCTCGGCGTCTCCAAGGTCAGTGCCGCCGGGAACACCTGGGAGGCGCAGGAGGTTAGAACAGGCAACCCCCATGCCGTCGCCTTCGTCGACCAGCTGGGCGACGCCGGCAGCCTGCTGACTCAGCCCGACTACGACGAGTCGGTCTATCCCGAAGGCGTCAACATCGAGTTCGTCGTCCGCGAGGGCGAGCGCCACGTTGCGATGCGTGTGCACGAGCGCGGCTCGGGGGAGACGCGTTCCTGTGGCACCGGCGCCTGCGCCGTGGCCGTGGCCACTGCAGTGGCCGACGGGGCAGCTCGACCCACCACCTACCGGGTCGACGTTCCTGGCGGCACCCTGCACGTCAGCTGGAACGCCGACAACCACATCGTGCTCACCGGCCCCGCCGAGATCGTCGCGCGGGGCACCATGGATTGGATTGCATGACCGAACAGACGTACGACCCGACGCCCCAAGGCACCGAAGGCCTTGAGCTGGAGGAGCGCAACTCGCTGAGGCGCGTCGCCAACCTCCGCACAGAGCTCGAGGACATCACCGAGGTCGAGTACCGCCAGCTCCGTCTGGAGCGCGTCGTCCTCGTCGGCGTATGGACCGAGGGCACCGCCGAGGATGCCGACAACTCGCTCGCCGAGCTCAAGCTGCTCGCTGAGACCGCCGGCTCCGAGGTGCTCGACGCCCTGATCCAGCGACGCCAGAAGCCCGACCCCGCGACCTACATCGGCAGCGGCAAGGTCGAGGACCTGCGCGCCGCCGTCGTCGCGACCGGCGCCGACACGATCATCTGCGACGGGGCGCTCGCGCCCAGCCAGCTGCGCAACCTCGAGGACCGCTGCAAGGTCAAGGTCGTCGACCGCACCGCGCTGATCCTCGACATCTTCGCCCAGCACGCCAAGTCCAAGGAGGGCAAGGCGCAGGTCGAGCTCGCCCAGCTCCAGTACCAGACCCAGCGCCTCCGCGGCTGGGGCGGCAACCTGTCCCGCCAGGCCGGTGGCCAGGCGGCAGGCGGTGAGGGCATCGGTGGCCGTGGCCCCGGTGAGACCAAGCTCGAGACCGACCGCCGCCGCATCCAGGCCAAGATCGCCAAGCTGCGGCGCGAGCTCAAGGCGCTCGGCGTGACGCGCGAGACCAAGAAGGCCAACCGCAAACGACACGACATACCTTCGGTGTCGATCGCCGGCTACACCAACGCCGGCAAGTCCAGCCTGCTCAACCGGCTGACCGACGCCGGGGTGCTGGTCGAGGATGCGCTGTTCGCGACGCTCGACCCGACCACACGACGTACGCAGACCTCTGACGGCCGCGTCTACACGATGTCCGACACCGTCGGCTTCGTGCGCAACCTGCCGCACCAGCTCGTCGAGGCCTTCCGCTCGACTCTGGAGGAGATCGCCGAGTCCGACCTGATCCTGCACGTCGTCGACGGATCGCACCCCGACCCCGCGGGTCAGATCGCCGCCGTACGCAGCGTGCTCGCCGACGTCGACGCCCTCGACGTCCCCGAGATCATCGTGATCAACAAGGCCGATGCCGCCGATCCGCTCGTCGTCAAGAACCTGCTCGCCCGCGAGCCCCACGCTGTCGTGGTCAGCGCACACACCGGCGAAGGCATCGACGAGCTGCTCAGCGCGATCGAGGCCGACCTGCCGCAGCCCGCGACGCACGTCGACGTGCTGCTGCCGTATGCCCGGGGCGACCTGCTCAACCAGATCCACACGCAGGGTGAGATCGAGTCGCTCGACCACGAGTCCGACGGCACCCACGTGGTCGCTCGCGTCCACGGCCACCTGGCGAACGAACTGACCGCTTACGCGGTGAAGTAGCCCGGGCCGAGCTCAGGGGTCTGTCATGACCCGTCGACGAGCGGACAACGCCGCGCGAGATGACGACGCGACGGCGCTTGTCGATGGGGCACAACTGACCCGTGAGCGCTGGTGAGTGCGACGCAAGGTGCGCCGACGACTCCAGGCGAGGTTCCCTGTGGACGCAACCACCGCGTGTGGTTGCCTCACGACTAGCCTTGCGACATGCCCTCCACCCCTGATGTTCGTGCGGTCCTCCATGCCGCGGTGGAGGCCGTCGGGGGAGAAGACCGGCCCGGCCAGATCGAGATGGCCGAGGCGGTGCAGCACGCCCTGGAGAGCGGCGATCACCTGCTCGTCCAGGCCGGCACCGGCACCGGCAAGTCGCTCGGCTACCTCGTGCCCAGCCTTCTGCACGGCAAGCGAGTCGTCGTCGCCACCGCCACGCTCAACCTGCAGCACCAGCTGGTCGAACGAGACATCCCTGCGCTCAAGGACGCGGCGCGAGCGACGCTCGACGTCGTACCGCACCACGCCGTCGTCAAGGGCCGCGGCAACTACGCCTGCTTGCACCGCATACGCGAAGGCGCCCCCGACGACCAGGGCACGCTCATCGAGGTGCCCGAGGGCTCACTCGGCGCCGAGGTGCTCGAGCTCCGCGAGTGGGCCGAGGAACAGGCCGAGGGCGGGCACATGGCTGACCGCGACTCCGCTCCGGCGCACACCGAGCGCGCCTGGCGGCAGGTCAGCGTCAACCACCGCGAGTGCCTCGGTGCCTCGCGGTGCGCGCACGCGCTCGAGTGCTTCGCCGAGCGAGCCCGCGAGGACGCCCACACCGCTCAGCTCATCGTGACCAACCATGCGCTGCTCGCGATCGACGCGATCGACGGCGTGCCGATGCTGCCGGAGTACGACGCGGTGATCGTCGACGAGGCGCACGAGCTCGCGGCCCGCGTGACCCAGGCGTCGACCGACGAGCTCGACCCGGTCGTGGTGGAGCGCGCCGCGAGACGAGCCCGCGTCCAGGTCGAGGGCAAGGAGGCCGACGACCTGACCGATGCCTCCGACGCGCTCGCCGATGTCCTGGCCCGCACCGAGGAGGGCCGCATCGACGACCCTCCGCAGCCCCTTCGCGAGGTGCTGGCATTCGTACGCGATGCGGCTCGGGCGTGCCTCTCGGCGTTCCCCAAGGAGAAGGACAAGGGCGAACCCGATGCCGCGCGGCAGCAGTCTCGCGGCATGGTCGACGACGTCCGCAAGATCGCCGAGCGCATGGCCGCCAAGGGCGAGACCGAAGTGCTCTGGATGAGCGACAACCGCGGCAACAAGCAGCTCCACATCGCGCCGATCGACGTGTCGGCCAGCCTGCGCGACAAGCTCTTCGGCGACAAGACCGTCGTGCTGACCAGTGCGACGCTCAAGCTGGGCGGCGGGTTCGACCCGGTCGCCCGCTCGCTCGGACTCGAGCCGGGTGACGACTCGTGGAGCTCGCTCGATGTCGGCTCACCG
Organism: uncultured Actinomycetota bacterium; assembly: GCA_963817425.1. Lineage (GTDB taxonomy): Bacteria > Actinomycetota > Actinomycetes > Propionibacteriales > Nocardioidaceae > Aeromicrobium. Next base: position 35,958 of record CAWFOH010000016.1, read on the forward strand.
TTCGACTACCGCAAGCAGGGCATGCTCTACGTCGCCCGCGACCTGCCCCTGCCGGGCCGCGACGGTCTCGAGGAGGCGCAGCTCGCCGAGATCACGGCGCTCGTCGAGGCGGCCGGCGGACGTACGCTCGGCCTGTTCTCGTCGCGGCGCGCCGCGGAGAAGGCCGCCGAGGAGGTACGCACCCGGCTGCCCGACATCGACATCTGGTGCCAGGGCGATGCGCAGCTGCCCGAGCTCGCCCGCCGCTTCGCCGAGACGCCGAGCACGTGCCTGTTCGGCACCTTGAGCCTGTGGCAGGGCGTCGACCTGCCGGGTGACACGTGCCAGCTCGTGATCATCGACCGCGTGCCGTTCCCACGGCCCGACGACCCGTTGATGAGCGCACGGCAGCGGCTCGTCGAGAAGCGCGGCGGCAACGGCTTCATGAGCGTCGCCGCGAGCCACGCGGCGCTGCTGCTCGCGCAGGGCACCGGCCGGCTCATCCGCCGCGCCACCGACAAGGGAGTCGTGGCGATCCTCGATCCGCGCATCGTCACAGCGCGCTACGGATCGTTCCTCGCGGCGTCATTGCCCGACATGTGGCGTACGACCGACCGCGAGACCGCCCTGGCTGCGCTGCGTCGTCTCGACGAGTCGGCGAAGGGCTGACTCAACTCTTCGCCGCGGGCAGCCAGGCCTGCGCCGCAGCGACCAGAGCTCGGACTCCCGTCGCGATCGTCGGCGCGACGACCGGCGCATACGTCGGTGAGTGGTTGCTGGGGATCGATCGCACGACCTCTTCGAGCCCCTCCTGGTCGCGAACGCCGGCGAAGAGCTGAGGATCTGCACCGCCGAGGAACCAGTAGACGCAGGGCGCTCCCGCGGCTTCGGCGAGCACGCCCACGTCTTCGCTGCCCGTGACGACACCGGGATCGATCACGGCTCCGGCGCCCAACAGGTCGACGAACGTCGCGTTGGTCCGGCTGGTGGCGCCCGGGTCGTTGACCAGTGCGGGGAAGTGGCCATGGTGGTCGATCTCGGCGGGGCGCGGTGCGCCGGACGCCTCGGCCTCGGCGGTCACGATCCGGCGGATCGCCTCGAGGGTGCGCTCGCGGACAGCGGCGTCGATGGTGCGGACGTTGACCTGCAGCTCGGCACGGTCCGCGATGACATTTCCGGCGGTTCCCGCACGCACCATGCCCACGGTCACAACCGCCATCTCCGTCCCTGCGGTCTCGCGGGACACGATGGTCTGCAACCGCATGATGGTCGCCGCGGCCATGACCACGGGGTCCACCGTGGTCTCGGGCCGCGAGCCGTGCCCGCCTGCCCCGTGCAGCGTGATGGTCAACGAGTCGCTCGCGGCCATCGCCAGACCTGGATGCAGGCCGATCATGCCGGCAGGCAGGGGAGCGACATGCTGGCCCAGGACTACATCGGGCGTACCGAATCTCTCGAAGAGGCCGTCGTCGACCATCGCGGCGGCTCCGGCGCCCAGCTCTTCGGCCGGCTGGAAGACCACCATCAGTCGGCCGGCGTACGAGTCGCGGTCGGCCGCGAGCACGGATGCCGCGCCCAGGAGGCAGGTCATGTGCACGTCGTGGCCGCACGCGTGCATGACCGGCACTTCACCGCCCTCGGGGCCGACTCCTCGGGCGTTGCTGGCGTACGCGAGCCCGGTCTCTTCGAGCACCGGCAGCGCGTCCATGTCGGCCCGGAGGAGTGCGGTGGGACCGGGACCGTTGTCGAGGATGCCGACGACGCCGGTGCCGCCCACCCCGGCGTGCACCTCGAAGCCGAAGCCTGCGAGCCGCTCGGCGATCAGCGCGGCCGTACGGGTCTCGTGGAATCCGAGCTCGGGATTCGCGTGCAGGTCCCGGTAGAGCGCGATCAGCTCGGCCTCGTCCATCGCCCGTGGCATCAGCGGGCCCTCGCCGTCGCCGCGTGCTCGATGGCGTCGACCAGCTGCTGCGGGTGGGTGATCTGCGGGTAGTGGCCCGCCCCGGCGATCGTCGTCACGCGGAGCCGATCGCCCAACGGCCGCAGTGCGGCAGCAGCCTCGGGAGACAGCGGGTCGTTCTCACCGACGATGATGTGGACCTCGCCGGGATGGTCGAGCAGGCGCTGGAGCAGGAGATCTCTCCTGCCCTTCCGCGCGCCGCGGGCGAGGATGCGGCCGACGCGGCGCGCCACACCCGGCCGTCGAAGATCGATCACGCTGGTCTCGAGGGCACCGGCGTGCTCCTCGGCCCCGAGGAGCTTGCGCGCCAAGGACGTCGCGCTGGCGAAGCGGAAGTACGCCGACGTCAGCGGGACCATCCGCTGCTGCATTCCTGGCGCCGGTTGGAGGAATGCCGGCGCGATCAGCGTGAGCGTCCGGACCTGCCCGGGATGCTTCGATGCGTGTTCGACGGCGACCGCGGCGCCGACCGAGTGCCCCACGAGGTGCAGGTCGTCACGGCCGTCGGCCACGGCGGTCAGCCAGTCGCCCCATGCGTCCTCGCTGCCGGCGCTCATCCCGAGCCCGGGCAGGTCGAGGACCCGCACGGGCTCGGACATCCGTGCTGCCGCAGCGGCCCAGGTGTCCGCATTGAGGGGTATGGGCGGCAGCACGATCGTCCGCGCTTGAGGATCACCGATGCCGAACGTGTGTATGCCCGCATGCGACGAGAACCCGCGCCCCGTCGCCTCGTCAGAGACCGCCCCGAAGCGGTGCGCCGCCACATGATCGGCCCACCTCAGGATCGTCGGCAGTGTCTCGGGCATACGCAGCTCGTGCTCGCTCGGCCAGCACGCGAGCCGACTCCGTCGGATAGCGATCCGTCGACATGAAGCTGAGCGTCTCCGGGTCCGCCTTGGTGAGGGTCGCCGGCAGCAGCTTCACGAGCTTGACCGGGATGCGAAGCCCCGGCACACGGACCTGGTAGTGCCGGCCGATCGCCGTGAGCAGGTCCGGCAGGCCGGGGGTGTCGTCGTCCAGCACCCAGTACGACTGGCCGTCGGCCTCTGGAACGGTCGGAATCAGCGCCATGAAGCTGGCCAGGTAGTCGACCGGGACCACCGGCACGAACGTCGCCCCGTTGCCCGGCAGAGCCGCGAGCTTGCCGTGCCACAGGTCCCGGACGCTGGAGGTCAGCCCGATCTGCTGGTCGGACTCTCCGGTCGAGCTGACTCCGGTGACCGTCGAGGGATTCACGATCGTGAACGGCACGCCTTCGGCCGTCGCGGTTGCCTGGACGACGCGATCGGCCTCGACCTTCGACGCCTCGTACGCACCGAGCCGGGCGTATTCGGCCATGCCCGACCTCGGCGGCCGGCTGCGGTCCGTGGGTGCCGACGCGGTAGCCCGACACGTGCACGAGGCGATCGAGGTCGGCACGATGCGCGGCCCACATCACGATGCGCTGCGCCGTCACGACGTTGCCCGTACGTGCCTCGTCCGCCGACATCCCGAACCGGTATGCCCCAGCGAGGTTGTGGATCTCGCTGACATCGTGCAGAAGGGCCGCGTCCGCGGCGAGTCCCAGATCATCGCGATCGAAGTCGACCACCACTACGGGGACGCCATCGGCGAGCCCGCGATCAACGAGCCAGGCATTGAGCCGATCGCCGGACCCCACGCCGCGAACGGCCGCGGTCACGCGTACGCCCTGCGATGCCAGCTCGACGATGAGCCATTTGCCGAGGAACCCGCTGGCCCCGAAGACCAGTGCGTGCCGTCCGGCTCCCGGCCTCGTCATGCGCTTGCCCCTGTCGTGGCGGTGTGCGGCGGAAGGTCGAGCAGGACACGCAAGGTCTGTGCGGCGTCCTTGAGCGGCTGGACGTCGCGTCGAGCGCGGGTCACGATCATGGCGCCTTCGACGAGGCTGATGACCGACGAGGCGGTGGCCCGCGCCGCGGCTTCAGCGTGTCCTCGTGCGATCAAGAAGTCGGCAACCGGGACGATCCAGCTCTCGTACGCCTGCTCGCACGCAGTCCGTAGCCGCTCGTTCTCGGCGCCCGCCTCAAGAGCCACGACCGAGACCGGACAGCCGATGCGGAAGTCGCTGCCTGCCACCATCTCGCCAAGGGCGGACACGACCGACTCGACGATCGATCCGGTGCTCTCGTCGGTCTGGGCTCCGCTGAGCGCCTCAACGATCAGCGTCCTGAACTGCTCGCCTGCCAGGGCGACCGCGCGCTCGCCGAGCTGCACCTTCCCGTCGGGGAAGTGGAAGTAGAGGGAGCCCTTCGGCGCGCCGGAATGAGCCAGCACCGTGTTGAGACCCGTGCCGCTGTAGCCGTGGATCTGGATCAGCTCGAGCATCGACTCGGCCATGCGCTGCTGGGTGGCAGCGCCCTTGGTCTGTGGGGTCATGCCAACGAGAATAGACCGGTCTACATATTTTGGGAAGGTGCGTGAACGCCGGGACCTCCGGTTCGGTCGGGCGGAGGTGGCTCTGGCAGGCTGGTCGCCATGACAGTCCTCGTCACCGGCGGCGCCGGCTACATCGGCTCGCACATCGTCCGGGCGTTCCGGCTCGCCGGCCTCGACTGTGTCGTCGTCGATGACCTGTCGAGCGGCCACCGGGAGTTCGTGCCCGACGAGGTCGAGTTCATCGACACCAACATCCTCGACACGACTTTGGTCGCCAAGGCGATGGTCGAGCACGAGGTCGAGGCCGTCGTGCATCTCGCTGGCTTCAAGTACGCCGGCGTGTCCGTGCAGCGACCCCTTCACACGTACGAACAGAACGTCCAGGGCACCGTCAGCCTGCTCCAGGCGATGCACGAGGCCGATGTCGACAAGATGGTGTTCTCCTCCAGCGCGGCGGTCTACGGCACGCCCGACGTCGACATCGTCACCGAGACGACGGCGACGGCGCCCGAGTCGCCCTACGGCGAGAGCAAGCTGATCGGCGAGTGGCTGCTGCGCGACGCGGCGCGGGCGTTCCCGATGCACCACACCTCGCTGCGCTACTTCAACGTCGTCGGCTCGGCGGTGCCCGACCTCTACGACACGAGCCCGCACAACCTCTTCCCGCTCGTCATCGAGGCGCTGCTGGAGGGTCGTACGCCGCGCATCTTCGGCGACGACTACCCGACGCCCGACGGCACGTGCGTACGCGACTACATCCACGTCGCGGATCTGGCCGACGCGCACGTTGTCGCGGCGCAGAAGCTGCTCGCCGGCGATCAGCTCGAGCCGGTCTACAACCTCGGCAGCGGCGACGGGGTGTCGGTGCGCGAGATCATGACGGCCGTCGCCGACGCCACCGGCATCACCTTCGAGCCCGAGGTCACCGATCGCCGGCCCGGCGACCCGGCGCGCATCGTCGCGTCAGGTGAGCTCGCCGGGCGCGACCTCGACTGGGCGATGCGGCACTCGCTGGCCGACATGGTCAGCAGCGCCTGGAACGCCCGCCAGAACCACCCCGTCTGATCACCCGATCTCCGCGATTTGTGACGATCTGCCCCACTTTCAAGGCTGAAAACGGGGCAGATCGTCCAAATCGCGGAGGGCCTACGGCAGGTAGTAGGTCGGGTTCGGCAGCTTGTACGCCTTGCCGTGCCCGCCGATCAGATCGCTGAACTGATCGCCGAAGTTGGCGACGATGTCGTACCCGCCGCCGCTCGGCGACTCGACGTGCGCCCGGGTCTGCGACTTGTACTCGATCGTCGTGCATTTCGCGGCCGCGCAGGTGATGTAGGGCGGCTGCTGTGACGAGCCGACACCGGTCCACTTGGTGTAGTAGTTGGCGGCGGTGAAGCCCTCGTAGCCGACCTTCTCGAGGTTGCCGATCGTGGCAGCCTTCTGGTTGTCGTTGCGACCAGTGAGGCCGATGATCGTGCAGCCCGCCTTGTCGGCAGCGTTCGCAAACTCGACCATCGACGGCGTTGCCGGGAACTTCTGGCCCTGCACGTAGACGTCCTGCAGCGCGGGGTCGAAGGTGAAGTGCATGCCCGCGACCTCCATGTCGTACGTCCACAGGGTCGTGTCGTCGGCGTCGAGGACGATCGCCGGCTTGGTGTGGTGCTTGGCGCCGGTGCGGCACTTGGCCAGCACCGACGGGGCGAACGAGCGGGTCAGCTTGCTCATCTCGCGGATGTAAGGCGAGCTGGTCTTGTCGGCGATGCCGGTGCCCGGGTCGCCGTAGTACGTGTTGATCGTGCTCTTGACCGAGTCGACGTTCGGGATGCCCTCGCCGTCGCCCTTCAGCCCGCTCGAACCGTCGGGTTTCATGGTGAAGTGCGTGCGCGGTGCGAGCTTCGGCTCGCGGACTCCGGGCAGGTTGGCCGACGGCAGGTAGTAGGTGGGGTTGGGCAGCTTGAGCACGCGATCCGCGTATCCACCCTGCAGGTCGGACCACTGGTCGCCGACGTTGAGCGTGATGTCGTAGCCGAGTGACTCGATGTGCTTGCGGGTGCCGGCCTTGTACTCGACCGTCGTGCACTTGGCCGCCGCGCAGGTGATGTAGGACGGCTGCTGGGAGCTGCCGGTTCCGGTCCACTTGGTGTAGAAGCGGTCGGCGGTGAAGTCGTCGTAGCCGACCTTGTCGAGGTTGGCCAGCGTGGCGGCCTTCTGGTTGTCGTTGCGGCCGGTGAGACCGAAGATCGTGTAGCCGATGTCGGCAGCCTTGTCGACGAACCCGACCATCGCCGGTGTCGCCGGGAACTTCTGGCCCTGCACGTAGACGTCCTGCAGGGCGGGGTCGAAGGTGAAGTGCATGCCCGCGACCTCCATGTCGTACGTCCACAGGGTCGTGTCGTCGGCGTCGAGCACGATCGCCGGCTTCTTGCCGCGCTTGATCTCGCGGTCATACGTCGACTGGAGCTGCTTGGTCGCCTGCTTGACGATGCGGTCCATCTCGGAGATGTAGGGGGAGGAGGTCTTGTTGGCGATGCCGGTGCCGGGGTCGCCGTAGTAGGTGGCGATCGTCTTCTTGACCGAGTCGATGTTGGGGATGCCGGCGCCGTCGGGCTTGAGCCCGCTCGAGCCGTCCGGCTGCATCACGAAGTGCGTGCGCGGAGACAGCCGATGGTCGGAGTCCTTGGCCTGGGCGGGCCCACCGGCGAGGACGAGAGCGGTGGTGACGGCCGCAGCCGCGAGCGTACGAGTCGTGATCATGAGTCCCCCGGGACAAAGTCGTTGCCTGCCGCAACGACGCTACTCGCAACCGCCAGCGGGGCGAGACCCCAAAGGTTAAGGACTGACTAAGACGGACGGGGTACTGGCGGGGTCAGACCTTGCGGAGGACTGCGGTGACGATGCCGAGGATCGTGGCGTGGTTGCCGTCGATCGGGTCGTATGCCTCGTTGTGGGGCAGCAGCCAGACGTTGCCGTCCTTGCGCTGGAACGTCTTGACCGTCGCCTCGCCGTCGAGCAGCGCCGCGACGATGTCGCCGTTGTTGGCGGTCTGCTCCTGGCGGATGACGACGTAGTCGCCGTTGCAGATCGCGGCATCGATCATCGAGTCGCCTGAGACCTCGAGCAGGAACAGCGTGCCGTCGCCGACGAGCGACTTGGGCAGCGGGAAGATCTCCTCGACCTGCTCCGTCGCCAGGATCGGACCACCGGCGGCGATGCGGCCGACGAGCGGAACGTTGGTGGCCTGGGGGTGGGCGTCGCCGATGCCGGTCTCGTCGAAGGTGCTCTCGACGGCACTGCTCATCGAACGGCGGGCAGCCATGACGTCGGGCAGGAAGATCTCGAGGGCGCGCGGCCGGTTGGGATCGCGCTTGACGTAGCCGAGGGCCTCGAGGGCGCGCAGCTGGTGGGCGACGGATGACGTGCTGGTGAGACCGACCGCTGCACCGATCTCGCGCATGCTCGGCGGGATAGCCGCGCTTCTCGATCTCGTCGCGCAGGAACTCGAGCACCTTGCGCTGCCGAGCGGTCAGCCCGGAGGAGTCTGCGGGCCCGTCCGGGAGCTCGGTGACGTCGGCGTTGCGATCATCGGTCATGCGGCGGCAAGCGTAACCCGGAACATGGGGCCAGTTCAAACATATGTTCGATGGCGTGTCGCAAGGCGTGACCTCTACGTTGGGGCGATGTCGAAGCCCCTCGTGAAGCCCGGAAAGCCTCGTTCAGCCGTCGTGACAGGTGCCGGGAGGGGCATCGGACGAGCCATCGCGATCGAGCTGGTGGGTCGTGGCTATGAGGTCGTCGTGACCGATCTGGACGTCGACGCCGCGGAGATCACCGCCGAGGAGATCGGCGCCAAGCTGGGCCTCGGCCTCGACGTGACCGATCCCGAGGCCAACCGTGACATCGCCGCGCGAGCTCGTGAGCTGGCGCCCCTCGGTGCGTGGGTGTGCAACGCCGGTGTGCTGGCCGAGGGCGACCTGACGGCGCTGTCCGTCGGCCAGGTACGCGCGATGGTCGACGTCAACGTGCTCGGCGTGATGTGGGGCGTACGCGCCGCGGCCGATGCCTTCCGCGACCAGCAGGGAGTCAGGGGCGGTGACATCGGCATCCTCGCCTCGCTCAGCGCCCACGCGCCGGTGCCCGGGCTGAGTGCGTACGCCGCGACCAAGGCGGCGGTGCTGTCGCTGACGACATCGCTGGCCTCCGAGCTGCACCGCGACAAGATCAGGGTGCACGCGGTGTGCCCCGATGGCGTCGACACCGCGATGGTCGAGGCGATGGACGCGCAGGGTGACGTACGCGCTGCGCTGGCCGCGGGTGTCCTGCTGACGCCGCCGCAGGTGGCACGCGAGCTGGTCGACATGTTCGGCACGGGCCGCGTCTACAAGACCTTGCCGGCGTGGCGTGGTGTCGTCGCGCGCACGGCTTCACTGGCGCCGCGAGCCGCGCTCCGCGTCGACCCATGGATGCGCAAGGTCGGCGCTCGGCGGCTCAAGAAGGCCGGCAAGCGCTGACGAACCTCGGCACCACGAGGCCCTACTGGTGACACCTCTGCGGTGTTAGCGTCCGGTCATGCGGCCAGGTTTTTACGTGGCTGGTGCCATTGGTCTGCTCGTCGTGGTCAGTCTGGTCGGCCGCGGCGACTCGTCCACGGACTCGGCCAACGAGACCGTCGTCAAGCGGGTCATGCACGACAATCGGCACGACCCATGGATGAAGCACGTCACGAGCTGGGACTCCGACTCCGACACGTGGGGCTCCGGCTCCAACATCACCGTCGAGACGGACTATCCATCACATCGCACGTCGTCGTGGCTGGCTGCGTATGAGATCTGCTCGTCGGTCAAACGTGCATACGCCAAGGGCGCCGACGAGCTGCCGGATGTGACGGTGAAAGGGATCGAGACGCACGTCTCGACCAGGGTCGACGGATCGAAGCACCGGCGCACCAAGACCGTGTCGTTGGCGACGTCATCGCAGGCTCACGACTTCGTCTGCGGGATCCTGCCACCCGAGGACCGTCGCGAAGCGGCCCGGAAGCTCGACATCCCGGTCTACCTCTACTGACCCGGCCGGTCAGCGCTGGCGGACGTGCCGCTTGCGCCCTTTCCGGTATGCGTGATCGTCCTCCGGCTCCGGCTCCTCGGCCACCTCGGCCGGGACGGTCTCGCCCTCGACCTCGGCGGTGCGCCACTCGGCGATCTCGGAGTCCTCCTCGACGGTCTCCTCGGTCACCACGTTCTCGCGCACCGCCTCGACGCACGCGCCGAGCAGGATGGCGTACACGCCGATCCACAACCACAGCAGCAGGACGACCACGCCGGCAAGAGCACCGTACGTCTTGCCGTAGCTGCCGAAGTTGTCGACATACAGCGAGAATCCGACCGACACGAGCAGCCAGAGGGCAGTCGCGACGAGCACGCCCTTGGAGATCAGGGGAGCCCTGGGCGTGCGGTTGGGGGCGAGCCGGAACAGCACGCCGATCGCGACCGTGACCGCGGCGAGCAGCAGGATCCAGCGGGCCGCCTCGAACCCTGCGCGTACGCCCGGCACGATGTCGACCTCATCGAGCACGGCCGGCGCGACGGCGACGAGCGCCACCACGAGCAGGACGAAGATGATGGCGCCGAGAGTCAGCACGAGGGCGAGCAGCTTGCGCTTGATGAACCCGCGGGTCTCGGCCAGGCCGAACATCGCGTTGATCGCGGTGATGAGGTTGCCGATCCCGCCGGCGGCGCCGTAGATCGCCAGGACCAGCGCGATGGCCAGGCCGATGCCGAGCGAGTCCGGTGAGGTCGTGATCAGTGCGTCCATCTGGCCGGTGACGACGGATGCGGCGTCGGCCGGCAGCGCGTCGGCGATGTCGGCCGACTGCTTGGCGACGGTCTCGGGGGAGGCCACCAGGCCGTACGTCATGATCGCCGCGATCATCGCCGGGAACAGCGAGAGGAACGCATAGAACGCGACCCCGGCAGCGAGCAGGGGAGCCTGCCGGGCAGAGGCCTGCTTCCAGGCGGTGATGACGTTCGAACGCGGGGAAGCCATGCCTCCGACGGTAGTGCGGCGGCGCCGCGCTCGCCTGTCGGGGCGTGGCGCGTCGGGCGTGTCAGGAATTTCTGGCGACAATTTTCCACCGATATGACAGGGATAATGCGGCACCAGTCGAAATTGTGTTCGACAGATGCTTCCTTTTGTCCGAGGCGTCCCCTATCGTCGTACATGTGTTCGATCGAACGCCTGTTCGCACCATCGAATGACATCGAGAGCAGCGTTTGATCGACCACACCACAACTTCACACCAGCCCTCACTTCCCCCTTGGAGGCCATCATGAGCAGCATCGCCATCAGCCGTCACGACCACGGCGTTCGACCGGTTCGCCACCTGCGCGCCGTGCCCGACGCCAAGCCCGCCTCGCGGGTCCGACTGACCCGTCGCGGCAAGGTCGTCGTCCTGACGGCCGCCGTCGCCGTCGTCGCCCTGCTCGTGGTGATGTTCGGCTCGTCGTCGGTCGCCGGCGACCAGGCCGGTGTCGCACCCCAGACCACGTCGGTCCGTGTGCTTCCCGGCCAGACCCTCTGGCAGATCGCCGCCGAGGCCAACCCCAACGGTGACATCCGCAAGACCGTCGACGAGATCGTCCGGCTCAACTCGCTTCCGAATGCCTCGGCACTGCAGCTGGGCTCGGAGATCGCGGTGCCGGTCTACAAGTAGGCCGCCCGCTGCAACACCCACCGACGTCCGCGGTGCACCTTGGGGAAGGGGTGCCGCGGACGTTCGTGTGTGGCGGTCCAGTGGTCGTTGACCGGGGGAGCGGCACCTGTTTGACTGCTGGCTCCGCCTGGGCGAGAGCCTGACACCAATTCCGAGAGGGATCACGTGACGCAACCTGCTCAACCCGGCCGACGGACGATCGCGGCGCTGTGCGGCGCAGCCATGCTGGTGGCACTGCTCAGCTCCTGCACCTCCGGCCCGCCGGACCCTCGCAAGGCCGCCGAGACATTGGCCCAAGGTCTGGCGAAGCAGGACCTCAAGGGCATACCGGCGGTCAAGGGCGGCCGCATTCCTCAGGCCGACCTCAAGCGAATTGTCGAGGGCATGGGCTCGGCTCGGGCCAAGGTCACGGTCGGCGACATCGACCAGGACGACAAGACCGCGACCGCGACGCTCAAGACGAGCTGGACGTTCAAGGGGACCGACTGGAGCTACACGACGCCGGCCAAGCTGACATACGACGACGACACGTGGCAGGTCCGCTGGAGCCCGGCGATCGTGGCGCCTCAGCTGACCGCCGACGAGCGCCTGCGGCTGCAAACCGCGCCGGCCGACCGCGGCGACATCCTCGGAGCCGATGGCAAAGGGCTCATCATCGAGCGCCGTGTCGAGCGGATCGGCATCGACAAGTCGCGGATCAAGGCCGCCGAGGCCGATGGCTCTGCCAAGGCGCTGGCCCGGCTGATCGACATCGATGTCGACCGCTACGCCAAGGCGGTCAAGGCCGCGGGTCCACAGGCGTTCGTGGTCGCGTTGGTCGTGCGCGCCGACTCCAACGACACGCTCAGCGATGCCGAGATCGCGTCGATCCCCGGCGCGGTGCAGCTGGGCACCGAGCTGCCGCTGGCGCCGACCAAGGCGTTCGGGCAGCCCCTGCTCGGTGTCGTCGGCGAGGCGACGGCCGAGGTGATCGCCAAGTCCAAGGGATCCGTCACTGCGGGTGACCTGGTCGGGCTGACGGGTCTCGAGCAGCGCTACGACAGCCAGCTCCGGGGTTCGCCGGGGGTCACGATCGAGGCAGTGGCCGGCGACAAGACCCGCCAGCTGTTCTCGTCGGCACCGCGTGCCGGCAAGTCGCTGCACACGTCGATCGACCTCGACCTGCAGGGCTCGGCCGACAGCATCCTCGCTGGGGTCAAGCCGGCCAGCGCGATCGTCGCGATCCGCGCGTCGACGGGCAAGATCGTGGCCCTCGCCAGCGGGCCGGGTGGCAAGGGTGCCGACACGGCATCGAGCGGTCACTACGCGCCCGGGTCGACGTTCAAGCTCGTCACCGCGCTGACATTCCTGCGATCGGGCCTCAAGCCGTCGAGCACCGTGTCCTGCGCGAGCACCGTCACGGTCGAGGGTCGCGTGTTCAAGAACTATTCGGACTATCCCAGCGGTGCGATCGGCAAGATCCCGCTGAGCTCGGCGATCGCCAACTCGTGCAACACCGCCATGATCGCGACGCGGGGCAAGGCGCCGCAGGACGAGCTCGCCGATGCGGCCGCTGCGCTCGGTCTCGGCCCGGATCTCGACCTCGGCTTCCCCGCCTACCTCGGCAACGTGCCGGACGAGGCCAAGGGCACCGAGCATGCCGCGTCGATGATCGGCCAGGGCAAGATCCAGGCTTCGCCGTTGGCGATGGCGGTCGTCGCAGCGTCGATCGCACACGGCTCGAGGGTCACCCCGACGCTGCTGGACGACTCACCGACCAAGCCCGCCGCCGAGGCGGCTGACCCGCTGACCAGCGGTGAGGCCAAGCAGCTCCAACAGATGTTCCGCGGCGTCGTGACTGGAGGCAGCGCGGCGTTCCTGTCGGACGTACCCGGCAAGCCCGTGTCCGCCAAGACCGGCACGGCCGAGTACGGCAGCGACACCCCTCCCCGTACGCATGCCTGGATGATCGCCACCCAGGGTGACCTCGCCGTCGCGGTGTTCGTCGCCGACGGCCAGTCCGGCTCGCAGACCGCCGGGCCGCTGCTCGAGCGGTTCCTGCGGAGCGCCTCCTGACGACCGCGGAACATACGAGCCCGACTCATTGACGGCGGCGGTCGCGAGAGTGACCCTGAGGTTGGGTGGGTGGGATCTGGAGGTCGCCATGTCACTGACCGAGGTCAACGGCGTCGACATCTACTACGAGCTGCACGGGTCGGGCGAACCGGTCGTCCTGGTTCACGGGTCGTGGGCGGACACGTCCCAATGGAGCCAGGTGGTCCCCGGACTCGCAACGGACTATCTGGTGCTGACCTACGATCGGCGTGGCCACTCGCAGAGCCAGGACGGCGACGGTCAGGGCAGTCTCGACGAGGACGCCGAGGACCTTGCCGGCATCATCGACGCCCTCGGGCTTGCTCCGGCTCACGTCGTGACCAACTCGCTCGGCGGCAACATCGCGCTCCGGACGGCGATACGACACGAGGACGCCATGCAGTCGTTGACCTGCCACGAGCCACCCTTGTGGGCGCTGCTGGCCGATGACCCGGAGAGCCTGGCGATGCTCGCAGAGGGCAGCGCGAGCCTGGAGTCGGTCGGAGCCAGGATCGCCGCTGACGACCTCGAGGGTGCCGCGCAGCAGTTCGTCGACGAGGTCGCATTCGGGCCGGGCGCGTGGGACAACGCGCTACCCGATGAGGTCAAGGCGATGTTCGTGCGCAACGCCCGGACGTTCCTCGACGAGCTGCAGGACCCGGAGCAGCTGTCGGTCGACACCGCAGCATTGGGCGGCGTCACGATTCCGGTGCACCTCAGTCAAGGCTCGGAGAGTCCGCCGATGTTCGCCAAGGTCATCGACCGTCTGCAGCACGCCATCCCGAACGTCACGCGGGAGACCATCGAGGGTGCGGCGCACGTGCCTCAGCTGACGACCCCCGATGCGTTCGTCGCCTCCACCAGGCGTGCGATCCAGGCGTCGCACTAGTCGTTGCCCGATCGTCGCTCGCCAACCTGCACAATGAGGCCATGCGTATTCATGTGGTCGCCGACGAGGCCGACAAGGATGGTGGCTACTTCCACGAGCGCCTGCTCCAGCTCGGCGCGGAGCTCGTCGAGCTGGACCGCGACGACCTTCCGGCGTACTCGACGATCGGCGACACCGACCTGATCTTCCTGCTCGGCTCCGACAAGGGGGCCCACGAGCCCAAGTGGAAGGACGTCGTCGAGGCCGAGTCTCGGTTCGTACGCACCGCGCTGCGGGCCGGCACGCCCGTAATGGGCATCTGTTACGGCGCGCAGCTGATGGCGCGGGCGCTCGGCGGTACGTCTTGGCGCGCCGACCAGCCGGAGCTCGGCTGGCAGCGGGTCGACACCACCGACCCGATCCTGTGCCCCGAGGGCCCGTGGGCGCAGATGCACAGCGACGTGTTCGCGCCGGGGCAGACATCGCGGGTGATCGGCACGTCCTGGCGCGGCCCGCAGTGCATCGTCGACGAGGCCCATGGTGCGCGCGCGATCGCCTGGCAGTTCCACCCCGAGGTCACCGCGGCGACGTACGAGCGATGGGTCAACGAGGGCTACTACGGCGATTCCGGCATCGACACCAAGGACCTGATCCGGCAGGCGCACGCGAATGCCGCAGCGACCCGCAATCGCGCGCACGCCCTCGTCGACGCGGCGCTCGACTACCTGCGAGTCACTCCGTGAAGGGCCGGCCGAGCGGCTTCGAGTGGGTCGTGCGCGGCAAGGAGGTCGTCATCTCCCACCACGGTCGCGTGGCAGCGGTGCTGCGCGGCGAGAAAGCACGCCAGTTCGTGCATGAGGCCGAGACGAGCGATGCCCAGCTCCTGATGGCGCGGCTCACCGGCAATTACAAGCGTGGCAACGAGCGCACCGCCAAGTCCCACCCTCGCAACCGCTGACACATACAATGTGTATGTATTGAGTGTTAATCTGTATGTATGGCTGGTTTGGTGCAGATTCGCAACGTCCCCGACGAGACTCGGCAGGCGCTCAAGGCGCGTGCTGCAGCACGCGGTGAGTCGCTCAACGAGTACCTCCTCAAGCTCCTGAGCGATGAGGCCGCACGTCCGACTGTGCGGGAGGTTCTCGAGCGGGCCAGGGCACGGTCTGAGCGCTCCGCGGTCTCCTCGGTTGACATCATCAGGGCCGACCGCGACAGCAGATCGTGATCGTCACCGATTGCTCGGTCGTCGTCGACGCCTTGGTCGGCAACCAGGCAGACGCGATCGGCGAGCACCTCAACGACGAGCGCCTCTCCGCGCCAGCACTCATCGACTTCGAAGTCGTGTCGGCCGTGCGGGGCCTGACGCTGGGTGGCCACATCTCGGAGCATCGTGCGCGCGATCTCCTGCGCGACTTCGACCAGCTGCCCATCACGCGCTGGAACTCTGCCGATGACCTTCGGGTTCGCGCCTTCGAGCTCCGGCACACCATCTCGGCCTACGACGCGGCCTACGTGGTGCTTGCAGAGTCCCTGGGCTGCCCGTTGATCACCCGCGACCGCCGACTGGCGAAGGCCGCCGACAAGCTGGTCGAAGTCGTGGTGCTCTGACCTCAGGAGTTGGCGATCGCCTTCCACTCGTCCAGCCGCTGCGCGATCAGCGCGGATCGTCGTTGGAGGTCGTTGGAGTCCAGGACGGCAAGGTCTGCGGGATCGGCTCGCACGTAGACCCCGGACGTACGCTCGTTGAGCAACGCGTCGGTGCCTGACCGGGTGATCCAGTAGCCGGCGGCGCGGTCGGCCGTCTCGATGTGGATCTCGCCGGTGCCCTCCAGCTGGGGTGCGTTCGGGTCGCGGGGGCGTTCGCCCTTCCAGAAGTAGCGGACGCCGGAAGGATCCTTGACCTCCTTCGACGCCTCACTCCCGTAGCGCGACGACAGAGTGCCGTCGTCGGCCCACCCGCGGCCCTTGACCTCAAGGCTGCCCGCGCGGTCACGTGAGACCTGCAGAAGGCTGATCGCGGACGGTTCGTCGGCGCTGCGTGCGGTGAGGGAGTACTGCCACCACACGCCTTCGATCGAGGCGACCCGATTGCCGAGCTCGACCTCGATCGGCCTTGCGCAGCTTCTGGTTGATCGCCCTGGTCTCGGCAGGGGTGGTCGGTATGTCGTACCGGATGCACGTGAGGCCGAGCAGATCGGTCGGCAGCTTGGCGCCGTTGGCGTGCAGGATGAACGTCCGCCGCATGCCGAGCACGCCGCCGAACAGGCCGGCCTCGAACACCACGTTGTCGCGCGGCGACGCCTGCGCGGGTGCGGCGGGATCGGCCGAAGCCATCTCGTTGGTCGTCCAGTCGTCCTGCGCGAACACGAACGCGGCGAAGTCGACCTCACGCGTCAGCTCGACGAGCCGTTCCAGCGTCGAGGTGCCGGGATTGAAGACCGTGGTCCACGGCTCGACGTCTGCGATGTCTTCGAGTCCCCGGGTCAGGGCCTGCAGCAGCTTGGCCTGCTTGCCCGACGAGCCGAGAAAGATCCTGGGCTTGGTCATCTGTCGTTCCTCCCGACATGCGATGCGCCACAATATCGCGCTCCTGTGGATGTCTGAATCCGCGATTCGCAGATTCTGGAGGCTGAACAGGAGCTGGTGCCCGACGCGGGTGCAAAGGTTGTCGTTACGCCTCGAGCGTGTAAAGGTGGGGTTTACAACTGGAGATCAGGGAGTCAGCACGAAGGCATGGAGTCTCCGACGTCGAGATCATCCATGCCGACCGGCTCCAGCAGAGCCGCTACACCGTACTTGAGGTGACCACATGCCAAAACTCGCACCATCGCAGGATGAGTCGGGACTCGACACGCTCGACCAAACGACGACGCACGCGCGCGACGCGAAGCATTTTCGGCAGATCATCGCCGCCCGCAAGGGGGTCGAAGACGCTGAACGGGCGCTCCGAGACGCAGTGCGCGCTGCCCGTGAAGCCGGGGACTCATGGACTGTCATCGGCGCCGCGCTCGACACGACACGGCAGGCCGCCTATCAGCGTTTCGGGCGCGACTGATCATTGAGCGCCGTCCAGCCGTCCACGCAGGAACTGCTGCTCGGCGGCGTTCTCGGTCAGGCCGATCGCTCGTTCGTATGCCTGCACGGCCTCGTCCGTACGACCGGCCCTGCGCAACAGGTCGGCGCGGATCGCGTCGACCAGCGCGAAGCCGGCAGGTCGAGCTCGTCGACCAGGTCGAGCCCGACCTCAGGCCCG
Organism: uncultured Actinomycetota bacterium; assembly: GCA_963817425.1. GTDB lineage: Bacteria > Actinomycetota > Actinomycetes > Propionibacteriales > Nocardioidaceae > Aeromicrobium. The sequence goes on from CAWFOH010000016.1 coordinate 53,194, forward strand.
TCGACCTCGGCCACGGCGACCGCACGGTTGAGCGCGGCGACCGGACTCGGCGCGATCCGCATCAGGTGGTCGTAGAGCTGCACGATCTGCGGCCAGTCGGTGTCGGCGGGTGAGGCAGCGTCGCTGTGCACGGCGGCGATCGCGGCCTGCAGCTGGTACGGCCCGGGCTGGCCACGTCGGATGCAACGGCGTACGAGGTCCTGGCCCTCGGCGATCAGGTCGCGATCCCACAGCGAGCGGTCCTGGTCGGCGAGCAGCACGAGCCGACCGTCGGACGTACGGGCTGACCGCCGCGAGTCGTTGAGCAGCATCAGCGCGAGCAGGCCGACCGCTTCGGGCTCGTCGGGCATCAGCGCGACGAGCAGCCGGCCGAGCCGAATCGCCTCGGCGCACAGGTCCTCGCGTACGAGGTCGGCACCCGAGCTCGCGGTGTAGCCCTCGTTGAAGATCAGGTAGACCACCGCGAGCACGCCACGCAGCCGGTCGGGCAGGTCGGCGTCGCGGGGCACGCGGTAGGGGATGTGCGCCGCGCGGATCTTGCCCTTCGCGCGTACGAGCCGCTGCGCCATCGTCGGCTCCGGCACCAGGAACGCGCGGGCGATCTCCGGCGTGGTGAGCCCGCCGAGCATCCGCAGCGTCAGAGCCACGCGAGCTGCGGGGGAGAGGGCGGGGTGGCAGCACGTGAAGATGAGGCGGAGCCGGTCGTCGGACACGGGACCCTCCTCCTTCGGCTCATCCTGCTCGAGCAGCAGCGCTGCCTGGGCATGCTTGTCGTCGCGGTTCGCCTCGCGGCGGAGCCGGTCGATCGCCCGGCGCCTGGCAGTCGTGATGATCCAGCCGCTGGGGCTGGGCGGCATGCCGTCGGCGGGCCAACGCTCGACGGCTGCGGCGAACGCCTCCTGCACCGCGTCTTCGGCGATGTCGAGATCGCCGAAGACTCGGGCCAACACCGCGACCGCACGGCCGTGCTCCTCGCGGAACACGCGTGCGATGTCGGCGTCGTCGGCTGTCACGTCAGTAGCGGAACGGGCGTACTTCGATCGGCAGCCCCGTCGCCTCGGCGTACTTGCCGGCCCACGCCAGGGCGGCGTCCAGGTCGGGGGAGTCGACGATCGTGAAGCCGCCGACGTGCTCCTTGCCCTCGACGTATGGTCCGTCGGTCATCAGCGTCTCGCCGTCCTGATGGCGTACGACCGTGGTCGCGTCGGGCCCGTTGAGCCCGCCCGCGAACACCCACTCGCCGGCGGCCTTGATCTCGTCGCTGACGGCGTTGACGTTGCGCATGATCGGCTCGAGGAACTCCGGCGGGGGCATGACCCCCGGCTCCATCACGGGCTCGATGACGTTGAGTACGTACTGCGTCATGGTGGTGCCTCCTGTGTACGGCCGACCTGCTGCCAGCCTCTCACCCCCTACACGAACGAGACACCGAGAAATCGACACCAGCCCCACCCTTCGCCCCCAACTTTTGAAGCGTTGCGCATCCAAAGTGGCCGGTTTGGCTGCGCAATGCTTCAAAAGTTGGACGTAAGTGGAGCGGAGCCCCGACCCTCTTGGGCGGGTCGGAGCTCCGGTATGGGGGCTACTCCGTCACGTCGGCGGCGTCGCTGGCCTGGATCGCCGCTTCGGTCTCGGACATCGCGCCCTCGGTCGACAGCGCACCGCCGGAGTTCTCCAGGTGCGCGCGTACGAACCAGTGGAACAGCTCGAGCTGGCGGGCCTGGCCGATGACCATGTCCTCGGTGATCGGGTCGATGTCGGCGACGGCTTCCTGCGCCTTGCGGTGATCGGCGATGAGCATGACGTACACCTCGTCGAGCGCGCCCAGGTGCTCGTTGGTCGTGGCGCGGCCCAGCGAGTAGTCGTCCCACGTACGACCGTTGACCACCGCGCCGGGCGTGCCCTTGGGCGAGGCGCCGAGGGTCGCGATGCGCTCGGCGGTCTCGTCGACCATCGCGATGACCTCGTCGACGTGCGGGTCGATCATCTCGTGCACCGCGATGAAGTGCGGGCCGACGACGTTCCAGTGCACGTGCTTGAGCGTCAGGTGCAGGTCGATCAGCGCGTTGAGCCGGCCCTGCAGGATCTCGGCGAGCTTCTCGCCCTCGGCGGTGGTGAGTCCGGGAATCGTGTACTTGGGGGTTGAAGTAGGCATGTCTCTGGCCTACCCAGCGTCAGCGATCTCACACGGACCCACGGGGCATACGTTTGTCCCATGGCTTTGATCGTGTGTCCTCTGTGCGTCCGCGAGGACGATGTCGTCGTGCTGCGCACCCTGCCCGACGGGCGCAAGGAGGCCGAGTGCACCGACTGCAAATTCACCTTCCCGTACGGCTCGCCGACTCCCGAGGCCAAGCCGGCCGCGGCCCGCAAGAGCACCTCGCGCAAGGCCGCGAGCACGGTCGTTCCGCCGCGCCCCATCACGTACGTCGCGCCGCTGTTCGACAAGGCCTCTGACGTCCACCCGGGCGTGCTGGAGAACGCTGAGGCGCTCAAGCAGGAGTTCCTCGCCAACGCGTACGAACCCGACCCGCTCGTCGCCCGGCACTGGGCCAAGTTCACGTGGGTCTTCTCCGCCGACGGGCTCGACAAGGCGACGATCTACGACCTCAAGCTGTTCGCCGACGACCCGACCGGCGCGAGCACGGGGGACCCGACCGAGTTCGACAAGGCGTGGGTCCTGCTCGGCGAGCTCGAGGGCGCCCGCCGCATCCGCTCGGTGACCAACCACCTGCTGCGCGGACCCGGTGAGCTCGAGGACCGGCTGAGCAACCTCATCGACCAGGGCTTCGCGTTCTCGATGCCCGGCTGGGGCGAGGCACTGCTCACCAAGACCCTCGCGGTAGCCGATCCGGACCGGTTCCTGCCGATCGTCACGTATGCCGAGAAGCGGGCGATCGCGAGCGCGTTGTACGGCCTCGAGCTGCCCGGCGTCGACCTGACGTCGTGGACGATCGGCCGCCTCGGCGTGTGGAGCAACGACCTGTTGGTCGAGCTCTTGGGCGACGGATTCGACGACCTCCACCACGCCGCAAACTTCCTCCGCTGGGCCCACAACCAGTAGTGGAACGCGCCTCCTGGCGGGCATACCGGGCACGCCGAATTTGTTGTTACAGGTGTGACCTGAGGGGTTTCGACACGCCGTAATTTCGTCCACCAAATGGCCTCTGACCTGCGATGACAGGCATGCCCAGAAAAACTGTCGCAGGTTGCTGCGATCGTGTTGCACGGGCCCCACCACCGGCGTACAGTGGCACTAGATCTAGTAGTTACACAGATGTAGTTCTCCACATGTTGGGGAAGTTACACACCGAAAATCATCGGAATCCACACGGCTTCCACATGACTTGCCCCCAATTGGGGACAACTTTTCGGGCCAAGCCCCTTGTATGGGAAGGAGTTGACCGACATGCATTGTCCGTTCTGCAAGAACACCGACACCCGGGTTCTCGACAGCCGTGTCGCCGACGAGGGTGGAGCCATCCGCCGTCGCCGGGTCTGCTCCTCCTGCGAGAAGCGGTTCACCACGATCGAGCAGATGCAGCTCACGGTCGTCAAGCGCTCCGGCGCCACCGAACCCTTCGTCCGTGACAAGGCCATCGCCGGTGTCCGCAAGGCCTGCAAGGGCCGACCGGTCTCCGACGACGACCTGGCGCGACTCGGCCAGCAGGTCGAGGACACGCTTCGTGACTCTGGATGCGCGGAGGTCCCGGCCCACGAGGTCGGCCTCGCGATCCTCGAGCCCCTCAAGAGCCTCGACGAGGTCGCCTACCTGCGATTCGCCAGCGTCTACAAGCAGTTCGAGTCCGCCGACGACTTCGCCGACGAGATCGCCAGCCTCATGGCGGCCGGCGCCGACGGCGAGCTCGCCGAACACACCGCACAACGGCACGACAACAAATCTTCGTAACACCGAAGCACCCACCACACCGCGCACCACAGACAAGTAGGAGCACTCTCATGACGGAAACGGTCAGCGGACCCTCGGGGTCCTCGCGCAAGACTGCTGGCAAGAAGGGCAACGCCGCCCTCAAGATCCAGCGCGTCTACACGACCGAGGGGGTGCACCCGTACGACAACGTCACCTGGGAACGACGCGACGTCGTGCAGACCAACTGGAAGACCGGCGAGAACGTCTTCGAGCAGCGCGGCGTGGAGTTCCCCGACTTCTGGAGCGTCAACGCCTCCACGATCGTCACGACCAAGTACTTCCGCGGTGCCGTCGGCGCCCCCGATCGTGAGACCGGCCTCAAGCAGCTCCTCGACCGCGTCGTGCTGACCTACACGCAGGCCGGCCGCGACCACGGCTACTTCGCCACCGAAGAGGACGCGACGATCTTCGAGCACGAGCTGACGCACATGCTCCTGCACCAGGTCTTCAGCTTCAACAGCCCGGTGTGGTTCAACGTCGGCACGTCGAGCCCCCAGCAGGTCAGCGCCTGCTTCATCCTCGCGGTGGATGACTCGATGGACTCGATCCTCAACTGGTACAAGGAAGAGGGCCTGATCTTCAAGGGTGGCTCCGGTGCCGGCCTCAACCTGAGCCGCATCCGCTCGTCCAAGGAGCTGCTCCGCTCCTCGGGCGGCACCGCTTCGGGCCCGGTCTCGTTCATGCGCGGCGCCGACGCGTCCGCCGGCACGATCAAGTCCGGTGGCGCCACGCGTCGCGCGGCCAAGATGGTCGTGCTCGACGTCGACCACCCCGACATCCAGGAGTTCGTCGAGACCAAGGCCAAGGAAGAGGACAAGATCCGCGTCCTCCGCGACGCCGGCTACGACATGGACCTCGGCGGCGCCGACATCACCAGCGTCCAGTACCAGAACGCCAACAACTCGATCCGCGTCAACGACGAGTTCATGCGCGCGGTCGAGTAGGGTGGCGAGTTCGGGCTCCGCGCCCGTACGTCCGGCGAGATCATCGAGACCGTCGACGCCCGCAAGCTGTGGGAGGACATCGCGCAGGCTGCCTGGGCGTGCGCCGACCCCGGCATCCAGTACGACGGCACGATCAACGACTGGCACACCTCGCCCGAGGCCGGCCGCATCACGGCGTCCAACCCGTGCTCGGAATACATGCACCTCGACAACTCGTCGTGCAACCTCGCCAGCCTCAACCTGCTGAAGTTCCTCAAGGACGACGGCTCGTTCGACACCGAGACGTTCGTCAAGGCGACCGAGTTCATCATCACCGCGATGGACATCTCGATCTGCTTCGCGGACTTCCCGACCGAGGCGATCGGCGAGACCACGCGGGCCTACCGCCAGCTCGGCATCGGCTTCGCCAACCTCGGCGCGCTGCTCATGGCGTCGGGCCTGGCATACGACTCCGACGGTGGCCGCGCCCTCGCCGGTGCGATCACCTCGCTGATGACCGGTACGTCCTACCGTCGCTCGGCCGAGCTCGCCGGCGTCGTCGGCCCCTACGACGGCTTCGCCCAGAACGCCTCGGCGCACGAGCGCGTCATGCGCAAGCACCAGGCCGCCAACGACGAGATCCGCACGCTGCACTCGATCGACATCGCGGTGCACCGTGAGGCTGCCAAGCAGTGGAAGCTCAACCTCGAGATCGGCCAGAAGAACGGATGGCGCAACAGCCAGGCCTCCGTCCTCGCGCCGACCGGCACCATCGGCTTCATGATGGACTGCGACACGACCGGCATCGAGCCGGACTTCTCGCTGGTCAAGTTCAAGAAGCTCGTCGGTGGCGGCTCGATGCAGATCGTCAACCAGACGATCCCGGCGGCGCTCAAGAAGCTCGGCTACACGGGCGAGACGATCGAGGCGATCGTCGAGTTCATCGCCGAGCACGGTCACGTCGTCGACGCACCCGGGCTCAAGACCGAGCACTACGAGGTCTTCGACACCGCGATGGGTCAGCGCTCCATCAAGCCGATGGGCCACGTGCTGATGATGGCTGCCTGCCAGCCGTTCCTGTCCGGCGCGATCTCCAAGACGGTCAACCTGCCGGAGTCGGCCACGGTCGAGGAGATCGAGGACGTCTACTTCCAGGGCTGGAAGCTCGGCCTCAAGGCGCTCGCGGTCTACCGCGACAACTGCAAGGTCGGCCAGCCGCTGTCACGACGGCAAGGGCGCCAAGGAGTCGGGCTCGACCAAGGTCGAGGTCAAGGAAGTCATCGTCGAGAAGCCGATCCGTCGCCGCCTGCCGAAGTCGCGCCAGTCGATCACGACGTCGTTCTCCGTCGGCGGTGCCGAGGGCTACATGACCTCCGGCGCTCACCCCGACGGCTCGCTCGGCGAGATCTTCATGAAGCTCGGCAAGCAGGGCTCGACCCTGGCCGGCATGATGGACGCCTTCTCGATCGCCATCAGCATCTCGCTGCAGTACGGCGTGCCGCTGGAGACGTTCGTCAGCAAGTTCACCAACATGAAGTTCGAGCCGGCCGGTCTGACCGACGACCCGGACGTCCGCATGAGCCAGTCGATCATGGACTACACGTTCCGTCGCCTGGCCCTGGACTACCTGGACTTCGAGACCCGCTCAGCCCTCGGCATCCACTCGGCCGAGGAGCGCCAGCGCTACCTCGACACCGGCTAGCTACGAGCCGATCAACACCGGCGGCACCACCGCCGCCGAACTGATCGACACCCCGTGGTCGAGTCCGAGCTCGGCACTCGCGAGCGACGGAGTCGCGAGCGAGGGATCGAGCTCCAAGCGAGCGACCGAGGAGCGTCGAGGTCGGACGACGAGCGACGCCAAGGCAGCCGAGACCCACACGGTCTCCGGCGACAGCCACGAGGCCTCGGCCTCCAAGCCCGCCCCGGCAACCGCTCACACGAGCGCCGAGCTCCTGGAGACCCTCACCGGCTCCGCGGTCGACTCGCCGCTCTGCATGACCTGCGGCACCAAGATGCGCCCCGCCGGCTCCTGCCACGTCTGCGAAGGCTGCGGCAGCACCAGCGGCTGCAGCTGATCGAGGGCGTGAATGTGGGCGGTCGTGAATTCCGTGATCGCCGACATTCTGCTTCGGAGGACGAAGTTCGGAGGAAGGAGCCGGTAGCTGAAGGCAAGTTCGTCGCTTAGGGGCCCGGAAGCTCACTTCGGGCCGGCGACTACACGCGCAATCTCTGCCGGCTGCGACTTCAGGGGCAGTGTGCTCCCAGTAGCGCAGCACCAGCCAACCCTCCGACCTCAGAACGACGATTATTTTCCGGCGTACCGTCGCCTGTTCGCCGTTACCTTGTCAGCCCAGTACTCAGGGTTCGTTTTCGAAACAGTGAATGTTCGGGACATCCGTGCCAGAAGCATCCATCGACAAAGACGGCGACCCGCCCGACCCTGGGAAAGACGATGTCTGCGGTGCGCCGCAGCGTCGCAAGCGGACGACGGTTGACGAAGAAGCGAAGACCTTGCGCGTGAAGCAGCCGCCGGAGCTCGATCTCAGGCTTGGTATCGCGTCCATGGTTCGCGGCCATGCTTCGTCTCACGCCTTCCGAAGAGGCCCAAGAATGTCCGCGTTGATCTATATGTTCGACTTTCCTGGCGCGTCGCCATCAACCTTGACTGGAAGCTGTTTAGCATGACGAATGTGACGTCAAAGCCGACACTAATCGACCTGTTTGCGGGCTGCGGCGGGATGACCGCTGGCTTCGCCCGGGAAGGCTTCGAGCCCGTCCAGGCCGTGGAGTGGGATCTTCACGTGCTGCGCCGTACTCGCCGCCAATTTCGGCGAAGACCACATGTTCTGGGGTGATATCGGCGAGTGGTCATCTCATGACATCCCGAAGGTCCATGTGGTGATTGGTGGACGGCTCCGTGCCAGGGATTCTCCAATCTCGGCAGCAAAGACATTGACGATCCCAGAAACAAGCTCTGCAAGGATACCTGCGCGTCGTCTCAGTCGCGCAGCCGAAGGTATCCACTCTTGAAAACGTTCAGCGATTCAAGGCGAGCGCTGAGTTCCAGCTGCTTCTGGACGAGGCAGACCACGAAGTCATTTCGAATTACACCCTCTCGTACGCTGTTCTGCTCGCGGCCGATATGGCGTCGCACAGCGACGCCCGCGGACGATCGTCATCGGCTCCCGAATCGGTGAGATCCCATTGCCATGCGCCAACGCATGCTAAGAAACCTGTCGACGGATACCAGCCGTGGGAAACCGTCTGTCGTGAATCGGCCGGCTGCCCGAATGGCCGCAGACGACCGAGCTTCCGGAGAGTAAGTCGACATTCTTCGGCCAGCGTATCCTGGCGTGTTCAAGCCGCGGGATCTGTATTTCGGCCGCACGCCGAGGCCGCTGTCGCTCGAAGTATTGACCACGTGCCCCCGGGCGGCGGACGCTTCGACCTACCCAACCCTATCCCCAGGTGCTGGCGAGAAAAGAAGACGGGGACGACAGACGTCATGGGACGTATGCGCTGGGATGCGCCGTCTCTCACGATTCGTACCGAGTTCTTTAAGCCCGAGAAAGGCCAGTATCTCCACCCGCAATGGGACCCGGAGCGATCCGAGCGGCGTCTGAACCGTGTGATTACCCATCGCGAAGCTGCCCGCATCCAGGACTTCCCGGACGATTTCCTTCTGTGCGGCTCCAAGATCCAGATTGCGAAGCAGATCGGTAACGCGGTCCCAGGCGGTCGCGCCCTCATCGGCATGGGCACGTACGTTCGTACCTTTAGAGCGATATGGCGTGGGCTGTTGTGCGGGTGCTTTGCGCTTGTGGAATGCAATGATGAACGGCGTGAGTGATGCCAGCCCTGATCAACTGCAGTTCGGCGATGCCGCTGGTGATCCAGACCGTCTGCCGGCTGTGTACCGGCTTAGATGTGACGGGTCATGCCGCCAGCGCCAAAGTAGGCTGGTGGTCCGAGGCTTCAAGACGACCTGAGCCCTACGGGTCGGGTGATCGGCCGCCTACCCGCGAGTTGACCCTGAGCTCTGGGCGGTACATGACGAGCTTGTAGCGCTTGACCCGACCGGAACTCGGACTGCGTATGCGTTGCGTGAAGCCTTTGACCAGATTTACGACGGCCAAAGAACAGGGCGCTGGGACTATTCGCAGCTAATGAAGACGGAAAAGACTCATCTCGGCACGCTCATCGAGATCTGGTTGCAGAGGGAGTTTGGTTTTGCCGACGGCGATGACTTGATGATTCAATCGCTGGCGTTGACGTTGACGCGAAGTGGTCGAAACCTTTATGAGTGGGAACTCCCACTTGAGATGTACATGCGCGGAGACAAACTCGCGATCCTGATCTGGGCGAACGAGGCCACACTGCGAAATGGGCTCTTGGAGTGCTGCGGGTCGGCGAGGAAGTGCTCCGCCCACTCGGCCGTCAGCGCGATCAGCGTCGATTGAATGTGTTCGGGAAGGATCGGATCCTCTGGGTCCACCGTGACGCGGACATGATCAAGAACGCTCTGCTTCATCTTCCAACGGATTCCGTGGAACGCATCTTCGCTGCGAGATCGGGTCAGAGGGCGGTTGAGCAGCTTTTTCGCGAGGCGGAGCGCCAACTGGTGAACCGCGCGACAATCGTGACAGTCGCCCCAGCAGGTGGACGCAGCAAAGCGCGTCCGCGACGCCAGGAAGAAGCTGACGAACGAAGGGATCGTCATCTTCGGTCACTACGACCCGCATCCCTACCTCGCAAAATCGCTTGGACTGCCCGTTCCACAAAATGCTCGGCCCTCCGTCAGTGCGCGACTTGCTCAATGCGAGGAAGGTGATTCGAACCCGTCTGCTCAGATCGGTGAGGGGCGCTGGAGGGTGGCAAGACCCGAAGACCAGGTGTGCAAGGGCCCCGACCTACCGGAAGCAAGGTAAATCGTCCCGAGTGGAAAATGCGACCGATGAGTAGACCCGCCGCGGTCCATGTTCATCCTTGGAGGATCTCCTCGGGCCGTCTGTGTGCCACGAGTGCCGCGTGTCCGTCGAAGGCTGATGACAACGTGGCAGGTCACCTCGCTCACCACGCGCAATATTGAGCACTTCTTCGGCGAGCGTCTTGCCGTGGATAAGGACCACTGGTACTGGTCATCGTCATGATCTTGATTTGCGCCTGACGTGAGAATGTCCCGGTGGTGACGAATACTCCGACCCACCCTCGCTTCAGACGGGCGACGAGACGTGCGACCTGTTCGTGCTGATTGAAGAGCTCGTCAGGATGCATTTCGCTGACCGAGCACTACCACGGGAGTGCTCGACACGCCCTGGCCAATATCTAGGCGACCGACAAAATCCAAACCGCCGTCACCGCCGAACTTTGTAATCCAGCCCTCGCGATAAGGCGAGTCCGATCCGCCTAGGACTCGACCCCAACCTTGGCCGCGAGACAGGCTCTCAAACGCGTGTTTGTTGTCATCGAATCGGTGGTAGATGTGCTCCAGCGTCTCAGCTTGTTTAGAACCCGTTGTTGGCAATTGATCAGCCTTCGAGAGCACGCGGGAGCTGATGACTCGTCGCCGAATCCGCGGAAGAGCTGCTCTGCCCTCCTGGACCCATCTCACCCAGGATGCGGGAGCATGACGCAAACAGTCTTCGTTGGAGATCTCTGGCACCCCGATGCTCGTCGTCAAAATGAGCGAAATCGATACGGTCACCTCGATCTGCCAGGTCAACAATGCACAAGTCCGCGACGAGATCGGAAAGGATAGGCACTGTTGGATCCTTTGGCACGACACGTTCCAGCCGTTCAATCAGTCCCATAACACTCGACAAAACTCGACATACCCCTTGTCGACTCGATGTCCATCAACGAATTGTGGAATCGCCCGGAAGACCAAGAGAGGGGAGCGCTGAGCCGTTCCATCGTATGGGGCTTGCGTGTAGGTCCCACGTTGAGAAGTGCCCCATTGCCAGGAGTGGACCCGACAGGTCCAGAGGTCGAAACCTTGTGATCTCCTAGTATCGAACGTGTCCGTAGTCGAGGGCGAAGACATCGACCACGGGGTTGTCGGCGTCGCCGGCTTTCCAAGGACTCGATCGCAATGCGAGCGCTGGCCTGCGACTACCAGTACGAAGTAGCCACTACCGCCACGCGGTTGATCCCGCTCTCGAGCAGGATTCGCTTCCCAACGGGTATTGCCGGATCTCGAGTGAGGAAATGAAAGTTCGTGAACCCATCGACCTCGGGCATATCGCGGTCTGCGCCCTTGGCGTAGCGGAGCACTTCGCCCACTGCTGGCCATCGAGATCGAGCGGGCTCACCCGCAGTCCCAGATACAAGCGCGCGGCTCTACGCAGTTTGCGTTCTGAGAGCGTCTCCTGCTCGACGCTGCTGCGTGCTCGTACAGGCCGTCAGTTGTCTTCCGATCCGTCGGCTCGCCGTGGGGGCTAACCACCTCGGTTGACCTCCGCAATATCTATTCCGTGTGCGGCAAGCCGTAGGCCGCCCGCTCGCGAGGATTCGGTGGTGTCCATCGCCCGCGGACCCGTAACAGGCAGCCCCCAGTCCTCGGAAGGCAGAGCATCCTTCGAGGTCCACAATTCGTACGCGCCAACATCATCAGCCTGGAATCCGATCGCCGCCTCCGGGGGAGTTCCAGCGGTACATAGATTGAGAACGCGCGCGAGATCGTTGACTTCGCTCGCCTTGCGGGTCGTCGCATCCGCGTCCGGAAAAGGCAGTCAACAATCCCTATGGCAAATGACCGGCATCTCACTAGCGGTCGATGGAGGAAGCTGTTCGGTAGATCCTGTCGAATAAATGCGCGTGAAGCGGGGGCATAGTCGGACCCGTCTCAAAGAGCTCGCACCCCCACCACAGGCGGGCTAGAGCTTGCTTAATTGGCCTAGACGTGACCTTGCGACTCCTCCGCCTGTCCATCGCCACACCACGTAGCTGCTCACAGGGTGACGGCCAACCACTCCCAAGCTGATCGATCAGAGGCGATCGCCCTAGATACGCGGAGAACATAATGCAGCCGAGGGGCCAGCCATTGATCGCTCAGGCCCCGATCCGCACTCCATTCTCCGGCATCGATTCTGCGCAACGTCTCGTCGCGCAAAGAGATAAGTGCGCTCAATCCGATTGGAGTCCCATCGCTGCGATTCAGTGCAGAGATCGCGCCGTCGGGAAGGCTGCCGATCTCTTGAACGGCCGCCCGATCCGCGGCGTCGAGTCGTCGAGTAAAGCGATGGAGCGACCTCTCAGACATACTTCACTTCCTTGACAGTGCTGCTCACTTCGACGGAGTGATGGA
>CAWFOH010000017.1:0-402199 GCA_963817425.1 uncultured Actinomycetota bacterium
CCGTGGAGGTGTTCGCCGACAACCGCGGCCCGCTGTTCGAGAACGTCCGCTCACTCGCAGAGATCACCGACACGCTGGCGGCCAACGACGCCACCGTGGAGGCATTCCTCCAGGAGCTGTCGTCGGTCTCTGGACAGTTCGCCGGCGAGCGCGACGAGCTCCGCGCGGTCGTGGCTTCGCTGGCCAAGGTGCTCGGGACGGTCAAGGGCTTCGTGCACGAGAATCGCGAGACGCTCGGCAAGGACCTCGAGCTGCTGAGCAGCCTGCTCGAGCGGGTGGACAACCAGAAGGACGCGCTCGGGCTCGTCGTCCAGAAGGGCTCGCTGGCCATGAGCAACCTCGCCCTGGCCTTCGAGGCCGGCACCGGGACGTACGGCTCCCGCGTGCAGGTGGCGCCCGGCATCCAGTTCCGGCCCGACCAGTTCCTGTGCCAGACGCTGGTCAACATCGGCACGCCCGAGGCGGTCTGCACGATGCTCACGAGCATCCTGCAGCCGCTGCTGCCCGCGACCTCTGGCGCGGCGGCCAGCGTGCCCACGACGACCGACCTCCCGACCGAGCCGTCCGACGGTTCGCAGGCTCCGGGCTCCGGTACGCAGGATGGCCCGGCCTCGCTGCTCGACCTGCTCGGGGGTGGCTCATGACGTCGTTCCGGCTCCGGGTGATCCTCGGACTTGCGGTGGCGCTCCTGCTGAGTGGCTGCGGCTTCAGCGGCATCTATGACGTGCCGCTTCCCGGCAACAAGGTCAACGAGGACAACGGCTTCGAGGTCAGCGCCGACTTCGCCGACGCCCTGAATGTGGTGCCACGCTCCTCCGTGATGGTCGGCGACGTTCCCGTGGGGCACGTCGAGTCCGTCACCATGGTCGGCTGGCACGCCCGGATCACGATGCTGATCCGCAAGGACGTCATCCTGCCCGCCAACGCGGAGGCGCAGATCCAGCAGACGAGCCTGCTCGGCGAGAAGTTCATCGCGCTCGCGCCGCCGCCGTCGGGTCCGGACGGCGCCTCCACGAGCACCGGGCGACTCGGCCCCAACGATGTCATCCCGATGTCTCGCACGGGCCGCAATCCCGAGGTCGAAGAGGTCCTCGGTGCGCTGTCGTTCGTGTTGACCGGTGGCGGTGTCGGGCAGATCCAGACCATCACCCACGAGCTCAACGAGATGATGGACGGCCGTACGGGCAAGATCCGCGACGTCCTGGGGCAGGTCAACACCCTGGTCAGCACGCTGAACTCCCAGAAGGGTGACATCGTCCAGGCCATGGAGTCGATCAACGGACTCAGCCAGACCCTCGTGGCGGAGAAGGACACCATCGGTGCCGCGCTGGATGCGGCCGGTCCCGCGATCACGGTCCTGCGCGACCAGCACACCCAGCTGGTCGAGATGCTCTCGGAGCTGGACAAGCTCGGCAGCGTCGGCACGCGCGTGGTCAACGAGACCAAGGACGACCTGATCGCTGAGCTGCGCCACCTCGAGCCCGTGCTCCGCAAGCTCTCCGACACCGGCGACTCGCTGGTGCCGGGTCTGGTCTCGGCCGCCAGCTACCCGTTCCCGATGGACGCGGCAGACGCCATCAAGGGTGACTTCGCCAACGTCGTGTTCAGCATGCAGTTCAAGCTGACTCCCGTGAGCGAGGGCGGGCTGTTGCCGACGACCCTCGACGACATCGTCACGCTGTGCCGCGCGACGCCGGCCGCGCCGATCTGCTCGCCGCTCGGAGACGGGGTGGCCCAGCTCTGCGCTGTGCTCAGCACCTTGCCGCTGTGCACGGACGCGAACGTCGACCAGAACGTCGCCGACGCGCTCGCCCGCGCCCAGACGGGTCAGGACCCCAAGGGCGCGACAGACCCGAGTGTTCCGGGCCAGACGCCGAACCGGGTTCAGGCGACGGCGGATCGGATGGGCTGGTCGAGCTGATCGACGGTCTCCTGGGCGGAGGATCATCATGAGGCGCGGCATCAAGGTCAGGCTGATCGCGTTCGCGATCTTGAGTTCGCTGGGCATTCTCTACATCGGCGCCTCCTATCTCGGCTTCGTCGACCAAGCTCTCGGGCGGGGCTACACGGTCCACGTGGTGCTCCCCGAGTCCGGCGGCCTCTACGAGGGGAGCGAGGTCACCTATCGCGGGGTCAAGATCGGCAAGGTCGCGAACATGAACGTCAGAGGTGATGGCCTTCGTGTCGACGTGGCGCTCGAGGAGGGCTCCCGCGTACCGGCCGACTCGCCTGTGTACGTGCACAACCTGAGCGTCGTGGGCGAGCAGTACATCTCGTTCGAGCCCGGTTCCAGGAAGGGGCCCGTGCTGCGCGACGGGGACACGGTTCACGGCACCAAGGACAGCCTCCCTCTCGGCGAGGACGTACTCCTGCAGGACCTCGACCGATTCGTGTCGAGCCTGGACTCCGGCGAGCTCAACACCGTGGTGACGGAGCTCGGCACGATGTTCAAGGACAACGCGAACCCGCTGCGTTCGATGGTCGACAGCACCCAGGCGTTCGTCGAGGCCGCGGCGTCCAACGAGTCGGCGACGATCGACCTGCTCGACAATGCCAAGACAGTGCTCCGGACCCAGCAGGACAACTCCACCAACATCAGGGCGTTCGCCAACGACCTCGCGGACGTGACCGGCACGCTTGCCGACTCCGACGCTGACCTGCGCCGCGTGCTCGATCGGGCCACCCCGGCAGCCAACGAGCTGACGAGCCTGATGACCAGCCTTCGCAAGACCCTGCCGCCGCTGTTGCTCCACCTGGTCAACGTGACGGAGGTCCTCGACGCCCGGCTCCCCGCACTCGAGCAGCTGCTGGTGACCTTTCCGCGACTGATCTCCGCCGGCCCGTCAGCGCTCACCCCCGGTGATCAGAAGTTCGGTCGCGTCCACCTCAATCTCAACCAGGATCCGCCGGCCTGCACGGAGGGATACCTCCCGCCGGGCCAGTGGCGACCCACCTCAGAGGAGAGCTTCGTGCCCTACTTCCCGGCCGAGTGCGAATCCGGCGCCCCGGTCAACATGCGCGGGATGAAGTACGCTCCGGAACCGATCGATTGGAAGAGCCAGCTTGCCGGGGGAGACGAGTGAGACAGCTGAACCGCACGACCGTGACCAATGCCGTACTTGCCGTGATCCTGGTGGCGCTGTGTGGTTGGCTGGCGCTCTTCGCCATACGAGGCAGCGAGGCCGCACCCGGCAGCACCCCGACTGAGGAGCTGGCCCAGCGCTACTCGGACATCAGCCGGGCGGCGCGCTCGGAGACCAAGGCGTTCCTCGAGATCGACCACGCCCGGATGGATGAGCTGACCGACCGGGTGCTCGCCGGCTCGACCGGCACGTTCAAGAAGCAGTACAAGGCGTCCCTGAAGTCGCTGAAGGAGACCGCGGTGAGCCAGGAGTCGATCTCCAAGGGACACGTCGACGAGGTGGGCGTGAGCGAGGTCGACCCACGCTCCGCGACGGTCTTCGTCTCCGCCGGCAGCAAGGTGCAGAACAAGGGCACCAAGGGCAAGGTCGAGGACCGGTCCTGGCGCATCAAGCTGACCATGGCCAAGGAGGACGGCCACTGGCTGGTCTCCCAGCTCGAGTTCGTGGGCTGACCGATGGCGAAGCTGAAGCGCGACGAACGCGTCTGCCCCTACTGCGCGGAGACCATCAAGGCCGCCGCGACTCGTTGCCGGTTCTGTCATTCGGACGTGACCCCGGTGGCCGCGCCCCAGGCCCAGCCGGCGACCGACGTGAAGCCCAAGGCGAAGCCCGTCCCCCGCGCCGAGCGGGAACCGGCCGTCGAGGAGCCAGAGGAGCCTCTTGAGCCTGCAGATACGGACGCGGACGCAGACAGCGAGGGCGCACCGGCGCCCGGTCGGACCCCGCTCTACAAGAACCTGACCCTGGTGCTGGCCGTGCTCATCGCCCTTGCGGCCGCTGGGGTCGGCACGTTGTGGTGGCGCGCCGAGCATGGCACCGCGACCGCCGCTCCCAACGGCACGCTCGTCGCGGACGACGCCCGCACCGAGGTCCTGGTCTCGGCGGCGGACCTGGCCCAGCGCACGCTGTCGTACGACTACAAGTCCCTGGCGAACGACATGGAGGTCGCCCGAGCCCGCATGACGCCAGGCTTCCGCAAGCAGTACGACGCCACGATGGCGCAGGTCCGGGCCAACACGACCAAGAACAAGATCGTGCTCCAGGCGGTCGCCGTGTCCTCCGCGATCATCAGCGCGACCGAGCACAAGGCCAAGGTGCTGGTGTTCCTCAACCAGACGACGACGGCCGGCACCGGCAAGAAGGCGAACCAGCAGCTGAGCCGCAACAGCCTGGTCATCAACCTGACCAGGGGCGACGGCGACTGGGCCATATCCAAACTGACGTCGCTGGGCTAGACTAGAACACGTTCTAGTTATGGGTGTTCCCGAAGCGAGGAGGCATCGCTGATGGCGAGGGTTGAGGTCGACTTCGACGTGTGTGAGTCGAATGCGCTGTGCGAGGCATTCGCACCTGACGTGTTCTTCGTGGATGACGACGACGAGCTGCAGATCGAGGACCCGACGGTCACCGACGAGAACCGTCCCCGCGTTTCGCAGGCCGTCGCTTCGTGTCCCAAGTCGGCCCTGCGCATCGTGGATGACGCATGACCCGAACATCCCTAGACGGACGGGTGGCCGTCGTCACGGGAGCGGGCGCCGGCCTCGGCCGCGCCGAGGCACTCGCCGTCGCGCGCGCCGGTGCGCGCGTCGTGCTCAACGACCTGCCCGGCGCGGCCGACGAGACCGCCGCGGAGATCAAGGCGCTGGGCGCCGAGGTGGCCGTCGCGGCCGGCGATGTGGGCGACCGGTCCACCGCTGACCTGATCATGCAGACCGCCCTCGAGAGCTTCGGCTCCTTGGACATCGTGGTCAACAACGCGGGGGTCACGCGCGACCGGATGCTGTTCAACATGTCCGACGAGGAGTTCGACCTCGTCGTACGCATTCACCTGCGCGGCCACTTCCTGCTGTCCCGCAACGCGGCCGCGCACTGGAAGCAGGTGGCGAAGGAGACCGGCGCTCCGGTCGACGCCAGCGTCATCAACACGGCCTCCGAGGCATTCCTCACCGGGTCGCCCGGTCAGGCCAACTACGCCGCGGCGAAGGCGGGGATCACCGCGCTGACGCTGTCGACGGCCCGTGGGCTGTCCCGCATCGGCGTACGCGCGAACGCCATCTGCCCTCGGGCCCGCACCGCCATGACCGCCGACGTCTTCGGCGCCGACGAGTCAGGCAGCGCCATCGATCCCTACAGCGCGGACCACGTGGCACCGCTCGTCGCCTACCTCGCTTCGCCCGCCGCGGAGCGCATCACCGGCCAGGTGTTCGTCGTCTACGGCGGGATGGTGGCGCTCATGGCCGCACCCGTCGTCGAGCAGCGCTTCGACACCGCCGGCGATCTCTGGTCGACCGACGAGCTCGATCGCTCCCTCGGCGGCTTCTTCGCCGATCGCGACCCCGAGGTCTCGTTCGCGGCCGACTCGGTCCTCTCGCTCTAGCTCACCCCCACCCGCACACCTTCACGGAGGAATCGATGTCCCGTCTCAAGGACAAGCACGTCATCGTCACCGGCGCCGCCCAAGGGCAGGGCGCGGCCATCGCGCGTGCCTTCGTGGGTGAGGGCGCCCGAGTCGTCGTCGCCGACCTGTTGGACGACGTCGGCACGGCGCTCGCCGAGGAGCTCGGCGACGCGGCCTACTTCAGCCATCACGACGTGAGCGATCCGGCGTCGTGGGACCGGGTCGTCGCCGAGGCCGAGGAGCGCTTCGCGGCACCGGTCAACGTCCTGGTCAACAATGCCGGTGTCCTGCGGTTCGGCGAGGTCGACACGATGCCGCTGGACGACCTCGACCTGCTGATCAACGTCAACATGCGTGGTTGCTTCTACGGCATGCGTGCCGTCGCTCCGGCGATGAAGCAGCACCGGCAGGGCTCGATCATCAACTGCTCCTCGGTCGAAGGGCTCGCGGGCATGTCGTCCTTGACGGCGTACACCGGCACGAAGTTCGCGATCCGCGGGATGACCAAGGCGGCGGCCGTCGAGCTCGGCGCCTACGGTGTCCGCGTCAACTCGGTGCACCCGGGGATGATCGACACGGCGATGACCCGGGACGTCGGCGGCGACGCAGCGATGCAGTGGGGCGCGACGCGGGTTCCGTTGGAGCGGGTGGGTACGCCCGAGGACGTCGCGCCGCTGTATGTCTACCTCGCGAGCGACGAGAGCGGCTACACGACCGGCGGCGAGTTCGCGGTCGACGGCGGCGTGACCGCGACGCACTCCTTCTATCCCGGCAACAGCGGCCAAGGTGCCGTTTCGTGAGATGACCGCAACCCCAGAGCCAAGCCGAGTCGGCGACACTTTGCCCAAGGGTGATAGAACTTCATTACCAGTCAGTAACCGGAGGCGGCACTTGCGCATCGCGATCTTGTCCTACCGCAGCAAGCCGCACTGCGGCGGCCAGGGCGTCTACGTACGCCACCTCAGCCGGGAGCTGGTGGCCCTCGGTCATACCGTCGAGGTGTTCTCCGGCCAGCCCTATCCGGAGCTCGACGAGGGCGTCACGCTGACCAAGGTCCCGTCGCTCGACCTCTATCGCGAGCCGGATCCCTTCCGCACGCCGAGGCCCAAGGAGTTCCGCGACCTCATCGACGTCGAGGAGGTCCTGACGATGTGGACGGCGGGCTTCCCCGAGCCCAAGACCTTCAGCAAGCGCGTGGCCAGGCTGTTCAAGGCTCGCCAGGGCGACTTCGACATCGTCCACGACAACCAGACGCTCGGCCGCGGCATGCTCGACATCGCCGAGCAGGGCTTCCCGATGATCACCACGATCCATCACCCGATCACGTTCGACCGGCGCATCGACATCGCGAACGCTCCGACGATGCGCAAGAAGCTCAGCCTGCGTCGCTGGTACGGCTTCCTGCGCATGCAGAAGCAGGTCGCCCGGCAGCTGCCCAAGATCCTCACGGTCTCCGAGTCGAGTCGGCGCGACATCGTGACCGACTTCGGGGTCGACCCGTCGCGCCTCGAGGTCATCACGCTCGGTGTCGACGACGTGTTCGTCCCGCCGACGGCTCCGCGAGTCCCCGGCCGCATCGTGGCGATGGCCAGCGCGGATGCCCCGATGAAGGGCATCGCCACGCTGCTCGAGGCCTTCGCCAAGCTGCGCACCGAGCGTGACGTCGAGCTGGTGCTGGTGACCAAGCCCGGCGAGCGCACCGTGCGACTCATCGACGAGCTGGGCATCACCGACGCCGTGCAGTTCGTCAACGGCATCAGCGAGTCCGCGCTCGTCGACGTGATGGGCTCGGCCGAGGTCGCCTGCGTGCCGTCGCTCTACGAGGGCTTCTCGCTGCCGACCGCGGAGCTCATGGCCTGCGCCACCCCGCTGGTCGTCAGCCGGGCCGGCGCGATCCCCGAGGTCGTCGGCGACGACGGCACCTGCGCCACCTTGGTGACGCCCGGCGACGTCGGCGAGCTCGAGGCCGCCATCATCGAGCTGCTCGACGACCCGGAGCGCCGCGAGGAGATGGGCCGAGCCGCGCGGGCGCGGGCGCTCGACAAGTTCAGCTGGCGCGCGGTCGCGAGCTCCACCGCAGACGCATACCAAGAAGTCATCGCCGCCAGCGCGGCGCAGCAACCCGAGGAGAATCGTGCTGACGATTGATTTCGACCGGCTCGGGCTGCGGCCCGGTGACCGCGTCATCGACATGGGCTGTGGTGCCGGACGCCACGCGTACGAGATGTACCGCCGCGGCGCGGACGTCATCGCGTTCGACCAGGATGCCGATGAGCTGGCCGGCGTGCTGGAGCTTTTCGGTGCGATGAAGGAGGCCGGTGAGGTCCCCGAGGGCGCCTCCGCGGACATCAAGGAGGGTGACGCCCTGGCGCTGCCCTTCGCCGACGGCGAGTTCGACCGCGTGGTCGCCTCCGAGGTCCTCGAGCACATCCCGGCCGACATCCAGGCCATCGGCGAGCTCGTACGAGTCCTGCGCCCGGGCGGCACGATGGCCGTGACGGTGCCCCGCTGGCTGCCAGAGGTGGTGTGCTGGAAGCTCTCCGACGACTACCACAACACGCCGGGCGGTCACATCCGCATCTACTCCGACAAGGAGCTGATCGGCAAGCTGCAGAACGCCGGCATGGTCTTCGAGGGCATCGACTACGCGCATGCGCTGCACTCGCCGTACTGGTGGCTCAAGTGCGCCGTCGGCGTCAAGAACGACGACAACCCGCTCGTGAAGGCCTATCACCAGGTGCTCGTCTGGGACATCATGAAGACCCGTGGCTACAGCACGGTGACACGTCTCGCGGAGAAGGCCCTCAACCCGCTGATCGGCAAGAGCATGGTGCTCTACCTGCGCAAGCCGACGGTGCCGGTCGGAGACGGCATCTAGAGCTGGATGTTGTCGCCCGATCAGGTCGCCGAGACCGCGGCCAGCATCGCTGCGATGCAGGAACCGGACGGCGCGATCCCCTGGACGATCGGTGAGCACACCGACGCGTGGAACCACGTCGAGGGCGCGATGGCGCTCGTCGTGGGCGGTCAGCTCGACGCAGCCGCGGCGGCGTACGACTGGTGCGCACGCACCCAGCGACCCGACGGCTCGTGGCCCATGAAGCTCGTCGCCGGTCGGGTCGAGGACGCCAGCACCGAGTCCAACATGGCGGCCTACATCGCGGTGGGCGTGCTGCACCACTGGGTCATCCAGCGGGACCAGGTGTTCCTCGAGCGCATGTGGCCCGTCGTACGCCGCGCGCTGGACCTGGTCGTCGACCTGCAGCTCCCGTTCGGTGGCATTGCCTGGTCGCGCGAGTGGGACGCCGATGGCCCGGCCACGATCAACCGCGAGGCTCTGCTGGCCGGCAGCTCGAGCATCTACCAGGCGCTGCGGTGCGGCGTCGCGATTGCAGACCTGCTGCGCGAGCCGCAGCCGGAGTGGGAGCTCGCCGGCGGCCGGCTCGGGCACGCCCTCCGCGAGCACCGCGACCAGTTCCTCGACAAGTCGACATTTTCGATGGATTGGTACTACCCGGTGCTCGGCGGCGCCGTACGCGGGCCCGCTGCCGACGCGATGCTGGCGTCGCAGTGGGACACGTTCGTGGTCGACGGGCTCGGGATCCGCTGCGTCAGCACCAACCCATGGGTGACGGGTGCTGAGACGTGCGAGCTGGCGATGGCCCTGAAGGCCATCGGAGACGGTCGCGCGGAGCAGCTGTTCGCGGACATGCAGCACCTGCGCGGCGACCGAGGGGCGTACTGGACCGGGCTCGTCTTCCCCGAGAACGTCAACTGGCCGGCCGAGCACACGACCTACACCGCGGCCGCGATGATCCTCGCGTGGGACGTGCTGACCGGAACGACCCCGGGCGCGGGCGTCATGACCGGGCACGGCATCGGGGTGGACTTCGACGAGATCACGCTGGAGTGCGACTGCCCGTCATCCGACCGCTTCGCTGGCGTCTCCCCGGGTACGCGTTAGCGCCCGCATCGATCCGACGGTCTCCAGCGGCTCGAAGCAGCCGGAGTCGACGGCTCGCTGCCAGACGTGGAACGGTGCCTGGCCGCCGTCCTCGGGCCGCTCGAAGACGTCGTGGATCACCAACGTGCCGCCGGCCATGAGCCAGTGGGCGAATCCCGAGTAGTCGTTCTGCGCGTGCTCCTCGGCGTGACCGCCGTCGATGAACAGCAGGCTGACCGGGGTGCGCCACCACGTCGCCACGCTCGTCGAGCGGCCGATCACGGCTGTCACCTGGTCCTCCAGGCCCGCCAGGGCGACGGTCCTCCTGAACACCGGGAGGGTGTCCATCAGACCCAGCTCGTCGTCGACGAGCGAAGCGTCGTGGTGCTCCCAACCGGCCTGGTTCTCCTCGGACCCACGGTGATGATCGATCGTCAGCACGGTCCCGCCGACCTCGCGCGCCGCCGCACCGAGGTAGATCGCGGACTTGCCGCAATACGTACCGATCTCCAACGCCGGACCGTGGGGGAGTCGCTCGCGCGCGAGCCTGTGCAGGAAGGCGCCCTCCTGCTCCGGCATGAAGCCCTTGGCCGCGAGGGCGTGGGTGAGCAGGTCTGCCGGCATCTCGGGATTCACGAAGGACAGTCTGCCGGTTGGCGAGGGGACGTGGTGGGAGCCCAGGACTCCTCAGTCGAAGACCAGGACGGGCTTGATCACGTCGCCCGTACGCATGTCGGCGATGGCGTGGTTGATGTCGTCGAACGCGTAGTTCGTGACGATCCTGTCCAACGGAAGGATGCCGTCCCGATACATCTGTGCCAACAGCGGAATGAACTCGCGGGGGACCGCATCTCCCTCGATCGACCCGGTGATCGAGCGGCCGCCGGACATCAGTGCAGCCCCGGGCACCACGAGGTCGGGCATCCCCAGGCCCACCAGGACCAGGTGGCCGGTCCTGGCCAATGATTCGAGGGCCTGGCCAATCGCGTCGGCACGACCGGTCGTGTCGAGGGCGTGCGTGGCACCGCCACCCGTGTGTTCCAGCACCTCGGCGACCAGATCGGCCGAAGGGGCGAGTGTCAGTGTCGCGCCGAGCGCCTTGGCGACCTCTCGTCGCGTGGCCAGCGGGTCCACGGCGACGATGTGTTTCGCCCCGCATGCCACGGCCGCCATGAGGCCGGCCATCCCGACACCGCCCAACCCCATGATCAGGACGCTCGAGCCGGTGGCCGGGCGGAGGATGTTGAGCATCGAGCCCGCACCGGTCTGGATGCCGCAGCCCAGTGGCGCGATCGTGGCGAGGTCCAGGTCAGGGGGAACGACGATCGCGTTGGCAGGTGACGCAATCGCGTGGGTGGCGAAGCTGGACTGTCCGAAGAATCCGCCTCGCACGGGTCGCCCGTCCTGCGTGTGTGCGGTGTCGTCCGTCGTCGTGAGGCCGCCGGAGTTGAGCGCAGCGAAATGCACGCAGTACGCCGGTTTGTCCCGCGCGCAGAAGTCGCATCCTCCGCACGAGGCGAAGGTCAGGATCACGTGGTCACCAACAGACATACCGGTGACGCCCGCCCCGATCTCCTCGACGACACCTGCCCCCTCATGGCCCAGGATGACGGGTGTCGCGCCGCTGCCCGCCGACGACTTGATGGCGAGATCTGTGTGGCAGACCCCGACGGCCGCGATCTTGACCAGCACCTCACCCGCGCGGGGCTCGCGAAGCTCGACCTCCTCGACCGTGAAGTCGTCATCGGCGTCGCGCACCAGTGCTGCACGGATCCTCATGCTTCGTGGGGCTCGAATCCCAGCGCGGCAAGTCGCTCGTGGACATCCCGCGATGCGGTGACCAGCTCGGCCCGCGCCGCCTCGATCGCCTCCGGTGTCGAGGTGATGATCCGGCTGGTTGCGGTGGGTGCGGACTGCGATGAGGTGATGACCCGCTGATGGCTGAACGTGTCGAAGCCGGACTTGCCGTGATAGGCCCCCATCCCGCTCATCCCGACTCCGCCGAACGGCAGGTCCCGCGATGCGGAGTAGTGGAGTGGCGAGACCGAGTTGCGGGTGATGCCACCGCTGTTGGTGTACGCCCGGAACGCCCTGAAGTCGTCGGTCTCACCGCCCAGCCAATAGGCCGCCAAGGGCGCAGGCCGGCGGGCGACGTGGTCGATGACTTGGGTGATGTCGTCGTAGGGGAGCACCGTCAGGACGGGGCCGAAGACCTCCTCGGAGGCGATGAGCATGTCGTCCGTGACGCCGATCAGGAGGTGCGGCGCGATACGCCGGCTCGCCCGATCCGGCAGGCTCGCTGCCTCGTCATCAGCGACACCGAGCACCGCTCGCGCGCCCTTGCTGAGGGCATCGTCGATCAAGCCGAGGATCCGGTCGAAGTTCTTGTCGTTGATGATCGTCGTCACGGCTTCGTGGTGGAGATAGCCCGGCAGTCGCTCCAGCCAGAACTGCCGGGCCAGCTGCACGAATGCCTCGAGCTTGGCCGACGGCACGAAGACGTAGTCGGGGCAGAGACAGATCTGTCCGCCATTGCTGAGTCGCGCTGCCGCCACGGCGTGTGCGGCCTCGGTGATGTCGGCGTCGGTCGCGACGACCACGGGATTCTTGCCGCCGAGCTCGAGGGTGACCGGTGTGAGATTCGCGCTTGCCGCCGCCTGGACGAGCCGGCCGACCGCCGGGGAACCTGTGAACAGCAGGTGGTCGAACGGCAGGCCCGAGAAATGGGCGGCGACGTCGGGACCACCCTCGACCACGGCCACTTCGTCGGGCGAGAAGTATCTGGCGATGGCGCGCGCGAACACCGCGCCGGAACGTGGCGCGAAGTCGGAGTACTTGATCATGACCCGGTTGCCGGCCGCCAGGGCTTCGGCGGTCGGCTGCACCACCAGCGACAGGGGGAAGTTCCACGGTCCGATCACTCCGACCACGCCGAGCGGCTGGCTGTCGACCACGGTGGGCAGCTGGGCATCGGCAACCACGACGGGCTCCATCCACTGCTCGAGGTGCTCCCGCGCATGGGTGATGGGGCCGATGACGCCGGCGATGTTGGTCAGGTTGAACAGCTCGGGCCGGTGCCCGTAGTCCTGGTCGTGAGCCTCGGCGAGCTCCTCGGCGACGCCCAGCACGGCGGCGAGCAGCCGGTCGAGCCGGTTGCGGCGAACTTCTGCGCTGGGTGCGCCTTCCTCGCGGAAACCTGCCCTCTGGGACTCGAGGATCGACTGCAGCTCGTCGAGCGTGGCAGAGCCAGCCTGGAGGGCGGTCATGCAGGTCCTCCTTCGGCAGAAACAAACTGAACTCACTTTACTTTAGTCGGTGTTCTCGGTACCGTCCAGCCTTGTGACGGGACATCGCACGTGGTCGACGAACACCGCGGTTGTGGGTCTGGGAATGACGCCGATGGGCAAGATCTACGGGCGTACGACTGTGGACTTCGCGGCCGAGGCGATCGCCCTTGCCCTCGATGACGCCGGGCTCGAGAAGTCCGACATCGACGGCCTCCTGCTCAACGGCAACGGCAATCTCGACATGGATCCGCGCCTGCAGTGGGCCCTGGGCTTCGAGGACCTCTCACTGATGAGCTCGATGCGTGCATACGGCTCGAGCGTCGGCTCGATGGTGCAGTACGCGAGCCTCGCCCTCGAGGCGGGCCTGGTCAACTACGTCGTGCTCGTCTATGGCGACACGCCCTTGAAGCCGGCCGTGGGGGCGGGCGCGGCCTATGCCGCCCGCGGCGTGTGGGACGGCATGAATGTCCTCAAGGCCGCGTACGGCGAGTTCGGCGGCAACGTGCCGTACGCACTGGCCGCCCGTCGCCACATGGATCTCTTCGGGACGACCAGCGAGCAGCTCGGCGCCATCGCCGTCGCGCAGCGGGAGTGGGCCCTGATGAACCCGCTGGCGCAGATGACGAAGCCGATGACGTTGGATGATCACCAGGCGTCTCGCCTGGTCGCGGAACCGTTCCACCTGTTCGACTGCTGCCTGGTGTCCAATGGCGCGGTGGCGGTGATCATGACCACGGCGGAACGCGCGAAGGACCTGCGCCAGCCGCCGGTCCACCTCAAGGCCGCCACGCAGGCCGCGCCGGGCGACAACCAGTCGGCCGGTCGCGAACCGGGGATCGTCACCGG
This sequence comes from uncultured Actinomycetota bacterium, assembly GCA_963817425.1. Lineage (GTDB taxonomy): Bacteria > Actinomycetota > Actinomycetes > Propionibacteriales > Nocardioidaceae > Aeromicrobium. Next base: position 13,618 of record CAWFOH010000017.1, read on the forward strand.
CGCCAAGCAGGCCGGTGAGCAGGCCTTCGCACTCGCCGGGATCACGCGCGACGACGTGGACATCCTCCAGCTGTACGACTGCTACACGTACACGGTCCTGGTCACGCTCGAGGACTACGGGTTCTGCGAGAAAGGTGAGGGTGGCGCGTTTGTCGAGGACGGGAAGCTCGGGCCCGGCGGGTCATTGCCGACAAACACCGGCGGCGGACAGCTCTCCGGCTACTACATGTGGGGATTCACCCCACTGTCCGAGACCATCATGCAGGTCCGCGGTCAGGCCGGGGCGCGTCAGGTCGCCAAGAACGACATCGTGCTGTCCAGCGGGAACGGCGGCGTGCTCAACTTCCACTCGACGACCATCTGGAGCAAGCATGCCGGCTGAGTCGACGGGGTTGGACCTGGCGTACGACGAGTCCAGTGCGCCGTTCTTCGAGGGGGCCGCTCGGGGTGATCTCGTCCTCCAGCGCTGCCAGTCCTGCGAAAAGTGGATGTGGCCGGTCAAGTACCGCTGCATCCATTGCTTCGCTCCCGACGTCGAGTGGCGACCGGCCAGCGGACGGGCCACGCTCTACAGCCTTTCGGTCGTCCGGCAGCAGTATCCGGGTTTCCCCAGCTCGTATGTGATCGCCACCGTCGAGACCGACGAGGGGGTCAGGTTCAACACCTCCCTCGTCGGTGAGGACGTCGAGAACACGGCCATCGGATCCACCCTCGTCGTGGAGTTCGATGTCGACGAAAAGCCCTTCACACTCCCCAGGTTCCGGAGGACCTCATGACCTTCAGCTTCATCACGTACGAGAAGCGGGATCGCGTTGGGGTCGTGACGCTCAACCGCCCCGAGGCCATGAATGCCCTGCATCTCGAGGCGCATCTCGAGCTCAAGGAGGCGTGGGAGGACTTTCGCGACGATCCCGACCTCTGGGTGGCGATTCTCACGGGCGCCGGCGACCGGGCGTTCTGTGCCGGCAACGACCTGAAGGTGACCGCGGATCGCACCGCGACGGGTGGCGACGTCCAGGGCGAGGAGCGACCGCCCTTCGGCCGGATCACCCGTGACTTCGACTGCCCGAAGCCCATCATCGCGGCGGTGAACGGCGTCGCTGCCGGTGGTGGTCTCGAGCTCATTCTGGCGTGCGACATCGTCATCGCGGCCGACCACGCACGTATGGGTCTGCCCGAGCCGAAGGTGGGTCTCTTCGCCGGCGCGGGCGGCGCTCACCGGCTCGCGCGGCAGATCCCGCTGAAGCTGGCGATGGGCATGCTCCTGACCGGTGACCTGATCGGGGCAGCCGAGGCGTACCGGATCGGACTCGTCAACGAGGTGGTTGAAGGCGGCGAGCTGATGGCCACCGCCCAGGCCTGGGCCGACAAGATCACCCGGTGCTCGCCGCTCTCGGTGCAGCTGACGAAGGAGGCGGTGTTCGACGCACAGTTCGTCAGCATCGATGACGCCTTCCGCAAGGACAACGATCGGCGCGACCGGCTGCTCTCGTCGCACGACTTCGTCGAGGGGCCCCGCGCGTTCGTGGAGAAGAGGGCGCCCCAGTGGACGGGACGTTGAGCAGCGCCCGCCGCCCGGCGCGATCACTCCTTGCTCCCCGGAACGTGGTGATCGTCGGGGCCTCCGAGCGCTCGGCCTGGTCCGCAGGATCCTTTGCCAACTTCGAGCGCCTGGGATTCGAGGGCAAGGTCCACCTGGTCAACCGCAACGGTGGCGTTGTCCACGGGCAGAAGGCGCACACGTCCTGCATCGACATCGGCGAGCCGGTGGACCTTGCCCTGCTGCTCGTGGGCGCGGAGGCCGTGCCGGATGCACTGCGTGACATCGCGGCAGCCGGCATCCGGTCCGCCGTGGTGCTCGCCGCGGGACTTGGTGAGAGCGGTGAGGAGGGCCGGCTGCGGCAGCAGCAGATCATCGAGCTGGCGGACGAGTTGGGTGTGACGTGTGTGGGGCCGAACTGCCTGGGCTTCCTCAACCTCGTCGACAAGGTTCCAGCGTGGTCCGGCCGGATGGCTGAGCTCTCCGTCGGCGGCATGGCGGTCGTCTCACAAAGCGGCGCGACGGCGCACACGATTGCGGCGTTTGCCGGTCAGCAGAACATCGGTGTCAGTCACGTCGTGTCCACGGGCAACGAGTCGATGGTGGACACCACCGCCATGGCCGCGATCCTGGTCGAGGACGAGCGGGTTCGATCCATCGCGATGTTCATGGAGTCGATCCGCGATGCGGCCGCCTTTCGGGCGTTGGCGCATCGTGCAGCCGAGCTCGAAAAGCCGATCGTGGTGCTGAAGATCGGTTCGAGCGCGCTCGCCGCCGAGATCGCTCAGAGCCATACCGGAGCGATGGTCGGTGACGATCGTCTTGCGGACGCTGCGCTTCGACAGCTCGGCGTCGTTCGCGTCAGGTCCCTGGAGCAGCTCGTGATCACTGCAGGGCTGCTGTCCCGCACGGGTCCCCTGAACGCCGGCGGCCTCGGCGTCGTGTCGATGTCTGGCGGTGCCTGCGACCTGGTTGCCGATCGCGCAGACGCCTGTGGCGTGAGCCTCCCGATCCTCGCCGAGGCCACGACGAAGCGGCTCGCCGGGTTCCTGGCAGCGTTCGGTACGTCGCGAAATCCGCTCGACGTCACTGGTGCGGCATCGGCAAGGCCTGAGCTTTTCCGCGATGCCGTGTCGGCGCTCGCCGACGATCCAGCCGTCAGCGTCGTGGCCGCGATTCACGTCCATCCCACCGAGGAGCGAGGCGAGGTGATGAAGGAGCGACTGCGAATCCATGCGCCCGCCTTCAGGCATCCCGACGTTCCGGTGATCCTGTTGGACCAGACCATCGCAACCATGGACCCGATGACGGTGCGCCATCTCGACGAGCTCGGCATCCCGCTCGCCATGACCGGTCTGGATCACGTGGTCGAGGCAGTTGGTCACGCCACGCGCTGGTCCGAGTGGCTCCGTGATGACCGCCTGCCGTCGGGTCATGACGTGGCTGCGCTCGACCTGGCCGGCGCCGACCGGACGTGGAACGAGGCCGAATCGCTCGCCCTTCTCGTCGAGCATGGGGTCCCAGCGGTGCCTCATGCCCATGTCAGCACGGCGGACGCGGCAGCCGAGGCAGCCGCCGGCCTGGGGTTTCCGGTCGCAGTCAAGCTCGTCTCGCGCGACATCGTGCACAAGAGCGATGTTGGCGGAGTCGTTCTGGGACTGGAGTCCGCGGATGACGTGAGGCGAGCCTTCATGGACGTGCAGGCGGCGGTCAGCCGCGTCGGAGGCGCGACGTCAGAAGGTGCACTGATCTCTCCGATGCGGGCGGGGGGCGTGGAGCTGATCGTGGGTATCGTGCGTGACGATCTGTGGGGACTCGCGCTTGCAGTCGGGTTCGGCGGGGTGCTGGTTCACGTGATCGATGACAGTGCCGTACGCGTGCTTCCGGTGACTCGGGCTGACGTGCACGACATGCTTGCCGAGCTCCGGGCGAACGCTCTGCTGGACGGTGTCCGGGGATCAAAACCAGTCGATCGAGACGCACTGGTAGCGGCGATCCTCCGGCTCGCTCAGCTGGCGGAACGGCTCGGTGACTCGCTCGAATCCATCGAGATCAACCCGTTGCGCGCCAGCGGTTCCACGATCGAGGCTCTCGACGCGTCGGTCATCTGGTCGTCGTGAAGCGCGAACCCTGAGAGCACGGGTCATTTGTGGGAGTGACGTCCGCGTCGCATGGAACGCGATCCCGGCGAGCCCCGATCCACAGGCTCGACATCCGGGAGCCCAGGAGGCAGGTCGGCGACTTCGATGGGACGCCAGTCGTCGCCGGCGAAGATCTCGACCGCGAGCAGCGGATCCATGATCCATCTCCGCGACTGCGGCTCGAAGTAGGACGCAGCGCCACGGCGCTGCCACCGGGCAACCTCATCGGGATGTCCCGGCGTTCTCAGGATGAAGTACCGCATCGCACCCAAAGCATCGTTCTCCCAGATCGATCCTCCCAACACGAGTGTGATGGACCGAGCCGACTGGCGAAGGCATTCTGGAGAATTGGCACGCGCACGAGAAAGACCCCGGCCGACTGGCAAGCAGCGGGGCCGGGGTCATCGTGCAAGGTAGAGCCGGTTCCAGCCCCGAGATCTGCACCGAACCATCAAGCGGTCTATTCATGAGACGGGGCTGGGAGCGGATCGTGACGCCGTTTTGCTGTGGTGGCCCCAGCGCTTTCCCCAGAAGGCTGTGGGCGAACTTCTGAATGCGGCGGGCTCTTCAGCGCCGCCAGCGGGATACCCGCTGCCGCCGTTGACCGGCTCCGCGCCGTTCGACCAGCCGTTCATCATCGCGTTGACCCAGGCGCTCGGCGTCGGGACCAACGGCTCCTCGAGCCAGCGCAGGTGCTCTCGGAGAAATTGACGTGAGAGTGCGGTCGCCCGCTCCACCGCGGTCGTGCTCACTGTTCGGAAGACATTCTGAAGTTTTTCTCAAGGCTGAGATTCCACGATGTCCGGGATACCTCGTCTGTTGGCCTACTGAGACGGAGACCCACCATGAAACCTCAATTCTCCAAGCTCAGAGTGATGGGTGCCGTGGGGTTCTCCGCCTTCGCCGTCGCGGCGCTGCTCACCGCCACCCCTGCCGGGGCTGCACCGACCTGTGGGGGCACTCTCGTCAAGGCCAATGGTTCACGATGGGTGTGCACGTTCGTCGACAACTTCGACGGCACCAAACTGGACGCCGGCAAGTGGATCGCGCAGCAGACCTTCACGAGCGGCTATCAGAACGGCGGGGAATGTTACGTCGACAGTCCCAAAAACATCTCGGTGTCCGGCGGCGTGCTCCGGCTCACGTCCCGCCGTGAGGCCAGCAGCTTCCTGTGCGCGTATCCCGGCGGTGGCTATCTGACGCGATACACCAGCGGCATGGTCAGCACGTACCAACGTTTCGCCCAGGCGTACGGCAGGTTCGAGATCCGGGCGAGGTTCCCCGCTGCCAAGGTCGCAGGCCTCCAGAGCGCGCTCTGGCTGTGGCCGAACGACCCCTACAAGTACGGCGCCTGGCCCGCTTCGGGCGAGATCGACATCGCCGAGTTCTACTCGCAATACCCCGACCGAGCCATTCCGTACCTGCACTACAACTCGGCACCGGGCGACAGGACCGTGACGAACAACTACTGCAAGATCAACGATGTCTCGGCGTTCCATTCGTACGTCGCGGAGTGGACGCCGACCGCGATCACGATCAAGTACGACGGGCGGACCTGCTTGTCGCACCGACTGAGCAATGGCGGGCGGCCATTCGACCAGCCGTTCATCATCGCGCTGACGCAGGCCCTGGGGCAGGGCACGAACGCCGTGACCGGCTCAACACCGTTGCCGGCGACCACAGCCGTCGACTACGTGCGCGTCTGGAAGTAGACGTCAGAACTCGGGGAGCCGTGGAACGTACGGCTCCTCGAGCCTGGCGATCTCGTCATCGCTGAGCGTGATCTCGAGCGAGGCGACGGCGTCGGTGAGGTGCAGTGGCTTGGTGGCGCCGACGATCGGTGCCGTGACGACCTCGTGCTGGCGTACCCAGGCGAGCGCGACCTGGGCGCGCGACACTCCGCGTTCGGTGGCGATCGCGCCGACGGCGGCGGAGATGGCCCGGTCGGAGTCGTCGGCCTGCCCGTAGTAGCCCTTGGCGACCGCATCGCCCTCGCTGCGGGTCGTGCTGAGATCGTCCCAGTCGCGGGTCAGCCGGCCGCGCGCGAGCGGGCTCCATGGGATGACGCCGATGCCCTCGTCGAGGCAGAACGGGTGCATCTCGCGCTCCTCCTCGCGCTGCACGAGGTTGTACTGGTCCTGCATCGAGATGAACGGGGTCCAGCCGTTGAGGTCGGCGGCGTGCTGCGCCTGGGCGAGCTGCCAGGCATACATCGACGAGGCGCCGATGAAACGCGCCTTGCCGGCAGTGACGACCTCGTCCAACGCCTCCATCGTCTCCTCGATCGGGACCTCGGGGTCCCAACGGTGAATCTGGTAGAGGTCGACATAGTCGGTGCCGAGGCGGCGGAGGCTCTCGTCGATCTGCGTCAGCACGGCTTGGCGCGACAGCCCGCCGCTGTCGGGGTCGCCGCCCATCGGATAGAAGACCTTGGTCGCGATGACGACGTCCTCACGACGCGCGAAGTCGGCGAGCGCACGGCCGACGATCTCCTCGCTGCTGCCGTCGGAGTACATGTTGGCGGTGTCGAACGTCGTGATGCCGGCGTCGAGCGCCTGCTGGATGAACGGCCGGCTCTGGTCCTCGGGCATCGTCCACGGATGGGTGCCACGGTCGGGGTCGCCGTAGCTCATGCAGCCGAGGATGATGCTCGACACCTCGAGGTCACTGTTTCCGAGCTTCACGAGATCCATGCGTTCGATCATGCCGTGCACGGGCAAGGGCGACGTGGGGAGGTCTCTGGCAGGCTTGAGGCATGCCATTGACCGGAGAATATGCGCCCAGTACGACCGAGTGGGCCCGCAAGCAGGCCGAGCTCTACGAGAGCACGAACGGCGCCAAGGGCAACACCATCATGGGTCGGCCGGTGATCGTGCTCACGACGGTCGGCGCCAAGTCCGGCAAGCTCCGCAAGACCGCGCTCATGCGGGTCGAGCACGAAGGCCAGTACGCGATCGTGGCGTCGCTCGGTGGCTCTCCGAAGCACCCGAGCTGGTACTTCAACGTCGTCGACGCGCCCCTTGTCGAGCTGCAGGACGGCCCGATGCGCATGGACTACACGCCGCGCGAGCTCACGGGTGAGGAGCGCGAGGTCTGGTGGGCCCGGGCCGTCGAGGCGTACCCGCCCTACGCGGACTACGCCAAGAAGACCGCTCGCGTCATTCCGGTGTTTCTGCTGACGCCGGTGAAGTAACCGCACGGTACGTCTCACTCCCCGGGATCTCCCGCACGAGTGAACCCCCAGGTGTGTGAAGATTCCGGCCAACGGATTCCGCGATCCGACGTTGCCCCTCCACACGGAATGGAAGTCGATGTCGACGAATCGCGGTCCCCTGCCATCAGCCAACGCCATCTCGCGCCGATCTTTCGTGAGGAGCGCGTCCCTCGCGGTGCCGTTGACCGCCCTCGTCGCCTCTGGCGGATCGCAGTGGCTCGGCAGTCGGGCTGTCGGGGCGACGGCTACCTCGACGTACGCGCATCCGGGGCTCGTCCACACGCTCTCTGACCTCGACCGCATCTCCGGTCAGATCGCCACCGAGCCGTGGGCGGCCGCCTGGAACCGCCTCACCGCCAACGGGCGATCGGGCTCGGCCTGGACGCCTCGCCCGGTCGAGACCGTCATTCGAGGCGGCACCGGGTCGAACTACGGTCCGCTGTTCACCGACATCCACGCGGCTTATCAAAACGCTCTGCGGTGGCGCATCTCCGGCGAGGAGGCCCATGGTGCCGCCGCGGTGCGGATCCTCAACGCCTGGTCCGAGAAGCTGAAGACGGTCACCGGCAACGCCGACCGGTTCCTCGCCGCCGGCATCTACGGCTACCAGTTCGCGAACGCCGCCGAGCTCGTCCGCGACCGACCCGACTTCGAGCTCGGTCGGTTCCGCGACATGCTGCTCGGGATCTTCCACCCGATGAACGAACAGTTCCTCACCGACCACAACGGTGCGGTCATCACCAACTACTGGGCCAACTGGGATCTCTGCAACATGGCCTCGGTGCTCGCGATCGGCATCTTCGCCGACCGCGATGACCTCGTGGATCGGGCCGTCGACTACTTCCACGACGGCGCGGGCAACGGCTCGCTGCCGCACGCGGTGCCCTACCTCCACGACGGAGGCCTGGCCCAGTGGCAGGAGAGCGGCCGGGACCAGGCGCACACGATCATGGGCATCGGGCTCATGGGCGCGTTCTGCGAGATGGCGTGGAACCAGGGCATCGACTGCTACGGCACGGACGACAACCGGTTCCTCAAGGCCGCCGAGTATGTCGCGAAGTACAACCTCGGGCACGACGTACCGTTCACCCCCTACCGCTGGCAGTCGGGCCCCCGAGCGACGACCGCCGCCCACGCCGGCTGGAACACGCAGACCGTCCCGGGAGCCGGCAGCCGGGGTCAGGGGCGACCTGTGTGGGACCAGGTGCTCGGGCACTACTCCGGCCGCATGGGGCTCGACACCCCGTGGGTCGCGGAGATCGCCGCGAGCCTTCGCCCCGACGGCGGTGGCGGCGACTACGGGCCCAACTCGGGCGGCTATGACACGCTGGGCTTCGGCACTCTCACGCAGTACGTGGCTGGGACCGGCAGGCGGGTCGCGCGGCTGCAGAGCTTCAACTACCCCCAACGCTACGCGCGGCATGTGGGAGCGGCGGTGCGCCTCGACCCGACGGCTTCGCCGCTCGCGAGCTCCGAGTTCCGGTTGGTCCCCGGGCTCGCTGGAGCAGCCGACGGGCGGGTGTCGTTCGAGTCGGTCGACGCGCCCGGGCAGTTCCTGCGGCACTGGGGCTACAAGGTCAGCCTCGGTGGGAACGACAACTCCGCGCGGTTTGCTGCCGATGCCACGTTCGTCCCGGTCGCCGGGCTGGCGCACGCGCAGCTCACGTCGTTCCGGTCGCACAACTTCCCCGACCGTCACCTCCGGCACTACGCATTCGGCCTCCGGCTCGATCCGATCGCGAACGAGCTGGATCGTGCCGACGCGACGTTCCGCATGGTCGACTGAGTCTGGCGGAAGTCGGCGGAATAAGTCGTCGTCGCGGCTCCTTGAGGATGGACATGACTTCCACACTCTCGGCAACCACCTCCGGCTCCTTCCAGATCGGCGGCGACCTCCCGGTCACGCGCCTCGGCTATGGGGCGATGCAGATCACCGGCAGCGGCGTCTGGGGCGAGCCCCGCGACCGTGACGAGGCGATCCGCGTGCTCCGCCGGGCGGTCGAGCTCGGCGTGAACTTCATCGACACTGCCGACTCCTACGGCCCCAACGTCTCCGAGGAGATCATCCGCGAGGCACTGCATCCGTACGCCGACGACGTCGTGATCGCGACCAAGGCCGGCCTGACCCGCACGGGCCCCGGCGAGTGGATCCCCGTTGGCCGGCCGGCATACCTGAAGCAGCAGGTCGAGCTCAGCCTCCGCCGCCTGGGCGTCGATCGCATCGACCTGATCCAGCTGCACCGCATCGACTCCGAGGTGCCGGTCGCCGATCAGATCGGCGCGTTCAAGGAGCTGCAGGAGCAGGGCAAGGTGCGCCACATCGGCGTGAGCGAGGTCAGCGTCGACGAGCTCAAGGAGGCGCAGAAGACCGCCGAGATCGTGTCGGTGCAGAACCTCTACAACCTCGCCGACCGGTCCGCCGAAGCGCTCCTCGATCACGCGGAGGCGAACGGTGTCGCCTTCATCCCGTGGTTCCCGCTCGCCACGGGCGGACTCGTCAAGGATGGCGGGCCGCTCGCGGAGATCGCCAAGGAGCAGGACGCGACGCCGTCGCAGCTCGCCCTCGCCTGGCTGCTCAAGCGCTCGCCGGTCGTGCTGCCGATCCCCGGCACGTCGACCGTCGCGCACCTCGAGGACAACATCGGTGCGGCCGGCATCGAGCTGACCGACGAGCAGTTCCGCGCCCTGTCCGACGCTGTCTGACCGGTTCGAGGTGGCCCGACATGATGGGGACATGCATCCCCTCCGTGAGCTGACCCTCGAGGACCTGCGACGCCGCACGAGCGTCAAGTGGCGGGAGTACGACCCGGATGTGCTGCCCTTGTGGGTGGCGGAGATGGACGTACGCCTTGCCGAGCCGATTGCTCGTGCGGTGACGCAGGCCGTGGTCGACGGCGACACCGGCTACCCGCACGGCAACGGGTACGCCGAGGCTTTTGCGGCCTTCGCCGCTGAGCGGTGGTCATGGGATGGCGCCGATCCTGGTCGCACCGCGCTGGTCGCCGACGTCATGACGGGCATCGTCGAGGCGATCGGGCTCGTCTCCTCGCCCGGGGACCCGGTCGTGGTCAACACTCCGGTCTACCCACCGTTCTTCGGATTCCTCGAGCACGCGGAGCGCGAGATCGTCGAGGCGCCGCTCGGCGACACCGGCCGGCTCGACCTCGACTCGCTCGAAGCGGCGTTCATCCACGCCCGCGCCGACGGGCGCCCGGTGACCTATCTGCTGTGCAACCCGCAGAACCCGACGGCAGTGGTGCACACCGCAGCGGAGCTGGCCGGTGTCGCGGCGCTCGCGCAGACGTACGGGGCGCGGGTCGTGGTCGACGAGATCCATGCGCCGCTGGTGGCAGAGGGCTTCGTGCCCTACCTGAGCGTCGCCGGCAGCGACAACGCGTTCAGCCTGGTCTCCGCGACGAAGGCGTGGAACCTGGCCGGCATGAAGGCCGCACTGCTCGTCGCCGGCGAGGGTGCGAAGGCGGATCTCGCGCGACTGTCGTGGGTTGTCGCCGACGGCCCCAGCCACATCGGCGCGCTCGCGCACACGACCGCGTTCCGGGAGGGCGGCGCCTGGCTCGACGCCTTGCACGCCGACCTTGCCGCCAACCGGGTGCTGCTGGCCGAGCTGCTGGCGACCCACCTGCCGGACGCGCGGTGGGCCGAAGGGCCGGCGACGTTCCTGGCGTGGATCGACTGCCGCGAGCTCGGCCTCGGCGACGACCCGGCAACGGCGTTCCTCGAGCAGGGCCGGGTCGCGGTCAACTCCGGTCTGCCGTTTCGCAACGGCGGCGGACACGTACGGCTCAACTTCGGGACGACCCCCGAGATCCTCACCGAGGCGCTCGAGCGCATGGGCCGCGTCGTGCCTGAGCGGTCAGCGTCGCGCGACGACGATGTCGAGGGACGCCGCGTAGACCGCGGCCTCGGCCCGGCTGCGCAGCTGGAGCTTCGCCAGGATCGCACTGACATGATGCTCGATCGTACGAACCGAGTTGTGCAGCCTGGCGGCGATCTCGGCGTTGCTCAGCCCTTCCCTCAGGAGCTGCGAGCACGTCGACTCTCGCGTGGCGTGAGGGACGCGACGCGCGTCCGTGGGGCGTGGGCGCGACGCGGCTTGAAGGCCCAAGCGACGCGAGGAGAGTCGGCCGAGCGCTGTCCGCGGACGGTGATCCGAGGCGGTCAAAGATGAGGTGCGCGGCACGCGCCTCCGCGATGGCTCCTGGCGGGTCGAGTGGCGACGAGCAGGGCCCGAGGTGCAGGTGCAGCTCGGCGCGGAGCAGCGGCCAGTCCGCGTTCGCGAGGGCGCGCAGGCCGGTCTGAAACGCCTGGATCGCATCGTTCTGAGGCATCCTTCGGCCTCGGCGACGCGGCCACTTGAACGTACGCGGCACGGGCCGTCAGCACGGGTAGCGAGCGGCCCGCTGCGAGCTCGGCGAGGTCGGCTGCGGTTTCCGCTCGAGCGGCATCGATTTCTCCCAGCGCCAGCTCGGCCTCGACGCATATGACCAGCAGGCGGGATGCGCGTACGCGGTCGTCGCCGATGAGCTGCATCGCGTGACGAGCGATGCGCGCCGCCTCCGCGTGGTCGCTCTCGTGCCAGGTCGGAGGTTGGCAAGCGGCAGACAAGCGTCCAGGTGGTCGTGTCGGCCGACCAGCAGTCGTTCGGCATCGTCAAGGCGCCCTTGCAGGATCCAGAGCTCGGCGAGGGCGCCGCTGCACCAGGCCCTCGATGCGCGGGCCGCCGAGCGTCGATCGCGCGCTGGCGAGACGAAGGGCGACCTCGGCATCACCCCAGCGCCCGACGTCGCACAGGATCAGCCCGAGAGCCGATCGGCAGTGCGCGTAGAGGAAAGCCGGGCCATGGTCGACATCGAGTCCGAGCCGCGCCTCGGCCGTTCGCGTCCACTCGTCAGCGCGGTGGATGTCACCCGCGCGGCTGCATGCCGTCAGCAGGTCGCACATGACGTCGATCCGGGCGAACGGGGCTGCTGGCCTCGCCGGACAGCACCATCGCCATGGCCTCGTCCAGCCGGTCCATGCCCTCGTCGATCAGGGCGAGTGAGACGTTCGCCGTTCCGAGCGCCGCGAGGGCCTTGGCTTCCAGGTGGGGCTCGGCGAGACGGCGGGCCAGCTCCAGTGCCTGCATCGCGTCTTCGCGGAGACCGCCGACGTCAGGCGACGTCGCAGCCTGGGAGAGGAAGGGCGATCAAGGCGCTCTCCACGCCCGGCGGCTGACCGTCGAGCAGCGTCCGCCCGCGTTGGAACCAGCCGTTGGCAACCCGCGGAGCGTCGAGGGCGAAGTAATGGAAGCGGCCAAGGAACACCGCTGCGACGGCTGCCCGGGCTGGGCGTGCGGGGCCGAATCCGTGGAAGCTCTCCAAGGAGAGTCGCCTCGGCCTCAGCCGGCTGATGGAGGATCGCGAGACACACGCCGATCATGAGCTGTCGCTCGGACTCGTCGATGTCGGCAGCCTGCTGCGCGATCTGGATGGCGCCGGGAAGGTCACCGTCGGGCGAGTGCGGAGTCGACCTCTGGCCAGGAGGGTCCGCCGAGCAGGGCGACCATCCACGGAGTCTAGTCGAAGTACTTCGGACTGAATGTGGGTACCGACGATGGGTGGAAACACGGAGGCGACAGCCGGTGGTGCTGGCGCGACGATGACCGAAATCCCACCTGGAGGACGATCACCATGACTGACATCAGTGCGAAGCTGTGCAACACCTTCAATGCACCGGCCGAGGACTACGACCGGCTGATGGGCCGATATCTCACCACGCTTGCGCCGGCCTTTGCCGACGCTGCCGGGATCGAACCGGACATGCGACTGCTCGATGTCGGCTGCGGGCCAGGTGGGTTGACGCGGGAGCTGGTGGCTCGCGAGTGGGAGCCGGAAGCCGTCTCCGCGATCGACCCTTCCCCGCCGTTCGTCGAGGCGTGCCGTCTGCGCAACCCCGGGTGTGGACGTACGCGAGGGGCTGCGCCGAGAACCTGCCCTTCGAGACCGACACGTTCGACGGCGTGCTGTCGAGCCTGGTGATCGGCTTCCTGAGCGATCCCGATGTCGGAGTGAGTGAGATGGCGCGCGTTGCCGTGCCGGGCGGGACGATCGCTGCGTGCTTCTGGGACTTTCGGGCAGCATGACATCTCTGCGGACCTTCTGGGCTGGGGTGCGCGAGGTCGATCCGGCCATCTCAGGGTGAGGTGGCCGCGGGTCGGGACCAGTGAGGGCGACCTCGTGGAGCTGTTCTGCGCGAGCTGGGCTGTCGGACGTACGTGGAGGGATGCGATCGCCGCCAGCGCCGACGTACGAGGATTTCGAGGACTGGTGGACGCCGTTCACCGTGGGAATCGGACCCGGCCGGCGCCTACTACACAGCATTCGATGAGCCTGCGCGTGAAGCGCTGAAGCAGGCTTGTCGGCGGACGCTTGGGGACCCGGACGGCCCGTTCACCCTCGACGCCCGGGCCTGGTTCGCTCGCGGCACTGCGCCGTCTCGACATGCCGAAGGTGCACCAACGGACCTAGCGTGGGCCCATGGGTGAGGAACCGAAGCCGCAGCACGTACGCCCGGACGGCGTCGACGACGTCACGGTCGAGGCACTGGGCAAGCTCAGCGAGGCGCTCGAGATCGTCGAGGAGGCGCGTGGGTTGCTCTACGCGTTCCACCGCCGCACTGGCGAGGCGGATCTGGCGCTCGACGACGCCGTCGACCTGTTCCGGCAGGCGGGTCACGAGGACATCGCGGAGCGCGCTCCAGACCGACCTGATCGGCCGCAACGTCGTGGAGGGCCGCTGGACGTTCCAGGTCGTGGAGGAGTACGACGCCGGCTACTACGCCACGTTCCAGGAGCACGAACGATCGGCGCGCGAGGCGCTCGCTCCCGGGCGTACGCACCTGTTCGAGGCCGAGATGAAGGAGGACCGGCGTACGCACGGCCGCCGGCACCACGAGGCGACTCCCGACTGACGGTTATCCCGGCTCGTTCCGGGTACGTCGGAGGGAGCCAACGAAAGGAGACCCCTCATGGGACTGGATGACAAGCTGAGCAACGCCGCCGAGGACGCCAAGGGCAAGGCGAAGGAAGCCGTTGGCGGTGCCACGGACGACGAGGAGCTCGAGCGTCAGGGCAAGACCGACCAGGCCAAGGCCGATCTCAAGGACGCGGCCGAGAACGTCAAGGACGCGTTCAAGCACTGAGTTGCCGCAAGCAGGGAGTGCCTCGACCACAGGGGTCGGGGCACTCCCTTTGCGTTCACGGTGACGCGCAGAGTTTCCATGACCTCCAGGGTCCGGTCCCAGGCCTTCGACGCGGGCTCGATCACGACGAAGTGATCCCCCTCGACCTCGATGAGCTCCGCGTCCGCGCCGGCCGACCTGGCCCGGTCGACGTACCCGACCGACTGGCTCAGCGGCACGGTGTCGTCGGCCGCGCCGTGGACGCAGCGCACCGGCACGTCGAGCGGGATCTGCGCCATGGGGTCGGCGTACGTGATGTCGTCGTGCTCGCCCATGAACGCCTTCGCCGCCCCGCTGCCGAGATGGACCGCGGCGTGGAGGTCCAGCACGCCGGCCTGGGCGATCGCGGCGGTGACCCGCACGGCGGGCTCGCCCCAGGGCGTACCGGTGAGCTTCGGCCGACCGGCCGCCCACACCGCGAGGTGACCGCCGGCCGAGTGGCCGAGCGTCATGACCGTCGAGGTGTCGAGGCCGTCGACCGCGGCAAGCGCGTCGATGCCGGCTGCCACGTCGTCGAGCGTCTCGGGGTAGCCGCCGCCATTGCCGACCCGGCGGTACTCCAGGTTGTACGCGGTCCAGCCGTGCTCGACGAGCGACGCGGCGAGCGGGCGGCCGAGCGAGAGGTCATACGCCGCGCGCCAGAAACCTCCATGGATCACGACGACCACGCCCTTGGACCGACCGGCAGGCCTGGTCAGCTCACCGAACTGGCTTGGGTCGTCTCCATAGCGGATCTGGTCCACACCGCCTCCTTCGTCGTCGGCATCGTAGCGAGCGGTCCGGCGCACGCCTGCTGACCGATAGAATCAGGGTCCGTCGACACCATGGGAGGAGCCGTCATGGATGCCGACCAGCTTGATCAGATCCTGCTGATCGGCTCCGGTGTCCTGGTGCTCGCGGTCCTCGCGGTTCGGATCTCCGTCACGGCCGGGCTCCCATCGCTGCTCGTCTACTTGTTCCTCGGCCTGCTGCTGGGCAGCTCGGGGTTCGGGATCCAGTTCGCCGACGCCGATCTCGCGCACGCGCTGGGCTTCGGCGGTCTCGTGCTGATCCTCGCCGAGGGTGGTCTGACCACCAAGTGGGAGCACGTCAGGCCCAATCTCGGCTATGGCCTCCTGCTGGCGACTCTCGGCTCGATCATCAGCATCACTGTCGTGGCCGCTGGGCGGGCACTTTCTGCTCGACCTCCACTGGGAGCTGGCGATCCTGCTCGCCGCCGTCCTGACCCCGACCGATGCTGCTGCGGTCTTCTCGGTCCTGCGCACGGTCCCGCTGCGGCACTCCGTGACGGGAACGCTCGAGGCCGAGTCCGGCCTCAACGATGCGCCGATCGTCGTGCTCGTGGTCGCGATCAGCGCCGGTGATGCCCTCGACCACGGCGTATGGGCACTGATCGGGTTGATCGTGTTCGAGCTGATCGCCGGCGGCGCCATCGGCTTCGCCGTCGGATGGATCGGTGCGAACGGGCTGCGACGGGTCGCCCTGCCGGCATCGGGCCTCTATCCCCTCGTCGTGTTCGCGTTCGCCGTGCTGGCGTACGGCTCGGCGGCCTACGTCCATGCGAGCGGGTTCGCCGCCGTCTATGTCGCCGCGCTGGTGCTGGGCAACACCGAGCTGCCGCACCGCGTCGCCACCAGGTCGTTCGTCGAGGGCATCGGCTGGCTCGCCCAGATCGGCTTGTTCGTCATGCTCGGTCTGCTGGCCAGCCCGGATGAGCTGCGGTGGTGGCACGTGTGGCACGGGCTCGCGGCGGGCGCGATCCTCACTTTCGTGGCGCGTCCCCTCTCGGTGGTCGCGTGCGCCGTGTGGTTCAAGCGCGGGGTCCGCGAGCAGCTGTTCGTCGGGTGGGCGGGATTGCGCGGCGCAGTTCCCATCGTGCTCGCGACGATCCCGTTGGCCGCAGACGTGCCGGGGTCGCGCGATCTGTTCAACGTGGTGTTCGTGGCGGTCGTCATCTACACGCTGGTGCAGGCCGCCCCGCTTTCCCGCCTGGCGGCGTGGTGCGGGGTGCTCAGCGACGAGGCGCGCGACGTCGAGGTCGAGGCCGCACCCCTCGAGCGGGTGTCCGCCGACCTGCTCCAGATCCATGTGCCCAAGGGCTCCAAGCTCGCGGGCGTCGAGATCGGCGAGCTGAGGCTTCCGGTTGGCGCCTCGGTCTCGCTGGTCGTCAGGGACGGCACGACGTTCGTACCGCATCGCACCGACCGCATCGCGATCCACGACGACCTGCTGATCGTGGCGGACCGGGCCGTGCGCGAGAAGACCGAGGACCGGCTGCGCGCCGTCGGCCGCCATGGCCGCCTGGCCGGCTGGGGAGCGGGTTCCTGACCGACTAGGGCAGGGCGACCCGCGGGACGCAGGCCGTGATGTCGCGGTCAGACTCGATCTTCGTCGGCGCCTTCTTCTTCAGGCCCGAGTAGTCGTCACCCACGATCACGATGACGCCGCCCTCGACTGTGACGTCCGGCTTCTTGTACTCGACCTTGTCCTTGAACTGCTGCGCCACCAGGCGTACGCGCGGATCGTCCGGGTCATCGGTCAGGATCGCCACGCGGCCGGGCTTCGTGGCGCTCTCGTTGTTGCCGATCGTGCCGCCGAGGAAGCCGTTGGTCTGCAGGTTGATCGTGACGCGGTTGGCCAGGCCCGAGCGGTTCGAGGCGTTGAAGACGTTGACCGTGACCATGTTGCTGTCGAGCTGTTCACCCTTGGTGACGGTCTTGTTGGTGCACGTGGGCGCCGGGTCGGCGGTGTCTGCGCTCGACGTGAGCAGCCGGAACCCGGTGATGCCACCGAACGCGAAGATCGCCGCGGCCACGACGAGCGTCAGCGCCTGATAGCCCCGGTTCATGCCGACACCTCCGTGGAGAAGTGCGGAGAATACGGAGATGTCGGCATGAATGCTGCCTGTTGGTTCACGCCCCCTACTCGCAGAGCTCGTGGGGGGGCCCCCAGCTGGCGCTCGTTCATGCCGACTTGTCGATCGAGTGGACGCGGGCGTGCAGCATGTTGCGCTGCTGGAGGGCCGCGCGAAGCGCCCGGTGCAGGCCGTCCTCGAGGAACAGCTCGCCCTGCCAGCTGACGACATGCGCGAAGAGGTCGCCGAAATAGGTCGAGTCGTCATCCAGCAGATGCTCGAGATCGAGCTGGGTCTTGGTGGTCGTGAGGTCGTCGAGTCGCACCTGGGACGGCGAAATCTCGGCCCACGTGCTTTGGGTCAGCCCGTGGTCCGGATAGGGGCGCCCCTCGCTCACCCTCCTGAAGATCACCCGGTCAGTGTAGACAGGGTGCCCGATGCCTGGCGGTAGCGTGTGGCCATGACGACCAGCGACGACGCGCAGAGAGCTGCCGAAGAGGCTGCAAAGGCGGCAGAAGTGGCGCGCGCCGAGGCAGAAGCAGCCCAGAAAAAGGCCGACGAGCTCGCCGCCGTGGCGCGGGAGGCGGAGTCAGAGGCGAGCGAGACTGAGCCGGCCGAGCCCCGACCTGCGGAACCGGTCGCCGGCAGCGAGATCGTCAAGATCGTCAAGGCTGGGTACGCCTTCGAGGGCACGGCGATCGAGATGGGCGCCCTGGTCGACGGTGCTCCGGTGCCAGACGCACAGGTACGCATACCGCTTGCGATGCTCAACCGGCACGGACTCGTCGCGGGTGCGACCGGCACCGGCAAGACCAAGACCCTGCAGATCCTGGCCGAGCAGATCGCCGCCAACGGCGTCCCGGTGTTCGCCGCCGACATCAAGGGCGATCTGTCGGGCATCGCCACGCCCGGCACAGCCAACGACAAGCTGCTGGAGCGGACCACGAGCATCGGCCAGGACTGGCGGGCGGTGGCAACCCCGACGGAGTACTTCGCCCTCGGCGGCATCGGCATGGGGGTGCCCGTGCGGGCCACGATCGACGGGTTCGGCCCGACCTTGCTGTCGAAGGTCCTGGGCCTCAACGCCACGCAGGAGTCGTCGCTGGGGCTGGTGTTCCACTACGCCCGCAACGCGTCGCTCCCCATGGTCGACCTCAAGGACCTGCGCGACGTGCTCACGCACCTGACGAGCGACGCCGGCAAGGTCGAGCTCAAGACGTTGGGCGGGCTGTCCGCTTCGACCGTGGGCGTGATCCTGCGCGAGCTGATCGCCTTCGCCGACGAAGGCGCCGATCAGTTCTTCGGCCAGCCCGAGATCGTCGTGTCCGACTTCCTCCGCATTTCGCCGGACGGCCGCGGCATCGTGTCGCTCCTCGAGGTGCCCGGCGTGCAGGACAAGCCGGCGCTGTTCTCGACCTTCCTGATGTATCTCCTCAAGCAGCTGTTCACCGAGCTGCCCGAGGTCGGCGACGCTGACAAGCCCAAGCTCGTGTTCTTCTTCGACGAGGCGCACCTGCTGTTCGCCGATGCGTCCGATGACTTCCTCGAGACGATCACCCAGACCGTACGGCTGATCCGGTCCAAGGGCGTCGGCATCTTCTTCGTCACGCAGACCCCCAAGGACGTACCCAGCGATGTCCTGGCCCAGCTGGGATCGCGGGTCCAGCACCAGCTCCGCGCTCATACGCCCGATGCGGCCAAGGCACTCAAGGCAACGGTGTCGACCTACCCCAACACGACGTACGACCTCGAGGAGGTGCTGACGTCGCTCGGCATCGGTGAGGCGATCGTGACGGTGATGAGCGACAAGGGTGCGCCGACTCCGGTCGCGTGGACCCGACTGCGGGCCCCGCAGGGTTCGATGGACCCGACGCCGGCCGATCAGATCAACGCAGCCGTCTCGGCGTCACCGCTGCTGGCCACGTACGGCACCGCGGTCAACCCGCAGTCGGCGAGCGAGATCCTCGGCGCGAAGGCCGCTGGTGACGCCGCCGCGACAGCAGAGGAGGCCACCAAGCAGTCGGAGCAGAAGGAGGCCGAGCGGCTCCAGAAGGAGGCCGACAGGCTCGCCAGGCAGAAGGCGCCGACCCGGCCGAGATCGCGCCGGATGTCCCCCGTGGACCGTGCGGTGGGCGAGGCCAGCCGCACGCTTGCACGTGAACTGATCAAGAACTTGTTCAGAAAACGTCGGTGATCGCCGGTAGTCTCAGGGAACAAATCAGGGTTGTCTCTGGTTGCCCACAGCAACAGCATTCGGACAGGGTGACTACAGGAAGGCGCACCTGGGCGTCTTCTGCCGGGCCAAGGCTCGGTCACAGGCGCAGGAGGCGTGATGGCGCAGTCGTCACAGCAGACAGGGCGTACCGAAGTCGTACGCCGCTCTGGTGTGCCACTGGGGCTCAAGCGCGGTGCGATCGAGCTGGCCTTCCTCGGGATCCTCTACGTCGGCTACAGCGCCTCGCGGCTGCTGGCGTCCAACGACTTCGCGCCGGCCCGGGGCCGCGCCCTCGACATCCTCGCGTTCGAGAAGTCGTGGCGCTTCGACGCCGAGTCATGGCTCAATGACAAGTTCATCCAGTACGACTGGCTGGGCCTGTTCGGCAGCTTTTGGTACGCCACGACGCACTACATCGTCACCGCCATCGTCCTGGTCTGGATCTATCGCCGCAGCGCGTCCGAATACGTCACGGCCCGTCGTGCCCTGGTGTTCTCGACGATCATCGGGCTCTCGTTCTACCTCGTGATGCCCACCGCTCCGCCGCGCCTGATCAGCGGCATGTACATCGACGTGCTGAGCCTGCACTCAGCTGCGGGCTGGTGGGGCGCCGACGCCTCAGCGCCCAAGGGTCTCGGGGGCATGACCAACGAGCTCGCGGCATTCCCGTCCCTGCACGCCGGCTGGGCCTTGTGGGTGGCGATCGTGCTGATCCGTGCCAACGTGCACCGGATCATCCAGACGCTGGGGCTCACCTACGCCGCGATCATGACGATCGTGATCGTCGGCACCGGCAACCACTGGGTGCTCGACGCGGTCGTCGGCTGGCTCGTTGTCCTCGTCGCCTTCGGTGGCGTCATCGCGTGGGAGAGACGCAGTCCGGTCGTTGCCCACGAGGACGCGCCGATCCCGGTCTGACACAGTCACCCTTGTGAACTCTGTCCTCCATCAGGCCTCGCACGGAGTCAGGTTCGACTGGGGTGCGACGGGTGGCCGGGCGATCGCAGCCGGTGCGGATGTCGCGGTCGTGGTCGACGTGCTGTCGTTCTCCACGTCGCTCAGCGTCGCCGCCGACTCGCGGCATCGTGGTGCTGCCCTATCCGTGGGAGGCCGAGGACGCCCCAACATACGCGGCGCAGCACCGGGCGACCCTGGCGGTCGGGCGCAGTGTCGCGCAGCCCGGGCAGGTGAGCCTGTCGCCGGCCAGCGTACGAGCTGCTGGTCCCCTCGAGCGGCTCGTCCTGCCGTCGCCCAACGGATCGGCCATCTCGGTCGAGCTCGCGTCGATCGTGACGACGGTCGTCGGCGCATCACTGCGCAATGCGGTCGCCGTCGCCGACTGGATCGCCCGCGAGCACGACGCCGAGACCGCGTCGATCGCGGTGATCGCGGCGGGCGAGCTGTGGCCCGACGGATCCCTGCGGCCGGCGATCGAGGATCTCTGGGGAGCCGGTGCGGTCCTCGCCGCCCTCGAGGACCACGACTGGCCCGGCCTGTCGCCGGAGGCGGCGATGGCTGCGGATGCCTATCGGCTGATCGCCGACCGTGAGGAGTCGCACCTGATGGCGTGCGCCAGCGGGCGCGAGCTCGTCGAGGCGGGCTACGCCGAGGACGTCGCAGTGGCAGCCGAGGTCGGCCTGGGCACGACCGTCCCGCTCCTCAGCGATCGCGGATTCATCGCAGCGCCCTAGGCGCTGCTCTGGGCTGATCTGCCTGCAGCAGCAAGACCTGTTGCGGCCGGTCGCAGGTCCGCACGATGGACGTATGGCTGACAACGACAAGACCACGCTCTTCACCGGACAGATGCGCCAGCAGCTCCTGCACCGGCGCGTCCTCGTGCTCGACGGTGCACTCGACGACGACAACGGGACGCTGCTCGCGACCCAGCTGCTCACGCTGGCGGCGGAGGACCCGGTCGCCGACGCGGTCCTCTGGATCCACTCACCGGGCGGCTCCGTGCCGTCGATGCTCGCGATCCGCGATGTCATGCGACTCGTCCCGTGCGACGTCGCGACCCTCGCCCTCGGTCTCGCCTGCAGCGCAGGACAGTTCCTGCTGTCGTCGGGCACGAAGGGCAAGCGGTACGCCTTGCCGCACTCGCGGATCCTCATGCACCAGGGCTCGGCCGGCATCGGCGGATCCGCCGTCGACGTCGAGCTGCAGGCCGAGGACCTGCGCCACACCCGCGACACGGTCCTCGGGATCATCGCCGAGGACACCGGGCAACCGGTCGAGCGGATCTTCGACGACTCGCTGCGCGATCGCTGGTACACCGCGCAGGAGGCCGTCGACTACGGATTCGTCGATGCCATCGTCGACAACTTCGAGCAGGTCATGCCGACCAAGAAGCACCTCATGGGCATGGGGGCGACGGCATGAGCACGTACACGATCCCCAACGTCATCGCGCAGCATCCTCGTGGCGAGCGGGTCATGGATGTCTACTCGCACCTGCTGGCCGAGCGCATCATCTACCTCGGCACGGGCATCGACTCCGGCGTCGCCAATGCCCTGATCGCGCAGCTCCTGCACCTCGAGGCCGACAGCCCGGGGCAGGAGATCAACCTCTACATCAACTGCGAGGGCGGCGACGAGACCGCGATGCTGGCGATCTACGACACGATGCAGTTCATCCAGGCGCCGGTCGCCACGACGTGCGTCGGCCAGGCCATCGCCGCGGGGGCCGTGCTGCTCGCGGCCGGCGAGCCGGGGCGCCGCTCGGTCCTGCCGCACAGCCGTGTCGTGCTCCACCAGCCCGCGGTCCAGGGCAGGGGCGCGATCCCCGACCTGATCCTCCAGGCCGACGAGGTCGTACGCATCCGCGCCGCGATCGAGTCGATCCTGTCGGCGCACACCGGGCAGACGGTCGAGGCGCTGCGGACGGACACGGACCGCGATCGGGTCTTCGCGGCTGAGGCCGCCATCGCGTACGGGCTGGCCGACGAGGTGCTGCTGCGGCGTACGGCCGTCGAGGCCGCCTAAGCGGCGAGCAGGAGAGCCTCGCCGTACGCGTGCGGAGTGCTGACGGCGTACGAGCTGCGCAAGTCGATGCTGACCTGCGAGGTGAGGTCGATCAGGGTCGCTCCGAGGGCGCCGGCGACGGCGGCGAGCACCTCGCTCGACGGGTCCTTGAGGCCGCGTTCGATCTCGGAGAGGTACTGCGGCGAGATGCCGGCTCGCTCTGCGGTCTCGGTCAGGGTCTCGCCGCGACGGCGACGCAGCTCGCGGAGACGCTGGCCCAGCACCTCGCGCCACAGGGGCTCTGGATCCGTGACGCGGTGGCTCGGAACGGCATGCAGGCGGACGATCTCGGTCATGCTTCAGCGTAGGCACAATGCTCGACGACCCGGCGGAGTTCTGCTCTGAGCAGATTCAGGCGTTCGGATCGACGAGGTGCGCTCGCCGACGGGTCAGGTATGCCGTCTCGGCCGGGTTCTGCGTCGCCGCGATCGCCGCGTCGTACTCCGCTCGCGCCTCTGGGCTACGGCCCAGGCGCCGCAGCAGGTCGGCTCGCGTGGCGTGCCATGCGTGGT
Organism: uncultured Actinomycetota bacterium; assembly: GCA_963817425.1. Taxonomy (GTDB): domain Bacteria; phylum Actinomycetota; class Actinomycetes; order Propionibacteriales; family Nocardioidaceae; genus Aeromicrobium. The sequence goes on from CAWFOH010000017.1 coordinate 36,353, forward strand.
AGCCGTCGAGGTCGAGCGAGTCGACGATCGCGAGCGCGACATCGGGACCGTCGAGCTCCGCGACGGCGACGGCTCGATTGAGCGCAACGATCGGGGTCGGCGCGAGGGCATACAGCTGGTCGTAGAGCGCGACGATCTGCGACCAGTCGGTGTCGCGGGCGTCGTTGGCGTCGGTATGAACGGCGTTGATGGCCGCCATGACCTGGTACTGGCCAGGGCCCGTCGACGTCGATGCGACGCGAGCGAGGCACTCACGTACGAGCGCGTGGCCCTCGGCGATGAGCGCGCGATCCCATCCGCTGCGGTCCTGCTCGTCGAGTGTCACGAGCTCGCCGCCGGCGAACCGGGCGGTGCGGCGTGCTTCGCTGAGCAGCATGAGCGCCAGCAGGCCGGCGATCTCACCTTCCTCAGGCACGAGCTGCCGCAGGATGCGCCCCAGCCGGATGGCCTCGGCCGTGAGGTCCGTACGGACCGGGTCGTCGCCGGCGCCCGCGAGATAGCCCTCGTTGAACACCAGGTAGATCACGGCGAGCACGGCGCCCAGCCGGTCGGTGACGTCGTCCCGGTCCGGCACCCGGTAGGGGATGTGAGCGGCCTTGATCTTGGCCTTGGCGCGGGTGATGCGCTGCGCCATCGTCGTCTCGGGCACGAGGAATGCCCGCGCGATCTCCTCGACCGTGAGGCCGCCGAGGAGTCGCAGGGTCAGAGCCACGCGGGCCTCCGGTGCGAGGGCGGGGTGGCAGCACGTGAAGACCAGCCGGAGCCGGTCGTCCTCGACCGGTCCGGTCGGTTCGTGTGGGGTGTCGTCGGTGATCATCATGGCCGCCTGGTGCTTGGTGTCACGCAGGGACTCGCGGCGGAGCCGGTCGATGGCGCGGTTGCCCGCTGTGGTCGTCAGCCAGCCGCCGGGGTTGGGCGGTATGCCGTCGACGGGCCAGCGTTCGATCGCGGTGACGAGGGCCTCGCCCGCCGCGTCCTCGGCGATGTCGAGATCGCCGAAGCGACGGGCGAGCGAAGCCACCACCCGGCCGTACTCCTCGCGGTAGATCCGGTCGATCTCCGCGCGCAGGTCCGAGCTCGGGGTCAAGCGGGCTCGGCCTGGAACGGTCGTACCTCGACCTTGCCGCCGCAGGCCTTGGACCCTTCCGCGGCGAGCTTCATGGCAGCGTCGAGGTCGGGCGCCTCGATGATCCAGAAGCCGCCGAGGAACTCCTTGGTCTCCAGGTAGGGCCCATCGGTGACGATGACGTCGCTGCCGGTGCCGTCGACCGTCGTCGCGGTGTCTGGCGTTCGAGGCCCCCGCCGAAGACCCACGTGCCGTCGGCCATGAGCTTCTCGTTGAATCGCCCGGTGGCCTCGTACATCGGCTGCGCCTCTTCGAGCGGCATGTCGTAGGTCTCGGCCGTGCCGTAGACGGAAAGCATGTATTGCGTCATGTCAGATTCCCTTCGTCGGTGGCGGCCGGTCGGCTGCCTCTACCCTCTCCACGAACGGACCAGGCCCCGTACGACACCTTCTCGAAAATCGGGTGAAGAATCCATGGTTGGTGCGCGCGAGGTCGCCAAGCCTTCGCCGGGGTCGCGTTGCGAGGGGACCTGCGGGGCGCTTGGCTGGGTTGGTTCGTCGGCTTGCGGGGCGGCGGCAAGCCTCCGCCGGGTCATCCCGCGAGGCGACCAGCAAAAGACGCGAGGGCCCGGCGCGGACCTGGTCGCGCGAGCTTTGGACCTCACGGGGCGGCGGCAAGCCTCCGCCGGTGTGCGTTGCGAGGACACCAGCTCAGTCGCGACTATTCCTCGACTGAGTCTGGCTCCTTGCGTTTCGGCGGAGGATAGGGGATTCGAACCCCTGAGAGCTTTCACTCAACCCGCTTTCCAAGCGAGCGCACTAGGCCACTATGCGAATCCTCCGCGGATGAGGTTACCGGTCCGGTGCGGTTGCCGACGAATCGGGACACCGCGCCCGGCTTGAGGGCATGCGAGACCGCTCCGTATGATGGACGACAGCCCCTCGCGCGGCGACACATCACCCAACTCCCCCAGGGCCGGAAGGCAGCAAGGGTCAGTGAGCTCTGTCGGGTGCGCGAGGGGTCCTTCATGCCCAGACGTCGACGGGTGCGCCGACCCGAAGGCCGACGCACCCGTCCCAGCACACCAGTGGCGATCAGCCGATGTGGACCGGCACACCATCCGGTCCGGAGGTGGCCAGCTCGTCGTGCTTGACGTTGATGAACAGGAACGCCACCACGGCTCCGATGAGCATCAGCACCGAGCCGACGAGGATCGCCGCCGTCGCGCCGTCGGTGAACGACCCGAGGTAGCTGGCGAGGCCCAGCTGGTCGGGGCTCAGCTTGCCGCCGGCCTGCTTGACCAGCTCCGGGCCAAGCTCGTCAGCCCTGCTGCTGGTGAAGTGCAGCGACACCGTGCTGAGGATCGCGAGGCCGAGGGCGCCGCCGACCTGCTGCATCGTGTTGAGCACGCCCGAGCCGATGCCGGTGTCCTCGTCGCGCACGTGGTGGACGGCGGTCAGGGTCATCGGGACCCAGACCAGGCCCATGCCGAACGAGAGCAGCAGGACGAACGGGAAGATCGAGGCCCAGTAGTTCACGTCGCTGCCCAGGTGGCCGCCCGAGCTGAGCGTCGACACGATGTTGCTGGCCGAGTCGTTGACGCTGAGCCGCGACAGCCCGAAGAGAGCGATCGAGCCCAGCAGCGCACCGGTGCCGGCGATGAAGCGGGCGTCGTACCGGTTGACCAGGTTGGACGAGATCGCCGAACCCGCGATGACGCCGAAGGAGAACGGCAGGAACGCGAATCCGGTCTCCAGCGGGCTGAAGCCGACGACCTGCTGGATGAACAGGCTCAGGAAGAAGAACATCGAGAACATCGCGGCCGGGATGATCATCATGACCAGGAAGCTGGCAGCGCGCGTTCGGTTCTGCAGGATGCGGATCGGCAGCAGGGGGTTGTCGACGCGGCCCTCGATGACGGCGAACGCGACGAGCAGCGCGACGCCGCTGACGAGTGACGCGAGCGTCCACTGGTCACCCCAGCCGTGTGCCTCTTCGCCTGCGCGGGTCAGGCCGAAGACGATCCCGAGCAGACCCAGCGTGCCGGTCAGGGCACCGGGGATGTCGAGCCTGCCCAGCTGTGACTCGGACTCCTTGAGGAAGCGGGGAGCGAGCGCCGCAGCGATCAGGCCGATCGGCACGTTGATCAGGAAGGTCAGGCGCCAGCCGCTCATCTCGATTCCGAACGCACTGTCGAGGCCGGTGAGCCAACCGCCGAGGATCAGACCGACGGCGGCACCGACGCCGGACATCGCGGCATACACGGCGAAGGCGCGGTTGCGCGCCGGGCCGGCCGGGAACGTCGTCGCGATCAGCGCGAGAGCGGCCGGTGAGGCGAGCGCGGCGCCGAAGCCCTGCAGGCCGCGAGCGCCCAGGAGGAGGCCCTCGTTGGTGGCGAGCCCGCCGAGCAGCGACGCGATGGCGAACACCGCCAGGCCGACCATGAAGATCCGCCGGCGGCCGTAGATGTCGCCGAGGCGGCCGCCGAGGAGCAGCAGGCCACCGAACGCGAGCGAGTAGCCGGTGACGACCCAGGCCAGGCTGGCCGAGCCGATGCTCAGGTCAGAGCCGATGAACGGCAGGGCGATCGTGGCGATCGTGGCGTCGAGCACGACGACGAGCTGGGCGACCGAGATGAGCAGCAGCGCCCAGCCGAGGCGGGTGGGCTTCTCCTCGTCGGTCGTGGGGTCGGGTGGTGGGGTGTTGGGAGCCAGTGCGGTGTCAGTCATGAGTAGTCCTTGGTGTGTGGGGGTCGGCTGGTGCGCCGGAGCAACTATACGGTGTACATGTACTAGATATAGGACACTATATGACGTACAGTTGTCAACATGAAGTCGAAGAACGCCCCGAAGAATTCACTCAGCCGTGATGCACTGGTCGATCGGGCGCTCGCGATCGTCGACGCCGAGGGTTACGAAGGCGCTGACGGTCCGCAAGGTCGCCGAGGCGTTCGGCGTCACGCCGATGGCGCTCTACTGGCACTTCGCCAACAAGGAGGCCCTCCTGGCCGCGGTGGGCGATGCCGTCGTCTCACAGATCCGGCTGCCCGACGCGGAGCTCCCGCTCGAGGACTACCTCCGGGAGGCGATGACGTCGTTGATCGACGCGATGCGCGCACACCCCAGCGCCTCCACGCTCGTGGCTCAACAGCTCATGTACGGCGAGAACGGCCTGGACCTGACCGAGCGATTCCTCGACAAGCTCGCCGTCGCGGGATTCGACATCGAGAGGTCGGCGGCTGTCGCGCACTACACGATGCAGATCTCGCTGACGCTCGTGCAGTCGCGAGCCGGGCTCGGAGCTCGGGGTCAAGCCCGCCGAGCGCGACGCCGTGCTCGCCGCGAAGCGCGCGCTGTTCGAGGCGCTGCCCGAGGACCGTTATCCGCGGCTCCGCGCCGCAGCGGGCGCGATCATCGAGTGCGGCAACTCCGACGAGTACTACGCCGACGGCATCGACATCTTCGTCGCCGGCGTCATGGCCGACGCGAAAACCCTCACCCAAGCCTGAGCGAGGCGGTGCATCGAGACCCTCAGGGCAGAGGGTCGACGACGCTGTGGCCCTCGAGGGTCGACACGAGCCGGTTGAGGTGATGCCGGCCGTCGCCGAGCGCGTGGTCGATCGCGGTGAGCCGGCTCATGTAGTGGCCGACGCTGTACTCCGCGGTCATACCGATGCCGCCGTGCAGCTGGATCGCCTCCTGACCGATGTGCCGGCCGGCCTTGCTGACCTGCAGCTTGGCCCGTGACGCCGCCTCTGTTGCGTCGCCGCCGTCGAGCAGCACGAGCGTGGCCCATGCAACGGTGCTGCGGGCGAGCTCGAGCGAGACGTACATGTCGGCCGCGCGGAACGTGAGCGCCTGGAACGTCATGAGCGGTACGCCGAACTGCTTGCGGGTCTTGAGGTAGTCGGTCGTCGTACGCAGCGCAGTGTCCATCGCGCCGAGCGACTCGTGGCCATACGCGATCTGGGCTCGGGCGACGGTCGCTGCGATGGCGGCCGACTGGTCGGCTCCGGCCTCACCGAGCGGCGTCGCCGGGGTGTTGTCGAATGCGACGCGAGCGGCGCGGCCCCCGTCGAACGTGCCATAGCTCGTACGCGTGAGGCCGTCCGCCTCGGGCTGCACGAGGAACAGCCCGGTGCCGCCTTCGACGGCTGCGCTGACCACAAGCAGGTCGGCCCGTGCGCCGCCGAGCACCGGCTCCTTGACGCCGCTCAGCGTCCACGAGTCGCCCGTGCTCGACGCCTTGACGCCCGAAGCTGCGAGCTCGTAGCGAGACGCGGGCTCGGTGTGCGCGAATGCCGGCACGAGTGCGCCCTCGGCCAACGAGCCGAGGATCTCGGCGCGCTGCTCGGCCGTGCCCGCGGCGGCGACGAGGCCACCGGCCAGCACGACGGCCTCGACGAACGGCTCGGGCGCGATGACCCGCCCGATCTCCTCGGCGACGATCGACACCTCGGCCGGGCCGGCGCCCATGCCGCCGTCCTCCTCGGCGAAGGGCAGCCCGAGGATGCCCATCTCGGCGAGGCGCTGCCAGGTCTTCTCGTCCCAGCCCGGGTCCTGCTTGGTCACCGCACGACGGGTCTCGGAGGTGTCGTACGCCTTGGCCAGCAGCCCGCGGACCGCGTCGCGCAGGGCCTCTTGCTCGGAGTCCAGTAGGAAGTCCATGTCAGCCCCTCAGTCCCAGGATCGTGCCGGCGATGATCTGTCGTTGCACCTCGTTGGAGCCGCCGTAGATCGACGCCTTGCGGAAGTTGAGGTAGTTGGGCGTCGCGACGCGTGCCAGGTCGGGGATGTCCGAGCCCTCGCCGGCGCCGGAGGCCAGCGCGAGCGGCCCGGCGAGGTCGACGAAGAGCTCCGTGACGGCCTGCTGCAGCTCGGTGCCGCGCAGCTTGAGCACCGACGACGCCGGGTGCGGCTTGCCGTCGGAGGAGTTGGCGACGACGCGCAGCGCCGTCAGCTCGAGGGCCAGGAGCTCGTTCTCGAGGTCGGCGATCTGCGCCGCGACGAGTGGATCGTCGAGCAGCGACGTGCCGCCCGGTCCGGCGGTCCTGGCGTACTCCTTGGCCTGCGACAGCGTGCGCTTGGTCGAGCCGACCGGCGCGACGCCGACGCGCTCGTTGCCGAGGAGGAACTTGGCGTAGTCCCAGCCCTTGTTCTCCTCGCCGACGAGGTTCTCGGCCGGCACGCGTACGTTGTCGAACCACACCTCGTTGACCTCATGGCCGCCGTCGATGAGCTCGATCGGCCGCACCTCGACGCCGGGCGACGTCATGTCGATCAGCAGGAACGAGATGCCGGCCTGCTTCTTGACCGAGGGGTCCGTGCGGACCAGCGTGAAGATCCAGTCGCCGTACTGGCCGAGCGTCGTCCACGTCTTCTGGCCGTTGACGACGTAGTGGTCGCCATCGCGGACAGCGGTCGTACGCAGCGAGGCGAGGTCGGAGCCGGCATCAGGTTCGGAGAACCCCTGCGACCACCAGATGTCGAGGTTGGCGGTCTTGGGCAGGAAGCGCTCCTTGACCTCCTGCGAGCCGAACGCGGCGATGACCGGGCCGACCATCGAGGCGTTGAACGGCAGCGGCGACGGTACGCACGCGAGCTGCATCTCCTCGTGCCAGATGTGGCGCTGCAGTGGGGTCCAGTCCTTGCCGCCCCACTCGACGGGCCAGTTGGGCACCGCGATCCCGGCGGCGTTCATGGCCTGCACCGACTCGACGATCTGCTCCTTGGTGAGCTCGCGTCGCGCGGCAACCGTGTCGCGGATGTGCTGCGGGATCTGCGTCGTGAAGAACGTGTGCATCTCCTCGCGGAAGGCTGCATCCTCGTCTGACAGCTGAAGTTTCATGTACGACTCCTCGGCGATCGCGCCACGCGGCGCACCGCGAGTCTAGTGTTTCGGAGAACAATATTCACATCGAGTGCATATTGTCCCGCTTGCCCGCCTTGCGCACCGCTCGGGCGCGCAGCGGACCGACGAGTCGCGGACCGGCCAGGCGCTGCTCGAGCCGGCGGGCCTCGCGCCGCAGCGGCTGGGCAACGTACTCGCCGAGGATCACGCCGGCGGCCAGCGAGATGGCGATCGCCGCGGCCGTGATCATCTGCAGGATGCCGGTGTAGTCCTCGGCCCCGAGCAGGGAGAGCCCGCGATAGATCGACAGGCCGGGCAGCAGCGGCACGATGCCGGACACGACGATCACCAGCGGCGGCACCTGCGCCCAACCCGCGACGGTGTAGCTGACGAGACCGATGAAGATCGCGGCGATCGCGGCAGGCCACGCCCGGCCCAGGTCGTTCTCGGCCAGGAGCAGGTTGATCCCGGCCGCACCGCCAGCGATCGCGGCGATGGGCAGCACGACGCGCCTCGGGGCGTACGCGCTGAAGGCGAACGCGCCCGCGCTCAGGGCGGCGCCGGTGACCACGAGGGGGAACTGCGAGAGGCCGGAGACCCCAGGGTCGAGGTCGATGTCGACGCCGAGCAGCTGGCCGACCGTGAGCCCGCCGCTGACCCCGGCGATGATCCCCGCGGTTGAGATGATGACCTCGAGGACGCGGGCGTTGGCGGTGATGTAGAAGCCGGTCAGGGCGTCCTGGATCGCGCCGATGAAGCCGAGACCCGCGAGCAGCATCACGATGCTGGCGGTGATGACGAGTGAGGGATCAGCCGAGATCTCGACGGCCGATGCACCGACCGCGAGCAGCGAGGCGAACAGGCCGCCGGCGACCTGCGCGTAGAAGAACGGCAGGCGCAGCCGCGACAGGAAGCGCTGCAGCATCTCGATGCCGATCGCGGCGATCGCGGCGATCAGCGTGACGACCACGTCGCCGCCGATCAGCATCGCGATGCCGGCACCGATCGCGCCCCAGCTGAGCGTCACGGCCCAGCGCGGCGTGCGATGGCCCGTCGACGAGATCTGGGCGAGCCGGATGCGAGCCTCGTCGAGATCGATCTCGTCAGACAGCAGGGCGCTGACGAGGTGGTCGGCGCGGGTCAGGTCGTCGAAGTCGGTCTCGCGTTGGTTGACGTGACGGGTCGCCGCGATCGGCAGCTCGTCGGGTGAGGACTGATAGCTCATGTGCACCGTCGTGAACGTCACGTCGACGAGCGCCTGCCTCAGGCCGAGATGATGCGCGATCGACGACATCGTGGCCGTCACGTCGGCGGCACCCGCGCCGTTGGCAAGCAGCATGTCGCCGACGCGCAGGGCAAGGTCGAGCGTGCGCTGGATATCACGTGTCTCCGTCACCGTCCCATAGTGTTGGACCCGACGTCTCTGTCCAAACAAGGAGTGGCGAATGACCGAGTGGATCCCCGACGAGCTGGGTGAGGGATACGAGCAGCACACGATCCCGCTCGGGGTCGATCCGGACGGCGAGGGCCAGGTCGAGGCGACCCTGGTGCGACGCGTGCCCGGCGAGTCGTACGAGACCGCGGTCCTCTACGTCCACGGATTCAGCGACTACTTCTTCCAGCGCGAGCTCGCGGACTTCTTCGCCGATCGGGGCATCGCGTTCTACGCCCTCGACCTGCGCAAGTGCGGCCGTTCCCGCCGCGACGGGCAGACGGGCCACTACGTGTCGGACCTCGCGCTCTACGACGCCGAGCTCGATGAGGCACTCGCGATCATCCGCGCCGAGACCGGCGACAAGCCAGTCCTGCTGTCGGCCCACTCGACCGGCGGCCTGATCATGGCGTTGTGGCTCGACCGGCTCAACAAGCAGCCCGGCGGAAGCAAGGGTGCGGGGATCGTCGGCGCGGTGTTCAACAGCCCGTGGCTCGACCTGCAGGGCGCGCCATGGATGCGTACGGTCGGCACCAAGGCCATCGCAACGGTGGCCCGCGTCAAGCCCAAGTCGATCATCAAGCTGCCGCCCACCGATGCGTACGGCAGCAGCCTGCACGTCAGCGCCAACGGCGAATGGGACTTCAACACCGCGTTCAAGCCGCTCGAGGGGTTCCCGGTCTCGTACGGCTGGCTGACCGCGATCCGCCGTGGTCACGCCGCCCTGCACAAGGGGCTCGACATCGGCGTCCCGTCGTTGGTGCTCCGATCGGCGCGCAGCCGGTTCGCGCGGACCTACAACGACGACGTCGCCACGGCCGACGCCGTGCTCGACGTCAAGCAGATCGCGCGCTGGGCCGGATGCCTCGGTGACCAGGTGACGGTCGTGCCGATCGAGGGCGCGAAGCATGACGTGTTCATCTCGCTGGAGGAGCCGCGCAAGGCTGCATACGCCGCGGTCGACAACTGGCTTCGCGTCAAGGAGCTGGTCAGTTCCTGACCGAGGCGACGACGGCCTCGTCAGCGTCGGACCGGGTCTATAGAGTTCAGGTCGTGGATGCCCCCCTTGCCCTTTATCGCCGTTACCGGCCGGAGACGTTTGCCGAGGTGATCGGGCAGGATCACGTGACCGAGCCCTTGCGCCACGCGCTGGCCGCCAACCGGGTCAACCACGCCTACCTGTTCTCCGGTCCGCGAGGCTGCGGCAAGACGACGAGTGCCCGCATCCTGGCGCGCGCTCTCAACTGCGAGAAGGCGCCGATCGCCGATCCGTGCGGCGAGTGCCAGAGCTGCCGTGACCTCGCGCGCGGTGGCCCCGGCAGCATCGACGTCATCGAGATCGATGCGGCGAGCCACGGCGGTGTCGACGATGCGCGTGACCTGCGCGAGCGGGCGTTCTTCGCACCGGTCAGCAGCCGCTACAAGGTCTACATCATCGACGAGGCGCACATGGTCTCGCCGCAGGGCTTCAACGCGCTGCTCAAGCTCGTCGAGGAGCCCCCGCCGCACCTGCGCTTCATCTTCGCGACGACCGAGCCCGACAAGGTCATCGGCACGATCCGGTCGCGCACGCATCACTATCCGTTCCGCCTGGTGCCGCCCAAGACCCTCGGCGACTACCTCATGCAGCTCTGCGAGTCCGAGCACGTCACGCTCGAACCCAGCGCGCTGCCGCTCGTCGTACGTGCGGGGCAGGGGTCGGTCCGTGACACGCTCAGCGTCCTCGACCAGCTGCTCGGCGGCGCCGGACCTGAGGGTGTGACCTACGACCTCGCGGTGCAGCTGCTCGGCTACACGCCCGACTCATTGCTCGACGAGGCCATCGACGCGTTCGCCGCGAGCGACGGCTCGACGGTCTTCGGTGTCGTCGACAAGGTCATCGAGTCGGGTCAGGATCCGCGCCGTTTCGCCGAGGACCTCCTCCAGCGCCTGCGCGACCTCGTGATCGTCGCCGCGGTGCCCGATGCGCTGTCCAAGGGTCTGCTCGACGTACCGGGGGATCGGGCCGAGCGGCTGCTCAGCCAGGCCAGCAACTTCGGCCCGTCAGAGCTCACCCGCGCGGCCGACATCGTCAACGCGGCACTGATCGAGTTCCGCGGTGCCACGGCGCCCCGGTTGCTGCTCGAGCTGATGTGCGCGCGGATCCTCGTGCCCGGCTCCGACAACTCGACCCAGGGGTTCCAGGCCAGGCTCGACCGGCTCGAGCGCCGCCTGTCGATCGAGGGCGGTGCTGCGCCGGCTCCTGCTCCGGCAGTGACCCGGCCGCCGGTCGTCCCGCCCGTCGAGGCCAAGCCCGCCCCGGTTGCCGAGCCCGTCGCCGAGCAATCCGCGCCGATCGCGGAGCCCGAGGCGGCCGAGCCTGCCCCGGTCGCCCCACCCGTTGCCGAGACGCCTGCCCCAGTCGCCGCACCGGAAGTCGTCCCTGAGCCTGAGCAGCAGGCGCCACCGTCGACCGGGTCGCTCACGATCGCCGACGTACGCCGTCTGTGGCCCGAGATCCTCGACAAGATCCGCGACCTGCGACGCTTCGCCTGGGTCATGCTCAGCCAGAACGCGCAGGTCACCGGGCTCGACGGGTCGACTCTGACGATCGCGCTGGTCAACGCCGGTGCGCGTGACTCGTTCATCAACAGTCGCTCCGAGGAGTACGTCCAGCAGGCACTCCACGCCGTCCTGGGGGTCACCTGGAAGATCGAGGCGATCGTCGACCCGAGCGCCCGCCCCGGCGCGACCGGACCCGACGAGCCGGCCTCGGCAGACCCGAGCGCGGATTCCGCTCCGCGCAAGGGCGTCGCCGCACCGGAGTCCGTACGCGAGGCGCTGCGCGAGTCCGTCACGCCGGAGGCCCGCGAGGACCCCGATGCCACCGCGACCCGCGACGATCCTGTCGTGGAGCAGGAAGACATCGATCCCGAGGACCTCCTGACGCGGGAGCTGGGGGCGCGAGTCATTGACGAGTCCCGCACAGACTGACTCCGGCCTCGGCCGCACGCGTCTCGATCTCGACCTCGATCCGCTCGACGTCCTCCGTCTGTTCCGGGGCCGCGAGCGGCTCGTCGCGCTGCTCGGCGCTTGGCACCACGGCGAAGCGCTGATCGCCTTCGATCCCGTCACGGTGCTCGACGGCGACCCGTTCACCGGCATCGACCTCGACCCACTGCCGCCCGACGTCCGGGGATTCGGCGGCGGGTGGATCGGCGCCTGGGGCTATCAGCTCGGCCGGCTCGTCGAGGAGCTGCCGGCCGCTCCGCACCGCCCGATCCCGCAGCCCGATCACCGCATCGCGTTCTACGACCACGTCCTGCGCCGCACCGACGGCACCTGGTGGCTGGAGTCTCTGGCCGCCGACGAAGTGCGCGACGCCCGGATCATCGAGACCCTCCGGGCCGGCTCGGCGGACCCTCAGACGTACGAGGTCGGCACGTTCGAGATGACGCCGACGCCCGACGCACACCGAGCAGCCCTCAGCACGGTGCTCGAGCACATCGCGGCCGGCGACATCTTCCAGGCCAACCTGTGCACACGGCTGGAGGCGCCGTTCAGCGGCGACCCGCTCGACGTGTTCTGCGCAGGGGTTGCCCGCCTGCGGCCGGCGTACGCCGCATTCGTCTCGAGCCCCGAGGGCGCACTGGCGAGCCTTTCGCCCGAGCTGTTCCTGCGCCGCACCGGCGACGAGGTCCTGAGCTCGCCGATCAAGGGCACGGCGTCGCTCGACACCGACCCCGACGAGCTCGTCGCCTCGGCCAAGAATCGCGCCGAGAACATCATGATCGTCGACCTGATGCGCAACGACCTCGGTCGCGTCAGCGTGCCCGGCTCGGTGCGCGTCCCTGCGATCACCCGCGCAGAACGTCACGCCGTCTGGCATCTGGTGTCTGACGTCGTCGGCCACGTCGCCCGTGGCGTACGCGACTCAGAGCTGCTGCGTGCGACGTTCCCGCCGGGCTCGGTCACCGGCGCGCCCAAGGTCCGCGCGATGGAGATCATCAACTCGCTCGAGGCAACCGGTCGCGAGGCCTACACCGGCGCGATCGGCCACATCAGCCCGGCGGCGGGCCTTGAGCTCAACGTCGTGATCCGTACGTTCGAGTTCGCCGGTGATCGCGTGTGGCTGGGCGTCGGCGGCGGCATCGTGGCCGACTCCACGCCCGAGGGCGAGTACGCCGAGTGCCTCGTCAAGGCCCGCCCGCTGATCGAGGCGATCGGAGGGCTTCTCGAGCTCACGGCCGAATCCCCGGACCTCGACGAGCCGCGGTTGCCAGGGGTTCCCGAGCCCGCCCCGACCGTCGACGAGTCGATGGGCATCTACGACACCCTGCTGGTCGAGGACGGACACGTCGCCGACCTCGAAGCACACCTCGCGCGGCTCGACGCCAGCGTCCGGGCGATCTACGGCGACACGATCCGCGCCGGGCTCGACGAAGCAGTGCTGCGCCGCGCAGCGAGCCTGAGGGGACGTCAGCGGATGCGCATCGACGCGGTGCCCGGCGCCGACGGGGTCGCAGTCTCGATGACCAGCCGGGTCATCGACGACGACGCCGACGCCTGGACCCTCACGCCGAGGACGATCGAGGGCGGCTTCGGGCAGCACAAGTGGAGCGACCGGCGAGCCTTGTCGTTCGAGCACGCCCCGGACCGCGACCTGCTGCTGTTCGCCGACGACGGTGCGCTCCTCGAGACGGCACGCGCCAACATCTTCGTGGTCCACGACGACGGGGTGCACACGCCGCCGACCGACGGACGCATCCTGCCCGGCACCGCGCGCGCCCGCGTCATCGAGATCCTGCACGAGGGCACCGTCCCGGTGTTCCAGCGCCGGCTCACGGTCGACGACCTGTCGGCGGCGACCGAGGTCTTCGTCACCAACTCGTTGCGCGGTGTCGTGCCGGTCGTCGCGTGCGAGGGCGTCGGCGGGTGGCCGGTCGGGCGTACGACGGCGTGGGTGCGCGACGAGCTCTGGCGCTTCTGGCGTCCCTCGCCGGGCGACGACTCAGAGTCCGCACCGGAGTCGCGGTCGGCTCCCGGCTCACCGGTCACGCAGGCCAAGGTCCTGTTCATCGACAACTACGACTCGTTCGTCTACAACCTCGTCCAGTACGTCGGCGAGCTCGGCGCACGAAGCGAGGTCGTACGCAACGACGCGGTGTCGGTCGACTACCTCGTGCGGGCCCGCGAACGCGGCGAGTTCACGCATCTCATCGTGTCGCCCGGCCCCGGCACGCCGGCCGACGCCGGCATCAGCATCGAGGCGATCCGCCGCCTCGGCCCGACCACCCCGACGCTCGGCGTGTGCCTCGGTCATCAAGCCATCGGCGAGGTCTACGGCGCGAAGGTCGTGCGCGCACCCGAGATCGTGCACGGCAAGCCGTCACTGATCCATCACGACGGGCTGGGTGTCTTCGAGGGGCTCGGCACACCGCTGGTCTGCGCCCGCTATCACTCGCTCGTGATCGACCCCGCGACCTTGCCCGATGAGCTCGAGGCGACGGCACACACCGCATCAGGGATCCTCATGGGCGTACGCCACCGCATCCACCCGGTCGAGGGCGTGCAGATGCATCCCGAATCCATCCTCACGGCGCGCGGCCACGAGATGCTCCAGTCCTTCCTGGCGAGCGGCCTCGTCAACGCGAGTGACGGCCCCTGACGGTCCTGGTTGCACCCGCGCGCGCGGCTCAGCGCGGCGGGAGCCCCCAGTCATGTGTCGACAACTAGACTGATCGCATATGTATGACGGCGTGATTCAAGATCTGATCGATGAGCTCGGGCAACTCCCCGGCATCGGTCCCAAGAGCGCGCAACGCATCGCTTTTCACCTGCTCGACGCCGATCCCGACGACGTACGCCGGTTCGCCGCGACGCTCGTCGAGGTCAAGGCCAAGGTCCACTTCTGCTCGATCTGCGGCAACGTCACGGTCGACACCGAGTGCCGCGTGTGCGCCGATCCGCGCCGCGATCTCAGCGTGATCTGCGTCGTCGAGGAGTCCAAGGACGTCGTCGCAATCGAACGTACGCGGGAGTTCCGCGGCCGCTATCACGTGCTCGGCGGCGCGATCTCGCCGATCGCCGGCATCGGGCCCGACCAGCTGCGCATCAAGGAGCTGCTCCAGCGTCTGCAGGACGGCGTCGTCACCGAGGTCATCATCGCGACCGACCCCAACCTCGAGGGTGAGGCGACCGCGACCTACCTCATTCGCATGCTGACACCGCTCGGCCTGCGGGTCAGCAAGCTCGCCAGCGGGCTGCCCGTCGGCGGTGACCTCGAGTACGCCGATGAGCTGACCCTCGGCCGCGCGTTCGAAGGCCGAACGACGATCGGCAACGCCACCATCGGCACCTGACCGCTTCTCGCTGTCCATCGGCAGGATCACCACTGCGACCACCTCCGGCGAACCGGTAGACTTGTCGCGCGCAGCGTCGCGCAATCCGTACGTTTCCCAGCTCCAAGGAACAATCGTGGGCATTGTCGTCCAGAAGTACGGCGGCTCCTCGGTTGCCGACGCAACCAGCATCAAGAGGGTCGCCCAGCGCATCGTCGCGACCAAGAAGGCCGGTCACGACGTCGTTGTCGTGGTCTCCGCCATGGGCGACACGACCGATGAGCTCATCGACCTCGCCAGCCAGGTCGCGCCGCTGCCGCCGGGCCGCGAGCTCGACATGTTGCTGACCGCCGGCGAGCGCATCAGCATGGCCGTCCTCGCCATGGCGATCGGCACGCTCGGCCAGGAGGCCCGGTCGTTCACCGGCTCGCAGGCCGGCGTCATCACCGACTCCGAGCACGGCAAGGCCAAGATCATCGACGTCACGCCGGGCCGCATCGAAGCTGCCCTCGCCGAGGGTGCGGTCGCGATCGTCGCCGGATTCCAGGGCGTCTCGCAGACCACCAAGGACATCACGACGCTCGGCCGCGGCGGCTCCGACACCACGGCCGTCGCGCTCGCTGCGGCGCTCGACGCCGACGTCTGCGAGATCTACACCGACGTCGACGGCATCTTCACCGCCGACCCGCGGATCGTGCCCAACGCCCGCCAGATCCCGCGCATCTCCTACGAGGAGATGCTCGAGATGGCGGCCAACGGCGCCAAGATCCTGCACCTGCGGTGCGTCGAGTACGCCCGCCGCAACGACATGCCGATTCACGTACGTTCGTCGTTCTCCGACAAGACCGGCACTTGGGTCGTCAAGACCGAGGACGTCATCCAAGAGGGGCACTCCATGGAACAAGCCATTATTTCCGGCGTCGCGCACGACCGCAGCGAAGCCAAGATCACCGTCGTCGGCGTGCCCGACAAGGTCGGCGAGGCTGCCACGATCCTGCAGGCTCTCGCCGACGCCCAGATCAACATCGACATGATCGTGCAGAACGTCTCGGCCGCCACGACGTCGCTGACCGACATCTCGTTCACCCTGCCCCGCGCCGACGGCCAGACCGCCATGACCGCGCTCGCGCGGCTCAAGGACGAGGTCGGCTTCGAGCGCCTGCAGTACGACGACAGTGTCGGCAAGGTGTCGATCGTCGGCGCCGGCATGCGGTCGTCACCGGGCATCACCGCGCGCTTCTTCCGTGCGCTCGCCGACGCCGGGGTCAACATCGAGATGATCTCGACCTCGGAGATCCGCATCTCCGTCGTCGTGACCGAGAACCAGATCGACGCGGCCGTCAACGCCGCCCACGCCGCGTTCGACCTCGGCACCGACGAGGTCGAGGCAGTGGTCTACGGAGGTACCGGACGATGACCAGCATCGGAATCGTCGGCGCGACCGGCCAGGTCGGCGTCGCCATGCGCAGCATCCTCGAGGAGCGCGACTTCCCGGCCGACGAGGTGCGTTTCTTCGCGTCGTCGCGTTCGGCGGGCAAGACCCTGCCCTGGAAGGGCGGCGAGATCGTCATCGAGGACGCCGCGACCGCGGACCCGTCCGGGCTCGACATCGCCCTGTTCTCGGCCGGTGCCACCACGTCCAAGGAGCAGGCCCCGCGGTTCGCCGCGGCCGGCGCGATGGTCATCGACAACTCCTCGGCGTTCCGCAAGGACCCCGAGATCCCGCTGATCGTCAGCGAGGTCAACCCCGAGGACGTCGCCAAGGCACAGACCAGCAACGGGGGGCGGAACATCATCGCCAACCCCAACTGCACGACCATGGCCGCGATGCCGGTCCTCAAGCCGCTGCACGACGAGGCCCAGCTCGTACGCCTCGTGGTCAGCAGCTATCAGGCCGTTTCGGGCTCCGGCATCGCCGGCGTCCAGGAGCTGCACGGCCAGGCGCTCGCCGTGGTCGACAAGGCCAACGAGCTGGCATACGACGGCAGCGCCGTGACGTTCCCCGCGCCGGTCAAGTACGTCGCACCGATCGCGTTCAACGTCCTGCCGATGGCCGGTTCGATCGTCGACGACGGTTCGTTCGAGACAGACGAGGAGCAGAAGCTCCGCAACGAGAGCCGCAAGATCCTGCACATTCCCGACCTCAAGGTCTCGGGCACGTGCGTGCGCGTTCCGGTGTTCACGGGACACTCGCTGTCGATCAACGCCGAGTTCGATCGGCCGATCACGCCTGAGAGGGCGATCGAGCTGCTGTCGCACGCCGCGGGCGTCAAGCTCGTCGACGTCCCGACGCCGTTGCAGGCTGCCGGCACCGATCCGAGCCTCGTCGGTCGCATCCGTCAGGACCAGAGCGTCGACGGCGGGCGTGGCCTCGTGCTGTTCGTCAGCGGCGACAACCTCCGCAAGGGCGCCGCGCTCAACACGATCCAGATCGCCGAGTTGCTGCTCTAGTTCTCCCAAAAGCCCCATGCGTCACACCAACCACACGTAGATTTGGCTCTTGCATCTGCGGGCGGACAGGGAGTCCCGGGGATCGACGGATGCGGTCTGGATCAGGTCGTGACTCGCAAAGTCGTACGGCTGTTGGCGTTCCTGGGCGTCCTCGCCTGTGGCTTCGCCATGGCCCCGGCCGCGTGGGCTGCGCCGCCCCCGGCACCTGTGGTCACCTCGCCGACGACGTTCCAGACGTCCGACCCGATCCTGATCACCGGCACCGGGGTTCCCGGTGACAGCGTCCATGTGGAGGGACCCTTCGGGTGTGGATCGGTCCCGGTCGGCGGCGATCAGACCTGGTCCTGCGAAGTGGCTCCCCAGGCGATCGGTGTCTACAACGTCGTGGTCCAGGAATCCAACATCGACGGATTCTCGCCCGGGGTGTTCCTCGAGATCACGGTCATCGCGGATGTCCCTGGACCCGCCGCCGCCACCGCCGCCGGAGCCAGAGCCAGAGCCGCAGCCAAAGCCGGCGCCGACCCAGGCGGCCGTACCGGCTGTGGCGCCGCCGATCTGTGGCGACGCCGACGCCGGAGCCCACGCCGGAAGCCACAACGGAACCCACTCCGGAGCCGACACCCGAGGCCGCACCCGCCCCGGTTGAGGTCGCCCCGATAGCTGCGCCCGTGTCGGACCTCCCCGCCGCTTGGGATCCCACCGATCACCCGCGCGAAGTGCTCACGATCGGCGTCGCGGCGTTCGCGCTGCTCAGCGTGGTTGGCCCGACCGGGCTCGCGGTCAGCAGTGCTCTCGGAAGCAGCGCCGCCGGAGCAGCCGTCGCGGCGGCGGCGGGCGGCGGCGGCAACAGCCTCAGGTGGCGGCAAGCGCGGCAGCGTCAAGGCAGCCAAGGTCAAGATGACCAAGTTCTCCGGCGCTGGCGGGGGGCGCGGTGACGAGTCGCGGACCTGGCAGCTGCCCGGCTGGCAGCGGGTGGACGCCTGGAGCCTGGCGTTGCCGTTGTGGTTGGCGACGCGATCGCCGTTGACCGCACGCGTCCTGGCCGACGGCTCGTACCTGCGCGCAATCTTCAGCACCGCGTGGGGACTCCTCGTCCTGACCGGCGGAACGCTCGGGCTGGTCGCGGCCCATCAGACCAACGGCATACCCATCGCACCATCGGTGGCCCTCACGACCGCGCTGCTGGTCATCGCGATCTTCGACGCCACTGCGGGCGCCGCCGGGGTCGTCGGCTTCCTCTCCGGCATGCTGATTTGGCGCTCCGACCAGCTCAGCCTCGCCACATCGGTCCGCTCGTTCCTGGGCCTCGCCGCGCTGTGGTTCGCGATCCCGCTGATCGCAGCGGCGACCAGGCCCTTCCGGCGCTCGACGATCGCGGGCTCGCACTACGCATGGGACCGCCTCGCCGACACCGTCATCGGCACGCTGATCGCCGGCTGGGCGGTGCAGAAGACCATCGGCGGCATGCCCGGGCTGTCCGGTCTCGACCTCTCGATCGCCGACCACGCCGACCAGATCGCCCTGACCGCGATGGGCGCGGTCGTGGCGCGGGTGTTGGTCGAGGAGTTCGCCGCATGGCGCTATCCGCTGCGCCTGTCAGCCGTTGAGTCCGCCAAGCTTCCATTTGCCGGACCGCCGCAGCGAATCTTCGCGACCGGGCTACGCACCGTGCTGTTCGTCTTCTTGTCAGTCGCGTTCATCGGCAACTGCTGGCAGCTGTGGGTTGGTGCGGTGCTGTTCGCGGTGCCGCAGCTGCTCTCGATCTACGAACGGAAGTTCCCCAACTCCGTACGTCTGCACGGCCTGCTGCCGGCTGGCATCGTCAAGGTGCTCTTCATGCTCGTCATCGGCAGTCTCTTCGCCCGCCTCGTCTTCTCGATCCTCGACGACCCGGACACGATGCTCCGCAACGGATTCATCCTGATGACGATCCCCGGTCTCGTGCTGTCGGCCCTCGGCCTGTTCGGGCACGACGGGCCCGACCCGAAGTGGACCTGGCCGCGTCAGGCTTCGGGTGTCGTGATCCTCGGCGCCATCCTCGGCTTGGTGTTCACCGGCTTCTGACTACGCATCGGAGCGGTATGACCGGTGCTCGAGCTCCGGGCGATCGGGACGGTGTACGACGGTGCCGGGAGCCAGTACGAGATCCTCATCGGCCGGCCACACCTGGCACTCGACTGAGTCATATGTGAGGTCCATGTAAGAGTCCGGGTCGAACGCCTCAAAGGCGGACCAACCCCACACGTACAGCTCGGAGTCGATCGGTCTCGCCAGGACCTTCGGCAGGATGTCGCGGCACACCTTGTCGATGCGGTCCAGGATCTTGTCATCCTTGCCTTCGGCCCGAATGGCTTCCTTCACGAAGCGTGACCCGAACGCGAGCCGCGCATTGTAGGTGAGGATGGTCTCTGCCTCGTGGGCTTGCGCGCAGGCCCCAATCTCATACTCGTCCGTGGTCTCTTCCGAGGCCACCAGGCATTGGCGCCGCTCCGACGGGAAGTTCGACCTCAGGAACCTCCCGGCAACCAGCCTCAGGTTGTACGAGCGGACAGGTGTGGGCGCGGCTTGCTCTGGGTCATCGCTGGGGTCACGGAACTCGGCAAAGCAGATCAACGCATGATTGCCCTTCGACCATTCGGGCTCGGGCGTGAGGGTGTATCGATACGAGATGCCCAACGTTGCCGGGTATGCGCCGACCTCCGATAGGCGCGAGGTTCCACTGCGGATGTCTTCGGCCTCCACACCCATGGTGTGCCAAAGGTGACTGCTGCAGGTGGTATCGACGAAGTGCTCGAACCTCCGGTCTACGGGTACGTCCGCCTCGAGCAGCCGGTCCCGGACGGTCGCGCCCGGATCGTCCGGGCCCGCCGCGGGCTTGACGAACCTGGCCGGGACAGGGCTCACGCCCGTCACCTCGTACAGGTGGCTGGCGGTGCACTTGACCTTGGTCGAGAAGTCGGGATCTGCCAAGTCGAGCTTCGAGTCGGCGTCCGCGAAGCAGTCACCGGGCTTGGGCGTGACCGCCTTCGACACGGGCGTCGTGGTCGCGGCCGGCCCCGAATCCGACCCGCTGGCACACGCGGTGAGGAGGACGGCCGCGGCAAGCGCGGCGGTCACGGACCTGATCACGCCGACCGGATCCAGGCGACTTGGCTGTGCCCGGCCGGCACGAGGTCGACCTTCTTCGCGTCTCCGATCAGGCTTCCGCCGGGCAGGTCAGACCGTGAGTCGCGCCCCACCACGACGCAATCGGTCGGGTAGAAGTCACCTTGCGCGACCCAGCCGGCTCCACCCAGCTCGGCCACCGCAGTCAGGTCGGCGTCATACCCGTCACCGAGGAACGTCGGCAGCGCGTCGATGCAGATCTGGTTGAGCGCCTTCGCCTGTTTCTTCGATGGCTTGTCGAGCCCGATCGACTCGACGAACTTCGTTCCCAGCACGGGGCGTGCGTCGAAGCTGAAGATCATCTCGCCCTGGTGCTGCTTGTCGCACGGGACCGTCTTGATGCCGCCCCTGAGCGTGAGGCACTGGCGGTGCCGGAGGGGATAGTCCTTGGTGAGGAACGACTGCTCGACCGGATCGCGGGACCGGGACCGTACGGACCTGGGGTCGGGTACCTCGTCCGAGGTGTAGGGCTTGCTGTAGCGAACGAGACACAGGAACTTGGTGTTGCCCTTCGCCCAGTTGCCCGCATCGAGGACGTTGAGCCAGTGGTCGGCATCATTGATCGCCGGTATGACGGAGGCCTCCTCGGCGGACTTTCCGTTGAGCTTGAGCTTCGAGAGCCCGTCCAGCTCGCCTGTGCGCAGGTCCGCACCTGCCGTCCACCCGCTCGTGGAATGTCTCCTCGTCCTCGTCCACCTCGTCGTTGCCGTCGTCCACCGTTGCGAGCTTCTTGCGCAGGGCGACGAGCTGCTTGGGTGTCTTGTCCTTCACGAGCTGCGTGGGTACGTCCGCAACCGCGGTCACCTCGTAGACGTGAGGTTCGGTGCACTCGACGCGGGAGTCGAGGTCGGGAGCGAAGTCGTCGAGGTCGGGAACCTCTTTCGCGAAGCACTGGCCCGCCTCGGGGATCGGCTTCGCAGCAGGAATCGTCGCGGTTGGCTTCGCGCTGGGGCCTGAACCACCACACCCTGCGACGATCAGCGACGAGGATCAGCGCAACCCCTCGACCCCGCAGCATCCCCGAACCCTAACCGCCGAGATGCGCCCGTGTGGGGCGATTCAGCTTCTCGGCGAAATCACAGCGACTTTCGGATACCGATGAAGGCGTCGAGTGAGTCAGGGTTGGCCAGCGCGCCCTTGGCGGCAGCATCCTCGATCGAGGCGCCTTGCAGGATCTTCTTGACTGGCACCTCGAGCTTCTTGCCCGACAACGTGCGGGGAAGCGCGGCGACCTGGCGAATCGTGTCGGGGACGTGGCGCGGCGAGAGCTGCGTACGCAGGGCGGTGGCGATGCGCCGCTGGAGCGCGTCGTCGAGCTCGAGCCCCTCGGCGAGCACGACGAACAACAGGAGCTGCCCCGCCCCGCCCTCGTCGTCCTCGAGGTGCACGACGAGGCTGTCGGCGACCTCCGGCAGCCCTTCGACGACGGTGTAGAACTCGGCCGTCCCCAGACGTACGCCGCCGCGGTTGAGCGTCGCGTCGCTGCGTCCGGTGATGGTGCAGGTGCCGCGCTCGGTGATCGTGATCCAGTCGCCGTGGCGCCAGACACCGGGGATGTCCTCGAAGTACGCCGCTTGATAGCGCGAGCCGTCGGCGTCTCCCCAGAAGCCGACAGGCATCGATGGCATCGGCTGCGTGATGACGAGCTCGCCGAGTGAGCCGATCACCGGCTTGCGGTCGTCGTCGTACGCCTCGACGGCGCAGCCGAGCATGCGGCACGAGATCTCGCCGGCATAGACGGGCACGGTCGGTGAGGCGCCGACGAACCCGGAGCAGACATCCGTGCCGCCGGAGATCGAGCCGAGCTGGACCGTGGGACTGACCGCGTCGTAGACCCACCGAAAGCCTTCGGCGGGCAGCGGCGCACCGGTCGAGCCGACGCCCCGCAACCGCGTCAGGTCGGCGACCTCGCGCGGCACCAGCCCTTCCTTGCGGCACTGCAGGAGGTAGGGCGCGCTGGTCCCGAAGTACGTGATCTCGAGTCGCTCGGCCAGCTGCCACAGCATCGGCAGGTCGGGGTGTGCCGGGTTGCCGTCGAACATCACGATCGTCGAGCCGACAGCGAGGCCCGAGATGAGCAGGTTCCACATCATCCAGCCGGTCGTCGAGAACCAGAAGAACCGATCCTCGGGGCCCAGGTCGTGATGGAAGGCAAGGTTCTTGAGGTGCTCGATCGTGATGCCCCCGTGGCCGTGCACGATGGGCTTGGGCAGGCCCGTGGTGCCCGACGAGAACAGCACGTAGAGCGGTGCGGCGAACGGCAGGCGTAGGAATTCCAGCGGGCCGGGCTCTGCGGTGAGCTGGGACCAGGTGATCGCGCCATCGGGAGCTGGCGCCGCAGGGTCGAGGTAGGGAAGCCACACGACGGTGCGGACGCTCGGCAGGCTGCGGGTGATCGCCTCGACCTCGGCGCGACGGTCGACCCCCTTGGACCCGTACTGGTAGCCGTCCACGGCGAGCACCACGGTGGGCTCGATCTGCTGCCACCGGTCGACCACGCTCTGGGTGCCGAACTCCGGCGCGCACGACGAGAACACGGCGCCGAGGCTCGCGGCGGCGAGCAGCAGTACGAGGGTCTCGGGGATGTTGGGGGCGTAGGCGGCGACCCGGTCGCCGGCCTCGACCCCGGCACGCACCAGGCCAGCGCGGGCGCGGGCGACCTGGTCACGCAGCTCGCGGGCTGTGAGGCGTACGTCGTCGCGGCTCTGCGAAGCGGCGATCACGACGATGTCATCGTCGGCACGGCCGGGCATACGAAGCATGGCCTCGGCATAGTTGAGCCGTACGTCCGGGAACCACACCGCGCCAGGCATCGACGCGTCGGCGAGCGCGGTCGTCGGGTCGCCGTCGCACGGGATCTCGAACTCGCGCCACACCGCGCACCAGAACTCGTCGGGCTGCCCCACCGACCAGGCCCACAGCTCTTCGTAGTCGGCGAACGATCGGTCGAGTCCCTGCATGAAGCGCTCGAGCCGCGAGTCGCCTTCCAGCGGGGGACTCCAGAGGATGTCGGTCACTCGGGAATTGTAGGACTGCTCTCGGCGACGGTGATGAGCCACTGTGAGGCGAGGTAGGTCACGGCAGCGAGCAGCGGCACCAGCACCAACGCGCGGTTGTCATCGGCCATGTCGAGGAAGAGGCCCAGGATCGCAACGATCGCGAGGACGACGCCGAGGAAGCTGATGAGTCCTGCTCGTGCCGTGCCGAAGGCTGTGAGGAGCAGGTCACCGAGGATGATCGCGATGAACGTGACGACGACGAAGGTCAGCGACCCCCACTGCTTGCCGCCGGAGGCAACGCCGCGGACATCGTTGAAGATCTCGAGCGCGATCAGCCCGAGGCCGACTGACGCGAGCCCGACGACGAGGCCCGTGATGACCGAGGCGAGCCGCGGGTTGATGTGCGGGATCCGCCAGGCGATCAGCGCCCTGAACCGGTCGGCGATGAAGTTGCCGGTGGTCCGCGCAGCCGAGCCGGCGGCGCCCGCGACTCTGGACGCAACGCCGGCGCCGCGGGAGGTCAAGGCCTTGCCGGCCGCGCTGACCTTGACGTGCGGGCGGGTCTTGGTCGAACCGGCCGGCTTCGCGCCGGGACGGCTCGCGACCTTGGCCTGCGGCTTGGTGCGGGTGGTGGCGACCGGTCGGCCATACCGGACGGGCTTGTCGGCGGGCGGGGACGTCGGCCGGGTGACGGTCTTCTTGACGACCCGCTTGACCACCTTCTTGGCGGTGGGGGCATCTCCAGCGCTCCTGCGCGGGGGATCCTGCTCGTCAACCATGCGCCGAGTCTGTCACAGCGGGTGTGACCACGGCGCCGGTCGCACGTTGCGATCAGATTGAGTTTCGGCCCGATGGAGCGGCCGGTTGTCGGATATCGGCCTGGCCCGTTCGTCGTACTTGTGACGCCGCACCCGTGGCAGCGCACGACGACGCGAGAGGCATCTCGATGAAGGTGAAGGCAGCAGCGAAATGGATGCTGGCCTTGGTGATCCGGGATCGATCGCGGGCCCGGTCGCGACACGAGTCAGCGGACTCGATTCGCGTCCCGGTGATGACGTTCAGCCCCCGGTTCTGACCGGAAAGTCCCGAACCCGCTTTCGCAGGTCCGGGACTTTCCTATCTCTTGCGAGATCACATGGTCGGGCTGACAGGATTTGAACCTGCGGCCTCGTCGTCCCGAACGACGCGCGCTACCAAGCTGCGCCACAGCCCGAATGCCCCTAGCTGAGGGACCCGGAAGAGTCTATCCCAGTCAGGGTGAGCAACGTTGCCTCGGGGCGGCAGGCAAAACGTACGGGCGTGTAGGGCGACGTCCCGAGACCCGCTGAGACGTGCAGCCACGACGGATCGTGGCGGTCCACCTGGTGCGTGTGGAGGCCACGCGCCCTGCTGCGATCGAGGTCGCAGTTGGTCACGAGCGCACCGTAGAACGGGATGCGGAGCTGCCCGCCGTGCGTGTGGCCGGCCATGATCAAGGGGTAGCCGAGCGAGTTCCACCGGTCGAGCACGCGCAGGTAGGGCGCGTGGGTCACGCCGATCGCGAGATCGGCTGTCAGGTCGGCGGGCACGTCATCGAGCACGTCGTAGTTGAGGTGCGGATCGTCGACCCCGACGAACGCGAGCCGCCGACCGCCGACCACGAACGACGCGTGACGGTTGGTCAGGTCGACCCAGCCGCGCTGCTCGAACGCGTGGCGCAGCTGGTCGAACGGCAGGTCCCGCTTGCGGTTCCAGTCGCCGCCGGTGCCACCTCTGAGGTAGTTGACCGGGTTCTTGGCGAGCGGTGAGTAGTAGTCGTTCGAGCCGAAGACGAAGGCACCCGGCAGGTCGAGCAGATCACCGTACGCCCGGAGGACCGACGGCACGGCATCGAGGTGAGCGAGGTTGTCGCCGGTGTTGATGACCAGGTCGGGCTGCAGGTCGGCCAGGCTGCGAAGCCATTGCTGCTTCTTGTGCTGGCTCGGCGTCATGTGGGCGTCGGACAGGTGGAGCACCCGCAACGGCTCGGAGCCGGCCGCGAGCACCGGGACCGTGACCCGGCGGAGCGTGAACGCGCGGACCTCATAGACGGAGGCATACGCCAGCCCGGCCGCGGCGGCCGCGATCGGCCAGAGCAAGGGACGCACGGCTCCAGCGTGTCACAGCCCTGGTGGGACACTGGAGGCATGTCAGGACTCAAGGACCAGCTTCACGACGACCTCACCACCTCGATGAAGGCGCGTGACGCTCTGCGCACATCGACCCTGCGGATGGTGCTCACCGCCATCACCAACGCCGAGGTATCCGGCAAGGAGGTCCGCGAGCTGAGTGATGAGGACGTCATCACCGTGCTGGGATCCGAGGCCAAGAAGCGTCGCGAAGCGGCCCAGGCGTTCGCCGAGGGCAACCGTCCCGAGCTCGCCGACAAGGAGCGGGCCGAGGCCGAGATCCTCGCTGAGTACCTGCCGGCCCAGCTCTCCGCCGAGGAGATCAGCGTCATCGTCACGGCCGCCGTCGAGTCGACCGGCGCCGCGGGCGAGGGCATGAAGGCCATGGGCAAGGTCATGGGCGTCGTGTCACCCCAGGTCAAGGGCAAGGCAGACGGCGGCGCGGTTGCCGCCGAGGTCAAGCGCCAGCTGGGCGCTTAGCCGTTGGTGCCTCCGCCATCGGTGCCGCCACCGTCAGTGCCGCCACCGTTGGTGCCACCGCCATCGTTCGCGGGCTTCTCTTCATCCTTCTCCTCCTTCTTGGGCGGGGGAGCGGGCTTGCGCTTGGGCGGTACGTCGAACTGCACGGACGGCAGGTAGTCCTGGATCACGCGCATGGCCTTGGCCCACATCGGTCCGGCCAGCGAGCTGCCGCCGACGGCGTGGAAGTTGAGGAAGCCGCCGTTGATCGTCGCGCCCGCCAGTGTCCTGGGGCTGCCGTTGGTCTTGACGCCGGCGATCATCGACATCGCCGCGAGCCTGGGCGTGTAGCCGGCGTACCAGACCGACTGGTTGTCCTGCGCCGTGCCGGTCTTGGCGGCCGACGGGATCCTCAGACCGGTGCCACCGAGGTCGTAGCCGAAACCGCCGGGCTCCTGCACACCGCGAAGGATGTCGTTGATCTGAGCCGCGTCCTCCTTGCTCAGCACGCGCTCGCACTCGGGCCGGAACTTCTTGACGGTCTTGCCGTTGCCGTCGACGATCGAGTCGACCGGCAGCGGCTTGCAGTACATCCCACCGGAGGCGGGCACGGCATATGCAGCGGCCATGTCGAGCGGGCTGACGTTGGTGACGCCGAGCGTGAACGACGGGACCTGGTTGTTGAGCTTCCTGGTGAACGGCACCTTGATGCCCATCGACTCTGCCGCACGGACCGTGTTGCAGAGGCCGGCCTTCTTCTCGAGCTGAGCGAAGTAGGTGTTCACCGAGAGCCGGGTGCCGGTGTACATGTTCATGGTGCCGCTCGAGGTCGAGTTGCCGACCCTCCACGGTCCGGTCCCGCCGCCCTCGCAGTCGAAGTAGGTGCCGGACGGAACCGTCATTCGAGGCGGTGACTTGAAGCTCTGGCTGACGTCGATGCCCTGCTTGAGCGCCGCGGCGACGGTGAACATCTTGAACGTCGAGCCGGCCGGGAAGCCGCCCGAATCGCCGTAGGCCGTCGGCACGGTGAAGTTGATGAAGGACTGGCCCTTCTTCTTGTCGCGCCCCATGGGCCGGGACTGGGCCAGGCCGCGGACCTTGCCCGTGCCGGGCTCGACCAGCGCCATCGCGCCGATGACCTTGCTGTCGGTCGGCTTGACGGTCCTGGAGACGGCGCTGTTGACCGCCTTCTGCATGCGGACGTCGATGTTGGACTTGATCGTGAGCCCACCGCGCTCGAGCGCGCGTTGCCGGTCGCTCAAGGGTCGGGCCCGAGGGCCGATCTGACTCGAGCAGGTAGCGGCGGACGTAGTCGCACGAGAACTCCGCGACGGTCGACACGCAGCCGTTGGGGAACTTGGTGATCTTGAGCCCGAGGGGTTCGGCCTGGAACTTCTTGGCGTCAGCCTCGGAGATCTTGCCGAGCTGTCCCATGACGGCGAGGACGGTGTTGCGGCGCGCGAGCGCCTTCTCGGGATAGACGCGGGGGTCGAACTCGACCGGGTTCTTGACGAGGCCGGCGAGT
This sequence comes from uncultured Actinomycetota bacterium, assembly GCA_963817425.1. Classification (GTDB taxonomy): domain Bacteria; phylum Actinomycetota; class Actinomycetes; order Propionibacteriales; family Nocardioidaceae; genus Aeromicrobium. Next base: position 63,767 of record CAWFOH010000017.1, read on the forward strand.
GTCGCGGCCTGCCGCACGTTGAGCTTGGCGGGGCTGACCGAGAAGTAGTGATAGGAGGCGGCGCTGATGCCGTAGGCGCTGTCGCCGAAGTAGGCGAGGTTGAGGTAGCGCTCGAGGATCTCCTTCTTGGTGTGCGTCTCCTCGTACTCGATCGCGAGCTTGAGCTCACGGATCTTGCGGGCCGTCGACTTCTTGATCGCAGCCATGCGCTGCTTCTTGGTCGTCGCCTGCGAGACAAGGGTCAGCTTGACGAGCTGCTGCGTGATCGACGAGCCGCCCTGCGTCTGACCCTCGGAGGCGTTGTTGACGAGCGCGCGCAGCGTGCCCTTGAGGTCGAGCGCGCCGTGCTCGTAGAACCGGGCGTCCTCGATCGAGAGGATCGCGTCCTGCATCAGCGGCGAGATCTTGGCCAGCGGGATGTCCTGGCGGTTCTCCTCGTAGAAGTACGCGATGAGGTCGCCGTTGGAGGCCAGCAGGCGGGTCGTCTGCGCACTGGGCTGGTCGTTGAGCTCCAGCGGCAGGTTGACGATGTCGTTGCTGAGGTTGTTGGTCGTCGACGCGAACAACGCGGTGCCGGGGATGAAGATCGCGGCGAGGAGCACGCCGGCCACGGCCGACAACAACGCCATGCTTCCCACGATCGAGAGTGGTCCGTCGTGATGCTTTTCCCGCTGTGCGGTCTGGCGCAGCGAGGCGCGGAGTTCGTCCCAAGACATGGGGTCAGGTTACGTGACTAATCCGAGAGAGCCAGTGGCGACAGCGTGTCTAGCCCATAGGGACTAGAGAAAGATGGTCACGATCGGTCTGACGCCTTCATAAGGAAATTCTTAGATTTGATTCAACAACCAACTTCGATCCATCGGGGATCGGTCTCGGGGAGGTTTTGAACATGTGGAACGAGAACTGGGCGGCTGAGGCCGCTTGTCGCGGGAAGTCCGATGCACTGTTCGTCAAGGGCGCAGAGCAGAATCGCGCCAAGCAGGTGTGCGGCACGTGCCACGTACGCGCGGAGTGCCTGGCCGAAGCGCTGGACAACCGCATCGAGTGGGGCGTCTGGGGCGGTATGACCGAGCGTGAGCGTCGTGCACTGTTGCGTCGCCGGCCCAATGTCACGGCCTGGCGCAGCATCCTCTCCGTCGCCGTCTAGCCGACCGGCTGGGTCTGTCCGGCCAGCAGCTCGCCGATCTCGCGCAAGCCGTCGAGATCGTGCACGTCGCCGGCGAGCGCCGGGATCGCCGCGGTCGACACGCCGGGATGTGCCGCGCTGAAGCTCCGCTTCAACCGTGACTCGCGGGCAGCGACCCGCATGCGCTCGGCGTGGATCGCCAGCAGGTCGGCGGTCATCTGATCACTCGTACTCCCTGCCTCGAGCTTGCGTCCCGCCGACTCCGCGTCGGCGCCGGAGACGCCATCGGCACCGTTGAGGTGCACGCGGTTGACGACGAGGCCGGCCAGCGGCATCTGCTCGCCGGCGAGCCGTTCGACGAAGTAGGACGCCTCGCGCATCGCCGCCGGCTCGGGCGCGGCGACCACGATGAACGCGGTCTCGTCCGCCTGCAGCAAGGCGTACGTGCCCTCGGCCCGCTGCCGGAAGCCGCCGAAGAGCGTGTCGAACGCGGCGACGAACGTCTGCATGTCGGTCAGGACCTGCGCGCCGAGCACCTTGTTGAGGGCGCTCGTGACGATGCCGAAGCCGGCGCTGAGGAGACGGGCCGGGCCCTTGGCCGGCGCGAGCAGCAGCTTGATGAATCGGCCGTCCAGCATCGACGCGAGCCGGTCGGGTGCGTCGAGGAAGTCCAGCGCCGATCGTGACGGCGGGGTGTCGACCACGATGAGGTCCCAGGCCTTGGTGACCTTGTCTCCCGAGTCTTGGATGAATGAGGTCGCTTGACCATGCAATTGGCCGAGTTTCTCCATGGCCATGTACTCCTGCGTGCCCGCGAACGAGCTCGACAGCGCGACGTAGAACGGATTGGCCAGGATCTGCTGCGCCTTCTCGGGCGTCGCATGCGCTTCGACGACCTCGTCGAACGTGCGCTTCATGTCGAGCATCATGGCGTCGAGCGTCCCGCCGTCGCGGCCGACGTCCTTGACCGGGCGCGGCGTGTTGTCGAGCTCGGTCAGTCCCATGGCCTGCGCGAGGCGCCGCGCCGGGTCGATCGTGAGCACACAGACATTGCGGCCCTGCTCGGCGGCGCGGAGCGCCAACGCGGCCGCAGTCGTGGTCTTGCCGACCCCGCCGGAGCCGCAGCAGACGATGATCTCGGTCGTCCGGTCCGCGAGCAGGTCGTCGATGTCGAGCGAGCCGGCCGGAGGGCCTCCGGGTGCGCCCCGCGGAGAGGTCCGGCCCTTGCGGGTCGACGGTGTCGTACGTGCGCGGCCGGTCACGCGAGCCCCCGCAGCTTGTCGGCCAGGTCGAACAGCGCGCCGAGGTCGATGCCGTCGGTCAGCGCGGGCAGCTCGACGAGCGGCCGGCCACACTCCTCGAGGATCTCGCGCTGGCCGTCCTGCAGCCGCTGGCGCTCGAGGTGTGCCTCGCCCTCCGCGATCAGTGCCGGAGCGGCAGCCGGCTCGAGCGACGTCGTGGCGAGCGACTGCGCGACCTTGCTCGCCGTCAGCGTGCCGGTCTCCAGCGCCTCGCGGGTCGCAGCCGACAGCAACGGCGGGCGTACGAGGTTGAGGATCACCTGGCCCACCGGAAGGCGCTCGGACTGCAGCTCGGCGATGCCGTCGATCGTCTCCTGCACCGGCATCTCCTCGAGCACCGTCACGAGGTGCACATGCGTATCGGCCGATCGCATCATCTGCATGATCGAGTCGGCCTGGCGGCGGATCGGACCGACCTTGGCGAGCCCCGCGACCTCTGCGTTGACGTTGAGGAATCGCGTGATGCGCCCGGTCGGCGGGGCGTCCATGATCACGGCGTCGTAGGCGAAGCCGTTGCCGTTGCGCCGTCTCGCCGCCTCGTAGACCTTGCCGGTCAGCAACACGTCGCGTACGCCCGGGGCGATCGTGGTGGCGAAGTCGATGATGCCGAACCGGTCGAGCGCCTTGCCGGCCCGGCCCAGCCGGTAGTACATCGCGAGGTACTCCAGCAGCGCGGACTCAGGGTCGATGGCCAGGGCGTACACCTCGCCACCGCCGAGTCCCACCGCGATCTTGCGCTCCTCGTAGGGGAGCGGCGGCACGTCGAACAGCTGGGCGATGCCCTGCCGGCCCTCCACCTCGCAGAGCAGGACCCGCTGGCCCTCGCCGGCCAGCGCCATCGCGAGCGCCGCGGCGACCGTCGTCTTGCCGGTGCCGCCCTTGCCGGTGACGACATGGAGCTGGGTCGAGAGGGCCACGCGACGAGCCTACTTCGCCGGGTCACGTACGCATCTCGACCTATACAGTCGTGCCATGACGAAATGGGAGTACCTCACCGCCCCTGTCCTGGTGCACGCGACCAAGCAGATCCTCGACAACTTCGGCCAGGACGGCTGGGAGCTCGTGCAGATCGTGCCGGGCATGAACCCGGAGAACCTCGTCGCCTACTTCAAGCGGCCGATCGCATGAGCACGGTGGATGAGCGGCTGGCCGAGCTCGGGCTGACGGTGCCGCCGGTGCCCGCGCCGGTCGCGGTCTACGTGCCCGCGGTGCGCTCGGGCTCGTACGTCTACACGTCCGGCCAGCTCCCGCTGCTCGACGGGCAGCTCATCCGGACCGGCAAGGTCGGTGGCGAGGTGTCGGCCGAGGAGGCGTACGACTGCGCCCGCCAGTGCGCACTCAACGCGATCGCCGCGGTGAAGTCGCAGGTCGAGCTCGACTCGGTCGTTCGCGTCGTCAAGGCAACCGTCTTTGTCGCGAGCACGCCGGACTTCACCGGGCAGCCCGGTGTCGCCAACGGCGCGAGCGAGCTGTTCGGCGCCGCGTTCGGCGAAGCCGGCACCCATGCTCGCAGCGCGGTCGGCGTACCCGTCCTTCCGTTGGACGCCCCGGTCGAGCTCGAGCTCATCGTCGAGGTCGGCTGACCGAATGCGCATCCCCCTGCCCGAGCGGCTGCGCGTGCACGCGCAGGGCTACAACGGCACGGTGGTCGAGCCGCGTCACGCGTCGACGATCATCGTGGTGCGCGACGGGGCGGATGGCATCGAGGCATTCCTGATGCGGCGGCAGTCCAGCATGGCGTTCGCCGCCGGCATGTATGTCTTCCCCGGCGGCGGCATGCATCCCAGCGATGTCACGACGGACATACCGTGGGCCGGGCCATCGGCTGCGGAGTGGGCCGTTCGACTTGAGTGCGAGGAGTCGATGGCGCGCGGGCTTGTCGTTGCCGCGGTGCGTGAGACGTTCGAGGAGACCGGCGTGCTGCTCGCCGGCCCCGACGACTCGACGGTGCTCTCGGACACGAGCGGTGCCGACATGCAGGCCGCGCGGGTGACGCTGGAGGCCGGTGAGCTGACGTTCGCGGAGTTCCTGCGCGAGCACGGCCTGGTGCTGAGGTCGGACCTGATCGGCGCGTGGGCGCACTGGATCACCCCGACGTTCGAGCCGCGCCGCTACGACACCCGGTTCTTCGTCGCTGCGTTGCCCGAGGGGCAGCGGGTCGGCGAGATGAGTCGCGAGGCCGATCACGCGAGCTGGGTGCCGCTGAGCGAGGTGCTGGCCCGCGTCGAGGCGGGGGAGGCCGCGATGATGCCGCCGACGGTCGTCGCCTGCCGCGAGGTGGCCACACACAGCGCCGAGACGATCCTCGCCGCCGCTGCCCGACGTACGATCCGCACGATCGTGCCCCGTCTCGTCGACATCGACGGCGAGCTGTTCCTCGAGACCGACCTGGGAGACCTCGCATGACCCACGCCGTCACCGTGACCGACCGCGCGACGTACGTCCTGGCGGCCAACCCAGGCATCATGACGCTCGACGGGACCAACACCTGGATCCTGCGCGAGCCCGGCGCCGCCCAGTCGGTCGTCGTCGACCCGGGGCCAGCCGACGAGACGCACCTGCAGGCGGTGCTGGCCGCTGCCGGCTCCGTGGGGCTCGTCCTGTTCACGCATCGACACTTCGACCACACCGACGCACTCGGACGCTTCGCCGAGCTGACCGGTGCTCCGGCCCGTTCGACCGACCCCGAGTTCACCCGCGGCGCGGAGCCGTTGGTCGACGGCGAGACGATCGTCGTCGACGGACTCGAGATCGAGATCATCGCGACGCCGGGGCACACGACGGACTCGACCTGCTTCCGCCTCGTCGCCGATGACTCGTTGCTCAGCGGCGACACGATCCTGGGTCGCGGCACGACCGTGATCGCTCATCCTGACGGCGTGCTCGGGCCCTACCTCGACTCGCTCGCGCACATCCGTGAGCTGATCGAGGAAGGCCTCGTCGCGCGCATTCTGCCGGGGCACGGTCCGGTGATCGACGATCCCCGTGCGGTCGTCGACTACTACCTCGACCACCGCGCCGAGCGGCTCGACCAGGTACGCGCAGCGATCGACACCGGCGCGACGACGGCACGCGAGGTCGTCGAGCGGGTCTACCAGGACGTCGACCCCGTCCTCTGGGGCGCCGCCGAGCTCAGCGTCGCCGCCCAGCTCGACTACCTCAAGGAGGCCGAAGGCCGCTAGGCCCCAAGATTTGGCGGCAGATCAACCGTTTCGACCCGGTTCTTCCTTCGAAACGGATGATCTGAGGACCAGATTTTGGTGATCCACAACTTTTCGGCCTGGGCAGGCAGTCCACAGCGTCACCGATCGGGCGGAACGGACCGGTGTCCTTGCGGCACCTTTCATGGATGCGTCCTGTCCCGACCGAGCTTCAGGGCCGAGCGTTCACCCCCGTCGAAGCTCATCGCCTCGGGCGTGACGCCGCGGATGCTTCAGGGGTCAAGGTTCATGCAGGTCTTTGAAGGGGTCTGGCGCACCGCAGAGACAGCAGAGACTGAGGAGTTGCGGGTCCGTGCCGCCGCTCAAGATCCTGCCGGACGGACGCCGCGTTGTCGCACACGAGCAGCCTGCGGTGGCTTGGTCTCGATGTGGGGGAGTCGACACCGTTGCACTTCTCAACGGCGGGTCGGCTACATGTGCAGCGGAAGGGGTTGGTCGTCCACCGACGACAAGGCGTTGCTGCGGTCCGACGTTCGTGCGCGGGATCCCTGTGCTGGCCGCCGAGCGGACGTTCGTCGATGCTGCGACACAGCTCGGCGATCGAGAGTCTTGGTCGAGCTGGCGACTGGCTCGGTCGGCACGGGCACGTGGACCTGCTCGACTTGAGGGCGTTCGTCCTCGAGTCGCACCTCGACGGTGTTCCAGAGTGCGCGCCGGGTTGCACCGCTCGTACGTGAACATGTCGACTCGGTTCGTGAGTCGGCGTGCGGTGGATCATCTTCGGGTGCGCCGGTCTGCCCGATCCTGATCCCGAACCTGGCACATCCTCGACGCATACGGGGTACGGATCGCGAAGGGCGACATTGGCGTATCCGGCAATACAAGGTCCTCGTCGAACACGACGGGTGGCACCACGAACGCGATGCGGCTCAGCGCCAGCGAGACCACCTGAGGCGTGAGCGGCTCGAGGCAGAGGGGTGGACGGTCATCGTGATCACGGCGGCGGACATTCCGCACCGAGAAGTCGATCGCCTGGCGGATCTACAACGCGCTGGAATTCCGCGGATAGCAGGGCCGACCGACCAAGATTTGGCCCCAGATCAACCAAACCGGGCCATGTGAAACTCGAAACGGTTGATATTGCGCCAAATCTCGGGGAGGCGGCGGGGTTAGCGGGCTCGGCGTTGGAGGCGTTCGAGGTCAAGGATGACGACGCTGCGGGGCTCGAGCCGCAGCCAACCGCGCGAGGCGAAGTCGGCGAGCGCCTTGTTGACGGTCTCGCGCGAGGCGCCGACGAGCTGCGCCAGCTCTTCCTGCGTGAGGTCGTGGTTGACGTGCACGCCGTCGTCGGCGCGACGGCCGAATCGGGAGGCCAGGTCGAGCAGCGCCTTGGCGACGCGGCCGGGGACGTCGGAGAACACCAGGTCGCCGACGACCTCGTTGGTGCGCCGCAGGCGGCCCGCGAGCTGGTTGAGCAGGGCGTGCGCGACGTCAGGGTGCGCGTTGAGCACGGGGCTCAGCGCCTCGTGGCCGAGGCTCTTGAGCTCGGCATCGGTGACCGCGGTGGCGGTCGCAGAGCGCGGGCCGGGGTCGAAGAACGACAGCTCGCCGAACATCTGCGCCGGGCCGAGGATCGCCAGCAGGTTCTCGCGGCCATCGGGGGAGGTGCGGCCAAGCTTGATCTTGCCCTCGGTGACGACGTAGAGCTTGTCGCCGTCATCGCCTTCGTTGAAGAGGATCTCTCCGCGTCGCAGCGAAGCCGACGACATCGACGACTCGAGTGCAGCAGCTACTTCGTCATCGAGGCCGGAGAACAGCGGAGCCTGGCGGAGAACGTCGTCGGTCACGGGTCTTCCCTATCACTCATGTTGCACGGGTCACAGTGTGTGCACCGATCGAAGTTTCCCACATCGGGACGGCCGATGCCGAATACGCGCCGGTGAACGTATGCGGGACGGCCGAGCCGACGGGCGCAAAGATGACCTCTGGGCAGGCAATTCGCGCTGCAACACGTACGCTGGATCCCGTGCCGAGCGACGTGACCCGACCCGAGACGGCGCTCGTCCGCCGGGCCCGCAAGGTCAATCGCGTGCTCGCCGAGACCTATCCCGACGCCGGCTGCGAGCTCGACTTCCGTACGCCGTTCGAGCTCCTCATCGCGACGGTCCTCTCCGCGCAGACGACCGACCGGCGGGTCAACGCGATCACGCCGGCGCTGTTCGCCGAGTATCCCGACGCGCGCGCAATGGCCGCCGCCGACCGGGCCGCACTCGAAGAGCTGATCCGGCCCACGGGGTTCTTCCGCGCCAAGACCGAGAGCCTGCTGCGGCTCTCCGCTGACCTGGTCGAGCGGTACGACGGGGAGGTCCCCGGCCGGCTCAAGGACCTCGTGACCTTGCACGGTGTCGGGCGCAAGACCGCCAACGTCGTGCTCGGCAATGCGTTCGACGTGCCCGGGCTGACGGTCGACACCCACTTCGCGCGGCTCGTACGGCGGTTGCAGTGGGTGCCCGACGAGATCGTCAAGGATGCGGTCAAGACCGAGCACGCAGTCGCGGCGATCTTCCCGCCCAAGGACTGGACGATGCTGAGCCATCGGCTGATCTGGCACGGCCGGCGGTGCTGCCACGCCAAGAAGCCGGCATGCGGGGCGTGCCCGATCGCCCACTGGTGCCCGTCCTACGGGACCGGGCCGATCGATCCGGCCGAGGCGGCGGCACTCATCACGACGCAAGGTCCTGCGTGAGGGCGCGGCTGATCCTGGCCGGACTCGCGCTCGTACTCACGGCATGTGGTGGTCCCGGCTCGGATGACGACGGCCCGACGTTCGGAGGCGGCGCGGCTCCGACGACCGACGCGGGCCAGCTCGCCGCCGCGAAGAAGCGGGCCCAGATCGAGGACTGCCCGGCATCAGACGGCACCGCTCCCGCCGACGACGCCCTCCCCGACCTGACGCTGGACTGCCTCGGCGGCGGGTCACCCGTACGCCTGTCAGGCCTCGCCGGTACGCCGACGGTCATCAACCTCTGGGCCAGCTGGTGTGCGCCGTGCCGCGAGGAGCTGCCGCTGCTTGCCAAGGCCCACCGGGCGTACGGCGACAAGGTCCAGATCATCGGCGTCGACTTCGACGACTCGGCGCCCGATGCCGCGCTCGAGCTCGCCGAGCGGTCGGGCGTGACCTACCCGTTGCTGTCCGATCCCGACTCCGACACCAAGGCTCCGCTGAAGGTCATCGGTCTGCCCCAGACCGTGTTCGTGGACGCACAAGGAACAATGGTCGCCACGGAGCGCGTCGCGTTCCGTTCGTATGCCGAGCTGACGGCCGCGATCGAGAAGCACCTGGGGGTGTCGCCATGAGCTGGGAGCACCTCCCGGAGTGGCTGCGCCCGCTGGCCGAGCTCGCCGGGTCCGTCGATGCCGAGCAGCTGGCGCCGCGGTTCCCGCACGCGCCGGCCGACGCGCGCCCGGCGGCGGTGCTGATGCTGTTCGCCGACGGCGACAACGGCCCTGAGCTCCTGCTGACCGAGCGTGCGGCCAAGATGCGCAACCATGCCGGCCAGATCTCGTTCCCCGGCGGTGCGACCGATCCCGAGGACGCCGACGCCGTCGCGACGGCACTGCGCGAGGCGCAGGAGGAAGTCGGACTCGATCCCGAGACGGTCGATGTCTTCGGCACCCTCCCGACGTTGTGGCTGCCGCCCAGCAACTTCGCCGTGACTCCGGTCCTCGGCTACTGGCGCGAACCCAAGCCGCTCATGCCGGTCAGCGCCGAAGAGGTCGGCGCGATCATTCACCAGCCCATCCGGCGCCTGCTCGACCCGGCCAACCGATTCAGCGTCGAACACCCCTCCGGCTGGCGCGGTCCCGCGTTCGAGATCGGCTCCGGCGTGCCGCTGTGGGGCTTCACCGCCGGCGTCGTGTCGCGGCTGTTCGAGCGGCTCGGCTGGGAACAGCCCTGGGACGACAGCGTCACCCGACCCCTCCCGGAGTTCTGATGAACTCCCTCGACCTCATCCTCCTCATCATCCTGCTGGCGTATGCCGTCTCGGGCTACGTCCAGGGCTTTGTCGTCAACCTGATCGCCACGATCGGGCTGCTCGTCGGCGGCCTGCTGGCGCTCGCGATCGTGCCGAAGTTCCTGTCCGGCAACACCGCGACGCTGAGCTCGTCGCTGCTGGCACTCGGGCTCGTCGTGGGCGCCGCAGCGGTCGGCCAGGGCATCGGTACGTACGTCGGCACGGATCTGCGCAACGGGCTCAAGTGGAAGCCGCTGCGGTGGGTCGACGCAGTCGGCGGCAGCGTGCTCAGCATGGTCGCCGTGCTGTGTGCGGGCTGGGCGCTCGGCTACTCGGTCAGCGGCACCACGATCCCCTACCTGTCGACCGCCTCCAGGGACTCGGTGATCCTCGATCGGGTCGACACGGTCATGCCGACCCGGGCGACGTCGGTCCTGCGGTCGTTCAACGAGGTGCTCGACGCCAACCTGTTCCCGCGCTACATCGACCCGTTCGAGAGCGAGAACATCAAGCCGGTCGGGCCGCCCGACACCGCGACGCTCGCGAGCGAGGGCGTGCGCAAGGCGTCCGGCAGCGTCGTCAAGATCCTCGGCCAGGCCAAGTGCCAGCGCGGCATCGAGGGGTCCGGCTTCGCGTACGCCGAGGGCCGCATCATGACGAACGCGCACGTCGTCGCGGGCGTCGACAACCCCTCGGTCGTGATCAACGGCCAGCGTACGAGCGCCCGCGTCGTCCTGTTCGACAGCAAGCTCGATGTCGCGGTGCTGGCTCTCGATGGGACCGACCTGCCGACCCTCAACTTCGACACGACCGGTGAGGCGGGCGAGGACGCGGCGATCCTCGGCTTCCCCGAGAACGGGCCGTTCGACGCACGCGCTGCCCGCATCCGTAGCGAGATGCGGCTGCGCAGCCCCGACATCTACGGCAAGGGCCAGGTCGTGCGCGAGACCTATTCCGTGCGCGGACTCGTACGCTCCGGCAACTCCGGCGGACCGCTGGTCTCCAAGGACGGCGATGTCCTCGGCGTGATCTTCGCGGCCTCGATCACGGACAAGTCGACCGGCTACGCCCTGACCGCTTCACAGGTCGCCGACGACGCGCGCGCCGGCATCGCAGCGACCTCCACTGTCTCAACCGGAGGATGTGCCTGATGCGTACGTTGTTCTCGTTCGTCAGCGGCGTCGTCGCGCTGCTCGCGCTGATGGCCGCCGTCCCGCTGCTCTGGCTGTCGACACACGTCGTCAACGAGGACGGCTACGTCAAGTTCAGCAGCACGCTGGCCAAGGACTCCGAGCTGCAGAGTGCGTTCTCGGCCTATCTCACCGACGAGCTCTCGGCTCGCGGCGTCATCCCCGCCGCGCTCAAGGCGCCCGCAGCCGCGGCGCTCTCGGGCGCGATGGAGCGCACGACCAACGAGGCCGGGTTCGTCGAGGCCTGGGAGGAGACGCAGCGCAACTCGCATCGCGAGGCGTTCGCCGACCCGATGCCCAAGATCCTTGGCCTCGACGTCAGCCCCATGGCGACGTTCGTCGCGAACCAGGTCACCGGCGACCTGCCGGTCAGGCTCACGGTGCCGGGCCAGCTCGTCGTGCCGGTCGTGACGGATGCGAGTGACCGGGAGACGGTCGACCGGGTCAAGGAGTCGTCGCGCCTCGGCCGGATCGCCGGCATCGTCGCGTTGGTCGCTGGGGTGGCGTGCGTCGGACTCGCAAGGCGTACGTCCGCCGCCGTGGCCTGGCTCGGCGGTGGTGCAGTCGCCGTTGCCGGTCTGCTGTGGCTGTCGAGCGGACCCGTGACCCAGAAGATCCTCGATCACACCCAAGCGCCGTCGGAGTTCGCCCGGACCCTGCAGAAGCTCTTGGTCGATCGTGCGGCGGACTCACTCGACGCGTGGCTGGTCATCCTCGCGATCGGCGGCGGCATCGCCGCGATTGCCGGTGTCGTCGGGCATGTCGCGATCGGTCGCCGTACGGCCTAGAGCCACGTGCGCAGCTAGCTCGTACGCCCCTTGAGGGCCGCCGGGATCTCCTTGGCGGTGGCGATCGTGCGCTCGGGAGCGCGGATCTTCTTGAGCAGGACGATGCCGAGGATGATCGCCAGGATCGTCAGCACGAGGTAGACGCCGGCGACGATGAGGAACGACCACGCCGGATCGAGCCCGGTCATCGTGAGGAAGTAGGCGCCGGCGATCGAGAGCATGATGACGATCATCAGGCCGAAGAACCCGGCGACCAGGAGCAGGCCCGCGCCGATGCCGCCGGCCTTGACGCTGAACTTGAGCTCGCTCTTGGCGAGCTTGATCTCCGACTGCACGAGGGCCGAGATGTCGCGGCTGGCATCGGCGACCAGCCGGCCAATGGTCGGATCGTCAGCTCTGTTCATACCGGCGAGCCTACAAGTGACTCACGGGGTCGCGCAGGTCAGCGTGCGCCGAACACCGCGAGCAGCCCACCGTCGGTGACGACCCACAGGAGCTTGCCGAGGATGGCAACGCCGAGGAGGCTCAGCCCGATCGCCAGATCTGCGCTCACCCGCCGCGCGCCGGGAGTCGCTGCGTCGACAAGGTCGCCAGAGACTGGCGTGTCGTTCCGGGTCACCGTCGTGGGGCTCATACCCATGACAGTTCCCCAGAAAGATGAGATCAAACTGAACGGAGCCCGTCCTGAGCCTGTCAGCGTGGCGAAGATCGCACTCTCGTGAGCGTCAGTCCTCGTCCTTGGCGGTCTTCATGCCGGCGGTGATCTTGTCCATGATGCCGGCGTCGGCGAGCGTGGTGGCATCGCCGACTTCGCGGTTCTCGGCGACGTCGCGGAGCAGTCGGCGCATGATCTTGCCCGACCGGGTCTTGGGCAGCTCGGGGACGATCATGATCTGGCGCGGTTTGGCGATCGCGCCAATCTCCTTGCCGACGTGGTTGCGCAGCTCCTGGACGATCTCCTCGCCACCGTCGCCGGCGGACTCCCGCAGGATCACGAAGGCGACCACGGCCTGACCGGTCGTCTCGTCGGTCGCGCCCACGACGGCCGACTCGGCGACCTTGGGGTGTGACACCAGCGCGGACTCGATCTCGGTCGTCGACAGCCGGTGGCCCGAGACGTTCATGACGTCGTCGACCCGGCCGAGCAGCCAGATGGCGCCGTCCTCGTCCTTGCGGGCGCCGTCGCCGGCGAAGTAGAACTGCGGCCAGCGCGACCAGTAGGTCTCCTTGTAGCGATCGTCATCGCCCCAGATCGTGCGCAGCATCGACGGCCACGGCTCGGTGATCACGAGGTATCCGCCCTCGCCGTGCTCGACCGGCTTGCCGGCGTCGTCGACGACCTCGGCGGCGATGCCGGGGATCGCGGTCATGGCAGAGCCGGGCTTGCCCTTGGTGACTCCGGGCAGCGGGCTGATCATGTGCGCGCCGGTCTCGGTCTGCCACCAGGTGTCGACGATCGGGGTGCGGCCGCCGCCGATGTTCTCGCGGTACCAGACGTACGCCTCGGGGTTGATCGACTCGCCGACCGAGCCCAGGATCCGCAGGCTCGACAGGTCGTGCTCGGCGGGGATCTGCTCGCCCCACTTCATGAACGTACGAATGGCAGTGGGTGCGGTGTAGAACAGTGTCACCTTGTACTTGGCGATGATTTCCCACCAGCGACCCTTGTGCGGGGTGTCGGGGGTTCCTTCGTAGAGCACCTGGGTGGCGCCGTTGGCCAGCGGTCCGTAGACGATGTAGGAGTGGCCGGTGACCCAGCCGACGTCGGCGGTGCACCAGTAGATGTCCTCGGGCTTGTAGTCGAACACGCCCCAGAACGTGTAGGTCGACTGCACGAGGTAGCCGCCGGTGGTGTGCAGGATGCCCTTGGGCTTGCCGGTCGTGCCCGACGTGTACATGACGTAGAGCGGGTGCTCGGCGTCGAACATCTCGGGGGTGTGGTCGGTCGACGCGTTGTCGACGCTCTCGTGCCACCACACGTCGCGGCCCTCGGTCCACTCGACGTCCTGACCTGTGCGGCGTACGACCAGCACACCCGTGACGTCGGGACACTTCTGCAGGGCCTCGTCGACGGCGGGCTTGAGGGCTGACGGAGCGCCGCGGCGGTAGCCACCGTCGGCGGTGATGACGACCTTGGCCTCGCAGTCGAGGATGCGGCTCGACAAGGCGTCAGCGGAGAAGCCACCGAACACCACGGTGTGTGGGGCGCCGAGCCGGGCGCAGGCGAGCATTGCGACAACGGCCTCGGGGATCATCGGCAGGTAGATCGCGACCCGGTCGCCGGTCTGCACGCCGAGGTCGATCAGCGCGTTGGCGGCCTGGGACACCAGGTCCTTGAGCTCGGCATACGTGATGTCGCGGGTGTCGTCGGCGGGCTCGCCGACGAAGTGCAGCGCGACCTTGTCACCGTTGCCGGCCTCGACGTGCCGGTCGACGCAGTTGTAGGACGCGTTGAGCGTGCCGCCGACGAACCACTTGGCGAAGGGTGGGTTGGACCAGTCGAGCACCTCGGTGAACGGCGTGCCCCAGTCCAGGCGCTTGGCCTGCTCTCCCCAGAACGCCACCCGGTCGGCGGCGGCCTGCTCGTAGACCTCGGCCTTGACGTTGGCGCTGGTCGCCAGGTCCGCCGGCGGCTCGAACACGCGGTCTTCGTGGGACAGGTTGCTGATGTTCTGCTCGGTCACTGGTGGCTCCTTGTCCGGGGTTCTTCTTCGATTGTGGCGCAGCCCACAAGATCCCGCGCAGGGGGTTGCGCGGGGGTTGCGGAGCGGGCCGGCCGGGCTCGTGTGGGCGAGCCCGGCCGGCGTACGTCTTACTGGATGGCGCCTGCGCCGGTCATGGCACGGACGTCCAGCTCGGTGTAGTGCTCCTCCGCCTCGCGATCCTTGGCGGTGATCGTGCCCAGCCAGCCGCAGAGGAAGCCGAGCGGGATCGAGACGATGCCCGGGTTCTCCAGCGGGAACCAGCTGATGTCGATGTTGGTCGGCAGCAGCGAGAGGTTCTTGCCCGCCGGGTCCTCACCCTTGCCGGAGACGACGGGCGAGAAGATCACCAGAGCCACGCAGGAGATCAAGCCGCCGTAGATGCTCCACACCGCTCCGCGGGTGTTGAACCGCTTCCAGAACAGGTTGTAGAGCAGCGCCGGGAGGTTGGCCGACGCGGCGACCGCGAAGGCCAACGCCACCAGGAAGGCGATGTTGAGCTTCTGCGCCGGGATGGCGAGGAGGATCGCGACGGCACCGATCGCGAATGCCGCGATACGAGCCACCTGGACCTCCTGCTTCTCGGTGACCTCGCCGCGCTTCCACACCTGGGCGTAGAGGTCGTGTGCGACCGACGAGGCAGAGGTCAGGGTCAGCCCCGCCACCACCGCAAGGATCGTCGCGAACGCCACCGCCGATATCACCGCCAGGAGGATGGCGCCTCCGGTGGACCCGGAACCACCGCCAACGGCTTCGGCCAACAACGGTGAGGCGAGGTTGCCGCCGGAGTCCGCGATCTGGGTCTTCTCGTCGCCCTTGACCAGTGCCGCAGCACCGAAGCCCAGGACCAGCGTCATCAGGTAGAACGACCCGATGAGGCCGATGGCCCACAGCACCGACTTGCGTGCCTGGCGCGCCGTCGGGACGGTGTAGAAGCGGATCAGGATGTGCGGCAAGCCCGCAGTGCCGAGCACGAGTGCCAGGCCCAGCGAGATGAAGTCGATCTTGCTGGTTGTGGTGACGCCGTACTTGAGGCCCGGCTCGAGGAACGCCGCTCCCTTGCCGCTGTTGTCGGCCGCCGTGCCCAGCAGGTCGCTGAGGTTGAAGTTGAACTTCGCCAGCACCAGGACCGTGATGAGGATCGTGCCGCCCATCAGCAGGACCGCCTTGACGATCTGCACCCAGGTCGTGCCCTTCATGCCGCCGACCGTGACGTAGAAGATCATCAGCGCGCCGACACCGGCGATCGTGAGGTTCTTCGCGGTCTCGCTGTCGACACCCAGCAGGAGCGCGACCAATGCGCCGGCGCCGACCATCTGCGCAAGCAGGTAGAAGATCGACACGACGACGGTCGACGTCGCCGCGGCCGTACGGACCGGCCGCTGCCGCATACGGAATGCCAGCTGGTCAGCCATCGTGAACCGGCCGGAGTTGCGCAGCAGCTCAGCCACCAGGAGCAGGGCGACGAGCCATGCGACCAGGAAGCCGATCGAGTAGAGGAAGCCGTCGTAGCCCGACAGTGCGATCGCACCGGAGATGCCGAGGAACGATGCGGCGGACATGTAGTCGCCGGCGACCGCGAACCCGTTCTGGGCGCCGGTGAAGCTGCGGCCTCCTGCGTAGTAGTCGGCGGCGGTCTTGTTGTTGCGGCTCGCCCAGAACGTGATGGCGACCGTGATCAGCACGACCAGGAGGAACAGGGAACCCGTGAGCGCCTGGTGGTCGTCGTCCGTGGCAGCGCGCAGGATCGTGGCACTGGTGCTCATCGCGTGACCTCCTTGTCGTACTCGTCGCGGAGGCGATCCGCGAGGGGATCCATCCGGCGGGCCGCGAACCGGGCGTACCAGATGGCGATGCCGAACGTCGTCGCGAACTGCAGCAGGCCGAAGATCAGGGCGACGTTGATGTTGCCGAAGACCTTGTGACCCATGAAGTCACCCGCATAGTTGGACATCAGGACGTACAGCAGGTACCACGCCATGAAGGCGACGGTCAGCGGTACGACGAAGCGCAGGTAGGAGCGCTTGAGCTCCGCGAACTCGTCCGTCGCATGGATGCGTTGATAGGCCGCGTGGGCCTCGGGCGAAATTCTCTCGGCCACCGTGGATCACCTCTTCCGTGAAGGCAGGACGGCACAGGTATGTGTCGCCGGCTATGAACCTAGGTACCCCGTTTGGTGTGGGCCAGATCACTTCGCAACGTGTGCGTTGGAAGCCGACGGCCCTGCGATCTGCGGTCGGCCGCGTACGACGAACGGTCGGCTTGGCGGGTTGAGCGGTGGCCTAGAACCGGCGGTCGACGTCGAGTCGTTCGGGGGTGTGCAGCCGGACCATGGTCCGGGAGACGTTGGCGGGTACGTCGGAGCGAGTCGCGAGCGAGACACCGATCATGAGGGCGAACCCGATCGGCACCGACCACGCGGCGGGCTGGCTCATCACGACACCGAACCAGCCGTCGGGCCGCGCTGCGATCGTGAGGATCGCCGCGACGCCGGCGCTCAGCCCGCCGCCGATCAGTCCTGCGATGGCGCCGCGCGCCGTCAGGCCGCGCCACCAGATGCCGAGGACCAGCAGCGGGCAGAACGTCGAGGCGGCGAGGGCGAACGCGAAGGTCACGGAGCTCGCGACGGCGATCCGCTCAGCCGAGAGCGCGAGGACGAGGGGGACCACGACGCAGGCGGCGGCCGCGATGCGCAGTGCCGTGATCGTCGAGATGCGACCCCGTGCGAGCCCTTGGCCGACGACGCCGGCGACCGACATCGTCAGGCCCGACGACGTCGAGAGGAATGCCGCGAACGCCCCCGCCGTGAGGAGCGCGGCGAGCAGCTCGCCGGTGCTCCCGCCGATGACCCGCGACGGCAGCTCGAGCACGACGGTGTCCGCGCGACCGGTGTCGAGCAGGTCACGGGCATAGATCCGGCCGAGCACGCCGTAGATCGTCGGCAGCAGGTAGAACGTGCCGAGCAGCGCCAGGACGATCAGGGTCGTCCGGCGGGCGGCGTGGCCGTCTGGATTGGTGTAGAACCGCACGACGACGTGCGGCAGGCCCATCGTGCCGAGGAACGTCGCGACCATGACCGAGTACGTCAGGTAGAGCCCCGGACCGTCGGCCTGGCTGAACGGCTGGAACCACTCCTCGGGCGCGACGGGTGTGGGCCGACCGTCGCCGCTCCAGGCGTGCAACAGGAAGAACACCGGGATCAGCAGCGCCGTGAGCTTGAGCCAGTACTGGAACGCCTGGACGAATGTGATGCTGCGCATGCCTCCCGACACCACGTTGACCACGACGATCACCGCGACGACGACCGTGCCGACCCAGTTGGGAGCGCCGGTGACAGTCCGCAGCGTCAGCCCAGCGCCCTGGAACTGCGGCATCAGGTAGAGCCAACCGACCGCGACGACCAGCGCGCTGGCGACCGTGCGTACGCCCATCGACTGCAACCTGACCTGGGCAAAGTCCGGGATCGTGTAGGCCCCGGAGCGCCGCAGTGGCGCCGCGACGAACACCAGGAGCAGGAGGTAGCCCGTGGTCCACCCGATGGGATACCAGAGCATGTCGGCGCCATGGGTCAGCACGAGCCCGGCGACCCCGAGGAACGAGGCCGCCGAGAGGTACTCGCCGCCGATCGCCGAGCTGTTCCACACCGGGCTGACCGAGCGCGAAGCCACGTAGAAGTCGCTCGTCGTGCGGCTCATCCGCAGGCCGAACGCGCCGATGCCGAGTGTCGCGATCGCCACCAGGGCGACCGCGACGATGCCGTACGTGGCGTTCATGCCACTGGCTCCGAGAAGAACCCACGACACGGAGTCAGCGGCATGAAGGGCCTGTTGCTCGTTCGCTGGCGCTCACTCATTCGGCGTCCGGGCGGTGGGGCTCCACGAGCTCGGTGAAGTCGCGCTCGGCGCGCTCGACCTGGCGGATGTAGACCCAGCCCAGCGCGAACAGGCCCGGATAGACCAGGACCCCGAGGATCCACCACGGGACGGGCACGCCGAGCACATGCATCTCGGTGACGCTGTCGAAGGCCAGGAACAGCAGCGGCAGCGCACCGATCGACAGCACGAGGGTCGCGGCGACGGTCAGCGCCGCACGGAGCTGCGCGCGGATCAGCGAGCGCATGTAGACCTCGCCGATGCCGGTCGACTCGTCGATCTCCTGGCGCACGCTGCGGCGTACGTGTGGCGGCGCGGTGGTCAGCGGGCTCGTGATGCGGACCCGGCCGGTGTACTCCTCGGTCACTGCCGGCTCACAGAGCCCGCTCGTGGATGAGCTCGCGCAACGCCCGGGCGTGGCGGCGCGCGACCTGGATCTCCACGAGCTCCTCGCCGGCCGGTACGAGCACGCTGGAGCGGCCCGCCTGGACGCGCAGCTCGCGCAGGTGCGCGAGGTTGACCACGTGGCTGCGATGGACCCGGGCGAACCCCGCCTCCTGCCACTCGTCGGCGAGCGTCGTGAGGGGGGTGCGGATCAGGTGGCTGCCGCCGTCGACGACGTGCAGGCGTACGTAGTCGCCCTGGGCCTCGACGTAGGACACCGACGCGCGCGACACGAACCGGGTGACCCCGCCGAGCTCGACAGCGATCCGGTCGTCGCTCGTGACCGGCACGGATTCGGCATCCGCGCAGGCCCGTCGCACGCTCTCGCTGAGTCGCTCCTCGCGGATCGGCTTGAGCAGGTAGTCGACGGCGTTCATCTCGAAGGCCTCGACGGCGTGCGCGTCGTGCGCCGTGACGAACACGATGCGTGGCGGCGTGCGGAACCGGCCGAGCAGCCGCGCGATCTCCAATCCGCTGAGGCCCGGCATCGCGACGTCGAGGAACACCAGCTCGATGTCGCCCTCGTCGAGCATGCGGAGCGCCTCCGCGCCGGAGCGCGCCGCCCGTACGGACGCGATGCGATCGTCCCGGCCGAGCATCCACACGAGCTCGTCGAGCACGGGCTGCTCGTCGTCAACCACGAGAGCACGCAAGGCCGCAGTCATGGGCTGATCATGCCCAGATGTCGGCGGCACCACAACAGCGACGGCGTCACGTGGGCTCCGTGCTGGGGTGGAACTTCGGCAACCTGACCGTGACCTTGGTGCCGTGCCCCGGCGCGGTCTCGACCACGATGCCGTACTCGTCGCCGTAGACCGTGCGGAGCCGCTCGTCGACGTTGGCGAGGCCGACGGAGCCGCTGGCGGTCCGGCCGGCGAGCACGTCGCGGACGGTGTCGGGCTCGACCCCGACCCCGTCGTCCTCGATCGTGATGACGCACTCGAGGCCCTCGTCGAGTGCCACGACCGTGACGGTCCCGTCGCCGTCCTTGGCCTCGAGCCCGTGGCGAACGGCGTTCTCGACGAGCGGCTGGATCGCGAGGAACGGCAGCGTCACGCTCAGCACCTCCGGCGCGACCCGGGTGACGACACGCAGGCGGTCGCCGAAGCGCGCCTTCTCCAGCACCAGGTAGCGCTCGATCGAGCGCAGCTCCTCGGCGAGCGTCGTGAACTCCCCGTGCTCGCGGAACGAGTAGCGGGTGAAGTCGGCGAACTCCAGCAACAGCTCGCGGGCCCGCTCGGGATCCGTACGCACGAAGGAGGCGATCGCGCCGAGTGAGTTGTAGATGAAGTGCGGCGAGATCTGCGCTCGGAGCGCCCGCAGCTCGGCCTCCATCAGGGCGGTGCGCGACTCCGACAGCTCGGCGAGCTCGAGCTGGCTCGACATCCACCGGGCCACCTCGGTGGTGGCGCGCGCGAGGCCCGCCGAGGCCTCCTCGGTGGCGACGGCGATGCTGCCGACGACGCGCCCCTCGACCGAGAGCGGGGCGACGATAGCGCGGTCGGAGGCCTGCGTCGTGCCACGCGCCAACGCGTCGGCAGTGAGGTCGGCGACGTCGGGGACGTCCCCGGCGAGTCGGCCGTGCAGGTCGGTGATCGCGACGGTGGGCCGGCCCAGAAGCGTACGGACGTGGGGGAGCGCCAGCGCGGCGCTCTCGGCGTCGAGGCCTCGTCGCAGCGGCGGAGCGGCTTGCGAGGCGGTGTGCAGCGTCTCGTACGTCGCCCGGTCCGCCGGCGACCCGAGCACGCGGCGCCGGGTGAGCAGCCGCCAGCGGACGAACACCGCGGCCGCGACGAGCGCAGCGATCACGATCGCGGCCGTCCTGATGTTGTCCATCCCGGGACGCTACCGCGACGAGGTCAGGAGTCCTGTGGCGTGCTCACCATTGCGGACACCACGATGGCCCAGATCGGGAACAGCGCGAACGGCACGAATCCGCCGGGGCCAAGCGGGGCGAGGGCGCCGAGGACGATCGACACGATGGCGAGCCAGCGTGGCAGCGAGCCCTCCCGCCAGGCGGTCAGTCCGACACCGATCATCATGCACGCCAGCCCGAGCATCACCGGCGGGAAGTTCGCGTTGCTGATGATGTTGACCGCCTGGGCGACCTCGGGCACGTCGGAGTCGACGGCGTCCTTCAGGGCGAACAGCGTGACGGCCCATCCGGCGAGGGTGAGCCCCACCGCGATGGAGCCGCCGATGATGGCGTCGGCGGTCCATGAGCGGCGAGCCCACGTGAGCCGAGCGCGGATCGCGACGCCCCAGAACACGATCAGCGCGGCAGTGATGACGAGTCCGAAGCCGCCGATCGCCACGGTGGTGGAGCCGGTCGTGAAGTCCTTGATGACCTTCTCGCCAGAGGAGTCCGAGGCGATCTCCTCCTGACCCGTGAAGAGGAGTCCGACCATCATGAGGCTGAAGAGGACGGCGAGCGCGATGGTCGTACGCCGGTCCGGCGCAGACCCCTCGGTGGCCGGCGTGTGGGTGCTGTGTGAGGTGCTCATGACGATGTCCCTTCTCGGAAGCCGCCGAGTGGCGGGGTCATCTCTCCATGCTGTGGCACCGACCCGACCCTCGCACGTCAGGAATCTGCTGCGAGCGTTGCTCTCGGAGGGCTGAGCTCAGCCGGTCGGCAGCGCGGTGAACCAGCCCGGCGCCTGGTGGCGGAACTCCATGCGGTCGAGCGATCCCGCACCGGCGGGGATCATCGCGTCGATGGGGAGGCCGGTCAGTCGCGGCAGGTCCGCACGGTTGCTGCGCTCGGCCAGGCCAGGCTCCGCGGCGCAGGACCCGAGCACGAGGCGGGGCGTGAGCCCTTCGGCGCGCAGCCGGTCGACGGTCAGCTCGGTGTGGTTGAGCGTGCCAAGGCCTTCGCGCGCGACCACGACGACCTCGGCCCCGAGTGCACGCGCGAGGTCGATCGCGGTGCCGCCCTCGACATCGAGTCGTACGAGCAGCCCTCCGGCGCCCTCCACCAGGACGATGTCGGCCTCGATGCGGCGGATCCGGACGGCCACGTCGTGGACGGTCGGGAGCCAGACGCCTTCGAGCCGGGCGGCGCTCTCCGGGGCCAGCGGGTTGAGCAGCCGCGTGATCTCCGCGACGGCCGCCAGGCCAGTCAGGCGTACGACATCGGCGACGTCACCGGGCTCGCCCTCGACGACGCCGGTCTGGACGGGCTTGACCACGGAGACTCGGTGCCCGGCGTGCTCCAGCGCAACCGCGAGCGCGGCGGTGGTGACGGTCTTGCCGACCCCGGTGTCGGTGCCGGTGATGACGACGTAGCGGGTCATGGCACGACCGTGCCGATGAGCTTGGCGGCATGCGTGAGCTCGTCGTCGCCGACTCCGGCCGATGCCGTCAGCCGGAGCCGGCTGATGCCGTCAGGAGTCGACGGCGGTCGGAAGCAGCCGACGCGTACGCCGTCGCGTGCGCATTCGGCCTGCGCGGCGAGCGCCTCGACCGGCCCGGGCATCTCGACCGACAGCACCGCACCGGCGACGCGTGGCACACGCGCCGCGTCCGCCAGCGCAGCCGCGACGTGGTGCAGACGCGCGACCCGCTCAGGCTCGGCGTCCATGACCCGCAGGGCCTCGAGGGCGGCCGCAGCAGCGGCGGGCGCGAGTCCGGTGTCGTAGATGAAGGGTCGCGATCGGTTGACGAGGTGGTCGATGACGGCGGTGCTGCCGAGGACGGCGCCGCCCTGGCTGCCGAGGGCCTTGGAGAGCGTCATCGTGACGATGACCGACGGCCGGCCGGCCAGGCCCAGCTCGCGCACGAGTCCGCCGCCATCGCCCGCGACGCCGATGCCGTGCGCCTCGTCCACGACGAGCGTCGCGTCGTACTGTTCGCACAGCTCGACGAGCTCGGCCAGTGGCGCGGCGTCGCCGAGCACGGAGTAGATCGACTCGACGAGCACCAGGGCGCGGGCCTGCGTACGCCCTGACAGCTGCGCTTCGACGGCTGCGAGGTCGTTGTGCCCGACGATCGCGAGTGTCCCGCGCGAGAGCCGGCACGCGTCGACGAGTGAGGCGTGCACGTGGGCGTCGGAGACCAGGAGGGTGTCGCGGTCTGAGAGCGCGGTGACTGCCGAGAGGTTCGCGTGATAGCCCGTCGAGTGCACCAAGGCGGCCTCGTGGCCCAGTCGGTCGGCCAGCGTCGACTCGAGAGTCGTGTGCACCGGCAGGGTGCCGGTGACCAGGCGTGACGCGCTCGCGCCGGCGCCCCACCGGAACGCGGCCTCGGCAGCCGCGGCGGTCACACGTTCGTCACGACAGAGTCCGAGATAGTCGTTGCCGGCCAGATCGATCAGGTCGTTGTCGCCCGAGCGCGTCGTCAGCGCGCGGACCAGGCCGTCGCGCTCGCGCTGCCGGGCCTGCTCGTCGAGCCAGGTGTGCAGGGTCATTGCGAGCTCCGGGCCGCCGCGACGAGGGCGGCCGTGATGACGGCGAGGTCCTCGTCGGTGCTGATGTAGGGCGGCATCGTGTAGATCAGGTCGCGGAACGGCCGGATCCACACGCCGCGGTCGAGCGCCGTTGCGCTGGCGGCAGCGACATCGACGGGGTGATCGAGCTGGATCACGCCGACGGCGCCGAGCGTACGTACGTCGGCGACGCCGTCGAGCTCACGGGCCGGCGCGAGTCCGGCCTCGAGGGCAGCGTTGATGCGGGCGATGTCGCGCCGCCACCCGGACTCCGTCAGCACGTCGAGCGAGGCGGCGGCGACGGCACACGCGAGCGGGTTGGCCATGTAGGTCGGACCGTGCATCAGTGCGCCGGACTCCGAGGCGTCGATGCCGGTCGCGACGTCGGGGGTGCAGAGGACCGCGGCGAGTGTCAGGTAGCCGCCGGTCAGCGCCTTGCCGACGCACATGATGTCGGGGCTGATGCCGGCGTGATCGGCTCCGAACATCTCGCCGGTGCGAGCGAAGCCGGTCGCGATCTCGTCGAGGATCAGCAGCCAGCCGCGCGCGTCGCAGAGGTCGCGCAGCCAGCGCAGGACCTCGGGCGGATAGACCCGCATCCCGCCGGCACCCTGCAGCACCGGCTCGACGATGACGGCGGCGATCGAGTCGTCGAGCCCGTCGACGACCGCCTGGGCCTCGGCGACCCACGCCTCGGTGTCGGCATCGAAGCCGGCCGGCGGTCGTGGCAGGAAGACCTGCTCGGCCAGGACGTCGGTGAACATCTGGTGCATGCCGCCGACCGGGTCGCACACGCTCATGGCCCCGAACGTGTCGCCGTGATAGCCGCCGCGAACGGTGAGCAGCTTTGTACGCCCGGGGTGGCCCGTTCCGCGCTGGAGCTGCAGCGCCATCTTGAGGGCGACCTCGACGGCGACCGAGCCGGAGTCGGCGAAGAACACCTTGTCGAGTCCTGCGGGGGCGAGGTCGAGCAGGCGGCGGGCGAGCTCGATCGCCGGCTCATGCGTGAGGCCGCCGAACATGACGTGGGACATCGTGTCGGCCTGGCGGTGCAGTGCCGCATCGAGGCGCGGGTGGCGATAGCCGTGGATCGCGGCCCACCACGACGACATCGCGTCGATCGGCTGACGGCCATCGGCGAGGGTCAGGCGGTTGCCCTGAGCCGAGGTGACGAGCAACGGGACGGCAGGGGAGGCCATCGGGGCATACGGGTGCCAGACGTGGGCGCGGTCGAAATCGATGAGCTCATCCATGGCTGGTGATCAGGATCTCGGGCGGCCGAGGTTTGACCTGAACGGTGTTCAGGATACATTCCTCTGCATGACTGACGTACTGCAGGTCGCGCGTGCCCATGTCCTCGAGCAAGGCCTCGGGCTCCCCGAGGAGCTGCTCGTCGAGGTGCTGCGGCTCCCTGACGAGCGCATCCCCGAGCTGCTGGAGCTCGCGCACGACGTGCGGATGACGTGGTGCGGGCCCGAGGTCGAGGTCGAGGGGATCGTGTCCCTCAAGACCGGCGGCTGCCCCGAGGACTGTCATTTCTGCAGCCAGTCCGGACAGTTCCAGTCGCCCGTACGCGCGGTGTGGCTCAACATCCCCGAGCTCGTCGAGGCCGCCAAGGAGACCGCCAAGACCGGCGCCTCGGAGTTCTGCATCGTGGCCGCCGTACGCGGGCCCGACCAGCGACTCATGGACCAGGTCCGCGAGGGCATCAAGGCGATCCAGGCCGAGGTCGACATCAACATCGCCTGCTCGCTCGGCATGCTGACCCAGGCGCAGGTCGACGAGTTCGTCGAGATGGGCGTCCACCGCTACAACCACAACCTCGAGGCCGCGAAGTCGTACTTCCCCCAGGTCGTCTCGACGCACTCGTACGAAGAGCGCTGGGACACCTGCCTCATGGTCCGCGAGGCCGGCATGGAGCTGTGCTGCGGCGGACTGGTCGGGATGGGCGAGTCGCTCGAGCAGCGCGCCGAGCTCGCAGCTCAGCTCGCCGAGCTGCAGCCGCACGAGGTGCCGCTCAACTTCCTCAACCCGCGCCCCGGCACGCCGTTCGGCGACCAGGAGCTGATGAGCTCGCAGGATGCGCTGCGGACCATCGCCGCGTTCCGGCTCGCGATGCCGCACACGATCCTGCGGTACGCGGGTGGGCGCGAGCTGACCCTCGGTGATCTCGGCACCCGCGAGGGCCTGCTGGGCGGCGTCAACGCCGTCATCGTCGGCAACTACCTGACGACGCTGGGCCGCGACGCCAACGAGGACATCGACCTGCTGGCCGAGCTCGGCATGCCGATCAAGGAACTCCAGAAGACCCTCTGACATGACGTACTGCGGCCACTGTGGTGAGGCGGTCGACGCGCGCGACCACACGCGGTGCGACGAGCTCCTGCAGATGGAGCCGCCGCGCTTCTGTGCGGAGTGCCGCCGGCGCATGGTCGTGCAGGTGACGCCGGGTGGCTGGTCGGCCCGTTGCGTCGAGCACGGCGAGGTCGCTGGCTAAGGGCGTGTCTGCCAATTCACGGCCGGCTCGCGGGGCCCCGCATCCCGCCTGACGGCGCTATCGTCGGTCGCCGCACAACCCCGGTGCGCCTCCCTCCTCTGCCTTGTCAGACGGGCGCGGATGCCCCGCTCACAACCGACCGCCAATTGGCAGACACGCCCTAGTCGTCCCCGATGCCGCGGGCGTGCAGCGCGGCGCCGGTCTCGTACGCGTGAGCGACGGTACGGATCGCCATCGGCGTCAGCAGCGCGCGTGGGTTGCGTTCGAGCCCACGAGCCTTGGCCGCGGCTCTCGTCTCGTGCGCGATCTCGACGATCCCGGGGATGGCGCGGATCATCAGCGAGAACGCCAGGGCCACGCGTTCCGGATTGACGCCGATGCGTCGGAAGGGGCCGAGGCCGCGCACGATGGCGTCGAGCATCGAGTCGATCGAGGTGCTCGCGGTGAAGGTCAAGGCGGCGATGATGACGGCCAGCAGCCCGGCGACGACGTGGATCGCGGTCGGCCAGCCGCGCTGCCAGACCTGGAACGCCGTGACCAGCACGATGACGAACAGCAACGGTCGCAGCGCGCGCACGGTGCTGCGCAGCGGCATGCGTACCCACGCCGCCAGGCCGATCGCAGCGGCGAGGAATCCCAGCGCCGTCCACATGCCGGGGACGGCGACCGTGGCGATGCTGAACAGCGCGAGCAGCCCGAGCTTCGGGCCGGCAGGAATGCGATGCACCAGCGTCGTGCCGGGCCGATAGTTCCCGACGAGAACTGGCTCATGACGCCACTCGCTGGCGATAGAACGCGACCGCTTCCGCCGGCGGGCCGTCGAACGCCACGCGGGCGTCGTCGATGACCAGCGCGCGGTCGCAGCGCAGGGCGAGGTCGAGATCGTGCGTGACGAGGATGAGCTGTTGCGACAGGGCGAACAACCGGTCGGCGATCAGACGAGTGTTGCGCAGGTCGAGCAGGGTCGTGGGCTCATCGGCGACGAGGATCGCGGGATCCGTCGCGAGCACGCCGGCGAGGGCCAGCAGCTGCTTCTGGCCGCCGGACAGGGTGTGCACGCTGGTGTCGGCCTTGTCGGCAAGGTCGATCCCCGCGAGGATCTCGCGTGCCTTCGCGAGCCGTTCCTTCTTGTCCTTGACCGTGCGCCGGAGCGACAGCGCGATGTCCTCGACGCACGTCGGCATCACGAGCTGAGCGCCCGGGTCGGTGAAGACGAAGCCCACCTGACGGCGTACGGCCGGCCCGTCGCGCGTCGTGTCGAGGCCGTTGACCGTGACGCTGCCGCTGCTCGGCTCGACGAGCCCGTTGAGCAGGCGGGCGAGCGTCGACTTGCCCGAGCCGTTGCTGCCGATCAGGGCAACGCGCTGCTCGGTGAGGCTCAGCGTCGTCGGATGGAGCAGTGCGAGCTCGCCGCCGGGAGTGGGTACCCGGACGGCGACCTCGTCGAGCTGGATCACGTTCAGCGCTTGGCAACCAGCTGCGGGAACGCGCGATGCACCGCGGCCGCGACGATCGCGGCAAAGACGCCCTTGATGATGTCGGCGACGAAGAACGGCGTTGCGTAGCCCCAGGCCGCCTTGAGGCTGACGTCGAGCTTGAGGGACATGCCGATCGTGCCGAGTGTTCCGACGACGGCGACCGTGAGGATCGCCGCGGCGATCGAGACCACGACGGTGAACGCGGCCGGGTCCTTGCGAGCCACCCGACTCGCGACGAGTCCGATGAGGAAGGCCGCGATCGGGAAGGCGATCAGGTAGCCGCCGGTGACACCGACCCATACCGAGGGCCCGCCGCGGTGCTCGGCGAAGATCGGCACGCCGGCCGTGCCGACGGCGAGATAGAGGAGCACCGCGAGGGCTCCGCGCTTCGCGCCGAGCGCGGCTCCGGCGAGGAAGATGCCGAACATCTGCAGCGTGAACGGCACGCCGATGCCGGTCACGGTGAAGTCGCCGATGATCGTGCACACCGCGATCAGGGCGGCGAACGTCGAGATGAGCGCGAGGTCTGTCGTCGAGACGGCTTTGTTGCGCGACGAAGCGGTGCTGGTCATGGAACTCCTGAGGACGTACCTGAACGATGCTCAGGTGAACGGCGTTCAGGCTAACCTATAGGCTGGTCGGACCGTCAAATTCGAGCCGGAGGCCCGCGTGCGTTACCACCGTTCCGACATCGTCGAGCGCGCCGTCGGGATCCTCGACATGTACGGATTGCCGGACATGTCGATGCGTCGCATCGCGTCTGAGCTGGGGCTCCAGCCGAGCGCGCTCTATCACCACTTCGCCAACAAGCAGGTGCTGCTCGCGGCCGTCGCTGACGAGCTGCTCGAGCGTGGGGCGCGGCCGTTGCCGACAGACGAGCCCTGGGATGCGCAGGTGCTGGCCGCGAGCCGCGAGCTGCGCGACGCGATGCTCGCCTACCGCGACGGTGCCGAGCTGGTCGCGACGGTGCACGCCTTCGGACTGGGTGCCGTGTCGCTCAACAGCCGGCTCGCTGGGGCCATCTCGGCGGGCGGCTTCGATGAGGCGTTCGCGCGCTCGGCCGCCACGACGATCCTCTACTTCGTGTTCGGCCATGTGTCGGACGAGCAGACCCACCTGCAGGCAGGCAGCGTCGGCGCGATCGACGACGAGCCGCTCGACCGGGCCGGCGGCGAGTCGTTCGAGCTCGGCCTCAGCCTGATCCTTGACGGCATCCGCCAGCACCAGCCGACCCGCGTGGCCGGCTGACCGGGGGTCTCCGCGCGGCCGGCTCCGGTGCGTTCCGTCACCTCTGTGCCGGCGTCTCGTTACGCTGTGCGGAGACCGCCGGCACGCCTGAAGGGGCCCGCGGCTCCAACTTCGACAAAGGCAGGTCATGAAGCGCGCATTCGTCACCGGGATCACCGGCCAGGACGGCTCCTATCTCGCTGAGCTCCTGCTCTCGAAGGGATATGAGGTCCATGGGCTCGTCCGACGCTCGTCCTCGTTCAACCGGGGCCGCATCGACCCGATCCGGGACAACGATCCCGAAGCGAGCAAGCGGCTGCACCTGCACTACGGCGACATGACCGACGGGGTCAGCCTGGTCAACCTGATCCGCGAGATCCGCCCCGACGAGGTCTACAACCTCGCCGCACAGAGCCACGTCAAGGTGTCGTTCGAGATGCCGGAGTACACCGCATCGGCGGACGGCATCGGGACGATCCGGCTGCTCGAAGCCATCCGGTCGGCACGCCTCGACACCCGCTTCTACCAGGCATCCACCTCCGAGATGTTCGGTGCCACCCCGCCGCCCCAGGACGAGAGCACGGCGTTCTACCCGCGTTCGCCCTACGGTGCGGCCAAGCTCTACGCCCATTGGGTCACGGTCAACTACCGCGAGGCCTATGACATGTTCACGGTCTCGGGCATCCTGTTCAACCACGAGTCGCCGCGTCGTGGCGAGACATTCGTGACGCGCAAGATCACCCGGGCTGTCGCTCGCATCAAGGCCGGCGTGCAGAACGAGCTGGTGCTGGGCAACATCGACTCCGTACGCGACTGGGGCTACGCCAAGGAGTACGTCGAGGGCATGTGGCGGATGCTGCAGCACGACGAGCCGACCGACTTCGTGCTGGCGACCGGCACCGGCACGACGGTGCGGGAGTTCTGCGAGATGGCGTTCTCCCACGTCGGGCTCGACTGGCAGGACTATGTCACGTACGACGAGCGCTACGAACGCCCGACGGAGGTCGACGCGCTGCTCGGCGACCCGTCCAAGGCCAACGACCTGCTCGGGTGGAAGGCGCAGACCGGGACGCAGCAGCTCGCTGAGCTCATGGTCGACGCCGACATCGCGCTCCTCAAGGCGTGACCGCAACCGCTCTCGTCACCGGAGCCGGCGGCCAGGACGGTGTCCTGCTGGCCAGGCATCTGCTGGGCGGCCGGATACCGGGTCGTCGGCACGGTGCTGCCTGGCGCCGCGTCGCCGTTGCTGCCCTATCTTGACGGCGTCGAGGTCGAGCCGCACGACCTGCGCGACGCCGCGGGATTCGACCGCCTCCTGACCGAGTACGCACCCGACGAGATCTACAACCTCGCCGGGTTCACGTCTGTCGGGGCGAGCTGGGATGCCGGTGACGTGGTGCATGAGGTCAACACGACGGCGGTCGAGGCGATGCTCGAGTCCCTTGTGGCGCTGCGCGATCGCACGGGATCAGCGCCACGCTTCTTCCAAGCGTCGAGCTCGGAGGTCTTCGGTCCGCAGGCTCAGAATCCCCAGGACGAGTCGACGCCGCACGACCCGCAGAACCCGTACGCGCGGTCCAAGAGCCTCGCCCAGCTCGCCACTGAGCGCACCCGTGACCGATCACGCGCTCTTCGCCTGTGTCGGCATCCTTTACAACCATGAGAGTCCGCTGCGCGGCGCCGGCTTCGTGACGCGCAAGATCGTCCGCGCCGCCGTCGAGATCGCCGAAGGCGTGCGCACGTCGGTCACTCTCGGCAACCTCGACGTGTCTCGCGACTGGGGTGCCGCCGCGGACTACGTCAGCGCAATGCACCTCGCGCTGACGCACGACACGCCGGGCGACTACGTGCTCGCGACGGGTGTGTTGCACTCGCTGCAGGACCTGCTGGAGCTGGCGTTCGGGGCAGTTGGCATCGACGACCCGTGGCCATACATCCGGCAGGACCCAGCCCTGATGCGCAAGTCCGACGCCCCCGGCCTCGCAGGTGACCCGACACGTGCGCGCACCGAGCTCGGCTGGACCCCATCGACGTCGTTCGAGCAGCTTGTGGCCGAGATGGTGGAGGTCGAGGTCAGGCGCGTACGGACAGGTGTCGAGGAGTCGGCCGAGTATCTGTCGGCGCTTGGCTGACGCGCACTACCAGCTTGCGTGCAGCGGGCGTCCCTCGTCGTAACCGGCCGAGCTCTGCAGGCCGATGATCGCCCGGTCGTGGAACTCCGGGATCGATCGGGCTCCGGCGTAGGTCGCGCTCGACCGTACGCCGGCAATGATCGCGTCGACGAGGTCCTCCACGCCGGGCCGGTCCGGGTCGAGGAACATGCGGGACGACGAGATGCCCTCCTCGAACAGCGCCATGCGAGCCCGCTCGAACCCGGCCGCGTCCCGCGTACGGTTGGACACCGCACGAGCCGAGGCCATGCCGAACGACTCCTTGTAGGGCCGCCCATCGGGGCCGACCTTGAGGTCGCCGGGGCTCTCGAGCGTGCCGGCGAACCACGAGCCGATCATGACGCTGGCCGCACCGGCGGCGAGCGCCAGCGCGACGTCGCGGGGATAGCGGACGCCGCCGTCGGCCCACACGTGCGCGCCGAGCTCGCTGGCAGCCGCGGCGCACTCGAGGACCGCGGAGAACTGCGGGCGGCCGACGCCGGTCATCATGCGGGTCGTGCACATCGCGCCGGGCCCGACGCCGACCTTGACGATGTCGGCACCCGCGGCGACGAGGTCGCGTACGCCATCGGCCGACACCACGTTGCCCGCCGCGATCGGGACCCGATGACCTGACGTGGCCTCGTAGGCATCGCGGGCCGCGACGACGATCGGCAGTGCCTCGAGCATCTTGTCCTGGTGGCCGTGGGCCGTGTCGACCACGAGCACGTCGATGTCCATGGCGAGCAGGTCAGCGGCTTTGCCCGACACGTCGCCGTTGATGCCGATCGCGGCACCGATCACAAGGGCGCCGGAGGCGTCGACCGCAGGCTGATAGATCGTCGAGCGCAGTGCGCCCTTGCGGGTCAGCACACCGATGAGCTGCCCGCCGTCGAGCACGGGCGCGATGTCGATGTGGCGCGCCGACATCTCGTTGAAGCAGGTCTTGCGGATCCGTGCCGGCGTCGAACGTCAGGACGTCGGTCGTCATGACTTCGCGGACCTGCGCGAAGCGATCGATCTCAGCGCCGTCGTGCTCGGTGACGATGCCGAGCACCTTGCCGTCCTCGACCACGACGACCGCACCGTGGGCACGCTTGGGGAGCAGGCTCATGGCCTCGCCGACCGTCGTCGACGCGTTGACCGTGACCGGGGTGTCGTAGACCGTGTGCGCGGCCTTCACGCGCTGCACGGTGGCCGAGACGATGTCGAGCGGGATGTCCTGCGGGATGATCGCGATGCCGCCACGCCGCGCGATGGTCTCGGCCATGCGCTTGCCGGAGATCGCGGTCATGTTGGACGACGACGAGCGGCAACGTCGTGCCGATGCCGTCAGCCGTCGACAGGTCGACGTCGAACCGGCTCGTGACATCGGAGCGCCCGGGGACCATGAACACGTCGTTGTAGGTCAGGTCGTACGAGGGCTGCAGATCATTGAGGAACTTCACCGCACAATTCTAGGCGCCCGGTGGTCATATGTGCTCAGGCGCTGTGGCGTGACGCCCGGGCCAGCCTCGTAGGGAGCATCGACCAGGAACGCTATGCCGCACTGACGACAGATGCCGGTGCCGGACTCGAGGTCTTCGGGCAGGTCGATCTCGCCGTCGCAGGTCTCGCAGACCATTGCCAGCCCGATGAGTGCCAGTGAATGTCTCATGTCGGCCTCCTTCCCTCACTCACCACGATAGGAACCGCGGCGGACAATATTGGTAAGCCGCGCGTGTTCTAGAGCAGCGGAAGTCGAGCAGCATGGTGTCGGGCGGCTCGACCTCGATGCTCCATGCCGGACTTGTCGACCTTCGCGCGTATGCAGAACGTCTCGTGGCGCAGCCGCAGGAAGCCGGTCTGGGCGCCGTGGCTCATGAACAGGTCACGCACCCGCGACAGATCGGACTCGGTGACCGACGGGATGCCGAGTCGCCGCGGCGAAGCGCATCAGGCCGGGCAGATCGAGCTTTTCCCACGTGCCGAACTCGTGCGTCTCGGGCTCGTGGAACAGTCCTGAGGCGCTGAACGTGTCGACGGGTGTGGCCGGCGCGCCGCGGTCGCCGGTGATCTCCCGGAGCTTGCGCATCCACGGGATCGAGTCGTCGTAGCGCTGCGAGATCGTCGACAGCAATCCGTCGGGCCGGAGTACTCGCGCGTACTCGGCGAGTGCAGTGGGCGCCTCCCGCAGCTCGGGCGCGATCACGACGTCGAACGCATCGGCCAGGAACGGCAGGCGCTCGCCCCGGCTGCGGACGTAGTGGATGTCCTCGTGCCGGCTCGCGGTGACGTCGTCGCCCGCGATCGACCACCTCGTGGCCCTGCTCGGCCAGCTGGTAGGCGAGCGACGTGTCGCCGAGGTGGAGGACGCACGCCAAACGGTCCCCGACCAGCCACTTGGCCGTGCGATCTTCGGGGGAGTCGTTCATCTTCCTCAGGCTACCGGTCGGTGCGAGGAGCGGCCGGTACGCTTCGGGCGTGTCCGATCCGTTCATCTCGGCTGCTCTCCTCGAGGGCATCCCTTCGACGTACGCCGGCGCTCGCGACGGCATCGACTCGATGCTCCGCGACCGCGGCCTGCGTCGCAGCACTCCTGACCACACCGCCCGGTCGCTGCTGCTCGGCGCCGCGGCAACCGCGTCGCTCGAGGGCAGCGCGTATGACGTCGAGGTGCTTGCGACGGGGGGTGGCGACGAGGTCGCTCGCGGAGCCGTCCGGCTGTCCACCGAGCTGCTCGGCCTGCTGCCGGTGTGGCAGCACTCGCCGGTCCAGGCGCTCGCCCGGATGCACGCCTTGGCTGCTGCGGGCTCGGTCGACGACGCTGATCTTGGCCGCCCCGTCAACCCCGGCGGTGTCGCTCGCCTGACGGCACTTGCCGCGATGCTCAGCCAGTCGACCGACGCGCCGGGGCTCGTCGTGGCGGCGTTGGTGCACGCCGAGATCGCTGCCGCCGGTGCGTTCGCCACGCACAACGCCGTCGTGGGACGAGCCGCCGAACGCCTCGTGCTCGTCGCGAAGGGCGTCGACCCCGCCTCGGTCACGGTGCCGGAGGCCGGCCACGCGGCCGAGCCAGACGGCTATCGCGCGGCGCTCGCGGCATACGCCGGCGGCGAAGCGACGGGTGTGCACCAGTGGCTGATGTACGCCTCACAGGCATTCACCCGTGGCGCGGAGGCGTCACCTCTCGCGCGCTGACCGGCTCATGTGTTGAGCCGCGACTTCACGACCGGCAGAACCGCCCGGGCCATGGCCTCAGCACCCTTGGCTCGCGGGTGCAAGAAGGTCCCGTCACCTGGATCCGGAGAGTTGCCGCTGACCCACGCGTCGTCCTTGCCCGCACAGGCATCGTGTCCCACCGAGCGCTTCCGCATGTCGACATACTCGGCCCCGCCCTCCTTGGCGGCCGCGCGCATCGTGGCCTCGAGCTGGCCCTCGACCGTCGCCGCGGCGCTGAGGTGAGGTGGCGAGATCGGCACGACCTCGGGATCGCAGCTGCCCAAGTCGGGCATGATGCGTGGATAGCCCACCAGCACGACGAGCGCACGCGGTGCCTTCTTGTGGATCGCCTCGAGCGTCGCGACGATGTTCTGCTGGATCTTGCCCAGCCGGACGGGCAACCGCTCCACGGCTGAGCTGCAGGCCTCCGGCGAGCTCCCTGGCGAGACGTAGCAGGCCACGTACAACGAAGCGATGAACTGGCTGTCGTTGCCGCCGATCGTGATCGAGACGACGTCGGTCTCGGCTGTGATCTCCTCCATCTGGGCCGGCACGAACTCTCCGTCATCAGCGACGTGACCTTCCCGTACGTCAGCGGTCGTCGCGCCGATGCAGCTGGCGTCGACGAAGTTGTCCACGCCGAGCTCGTCGGCGATCAGCGATGGGTAGTTGTCGTGCGACCGGTAGCACGGCGGCGCCGTACGGCCGATGCCTGCGCCTGCAGTCATCGAGTCGCCGAGCGCGACATAACGGGGGCCGCCCGCTTCGGACGACTCGGGGTTGTCGGAGTCGGAGCAGGCGGATAGCGCGCCGACGAGCAGGACAGCGGCCAGCAGCGCGCCAAGAGCGCGTTGGAGGGACGTCATGCGGCTAGCGTACTGAGGAGAATGGCAACCTTTGCCGAGCACGCGGATATGCTGTGAGCCGCCTGCGGCCGATCGTGCCGCTCACCGTCACGACCGTGGAGGAACCCACATGAGCTCGATGCCCGGGCCGACCCACGTGGCGCCGACGCCGACCGCGTTGATCACGGGAGTTGCCGGGCAGGACGGTATGTATCTCGCTCGGCTCCTGCGCGCAAACGGCTGGCGCGTCGTTGGCACGGTCCGTCCTGGCATCTCCTCGATCGCGCGTATGGCGCCTTATCTCGAGGGCGTCGAGATCGTTGACCACGAGCTCACCGACAGCCTGCGGTTCGACGACCTGCTGAGCCGGTTCGCACCCGAGGCGGTCTACAACCTCGCGGCATTCAGCTCGGTCGGCCGGAGCTGGAATGATCCCGAGCTGGTCACGCGTACCAATGCCCACGCGGTCGTCGAGATGCTCCAGAGCCTGCTGCGCTATCGCGACAAGAACGCGCGCGACGTGCGGTTCTTCCAGGCCTCCAGCGCGGAGGTCTTCGGGGGTGAGGTCGAGGGTTCTCTTGACGAGGAGACGGCGCACCGGCCGCGCACGCCCTACGCGATTGCCAAGAGTGCCGCGCACCACTCGGTCATCAGCTTCCGCGAGAAGTACGACCTGTTCGCCTGCAACGGCGTGCTGTTCAATCACGAGAGCCCTTTCCGGGGCCAGCAGTTCGTCGCCGGCAAGATCGCCCGGGCCGCGGCCGAGATCGCGTGCGGCAACCGGGCGCGCGTCCATCTCGGCGACATCGACATCGAGCGTGACTGGGGCGCTGCTGCCGACTACGTCGTCGCGATGATGGCGGCGTTGCAGCACGACCACGCGGACGACTACGTCATCGCCACGGGCACGAGTCACACGCTGCGGCAGATGCTCGTCACAGCATTCGACTCCGTCGGCCTCGGCGACCCCTTGCCATACGTCGAGCTCGACCGCCACCTGTGGAGCTCGACGCAAGCCTCCGCGTTGCGCGGTGACGCCTCCCGGGCCAACAAGCAGCTCGGGTGGACGGCTGCGACGTCGTTCGAGGCGCTGATCGCCGACATGGTCGACGTCGACGTGCGCCGGATCAGGTCCGGCGTCGACGAGTCCGCCGACTACGTGCGCTGATCCGTGACGGCGTCGGTCAGGATCGCGTCGAACTGGCGGGCGACGGCGTCGACGTCGAACTTCTGCTCCGCGATCGCACGGGTGCGATGGCCGATCTGCTCGACGAGTTCCCGGTCAGCCGCGAGCTCGGAGAGCCACGCGGTCGCGGACTTGGCACCCACATCGCTCGGATCGGCGACGAAGCCGCCGCTGTCCCTGATGTCGATCGCGGCGGGGTTGTCGCCCGGCATGAGGCCAAGGATCGGCCGTCCGGCTGCCATGTAGGAGAGCACCTTGCTGGGGATCGAGAACTTCGTCGCATCGGGCTCGAGCAGCGCGACGAGCACGTCGGCCGAGCCGAGGACGAACGGCAGGTCGTCGGCGGGCTGGAAGGGCAGGACGGTCAGCGGGATCTGCTGCGTGCCCGCGATCTCGGCCAGGTCGTCGGCGGCCTCGCCCTGGGAGATCACGACCATCGACGCTGCGATGTCGTTGTCGAGCGCGTTGCGCACGAGATCGACGAGCAGCTTCGGGTTGTGCTTGCGCCCGATCGTGCCGGCATAGACCAGACGCAATGAGTCCTCGTCCGGGAACAGCTCGCCCGAACGCTGATTGGTGCGGTCGACGGGGAAGACCTTGTCCAGCGGTGCCCAGTTGGGAATCACCGAGACGTTCTTGGGTGCGACCTTCCAGCCCGGGTAGACGTCCTTGAACGCATCACCGATCGCGACGACGTGATGGGCGTGCCGAGCGCAGTACGCCTCCATCCACTCGAACACGCGCGCTCCGAGGCGGGCAAGCGGACGAGGGAACTTGCGGTCCAGCTCGTCGGACAGCCCGGAGCTGTAGATGTCCTGGTGCCACATGACGTAGGGGAGCTTCGCGCGTTTGGCATGGCGGGAGAACAGGAACATCGAGACCAGCGGCAGGTTGCACGCGACGATGACGTCGGCTGGCGCCGCCTTGAGCCGGGCTATCCACTCGCGCGCGTACGCGCGTTCGAATCGGAGCCGGGCCAGTGGAGCGTACTTCTGGAACGGGAGGCCGAGGGAGATGCCCGTGAACGACAGCGTGGGGCTGTCGCCGGGCTGCATCTCGAGATGACCCTTGCCGCTGACGTACTGCTCGGACGACACGTGATTGACGTCGAGGCCGGTGTCGGCGAGCTTGCGGGAGAGCTCGGCCTGGAACGGGTGGCCGGAGAAGTCGTGGACGATGACCTTCATGCGTCAGGCGCGCGCGCTCAGCTGGTCGTAGATCCACGCGTAGGTCTTCTCGAGGCCGTCGCGCAGCGAGATTGACGGCTCCCAGCCGTAGATCCCGTGGAACATCGTGTTGTCGGAGTTGCGTCCGCGTACGCCCTGAGGTGCTGTCAGGTCGTGCTCCTTGGTGACCGTGATTCCAGCAATGTCCTCGAGGATGGCGATCATCTGGTTGATCGTGACGAGCTCGGACGAGCCGAGGTTGACCGGCTCGACGTTGTCGCCGGCCAGGATCTCCTTGGTGCCGCGCACGCAATCGTCGATGTACATGAAGCTGCGGCTCTGCTCGCCGTCGCCCCACACG
This sequence comes from uncultured Actinomycetota bacterium, assembly GCA_963817425.1. GTDB lineage: Bacteria > Actinomycetota > Actinomycetes > Propionibacteriales > Nocardioidaceae > Aeromicrobium. The sequence continues at coordinate 100,901 of CAWFOH010000017.1, forward strand.
TCGATGACGTGGTTGCCGCTCAGCTTGGCCTCGGCGATCTTGCGGGACAGCGCGGCGGGGGCCTTCTCGCGGCCACCCTCGAACGTACCCTCGGGACCGTAGACGTTGTGGTAGCGAGCGACGCGGGTCTCGATGCCGAAGTCCTCGCGGAAGTGGCGGGCCATGCGCTCGCTGAAGAGCTTCTCCCAGCCGTAGCCGTCCTCGGGGTCCGCCGGATAGGCGTCCGACTCCTTGAGCGCCGTGACGTTGGGGTCGGTCTGCTTGTCGCCGGCATAGACGCAGGCCGAGCTGCTGTAGAAGTAGCGCTGGGTGCCGGCGTCGCGAGCCGCGACCAGCACGTTGGTGCTCGTGAGGACCGACAGCATGCACTCGGCCTTGTTGTTCTCGATGAAGCCCATGCCACCCATGTCCGCCGCGAGGTTGTAGATCTCCTCGGTGCCGACGGCCATCTTGTGGGCGTCACCCATGTCGGCGCAGTCCGCGACGACGTTCTCAACGTCGGAGTGGACCTGGTACCACTCATCCTGGGGCTTGATGTCGACGGCCCGTACGGTCTTTCCGGACGCGAGGAGATCTGCCACGAGGTGTCCGCCGATGAAGCCACCGGCTCCGGTTACCAAGACGGTCATCAGTTGTACCTCCGAGGGTCATGCCAAAGTCGCGAGCGCGGGCTCCGGGCGTGCCAACGGCGCCGCGGGCGCTTGAGTGGGTGATTTATGTGAACGCAAACGAGCCTAAGGCCAATAGGTTCCGCTGAGTGCACCGACCACGCCGACAGAGTCCACCGTTGACGACTTGCCCGGATCGGCGACCCGGTAGCGTGTCGCCGGAAATCTGAGCGAGCACGATGACAGGTCGGAGAAGGCTGATGTTGGCAGGAAGTCGCGGATGCTGATCGTCGTGGATGCCATGTGCGCCGAGTACGGCGGCATCAGGACCTATGTGGAGCATCTCCTGGGGCGCTGGTCCACGACGTTCCCCGACGACGAGCTGCACGTGCTGGTGCCCCGTTCATCGGACCTCGACACGGCAACACACCAGCGCATCGAGCTCGCGGTCGGGCGGCCGTCGGCGCTCGGGCGTCCGCTGGCCCAGACCCGGGCGATCCGCGGCCTGGTCGGTCGACTGCAACCCGATGCGGTGCTCGTCACTGTCCCGTCGACCACGCTCCGCCGGACGCGAGTGCCCATGGGGGTCGTGATTCTCGACCTTCGCCACGAGCTGCGACCCGAGCAGTTCACCTGGTCCCGCAAGCTCCTACGACGCATCTCATACGGTCGCACGTACGAGATCGCGGATGGGTTCCTCTCGATCTCCCGCCGGAGCCTCGAGGATCTCCATGCGCTGCACCCCCGCACTCGGAGCAAGCCATCTGTCGTGACCCACTTGGGCGCTGACCACGTGCTCGAGTGGCCGGATCCCGAGCGTGGCGGTCCCGCGATCGCCTTTGCCCACCACACCAACAAGAATCCTGACCTCATCCTCGATGCCTGGGAGCTGCTCGCCGGTCGCGGTGAGACTGTCCCGCCGCTCACGATCATCGGCGTGCGCGGACAGACGCGCGACGAGCTGACGGCGAGGATCGAGCGAAGCGGACTGTCGGGCGCGATCACGCTTGCACCCTTCCTCCCCGATGCCGACTTCCATCGGATCCTGGTCGAGGCGAGCATGATCGTGTTCCCTTCTGACTTCGAGGGATTCGGCCTACCGGTGGTGGAGGGGATGATCCTGGGCAAGCCCGTCGTCATCGGACCGGAGAAGGCCACGCTGGAGGTCGCCGGCGGCCATGCCGTCGTGATGGCGGACTGGTCCGCCGGGGCGTTGGCAGACGCGGCGGTGGCGGCGAGCCGGCTGCCGCAGTCCGAGATCGCCGCGGCCGAGGAGTGGGGCGGGACATTCACGTGGGACCGTACCGTCCGGCAGACCCGTGAGGCCTTGGCCGCTCTTGGTTCCACCTCCGGCTGAAGCTCGGGCGCGTCACCGCGAGGAACGCGTCCTCGCATACACTCTTGTTGCCGTCGACCGGACGGCACCATGATTCCCGAGCGAGGACCCGAGTGGAACTACGTCAACTGTTTCGCACCTTGAGGCGTCGCTGGAAGTTCGCGGTGACGGTTCTGCTGCTCGGCATCATCGGAGCAGGTGTCCTCACGTCCTCGATCACACCGACGTACAAGTCCCAGGCACGCGTCTACATCACCGCGACCTCGACCGGAACGCTCGACGCCTACAACGTCGGCATCTACTCGGCCACACGGATCGCGTCCTACGCCGATCTCGCCAAGGACCCGGCCGTCCTGCAGCGCGTCATCAAGCGCGTCGGAGCCGACATGACGCCGGCCGAGCTCGCGCCCAACGTCACTGCGGAGGCACAACCCAACACCGTGATCCTGCTGATCGGCGTGACGAACTCGGATCCGGAGATGGCACGTGAGCTCGCCCGCGCCGAGGGCAACGAGGTCGTCAAGCTCGTCGCCAGTCTCGAGACTCCCTCCAAGGGCGTCAACGGCGAGGACCCCGTCTCGCCGATCGTCGCGCGACTGGCCGGCGATGCGTCGTTCAACGCCAATCCGGTCTCGCCCAACCTGGGGCTCAACCTCGCGGTCGGCATGCTCCTGGGCCTCCTGGTCGGAGTCGCCGGTGCGGTGTTGCGGGACATGTTCGACACCTCGATCAAGACGCCCCAGGACCTCAGCGACGCCACCGACGCGGCAGTCATGGCCGTCATTCCGTACGACTCCTCGGTGCCCAAGCACCCCCTGATCAGCGATGCCGAAGGCGCCAGCGAGCGAGTCGAGGCGTTCCGCGTCCTGCGGACCAACTTGCAGTTCGTCGACCTGGACGCCAAGCGCCAGATGCTGGTCATCTCCAGCGCTGTGCCTGACGAGGGCAAGACCGTCACGGCCACCAACCTGGCGATCACGCTCGCGCAGACCGGCCGTCGGGTCCTCATTCTGGACTGCGACTTCCGCAAGCCGCGCGTGGCCCGCCTCCTCGGCCTCGAGAACTCGGTCGGACTGCTCACGATCCTGGTCGGTCGCGCGCCCCTCGAACAGTGCATCCAGCAGCACGAGAGCGGTGTCGACTTCCTCGCTACCGGGCCGCTGCCGCCCAACCCGGCGGAGGTGCTCGAGACCCAGGCGATGCGTGAGCTGTTGTCGACCGTGCGCGAAGCCTATGACGTCGTGATCGTCGACGCCCCACCGCTGCTGCCGGTCGCCGATCCGGCGATCATCGCGCCGATGACTGACGGCGTGCTGCTGGTCACCCGCCATGGCAAGACCAGCAAGGACCTCGTGGGCCAGACGGTCGGACGGCTCGAGGCAGTCGGCGGCCGCATCGTGGGTGTCGTGCTCAACATGTCGCCGCGTCGGGCCATCTCCGGCTACGGCTACGGATATGGCTACGGCGAGAACGTCACGCCGCCGAGCGGGTCCCGCGGGGCCAGGTCGCGCCGCGCCACTGGGTCGGACCGCAGGAACACCTCGGTGTCTGGACACTCGCGATGACGTGGCGTGCGCGCGATTCCGTCCGGTCTGCAGCGGCAGCCTGACCGGACCGTGATCGTGAGGAGCGAGACGGCCCGCCGGGTGCTCGGCGGCGTCGGCGTCTGGATCGCGTGCGCCGGGGTGCTCGCGGTGCTGCTCATGATCGCGACCCGGTCGCCCCTTTTTGCCGGTGTCGCGCTCGGCCTCGCCGTCACGCTCCTGCTCCTGGTGTGCCTCGACCTGAGGCAGGCCGGCACATTGTTCGTCACCCTCGCGATGTTTCTCGCGCCACTCAACGACTTGCGGCTCGGCAGCTCCTACATCACGGCCTCAGACGTCATGTTCGTCGTCGGCTTCGCGATCCTCACGCCCACCGTGCTGAACAACCAGATCCGCATCTCGGCGGTTTTCCTGCTGGGCCTGGGCATCCTGCTGACGATGGGCGCAGTGGCGAGCGTGGCGAGCCTCAATCCCATCGTCAGTGGAGGTCAGGTGGGCCGGTTGATCGTCGGCGCCTTCGCCCTGCCGATCTTCTTGATGGTGTGGCGACCGCCGCAGCACGTCATCGTGAGGTTCGCCGGCGCCTACATCTTCGGCACGGTGTTCAGCGTCGCCTACGGACTCATGCAGGGTCCGGTGGCCGGCGACGCGCGCTACGTCGGATTCACCTATCACCCCAACTACCTGGGCCTGTCGTGCCTGCTCGCGGCCAGCTTGGTCCCCTACGTCACCGCCAAGGTCGCTCCGGAGTACCGCTGGATCTTCTGGGGCGCGGCCGTCGTTGATGCCTACGGCGTCTGGATCAGCGGCAGCCGGGCTGCTCTGGTCGTGCTCGGCATGCTGATCGTGATCTACCCCTTCGTCGAGCGGTCGATCCGGGCTGTCGGTGCAGTGGTTCTCGGTGTCGCGACCGTCCTCGCATTGTCTGGCCGGCTGAAGGAGGACGATGGCAACAGCGCGCTCGGTCGATTGTTCGGCGGCGGCACTGCCACCGGGTCCGACCTGGAGCGCAAATCGATCCTGACCGCAGCGTGGAAGCAGTTCCAGGACCACCCGCTGCTCGGCAACGGCTTCGACGGCGGGATCGGTTCACACAACATCTATCTCCAGGTCGTCGTAGCCGTGGGGATCTTCGGGCTCATCGGCTACCTGCTGATCCTGGGGGGCGCCCTGCGTGTCCTGTTCTGGGACGGCATCGGACACCGACTCGGCTATCCCGTCCTCGCCTACGCTGCGATCGGCCCGCTGACCAATACTCTGTGGGAACGCCTGATCTGGGCGGTGCTCGCGCTTGCGTTCGTGGCTGATGCCCGACCGCCGAACCAGACGAAGCCCGAGGACGCACCAGATGGTGCCCTCGTCAAGGAAGGAACCTAGATGCTCCGCAGCATTCCCCTCGCCGTACGAAGGGTCCGGCAGACCATGGCCGGCTTCGACAACGGCCCGTCGCTGCTGGCGGCAATTGCCCGCCAGGGCGTCACAGGCAAGCCCGAGGAGCTCGTGTTCCGGATGGACGGCAACACCAGCATCACCGTGCCCAACCGTCCCGGCGCCCGTGTGCCGGTCTACGAGATCTTCGTTGAGGACGAGTACCGCCTGGGCTGGTTCACCTCCGATCTTGGTGAGAACCCCGTCGCGCTCGACATCGGCGCTCACGTGGGCTGCTTCTCCGTCGCGTTCGCGCGCAAGCACGCCGGTGCGCGTGTCGACGCCTACGAGGCTTCGCCCTCGACGGCCGCCTATCTCCAGCGCAACGTTGCTGACAACGACCTCGAGTCGCGGGTGCACGCCAACAACCTCGCGGTCCAGGGCACGGCCGGCACGCTCGAGCTTGCCGACAACGGCGCAGCGAGCGGCCACAACGGCGTGCTGCACCTGACGGCCGACGCCAAGAAGGTCTCGGTCCGCAGCGTCTCGATGGCCGAGGCTCTGACAGTCAGCGGCCGCACCGCTGACATCGTCAAGATCGACACCGAGGGTGGCGAGTACGACATGGTGCTGGGCTCCGATCCTGCCGACTGGGCGGGTGTACGTCGCGTCGTGCTGGAGTACCACGATCTCCCGGGGCACTCCTGGGAGGAGCTGGAGGCGTTCTTCACGTCCGCCGGGCTCAACCTGGTGCACCGCGAGAAGTTCCTCGACCGGCTGGGCATGGCCTGGCTTTCGCGGGATCCCCTCCCGGCGTGACCCGGCTGCCGAGCACGCTGCAGCCGGCCTGGCCACTGGTCAAGCGGCTCCACCGGTTGGCATCACTCCTGTCCGGCCTGATGGCGCGACGCGTGTCGCGCTTCCAGGGGCCACGGGGCCTGCCGCGCCGGGCGACCTCGTCATCCAGTGCGACGGCGGCCCTCGAGCCGCGGACCGTCACGATCCACCAGGTCCCCCGAGGCGAGAGCATTCGTCGCGACCTGGCTGATGGCACACCGTCCGGTCACTGGATATTCGAGGAGGCGCGCACGTTCGACGTCCCTCCGCGCTACTCGATGGAGATCGCGGGCGGGATCGTCGTGGGGGACTACGGCGCGCATGTCACGCCCGGCGGAACCCTCGACTACGAGACCAGTGAGTACTTCGGGATCTCCAGCTGGCGCGAGCACCCGCTCTTCCTCCGGCGACGTCTTCCGCCGATCGAGCACGTCGAGGGTTCGATGGTGTCGTTGGCCACCCGGGGCGGCAGCGGCAACTACTACCACTTCCTGCTCGATGTGCTGCCGCGCTTCGGTGTCTTCCAGGACACGATGCCTGGCCGGCAGGCAGACGCGCTGTACGTCCCGGCGGGAGCCACGTACCAGCGCGACCTTCTTGCCCTCACGGGCCTCGACGAGATCCCCGTCGTGGAGACCCGCAAGCACCGGGCAGTCAGCGCCGACCGGCTGATCGTCCCGTGCCTGCCCAATCCTCAGGAGGTCGCGCCGACGGCCACGGTCGAGTGGCTCCGGAACCGGCTGCCGGCCCAGGAGGTCGAGGGGCTGCCCAAGCGGATCTACGTCACCCGCGGTACGGCTCGCAACACCCGACGGGTCGTGCACGAGGACGCGCTGATGCCGCACCTGGAACGCCGCGGCTTCACTCGCATCGAGCCCGGTGGGATGTCCGTACGCGACCAGATCGACCAGTTCGCTGCAGCGGAGGTCATCGTCGCGCCGCACGGCGCGGCGCTCACCAACCTGGTGTTCGCACAGCCCGGGGTCCGCGTCCTGGAACTGTTCCCCCCGAGCTTCGTCAAGGCGTGCTTCTGGGCGATCACCCAGGCCATCCCCGACGTCCACTACGCCTATCTCGTCGCCGACGGCAGTGACCAGCACGGACCCGACAGCCCCATGAACCGGATCCAGGCCGACATCGACCTCGCCCCCGAGGCCATCGTCGCGGCGCTGGACGAGCTGCTCGGATCCTGAGTTTCGCCGGAGTCACGACGACGAGCAACGTCGGCGTGGGACGATACTTCTCGCAACCACCACCCCAGGAGAGACCTACGTGAGTGCTGACGACTTCGTACCTAATTCGACGCTCCAGCGCCTCTACCCAGAGGCCGCCGTCGGGGGCTACTCGCGCAAGGACGGGCAGATCGAGTTCTACACACGGGTCAACGCATTGGTGGACGAACACAGCCGGGTGCTGGACTTCGGCGCCGGGCGCGGACACTGGGCCGTCGATCCGATGCCGCACATGTCCAAGCGCCTGCGCTGGATGCGTGGCCGGGTGGCTGAAGTCGTCGGCACGGATGTCGACCCCGTGGTCATGGACAACCCGTCGCTGGACGTCGCGCACGTCGTCGAGCTCGGTGCGCCGCTGCCGCTGGAGTCCGAGTCATTCGACGTCGTCGTAGCCGACTACGTCCTGGAGCACGTCAACGCCGAGGACGCACCCGCGTTGGCCGCCGACGTCATGCGGGTGCTCAAGCCGGGCGGCTGGTTCGCCGCCCGCACGCCCAACAAGTGGGGGATGATCGGCATGGGCGCGCGCGCGATCCCCAACAGCCTGCACGTACGTATGCTCAACCGGCTGCAGCCCGGTCGCAAGGCCGAGGACGTCTTTCCGACTCGCTACGCCATGAACACCAAGCGAGACCTGCAGAGGCTGTTCGCTCCCCATGCGGTTCACGTCTACGGGCACACCAGCGAGCCGCAGTACTTCGGCCGCTCGCCGCTCGCGTGGCGGATCGCAGCGACCCTCGATCACCTCACGCCGCCCCGGTTGGCGCCCACCCTGATGATCTTCGTCCAGAAGAGGACCGCCTGATGAGCGTCAGAACGACCTACTGCACCATCTTGTCGAGCAACTACCTGCCCAAGGCGCTGGCGCTCGCCGAGAGCCTCCGGCGCCACCAGGAGGGCGCGGTGCTCCGCATCCTGTTCACCGACATCGCGCGCGACGAGGACCTCCCGCAGCTCGAGGGCGTCCAGTGCCTCAGCACGGCGTTCCTCGACCTGCCCGATCGCACGTTCACCAACCTGGTCATGGGCTACGACCTCGTCGAGTTCGCGACGGCGGTCAAGCCGATCCTGCTCAACCGTCTCCTCGACGAGACCGAGCAGGTCTACTACCTCGACCCCGACACCTACCTCACGTCGCCGATGGTCGAGCTCGCTGGTGCGCTGGCGGACTCCGAGGGCGGCATCTTGCTGACGCCGCACTTCCTGCACCCCGCCTCGTCGGGCTGGACCAAGAACGAGGGCCACCTGTTGACCGTCGGCGTGTTCAACCTTGGCTTCTGCGGTGTCGATCGCCGGGCTCGCGACTTCCTCGCGTGGTGGTGGGGACACCTGAGCGATGAGTGCCTGTACGACCCGCTGTCCGGCCTCTTCGTTGACCAGAAGTGGATGGACATCGGTGCCACGCTGTGGCGCGCGGGCAGCCTGCGGCACTCGGGCTACAACATCGGCGTCACCAACCTTCCCGAGCGCCCGCTGGCGCTCGATGATGAGGGGTTCTACAACTCCGCGAACGGCGAGCGCATCCGGCTGTTCCACTTCCACGCCTTCGACGCCAGAACGCCGGAGACGCTGTCCGTGCGGTTCGAGCACTCGCGCGAGGAGATGGGCGACGACGATGCCCTCATCGCTCTGTGCAAGGAGTACGCCGAGCTCGTCGTCGGCTTCGAGGAGCGCCTCGCGCCCGCGCCGGCCTACCCGTACTGGACGGACTCTCGTGGTCGGCGCATCTCGCGCCAGCTGCGCCGGGCCTACCGCATCGAGGCCATCGCACAGGACCTCCCGTCGCCATTCGACCCCACAGACGCCGAGGCGTACGACGGGTGGCGTCGCCGGGCGTGGAGGCCCGTTGCCAAGGCGATCCTGGGCGACACAGCGAAGGGTGTCCGGGTCATCCTCCCGGAGGAGTACGACCGCGTACGCAGTCGCTTCCCCGGCGCGATCGACAAGCTGAAGTCACGGTTCTCCGGCGGCGTCGGGATGTGGCGCTGACGCGTCAGGCGTCCAGCAGTTTGTAGCGGCCGATCGCCTCGCGAATGCGGGTGACGGCGGCCAGGTTGGTGTGCACCCCGTCGTCGGTGAACTCCGGCCGGATGCCGCCGGTCGCGGGATCGGTCAGGAAGTCGTTGAAGTCCAGCAGCTGGGCGTGGGGGACCTCGTCGACCGCGGCCGCGATGGCCGCCCGCATGCGCGCAGCATTGGCGACGCGCTGCTCCAGCGAGCCCACCATCGGGAACCACACCTCTTCTTGGGCGCGCGTGCACTGCGGCGGCGGGAAGAGGTAGCCCGACTTGTCGGCCTTGAGCTGTCGGACGATCTCCTCGCACCGCTCGACGTACGGCCCGGCGTAGGTGATCTCCTCATCGGGCCGCTTTGTCATGTGGACCCGGATGTCGATCTCGCCCGCACTGAAGATCGGCACGAGGGACCCCGGACGTACGAACGGCCGGATGAGCCGCACGACTCGGGAGATGCGGGGCGGCCAGCCGTCGCGGGCGATCGAGAACATCAGCTTGGCGCCGCCACGCAGGATCAGCTGGCCGTCCGAGCCGCGCATGAACATGCTGCTCACGACGTCGTGGTTGGTGCCCATCGCGTTGGAGTCGCCGAGCCACAGCTCGGTCGGCCGCCGCCGGCGCATCGCGACGAGCAGGTGGAACGTGGCAGGGATGAACAGCAGCTTGGACTGCACCCGCTTGGCCAGCTGACGAAGGGTGGATCCGTTCACGAAGTCTCCTGGTCACCGGGTGGGGAAGCAGCAACATCATAAGTGTCACTCACCCCCGGTGGTGGGCAGGTTCGCGTACGTTCTGCACGTTGGTCGGATAGGCTCCCGGGCGGATGCCGACGGTGCATGGCACCACTTCACAGACCTGAGGACCAACGTGACCACGAGCCAGGAGTCGGCGAGCCGTCGCCTCGGCGTCGCGACGATCGACCAGGCGATCTCGGGCGCGTCCAACATCCTGATCTCGATCCTGGCCGCCCGGATCCTGGGCATCGAGTCATTCGGCCTGTTCGGCATCGTGTTCCTCGTCTACGTCCTTGCCCTGGGCAGTGCTCGTGCCCTCGGTGGGGAGCCCTTGCTCCTGCACCCGGCCGAGGCCGAGGCGCGTCCTGGCGACGCGATCGGCACCGCGTCGGTGCTGGGCCTGGGACTCGGAGTCGTGATCGCGGCCGGTGGATTTCTGGCGCACGTGTGGGACGGCCGACTCGGCAACGGCCTGATCGCCCTGGGTGTCTTCCTGCCATTCCTGATCGTGCAGGACGTCGGACGCTACCTCGGCTTCGCAACGCGGCGCCCCGAGCGCGCCCTGACACTCGACGTCACGTGGCTGGTCCTCCAGCTCGGCGCCATAGCGGTGCTGGTCGTGTCCAACACGCACAGCCTGTGGCAGTTCATCGCCGCCTGGGCCGCGTCTGGCGCACTGGCCGGTCTCCTGGTGTTCTGGCAGCACCGCGGCGCCCGTCCGCGCCTGTCGCTGTCGTGGCTGGCCGAGACGTGGGCCTACTCGTGGCGCTACCTCGTCTCCTACGTATCGACGCAGGGCAGCGGGTTGGCCGCGGCCGTCCTGCTCGGCGCCATCTCGGGCGCCCGCGCGCTGGGAGCCGTGCAGGGAGCCCTGCTGCTGCAACGCCCTTTCATGACGTTCCAGGTCGCCGTCATCGCCAGCGGCGTGGGCGAGGTGTCGCGAGCGGCCGACAACCTCGCCCACGTACGCCGCATGGTCGCCAAGCTGACGGTGCTCACGACTGTCGTCGCGCTGGTCAACGGTGCGGTCCTGCTCGCGCTCCCCGACACCCTGGGCCGAGCCTTGCTGGGGCAGACCTGGTCCGCGGCCGAGCACCTGCTGCTTCCGGCGGCGGCGCAGATCCTCCTGATCGGCCTGATGACGGGTCTGCGCACGGGCCTGCTCGGGATGCGTGCGGTGCACAAGGCCGTGGTCATCGACATCGTCACGACCGTTCTGATCCTCGTCATGACGGTCATAGGCGCATACGTGGGGGGCGCGGAGGCGGCGATGTGGGGCGTCGCGATCAGCCACGCCGTGGGTGCGACAATCTGGGTGGTGGTCTTCTGGATCCACACCAGTCGGAGCATGGAGATCGCACCCCCGCCGCCGGGCGAACCGGTCGAGACGTGATTGTGGAGGTCCCCTGGTGAAGTCCGTGCTCCGATCCCTGCTGTACTCCTGGCGCCGGCTCCGAGACACCCTGCTGGGCAGGGACGTGGTCCTGGGACAGGATCTCGGTGAGCTCCGCCGTCTCGAGCGGGCCGGTCGAGTGACGTTCGGTCGCGGGACGTACGGCGTGCCGAAGGTCCTGACCTACATCCACGACGCGACGCGACTGACAATCGGCAACTACACGTCGATCGCGGCCGGCGCGACGATCATGCTCGGTGGCAAGCACCCGACGGACCGGGTGACGACCTATCCCCACCGGATCATGATGGGCATGGAGGGCGCTGGGGCTGACGGCTTTCCGATCCCGACCGGCGACACGATCATCGGCTCCGACGCCTGGATCTGCGCGAATGCCTTGATCGTCAGCGGTGTGACGGTGGGCGACGGAGCGATCGTCGCCGGTGGAGCCGTCGTGACCAAGGACGTGCCGCCCTACGCCGTGGTCGGTGGCAGCCCCGCGCGGGTCATCTCCTACCGGCACACCGAGGAGCAGCGCGAGGCCCTGCTGGAGATCAAGTGGTGGGACTGGTCCGAGGACGAGGTACGCGAAGCGGTCCCGCTGCTCGCAGGTGATGACATCGACGCGTTCATCGCCTACGCGCGAGGTCGCAAGGCCGCCGCGGCGGACGGCCAATCCGCCCGCTAGGAGGACTTGCGCCAGAAGGCGCCGAAGTCGTCGATCTGGACGATCTCCTCGGTGATGCCGTGCTCCTTGCGGTAGTCGTGCACCGCCTGGCCGGCCTGCGAGGCGTGGCTGCCGAAGTCGTCGATGATGCAGAATCCGCCGGGCGACAGCTTGGGGTAGAGCACCTCGATCGCCTGGATCGTCGACTCGTACATGTCGCCGTCGAGGCGCATCAGCGCGAGCTTGTCGAGCGGGGCGACCGGCAGGGTGTCCTTGAACCAGCCGACGAGGAACTCGACGCGCTCGTCGAGGACGCCGTAGCGGCGGAAGTTGTTCTTGACGGTCTCGAGGCCGACCGCGAGGCCGGTCTGCGTGTGCAGCTCGTCGCCGCTGTCAGCGGGGTAGCGGGAGGCGTCCGGCGCGGGCAGGCCCTCGAACGAGTCGGCAACCCAGACCTTGCGGGTCGTGTCGCCCCATGCGTTGAGGTTGGCCTTCATGAAGATCGTCGCGCCACCACGCCAGACGCCGGTCTCGATCAGGTCGCCGGGCACGTCGTCCTGGATGATCGCCGCGATGCTGTCCTGGATGTTGGTCATGCGGCGCAGGCCGATCATCGACTCGGCGCGCGCGGGCCAGTCCTGGCCGGCCTCGCGGGCGGCCGGGTCGTAGGGCTTCTTGTAGGTGATCTCGAGATCGAGCTTGCCGGCGGCCTTGGCGACGGCGTTGGCCGCACGCTTCTTGAAGGACTTGGCGCCCTGCATGCGTACGCCGCCCAGGATGGAGTCGTTGTCCTCGGCGAGCGCGCCCGTCAGGCTCCTCTTGACGAGGTCGAGGTAGAGGTCGCGCAGGTCATCGGCAGTCGTCTTGGTGTCGGTCACGCGAGGAGATTATCAGCCGGTTCGCACGAGCGGGCGGGTCATCGGCAAGGTCAGGCGTGCTATGCCCCACAGCGGTGTCGCTCCACACAGAGCGGCGGCGCCGATCCCCGGGGGAATGGCGCCGCCTGGCAAGCGGGCTCGGCTACCAGGCGTGCTGGATCTGAGTCGTCGCGTCCCCGTCTGAATCCCTGAGTGGGACGGAGATCATCGAGCAACTTTCCCATTGAGACGGGTGATCGCCGCGTGGGTACTGAGCTGCTTTGCCGCTTGTGGGCTATGGAGTTCTTGGTTCCTTGTCTACGCCACTGGGCCGGACGGCGCGAGGTCTACTGGCCCGTAACGTTGTGCGCTTTGCTTCACAAACGCCGATTCAGGCAGGCACGCGGTGCTTGCGACGCGACACCAACGCGACCGTGATCGCGCCGACCGCGCTGGCAACGATCGTCACCGCGGCGGCCTTGCCGACCTTGGTGTGCAGGCCGAGACGATGGCGCAGGGGGACCGGCCGGCCGAACGCCAGGATGGGCCAACCGTTGTCCTCCGCGATCCGGCGCAGCGCCTTGTCGGGGTTGACCGCGAACGGGCGGCCGACGGCCCGCAGCATCGGCGCGTCGGTCTCGGAGTCGGAGTAGGCGTACGACTCGGCGAGGTCGTAGCCGCGCTCGGCGGCGAGCTGCTCCATCGCGACGGCCTTGTTGGGGCCGTACGCATAGAAGTCAACGTCGCCGGTGTAGCGGCCGTCCTCGACGAACAACGTCGTGGCGATGACGTGGTCGACGCCCAGCATCTCGCCGATCGGCTCGACGACCTCGGAACCTGACGCCGACACGATCACGACGTCACGTCCGGCTGCCTGGTGCTCCTCGATCAGGTCGACCGCCTCTTCGTACACGAGAGGATCGATGATCGAGTGCAGCGTCTCGGCGACCGACTGGCGTACGACATCGACGTCCCAGCCGGTGACCATCTGGGTCAGGTAGGCGCGCATCTTCTCGAGCTGGTCGTGATCGGCGCCGCTGATCCCGAACATGAAGTTGGCGTACGCGCTGCGGAGCACTGCGCGGCGGCTGAGCAGGCCGCCCTGGAAGAACGGTTTGCTGAAGGCAAGGGTGCTCGACTTGGCGATGATGGTCTTGTCCAGGTCGAAGAATGCGGCTGACCTCGTGGCGCTCACCCGTTCAGGATAGGCGGGTCCACATCCAGGCAGCCCGGCTTTGGTCATCCACAGGATGGGCGAGTCAGGTTCCGCGGGGCGGTCGAGCCGGGGAGGCTCGTCCGTATGGCCGACATCGCCGCTCCCTTGATCGCTACTGCCGACGAGCTGTTGCTGGACGATGCGCTGCGCTGGTGCGCTGCGGTGGGCGCCGTGCCCGAGGTGGCTCCCGACGTCACGGCCACGCGCAGGTCGTGGCGGCAGGCGTCCGCCGTCCTCGTCGGCGAGGACCTGGCCGGCGACCTCGCCCGCGCCACGCTGCCGCGCCGCGAGCACGTCGTCCTCCTGGCAAGGGAGCCCTCCCAGTGGTGGCCCGACGCCGTTGCCCTGGGTGCCGCGGCGGTGTGCGGCATGCACGAGGAGGAGCGCATCCTCGAGGCGCTGGCTGCTGCGCTCGACGGCCGGGGCGAGGCCTGCCTCGTCAGCATGATCGGTGGCTCGGGCGGGGTCGGGGCGTCGACGCTTGCCGTGGCGCTCGGCCTGGCCGCGCAGCGGCGCGGGCTGCGGTCGTTGCTGTTCGACGCCGACCCGCTGGGCGGTGGGCTCGAGCTGCTCATGGGGGCCGAGCGGGCCGAGGGGTTGCGGTGGCACGACTTCGACGCGACGCGCGGCCGGCTCAGCGCCGGATCGCTCGCCGATGTCCTGCCCGTCCACCACGGAGTCTCGACGTTGTCGTGGGACCGGTCAGGCACCGCGCTGTTGCCGGATGCTGTGCCCTCTGTCCTCACGGCCGCGGTGCGTGGATTCGATCTGGTCGTCGCGGACGTGCCGCGGCACCTCGATGACTTCGGCGTCGACGTGGTCGGACGCTCGGTGCTCAGCGTGCTGGTCGTCGCGGAGGACATCTGCGGCGTCGGTGCCGCGCGACACGTCCTCGAGCGTCTCCAGCAGGTGGCGTCCTCGATCGCGGTGATCAGCGTCGGCCGGCCGGGCGGGATCGGCCCGGCCGCGGTGTCCGATGCACTGGGCCTGCCGGTGCTCGCGCGGCACCGCGTCGATCGCCGCATCCGCGCAGCCGTCGATCGCGGGCTCGGACCCGGACGGTCTCGCACGGCCAGACGTACGGCCACCACCCTGCTCGACACGCTCGGTCTGGATGCAGCATGACTGAGTTGCCGATCCTGGAGCGCGTACGCCGGCGCCTGGCTGCCGGCACGGCCGAGCCGACACCGCACACCGTGGCCGCCGCACTGCGGGCGGAGCAACACGTGGCCGGCAGCGGCACGGTCCTCGCCTTGGTCGATCAGCTCCGCAGCGAAACCCGGGGTGCCGGCCTGCTCGATCCCTTGCTCGCAACGACGGGGGTCACCGATGTCCTGGTGAATGGGTCCGACGAGGTCTATCTCGATCGTGGTCGCGGACTCGAGAAGTCCGGCGTGCGATTCGCCGATGAGGAGTCCGTACGTCGACTGGCTCAGCGGCTCGCCGCCCAGGCCGGCCGCCGGCTCGACGATGCGAGCCCTTGGGTCGACGCGCGGCTGGGCGACGGCACCCGACTCCATGCGGTCCTGGCACCGCTGGCCCGGCCGGGGACGTTGATCTCGCTGCGTGTCCCGGCCAGGCGGAGCTTCTCGCTCTCCGAGCTTCGGACTGCGGGTTC
This sequence comes from uncultured Actinomycetota bacterium, assembly GCA_963817425.1. Taxonomy (GTDB): domain Bacteria; phylum Actinomycetota; class Actinomycetes; order Propionibacteriales; family Nocardioidaceae; genus Aeromicrobium. Next base: position 116,326 of record CAWFOH010000017.1, read on the forward strand.
GCTCACCGACGAGACCGCCGATGTGCTGCGGCGCATCATCGCTGCCCGGGTTGCGTTCGTGGTGACCGGTGGCACGGGGTCTGGCAAGACCACGTTGCTGGCAGCCCTGCTCGCGGAGGTCAATCCAGACGAGCGTCTGGTGATCGTCGAGGACGCCACCGAGCTCCGGCCCGATCATCCGCATGTCGTCGGACTCGAGGCTCGCCCGGCAAATGTCGAAGGTGCCGGTCTCGTGACGGTTCGCGATCTCGTACGCCAGGCGCTCCGCATGCGTCCGGACCGACTCGTGGTCGGTGAGGTGCGCGGCGCCGAGGTCGTCGACCTGCTGGCGGCTCTCAACACCGGGCACGAGGGTGGCTGCGGCACGCTGCACGCCAACTCGACCGTCGACGTGCCGGCCCGGTTCGAGGCGCTCGGGAGTCGCGGCCGGGTTGCCGCGCGACGCGGTCCACAGTCAGCTTGCGGCAAGTCTCGACCTCGTCGTGCACCTCGCGCGCGGCGCTGACGGCATACGAAGGGTCGACCAGATCGCGGTGCTCGAACGTGACCTCGACGGCCTCGTCAGGTGCCTCCCAGCGCTGTCTGTCGGCGCAGATGGAGTCGAGAGGGGACCGGGTGACGAGCGACTCCGACGGGTGCTGCAGTGACGGTGCTGGCTGCGTCGTTCGTCACGTGTGCGGTGTGGTTGCGCCGTCCTTCAGGCCGCTGGATCGCACGTCACCGGCTTGGGCTCGAGGTGGTCCGCCGCCCGCCACCTCGGGCGGCTGTGGTCATCGCAGTTGCGTTGGGTGTCGTGTGGGTTGCAGGACGTGTTGGGGTCTCCGGCCCCCAGGTCATTCTGGTTGTCACGGCAGTCGCAGTGCTGGCGTTCGGCGCACGCCAGTGGCGGATGGGTCTGCGTCGCAAACGGTTGCGCGAGCGCCGCCTGCTCGTGTCGGAGGCGATCGGGTTGATGTCAGCCGAGCTGCGCGCCGGCATCCTCCCGCAACGTGCCCTCGCGGGACTCGCACCTGAGTTCGACTTCCTCGCGCCGGCGGCGCGCGCGGCCGACCTCGGCGGCAACGTGCCCGCAGCCCTGAGGGCGGGTGCCGACGAGACGGGTGCCGAGCTGTTGGCCGAGCTGGCCGGCGCTTGGCTCGTCGCCGAACGGGCCGGCGCTCCTCTGGTCCGCGTCCTTGACCGGCTCGAGGAGACGGCGCGCGCCGACCTCGAGATCGAACGTGAGGTCGAGTCCGGGCTGGCGCCTGCGCGCGCAACCGGGCGACTGATGGCGGTGCTGCCGGTCTTCGGGCTGGCCCTCGGATCGGGCATGGGCGGCGACCCGGTCGCGATCCTCTTGGGCACGTTCCCGGGCGTGCTGTGCCTGGCCGCAGGATGTGGTCTCGCCTGCGCCGGCGTCGCCTGGGTCGAGCGCATCGCAGCGAGCGCAGAGGCCGAGTCGTGATCCCAGCGGTGCTTGCCGGGCTCGCCGTCTGGTGTGTCATCCCGGTCACTACGGTCGCGCGACAACGGGCGTTGTTCGGCGGACGGGATGCTCCCCGTCGGATGGACGCGGCACTTCTCGCCGCCGTGCTCACCCCGGTCGCTGCGACCGTGGTGCTGGGGCTGCCACTGGGTCCGCTGATCGGCGTGGGCCTGGCTCCGGTCGTGCACCGCTCGATGAATCGCCTCGAGACCGCGGCGGTTCGGCGTCGCAGCGCACGGATAGCTGTGCAGCTGCCCACGGCCCTGGACCTCATGGTCGCGGCGCTCGAGGTGGGGCGTCCTCCGGTGACGGCCTTCGAGCTGGCGGCCCAGGCAACAGCCGAACCGCTGGGCGCCGAGCTGGGGCTGGTGGCCGGGCGACTGGCGATCGCGGGCGACACCGAAGCCGTGTGGCGCAGCTTGGCGAGCGACCCGTCGTTGGCACCCGTAGGCCGTGCCTTTCGTCGCGCCGCCGCGTCGGGTATGCCCGTGGCGCACGTCGTGTCGGGCGTCGCGGATGACCTCCGGCGCGAACGCCGTGCCACCCGGCGCGAGAGAAGCCGCAAGGTTTCCGTCCGAACCGCTGCTCCGCTGGGCGCTTGCTTCCTGCCCGCGTTCTTCCTGATCGGGATCGTGCCGACGATCATCGCCACCTTCCGGTCCTTCAGCCTCTGATCCACAGGGATCAGGCGCGAACGGGTTGTCCCCAGTCAGGTGTCCAGGGCAGCAGATCGTGGTGCTCAGACCGCTTCTTCCTTTCGACCGTTTCATCCATCGAAAGGACTCCACATGAAGCAGCTCCTGCACCGTGCCGAACGAGGCATGACGACCGCCGAATACACGGTCGGCACCTTGGGCGCCTGCACGATCGGCGGCGTGCTCGTCAAGATCGGCCAGTCTCCGTGGTTCGGCGATCTCGTCAAGGACCTGATCGGGAAGATCCCCGACATCCTCCCGTTCTGATCCCACCGGTCCCGGGGCGGCCGTCGCGCCGCCCCGGACCGGCAAACCGAAAGGCTTCACATGTCCCATCACGATGACCGCGGCATGGCGACCGCGGAATACACCGTCGGCACGTTGGGTGCCGTCATGATCGCCACCGTTCTCTACAAGTTCGGCATCCTCGACAACGACAACCCCTGGATGGAGTCCTTCAGGCAGATCCTCGAACGCGCACTGGGGTGGGCAACCATGCGTGACCTGTTCGACGGCATGCCACGGTTCGGCATCCGGATCGGATGAGGCGCGAGCGAGGGATGGTCACCGCGGAGCTGGCCACGATCGCACCGTTCGCGGTCGCGTTCGCGTTCCTGCTGCTCTGGGTCATCTCGCTGGGGTTGACCCAGATTCGCATCACGGATGCCTCGCGGGAGGCCGCTCGCATGGTCGCCCGCGGTGAGTCCGTGCACGATGCGACGGACCTCGCCCGCAAGCACGCCCCGGGCGGTGCCAAGGTCTCGGTCGACACTGAGTCCGGCACGGTCACGGTGACGGTCAGGGCGCGGTCGCGGATGCCGTTGCCGTTCTTCTCCTCGGTCGGCTCGCAGGAGATGGACTCCTCCTCGGTTGCCGCCGTGGAGTCGCCGTGATCCCGCGGGCCGAGCGGGGCGCCGTGACGGTCCACGCGGCGGCGATCGCAGTGATGCTCGTCGTGGCGGCGCTGGTCATCACCGAGATGGCGGGTCTGGTCAGGTTGCGCCATCGGGTTGCTGCCGCCGCCGACCTCGCAGCACTCTCGGCAAGCCAGGCCAGCGTCGGCGGTCAGGACGCGTGCGCGGCGGCTCGACGCATCGCGAGTCGCAATGGTGCCGAGGTCCTGACCTGCCGCATGGACTATGACGTCGCGACCATCACTGCGCGAGCCGCGAGCCACAGGTGGTGGGGTCATCGCTGGGCGTTTGAGCAGAAGGCGAGAGCCGCCCCGGACTTCTACCTAGAGGAGTGACTCATTCGTCCGGAGCGTCGGCCAGCAGGGCGTCGAGCAGGCGTACGGCGCCGGCCTTGTCGAGCGGCTCGTTGCCGTTGCCGCACTTGGGGGAGTAGACGCATGAAGGGCAGCCGGTCGCGCACTCACAGGCGATGATGGCCTCCCGGGTGACCCGCAACCAGCGGGCCGCGAGCTCGTAGCCGCGCTCGGCGAAGCCGGCCCCGCCGGGATAGCCGTCGTAGACGAACACCGTCATGGTCCCGGTGTCAGCGTGCAGGGCGGTCGAGACGCCGCCGATGTCCCAGCGGTCGCACGTCGCAAGCAGCGGCAGCAGTCCGATGGCGGCGTGCTCGGCGGCGTGGGCGGCACCTGGCACGTCGCCCGTCTCCATCGCGTCCGCCAAGGCGCCCGGCTCGAGGGTCCACCACACGGCCTTGGTCTGCAGTGTCCGCGCCGGCAGGTCGAGCAGCTCCTCGCCGAGGATCCCGCCGCCGGTCGTGCTGCGCTTCATGTACGACACGACCTGGTTGACGACGTCGACCGAGCCGAACGACATCACGGCTGCACCCCACTGGGTCGTGCGATCGGTCTCGGTCACGGAGATCTCGGTCACCGATCGCGCCATCGTCGAGTAGTCGGGATCGTCGCGGTGTACGACCGCGACGCCGTGCTCGACGTCGTAGTCGTCGACGATGTGGACGTCGCCCTGGTGCACGTAGACGGCGCCCTCGTGGACCGCGGAGTCAGCTGATCCCGCGTCGACCGTGCCGATCAGGCGGCCCGTCACGGCATCGACGATTTGCACAGGCGCGCCGCCGCTCGACCGGATGTCCGCCAGGTCGCTTGCCCGTTCGCGCTTGGTCCAGAACCACCCGGCCGATCTCTTGCGCAGCCAGCCGGCCGCCTCGAGCGCCTGAATTCCCTCGGCCGTACGCGGTCCGAACATCTCGAAGTCGTCCTCGGTCAGCGGGAGCTCCTGGGCGGCCGCCGCCAGGTGCGGACCGAGTACGTATGGATTGTCGGGGTCGAAGACCGAGGCCTCGACGGGTGCGCCGAGCAAGGCCTCGGGGTGGTGCACCAGGAACGTGTCGAGCGGGTCGTCCCGTGCCACGAGGATGCCGATGGAGTCGCGCCCGGACCGGCCGGCCCGGCCGAACTGCTGCTGCAGCGCCGCCCGCGTGCCCGGGAAGCCGACGCTGATGACGGCGTCGAGTCCGGCGATGTCGATGCCGAGCTCGAGGGCATTCGTGCTGGCCAGCCCCAGCAGGTCGCCGCTGCGGAGGCGCTGCTCGAGCTCGCGCCGCTCCTCGGGCAGGTAGCCGCCGCGGTACGTCGCGACCCGCGCGACCAGCTCGGGATCCACCTCGCCGAGCCGGCGCTGAGCTGTCGCGGCGACGGACTCGGCGCCACGGCGTGAGCGTACGAATGCCAGCGTGCGGACCTTGCCGATCACGAGGTCGGTGAGCAGCTCGCCGGCCTCCGTGGTGGCCGCACGGCGTACGACCCCCTCGGTCGCGTCGCCGCTGACCGGATCGCGTCCCGGTATGAGCGGCGGCTCCCACAGCGCGATCGTGCGGGCGGCATGCGGCGACGCGTCATCCGTGACCGGTACGACCTGGAGCCCCGTGAGCCGGCCGGCGAACACCTCCGGCTCGGCGACGGTCGCCGACGACAGGACGAACGTGGGCTCGGCGCCGTAGTAGGCGCAGACCCGCCGCAGGCGTCGCAGGACATGGGCGACGTGCGCGCCGAACACGCCGCGGTAGTGGTGGCACTCGTCGACGACGACATGGCTCAGGCCGCCGAGCACCCGCGCCCACCGGGCGTGCGCCGGCAGGATCGAGTGGTGCAGCGTGTCCGGGTTGGTCAGCAGGTAGTTGGCGTGGTCGCGGGCCCACACGCGCTCCTCGCGCGAGTTGTCGCCGTCGACCGTGGCCGGCCGGGCGAACTCCCGCGCGCTGGAGAGCCGCCGCAGCTGGTCGGCGGCGAGCGCCTTGGTCGGGGCGAGATAGAGGACCGTCGGCAGCCGGTTGCCCCTGAGCGCACTGCCGCTGCGGCCCTCGGCGAGCCCGGTCAGCGCCGGCGCCTGGAAGGCCAGCGACTTGCCAGACGCCGTGCCGGTGGCGATCACGACGTGCCGGCCTTCGTGCACGTGGTGCAGTGCCTCGGCCTGATGGCCCCAGAGCGCCGTGATGCCTTCGGCCTCGTACATCGCGCGAACGGCCGGGTCGACCCACGCTGGCCAGGGCTCGACGACCGCCTGGCGCTCGGGCACCCGCTCGACGTGGGTCACCCGATCGCCGTATCGCAGCACAAGGTCGGCGGGGTCCACCTCGTGATTCTCCCAGACGTCTCGTCACCGTCTCGCGGATCGGCACCGGCTTGCGGATCGTGATTGAATGCAGGCGGAGAGAGGGGTGGAGATGGAGCTGTCACTGACGTCGCGCGCTGAGGGCGAGTTCGAGATCATCGAGGTCGGCGGCGAGATCGACGTCTACACCGCTCCCAAGCTCCGCGAGGCGATCGTGGCGGCGGTCGATGCCGGCCACACGAACCTGATCATCGACGTGCAGAAGGTCGAATTCCTCGACTCCACCGGACTCGGCGTGCTCGTCGGCGCCCTCAAGCGCGTACGCGCAGACGGCGGCTCGCTCGACATCGTGTGCACCCAGGAGCGCATCCTCAAGATCTTCGAGATCACCGGGCTGGACAAGGTCTTCGGCCTGCACACGTCGATCGAGGAAGCCCGCACGACCCAGCCACTGTGATCCCGGTCGCATCGGAACACAGCACCCCCATGTAACCTGCGTCACGCGGCCTGGTCACGCCAGGTCTGTTCTACGTCTTGCCTTACATCTGGAGGAAGTTCATGGCGAACGCGACACTCGTTGCGGCAGCCAGTGACCTCGATCTCTCGAACGACAACACGATCATCGTGTCGGTCGTCGCGGGCGTCGGCGTCATTGCGCTGATCATGGCGCTGGTATTCCGCGCCGAAGTACTCAAGGCCTCTGAGGGCACCGAGAAGATGCAGGAGATCGGACTCGCGGTCCAGGAGGGCGCCTCGGCGTACCTCGGCCGTATGTTCAAGACCCTCGCGGTCTTCGCGGTCCTCGCGTTCGGTCTGCTGTTCCTGCTTCCTGGCGACTCGGACATCAGGATCGGCAGGTCACTGTTCTTCCTGCTCGGCGCCGGGTTCTCCGCGGTCATCGGCTATCTCGGCATGTGGCTCGCGACGCGCGCCAACATCCGCGTCGCCGCTGCCGCCCAGAACGAGGGCCGCGAGAAGGCCATGCGCATCGCGTTCCGCACCGGCGGCCACGTCGGCATGCTGACGGTCGGCCTCGGCCTCGTCGGTGCCTCGGCCGTCGTGCTGATCTACCAAGGCGAAGCGCCAGACGTGCTCGAGGGCTTCGGCTTCGGCGCCGCGCTGCTCGCGATGTTCATGCGAGTCGGCGGCGGCATCTTCACCAAGGCCGCTGACGTCGGTGCCGACCTCGTCGGCAAGGTTGAGCAGAACATCCCCGAGGACGACCCGCGCAACGCCGCGACGATCGCCGACAACGTGGGCGACAACGTCGGCGACTGCGCCGGTATGGCCGCGGACCTCTTCGAGTCGTACGCCGTGACGCTGGTCGCTGCGCTGATCCTCGGCTCAGTCGCCTTCGGCGAGAAGGGCCTCGTCTTCCCGCTCATCGTGCCAGCCATCGGTGCGGTCACGGCGATCATCGGTGTCTACATCACGCGTCCCCGCGCTGGCGAGAACGGCCTGACCACGATCAACCGCTCGTTCTACCTGTCGGCGGGGATCTCGGCGATCGCAACTTCCGCAGCCGCGTGGTTCTTCCTGCCGACGTCGTTCGGTGATCTGGACATCCCGAAGCCCACCGGACTGACCGCGCAGGTCTTCGGCACCGACACCACGGGGAGCCTCGACGGAGACCCGCGTCTCATCGCGATCATCGCGGTGCTGATCGGCATCGTGCTCGCGGCATTGATCCTGGCGCTCACGGGCTACTTCACCGGCACCGAGACCCGCCCGGTCAAGGACGTCGGCAAGACGTCGCTGACCGGTGCTGCGACTGTCATCCTGTCCGGCTTGTCGGTCGGCTTCGAGTCGGCGGTCTACACCGCGCTCGTGATCGGTGCGGCTGTGTTCGGCGCGTTCCTGCTCGGCAGCGGTTCGATCATCGTGTCGTTGTTCGCGGTTGCGCTGGCCGGTTGTGGTCTGCTCACGACCGTCGGTGTCATCGTCGCGATGGACACGTTCGGCCCGGTCAGCGACAACGCCCAGGGCATCGCCGAGATGTCGGGCGACGTCGACGAGGAGGGAGCGCAGATCCTCACCGAGCTCGACGCGGTCGGCAACACCACCAAGGCCATCACCAAGGGCATCGCGATCGCCACGGCCGTCCTGGCCGCGACCGCATTGTTCGGTGCCTTCACCGACAACATCAAGACGCAGCTGATCGAGGTCCTCGGTGCTCTTGATCCCGAGGCCCAGCAGAAGTTCGGCAACAGTCTCTCGATCAGCGATCTGCAGGCGCTGACCGGCGTGCTGAACATCGCCGATCCGGCCAACCTCGTCGGCCTGCTGACCGGTGCCGCAGTCGTCTTCTTGTTCGCGGGTCTGGCGATCAACGCCGTCGGTCGTGCTGCGGGCGCGGTCGTCTACGAAGTGCGCCGCCAGTTCAAGGAGATCCCGGGCATCATGGAAGGCACCGGCCGTCCTGAGTACGGCAAGGTCGTCGACATCTGCACGCGCGACTCGCTGCGTGAGCTGGCGACGCCCGGCATCCTCGCGATCTTCGCTCCGATCGCCGTCGGCTTCGGCCTCGGCGTAGGACCGCTCGGCGCGTACCTCGCCGGCGCGATCGCGACCGGCACGCTGATGGCGGTGTTCCTCGCCAACTCCGGTGGTGCGTGGGACAACGCCAAGAAGCTCGTCGAGGACGGCAACCACGGTGGCAAGGGATCGCCCGCCCACGAGGCGACGATCATCGGCGACACCGTCGGTGACCCGTTCAAGGACACCGCCGGACCGGCGATCAACCCGCTGCTCAAGGTCATGAACCTCGTGGCCCTGCTGGTCGTGCCGTTGGTCATCAAGTTCAGCTACGGCGAGGACGCCAGCGACTGGATCCGCTACTCGATCGCTGGTGGTGCCGCGGTGATCATCGCGATCGCGGTCTACGTCTCGAAGCGTCGCCCGATCGCGCTCGAGGCCGGCATCATCGACGAGCCCGAGCCTGAGAAGGTTTCGGCTTCGTAGTCGCAACACCTCACGAACGGCGCAGACCTCCGGGTCTGCGCCGTTCGTGTGTTCCGGGGCGTCTGACAAGGTGGGCGGATGATCGAAGGCGCGTACGTCCAGGACCTCCGCGCGGCGCTGACCCGGGCGGACTTCACGGTCGACGCGGTGTTCGCGCTGCTCGGCGAGGACGCGCACCGGGCCCTCGGCCGCAACCAGACCGTCCCGGCTCGGAGAGCCACCAGCGGCAGCGGTGACCTCGCGACGCTGGTGCGGCTCTTCGCGCTGCAGGTCGCCGGTCAGACCGCGCCCGCGCCGACGCTGCACTGCCCGGCCTCGTCGAGCCGCTGGTCGCCGCGGGAATGCTCGAGGCCTCCGGCGGTGAGGTGCGCGCCTTGGTGGACATCCGGCCGTACGGCGACGAGGCCCACGACTGGTGGATCGTCTGCGACTCGACGCCCGGTCTCGATGGTCGGCAGGCACCCATGAACAGCGAGTACGTCCTGGGGATCAGCGAGGCGTCGTCGTCGCTGGCGCAGCTGACGATCCGCGAGCCCGCCGGACGAGCGCTCGACCTCGGCACGGGCTGCGGCGTGCAGGCGCTGCATCTGGCCCAGCACGCCGGCCAGGTCGTGGCGACCGACGTCAATCCGCGAGCCCTCGCCATGGCGCGCCTGACCGCGCAGCTCAACGGGCTCGACATCGACGTACGCGACGGCAGCCTGTTCGACCCGGTCGCGGGGGAGACGTTCGACCTGATCGCCACCAACCCGCCGTTCGTCATCTCGCCGCCGGGCAGCGAGGTGCTGGTCTATCGCGACTCGGGCATGCCCGGCGACAGCGTCGTGCGGCACCTCGTCGAGAACGCCGCGTCGCACCTCAACGACGGCGGCTGGTGCCAGATCCTCGCCAACTGGGCACACCGCAGCGACACGGCCTGGCAGGACGGGCTCGAGGAGTGGTTCGCCGGGCAGCCGCTCGACGCGTGGGTCGTGCAGCGCGAGCTCGTCGACCCGTCGGAGTACGTCGAGATGTGGCTCGCCGATGCCGGACTCGCCTCCGCGAGCGACTACGTGCGCCGCTACGACGCCTGGCTCGACTGGTTCGCCGACGTCGGCATCGAGGCGGTCGGCTTCGGCTGGCTCAGCATGCGCAAGACCACCGCTGCCCCGGTGCATCGCTTCGAGGAGTGGACCGGCGAGGTGGCTCCGCCCGTCGGTCCGGCCGTCGCCGCATGGGGTCGGCGCACGGACCTGTTGCGCGGGCTCGACGACGACGCGCTGCTCGGCCATGCCTTCAGGCAGGCGCCGGACCTGGTCGAGGAGACCCGCGGGCCGGTCGGCGCCGAGCACCCGGAGTCGATCGTGCTGCGCATCCAGCAAGGCGTACGCCGCTCGCGCCAGGTCGACACGATCGAGGCGGGACTGGTCAGCGCCAGCGAGGGCGACCTGACGGCGGGGCAGATCCTCGACGCGCTCGCCTCGCTGCTGGCCGCGGGACGCCGCGGACCTCCGGCGTACGTATGCCGGCTCGGTGCGTGAGCTCGTCGCCGACGGCTTCCTGAACTAAGGGACTAGAGCGACAGCTGGAGGTAGGTCAGGTCGAGCCAGCGGCCGAACTTGAAGCCGACCTCGGGGAGCAGCGCGACCTGGCGGAAGCCGAACTTCTCGTGCAGGGCGATCGACCCGGCGTTGGTCGCCTCGATGCCCGCGACGATCGCGTGCACCTCGCCGTCTCGTGCGTGCTCGATCAGTGCCGACAGCAGCGAGGTGGCGGCGCCGCGACCCCGGTGATCGGGATGCACGTAGACCGAGTTCTCGACCGTGAACCGGTAGCCCGTCTTGGGCCGCCAGGGTCCGTAGGTGGCGAAGCCGATGACACTGCCGTCGACCTCGGCGACGAGCACCGGGAGCCCGGCGGAACGGCGGGCGTCGAACCAGGCGCGGCGATCCGCGAGGTCGACCTCGTGCTCGTCCCAGATCGCCGTGGTCGTGCGGATCGCATCGTTGTGGATCTCGAGGATCGCCGGGAGGTCGTCGTGCACGGCGTCGCGGATGATCATCGGACCTTGCCCTCGGCCGGCTCGTCGACCGATGCGTAGTTGCTGGGCCGGAAGGCGGGGATGAGCTGGCCGCCCCAGCACACCAGCGCGATGACCGTGGCGATCAGGCCGCCGACCACGAACCCGCCCCAGGCGCCGACCTCGTCGATCGCCGCACCGATCACCGGCGAGCTGGCCGCGCCGCCGATCGTGAACGCCGTGCCCTGCCAGCCCATCGCCTCACCGCGGCGCTCCTCGGGCACGAGCTTGGCGATCCACTCGGCGGCGGCGGTCATGGTCGGCGCGCACAGGAAGCCGGTCGGGATGACCCACAACGACAACGACCAGACCTCGCCGCCGAGGCCGACGGGGATTGTGGTCAGGCCGAGGACGAGCAGGAGATAGGTGGGCCGGATCGAGCGGTTGAGCGACCCATAGATCAGCCCGCCGAGCAGCGACGACAGGCCCCACAGGCCGTACGTGAAACCGATCGCGCCGACCTTGTCGAGCTCGCGCAGCTCGGCGACGATGCCGAGATCGGTGCCGATCAGGGTCGCCATCGTGCCGCCGGAGATGAGGAAGAGGAACACGACGGGCACCGAGAGGAACGGCGTCTTGGGGGCTGACATGTCCGGAGCGACGTCGTCGTCCTGGGGCTCTGAGCGCGTCGGCGGATTGAGATAGAGGAAGATCAGTCCGGCAAGCACCTCACACGCGCCGATCGCGTAGAGCGCGACGTCGGCGCCTGCCTGGGTCACCAGCAGCACCCCCACCGCCGGGCCGATGATGAAGCTCGCCTCGGCGATGACCGAGTCCGCGGAGAAGGCCGTACGCCGCTGGCGCTCCTCGACCATGACGCTCAGCGACAGCCGGACGATCGAGAAGACCGGGATCAGGAACAACCCCATCAAGAGCGAGACCGGGATCAGCCAGCCGTACGTCGACAGGGTGGCCAGGGGATAGAGGATGCCGACGGCGATGATCGACGGCAGGATCGCACGCCGCATCCCGAGGCGGTCGATCAGCCGGCCGCGCCACGGGGAGCCGATCGCGGCACCGAGGGTGGTGGCAGCTGCGACGACGCCGGCCTGCGCATAGGTGCCGTCGAGGTCGTCGACGACGTAGAGCGTGAAGACGAGGGGCGCCGCCATCATGGGAATTCGTGCGAAGAAGGCAGCAATGAACAGCGTGCGGACAGATCTGTCCGCCCACAACTGCGCATATCCGGCGAAGGCCACACGGCAGTATTTCACCGACGCCGGACACCTTCGGACCGACTGTCGCGGATCGACGCGCCGCGCCCACTCGCAGATGCGGATGCATGAACTCTTGACGACACACGCTACGGTGTGCCACGTCTGACCAATCAGGAGTGCATCAGTGACCAGCCTCGTCATCGTCGAGTCCCCCAACAAGGTCCGCAGCATCGCGGGCTACCTCGGGGACGGCTATGTCGTGGACTCCTCCGTCGGCCACATCCGCGACCTGCCGCGGGGCGCCGACGAGGTGCCGGCCGCATACAAGGGTGAGACGTGGGCTCGTCTGGGCGTCAACATCGACAGCGCCTTCGAGCCGATCTACGTCGTCTCTGCCGACAAGAAGTCGCAGATGACCAAGCTCAAGAAGCTCCTCAAGGACGCCGACGAGCTCGTACTCGCAACAGATGAGGACCGCGAGGGCGAGGCCATCGCGTGGCACCTGCTCGACGAGCTCAAGCCCAAGGTCCCGGTCAAGCGCATCGTCTTCAACGAGATCACCAAGGACGCGATCCAGTACGCCATCGCGCACCCCCGCGACGTCGACATGGACCTCGTCGACGCGCAGGAGACCCGCCGCATCCTCGACCGCCTCTATGGCTACGAGGTCAGCCCCGTGCTGTGGAAGAAGGTCATGAGCGGCCTGTCGGCCGGTCGCGTGCAGTCCGTCGCCACGCGCCTCGTGGTCGAGCGTGAGCGTGAGCGCATGGCGTTCCGCGTCGCGTCCTACTGGGACCTCGAGGCGACGTTCGATGCCGGCGAGGGCTACGACCCCCGTCAGTTCCCCGCCAAGCTGTTCAGCGTCGACGGCAAGCGCATCGCGTCGGGCAACAACTTCGACAACGCCGGACAGCTGACCTCCGACAAGGTCGCGCACCTCGACGAGCAGCAGGCCGGCGCGCTGGCCGAGGCGCTCACCGATCGCCCGTTCACGGTGCGTTCGGTCGAGTCCAAGCCCTACACGCGCCGCCCCTACGCTCCGTTCCGTACGACCACGATGCAGCAGGAGGCGTCCCGCAAGTTCGGCTTCGGCGCCGCCCGCACGATGCAGGTGGCCCAGCGGCTCTACGAGGGCGGCCACATCACCTATATGCGTACGGACTCCACGACGCTGTCGCAGACCGCCCTCAACGCGGCGCGCGCCCAGGTCACCGAGCTCTACGGACCGGCCTACCTGCCGGAGGCGCCGCGCGTCTACGCCAGCAAGGTCAAGAACGCGCAAGAGGCCCACGAGGCGATCCGCCCCGCCGGCGAGCGGTTCAAGACACCGGACCAGACCGGCCTGGGCGGCGACGAGCTCCGGCTCTATGAACTGATCTGGAAGCGCACGATCGCCTCCCAGATGCGCGACGCCAAGGGTGACTCGGTGTCGATCCGCATCGGTGCCACCGCTGCGAGCGGCGAGGATGTCGTGTTCGGCGCCTCGGGTCGCACGATCACGTTCTACGGCTTCCTCAAGGCATACGTCGAGTCGCACGATGACTCCGACGCCGAGGGTGACGACCAGCAGACCAAGCTGCCCAACCTGTCCGAAGGCCAGACGGTCACGGCCGCCGAGCTCGGCAAGGCCGGGCACGAGACCAAGCCGCCGTCGCGCTACACCGAGGCCAGCCTGATCAGTGAGCTCGAGACCCGCGAGATCGGCCGCCCCTCGACGTACGCCTCGATCGTCGGCACGATCCAGAACCGCGGCTACGTCTACAAGAAGGGCACCGCGCTGGTCCCGGCGTGGATCGCGTTCTCGGTCATCCGGCTGATGGAGCAGCACTTCCCGCGGCTCATCGACTACAACTTCACGGCTGAGCTCGAAGACGTCCTCGACGAGGTCGCCAAGGGACACGAAGAGCGGCTCAACGTCCTCACAAGCTTTTGGACCGGCACCGGCGAGGGCGACACCGGCCTCAAGCGCCTCGTCGAGAACCTGCCCGACATCGACGCCCGCGGACTCGCGACGTTCCCGCTGGGCGAGGAGATCGACCTGCGCGTCGGCCGCTACGGCCCGTACGTCGAAGGTCCGCCGTTCACCGAGGACGCCGAGGGCAAGAAGGTGCCGACGCGCGCCAACGTCCCCGACGACCTGCCGCCCGACGAGCTCACGCTCGACCGGGCCAAGGAGCTGCTGGCGAGCCCCTCCGGCGTGGAGAAGGAGCTCGGCACGCACCCTGAGACCGGGCTCGCGATCATCGCCAAGAGCGGTCGCTTCGGTCCTTACGTCACCGAGGCGCTGCCCGAGGACGCCAAGAAGGCCGACAAGCCCCGGACGGCGAGCCTGTTCAAGGACATGGACCTCGACACGATCACGCTCGACCAGGCGGTCCAGCTGCTCAAGCTGCCTCGCGTCATCTACGTCGAGGACGACGTCGAGGTCACGGCGCAGAACGGCCGCTACGGTCCCTACCTCAAGAAGGGCACCGACTCCCGATCGCTCGAGCGCGAGGACCAGCTCCTCACGATCACCGAGGAAGAGGTCCGCGCGATCTACGCGCAGCCCAAGACGTACGGACGCCGCGCTGCTGCCGCGCCGCTCAAGGAGCTCGGCAACGACCCGGTCAGCGGCTCGCCGGTCGTGGCCAAGGACGGCCGCTTCGGCATGTACGTCACCGACGGTGAGTACAACGCGACGCTGCGCAAGGACGACTCGCTCGAGACCCTGACCCCCGAGCGCGCGTTCGAGCTGCTCGCCGAGCGTCGCGCCAAGGGCCCGGCCAAGAAGGGCGGCAAGAAGACCGCCAAGAAGGCTGCGAAGAAGACCGCCAAGAAGACGACCAAGAAGGCCCCGGCCAAGAAGAGCGTGGCCAAGAAGTCCCCCACTCGCTAGCGCTCGCGGACGGTGCCCCCACTGACCCGGCCGCCGCTTGGTAGCGTGCCCACAGTTTCTCTGCGAGGAGATGGTGGGAGTGTCGAGGGTCTCTCGCGCGTTGCTGGTGCTCGGATCCGTCCTGCTGCTTGCCGGAGTCATTGCGGGGGTGGTCAACCGCGAGGTGCTCGACGGGTCGCGTTTCGCCGCCCACGCCGACGCGATCCGCACGGATCCAGCCGTCTCGCGACAGGTCGGGATCATCGTCTCGAACCGGGTCATCGCGGCTGACCCTGACCTGGCCATCGCCCGGCCGCTCGTCGAGTCGACGGCAAGCTCGCTCGTCGGGAGCGAGGCGTTCGGGCCAGCCGTGCGTACGATGCTCGTCCCGGTCCACCGGGCGTTCACGAGCGACGCCGACGACCAGGTCGTGCTTCGACTCGCCGACGTCGGCGCCGTGTTGATCGCGGCGCTCTCGGCGGTTGCCCCGGACGCGGTGGCCGCGTTGCCGCCGGGTCTCGATGTCACGCTCGCGCAATTCGGCGACAACGGCGTCTCGTCGTCCACGATCGGCTACGCGCACCTCGTGAAGACGCTGTCGTGGCTCCTGCCGCTGCTGGCCCTGCTGTGCTTCGCCGGGGTCGTGCTGCTGGCTGCCGAGCGGGCGCGTGCCATCCGTGCCGTGGGTGTCGCAACAGCGACAACCGGGCTGGTCCTTGCGGCCGCGGTCTTCGTCGGCGGCATCGTTGCGGCGCGCATCGACACCGACAGTCTCCCGGCCGCGCTGGGCGTTGCCGGCTGGAACGAGCTGAGCCCAGCTCTGTGGGCTTCCGCAGCCATGGTCGCTGCCGCGGGCTATGTGCTCGTCCTCGGCTCGATGCTCGGGCTCGGGATCGACCCCAGAGCGTACGTCTCACGTGCCGTCGCGTGGCTGCGCGAGCCCCGTGCCCAGCGACGACACCGTGTGGCCCATGGTGCGGCTCTGGTCGTCGTCGGGGCCGCGGCCGTGTTGAGCCCGCTCACGACAATCTCGGTGATCGTTTCTGTGGTCGGCTTCGTGGTCGCCGTCGACGGTGCGATCGAGCTGGCGCGATCGGCGCGACGACCAGACCGTGTGGGGAGGTGGCTTCCGCTCCTGCTGAGACGGCCGGAGCTCCGCTCGGCTCTCGTCGCCTGTGCAGCGTTCGCCATTCTCGCGACCCTCGTGGTGTGGAACGCCCAGCCGCCTCATCGGACTGTCGCGGCCATCGGGTCCGTGGACAGTCAGGCGTGCAATGGCCACGCCGCGCTCTGCGACCGGCGCTACGACGAGGTCGCGTACGCCGCCACCCACAACTCGATGTCGGCGGCTGACGAGCCGGGGTGGTTCCTCGCCGAGCAGCCGACGGGAATCATCGGGCAGCTCGACGACGGCATACATGTGCTGCTGATCGACACCTGGCCCGGCCAAGCGACCTCGCGTCGCGGAGTCGTCGCCAACTCCGAGGAGGACCGCGCCGAGGCGATGAAGCAAGCCATCGCCGCGTACGGGAAGAGCGTCGTCGCCAGCGCGCTCCGACTGCGGGATGCGGCGAACCTCACGCCGAGAGGGGCGATCGTGCCCTACCTGTGCCACGCGCTGTGCGAGCTCGGCTCCACCGCACTCGAGCCGGTCATGGCTGACGTCAAGGCGTGGATGGAGGCTCATCCGAGGGAGGTCATCACCTTGTTCATCCAGGACGAGCTGTCGCCGGCCGTCACGGCGAAGGTCCTCGAGCGGGCCGGCCTACTTCAGATGGTCCACGCGCCGGTCAGTGGCCAGCCCTGGCCGACGCTCGGCGAGATGATCGACTCGGGTCACCGTCTCGTCGTGCTGGCCGAGAACCGGGGCGGAGGCACGACGTACCCGTGGCTGCTCCAGGGGTTCGACGAGGTGCAGGACACGCCATACGACGCCAAGAAGGTCTCGGACTTCAGCTGTGAACGGTTGAGGGGTCCGGCCGACGCGCCGCTGTTCCTGGTCAACCACTGGCTCAACCGCCCGCAGCGGCGTGTGAGCGATGCGGCCAAGGTCAATGCCGCATCGGTGCTGGGTCCGCGTCTCGATGCGTGCCGGGAGCAACGCGGCCACATTCCCAACTACGTCGCCGTCGACTACTACGACCACGGCGCACTGATGGACGAGGTCGATCGCCTGAACGGGGTGAACTGACCGCGCCGGACCTGCCACAATCGGGGCCATGTTGCGCCCCATCGTCAGGCCACTGTCACCGCGGGACCCTCACGAGGAGCACCGCACGGCGTCGCCGCTCGAGCTGTTCACCGACCTCTGTTACGTCGTCGCGATCGCGCAGGCAGCGCTGTCGCTGCACCACGAGGTCGCCGCGGGTCATCCGGGCCACGGGCTCGTGTGGTTCGGGGTCTCGTTCTTCGCGATCTTCTGGGCCTGGCTCAACTTCGTCTGGTTCAACTCCGCGTACGACCCCGACGACACGATCAACCGGATCCTCACGCTGCTCCAGGTGTTCGGATCGCTCGTGCTGGCCGCCGGGGTGCCGGCGTTCTTCGAGGAGGACCTGACTCTCGGCGTCATCGGCTACGTCATCATGCGCGTCGGCCTGGTCCTGATGTGGCTCCGCGCTGCGGCTGGGCACGCGGAGCGGCGAAGCACGGCGCTGCGGTACGCGTACGGGCTGATCCTCGTGCAGGCCGGTTGGGTCGTCGCGCTCCTGGTGACCGGCGGGCACATCCCGATCTGGCTCTTCGTCGTCCTCGTGGCCTGCGACTTCGGGGTCCCGTTCTTCGCCGAGCTGGCCGGCACCACGCCATGGCACCCGCATCACGTCGCCGAGCGCTACGGGCTGTTCTTCATCATCGTGCTGGGCGAGACGATCCTGTCGGTGACGATTGCGCTGCAGAGCGCATTCGACAAGGAGCACCCGCCCGCCGAGCTGTGGCTGGTCGTCGCCGGTGGCGTGCTGATCACGTTCAGCGGCTGGTGGCTCTACTTCGCCCGCGACAACTCCGGCATCCTGACCGGCAACTCGATCGGCTTCGTCTGGGGCTTCGGCCACTACGTGATCTTCAGCGCCGCCGCCGCGGTCGGCGCCGGTCTGGCCGCGCGGGTCGACCACTACTCGCACCACTCAGAGGTCTCGGACCTGGTCAGCAGCGCGTTCGTCACCGGACCTGGTGCGGCGTTCCTCGCGGCGCTGTGGCTCATCAACGTTCGGCTGCACGATCCCTCGATACGTACGGCCCTGCCGTTCGCCGCGGCGGTGGTCGCGCTGATCGCGGTGACGTTCGTGCCGTACTCCGAGCTCTGGGCCGGCCTGATCGGGGTCGCACTGCTGGTCATCGAGATCCGCCTGACGACCGGCGACGAGGAGAGTGTCGGCGCCGCGACCTAGGTTGATCGCCATGCCCGATGTGTCGCTCGACATCGTCGACCGCCTCCGCGCGATCTGCCTTGCGCTCCCGGAGACGTACGAGGAGACCGCGTGGGCGGGGTTGCGCTGGTGCGTGCGGCGCAAGACGTTCGCCCACGTGCTGGTGATCGACGACGGCAAACCCGATGCCTATGCGAGGTTCATCGCCGACGAAGGCCCGGTCACGGTCGTGACGTTCCGGGCACCCGGTGACGAGCTCGAGGCGTTCCGTCAGGCCGGTGCGCCGTTCTTCGTCGCCCGCTGGGGCCGGGATGTCGTCGGACTCGAGCTGCGCGACGACACCGACTGGGACGAGCTCGCAGAGCTGCTGACCGACAGCTTCTGTGTGTTGGCTCCACAAAAGCTCGTCGCCCGCGTCGAGCGGCCTTCCGTGGACGACTAGGCTCGCCTCCATGGATCCGCTCTTCACCGAAACCGGGGTGTTCCTCGCCCTGGAGGGTGGAGAGGGCGCCGGCAAGTCGACGCAGGCCGTCATGCTCGTCGAATGGCTCGAGAGCCTCGGCCACGGTGTGCTGCTGACGCGCGAGCCGGGTGCCACCGAGGTCGGCAAGATCCTGCGCCACATCGTCCTCGACAACGACACCGGTGAGTTGTCGCCCCGCACCGAGGTCCTGCTCTACGCCGCCGACAAGGCCGAGCACGTCGACCAGGTCGTGCTGCCGGCACTCGCGGAGGGCACGATCGTGCTGACCGATCGCTACGTCGACTCGCTGCTGGCCTATCAAGGCGCCGGCCGCCACCTCGACTCAGCCGAGGTCGAGCACATCGCACGGTGGGCCACCTCGTCGCTGCGGCCGCACCTCACGATCGTCCTCGACATCGACCCCGCCATCGGTCATGCGCGCTTCGAGGGTGCCGACCGCATCGAGTCCGAGCCCCTCGAGTTCCACCAGCGCGTACGCCAGCACTTCCTCGACCTGGCGGCTGCCGATCCGCAGCACTACCTCGTCGTCGGGGGCGGCGGCACGCCCGCCGAGATCCACGCCGAGATCCGCGCAGCCGTCGAGCCGTGGCTCGGGCAGGCATCCGCATGACGGTGTGGTCCGACCTGGTCGGGCAGGAGCCGGTCGTCGAGACGCTGCAGGCCGCCGTAGCCTCGGCCGGCGGCGACGGGCGCTCCATGACGCATGCCTGGCTCTTCACCGGCCCTCCCGGCTCCGGCCGCTCCAACGCTGCGCGCGCGTTCGCGGCGGCACTGCAGTGCGAGCTCGGCGGTTGCGGCGAGTGCCACTCGTGCACCACAGCGCGAGCCGGCAGCCATCCCGACATCACCCTCATCACGACCGACGGCCTCTCGATCGGCGTCAAGGACATCCGCCAGTACGTCCGCTCGTCCGCGCTGCGGCCCGCGCTGGGTCGCTGGCAGATCCTGATCATCGAGGACGCCGATCGGCTCACCGACGAGGCGGGCAACGCCTTGCTCAAGGCGATCGAGGAACCATCGCGCCAGACCGTGTGGATGCTGTGCGCGCCGGCGGTCGACGACGTGTCGGTGACGATCCGCTCGCGTGCCCGGGGCGTACTCCTGAGGACACCATCGACCGCGGCCATCACCGGGTTGCTGGTCAGTCGCGACGGTGTGGAGCCGGAGCTGGCGCATGCTGTTGCCGCAGCTTCGCAGGGACACATCGGGCGGGCGCGTGGCTTGGCGCGCGACCCGGGCGCGCGCGAACGCCGACGGGCGATCCTGTCGATCCCGGTGGCGCTGCGCGACCTCGGCGACTGCCTCCGCGCCGCCCATCAGGTCAACGAGGAGGCCACCGCGCGAGCCAAGGACTTCTGCGACCCGGCCGACGAGCGTGAGCTGGACGATCTGCGTACGACGTGGGGTGTCGAGGAGCGCGGCCGCCGCCCGCCAGGCTATGCAGGTGCCCTCTCGACCCTCCAGAAGGACCAAGACAGGCGGCGCAAGCGCATGGCCCGCGACTCGATCGACGGCGTCCTGCTCGACCTGCTGTCGTTCTGCCGCGACGTCCTCGCGGTCCAGTGCGCGACGGGTGTCGATCTCGTCAACGCCGACGTCGCCGACGACATCACCGAGATGGCCCGCGTGTGGACGCCGGAGTCGACGATCCACACGATCGATGCCATCGTCGAGTGTCGAGAAGCCTTGACCGCCAATGCTGCTCCTCTGCTCGCTCTCGAACGCATGATGATGGGACTTCGCCGGTGACTCGCTCCAGGACTCAGATCGTGATCTGCGATCGTCGCCACCCTCGCTGTGCTCGCAGGTGTCGCGGTCGTCGCGGTTGCCTTGACCCGTGACAGCAAGGACGAACCGTGGGCGGAGCCCAAGCCCTCGGCCACCGCTGCGCCGTCCGGGCTCCAGCAGTTCTACGACCAGAAGGTGAAGTGGTCGGCCTGCGGCTCCGAGAAGTGCGCGTGGATCACGGTGCCGATCGACTACGACAAGCCAGATGGCGCGACGACCAGACTGCGTGCTGTCGTGCATCCGGCAGAGGGTGGCAAGGCCAAGCGCAGCATCCTGGTCAACCCGGGCGGGCCCGGAGGGTCGGCGATCGACTTCGCCTCGACGATGGCGTCGAGCTTCGGTGGCGATGTCCGCAAGATGTACGACATCGTCGGCGTCGACCCGCGCGGCGTCGCCGAGAGCTCGCCGCTCAAGTGCATGTCCGACAAGGCCTTCGACGCATTCACCGCGACCGATCCTGATCCCGACGACGACGCCGAGATCACCGCGCTGCGCAAGAGCGTCACCGACCTCGGTGAAGCGTGTGAGAAGAACTCCGGCGAGCTGGCGGCCCACGTCTCGACGGTCGAGGTCGCCAAGGACATGGACGTCGTGCGCGCGTTGCTCGGCCGGTCCAAGCTCGACTGGTTCGGCGCGTCATACGGCACGTCGCTGGGCGCGGTCTATGCCCAGCTGTTCCCCAAGAACGTCGGGCGCATGGTCCTCGACGGCGCGGTCGATCCCGCACTGGGTCCGGTCGACTCGAGCCTCGGCCAGACGACGGGGTTCCAGCGGGCCATCGACGCGTACGCCAAGGACTGCGTCAAGAAGGCCAACTGCCCGCTGGGCAGCGACGCCGGAGCCGGCCTCACCAAGGTCGCCGACCTCATGAAGCAGCTCGACGCGTCACCGATGAAGGCCCTGCCCGGTCGCGACCTGACCGAGGGGCAGGCGTTCTACGGCATCGCCGTCACGCTCTACGACCAGAAGACCTGGCCCTACCTTTCGCAGGGCCTCAAGGCGGCGTTCGAGGGCGACGGCAGCGTCCTGCTGCGGCTCTCCGACATCTACTTCGATCGCCAGCAGGACGGTTCCTACAGCGGCAATCTCGGCCAGGTCATCTATGCCGTCAACTGTCTCGACGCTTCCGACCACCTGACCGTCGAGGAGACCGAGGCGATCCTCCCGCGGTTCGAGAAGGTGTCGCCGGTCTTCGGTACGGGCGCTCGGCTGGGGTGCGCTCGGCTGCGCCGACTGGCCGATCAAGGTGACCAACCCGTTGCCCAAGATCGAGGCCAAGGGTGCCCCGCCGATCCTCGTGCTCGGCACGACCCGCGACCCGGCGACGCCTTATGAGTGGGCCAAGTCGCTGGCCTCGCAGCTGTCGTCCGGCGTGCTGATCACCCGCGAGGGCGACGGGCACACGGCCTACGCCTCCGGCAACGAGTGCATCACCGAGGCGGTCGACGGATTCTTCACCAAGGGCACGGTGCCCAAGGACGGCCTGACCTGCAAGCAATAGCTAAGGCTGGCGGACTGCTTCGTGGTGGTGGATCACTTCGTCGATGATGAAGTTGAGGAACTTCTCGGCGAACGCGGGGTCGAGGTCTGCCTCGATCGCGAGCGCGCGCAGCCGGGTGATCTGCCGGGCCTCACGCTCGGGATCGGCAGGTGGCAGGTCATGCTCGGCCTTGAGCTTGCCGACACGCTTGGTGTACTTGAAGCGCTCTGCCAGGACATGGATCAGCGCGGCATCGATGTTGTCGATGCTTGCCCGGATCTCCTCGAGCTCGGCCTGCGTCGTGTCGGTCACGAGTGCGATTCTACGGGGGAGAGGCCGATGTGATGGCGAAGAGATCACCCGGTAGACTCAGTGATCGGTTCGGCGGGCGATCCCCGGCGGACCTCGGCCGCTTTAGCTCAGTCGGTAGAGCGTTTCACTCGTAATGAAAAGGTCGTCAGTTCGATTCTGACAAGCGGCTCAACGAAAAATCGACCTCAGGGTTTGGACCGCGTCCCCCCGGCGTCCCCCCACTGGTTCAACCGGTGCAATGCGGTCTCATCCGCGGACGTTCCCAGGTAGTGCAGGTATCGCTGCGTCGTCGTCAGATCCGCGTGGCCGAGCCACGCCTGGACGGTCGTGGGAGAGACGCCGGCCTCGAGCCAGAGGCACGCGGCCGTGTGCCGCAGGTCGTGCAGACGTCGGCCGCGACCGGTCTCGGCCCAGCGGGTCGAGTTCTTGAACGCCGTGGCGTACAGGCGTGCGCCGTTCTCGGTCGTCACGAGCAGGTCGTCCGGGCCTTTGCCGGCGGCCATCTCGCGGACGAGTGGGAGGACCGCGTCGACGAGGGGGACGTGGCGCGACTTGTTGGACTTCGGGCGCTTCGTACCGATGCCTTCGGGTTGCGCGCGACGAACCACCAATCGGGGCACCGGCACTTCGACGAAGTCAGCGACACGGACCTCCCGCAGCTCGGACCAGCGCAGACCGGTCCATCCGGCGAGCCAGACGGCATTCGCGAGGCTTGGGTTCAGCTGGGCGATGTCGTCCCTGACTCCTCGAGTTCTGCTCTGGAGAGCGGGAACATCTCGGCGGCCGGGGTGAGTTGCGGTGGCACCCGGGTGCGCGTCACGGGGTTGATGGTGATCATTCGCTCTCGGATGCACGAGGCGAAGAACGCCATGAGTGTCGCGCGGTAGCGCCTGACGGTGGACTCGGCGTAGCGGCGCGACCACTCGTTGATGCAGCGCTGGACCTCGCGATCGGTCACCCGATTGACGTGAAGATTCGCCACGGTCGGTGGCAGCGCCTTGAGCACCGACCGATCGGCTTTCGTCGTCTTGATCGCGACTGTGCCCTCACGATCCAGGAGCCAAGTCGCGAACGCTTTCCGGACGACGATCTTGCCGGCGCGAGGATCGACACCGCCCGCGAGGGAGGCGCGCTCGCGAGCGAGCCACGCCTCCGCCTCGCGTTTGGTGTCGAACGTGCGACTGGCGACGGCCTCGCGCCCGTGCTTGAGAGCGTGCGCGCCACCGTCCGGATCCGTTCCTGCTGGACGGCCATCAGGAGGCGCAAGCTTCCACGTACGCGAGAATGTCGTCGACGCGATAGCGAGGCGCGTGGTCAGTGACCCACACGCACCGCGGTCCCGTCCCGTTCTGCCGCATCCGGCACAACGTCGATGTCGCGACGCCGAGGATCTTCGACACCTCGGTGGGCGACAGCAGCTTGAGTTCTGTCATGGCGATCGTTCCTTCCTCCCACCATCGGTGAGTCCTGAGACGTGCTCGACCCTCCAGTCTCGAGCGGGTCGCGGTGGGAACGAACCTGCTCGATCACGATCTGTGGAGAACCCGTTGCATGCCTGCGCCCTGTGGAATGGCGCTACTCCACAAGGCCGCGTGGCCTGGGTCGAGCGGCCAGGGAAGGGTCAACTTTCGGGGGAACGTTGGGGGGGAACGTAGGGGAACGTTCCGCTCACGCTTGTCTGCGTTGTGTTTATTGTGTTTACTGGAGATATGAACAAGACGATGCTCACGACTGGAGAGGCTGCCGAAATCCTCGGCGTCTCGCGCCAGCACATCGTCAACCTCTCCGACCGAGGCGAGATCGATTCGACCAAGGTGGGTGCGCACCGCCGCATCCCGCTCTCGGAAGTCGAGAGGCTGCGGGGCGGAAATGGTCTGACGCCTGAGCGCGAGAAGTCGCTGCGGCTGCACCAGGCGCTGATTGGCGACCTGTTGGAGAACCCCGATGCGGTCATCAGCAAGGCGCGCGAGAACATCGCCCGCTGGCTGCCGCAGCAGCGCGCTGACGGAATGAGTGCGTTCTACCTGCGGGAGTGGGAGCGCATCCTGGACTCCGGCCTCGATCGAATCCTTGAAGCGCTCACGGCGACCGACGAGAAGTCGTACGAGCTCCGTGAGAACTCCCCGTTTGCCGGGGTCTTGTCTCAAGAGCGCCGAGCGAAGGTTCTTCGCACCCTCCGCGAACGCCTTTTCGTCACTGATTCCGAGAGTGCAGTAGGTGTGTGACGAAATTCTGAGCATGTGTCCTCTCGGGGTGGGGAACATGGCCATAGATGGGTGGAGGTTCACCCATGAGCGATGGAGATGGATCGGCGGAGTCGATCAAGCCGAGGCTGTGTGAGAGGTGCGGGAAGCGGATGCCGCCGCAGAAGCGTGGCCGGCCGCGGCGCTGGTGTTCGCAGCAGTGCCGGCAGTCGGCGTACGAGGAGCGTCACGGCCTCGAGAGCTGGAAGGACAAGCAACCAAGGGTCAGCAGCTTGTCGGATGTCGTCGAGGTGATGTCCGATCGCGGCGCTCGGCGAAGTACTAGCCAGAGCCCGGACTCGGCGGCGCGTCTGCCGGACTAAGCCTCGCACGACTGCGTCGGAGTCGTCTGTGCCAATCAGGCGTACATGGCGCTGGTCGTGGACGACGTGGCCGAGATGATTCTTGACTTGAAGCCGCTCAGCACGTCGGACGGGCGCTTCCTCGCTCGAGCGGTCGCTCGTCTCGTCGAGTCGGTTCACCACGTGGCGTTCCGGGTGGTCCCAACCGGGACGCCGATGGCCCCGCCGGACTCCGGTGCTACGCGGTAGGGGGGCGACGGCGTGAGCTCGTCGATGAGGGCGAGAACCTTGCGCTCGATGTCGTCCCAGATGGGGCGGACGCGGCGAGGTCGAGTCCGTACGGGTCGGCACGTTGACCGTCCGTCTGTGTTCGTGAGACCGAGCCGTGTGTAAGGCAGGTGCGAGCTCATGCCTCGTTGATTCCTCTGAGGGCCACACTCACGCTGGGATCAACTCGGCAGTGGATTGTCGTCGGCGCGGTCATCGGCCAAACACCTTGCTGAACCAGCTTGCTGAGCGCTCGCTGCGTGGATGCCCTCCGCACCACTGGCCAGCTGGGACCGAGGACTTGACCTGTGCGATGTGTTGGCCGCAGCCGGCCCAGGTGGTCTTGCCGCAGATCTTGCAGTTGACGGGGCGACACATGTGTAGGACTCCTCTTTGGTGGGTTAGAACAGCGCGGGTAGCGCTCGGGTAGCGGTGTAAAGGGCGACTACGACCACCAAGGTGGTAAACGCAGTCGCCAGGTGGTCGGTCCCGACCCGGGCCGCGAGCCGGGCCCCGAGTACCCCGCCGACAGCCGAGGCGGCAGTCAGTGCAGCGACAAGTCGCCAGTCCGGAGTGGCGCCGAACCCGGCACGCGCGACGAGGGCGGCGGCCGATGTCAGCGTGATGACCACCAGCGAGGTGCCGGCGGCCAGGTCTATCGCCAGCCCGAGGGCGAGCACCAGTACCGGTACGACGAGAAAGCCACCACCGACGCCGAGGAACCCGGTCAGCAGGCCGACCCCGGTCGCGCTAATGAATACCTTGAGCGCCTGGGGGCACCGACACCCGAACGTGGGGCTGAAGGTGACGATGGGGTCATCCAGGCGGGCGCGGACCCTGCTGGAGTTGCCGGAGGTTGCCGTTGCTTCTGCGTCCTTGTGCGGGGGACGAAACTGGCGGTACACCATCAGGGCGCCGACTACCAGCAGCACCACAGAGAACGACGCCAACAGCACCGGCTCGGAGACATGGACTGAGAGCTTGGCGCCTGCGACAGCGCCACCGATGGCTAGCAGGCCGAACGCGACCCCGCGGCCCAGCAGCACGTTGCCGTCCCGGTACGCGGTGACAGTGCCAACCAGGCAGGTCGCGCCGACTACGACCAACGCCCCGGTCGTCGCCTGCGCGGGTGACTGCCCCAGGACGTAGACGAGGACCGGGATGGCTAGCATCGAGCCACCGCCGCCCAGAGCGCCCAGGCTGAGCCCGATGATGGCGCCGGCGGCGACGGCCAGCAGCAGGCTCATCCTTCCTCGGCGGGTCCCGCAATGCTGGTGCGGGAGTCGCTCTGGCCTGATGCACCGGGTTCGACGAGGTGCAGTCCGACCTTCTCGGCATTCTCGAAGGAGTCGTCGACGGCGACCACCTGACGGCCTGCGGCGTCGAGGACCGAGGCGGCGATGCTGGCGCGGTAGCCGCTGGCGCAGTGCACCCACACTTCACCATCGGGGACGTGTCCCACCTCGGTGGGAAGGTCATGAATGGGGATGTTGAATGCCCCGGCGATGGCGCCGGACTGATACTCATCTGCTCGGCGCACGTCCAGCACGACCACCGGTCGGTGTCGGCGGACCTGCTCGAGGTCGGCGAATGTGCCGGTCGGGAACGATGCGAGTTCCCGGTCGCTCCAATGCTTCGGCCCGCCGGTGGCCTGCGCGGCCGGGCGGTCGATCCCGACCCGAACCAGTTCGCGCTGTGCTTGGGCGACGTCCTCGGCGGTGTCTCCGAGCAACGTGACTGGCGTCCCCCACGTGATCAGCCAAGCGAGGTACGTGGCGAATGCTCCGTCGAGGCCGAAGTTGAGGGTGCCGGGTGCGTGGCCGGCGGCGAACGCGGTCCGGTTGCGCAGGTCGACGACCCACTCTCCGGCTTCGATGCGATGGCGGAGCTCACCCGGGTCGGCTTCCGAGGGCAGAGTCAGGTCGGGTTCCGAGGGGCCGGCGGCGTTCGCTGGGCCCATGTGGGCGTAGTAGGCAGGAAAGGCGCCGAGTCCGTCGAGGAGCTCCCGGACGTAGGTCTCCTCGTCCTGCGTGAGGGCCGGGTTCGACCCCTTTTCCTGCCCGATGGTGGACGCCGTCGCATCGGACTGAGTGGCGGCGCAGAACGACCCGAAACCATGGGTCGGAAAGACCTCCGACCGGTCGGGCAGCAGCTCGGCCAGCTTGTGGGCCGAAGCGTGCTGATGGCGCACGAGGGCGTCGGTGTGCTCCTCGCCGAGCAGGTCAGGGCGGCCAGTGGCGCCGTACAGGAGGGACCCACCGGAGAACACTCCGACGGACGTGTTGAGATCGGTGTCGGGCCCGGTGTCGGAGAGCGCGTAGGACAGGTGCGTGAAGGTGTGGCCCGGTGTCGACAGAGCGAGTATCCGCATCCGCGGGCCGACCTCCACCGTCTCGCCGTCGCGGATCGGCGTCCGGTCGAAGGACACCTCGTCCTCTGCGTTGACGTGATAGGCCGCGCCGGTGCGCTGAGCCAGCGCGAGGCCTCCGGTGACGTAGTCGTTGTGGATGTGTGTCTCGAACACGTCGGTCAGCCTGACCTGGTGCTCCTCCAGAATGTCCAACACCCGGTCGATGTCGCGCTGCGGGTCAACTACCAATGCCACGTCCCCGTCGTGGACGACGTAGCTGCGGTCCCCGAGGGACGGCGTCTCGAGCGGGATGATCGTCAGTTTGTTGTTGGTCACGGGGTCTCCTGGGGGCGGGGGCTGATGGTCGGCTGGAGGGGTAGGTGTCGGGGTCAAGGTCGGCCTGAGCTGGCACAGGATGTGGTGTCGCCGCTGACGGAGTACCCGTCGACGCCTGCCTGTATCAACAGATCGGTCATCGCGGGGCTGCGGTTGCCCGAGGCGGAGATGACGTACACGGGCTCGTCGCGGTAGCTCTTTGTCCCGTCCCGCTAGAGGCTGTCATCGGTCTGAGACTGACCGCGACATCGTCCCCGCGCTCGAGCTGGTGGTGGGCGGGTTGGGCTGGAATGCGCACCCGGCCGGGACGCCTGCTCGGCGCAGGATGAGTGCCGCGGGGCAGAAGCCGGTGAGGCTCGCCTGGATCAGGTTGAGCCCGACGAAGGCTGGCAGAGCCAACCACCAGGAGGATGTGAGGGTGGCGAAGGCGACTCCGAGGAGCGTCAAAGTTCCGGCCAGGGCCATCACGGCGCGGTCGATGTTCATGGTTCTCCGTTTCGATGGGGATGGGTGGGCAGACCCGCCAGGGGTGTCGCAGGCCTGCCCGGTGTGGGTGCATCAGCCGTGGGCGAAGGTGATGTTGGGCAGGATGCGCTTGAGCCAGGCCGGGACGTACCAGGCGGCGTGTCCGGTCAGGCGCAGCAGCACCGGCAGAAAGACGAGTCTTACGAGGAACGCGTCGAGCAGGACGGCGACCCCCAGGACGACGCCCATCTCCTTGGGAGGCAATGGCCCGGACAGGGCAAAGGTGAAGAACACCGCGACCATGACTGCGCCGGCGGCGAAGATGACCCGCCCGGAGTGCGCGAGCGCTCCGACCATCGCGTCCTTGGGGTCGCCGGTGCGTTCGTAGTGCTCCTTGGCTGAGGCGAGCAGGAAGACGGTGTAGTCCATCGCGATGGCGAAGATCATCGCGAAGAAGAACACTGGCGCCCACGCGTCCAGGAAGCCCTGGCTCTCGAAACCGAGCAGACCGGCTCCCCAGCCTTCCTGGAAGATGAGGCGGGCGACGCCGAACGCCGCGGCAGTGGACAGGAGGCTGACAAGGGTCCCGAGCAGCGAGATGAGCGGTGCCTGCAGGGCGACAAGTAGCAGCAGGAACCCGAGCGTGAGGATGACGCCGATGACCAGCGGGGTGGAGTCGTCGAGCTGGGTCTTGAGGTCGAGGTTCTCAACTGGTGCGCCGCCGACGTAGGCCGCGTCGGGCAGGTCGGTGCGCAGGCGTTCGACGGTGTCGGCCAGGGCGGGGTCGGACGGGTCTACGGTGGGCACGGCCTGGACCATCGCCAGCCCCGAGTCGTCAGCAGCAGGCTGCGCCGGCATGGTGGCCGCGATGCCCCGATCTCCTTCGAGTACCGAGGCCGTCTGAGCGACTTGCTCCGACTTGACCACGATCTGGAGGGTCCCGGGCGCGCCGTCACCGAACGCCTCCTGGACACGGTCGTAGCCGACGCGGGCCGACGCTTCCTCGGGAAGAACCTTGATCGATGGCATGGCGGTGGACAGACCGACCACAGGTGCGGCGAGCGCGAGCAGGACGACGAGGGAGGCGGCGCCCCACGCGACGGGCCGGCGCCAGAGCCGCTCGCCCCAAGCCGCGAAGCGCTTTGAACGGTGCTCGCCAGTCTTGACCCAGGGCAGGGAGAGCTTGTTGACGCGGTGGTCGAGCTTGAACAGGACCAGAGGTAGAAGCGTCAAGGTCGCGCCGAGGACGAAGACGACCGAGAGCATGATGCCGCCGGCCATCGATCGGAACGAGGGTGAGGGAACGAGCATGACCGCCGACAGCGACACCAGCACGGTGAGCCCGGACAGCAGGACGGCCTTGCCGGCGGTGTCCATCGTCTCGGCGACAGCATCGCGCGCGGACAGACCCGCGCCCATCCGGGCGGCTCGGTAGCGGACGACGAGGAACAAGGCGTAGTCGATGCCCAGAGCCAGGGCGAACATCATCGCGAAGTTCATCGCCCAGATCGACACGGGCACGACCTCGTTGATGAGCACGAGGGAGCCGGCCGAGGCGACGAGTCCGGCGAGGGTCAGCAGCAGGGGGAGGCCGGCGGCGACCAGTGCCCCGAAGGCGATGACGAGGATGGCCAGGGTGACGGGCCAGGACACCATCTCCGATTTGAGCATGGCGTCCAGGTTGGCCTCGTTGAAGTCCGACCAGAGCAGGGATGAGCCGGTCGGGTTCACCTCGATGCCGTCGCCGGAGAGATGCTGAAGCGGCTCCTTGAGGTCGGTCGCGACGCGCACCATCTCATTCGTGTCGGCGCCTGCGCCGGCCAGGACGATGGCGGTCGAGCCGTCCTGGCTGAGGGTCGCACCCGGTTGGGGTGCCACCACGTCGGCGATGCGGGGCTCGTCCTCGAGCTGTGAGGTCACGGCAGCCAGCACTTCGGCGCCTTGACCCTCGGTGACGGGCCCGACGTTGCTGTGGACGACTACTTGGATGGCCGAGGAGGCGTTGCCGCCGAAGTGCTGTCGGGCCAGCTCGCGTACCGCAACGGACTCTGAGCCGTTGGCCTGCCAGCCTGCGCCGGAGAGATTGTGCTCGACCTTGGGCGCGAAGATGCCCAGCCCGACGACGACGAGGAGCCACGCGATGGTGACAAGGCGGGCGTGGGTGGTCACCCAGGTGCCGAGGCGGCCGAGGGGGCCGGGGGTGGATACGACGCCGTGGGTGGCGTCAGGGGTCTGGGTCGTGGTCATGGGTTCTCCGTGAAGCGTCGGGGAGCGGGGCGACCCTTCACAGGTATCCCCCCGGGGGGATCGGAGTTGACATTAGCATAACCCCCCGGGGGGTTGTACAATTAGGGCTGAGCGCCCCCGTTCGGCGCTGACCAAGGAGGACCGGATGCCAGACCTGACCATCAAGATCGCCACCGACCGGGGCTACGACGAGACCGTCGCTCTCGTGCGCTCGGAGCTCGGCGAGGCCGGGTTCGGCGTGCTGACCGAGATCGACATCCAGGCGACGCTCAAGAACAAGCTCGACGTCGACGTCGAGCCGCAGATCATCCTGGGCGCGTGCCGGCCGCAGCTCGCCCACGCGGCGATGCAGGCCGATCCGTCCATCGCGGCCCTTCTCCCGTGCAATGTCGTCGTCCGCACAGACGGAGACCAGACCGTCGTCGAGGCATTCGATCCGTTGGCGATGACCGCGATGGCGCCTGAGGCATCGGGAACCCTGCATGACATCGCGCAGGACGCGCGCGCACGGCTGACCGGAGCGCTGGAAGCCGTGAGGAGCGCCTGATGCCCGACTCCGCCGCGATGGGCCTGGAGCCCGCCGAGATCAAGGCCATCATCACCCGCATGAAGAGGGCGCACGGCCACCTGGGCAGCGTCATCCGGATGATGGAGGAGGGGTCGGACTGCGAGTCCGTCCTGACCCAGCTCGCTGCCGTCAACAAGGCGCTGTCCCGGGCTGGCTACGCCATCGTGGCCACCGGCATGCAGCATTGCCTGACCGAAGGGGACGGCCCGGACGGCGTCGACGCCAAGAAGATGGAAAAGCTGTTCCTTGCTCTCGCCTGAGGAGGTCGCTCCTCTATGTCAACGCCCACGCCGCTGGTCGAACCTGACCACAAACAGAGCTGGCTGAGTCCACTGGCTCGGTCACCCCGATCCGTGACGATGCTCGACTCCATAGCTGGCCTCGAGATCGTCCGATGGCAGTGTTCGGCACGGTCACAAACTGGTGCCCCTTCTGCAGGTGCGTCCCCCCGGCGTCCCCCCAGGCCAGCGATCAGGGCAATATGAGGGACGTGTGCAACTGCAATTGCAGGGAAAAATGACCACAACAACCCTCGTAATGAAAAGGTCGTCAGTTCGATTCTGACAAGCGGCTCAACGAAAAATCGACCTCAGGGTTTGGCTCCCGTCCCCCCTGGTTCAACCGCCTCAATCTGAGGAACAGATGGTGAATCCCGCGTTTGACCTCACCGACATGCGGGCCTCGCCGCGTAGGCTGAGGGCATGGCGAAGACCAGGGTGAAGATGGAGCAGCAGCTGCTGCCTCTGGTCGACCACCTCGCTCGCGTGGGCCGCCGGGCCGTCGACACGTCAGAGTTCCCCGGGGGCTCCGGCCGAGGCACCTCATCGCGCTGAACCTGCTGGACCAGCAAGGCCCCGCCAACCAGCAAGGGCTTGCCGAGGCGCTCAGCCTCGATCCGAGCAACGTCGTCGGGCTGCTCAACGAGCTCGAGGATCGTGGCCTGGTCACGCGTCGACGCGATCCCGCCGACCGTCGGCGTCACATCGTGGAGCTGTCGGCGGAGGGCGAGGAGGAGCTCGAACGCTCGCAAGCCTCCTACCGGGTCGTCGAGGACGATCTCCTCAAAGCGCTCAGCGCCGAGGAGCGGCAGACCCTCCACGAGCTGCTCGCCAAGGCGGTCGGCAGCAACCAGGTGTCCTGCGCAGTGGAGGACGACGCGACTGGCTGAAATACGATGTGTTGTGGAATTGATTGGTGGTATACCATTAATCCATGACCCACACACTATATGTGGTGAGCGCCTGATGTTCATCGCCACCGCCGTCGTCGCCGGCCTGCTTGCGCTGGTTCTGGCCGCCTCGGGCCAGGCCAAGCTGGCCAAGAACCCCGCCGTCATGCAAGGCATGTCCACTGTCGGCGTACCCGAGGACCGCGTCTGGCTGCTGTCCGTCGCGGAGATCGCCGGAGCCGCTGGAATCGTGGCCGGTCTGTTCTGGTGGCCCATCGGCGTCGCCGCAGCCGTCGGGGTCGTCCTCTACTTCCTCGGCGCCGTGGGCGCGCACATCCGCGTCAAGGACACCGCCAACCTCGTCGCCCCAGCCGTGATCTTGGCGGTCGCGGTTGCGGCACTCGTGCTTCGGGCAACAACCGCCTGATCAGCTGCGCTGGGACTTGCGGCCGAAGATCTTCGGATAGATCGCCCACGCGATCAGCAACGCCTCGATCTCGATCAGCGCCCCGACGATCATCTCTACGCCCGACATGAATTCTCCATACCTCGACTGTGGAGGTCAACGAGATCGAGCCGCGATTGGTTACGACGCCGGGGCTCGGTTGGTCGACCCGCCTACCCACAGTCTCTCCGCAGCGGCCAAACGGCAACCCCTGCGTATGTCAGAGGTTGCCTGCATCAGAAGTTGCCGCCCCTAGAAATTTCCACGGAGTGCCTGCTCCCGCTCGATCGCCTCGAACAACGCCTGGAAGTTGCCCTTGCCGAACCCGAGTGACCCGTGGCGCTCGATCAGCTCGAAGAACACCGTGGGCCGGTCCCCGATCGGCTTGGTGAAGATCTGCAGGAGGTAGCCGTCCTCGTCGCGGTCGACCAGGATGCCTCGCTTCTGCAGCTCCTCGATCGGCACGCGCACGTTGCCGATGCGCTCCCGCAGCTCGGGGTCGGTGTAGTACGACTCCGGGGTGTCGAGGAATGCGATGCCGGCGGCGCGCAGTCGGTCGACGGTGTCGAGGATGTCGTTCGTGGCCAGGGCGAGGTGCTGGGCGCCGGGGCCGCGGTAGAACTCGAGGTACTCGTCGATCTGCGACTTGCGCTTGCCGACGGCCGGCTCGTTGAGCGGAAACTTCACGCGGTGGTTGCCGCTGGCCACAACCTTGCTCATCAGCGCGCTGTACTCGGTCGCGATGTCGTCGCCGATGAACTCGGCCATGTTGGTGAAGCCCATGATCCGGTTGTAGAAGTCGACCCATTCGTCCATGTGCCCGAGCTCGACATTGCCGACGACGTGGTCGAGCGCTTGGAAGATCCGCTTGGGTGCGTCGGCCGGCTTGACCATCGACGAGCGCCGTTCGACGTAGCCGGGCAGGTAGTGGCCGGAGTACGCGCTGCGGTCGACGAGCGTGTGCCGCGTCTCGCCGTACGTCGCGATCGCGGCGATGCGTACGGTGCCGTGCTCGTCGGTCAGGTCGTGCGGCTCCTCGAGGATCGTGGCGCCCTGGGCGCGTGCGTGGTCGATGCAGGCGTCGACATCGGGCACCTCGAGGGCGATGTCGATGACACCGTCGCCGTGCGCGCGGTGGTGCTCGAGGATCGGGCTGTCGGGATCGACGCCGCCCTTGAGGACGAAGCGCACCGCGCCGCTCTCGAGGACGTACGCATGGTGGTCGCGGTTGCCGGTCTCGGGGCCTGAGTAGGCGACGAGCTCCATGCCGAAGGCGGACTGATAGAAGTGCGCGGACTGCGTCGCGTTGCCGACGGCCCACACCACGGCGTCCCAGCCGGTCACCGGGAACGGGTCGGTCGTCGTGTCGTACTCGACCAGTCCGACGAGCTGCTTGAGCTGGTCGAGGTCGAGGTGGGCGAGGCGCTCGGTGTCAGTCAGGTCGAGGGTCATGGCTCAACATCAACGCATGGAGGTGGGATGAGCAAGCGGCGCAGTCGACGGTGGGCACATGTGCTACATAAGCCCGGTAGACTGCGAAACAGCTCGGCAATCTGCATATCTGGAGGACGCATGGATCAGCTCGATGTCGCGCTCGTCGAGGCGATGCGCGAGCACCCGCGGGTCGGTGACCTCGAGCTGTCCCGCATCACCAAGGTCGCGCGCGCGACCGTGCAGTCGAGGCTCGCCAAGCTCGAGCGGGCCGGCGTCATCAGCGGATACGGCCCGGACATCGATCTCGTCGCGGCCGGTCACCCGGTGCTCGCCTTCGTGACGCTCGAGATCGCGCAGGGCATGCTCGACGCGGTGACCGACGAGCTCGAGTCGCTGCCCAACGTCCTCGAGGCATACGTCACGAGCGGCTCGGCCGACGTCGTGTGCAAGATCGCGGCGACGTCGCACGAGGACCTGCAGGCGACACTGCTGCACATCAGCCAGTCCGGCTCGGTGGTGCGGTCGACCAGCGTGATCGTGTTGTCGGAGCTGGTACGCCCGAGGGTCCTGCCGATGCTCAAGAAGGGCGCAACCGGCAACACCTCAAGAGCCCCGGCGTACCGGTAGAGACCACGTCACGTACGCAGGACGGCCAACCGGCTCAGGGCTTCTTCGATGACGCTTGGCTTCTTGCAGAAGGCCCAGCGGACGAGTGGCCGGCCCGCGTCAACGTCGTCGTAGAACACCTGGTGGGGGATCGCGACGACACCTGCGCGCTCGGGCAGCGTGCGGCAGAACTCGACGCCGTCGTCGAAACCCAGCGGCGTGATGTCGGTCGTTGCGAAGTACGTGCCCTCGGGGACGTACACCTCGAACCCGATCTCGGCCAGCCCGCTGCAGAGCAGGTCGCGCTGCGACTGCATCCGGGCGCGGAGGTCGTCGAAGTACGCGTCGCCGGCGCCCAGCGCGTGCGCGATCGCCGGCTGCAACGGCGATCCGGAGGTGTAGGTCAGGAACTGCTTGGCGCCGATCATCGCTCCCACCAGCTCAGCGGGACCCGTCGCCCAGCCGATCTTCCAGCCGGTGAACGAGAAGCTCTTGCCGCCGCTCGAGATCGTGAGCGTCCGTTCGGCCATGCCGGGCAGCGTCGAGATCGGGATGTGCGGGATGCCGTCGAATGTGAGGTGCTCGTAGACCTCGTCGCTGATCACCACGAGGTCGTGCTCGATCGCCACCGCGGCGATCGCATCGAGCTCCTCGCGTCGCAGCACGGTGCCGGTCGGGTTGTGCGGCGAGTTGAGCAAGATTGCGGTCGTACGCGGCGACACCGCGGCGCGCAGCTCGTCGATCGGGCAGCCGGAAGTCCGGCGCCCGCAACGTCACCGGCCGGCGTACGGCACCGGCCATCTGGATCACCGCGACGTACGAGTCGTAGTAGGGCTCGAGCACGATGACCTCGTCGCCGGGATCGACGAGCCCGAGCAGCGCCGAGGCGATCGCCTCGGTCGCGCCGGTGGTGACGCCGACCTCGGAGTCGGGGTCGACGTCCACACCGTAGAACCGTTTCTGGTGAGCCGCGATCGCCTCGCGCAGCTCCGGCACCCCGGTGCCGGGGGCGTACTGGTTGCGGCCGCCGCGCAGAGCGTCGACCGCGACCTCGACGACCTCGGCCGGGCCGTCCGTGTCCGGAAAGCCCTGGCCGAGGTTGACCGCGCCGGTCCGCAGCGCGAGCGCGCTCATCTCGGCGAAGATCGTGGTGCCGAGACCTGACAGGCGGGCGCTGGAGGTCTTCATGCGGTCGATCCTAGGTGGCTACGGCTTCGCCGGGACCTCCGTGCCGGGGAGCTCCGCATGCTCGATCTCGTCGATGAGATCGTCCGGTGGTGGCGCCGTCGTGCGTCGTGTCCTCGGACCCGGCACCACCGCCGACCGACGTGCGCTTCTTGTTCCAGACGTCGAAGGCGACCGCGGCGAGCAGCACGAGGCCCTTGACCGCCTGCTGCCAGTCGATCGAGGTGCCCATCAGCGACATGCCGTTGTTGAGGACACCCATCACGAAGCCACCGATGATGGCGCCGACGACCGTGCCGACACCACCGGTGACGGCCGCGCCACCGATGAACGCCGCCGCGATCGCGTCGAGCTCGAAGTTGGTGCCGGCCTTGGGGTTGGCGGCCGTGAGGCGCGCGGCGGTGACCATGCCGGCGAGTGCGGCGAGCAGACCCATGTTGGTCATCACGAGGAAGTCGATGCGCCGCGTGCGTACGCCCGACATCGTCGCGGCGTCGACGTTGCCACCGATCGCGTAGACGTGCCGGCCGATGACCGTGCGCTCCATGATGAAGCTGTAGACGCCGATCAGGACGAACAGGATCAGGCCGACGACCGGCAGGCCGCGGTACTGCGCCAGGACGTACGAGAAGCCGAACAGCACGCCGACGATCGCGACGAGCTTGGCGTAGAACACGCCGAGCGGCAGGACCTCGAAGTTGTAGCGGATCGCCGACGAGCGCTTGCGGAACTCCAGGAACACCAGGAACACCGCGAGCAGCGCCGCGATCACGAGGGTCAGGTTGGCCAGGCCCGTGTCAGGGCCGACCTCGGGAAGGAAGCCGTTGCCCATGGCCTCGAAGCCCCCGGGCAGGTCGCCGACCGTCGCACCCTCGAGCACGACGAGCGTCAGGCCGCGGAACAGCAGCATGCTCGACAGCGTCACGATGAACGCGGGGATGCCGACGTACGCCACCCAGAACCCGTGCCAGGCACCGATCAGCGCGCCGAGTGCGAGGCACAGGATCACCGCGATGGGCCACGGCATGTCCCACTTGGTCATCATGATCGCCGCGACCGCGCCGACGAAGGCGGCAACGGAGCCGACCGACAGGTCGATGTGGCGGGCGATGATGACCATGACCATGCCGATCGCGAGGATCAGGATCGACGCGTTCTGGGTCAGCAGGTTGGTGACGTTGAGCGGGCG
Organism: uncultured Actinomycetota bacterium; assembly: GCA_963817425.1. Classification (GTDB taxonomy): domain Bacteria; phylum Actinomycetota; class Actinomycetes; order Propionibacteriales; family Nocardioidaceae; genus Aeromicrobium. Next base: position 153,299 of record CAWFOH010000017.1, read on the forward strand.
CAGCAGCACGCCGTCGGTCTTGATCTGGAAGAACACCACGATCGCCACCAGGGCGATGACCATGCCGTACTGCCTGACGTTGCCTCGCAACAGGCCCTTCATCGTGCTTGCGGTGCTCATCGTCCTACCTCTTGTCCATGTGTTGACGTGGTCATGTATCGCATCAGGGTCTCCTGGTTGGCGTCGGCGCGATCGAGCTCGCCGGTGATGCGCCCCTCCGCGAGTGTGTAGATGCGGTCGCAGAGTCCGAGCAGCTCCGGCAGCTCCGAGGAGATGACGATGACGCCGCGGCCCTGCTTCGCGAGGCGCTGGATGACGCCGTAGATCTCATACTTGGCGCCGACATCGATCCCTCGAGTCGGCTCGTCGAGGATCAGCACCTGGGGATCGGTGTACATCCACTTGCTCAGCACGACCTTCTGCTGGTTGCCGCCCGACAGCTTGGCGACGCCCTCGTTGACGGTCGGCGTCTTGATGTTCATGCTGCTGCGGTAGCGCTCGGCGACGACGACCTCTTCACGCTGGTCGACCACCAGGCCCTTGCGGAGCTGGTCGATGCCGGCCGCACTCACGGACCGCTTGATGTCGTCGAGCAGGTTGAGCCCGAGCGCCTTGCGGTCTTCGGTGAGGTACGCGATGCCGGCCTCGATCGCGGCGTGCACCGACTTGAGGTGCAGCTCCTTGCCGTCGAGGATCAGCTGGCCCTCGATGTGGCTGCCGTACGAGCGTCCGAAGATGCTGCGGGCCAGCTCGGTGCGCCCGGCGCCCATCAGACCGGCGATGCCGACGATCTCCCCGCGGCGGACCGTGAGGTTGGCGTTCTTGATGACGGTGCGCGAGCCGTCGATCGGGGTGCTTGACGGTCCAGTCGCGGACCTCGAGCAGCACGTCGCCGATCTCGGGCTCGTGGTCGGGGAAGCGGTGCTCGAGGTCACGGCCGACCATGCCGCGGATGATGCGGTCCTCGTCGACCTTGTCCTCGGCGACCGCGAGGGTCTCGATCGTGTGGCCGTCGCGCAAGATCGTGATCGCGTCGGAGATCTGCTCGATCTCGTTGAGCTTGTGGGAAATCATGATCGACGTGATGCCCTTGGCCTGCAGGCCCTTGAGCAGGCCGAGCAGGTGCTGGGAGTCGTCGTCGTTGAGCGCCGCGGTGGGCTCGTCGAGGATCAGCAGCTTGACCTCCTTGGACAGCGCCTTGGCGATCTCGACGAGCTGCTGCTTGCCGACACCGAGGTGCTTGACCGGGGTCAGGGGGTTCTCGGCCAGGCCGACGCGAGCCAGCAGCTCGATCGCCTGACGGTTGGTGCGGTCCCAGCTGATGACGCCGCCTGCGGCGTTCTCGTTGCCGAGGAAGATGTTCTCGGCGATCGACAGCTCGGGGATCAGCGCGAGCTCCTGGTGGATGATCACGATGCCGGCCGCCTCGCTCTGGCGGATGTCCTTGAACTCGACGACCTCGCCCTCGAAGACGATGTCACCGTCGTAGGAGCCGTGCGGGTAGACGCCGCTGAGGACCTTCATCAGCGTGGACTTGCCGGCGCCGTTCTCACCGCAGATCGCGTGGATGTCACCGGTCTTGACGGTGAGGTTGACGTCGTCGAGTGCGATGACGCCGGGGAACTCCTTGGTGATGGAGCGCATCTCCAGGATGGGTTTCATGGTGCAGATTTTCCTGTCGGTCCGATGGGGGGTGGTGCGTTGTGGGGCGCCCCTACGCAGAAGGGGCGCCCCACACCTATCACTTGAGCTCGGCGTCCGTGTAGTAGCCGGAGTCAACCAGGACCTTCTGGACCGAATCCTTGGTGACGGGCACCGGGTCCAGCAGGAAGGACGGGACAACCTTCTTGCCGTTGTCGTACGTCTTGGTGTCGTTGACCTCGGGCTTCTTGTCAGCACCGATCGCCTTGATCATCGCGACCGTGACCTTGGCCAGCTCGCGCGTGTCCTTGAAGATCGTCGAGTACTGCTCGCCCTCGAGGATCGACTTGACCGACTGGACCTCGGCGTCCTGACCGGTGACGACGGGCAGCGGCTTGCCGCTTCCGCTGTAGCCGTTGGCCTTGAGCGCCGCGATGATGCCGAGCGACAGTCCGTCGTACGGCGACAGGACGCCGTTGACGGTCTCCTTGGTGTAGCTCTTCGTCAGGATGTCCTCCATGCGCTTCTGCGCCGTGGCGGGGTCCCAACGCAGGATCGCGGCCTGCTTGAAGCCGGTCTGGCCTGACACGACCTTGAGGTCGCCCGAGTCGATCATCGGCTGCAGGACCTTCATCGCACCGTTCCAGAAGAACGTCGCGTTGTTGTCGTCCGGCGAACCGGCGAAGAGCTCGACGTTGTAGGGCGCCTTGCCCTGGGCCTTGAGGCCGTCAACGAGGGACTGCGCCTGAAGCTCGCCGACCTTCTCGTTGTCGAACGTCGTGTAGTAGTCGACAGCGTCGGACTCGCGGATCAGACGGTCATAAGCGATGACCGGGATGTCGCTGTCTTCAGCCTTCTGAAGCGTGTCGCCCAGGGCAGTGCCGTCGATCGCCGCGATGACGAGCATCTTCTCGCCCTTGGTGACCATGTTCTCGACCTGGTTGACCTGGGTCGGGATGTCGTCCTCGGCGTACTGCAGGTCGACCTTGTAGCCGGCTGCCTCGAGCTGCTTCTTGATGTTGTTGCCGTCGGCGATCCAACGCTCTGACGACTTGGTCGGCATGGCCACACCGATCGTGCCCTTGTCGCCGCCACCGCCTCCGCCATCACCGGAGCCGCCGCACGCCGCCAGGCTGAGCGCCACTGCGGCGCCCGCGACTGTTGCGATTATCTTTCGCACTGTATTTCTCCTCATCGTTGCTCGGACTGCAGGGGCTGTCCCTGTCCGTTCTTCTTCTTTTCCTTGCGCAGACGTCAAAGCCCCTGCGCGAGTCGGTGGGGTGTTCATCGGCTGACCTCACGCCTGCGCGCCTTGAGGCGCCGCATGACGTCGTCGCCGCCACGGCCGAAGTGGTCGTGGAGGGCCCGATAGTCGTCGTAGAGCATGTCGTACGCCTGAGCGCGTGCTGGATCCGGGAGGTAGCTGGCGCGATCGACGCGGCCCATCGCGTCGGAGGCCGCCTGCACGTCGGGGTATGCCCCGGCGGCGACCGCCGCGTGGATCGCGGAGCCGAGCGCCGGGCCCTGGTCGGAGCCGATCGTCGACAGCGGGAGGTTGAGCACGTCGGCGTAGATCTGCATCAGCAGGGCGTTCTTCTGCAGGCCACCAGCGACGACGACTTCGTGCACGGGCACCCCGGCCTCGTCGAACGTCTCGACGATGAGCCGCGTGCCGAAAGCCGTGGCCTCCAGCAGGGCGCGGTAGACATCCTCGGGGCGGGTGGCCAGGGTCAGCCCGACGATCAGCCCGCTCAGGTCGTGGTCGACCAGCACCGAGCGGTTGCCGCTGTGCCAGTCGAGGGCCAGCAGCCCGTGCTCGCCGACAGCCTGCTCGGCTGCAAGGCGCGTGAGGTGCTCGTGCACCGAGAGGCCGGCCTCGTCGGCTGCCTGCTGGGTCGCCGCCGGCACCTGCTGGGTCGTGAACCATTCGAAGATGTCGCCGACGCCGCTCTGGCCGGCCTCGTAGCCCCACAGGCCGGGGGTGATGCCGCCCTCGACGACACCGCACATGCCGGGGACCTCGCGGAGCACGTCGCTGTTCATGACGTGGCACGTCGACGTGCCCATGATCAGCACCATCTGACCGGAGCCGATCGACTGTGCCGCCGGGGGCGTCACGTGGGCATCGACGTTGCCGGCCGCGACTGCGATGCCGGCCGGCAGCCCGGTGAGCGCCGCGGCCTGATCTGTCAGCGAACCGACGCGGTCGCCGAGTGCCACGAGCGGACGGTCGATCTTGTCGACGACGAAATCGGCGAAGTCGGGGTGGAGCTCGGCGAGGAAGTCGCGGCTCGGGTAGGTGCCGTCCTGGAGAATTCCCTTGTAGCCGGCGCTGCAGGCGTTGCGGGTCAGGGTGCCGCAGAGCTGCCAGACGATCCAGTCGGCGGCCTCGACGAAGTGTGCCGTACGGGCATAGACGTCGGGCGCCTCCTCGAGCAGCTGGAGCCCCTTGGCGAACTCCCACTCCGAGGAGATGAGGCCGCCGTAGCGGGCCAGCCACACCTCGGAGCGCTTGCGGGCCAGCTCGTTGAGTCGATCGGCCTGACCCTGCGCTGCGTGATGGCGCCACAGCTTCACGTACGCATGGGGCTCGCCCTCGAGGCCCGGACACCTGCGAGAGCGGAGTGCCGTCGGCGGTGGTCGGCACCATGGTGCACGCCGTGAAGTCCGTCGCGATGCCGATGACGGCCGCCGCGTCGACGCCGGCGTCCTGGAGAGCTTTGGGGACGGCGACCTGAAGGACCTCGAGATAGTCGGCGGCGACCTGGAGCGCCCAATCGTGTCCGAGCGGCGTGCCGTCGGGGAGCGTGCGGTCCAGAACCCCGTGCGCGTATGGATGGACCGCGGAGCCCAGCTCCTCGCCGTCAGAGACCCGTACGACGAGTGCCCGGCCCGACTGGGTGCCGAAGTCGACGCCGACGACCACGTCGGTCGAAGTTGCCGGAATCGGGCGCGTGCTGGTTCAACGGGCCCTCCTCCAAAGGCTAGATGTGAGCGCTCACGTGAACGTTCACATCAGGGTAGTGTGGTTCGGATCACAGTCCGCGTCAACCCCTCGGAAGCACCAATTTCCAGGTGTTGAGGAGTGACATCCTGTGCCATCGCAGGGATTACGCGGCAGGCGGTGGCGCCGTCGACTCGCGGACCACGAGCGTGGTCGGCACGAGATCGACAGACGGCTCGGTCTCGCCCTCCAGGGCTCGAGTCAGGACCTCCATGACCCGCTGGCCGAGCCGGGCAAAATCCTGCCGCATCGTGGTGAGCGGCGGGTGGAAGTAGCCCGCTTCCGGGAGATCGTCGAAGCCGATGACGCTCACGTCCTCGGGGACCCTGCGGCCGGCCTCGAGCAGTGCACGCAGCAGCCCGAGCGCCATCTGGTCGTTGCCGGCGAAGATCGCCGTGACGTCGCGCTCGCGCGCCAGGGACTTGCCCGTGCGATAGCCGCTCGCGGCGCTCCAGTCGCCGCCCCAGCGCAACGGCGGGATCCGCCGGCCCTGGCTCTCCAGCTCGGTGCGCCAGCCGTCGCGCCGGGCGTGGGCCTCGGCCCAGCCGTTGGGTCCCGACAGGTGGATCACGGTCTCGTGTCCGAGCGACAACAGGTGCCGGGTCGCGAGCCGGCCGCCCTCGAAGTTGTCGAAGCCCGCCGTCAGCGGAGTTCGGGACATGTCGCCCTCGACCACGACGGTCGGGATGTCGAGATCGAGGGAGTGGGCCTCGCGCAGGATCGTCTCGTGCGGCACGATCACGACCATCGCCTCGACGACGCGCTCCTGAAGATCGGTGACCGCTGCGCGGAACGCCTCCCGGGACATCGACTCGACGTTGACCGTGGCCAGCCGGTACTCGGACTCGCGCGCTGCCGCTTCGAGCGCCAGCAAGACGTTGGCGGGTCCGAACTGGTCGGCACCCCACGTCACGACGCCGACCGTCCGCGAGCGACGGGACGCCAGGAGTCTCGCGGCGAGGTTGCGGCGGTAGCCCAGGTCCTCGACGGCCTGGAGCACGCGGACCCGGGTCTCCGGGCGTACGCCGGGCATGCCGTTGATGACGCGGGAGACGGTCTGGTGGGAAACGCCTGCCCGGTCCGCGACGTCCGACATCCGAGGCACTCGTGGGCCGTCGTGTGACGTCGGGCTCATGCGCAGATGCTAGTCGGTGCCTGGTCGCGGGATTCTCGGCGTCCTCATCTAGCGCCTGATGCCCATCAGCTCGTCCTGCATGCGACCGATCCGGCGGACGATCGTGATCCACATGACGAACGCGGCGACGCACAACACGGCGTTGGTCGTCTCGATGATCCCGAGCCCGGCGTAGGCGTCATCGACGCCGCCTCGCGCCTGGGCGTGGATGACCCGAAGACCGAGAGCTTCGATGATGTAGGAAAGCAGCCAGAACGTCCACCACTTGTTGATCCGCGGCGCGGTCACCTGGCCGGCGTCATTTGTCGAAACGTCCCGGACGACCTGGTACGGAAAGCCGAGGTTGACGAACGGGCACGATCCAGGCCCCCCACACCCACCACCGCTTCCGGGCGTGGTGGACCGACGGCGACAGAGCTTCGGCATTGACTCGAACTCGGTAGAGCCACAGGCACGTGACGATGTATGTCGAGATCAGCACGGGTAGCCACAGGAACCCGAGAACGTCGTACGGCATCATGAAGTCGAGTGACTGACCGCTCTCGACAGCGTCGAGCAGGCGGCTCTGCGCCGGCCAGGACAACACGGCTTCGAAGACTTCAAGCGCGAGGAAGACCGAAGCCGCGACGATCGAGGCGATCATCAGGCCGCGGGCAGGCTCCGGCAGTGCCATGGGCACCCAGCCCGGTGGCGGCGGGTATCCACCGGCCGGCTGAGGCGGCCCATAGTCGCGGAAAGCCAGGAGCTGCCTCGGGTTCGCGCGGGTAGGACGGGTACGGCGGGTAGGACATGGTTCCCCCAAATGGCGTGACAGGTCGGCGAAACATAACACCCTGTCGCTGGCGGGCGTGGCGGATTCGAGATCTCCGTGGGCGACCCTCCGGCGGCCCTACGATGTCGACGTGACGACCCTCAGGCGTACGCGTATCGCTGTGGCTGCCGGCTTCTCGTTGCAGGGCCTCGTGTTCGCGGCGATCGTCACGCAGGCCCCGCGGATCAAGGACAAGTTCGACATCGGCGACGGCGGCCTCACCGGGATCCTGGTGCTCGTCGCCGTCGTCTCGGGAGTCGGCAGTGTCATCGCCGGGATGGTCGCCGAGCGCCGGACGAGCGCCGCGGCATTCCGGCTGGCGCTGCTCACGATCGGGCTCGGCGCACTGCTCGTCGGGGTGGCGCCGACGCTGCCTCTCCTCGTCGCGGCGTTCGTCGTGTACGGCCTGGGAGTCGGTGCGGTTGACGCCGGGATGAACATGCAGGGCGTCCGCGTGCAGCAGGCATACGGGCGCAGCATCATGGCCAACTTCCACGGCATGTGGTCGATCGCCGGGATCGTCGGCGCGCTGTTTGCCGCCGGAGCTGCCGAGATCGACCTGCCGCTGGCGCTCTCGCTCATCATCATCGCCGTCGTCACGTGGATCACGGTTGCCGTCGCGGCGCCGCACTTCATCGAGGCCAAGGAGCACGATCCGGGTCTGTCAGCCAAGGGGCTCGACCTGCCCTGGCGGCCGATCCTCGTGTTCGGCCTCGTCATCTTGCTGTTCTACGCGGCCGACACGGGCATCCTCACGTGGAGCAGCGTCTACCTCGAGGATGCCCTCGACTCGACCAAGAGTGTCGCGCCGCTGGCCTATGGGGCGTACGAGGCCGGCGCGCTGATCTCGCGCTTCGGCGGTGACTTCCTGGTTCGTCGGGTCGGCGCCACGAAGGTCGTCGCGGTGGGTACGACGATCGGCATCGTGGGTCTCGCGGTGGTGGTGTCGGCGGCCTCGCCGGCCATGGCGATCGCGGGCTTCTTCGTCGTCGGGTTGGGGCTGGCGATCCTGGCTCCGCTGTCGTTCGCGGCGTTGGCCGGTGCCGTTCCGGCGAAGTCGCTCGACGTCGCAATCGCCCGGATGAACATCGCGAACTACCTCGGCGCGATCCTCGGCGGCGGGCTGATCGGCGCGGCGGCATCGGCGGATCACCTGCGGTGGGCGTTCGTCATCCCGCTGGTGCTGATCCCCGTGGTGCTGCTGTTCGTGCGGTCGTTCCGTACGGCGAGCGCCGCGGCGATCGACGCGGTGTGAGTCTCGGCGAGCTGCTCGCAACTGTCTGGAGACATAAGTCGCCCCACCGTTCTCGGGGGGTGAAACGGTGGGGCGACAACAGGCGCCAACAGCTTGAAGCACATTGACCCTGCAACCCAATGTTACGACAGCCGGGCAAGCCCGTAGACGTTTTGGACGAATAATCAATAATTCTTTGCCGACATCCAGAAACCCCGCGTCAGCAGGGATGACACAATCTCCCTCATGACAGCCACGATCTCCCCGAAGCGTCCGCCGAGCCGACCCCGGCACCGGATCGCGACGGCGATCGGCGTCATCCTGCTTCTGGGCGGCGTCGGTGTGATCGCCTACTTCGTGTGGCAGTACTTCGGCACCAACATCGTCGCCAAGCACAAGCAGGCCGAGATCAAGAAAGAGACCCGGATCCAGTGGGACAAGGGCGTCGACGGCGACGCGATCGCGATGCTGCGGGTCAAGCGCTTCGGCGACGACTACGAGGTGCCCATCGTCAAGGGATTCGACAAGGGTGCCTTGGCGCGCGGCGTCGGCTGGGACCCCAAGAGCGCCAAGCCCGGCGAGATCGGCAACTTCGCGATCGCCGGCCACCGCGTCACGCATGGTGAGCCGTTCAGCAAGTTCCCCAAGCTCAAGAAGGGCGACCTGGTCGTCGTCGAGACCCGCCGCGACATCTTCACCTACAAGCTGCGCAACTCCGGCACCTCGATCACCGTCTCGTTCACGACAGCGTGGCCACTGTGGCGCGTCCCGGACCCCAAGGCCCGCAACCAGGAGCCGACCGAGCGACTCATCACGTTGCTCACGTGCTCGGAGCTGTTCCACACCAACAACCGCAGTGTCGTGGTCGGCGAGCTCGTCAAGGCGTACGACAAGAAGGAAGGCACGACCCGGACCAACGGCTGATCCCAGCCGTACGAGCGCGCACCCTAGGCTGCTCCCATGCATGACTACCAGCGCGAGTTCATCGAGTTCTCCCTCGAGCACGAGGTGCTCCGGTTCGGCGAGTTCACGCTGAAGTCAGGGCGTACGTCGCCGTACTTCTTCAACGCCGGGTTGTTCAACACCGGCGCCCGGCTCGCCGCCCTCGGCCGTTTCTATGCCGCCGCGATCGACCGCAGCGGCGTCGAGTTCGACGTCCTCCTCGGACCTGCCTACAAGGGCATCCCCATCGCCGCGGCGACCGCGGTCCAGCTGTCGGAGCAGGTCGGCCGCGACGTGCCGTGGTGCTTCAACCGCAAGGAGCCCAAGGACCACGGCGAGGGCGGCCTGATCGTCGGCTCCCCGCTCGAGGGACGGGTCCTGATCGTCGACGACGTGATCACCGCCGGCACCGCGATCCGTGAGGTCATGGACATCGTCAACGGCGCGGGCGCCGAGGCCGCAGGAGTCATGGTCGCGGTCGACCGCCAGGAGCGCGGCACCGGCGAGCTGTCCGCGATCCAGGAGGTCGAGCGCGACTTCGGCGTCCCGGTCGTCTCGATCATCGACTTCAGCCAGATCGTCCAGTACGTCGAGGAGTCCGGCCGGCACGCCGAGCACCTCGACGCGATCCGGGCCTACCGCGACGAGTTCGGGATCGTGGCGCCGCCCGCATGACGGAGCCTGAGGTCGGCGTCGGCGTCGGTGTGGGGCCGTGGGAGGGCGAGTGGCCGGTCGGCGACCACTACGACGAGCAGCTCTTGCGCGAGGGTGATCGTCGCAACGTCGTCGATCGCTATCGCTACTGGACGCTCGACGCGATCGTCGCCGACCTCGACCTGCACCGGCACTCCCTGCACGTCGCGATCGAGAACTGGCAGCACGACTTCAACATCGGGTCGATCGTCCGCACGGCGAATGCCTTTGCCGTCGCCGAGGTCCACATCGTCGGCAAGAAGCGGTGGAACCGTCGGGGCGCGATGGTGACGGACCGCTATCAGCACGTACGCCATCACGCCTCGGTCGCCGAGTTCGCCGAATGGGCGGCTGAGTCCGGGCTGGCCGTGATCGGGATCGACAACGTGCACGACTCGGTGCCGATCGAGACCGCCGAGCTGCCACGGGACTGCGTGCTGGTGTTCGGCCAGGAGGGTCCCGGGCTGTCCGACGAGGCGCGGGCAGCCTGCGAACGTACGCTCTCGATCGCCCAGTTCGGCTCGACGCGGTCCATCAACGCCGGGGCCGCGGCCGCGATCGCGATGCACACGTGGATCCAGCAGCACGCCGACCTGGAGCGTTGACGGTCGCGACATTCTCTGACTAAGGTCAGAGAATGGTCGACGATCCTGTGGCGACGCTTCGCCGGTTCAACCGTTCGTGGTCCCAACGCGTCGGCGTGCTCGACGAGTCCTTCCTGGGCTCGGGGCGACCGCTCGGGCCGTCTCGGCTGTTGTTCGAGCTGCGTGGCGGGGGCAGCAGCGTGCGAGACCTGAGGGAGCGGTTGGACCTCGACTCCGGATATCTCAGCCGGCTGCTGCGGCAGCTCGAGGCCGAGGGACTCATCGCGGTCACGCCGGATCCGGCCGACGCGCGGCGACGGATCGCGACGCTGACCAAGCGTGGGGTGGCGGCGCAGCAGGATCTCGACGACCGGTCCGACGCACTGGCCCACGGCCTCGTCGATGCGCTGTCGGATCGTCAACGCATACGCCTTGCGGAGTGCCTCGACCAGGCCGATCGCCTGGTCCGCGCGGCGACGGTCGCGATCGAGGTGGTGGACCCGGCATCCGAGGCCGCGCGCACCGCTGTCGATGCGTACTTCCGCGAGCTGGACGAGACGTTCGTGGGCGGTTTCGACTTCGCCGCGGGTGCTGCCGACGAGGAGAACCTCGGAGGTGCGCGGGGTCGATTCATCGTGGCCCGCAGCGGCGGCGTCGTCGTCGGGTGCGGCGGCCTGCAGTCGTTGGCCGACGACATCGGCGAGATCAAGCGCATGTGGGTGCACCGGGACTGGCGGGGTCTCGGCCTCGCCGGCCGACTGCTGCGCCGACTCGAGCAGGAATCGGCAGATCTCGGCCACAGGGTCGTCCGGCTCGACACCAACAGCTCGTTGGCCGAGGCGCTCGCGATGTACCGGGCCGCGGGCTACGTCGAGATCCCGCGCTACAACGACAATCCGTACCCCGACCACTGGTTCGAGAAATCGCTCTAGGCTCTTGGCATGGGCAGGCGTGTCGTTGTCATCGGTGGGGACGCCGCCGGTATGACCGCCGCATCTGCACTGCGTCGCAAGCTGCCGAAGGACGACGAGGTCGTCGTGCTGGAGCGCGGCAGCTGGACGTCGTACTCGGCGTGCGGCATCCCCTATTGGATCTCCGGCGAGGTCGGGTCGGCCGAGGCGCTGGTCGCCCGCAGCGTGAAGGACCACCGCGCGAACGGCATCGACGTCCGGATGGGGGTCGAGGCGACCGCGATCGACCCCGAAGCCCGCACGGTCTCGATCCTGGGTGGGAACGACCTGCCGTACGACCGGCTGGTCATCGCGACCGGTGCCGAGCCGGTGCGCCCGGACCTGCCCGGGATCGACGGTGACGGCATCTACGGTGTGCAGACCCTCGACGACGGGCAGGCTCTGATCGACGGCCTCGCGAAGAAGCCGAACAAGGTCGTGGTCGTCGGGTCCGGATATGTCGGCCTGGAGATCGCCGAGGCCTGCGTGGCTCGCGGCTTCGACACGACGGTCGTCGACCGGTCGAGGATGCCGCTGTCGATGATCGAACCGCAGCTCGGCGAGCAGGTCGCCGCCGCGATGCGCAAGCACGGCATCCGGCTGCTCGCCGACACGTCCGTCACGGGCTTCACGCTCGATGACACGGGTCGGGTGAGCGCCGTGACCACCAAGGACGAGTCGCTCGACGCGGACCTCATCGTCCTCGGACTCGGCGTCACCGCCCGATCGTCGTTGGCCGCGGGCGCTGGCCTGCCCCTGGGTGCCAAGAATGGAATCGTCGTCGACGAGCACCAGCGGGTGGTCGGGTTCGACGGCATCTGGGCCGCCGGCGACTGCGTCGTGACCAACGACCGGGTCACCGGCGAGCTGATCCACGTCCCGCTCGGCACTCACGCCAACAAGCAGGGGATGGTCGCCGCGGACAGCATCCTGGCGGACCTGCTGGGTGAGCCGGCGAAGCTCAGCTTCCCTGGCGTCGTACGTACGGCGATCACCAAGTTCTGCGCGCTGGAGGTCTCGCGAACGGGGCTGGGGGAGCGGCAGGCGAAGGCGGCCGGATTCGACCCCGTGACGGTCAGCATCGAGACGACGAACTTCGCCGGGTACATGCCCGACCCCGGCACCATGACGGTCGTGATGATCGCCGATCGCTCGACTCGCCGGTTGCTCGGGGCGCAGATCGTCGGCGCCGAGGACTCGGCCCTGCGGATCGACGTCGCGGCGACGGCCCTCGCCGCCGGGCTGACGATCGACGACATCGTGATGCTCGACCTGGCGTATGCCCCGCCGTTCTCGTCGGTGTGGAGCCCGATCCAGGTCGCCGCCCGCGCTGCGGTCAAGGCGCTGGCGTGACTCTGGGGTGACTCGCCCGTAACTACGGGGACTGGAATACTGGCCTTCAAACCCGTCAGCCACTCAGGAGATTCGCATGCCCGTCGCCACACCCGAGGTCTACGCCGAGATGCTCGACAAGGCCAAGCGCGAGTCGTTCGCCTACCCGGCCATCAACGTCTCCTCCTCGCAGACGCTCAATGCTGCTCTCGCCGGGTTCGCCGAGGCCGAGAGCGACGGCATCATCCAGGTCTCGACCGGCGGCGCGGAGTACTTCTCCGGCCCGACCGTCAAGAACATGGTCACCGGCTCGCTGGCCTTCGCCGCGTTCGCCGAAGAGGTCGCCAAGAACTACCCGGTCAACGTCGCGCTGCACACCGACCACTGCCCCAAGGACAAGCTCGACGGCTTCGTGCGCCCGCTGATCTCGGCGTCGGAGGAGCGGGTCAAGTCCGGCGGACTGCCCTACTTCCAGTCGCACATGTGGGACGGCTCGGCCGTGCCGCTCGACGAGAACCTCGAGATCGCCCAGGAGCTGCTGGCTCGTTGCCACGCTGCGGGCATCGTCCTCGAGGTCGAGATCGGTGTCGTCGGTGGTGAAGAGGACGGCGTCGTCGGTGCGATCGACGACAAGCTCTACTCGACGCCCGAGGACGCGCTCGCCACGGCGGAGGCCCTCGGTCTCGGCGAGAACGGTCGCTACCTGACCGCGCTGACGTTCGGCAACGTGCACGGCGTCTACAAGCCCGGTGGCGTCAAGCTCCGCCCCGAGGTGCTGGAGACCGCGCAGCAGGTCGTCGGCGAGAAGTACGGCAAGGACCACCCGTTCGACCTCGTCTTCCACGGCGGATCCGGCTCGCTGCCCGAAGAGATCTCGGCGGCTGTCGACTACGGCGTCGTCAAGATGAACGTCGACACCGACACGCAGTACGCCTTCACGCGTCCCGTCGTCGGCCACATGTTCAGCAACTACGACGGCGTCCTCAAGGTCGACAGCGAGGTCGGCAACAAGAAGGCGTACGACCCGCGTGCCTGGGGCAAGGCCGCCGAGGCCGGCATGGCGTCGCGCATCGCCGAGGCATGCGCCAACGGGGGGGATCTGCGGAGCGCCGGCACCAAGCTCTGAACTTCGCTGGGTGGCGGTTTACCAGGAGAACCTGGTAAACCGCCACTTCTCCATGCAGATTTGCCCGGAGCGGTGACTCGTTGCCTGGGGGAGTTCAACCCACAGATGGGCAAGGCCCGCTCGGCCGTCCACAGCCGTCGCGGGGTGTATGGCTCTGCGATGCAGGGATCGCGAGCCTCGTGGCATGGAAGATGTGTTCTTGGCTCTGGCCGCCCATCGTGGCGGGTACATATTTAGGCACGATCTCATCGAGTACGGCCTCCGGGATCGCGACATCCGTCTGGCGGTGCGGTCGGGTCTGCTCACGCGACTTCGCCACGGGACGTACGCCCCGACATCCCTCGTTGCTCCGCTCAGTCCTGAAGCCAAGCACGTCCTGGTCGCGTACGCGGTCGTTGACAAGCTCGGTCCTGGCGTCGCGCTCAGTCACCACTCGGCAGCCCTGGTGCACACGCCGCAATCCTTCGGGGTCGATCTCGACCTCATTCATGTGACCCAGCTCAGCGGTCGGCATGGTCGGAAGGAAGCAGGTGTCGTGTTCCACGTCGGCGACACGAGCGAGGAAGATCTCGTTGAAATCGATGGCCGGCTCATCGTGGCGCCGGCTCGCGCCGCGTTCGAATCCGCATGCCGGTCGTCGACTGAAGCCGGGATGGTCACGATGAGCTCGATGATGCACGACGGGAACGTCGCGGGTGAGGAACTGGAGGAGCTCGGGGCGAAATGGGAGCGGTGGCCCGGCAGTCGAAACGCACGACTTGCGATAAGGCTCGCCGACGGACGCTGCGAGTCAGTCGGAGAGTCGCGGTCACTCTTCATGTTCTGGCGTGAGGGCATCCCCAGGCCGGAGACGCAGGTCGTCATCCGTACGAAGGATGGCCAACATGTGGCTCGCTCGGATTTCGCGTGGCTCCTCTATCGCCACACCGGTGAGTTCGACGGTCTGTTCAAGTACGGTCGCCTCAATTCATACGCGCGCGATCCCGGGCGGGCGATCACAGACGAGAAGAAGCGCGAAGACCTCGTTCGCTCGCTGATGCTCGGCATGTCGCGTTGGACCTGGGCCGGCCTGGATGAGAAGCGCCGTGCTGCGACAGCGCGCAGCATCCTGCAAGGCCTCGAGCAGTCCAAGCGCCTCTACGCGCGCAATGCGACGTACATCCCGCTGTTCGCCTGACTTCAACGGGCAAGCCGCCACTTCGCCGGGTGAATTTGGCCGGGGGAGTGGCGGTTTACCACGTTCTCCTGGTAAACCGCCACGGGGAGAGCTTCGCTCAGCGGTCGGCGGGCAACAGCACGCCGGCCGCGAGCTGGGCGCAATCGCCGGCTTCCTCGCGGAGGATCTTGCGGTGCGTGGGGCGGGCCGCCTTGTAGCGGTCGCGGCCGTCCGCGGTGATCTCGGTCCACTGTGCGCGACGGTCGTCGGTGCACGTGTTGCGGCACACCAGCCCGTCGTTCTCCAGACGGCTGACGAGGCGCGACAGCGCGCTCTGGCTGAGGTGCACCTGCTCGGCGAGGAACGCCATGCGTACCTTGCCGTCGGCGTTGTGCAGCAGCTGCAGGACCTCGAACTCGCTCGAGGTCAGATCGTGCTGTGCGCTGAGCTCGCGGTCGAGCCGGCACGAGAGCTGGTTGTAGCGACCCATCAGCTCATGCCATGACTCGGCGAGCTTCTCATCGGACACCTTCGACACGTGTGAAGCATATCACCGCGTCTGCATAAGATGTTCATGCATTAGTTGCTTGCGCATTAGATGCAAGTGCATAAGACTGGCTGACATGACCTCAGTCCTCACAGGCACCAAGCCTGACTCCACCAACCTCCACGTCACCGAGGGTTCCGGATGGTCGAGCCGCACCTGGGTGCTGCTCGTCGTCCTCGCCGGCGCCCTGTTCCTCGACGGCCTCGACATCTCGATGGTGGGCGTCGCCCTCCCGTCGATCGGCGAGGACCTCGGCATGACGCCCTCGGCTCTCCAATGGATCGTCTCGGGGTATGTCCTCGGCTACGGCGGGCTGCTCCTGCTCGGCGGCCGGTCCGCCGATCTGCTGGGACGCCGATCGGTGTTCCTGTTCGCCGTCGGCGCGTTCGGCATCGCCTCGGTCGTCAGCGCGTTCCTCAGCAACGACCTGGCGCTGATCGCCCTGCGCTTCGTCAAGGGTGTCGCGGCGGCGTTCACCGTGCCGGCCGGCCTGTCGATCATCACGACGACGTTCGCGGAGGGCCCGGCCCGCAACCGTGCCCTCAGCATCTACACGGTCTGCGGCGCGAGCGGCTTCTCGATGGGTCTCGTGTTCGGCGGCCTGCTCACCGAGCTCGGCTGGCGCATGACGTTCCTGCTGCCTGGCCCGGCGGCGCTGCTGCTCCTGTTCGCCGGCCTCAAGGTGGTCCCGCGCGCTGAGCGCCAGGCATCGTCCCTCAAGCACTTCGACCTGCTCGGCGCGTTCACCAGCACGGCTTCGCTGCTGATCCTGGTCTACGCCGTCGTCGAGGCGCCGACCCGCGGCTGGACGAGCTGTCGGCACGGTGAGCCTCCTGGCCGCCAGCGCCCTGCTGGCAGCGCTGTTCGTCGCGGTCGAGCTCCGCCACGACCACCCGCTCGTACGCCTCGGGATCCTGCGATCGGCCCACGTCGTGCACGCCAACCTCGCCGGCGCGGTGATGTTCGGTGCCTACGTGTCGTTCCAGTTCGTCGTGACGCTCTACCTGCAGAACGCGCTGGGCTGGTCGCCGCTCGCGATGGCGCTCGGCTTCCTGCCGGCCGGAATCCTGGTCGTCGCGAGCGTCGTCAAGATGGGATCGGTGCTCCAGCGGTTCGACACGCGTCTGGTGATCGCCGCAGGGCTCGCGTCGTTCGCTCTCGGGTACGCGCTGTTCCTCCGCGTCACGCCCGGCATGGGCTACGCCAACTTCCTGCTGCCGACGATGTTGCTCCTGGGACTCGGCTT
Organism: uncultured Actinomycetota bacterium; assembly: GCA_963817425.1. Lineage (GTDB taxonomy): Bacteria > Actinomycetota > Actinomycetes > Propionibacteriales > Nocardioidaceae > Aeromicrobium. Next base: position 169,700 of record CAWFOH010000017.1, read on the forward strand.
CGCGCTGTGCTTCCCGTCGATCAACGCGCAGGCCACGGCGGGCGTCGCCGATCACGAGCAGGGTCTGGCTTCGGGCCTCGTCAACACCAGCCTCCAGATCGGCGGCGCGGTGATGCTCGCGGTGATCTCGGCCGTGATCGGTGCGGGTGACGGCGTGGCGAAGCCTGACGCTCTGCTGCCCGGCATGACGACGGCGATCCAGGTCATCGTCGCGCTGACGGTGGTCGGGGTGCTCAGCACGCTCGCGATCATCGGGTTCCGGCGCCCGGCTCAGCGGGTCGCGCCGGTCGCGATCGACCGCGAGCTGGAGGACTGCGTCGCGTGTTGAGCGCAGGCCGTAGGGTGCGGGCATGACCAACTTGTTCGGTGAACCGCCCGCAACCCTGCTGCCTGAAGACCCCGGCGCAGCGTCCCTGGCCGAGGGTGACGACCCCAAGAACGTGGCCGCCACCCACCCGGACTCGGCGCTCGCCTGGGTCACGCTCGCCGAGCTGGCCCTGGCCGACGGTCTCGACCTCGAGGGCTACGCCTTCGCGCGTACGGGCTACCACCGCTCGCTCGACCTGTTGCGCCGCAACGGCTGGAAGGGCCACGGCCCGCTGCCGTGGAACCACGAGCCCAACCGGGCGTTCCTTCGCTCGCTCGTGGCCCTCGCGGACGCTTCCGAGCGGTTCGGCGACGACGGCGAGGCGCACCGTTGCCGCGAGTTCCTGCACGAGTCGAGCCCCGAGGCGTACGCCGAGTTGGTCAGCCCCGAAGGGCTAGGGAACGTACATCGTCAGTGCGGCGGGCTCGATGCGCCAGGAGTGTTCGCTCCTCGGTCCACTGAGCTCGCCGTCGCTGGTGCAGGCGAGCTTGTCGCCGCGCACTGAGACCTCGGTGCCGCGCAGATAGACGACGTCGTCGCGACGGTGGTGATCGCCGCGTCGCACGTGCCAGGCGTACGCGATGCGGCGTCGCGGCGACTCGGTGTAGGACACCGCGACGTCCAGCTCGCCGTCGGACGGATCGGCTTCCGGGAGCAGGGGCGTCCCGCCGCCGACGTAGCCGCCGTTGCCGACGGCGACCTGGATCACGGGTTCCTTGCGGGTGAGAATCGTGCCGTCCACGGTGATCTCCAGGCGCGCTCCCGGCGTGGTCAACCCGCGTATGCCCGTGAGCGCCGCGCCGATCACGTAGCCGACGGGGCCGAGGGCCTTCTTCCACGGTCGTGCCGCCTTGGCCGCCTCGGCGCCGATCCCGATGTGGGCGGCGTTGACGACGACCTCGTCCCGGCCGTCGATGATCAGGTCGATCTGACGGGTACGACCCGCCACGACGACCTTCGCTGCCTCGACCGGATCGTCCGGCAGGCCGAGCGTCGCGGCGAAGTCGTTGCCGGTGCCCAGCGGCACGAGGCCGACGATGACGCCGTCGAGGCGTCCGGCCGAGCGAAGCGCGTCGACGACCGCGTGCAGGCTGCCATCGCCGCCGAGCACGACGACACCGTCAACCGCTCGGTGTCTGCCGAGGGCGTCGGCGAGATCCTGTGGCGACGACGTCGTGACGAGCTCGACGTCGCGGTCATGCAGCGCGGCCATGACGTTGCGGATGGCCTCCTCGTCGGCCGTGCCCGCATCGGCATTCGCGATGGCAAGAAGAGAGGTCATGAGACCGCAAGCCTAGGTTGAGGAGGGCTCCTCGGCATGCTGAGTCGCGGGCTCTCCGAGCCTGACGGCGATGACGCCGAGCAGGATCAACGCGCCGCCGGCGAACTGGATGGCTCGCGGCGCCTCGTCGAGCAGGAGCCAGGCGAACAGCACGCTGGCGACCGCCTCTGTGAGGCCGACGAACGACGCCAAACGCGAGCCCAGGCGCCGGGTTGCGGCGATCCCCAAGACGTACGCCAGCCCCGCCGTGACGACGCCGAGCGTCACGACCGGCAGCCACCAGGGCCATTCCGAGCCCGCGAGGGTGACGTCGGCGCGCGAGGTCGCGAGCGGCACGATCCCGATCAGGCCGGCGACCAGCAGAGCCACGCCACCGAAGAGCAGGCCGCCGGCCGCGAGCACGATGCCGGGCAGGCCGTTGTCCTCGTCGGCGGAGATGATCCAGTAGAACGCCGCGCCGGCCATCGCGCCGAGGGCCCAGAGCATGCCGATCGGGTCGATGTCGGCGCCGGAGATCAGGTCGAGCACGAGCATCAGCCCGGCGATCGCCAGCACGGCGCCGATCACCGTGAGCCGGCTGGGGCGCTGCCCGTGCCGGAACCACATCCACCCGATGACGGCGACGGGAGCGGTGAACTCGATCAGGATCGCGACGCCGACCTGCATGTGGTCGACCGCGTTGAAGTAGGCCAGCTGGCACCCGGCGACGGCGATGAGGCCGTACGCCACGATCAGTCCGGCGTTGCGACGCACGAGGGACCAGCGTCCGCGCAGGACGACCAGCGCCGGAACGATCAGGACGGCCCCGGCGATCAGGATGCGCACCGTCACCGCGGAGCCGGCGGTCCATCCCCCGACGGCTACGCCCGCTTTGTCGGGGGGACCCCCATTAGAGTCGATCATGGCCTTGGCCAACGGGCCGGACAGGGCGAACGAGGCCGCGGCCAGCACGGCGAGCCCGATCCCCGAGGTGCGGCGGGAGAGCGGCACCTTCGCCGTGTCATGAGTCATAGTGGCCATGACACATGACACTACGGCCAGGCGATGTAAGGTGTCAACATGGTTTTTGCTCATGACACCGAAGGTGCGCTGGTCGCCGCGGTGGCGCTCGTCAACTCGGCTGAGGAGCCGGTGACGATGACCACGACGGAAGAGCTCGCGGCGTTCTTCGCCGAGCATGGCTACACCGGCCGGCTGGTCGGCGACCAGGCCGAGCTCGACGCGGTCCACCGCATCCTGCCGCGATTGCGGGAGCTGATGACGAGCTCTCGCGACGATGCCGTCGAGATGCGTCAACCAGATCCTGGCCGACGCCGAAGGCGGTTCCGCAGCTCGTACGCCACGGCGACACCGACTGGCACCTGCACGCCGTCGAGGACGACCGTCCCCTGGACGTACGCATGCTGGTCGAGACGGCGATGGCGATGATCGACGTGATTCGCGCAGACGAGCTGTCGCGTCTGGACATCTGCGCCGACGCAGATTGCGACGGTCTCGTCCTGGACCTGTCGCGCAACCGCTCCCGCAGGTTCTGCAGCACGACCTGCGGCAATCGCGCTGCCGTCGCGGCGTACCGCGCCCGACAGGCGAACTGACCCACGCGCCGGGCGGCGAAATGCCCTAGACTGTCGCAGTAAGAGCCCCGCGAGAACGGGGCTTGTCGCATGTGTGAGGGGTGCATTCCCATGCCCGCAGTCGTGATCGTCGGAGCCCAGTGGGGCGACGAAGGCAAAGGCAAGGCCACGGACATCCTGGGCAGCCGGGTCGACTATGTCGTGAAGTTCAACGGCGGCAACAACGCCGGCCACACGGTCGTGATCGGCGACCAGAAGTACGCCCTGCACCTCCTGCCCAGCGGCATCCTCAGCCCGGGCTGCGTGCCGGTCATCGGCAACGGCGTCGTGGTCGACCTCAAGGTGCTGTTCGAGGAGATCGACGGGCTCAACGAGCGCGGCATCGACACCTCCAAGCTCGTGATCAGCGCCAATGCGCACGTCATCGCGGACTACAACCGCACGATGGACAAGGTCGCGGAGCGCTTCCTGGGCAGCCGCAAGATCGGCACGACCGGTCGCGGCATCGGTCCGACGTATGCCGACAAGATGAACCGCCTCGGCATCCGGGTCCAGGACCTGTTCGACGAGAAGATCCTGCGCCAGAAGGTCGAAGGCGCCCTCGAGCTCAAGAACCAGATCCTCACCAAGATCTACAACCGGCGCGCGGTCGAGGTCGACGAGATCGTCGAGGAGCTGCTCACGTACGTCGACCGGCTCCGCCCGATGATCGCCGACACCCCGCTGCTGCTGCACGAGGCGCTCGCCGCCGACAAGACCGTGCTGCTCGAGGCCGGCCAGGCGACCCTGCTCGACGTCGACCACGGCACCTACCCGTTCGTGACCTCCTCGTCGGCGACCACCGGTGGCGCCTGCACCGGCTCGGGCATCGCGCCGACCGAGATCACGCGCGTCATCGGCATCGTCAAGGCGTACGCCACGCGCGTCGGCGAGGGTCCGTTCCCGACCGAGCTGTTCGACGACGACGGCGAGCGGCTGCGCAAGAACGGCGCCGAGTTCGGCACCACGACCGGTCGCCCGCGGCGCTGTGGCTGGTACGACGCGCCGATCGCGCGCTATGCCGCCCGCATCAACGGGGTCACCGACTTCGTCCTCACCAAGCTCGACGTGCTGACCGGCTGGGACCGCATCCCGGTGTGCGTCGCATACGACGTCGACGGCGAGCGGGTCGACGAGATGCCGATGACGCAGACCGGCTTCCACCACGCCAAGCCGATCTACGAGTACTTCGAGGGCTGGCACGAGGACATCTCCGCCGCCCGTACGTTCGAGGACCTGCCGCAGGCGGCGCAGACGTACGTGCTGGAGCTCGAGAAGATCTCGGGCGCGCGGATCTCCACGATCGGCGTCGGCCCGGACCGCGAGCAGACCATCGTGCGTCACGACCTGCTCTGAGCACATCCGAACAGTGAGGCATCACCCGTGAAGACGCTTGTCATCGGCACCGGCGGCCGCGAGCACGCCCTGGCCCTCGCGCTGTCCCGCGACCCGCAGGTCACCGAGGTGCACGCCGCCCCGGGCAACCCCGGCATCGCCGCGGTCGCGACCCTGCACGACGTCGACCCCATGGACGGTGCGGCCGTCGCAGCGCTCGCCGTCGAGATCGGCGCGGACCTGGTGGTGGTCGGCCCCGAGGCGCCGCTCGTCGCCGGGGTCGCGGACGCCGTACGCGATGCGGGCATCGCCTGCTTCGGCCCGTCGAAGGCTGCCGCGCAGCTCGAGGGCTCCAAGGCGTTCGCCAAGCAGGTCATGGCCGGAGCCGAGGTGCCGACCGCGCTGGCGCACGTGTGCGAGACCGCAGAGCAGGTCGAGGCAGCTCTCGACTCGTTCGGTCCGCCATACGTGGTCAAGGACGATGCGCTCGCCGCGGGCAAGGGCGTCGTCGTCACGAGCGACCGGCAGGCCGCGATCGACCATGCCGCGGCGTGCGACCGGGTCGTCATCGAGGAGTTCCTCGATGGACCCGAGGTCTCCCTGTTCGCGATCACCGACGGCGAGACCGTGCTGCCGCTGCAGCCTGCGCAGGACTTCAAGCGCGCGCTCGACGGCGACGAAGGACCCAACACGGGTGGCATGGGTGCCTACACGCCCCTCCCGTGGGCGCCCGACGACCTGGTCACCGAGGTCACCCGCCGAGTCCTCGTGCCCACGGTGCAGGAGATGGCTCGCCGGGGCACGCCGTTCCAGGGCCTCCTCTACGCCGGCCTCGCGCTGACCAGCCGGGGCGTGCGGGTCATCGAGTTCAACGCGCGGTTCGGCGACCCCGAGACGCAGTCGATCCTGCCGCTCCTGCGCACGCCGCTGTCGGCGCTGCTGCACGGCGCCGCGACCGGCAGCCTCGCCGAGGTCGGCCTGCCCCAGTGGTCGACGGACTCGTCGGTGACGGTCGTCGTCGCCTCCGAGGGCTATCCCGAAAGCCCCAACACCGGCGACCCGATCGAGGGACTCGATCGCGTCGCCGAGCTCGACGGGGTCGACGTCATCCACGCGGGCACGGCGCTGCGCGACGGCACGGTCGTGACCGCGGGTGGCCGCGTCCTGTCCGTGACGGCGGTCGGCGCCGATCTCGCCGAGGCCCGCCGCAAGGCATACGAGGGCGTCGATCTCATCAGCATCCGCGGCGCCCACCACCGGACCGACATCGCCCTCGCGGCGGAGCATGGCCAAGGAAATCAGGAGAGTATAGAGCTGTGACCACACCCAACGTCCTGGCCAGCCGCTACGCCTCGCCCGAGGTGGCGCGCATCTGGTCGCCGGAGCACAAGATCGTGCTCGAACGCCGGCTCTGGATCGCGGTGCTCAAGGCGCAGAAGGACCTCGGCGTCGAGACGCCCGACGGCGTCATCGAGGCCTACGAGTCGGTCATCGACCGCGTCGACCTCGTCTCGATCGCCGAGCGCGAGAAGGTCACCCGCCACGACGTCAAGGCACGCATCGAGGAGTTCGCGGCGCTGGCCGGCACCGAGCACATCCACAAGGGCATGACGTCCCGCGACCTGACCGAGAACGTCGAGCAGCTGCAGATCAAGGCGTCGCTCGAGCTGATGCGCGACCGTACGATCGCCACCCTGGGCCGCCTGGGCCGCCTCGCGACCGAGCACGCCGAGCTGGTCATGGCGGGCCGCAGCCACAATGTCGCGGCCCAGGCGACGACCCTCGGCAAGCGGTTCGCGACGGTCGCCGACGAGCTCTTGGTCGCGATCGAGCGGCTCGACGACCTGATCGCCCGCTACCCGCTGCGTGGCATCAAGGGTCCCGTCGGCACGAGCCAGGACCAGCTCGACCTGCTCGGCGGTGACGAGGACCGGCTCGCCGAGCTCGAGCAGCGCGTCGCCCGCCACCTCGGCTTCGACAAGGTGCTGACGAGCGTCGGCCAGGTCTATCCCCGATCACTCGACTATGACGTCGTCACGGCGTTGGTCCAGCTCGTCGCGGCGCCGTCCAACCTCGCCACGACGATCCGCCTGATGGCGGGCAACGAGACCGTCACCGAGGGCTTCCGCCCCGGCCAGGTCGGCTCGAGCGCCATGCCGCACAAGATGAACACCCGGTCGTGCGAGCGCGTCAACGGCCTCGCAGTCATCCTGCGTGGGTATGCCTCGATGGTCGGCGAGCTCGCCGGCGACCAGTGGAACGAGGGCGACGTGTCGTGCTCGGTCGTCCGCCGCGTCGCTCTGCCCGATGCGTTCTACGCCGCCGACGGACTGTTCGAGACGTTCCTGACGGTGCTCGACGAGTTCGGCGTGTTCCCCGCAGTCATCCAGCGTGAGCTCGACCGCTACCTGCCGTTCCTCGCGACGACGAAGGTACTCATGGCGTCCGTCCGCAACGGCCGCGGCCGCGAGACGGCATACGACGCGGTCAAGCAGAACGCCGTCGCGGTCGCCCTCGAGATGCGCGAGAAGGGCGCTGCCGAGAACGACCTGTTCGCCCGGCTTGCCGCCGACGAGCGCCTCGGCCTGTCCGAGGCCGATCTCGCCACCCTGGTCGCCTCGCCGATCGAGTTCACGGGTGCAGCGGTCAGCCAGGTGCGCGCCGTCGTCAACCGAATCGAGCAGATTGTCACTGCAAACCCCGAAGCCGCGGCCTACACTCCTGGTTCAATCCTGTAGTTGGTTCCTCGCAGGGAGGGCGCCGTGCTCGACTTCTTGGGCGACGTCGGGTCGGTTGTCATGACCCCGCTCTACTTCGTCGTCTCCGCACTTCTGCTGGCCTGGCGCGAGATCTTCGGGCTGCTGTTGCCGAACGACGACGGGTGGACGTGGGCGCTGGCCATCGTCGGCATGGCGGCCACGATCCGCGTCCTGATGATGCCGTTCTATCTGCGGCAGATGCGCGCGCGGCACGACCTGCGGAAGCTGGAGCCGGAGATCAGGGCGCTGCGGGAGACGTACGGACACGACCGCGAGAGGCTCGCGCAGGAGCAGATGAGGTTTCTGAAAGCTGCAGGCATCAAACCGCTTCTCTCGTTGCTGCCACTGATCCTGCTGGGCGCGCTGCTGGTGGCGTTGTTCCGGATCATCGACGCATCTGCGAAGTTCGCGCCTGGCGACGGACCCTTCCGACGGGGGTTCGTCACCGGAGCTGAGGCACAGTCTCTGTCGCAGGCCAAGATTCTCGGCGCGAGGATCGCGGACACGTTCCTCGACAATTCGCACGTCGAGACCCAGGTCCTGGCCATCGTGCTGGTCGTGGTCGTGTGCGTCATGCATGTCGTTGCGCAACGGCAGGAGGCGGCGCAGCTTTCGTCGGCTGATGCCCTGTGGCGCCCGGTCGAGCAACAGCAGAGGTTCCTGCTTCCCGCCTTGGTCGTCGGGATCGCCGCGGTCAGCACGGTCCTGCCGCTCGGCGTCCTGATCTTCTGGGCGACGTCGAAGGTGTGCACGGTTGGCCAGCAGCGGATCCTTCGCGGCTATCCCGGGTCAGGATGACTCGACGTACGCGGCGAGGTTGGCCAACGAGGACTGCATGCCCGTCGCGTGGTCGGCCGCGTCGATGCCCGGTGGTACGCCTGTCGCCACGATGCTGACCTCGGTGCCGTCCGCCAGCGGCGTGAGCTGCCAGGTCATCGTCATGGTCCCCGCGAACGAAGGATCGTCGGACTCGAACGCGATCTCCTCGACGACGCGCTCGCCCTCGACCAGCTCGACGAAGGTCGCCTCCACGACGTCGGAGTCGGCGGTGCTCTTGCCCGCGCCACTCGCTGGGTCGGCGAACGTCAGCACCATGCGGTAGCCACCCCCGACCCGCAGGTCGTACCGCTCGAGCCGGGCAGTCATACCTGTCGGCGGGAGCCACTGGACGCGGGCCACGGGATCGGTCAGCGCCTGGTAGATCGCCTCAGCTGGCGCGCTGATCCGCCTCGACGCGGTGTCGGTCCGTCCGGTCATGTGCCCATGATGCGGCGGGGCTACGCCGGTCGCCAGTGCCGCCACTAGTGTGGCCCTGTGCCACTTGAGATTCCTGGAGCCCGCCACCTGCACTCGGGCAAGGTGCGTGACCTGTACGAAGTCGAGGACGGCAACCTCCTCATGGTCGCCTCCGACCGCATCTCGGCATACGACTTCCTGCTGACGCCGGGCATACCCGACAAGGGCGAGATCCTCACCCGTATGTCGTTGTGGTGGTTCGACCAGCTCAGCGACATCGTGCCCAACCACGTCGTGTCGACCGCAGTGCCTGAGCGCGTACGTGGCCGGGCGCTGATCGTCGAGAAGCTCGAGATGTTCCCCGTCGAGTGCGTCGCGCGCGGCTACCTCACGGGCTCAGGCCTCAGCGACTACAACGCGACCGGCGAGGTGTGCGGCGTGCCGCTCCCGGCGGGACTGGTCGATGCGTCACGGCTGCCCGAGCCGATCTTCACGCCGGCGACCAAGGCCGCCATGGGCGAGCACGACGAGAACGTGTCGTTCGAGCAGATCACCGAGACCATCGGTGCGGAGAGCGCCGAGGCGCTGCGCGACCTGACGCTCAAGGTCTACGCGCGGGCCGAGCAGATCGCCCGGGAGCGCGGCATCATCCTGGCGGACACCAAGCTCGAGTTCGGTGCGCGGCCCGACGGCACGATCGTCCTCGCGGACGAGGTGCTCACGCCTGACTCCTCGCGCTTCTGGCCGGCTGACTCGTGGCAGCCCGGCCGCCAGCAGCCGTCGTACGACAAGCAGTTCGTCCGTGACTGGATGACCTCGCCCGAGAGCGGCTGGGACCGCGCGAGCAACCGGCAACCGCCCGCGCTGCCGGCCGAGATCGTCGAGAAGACCCGTGAGCGCTACGTCCAGGCGTACGAGCAGCTGACCGGCGAGACGTTCTGATCCTCAGCGGATCACGAACCACGTCACGGCAGCCGAGAGCGCGAACACCAACACGGCCAACGTGATGGCGAGCGCGGGGGACACCTCGCGGCGTACGCGCCTGACGTCGCGGACCTTGGTTCCCGACAGCACCTGCTCGAGCGCTTCGGCGAATGCGCCGGCCGACGCAGGGCGATCATCCGGCCGCGTCGCGAGAGCCGATGCCAGGACGCGGTCGAGCGTGCGGGGGAGCTGGTGCGCTGCTGCCAAGGGATCAGGCCGGCTGTCGACCGGCCGGCTGAGCAGGGAGCCGGGGTCGCCGACGTCGTACGGCGGATGACCCGCGAGCAGCTCGTAGGCCACAGCGCCGAGCGAGTAGATGTCAGCCCGGGGATCGGCCGGGGCGCCGCGCGCCTGCTCGGGCGCCATGTAGGCCGGGGTGCCGGTCGTGACGGTGACCCCGCTGGCCTCGGCGAGTCGCTTGGCGCTGCCGAGGTCGGCCACGAGGACGCGCTCGTCGTCGCCGATCAGCAGGTTGCTGGGCTTGACGTCGCGATGCAGGACCCCGGCCTCGTGGAGCACCTGCACGGCATGCGCGGACTCGGCGGCCAGCCGTAGGGCCTCGGCCGCCGGCACCTTGGCCTTGATGCGGTCGGCGACCGTGCCGCCGGGCACGAAGTCCATCACGAAGAACGGGCGGTCCTCGTGCGTGCCGATGTCGTGCACGCGTACGACGCGCGGATCGTGGATGCGGCGCAGCAGTCGGGCCTCGGCGAGGAAGCGCTCGCGCACGTCGGCGTGGTGCGCCCAGTTCTCGGCGAGGACCTTGACCGCGACCGGGATCTCGAGCTCGGTGTCGAAGCCGCGCCACACCATGGCGAAGGCGCCAAAACCCTCGACCTCGTCGAGTCGGTAGCGCCCGATCTGTCTCATCAGGAATCAGTATGGTCGATGCCATGGATGTGGACGAGCAGCTGGTCGACCGGGCGCGTGCCGGCGAGGCGTGGGCCATGGAGGAACTGCTCGCCGCAGTCCGGCCGTACGTGGTGCGACGGTGCTCCCGTCTGCTCCTGCACAGGCTCGACGCCGAGGAGGCCGCGCAGGACGCCTTGCTGTCGATCGCGACGCACCTGCGCGACTACTCGGGGCAGGGCACGTTCATGGGCTGGGTCACGGTCATCGCGTCCAACTCCGCCCGGCAGACCTACCGCACGCTCAAGCGGCGGTTCGCCGAGCAATCGGTCGAGGAGTTCCCGGTCAGCCCGGATCCACGCACCACGAGCGTCATCGCCGGCAGTCGGCTCGACCTCCTCGACGCGATCGAGGCTCTCGAGCAGGCACACCCCACGACCGTCGAGGCGTTCGTGCTGCGCGACATCGGGTCGCTGCCCTATGACGACATCGCCGACCTGACCCAGACACCCGTCGGCACGGTCAAGGCGCGCATCCACACCGCTCGGGCATTCATACGAGAAAGATTGGGCGTCGATGTCGACAACTTTTGACCGCCGCCATGCATCTCTTTCGGTGAGGGGCATTCCAAGGGGAGCCCGAGCGAGGAGACGATCATGAAGCTGCAGATAGCCGCGAGCATCGTGGCGGTCAGCATGGTGGGTGGGGTCGGCACCGGCCTCGTGGCTCACCAGATTCGTTCGGGCGGCGATGACCCGGAGCCCAAGGCCGAGCCGACCGCGACGGCGACCAAGACCCCGACGAAGCCGGCCCCCAGCAAGACCACCAAGGCTGCGCCCAAGGTCACGAAAGCCACCAAGACACCTTTGGTGCCGCTCATGAGTATGCAGATCGTCGCTGGAGCGGTCGGTCCGGTTCAGGTGGGGATGACCAAGCAGGTTGCGGCGCGTACGGGCTACCTCGACGTCGACGTGCCCTACCCGGCGTGCGGTTTTGTGCGGGACCTGTGGTGGAAGGCCCCCTATCGCGACACGCTCGACCTCTACACCGACAACGCCGGCACGATCTCGTCGATCGGCGTGGCCAAGTCCGGGCCGCACACCCGCTCGGGCCTCCAGGTCGGCAGCACGTACGAACGGGTGCAGGAAGTCCTCGGTGACGTCGAGCCGGAGGAAGCCGGCTACGGGCAGACCGGGCTGTTCGTGAGCGAGGGCACGGGTTGGATCGGGTTCCTCTTCGACGCGACCCCCGCGACCATCAAGGCGACCGACAAGGTCACGTTCATCGAGGTCACGCGAGGCACGAAGCCCGGTCTGATCCGCGACGGCTGCTGACCCACAGATCTCGGGGGAGATTGGCCGCGTGGGACCGGATAGCCCGGTTATGGTGGGAGCCCCGTCATACCTGGAGGAGTCCCCGTGGCCAATCTCGCTGCCTTGCTGGAGCAGTCGACCGAGAAGTATGCCGACCGCACCGCGATCGTGTTCGGCGACACCCGTCTGACGTATGCGCAGGTCAACGGCGCTGCGAACCAGGTCGCCAACCTGCTGGTGTCGCGGGGGATTCAGCCCGGTGACAAGGTCGCGTTGTCGTGCCCGAACCTGCCGTATTTCACGATCATCTACTTCGGCATCCTCAAGGCCGGCGCGACGGTCGTGCCGCTCAACGTGCTGCTCAAGGGCCGTGAGGTGGCGTATCACCTGGCCGATTCGGACGCGAAGGCGTACTTCGCGTTCGAGGGCACGCCGGACCTGCCGATCGGCGACGAAGCCTGGGAGGGTTTCCAGGCGACCGAGTCGTGCACCGAGTTCTTCCTGATCAAGCTCGACTCCAAGCAGCCCGAGCCGTTGGAGCCGCCGGAGTTCTATGGCCCGTTGGTCGCCCAGCAGTCGCCGACGTTCACCACGGTCGAGCGCGATGACGACGACACCGCGGTGATTCTCTACACGTCCGGCACGACGGGTCAGCCCAAGGGTGCGGAGCTGCGGCACCGCAACATGCGTGACAACGCGTTGGCGAGCAAGGAGCTGTTCGGCGCTGACGCGGCGAACCCCGACACGTACCTGTGTGTGTTGCCGTTGTTCCACTCGTTCGGGCAGACCGTGATCCAGAACGGCGGCTTCGCGTTCGGTGGCACGGTGGTGATGCTGCCCCGGTTCGAGGCGAAGTCGGCGCTGGGTCTGATGCTGGCCAACAAGGTGACGTTCTTCGCGGGTGTCCCGACGATGTACTGGGGCCTGCTCGGCGCCCTCGACGACAGCGTCGACGTCAAGGCGTTGGCGGCGAATCTGCGGGTCGCCGCGGCGGGTGGTTCGGCGTTGCCGGTGGACATCCACCGGCAGTTCAAGGAGCGGTTCGGGGTGACGATCCTGGAGGGCTACGGCTTGTCGGAGACGTCGCCGGTGGCGTCGTTCGCGCGGTTCGGTGAGGAGCCGCGGGTCGGTTCGATCGGGGTGCCGATCCCGGGCGTGGAGATGAAGCTGATCAACGACGACTGGTCGGACGTACTGGATGGTCCGGATGCGATCGGTGAGATCGCGATCAAGGGCCACAACATCATGAAGGGCTACTACGACCGGCCCGAGGCGACCGCTGAGGCGATCCGCGACGGCTGGTTCCGCTCCGGTGACCTGGCCAAGAAGGACGAGGACGGTTTCTACTACATCGTCGACCGGTCCAAGGACATGATCATCCGCGGCGGCTTCAACGTCTATCCGCGCGAGATCGAGGAAGTCCTGATGGAGCACCCCGCGGTGTCTCTGGTCGCGGTCATCGGTGTGCCGCACGAGTCGCACGGCGAGGAGATCAAGGCCGTCGTCGTCAAGAACAAGGACCACGACGACGTCACCGAGGCCGACCTGGTGGCGTGGGGCAAGGAGCAGTTCGCGGCCTACAAGTACCCCCGTCTCGTCGAGTTCCGCGACGAGCTGCCGATGACCAGCACCGGCAAGATCCTCAAGCGCGAGCTGTCCTGAACGCGGTTCGGAGCACCCGCGCAGCACCGATAGAATGGGCGCACACCCCCGACATAGGAGCGTCCGTGGCCCGCGTCATCGTCGATGTCATGCCCAAACCCGAGATCCTCGACCCCCAGGGCAAGGCCGTGCACGGCGCCCTTCCGCGCCTCGGCTTCAACGCCGTGACGGACGTACGCCAGGGCAAGCGGTTCGAGCTCGAGGTCGAGGTGGCCGACGAGGCCACCCTCGCCGAGGTGCACGCCCTCGCCGGCACGCTGCTGTCCAACCCGGTCATCGAGGACTACTCGGTCAGGGTTGATTCGTGAAGGTCGGGGTCGTCACCTTCCCGGGTTCGCTGGACGACGTCGACGCGCAGCGCGCCGTACGCATCGCGGGTGGCGAGCCTGTCGCGCTGTGGCACGGTGACCACGACCTCAAGGGCGTCGACGCCGTCATCCTGCCGGGCGGCTTCTCCTACGGCGACTACCTGCGCGCCGGAGCCATCGCCCGCTTCGCCCCCGTCATGACCGAGGTCATCGCGGCGGCCGAGGGCGGCATGCCGGTGCTGGGCATCTGCAACGGCTTCCAGATTCTGTGCGAGTCGCACCTGCTGCCGGGCGCTCTCATCCGCAACGACCACCGCACGTTCATCTGCCGCGACCAGAAGCTCAAGGTCGAGAACACGTCGACGGCGTGGACCTCGAGCATGGCTGCCGGCGACGAGATCGTCATCCCGCTCAAGAACGGCGAGGGTGGCTTCGTCGCTGACCAGGACACCCTCGACCGGCTCGAGGGTGAGGGACAGGTCGTCTTCCGCTACGTCGACGTCAACCCCAACGGATCGTTGCGCGACATCGCCGGCATCACCAACGAGCGCGGCAACGTCGTCGGGCTCATGCCGCACCCCGAGCACGCGGTCGAGGACCTGACGGGCCCCGGCACCGACGGCCTCGCCCTCTTCACCTCGGCGCTCGCCACCCTCACCTCCGCCTGACCCCAGCGGGGGTCAGCCCTCGTAGGGCGGTGCCTCGCCCCATCCCCATCGAGGCGACGGCAGGTCCGGCGGGGGAGTCGCCCCGTCGGCCGCGTTGGCCTTGGCGATGCGGGTACCCACTCGACGTACGCGACAAACGCCGAGCGGAACTCCGGGTCGTCCGGCAGCCCGGCCTCGTCGCACTCGCGGCGATGAATGCCGCCCATCGTGCGCGCTGCTCCTCGGTGATCCCGAGCCCGATGTGGTGCTTCAACATGGAGGGATATCCGCCCTGCTCATCGGTGTACGTCGTGGGTCCGCCGAACACCTCGCCGAGCCACAACGCAACGTGCTCGCGATGGTGCGGGCCCATGTGCCGGAACACGGGCTCCAGCACCGGATCGGCGAGCACGCGGCCGTAGAACACCTCGGTCAAGCGCAGGAGGGCGTCATGGCCGCCGCACCATTCGTACAGCGTCGGTGTCATGCTCATCGCGCCTCCCAGCTCGAACGGGTATCGCGATGCTAGCCGGACATCATGTCTCGCGGTGCACACTTGAGCCGTGGACGACATGACCCGCCTTCGCGAGTCCGTCGTCGCATGGGCGGCTGGTGGAGATGACGCCGCAGCGGCTGCCGATGCGGTAAAGGTTCTGGTCTCCGCCGTCGGGCTGCGGACCTTCGTGCTGGTCGAGGGGGTCAGCGACCAAGCGGCGCTCGAGACCCTGGCGGCACGCCGCGGCCGCGATCTCGTCGCGGAAGGGGTCTGCGTCGTGCCGCTCGGCGGGGCGACCAACATCCGCCGGTTCGTCGACCTGCTCGGCCCGCACGGGCTCGGGATCCGTGTCGCGGGGCTGTGCGACCGGCGCGAGCTGGGCTTCTTCGAGCGGGCGCTCGCGCGGGCCGGACTGGGGCTGGACGGCTTCTTCGTGTGCGATCCCGACCTGGAGGGCGAGTTCATCCGCGCCCTCGGCGTGGCCGCCGTCGAGGCCGTCATCGAGGGTGAGGGCGAGACCCGGGCGTACGACATCTTCCGCCAGCAGCCTGCGCAGCGGGACCGCCCTGACGAGAATCGGCTGCACCGGTTCATGGGCACGCACGGCGGCCGCAAGGAGCAGTACGGTCGCGCTCTCGCCGACGCGCTGGACCTCGACCGGGTCCCGAAGCCGCTCGACGACCTGCTCGCCGAGGTGTGACGGCATACCGGAAGAATGATCCGCATGGATCTTCCCGTTGCCTGGTCGCTCGTGCTCATCGTCACCGCGGTCTGGAACTTCGTCATCTGGCCGCCGTTCCTCAAGCGCGTTCGCAAGGACGAGCGGTCCCGTGACGCGGCCGGCAACGCCACGACGTTCCTCCGCGTCCACACGATCCTCATCGCGATCTCGCTGGCACTGGCCGTCGCGGTCGGCGTGCTCGGAATCGTCACCCTGTTCTGAGCGTTGGCAACGGCATGACCAACAAGGTGATCCACAATTCTGACGAGAACCGCTACGAGATCCACGTCGACGGCATCCTGGCCGGCTTCACGCAGGCGTTCGAGGACGGGGACATCGTGACGTTCCCGCACACCGTCGTCTTCGACCAGTTCGAGGGCCAGGGCCTGGCATCCGAGCTGGTGACGGGTGCTTTGGACGACATCCGCGTGCGCGGCAAGCTGGTCGTGGCGACGTGCCCGTACGTGTCGAAGTTCATCGACCGGCACCCCGACTACAAAGACCTCCTGGCGTGACGACAGGCACATCGCACGATTCGTTGAGCGCGGCAACCGACTGCTAGAATGTGAACACGTGAACGCGCCAGTCCGGTGCTGTTCCGGCCCGACGAAGTAGCGCGAATCCGCGTGAAATGGATATCGGGCATTCTTTCCCGAATCGTCTGTGAGTTCTTTGACCAAGCCTGAAGGCAGCTCTGTGCTGTCCACCTTTTCCACCCTCGACCTCCCCGCCTCGCTGGTATCCGCGTTGGCTCGCCAGGAGATCGTCAACCCCAGTCCCGTCCAGCAGGCGGTGATCCCCGATGCGCTCGCGGGACGCCACGTGCTGGGCCGCGCCCGCACCGGCTCCGGCAAGACCCTGGCCTTCGGCCTCCCGGTCCTCGTCCGGCTCGCCGGGCGCACGAGTCGCCCCAAGGCCCCCCGCGGCCTGATCCTGCTCCCGACCCGTGAGCTGGCCACCCAGGTGCGTACGGCCATGGAGCCGCTCGCGCAGAAGATGGGCCTCCGCCTCACCACGGTCTACGGCGGTGTGCCGATCAACAAGCAGATCAGCACGCTCCGCAACGGCGTCGACATCGTCATCGCTACGCCCGGCCGCCTGACCGACCTGCTCGACCGTCGATGCATGACGCTCGACGACATCGAGATCACGGTCCTCGACGAGGCCGACCACCTGTGCGACCTCGGCTTCTACAAGCCGATCGACGCGCTGCTGACCAAGACGCCCGAGTCGAGCCAACGGCTGCTCCTCTCGGCGACGCTCGACGGCGACGTCAACAAGCTCGTCAAGCGCCACCTGCCGAAGCACGTCCTCCACGAGGTCGACTCCGGCGAGAGCGCGGTCGACACGATGGAGCACCACGTGCTCGTCAGCGCCGCCACCGAGAAGTCAAAGACCGCGTTCGACCTGCTCCGCGCCAACCCGCGCAGCATCGTCTTCACGCGTACGCGTCGCGGTGCCATGCGCCTCGCCCGCCAGCTGACGCAGAACGGCATCGAGGCCGTCGACATGCACGGTGACCTCTCGCAGCGTCACCGTGAGCGCAACCTCGAGGCATTCAGCAGCGGGCGCGCCAGCGTCATCGTCGCCACGGATGTCGCCGCGCGCGGCATCCACGTCGACCGCATCGGCCTGGTCGTGCACTACGACGCACCGGCCGAGCACAAGGCATACCAGCACCGTTCGGGCCGCACGGCTCGCGCCGGTGAGTCCGGTTCGGTCGTCACGATGACGACGCCCGAGGCTCTGCGCGACGTCATGCAGCTGCAGAACAAGGCCGGCGTCACCGCGCGTCACCACGACGCGCGCACGGCGCCGTCGCCGATGACCGCCGAGGCGCTCTCCGGAGCCGGCACCGAGGCCCCGCACATGTCATCCGTACGCCAGGGTGCTCGCTCCGCGAGCTCGGGCAACGGCGGCGGTCGCGGAGCCAACAGTGGCAGTGGCGGAGGACGCCCCCAGGGCGGTTTCCGTGGCAACGGTGGCGGACGCCCGCAGGGTGGCGGAGGCAACCGTGGCGGTGGCGGCGGACGTCGCCGCAGCGGCGGCGGATCCGGCGGATCCACCCGGGTCTACTCTTCCTCGTAACAACCAGCACGACTGATAGCGGCGTCATCCCCGGTACGCCCAGGGGTGGCGCCGCCAGTCTTTGTGTGGCGCTGCCTAACCTGTGACCGTGAGCATCCTGATCCAGGCCCCGGAGCTGATGTCCTCCAAGGAGCGGCTCGTGCTGCTCGACGTACGGTGGAAGCTCGGTGGCCCTCCCGGGCGCGAGGACTACCTCTCGGGCCACCTACCCGGCGCGGTGTTCGTTGGCCTCGACACCGAGCTTGCGGCTCATGGCGAGCCGCAGGACGGCCGTCACCCGTTGCCGTCGGTCGAGTCGCTCCAGGCCGCGGCCCGGCGATGGGGCCTCCGCGAGGGCGACTCGGTGGTCGCGTACGACGACAACGGCAACCTCGCCGCGGCCCGCCTCTGGTGGCTGCTGCGCTGGGCCGGGTTCGACGACGTACGCCTGCTCGATGGCGGGCTCGCCTCGTGGGTCGCGGCCGGCGGGGCCCTCGAGACGGACGACGTGGTGGCCGAACCGGGCGACGTGACCCTCGAGGGTGGGCGCGTGGCAACGATCGACATCGACGGCGCCGCGACATATGCCGGCGTGCTGCTCGATGCGCGGGCGGCCGAGCGGTATGCCGGCGAGGTCGAGCCGATCGATCCCAAGGCCGGCCACATCCCCGGGGCGGTCAGCGCGCCGACGACCGACAACCTCGACGTCGACGGCCGCTTCCTGCCGGCGACCGAGCTGCGCCACCGGTTCGAGGCGCTCGGCGTACGCGATGGAATCGACGTCGCGGCATACTGCGGATCCGGCGTCACCGCGGCGCATGAAGTCGCTGCGCTCGCGATCGCCGGATTCGACGCGGCGCTCTACCCCGGATCGTGGTCGCAGTGGAGCAACCACCACGACCGACCCGTCGCGACGGGGTCGACTTCGTAGCACCATGGTGAGGTGAGACCGGCACTCGCATCGATCGTCCTCGCCGTCACTCTCGTCGCCGCGGGGTGCACGGACGGTGACCGACGCGTCGAGCCTGGTCCGTCACGGTCCACGTCGAGCGCCGCTCCCTCGCCGACCCCTTCGCCGACACCGACGTACGACAGCCAGTCGTTGCCGGCGATGTTCGACGACGACATCACCGGCGGCGATCTCCGACGGGTTGGGCGAGTGCAGGACCTCGGCGCGTACACGCGTCAGGAGGTTCGCTACCGCAGCGGTGACCTCACTATCTCGGGCCTGCTGTTCGTCCCCGACGGCAAGGGCCCGCACCCCGCGGTCGTCCTCAACCACGGCTACATCGAGCCCTCCGTCTATCGGAACGGCCAGGGCATGCCGCGCGAGCAGGACTACTTGGCGCGCCAGGGGTATGTCGTCCTGCACACGGACTATCGCGGGCACGCTGGCTCCGACAACGTCAGCGCGGTTGAGCTCGAGCTGCGACTGGGCTATGCGCGCGATGCGATCGCGGCGGTCAAGGCGCTGCGGGAGCTCGACGAGGTCGACCCCGACAAGATCGGCATGCTCGGTCGTTCGATGGGCGGCGGGGTGACGATGAACGCCCTGGTCGCCGAGCCGGACATCGTCAAGGCGGCCGTGATCCACTCATCGGTCAGCAGTCGGTTCATCGACAACTTCCGTCGCTGGACCGAGCCCAACCGCTCGGCGGCGGGCAGCGCGATTGTCCGGCGGTGGGGCAGCGTCGACGACAATCCGACGTTCTGGGCCGACCTCTCGCCGCGGGCGTACGCGAGCCGCGTCGAGGCGAAGTTGCTGATGGTGCATGGCGCGCTGGACGAGAGCTGCCCGGTCGGCTGGGCACGCGCTACCGAGCGGGCGTTCACCGGCGCCGGCGCCGACGTCGACCTCGTCGTCTACAACCGTGAGGGTCACACGTTCGCGAGGGAGTGGGCCGACAAGATGCGCCGCACGGTCGCCTTCCTCGACGAGCAACTGGGCGCCTGACGGCTCAGAATCGGTGCCGGTAATCTCGGTGCTCATGTTGGTCAAGAGCAGGCTCCCCCGCATCGGGCTGCTGGGGCCTGCCTTCATCGCCGCCGTGGCTTACGTCGACCCGGGCAACGTCGCGACCAACGTGACGGCCGGGTCGAAGTTCGGCTACACGCTCGTCTGGGTCGTCGTGATGGCCAACGTCATGGCGGTTCTGGTGCAGTACCTGTCGGCCAAGCTCGGCATGGTGACTGGCCTGTCGCTCGCCGGCCACATGGGCCAGCGGCTGCCGACACCTGCGCGCATCGCCTACTGGCTGCAGGCCGAGGCGATCGCGATCGCGACCGACCTCGCCGAGGTCGTCGGCGGCGCCATCGCGCTCTACCTGCTGTTCGACCTGCCGCTCATGCTCGGCGCGATCATCACCGCGGCCGTCGCGATGATCGTCCTGCGGATCGGCGACCTGCGCGGCCAGCAGACCCTCGAGCGGGTCATCGTGGGATTCCTCGCGCTCATCGCGGTCGGTTTCATGGCGGGCCTGTTCGTCGACCCACCGGAGGCTGGTCCGCTTGCCGGCGGCCTGGTGCCGTCGTTCGAGGGCACTGACAGCGTCCTGCTGGCCTCCGGCATCATCGGCGCCACGGTCATGCCGCACGTGATCTACCTGCACTCGAGCCTCACGATCACCCGCCTCGACCGTCGCGGCGAGGGACTCACGGTGCGGCAGCTCCTGTCGGCGACCCGGACCGATGTCGTCCTCGCGCTGATCCTCGCCGGCGTGCTCAACCTGTCGTTGCTGGTGGTCGCCGCCTCGAGCCTCGACGGGCTGCCCGGCACCGACACCCTGCAGGGCGTGCACGGCGTCGTGACCTCGGAGCTCGGCGCGGGCGTCGCGCTGCTGTTCGCGGTCGCACTGCTCGGCTCTGGTCTGGCCTCGACCTCGGTCGGCAGCGCCGCCGGGGCTGAGGTGATGAACGGTCTGCTCGGAGTACGCCTGCCGATCCTTGCCCGCCGGGTCGTGACCCTCATTCCGGCGCTCGTCGTCCTGGCGATGGGTGCCGAGCCCAGCCGCGCGTTGGTCATCTCCCAGGTCGTGCTCTCGATCGGCATCCCGTTCGCGCTGATCCCGCTCGTGATGCTGACCGCGCGACGGGACGTGATGGGGGACTATGCCAACGCACGCCGGACGACGGCCGCGGCGTGCCTCGTGGCGGCGATCGTCATCGCGCTCAACGTGGCGCTGCTCTGGCTGACCTTCACAGGCTGATCCCAGCTCGCCTCTGGAGAAGTTGCCCGGCAACCCCGATCATGGATCCATGCCGGAGCTTCCCGAGGTCAATGCGCTTGTCGAGTTCCTCGACAAGGAGACCGCCGGTGCTGTCATCGTCGGCGTCGAGCTGGCGTCGTTCGCGGTCCTGAAGACGTTCGACCCGCCGGTCTCAGCCCTGTCGGGCCTGTCGGTCACCGGCGTCAGCCGGCACGGCAAGTTCATCGACATCGACGTCGACGGGATCCACATCGTCGTCCATCTGGCCAAGGCCGGCTGGCTGCGGTGGTCGAACCAGCTCCCCGACACCAAGCTCAAGCTCGGCGCCAGCAACATCGCCGCCCGCGTACGCCTCGACAACGGCGATGGGCCGCACCTCGGCTTCGACGTCACCGAGGCCGGCACGCGCAAGGGCCTCGCGATGTATGTCGTCCGCGACCCGTCGGACGTGCCCGGCATCGCCGCGCTCGGCCCTGATCCGCTCGAGCCGGGCTTCGAGCTGCGCCCGCTGCTCGCCCGCCGCATGCAGGTCAAGCGACTGCTGCGCGACCAGAAGATCCTCGCCGGGGTCGGCAACGCCTACAGCGACGAGATCCTGCACGCGGCGAAGCTGTCGCCGTTCGCGATCGCCGAGAACCTCAAGGACGACGAGATCGTACGCCTGGAGGCGGCGGTGCAGGACATCCTCCGCGAAGCCGTCGAGGAGGCGCGGGGCAAGCCGGCCGAGGAGCTCAAGGACGACAAGCGCACGCGCATGCGGGTCCACGGGCGTGCAGGTGAGAAGTGCCCCGTGTGCGGTGACACGGTCCTCGAGGTGACCTACTCCCAGTCGGCGCTGCAGTACTGCCCGACGTGCCAGACCGGCGGCAAGCCGTTGAAGGACCGCACGACGAGCAAGTTCCTCAAGTAACTTTTGAAGCATTGCGCAGGTAACGGCCGAGGTTTGGGTGCGTAAGGCTTCAAAAGTTGGCTGGCTTTGGGCGGTCTAGCCTGCGGCCACTAGGGCCACGGCCAGTGCGGCGAACACGAGGCCGACGCCTTGCCAGCCGTGGATCTTCTCGCGGAGCAGGACCGAGGCCAGCAGCACCGTGCTCGCGGGATAGAGCGACGAGATGACCGACACGATCGACAGCAGTCCGTGGTGCGTGGCGTAGAGGAATGCGCCTTGGGCCGTCGCGCCGAGCGGACCCATCACGACGGCTCCCCAGACCTTGCGGCCGCGTGGCACCCAGGCGTGGCCCAGCACCGTGGCGGTGAGCACGACGCCGAGCACCGAGGTGACCTGCGACAGTGCGAGCGGATAGAGCCCCGCATCGTCACCGACCTGGCCGAGGAACGTGAACAGCAGGCCGAACCCGACGCCGGCCAGGACGCCGTCGACCACGCCGCCTCGATGAGCGGGATTGTCGTCGACGACGCGGGAGATCAGGGCGATCGCCGGGAACGCGCACACCACTCCGAGGAGCGCCATCGCAGAGGGCCGGTCGCCGGTCGCGAGCCCGACGATCACCGGGATCAGAGCCGTGCCGATCGCCGAGATCGGGGCAACAACACCCATGCGGGCGGTGGACAGGCCGCGATAGAGGAACGCCACTCCGAATCCACCGCCGAGCCCGGCCAGCGACCCGTACATCAGGTCGGTGCCGGTCGGCGATCCCGCGATGATGACCGCAGCCAGCAGGCTGATGACGCCGGATGACGTCTGGCCCACGACCGCGACCTGCCAGGCAGAGGATCGCTTGGCGAAGATGCCGCCCATGAAGTCTGAGACGCCATAGGCCAGGGCCGACAGGAGTGCGAGAGCAATGGCCACCAGCGCAGCCTATGTGGAGTCGCGGACATCGGCGGAGTTCGGCCCGCCTCCGTACGATTGAGGCATGAAGTTCGCACGGGGTTTCGGGTCGCAGGCCAACTCGGCTGTCGGCGGCTTCACGTCGCGCGTCGACGACCAGACGGGTGAGGTGGCCCATCGTGTCGCCGGCGTCATCGCCGTCGCCGCGCGGGTGCTGCGCCTGCCGACGGCGATCCTGCTCGTCATCCCGATGCCGTTCGTCCTGGCGACGCTCGCGCTCGGACTGGTCGCCGACGGTGGCGTACGCATCGTGGTCCTGGCCGCCGGCGTCGTGATGGCCGCGATCAGCGTGGTGTTCTGGGCGCGGCGCCGCAACATCCTGCGAGCCGTCGAGGAGCCGGACCAGCTGGCCACCGAGCTCGGCATCGCGATCAGCCTCAGCGACAAGGTCGACGAGACCCGCGGTGCGCTGGAGCGCATCGCCGGCGGCGGGGGATGGCGCCTGTTCGACCGCCTCAAGGGAGCCTGGGGCGGCATGTCGATGACCGGCCGCTGGATCGACGGCGTCGGCGACCTGCCCCGCGCCCGCTACTTCGTGCCACCCAAGATCGGCACCACCGTCACGATCACGGTCGCGGCGCTCTGGCTCGTGCCCGATCTCGATCGTCGTCGCACTGTTCGCCCTCATCGGGACGATCGCCGGATCGCTCTGACCCGACGTGCCCGGCACCGTCAGGATCGGGATCTCGGGGTGGACGTACGCGCCGTGGCGCAAGGTCTTCTACCCCGAGGGACTGCGGCAGAAGGATGAGCTCGAGTACGCGGCGTGCCGGATGACCAGCATCGAGATCAACGGCTCCTTCTACTCGCTGCAGCGACCCGAGAGCTATCAGGCCTGGCACGACCGGACCCCGGAAGGTTTCGTGTTCGCCGTCAAGGGCGGCCGCTTCATCACGCACATGAAGAAGCTGGCCGACGTCGAGGCTCCGCTGGCCAACTTCTTCGCCAGCGGGCCCCTGGCACTGGGCGACAAGCTCGGCCCGGTGTTGTGGCAGCTGCCGCCGACGTTGGGGTTCGACGCCGGACGCCTCGCGGACTTCTTCGCCCAGCTGCCCCGCACGACGACCGCCGCCGCCGAGCTGGGCGCTCGGCACGACGAACGTGTCGACGGGCGGGCGTACCTCGAGGTCGCGAGCGGGCACGAGATCCGGTACGCCGTCGAGGTCAGGCACGACTCGTTCCTGTCGCCAGCCTTCCTGCCCCTCCTCCGCGAGCACGGGATCGGGCTGGTCGTGGCCGACACCGCCGGCAAGTGGCCGCTGATCCGCGAGGTCACGACCGACTTCGCCTACGTACGCCTGCACGGTGACACCGAGCTCTACGCGAGCGGCTACTCCGACCGGGCGCTCGACGAGTGGGCGGCGCTGCTCCGCGGCTGGGCCGAGGGCGGCAAGGATGTGTATGCGTACTTCGACAACGACATGAAGGTCCGTGCCCCGTTCGACGCGATGAGCCTGATCGAGCGCCTGGCGGACCTCGGACCCGCTAAGGCGTGATCAGCAGCTGCATCGGCGGGGCATACAGGCGTACGACATCGTCGATCGGAGCGTCGGCGAGCGCAGGGAGCCGTACGACGTAGCGCATCGTCGCCATGCCGATCAGCTGACTGGCGATGAGCGATGGCCCGCAGCTCGCGGTCGTCGCCTTCGAGAACCTTCAGGAGCGCCGTGATGAGGATGTTCCTGGCGAGCTCGAGCATCGGGGCCTGCGCGTCACCAGATCCGAGGGTCGTGCGGTACATCGAGCTGAAGATGTCGCGGTTGGGATCCCACGCGCCGAGGAAGGTTCGCAGCAGCCGCTCGGCCATACCGTCCGGACCGTCCTCGATGACCGACGCGATCTTCTCGATCGGGTTGACCGGCAGCTCCATCGTGGCGACGAGGAGGCCGGACTTGTCGCCGAAGTAGTGGCTGATGAGGCTCACGTCCACACCCGCGTCGCGGGCGATCGACCGCATCGACGTCGCGCCGAACCCCTGCGCCGCGAACTGGGCGCGTGCAGCATCGAGGATCGCGGCGCGGCGGTCCGCGGCATCGCCGGCCGGCGGGCGGCCCCGCGTTCGCTTGGCGGTCATGGGGTGCGACGCCGAAGGGTCAGCGACGCGCCGGTCAGGGCGAGCACGCAGCAGCCGATGAGAATCACGAGGTCCTTGGTCAGTGTCGAGGTGAAGTCGCTCGTCGACCCTAGCTCGCTGAACGCGTCGGCCGCATAGCTCAGCGGCAACACGTCGGAGAGCCAGCGCAGGACATCGGGC
Organism: uncultured Actinomycetota bacterium; assembly: GCA_963817425.1. Lineage (GTDB taxonomy): Bacteria > Actinomycetota > Actinomycetes > Propionibacteriales > Nocardioidaceae > Aeromicrobium. The sequence goes on from CAWFOH010000017.1 coordinate 194,651, forward strand.
ATCGAGTCCCGCGGCGCCAGCAGGCCGCAGAGCAGGAGCTGCGGGATCACGACGAGGGGCATGAACTGCACGGCTTGGAACTCGGTGACCGCGAACGCCGACATCAAGAGGCCGAGCGCGGTGCCGAGCACGGCGTCCGTTACGGCGAACAGCACGATGGCCCAGGGCGTGTTGACGTCCATGTCGAGCAGCCAGATCGCGACCGTCGAGGTGACGACGGACTGGGCCAGCGCCGCTGCGCCGAACGCCAGGCCGTAGCCGATGATGAGCTCGCCGCGCCGCAGCGGTGTCGTCAGCAGGCGCTCCAACGTGCCGGACGTACGCTCGCGCACCATCGTCACCGACGTCACGAGGAACATGACGATGAACGGGAAGATGCCGAGCATCTGCGGACCGACCCGGTTGAACACGACGGGACTGCCGTCGAAGACGTACTTGAACAGCCACAGCAGGAGCGAGGGCAGCACCACGATCATCACGATGCTGCGCGGGTCGTGACTCAGCTGTTGGAGCACCCGCCGGGTCGTCGCGAGGGTCCTTGTCATGATGCGGCTTTCCCTTCGGCCAGCACGAGGAACGCCCGCTCGAGGTCGTCCTCGCCGGTCGTCGCGCGGAGCTCGTCGGGCGTCGCGTCGGCGATGATCCGGCCCTCGCGCATCAGGAGCACGCGGTCACAGCGGCCGGCCTCGTCCATGACGTGGCTCGAGACCAGGAGGGTCTTGCCTTCCGACGCGAGGTGCGCGAACAGCTGCCAGAGGTCGCGGCGGAGCACCGGATCGAGCCCGACCGTCGGCTCGTCGAGCAGGTAGAGGTCCGGGTCGGACAACAGGGCTGCGGCCAGGGACACCCGCGTACGTTGGCCGCCCGACAGGTCGGCGACGAGCGCGTCGAGCTTGTCCGTCAGTCCCACGTTGTCGACCGCGTCGCGGAACGCCGCCATCGTCGCTGCCGGTCAGTGCGGCGAAGTAGCGGAGATTCTGCAGGACGGTCAGGTCGGGATAGACCGAGCTGGACTGCGTGACGTAGCCGACCTGCTCCCGCGCGGCAGGGGTGCCGGCCGGGCCGTCGAGCACCGTGACGGTGCCGGACTTGATGATCTGGATACCGGCGATCGCGCGGATGAGCGTCGACTTGCCGCAGCCGCTGGGCCCGACCAGGCCGGTGACGGACCCCCTAGGCACCGACACGGTGAGGTCCGGCAGTACGGTGTTCCCTCCGCGGATCACGGTGAGGTGATCGACCTCGATGGCCGGGCTATTCAACATACGTTGAATATAGGACCGAGGGCCACGCCGGTCAACCCGGGGCGCCCGCACACTACGTGACATTGCCGATGTCATGGTCCTAGGGTTCACGCATGGACATCAGAGGTCTGGCGCTTCTTCCCGTACGTGTGACCGTCGCCGCGACCCAGGCGACTCTCGGCCTGGGCCAGCTGGCATCGCCGCAGGGCCCGATCCTCCGGGAGGGTGGCTACGGCAGTCGGCTGGCGCAGATCTTCGGCGAAGGTGGCCTGCTGGAGCAGCTCAACCGCATCCTCGCCGACGAGCGCGGGCCGATCGGGCTCGCCAACACCCTCGCCGACCTCACCGCCGACGACCGGCCGGTCGGCAAGGCCCTGGCCCGGGACGGACTGCTCGATCGCATGGCCGACGAAGAGGGTCCGTTCGTTCGCCTGCTGGAGGCCGGTGGACCTCTGGACCGCGCGCTCAGCGAGGACGGTCCGCTCTACCGGTTCCTCGCGCCCGGTGGCCCGCTCGACCGGCTGCTCGCGGAGGAGGGCGCACTCGACCGCATCCTCGCCGAGGGCGGCTTGCTCGACCAGCTGCTCGCCGAGGAGGGGATCCTGGAGAAGCTGTTGGCTCCCGGAGGGACGCTCGACCAGCTCATCGCGCTCGGCACGACATTCGATGCGATCGTCCCGCGCCTCGAGGCGCTGGGCAACGCGATCCCCAACCTCAACTCCGCCGTCAACATCCTCAGCGGCGCGGTCGAGCCCTTGAGCGTGCTCGCGGGTCGGCTGCCCGGCGGCCGCCGTCGGTCGCCCGCGCTGGATCCGGTCAGCGACTAGACAGCACGACGCAGCAGCGCTCTTTGCCGGGCTCGAGCCTGCACTCGAGATCGTCCGGGCCGACCTCGTCGACCACTGCCTGGATCAGCGCGAGGTTCATGCCGCACACCATCTCGGTGTGGGTCGCTGCAAGGGTGTGGAACGGGCAGTTGGCGAGGATCACGCGTTGTTCGTCCTCGCGCGGCTCGTAGCCGTGCTCGGCGAGAGCCTGCTCGGCCAGCCGCATCGGAGTGCTGCCGTCGTCTTCGGCCACGACGGCTCGCGCCCACTCGCGGCCTTGGTGCGCTGCCTCCTGATGGAGCGCGTCGATCGGTGAGCCGCCCGTACGCGCCGAGGTTGCGACGGCCGCCGCCAGCAGCTGCCCGGCGATTTCGTACTCCCGGCCGGGGAGCGAGACGCTGATGTCGTCGGGTGCGCGCCGATAGAGCTTCGCGGGCCTGCCGGCACCCGGCCCTGACCGGCCGGTGAGGCGGGCGAACTCGGTCGTCAGCAGTCCTTCGGCCTCGAGCCGGTCGAGGTGGAACTTGGCCTTGTGGTGCGGCACGTCGAGCGCATCGGCGGCTTCGTCGCGGCTCACGGCGTAGGGCTTGGCGCACACATAGAAGTAGAGATCGCGGCGCAGTGGATCGCCGAGGGCGCCGATGCTGGTGACGCGTTCAGCGAAGTCGCCCACGATCACGCCTTTCTAAAAGAGGAACATCTTGACGTAAGAGTTTCAGGTCTCTAGAGTCCATATTATTGTTCTTTAGAAACGGAGACAACCCATGACCACCTTCGACCTCAAGGCGGATCCGGCCGCCCGCGCCTTCTTCCTGCTCCGCACGGTCTTCACGATCGCGCCGATTGCCTTCGGGCTGGACAAGTTCACCAACATCCTGACGGACTGGTCGATCTACCTCGCTCCGTGGATCAACGACATCGTTCCCGGCAACGCCGATCAGGCGATGTACGCCGTGGGCATCATCGAGATCGCTGCGGGCCTGCTCGTTGCGGCCGCTCCGCGGCTGGGCGCGTACGTCGTCGCCGCATGGTTGCTGGGCATCATCGTCGACCTGCTGACGCTCAAGGACTTCTACGACGTCGCCCTCCGCGACTTCGGACTCCTGGTGGGCGCACTGGCCCTCGCGCAGCTGGCCGAGGCGCGTGGCCACGGCCTGCTGCACCGCTCGTCATGACGCTCTCTGAGCTCGAGCGCGAGTTCGCCGCGCCCACGGTCGACCTGGACGCCGCTGCGGTCGCGGCGCAGGGGTTCCTCGCCGCTCTCGGAGTCTCGTGCGACAGCGAGGGCATGGCCCGGACCCCGCGGCGGATGGCCGAGGCGTACGCCGCGATGGTGACGTCCCGGCCGTTCGAGATGACGACGTTCCCCAACGACGAGGAGTACGACGAGCTCGTCGTCGTGCGCTCGATCCCGGTGCACTCGGTGTGTGAGCACCACTTCCTGCCGTTCACCGGAGTGGCTCACGTCGGCTACCTGCCGGGAGGCCGGATCGTCGGGCTGTCCAAGCTCGCCCGCGTTGTGGAGCTGTTTGCCAGGCGCCCGCAGGTGCAGGAGCGGTTGACCCAACAGATCGCCGACTGGGTCGACGTCCATCTGGCGCCCAAGGGGGTCGGCGTCGTCATCGAGGCGGAGCACGCCTGCATGACGTTGCGGGGCGTGCAGGTAGCGGGGACGTCCACGAGCACCTCGGCATTGCGCGGGCTGTTGCGCGAGAGCCCGGCGTCTCGTGCCGAGTTCCTCGCGAATGTCAGGGCATGAGCAGTTCAATGGAGATGTCGGCCGAGCCAAGGAGCACATCATGAGCGTCACATCAGCCATCGTCATCGTCGGCGGGGGACACGCCGGCGGCAAGGCGGCGATCGCCTTGCGCGCCGAGGGACATACGGGCCCGCTCACGATCGTGGGCGAGGAGAACCATCCGCCATACGAGCGCCCGCCGCTGTCGAAGGAGTACCTCCAGGGCGAGTCGGAGGCCGACGCGATGCTGCTCGAGCCGGCCGACTGGTACCTCGAGCACGGCGTCGCGCTGCTGCAAGGTGTCACCGCCACCGGGATCGACCAGGGCGCGAAGCGGGTCGACCTCGACAAGGGCGACTCGCTGACGTACGACGTGCTGCTGCTCGCGACCGGAGCGACTCCGCGTCGACTCGACATCCCCGGCGCCGAGCTCGCGCTGACGCTGCGTCGCGTCGAGGACAGTGATGCGCTGCGTGACGCCTACGAGCAGTCCGGGTCGGTCGTCATCATCGGTGGCGGCTGGATCGGGCTCGAGACCGCTGCCGCCGCTCGCAAGGCGGGGCTCGACGTCACGGTCCTGGAGTACGCCGAGCTGCCGCTGCAGAACGTCCTGGGAGATGAGCTGGGCACCTACTTCGCCGACCTGCACCGCAGCAACGGCGTCGACCTGCGCACCTCCACCGCTGCCGAGGCGATCTCCGGCACCGGGCCGTACGTCGTGCGAAGCGGCGACCAGGACATCGAGGCCGACCTCGTCGTGATGGGCGTCGGCGCGGCACCCAACACCGCGCTCGCCGAGGCAGCCGGCCTCGCGGTCGACAACGGCATCACGGTCGACGAGTCGTTCCGCACGAGTGACCCCGCGATCTACGCGATCGGCGATGTCGCGAACGCCCTCAACACCGCTCTCGGCACCCGGTTGCGGGTCGAGCACTGGGACAACGCGATCCGCCAGGGCGAGGCGGTGGCCAAGGTCCTGCTCGGGCAGCCGACGACGTACGACTGGCAGCCCTACTTCTACACCGACCAGTTCGACCTCGGCATGGAGTACGTCGGCCGCGGCAGCGCTGCCGACGACGTCGTGATCCGTGGCGACAAGGACGACGGTGAGTTCATCGCGTTCTGGCTCGACGGCGACCGGGTCACCGCCGGCATGAACGTCAACATCTGGGACGTCACCGACGACATCCGTGCCCTGATCGGGAGTAGCGTGGATCGGGCGAGGCTCGCCGACCCCGGTGTGCCGCTCACCGAGGTGGTGGAGTCATGACTCCCGACAAGGATCGCTTCAAGCACCTGCCCAAGCCCGTACGCCTCGAGGACACCGTCACGACGTCCGACACCGATCCCGTGCCGGACCCCGAGGGCGGCCGCGACACCGAGCGGGACTTCCTCATCCGCTACGGCCTTGGTGGCCTCTGACGGTCGACGCAGCGTCGCTGCCTACTGTTGTGGGGTGCCTGCCCTCTTCGAGCCCCTGACCCTGCGCGGGGTCACTGCCCGCAACCGCATCTGGCTCGCCCCGATGTGTCAGTACTCGTGCTTCGACCGTGACGGCGTGCCGAACGACTGGCACCTGGTCAACCTCGGGCAGCACGCGACCGGCGGTTTCGGCCTCGTCATGACCGAGGCCACCGCCGTGGTGCCGGAGGGCCGGATCAGCCCCGAGGACACCGGCATCTGGTCCGACGAGCACATCGAGCCGTGGCGCCGCATCACCGAGTTCGTCCGCGGTCAGGGAGCCCTCGCCGGGATCCAGCTGGCCCACGCCGGGCGCAAGGGCTCGACCTGGGCGCCGTTCGTCGACGGCGACGGGACAGTGTCCTCGGAGCAGCACGGTTGGCAGGCAGTTGCCCCTTCGGCGCTGGCGTTCGAGGGCTATGACGTGCCCCGCGAGATGACGACCGACGAGGTCGCCGCGCTGCCGCAGGCCTTCGCCGATGCCGCTGTGCGTGCGGACCGGGCGGGCTTCGACGTCGTCGAGGTCCACGGCGCTCATGGCTATCTGATCCACGAGTTCCTCTCCCCGCTCGCCAACCAGCGCACAGATCAGTACGGCGGATCGTTCGACAACCGCACGCGACTGGTCGTCGAGATCGTCGATGCCGTGCGCGAGGTCTGGGACAAGCCGCTGTTCGTACGCCTCTCGGCGTCGGACTGGGCCGACGGCGGTTGGAACGTCGAGGAGACCGCACAGCTCGGCGCCGTGCTCAAGCAGCATGACGTCGACCTCCTGGACGTCTCGTCCGGCGGAGCCGTGGCGCACCAGAAGATCGACATCGGCCCCGGCTACCAGGTGCCGTTCGCGCGCGAGGTGCGTGACGTCAGCGGCCTTCCGGTGTCGGCGGTCGGGTTGATCACCGAGCCGGCTCAGGCCGAGCGCGTGCTGCAGGACGAATCGGCCGACGTCGTGATGCTCGGCCGAGTCGCGATCCGCGAGCCCGCCTGGCCGCTGCGGGCCGCCCATGAGCTGGGCGTGCCGGCCAAGGAAGCGCCCTATCCTCCGCAGCACGCGCGCGGCGCCTGGCGCTGAGTCGGACGCTCGTCCGCCGCCCAACGCGCGGTCGGAAGCTCCCGGTACGACCGATAGGATCGGGCTGTGAGCGAAGCCCCCAGCCTTGACACCACAGCCGTCGCCGAAGCCACCCCGGACAAGCCGCAGCCGTGGTCCGAGCTGGGCCTCCGTGAGGAGGAGTACGCCAGCATCCGCGAGATCCTCGGCCGCCGCCCGACCGGCGCCGAACTGGCGATGTACTCCGTCATGTGGAGCGAGCACTGCTCCTACAAGTCGTCCAAGGTGCACCTCAAGAAGTTCGGCGACCTGCCCCAGGAGACGCCGCTCGGCAAGACCCTCGCGGGCATCGGCGAGAACGCCGGCGTGATCGACATCGGCCAGGGCTATGCCGTCACGTTCAAGGTCGAGTCGCACAACCACCCGTCATACGTCGAGCCCTATCAGGGTGCGGCGACCGGCGTCGGCGGCATCGTTCGCGACATCCTCGCGATGGGCGCGCGTCCCGTCGCGGTCATGGATCCCCTGCGCTTCGGCCCGCTCGACGCCGAGGACACCCGCCGGGTCATGCCCGGCATCGTCGCGGGCGTCGGCGGCTACGGCAACTGCCTCGGCCTGCCCAACATCGGCGGCGAGGTCGTGTTCGACGAGACCTATCTCGGCAACCCGCTGGTCAACGCGCTCTGCGTCGGCGTGCTCCGCCACGAGGACCTGCACCTCGCGTTCGCGAGCGGTGTCGGCAACAAGGTCGTCCTCTACGGTGCGCGCACCGGCGGCGACGGCATCGGCGGTGTGTCGGTCCTCGCGTCCGAGACGTTCGACGCCGACGGCCCGGCCAAGCGCCCCAGCGTCCAGGTCGGCGACCCGTTCATGGAGAAGCTGCTGATCGAGTGCACGCTCGAGCTGTTCCGCGCCGAGGTCGTCAACGGCATCCAGGACCTCGGCGGCGCCGGCCTCTCCTGTGCGACCAGCGAGCTCGCGTCCGCCGGCGATGGCGGTATGCACGTCGAGCTCGACACCGTGCCGCTGCGCGACTCGACGCTCTCGCCCGAGGAGATCCTCATGAGCGAGTCGCAGGAGCGCATGATGGCGGTCGTCGAGCCGCATCACCTCGACGCGTTCATGGCGATCTGCGACAAGTGGGACGTCGAGGCCGTCGTCGTCGGCGAGGTCACCGACGGTGACAACCTCGTGATCGACTGGCACGGCCAGACCGTCGTCGACGTGCCGCCGCGTTCCGTCGCCCACGACGGTCCGACGTACCACCGCCCGTTCGCCCGGCCCGAGTGGCAGGACGCCCTGCAGGCTGACGGCGCCGAACGGCTCGCACGTCCGGCATCCGGCGACGAGCTCCGTGAGCAGCTGGTCGCGGTCGTGACGTCACCCAACCTCGCCGACAAGTCGTGGGTCACGGATCAGTACGACCGCTACGTCCAGGGCAACACGGTCCTCGCCCAGCCCGAGGACGCCGGCGTCATCCGCATCGACGACGAGACCAACCTCGGTGTCGCGGTCTCGACCGACTGCAACGGCCGTTTCGCCAAGCTCGACCCCTACGCCGGCGCACAGCTCGCCCTGGCCGAGTCCTACCGCAACGTCGGCGTCACCGGCGCCCTGCCGCTCGCGGTCACCGACTGCCTCAACTTCGGCTCGCCGGAGAACCCCGACGTGATGTGGCAGTTCGAGCAGGCCACGCACGGGCTCAAGGACGCGTGCGAGGTGCTGGGCATCCCGGTCACCGGCGGCAACGTCTCGTTCTACAACCAGACCGGTGAGACCCCGATCCTGCCGACGCCCGTCGTCGGCATCCTGGGCGTCATCGACGACGTACGCACACGCATCACCCAGGGGTTCGTCGCCGAGGGCAGCCACGTGCTGGTGCTCGGCGAGACCCGTGACGAGCTCTCCGGCTCATCGTGGGCCGACGTCGTCCACGGCCACCTCGGCGGTCAGCCTCCTGCGGTCGACCTCGAGGCCGAGCGCGCCCTGGCCAATCTCATGGTCGAGGCCGCCAAGGCCGGCGTCGTCGAGTCGGCGCACGACCTGTCCGACGGCGGACTGGCGGTCGCACTGGCCGAGGCGTCGTTCCGCCACGGCATCGGCGCCACGGTCGAGCTCGAGGACCCGTTCCTCGAGCTGTTCAGCGAGTCGTCCGCGCGGGCGATGGTCGTCGTCTCGGAGGACCGTCACGACGAGTTCGTGTCGCTGGCCGAGAAGCACGGCGTCGAGCTGGCCTCTGTCGGACGTACGGGCGGCACCACGATCGACGTCGCCGGTCAGTTCAGCGTCCCCGTCGCCGAGCTCAAGGCAGCCTGGCAGGCGACCATCCCGGCAGTCCTCGGCCCTCAGCTGATCGGCACGCCGCAGTAGTCATGGCTCGCCGCCCGGTCCCGCTGTCGCACGAGGAGTTCGCCGCGATCTGCCTCCGGCTCGACGAGGGCGCACCGACCCGGGCCGATCTCAAGGCCGCCACGATGCACCTGGTGGCCCTGCTCGTCGCCAAGGCGCCGGGCGCGAGTGTCGAGGTCCGGATCCCGCCCTTTGCCGCGGTGCAATGCATCGCCGGTGCCCGTCACACGCGTGGCACCCCGCCCGCGGTCGTCGAGATGGACGCCCCCACGTGGATCGCCCTCGGGCGCGGTCGCCTGCGTTGGCCGGACGCCACCGTTCGGGCCTCCGGCGAGCGATCTGACCTGTCGCCGTTGCTGCCGCTCGACCCCGCCTGAGATGTGGCTCAGTTCCGGCAAAAACCACCCGGGAAGACATGCCGTCCCGTTATGATTTCCCCGTCAGGGAGGGAACCCGACATCCACCAACAGGCGCAGTCATGACAAACGGCATCACAGATCCTGCCGAGCAGTGGTCCGACCTGCTCGGGAGCCTCACCGGTCAACGACGCGAGGCTGTCGTCGCAGCCCTGCGGTCATCAGCGCAGCAAGGCTGGCCGGCCGACCGTGAAGCCGTACGCCTGCTGGTCGCCTACGCGAATGGTCAAATCGACGCGCAGGACTATGCCGTCGGCATCGTGATCTCGCTCGGCGGGCACGAGGGTCTCGTGCAGCACCGAACCCAGCAGCTCCGGGCCGAGCCGCAGTGGTCAGCGCCTGCAATGGAGCCGCAGTGGTCAGCGCCTCCGCTGGAATCGCAATGGTCATCGGTTCCGCCGACACCGACACCGGCACCCGCGCCACCGGTCGTGTCGATCGCACCCGAGCCGACGATCACTCGCGACGAAGCCGTCGCGGCCTACGTTGCCGGGCGCATCCCGGTCGAGGAGTTCCTGCGGATCACACGAGGCGTCTCGGCCTGACCCGCACCGCTATCGCCGGGCCGCGAACGCGCGTTCGGGATAGTTCGTCGTCACCATCCAGACGTCGGGATCGTTCATCCAGAGCTCGAGCTCTTCTGGCCGGTCGACGGTCCACACCAGCAGCGGGAGGCCGTGCTTTCGCGCGTACGCCTTGAGGGTCAACCGCGCGACGAGCTTGTGCGCGACGACGAGGTTGGCGCCGCTCAGCAACACCCGTAGACGCGGGAACGCCGACTCGATCCGCACGAGCTTCCTGACGAACCAGTTGCTGGTGCCGGCGCGCGCACTGGACGACAGGCCGACCAGCAGATCGGGGGCATGCACCTTCGACCAGCGGCGAATGCGCCTGACCGACGAGTCCTCCGCCGTCGTGATGATGGCCTGATCCGTGCCGAGCACGTCGATGATCTGCTCGACCAGCGCGACCTCGTCGCCGCGCACCTTGAGGTCGACGTGCGCCCGGACGCGGCCGCGGATCAGGTCCAGCACCGCGTCGAGGTCGACGAGCCGCGCCTCCGAGAACTCGTCATGACGGTGCCGGGCGATCGAGCGGAGGACCGAGTCGTCGTCGATCTCGTCGTCGTGGAAGATCACCGGTCGCCCGTCGGCGGTCAGGCGTACGTCGAACTCGACGAAGTCGCAGCCCTGCGCGATCGCCGCCTCGAACGCGGCCAGGGTGTTCTGGGCGGAGCGGTCGTCTGCGGCGCCGCCCCGGTGCGCCGACACGAGGACCATGCGGACGGCTAGCTCCCGGGCTTGCCGCGTTGCAGCAGGGCCCACACCGTGGCCTCGGTCGTCGAGAACGCCGAGAAGCCGTTCGCCGTGCGATAGGCCTTGACCGCGGTCACGGTGCTGGAGTCGTAGCGCCCGGTGAGGCGCGGGTGCAGTCCGGCAGCGATCAGTGCGCGCTGCAGACGCCAGACGGGCTCACCGACCGAGCCCTCCTTGAGCACTCGGGGGTTGCTGCCGGCTGCCAGCAGCGACGTCCAGGTCGGCCGCGTGGTGTGGCCGGTCGGACCCCACCCCTTGGTCTTGCGGTACGCGTCGATCGCCTTGGCCGTGCCGCTGTCGAACGTCTCGTCGGCGGTCTTGAGCAGCCCGCGTTCACGCAGCAGGCACTCCAGCGCGGCAACGGCGGGCCCGCGGCTGCCGGCCTTGAGTGCGGGGTATGAGTCGAACGACATCTTCACGTTGCACGGCAGGACCTGCTTGGACGCCACCGATCCGGTGCCGACGTCGAGGTAGTCCTTGTCGATGTTGAGCTTGTGTCCGCCGTACGTGATGTCGATGCCGTTGTGGTACTGGTGAATGCGCTGGTGATTGGCCCAACCGGTGTCCGCGAGATAGGGCCCGCCGTCGGTGTTGGCGACCTTGTTGGTCCACGCGATCCAGAGCTGGTCGGGGAGCGTGAAGTCCTTGCGCTTGGCCGCCCGTGCGGCGTCGATCGCTGCGATGCCCGCCGAGCCGCTGGAGTAGACGCCCGACTTGTAGCCATGGTCGTGGAGGTATTCGGTCCACGCGTCGGCGAACTCCAGGACGATGTTGTCGCACGCCTTGGTGCGGGCGTACCACTCGATGTCGAGGTAGGAGTAGCTCCCGGAGGTGAACCCGTACTTCGTCAGCGCGGCGATCGTCTCGGCCGCCTCGTCGCGTGCCTGCTGGCGAGCCGTCGAGACCGTGGTCGACATCTTCAGCTTCTGGACGCGGCTCTTGGGATTGTTCTTGAAGCACGGCGCCTGCCGGCCCACGTGGATCGGCATGAAGCGCCACCCGTTGGACGCGTTCTTGGCGACCCAGGCCTTGCTCAGGTTGGGCTGGTACTTGTCGCCGCAGTAGCGCGAGTTGCCCGAGACGTAGATGCCGATCGCCGAGTAGGGGGACTGGAGATTCCAGGCGTCCATGACGGTCTGGTTCGGCGCGACGCAGGCGTCGAAGCCGTACCCGGTGAAGTTGCCCGGGGCAGGTGGAGCCGCCGCGTGGGCGGGAGAGGACATCAGGAATGTCGCGGCCAGGCCGGTCAGAATGCCGGTGATCGTGAGCCGCGAGGTGGGGGAAGACACCAAGCGCATCTTTAGAGAGTACGTCTCGCGGTGGGGCATGTCTGGGATATGCGATGTGGGCTTGCCGCTCCCCGCTGGGCCGGCGATACGCTGTGGCCGGCGTGGCCCCGGTCCCTCCCCTGGATGATCGGGGTCACGTCCTCCCTGGGATTTCAGACCTGACGCGCGCGATCGCCCCAATACGGCTTGCGCAGGTCGCGCTTGAGGATCTTGCCGGACGGGTTCCGTGGCAGCGCATCGACGACATCGATCGAGGTCGGGGTCTTGTAGCCCGCGAGCCGCTCCCGGGCGTACGCGATGAGCTCGTCGGCCGACACGGCCAGGTCGGGCTTGAAGGCCACGACGGCCTTGACCGTCTCGCCCCACTTGTCGTCGGGCACGCCGATGACCGCGAGCTCCTGGACCGCCGGGTGCTCGGCGAGGACCCGCTCGACCTCGGGGGAGTACACGTTCTCGCCGCCGGTGATGATCATGTCCTTGATCCGGTCCTCGATGAACAAGAAGCCGTCCTCGTCGACGCGGCCGAGGTCGCCCGTGCGCACCCAGCCATCAGGGGTGATGAGCTCGGCGGTCGCCTCCGGCTTGCCGAGGTAGCCGCTGGTCGCCTGAGGTGTTCGGAACCAGACCTCGCCGGACTCGCCCTGCGGCACCTCCTGAAGCGTCACGGGATCGACGATGCGCATCTCGGCGTGCTGCACGGGCCGACCCGCAGAGACCAGCCGCTCCGGGTGCGCCGCGTCGCGGTGCGCCGCGTCGTCGAGCGCCGTCACGACACCGGCGAACTCCGTCATCCCGTAGACCTGCTGGAACTCGGTGTCGGGCCAGGCCTCCATGGCGGCACGAAGCACCGGGAGCGGCATCGGTGCGGCGCCGTAGCCAACGCCCTTGAGCTTGCTGAACAGGCCCATGACGTCCGGACCCGCGGCGACCAGCGCGGAGACGACTGCCGGCACGAGGAACGCGTGCGTGCAGCCGGCCATGATCCCGCCCGCGAGCAGCGCGCCGTCCACCTCCGGGACGATGTAGCCCGTCGCGCCGATGACCGGGGCCTGCAGGGCGTACGAGGTGCCGCCGACATGGAACATCGGCATCGCGATGAGCAGCATGTCGCCCTCGTCGTACGTCGCATCGCCCAGGCCGTTGACACTGTGCTCGACCATCGCGTGCTGACTGAGCTGTACGCCTTTGGGTCGGCCGGTGGTGCCGGAGCTGTACATCACGACGCAGACCTCGTCGGGGCTGACATCGGGCTGCCGGTCGGTCGGTGTCCCGGCTGACTGCCACGCCTCGAACTCATCGTCTCGCCGCCGATGACGATGACCTTCTCGACGTGCTCGAGGCGATCGCGCACGAGGGTGAACTGCTCGAGCAGCTGATGTCCGACGAACACGACCTTGGCGGCGCAGTCGTTGAGGACGTAGTCGAGCTCGTCACCGGCCAGGCGCCAGTTGACCACGGTCGTGGCGGCACCGAGCTGGCAGCCGCCGAGGATGACCTGCAGCACCGCCGGGTTGTTCTTGTCGAGGATCGCGACCCGGTCGCCACGTCCGACGCCGTCGGCCTGGAGCGCGCCGGCGGTCGAGCGCACGGACTCCCAGGCCTCGGCCCACGTCCACGTGCGTTCGCCGAAGATCCAGCACAGCTTGTCGGGCCGCTCGGTCGCGCGATGGGCGAGAAAGTCCGGCAGATACGTGGCGGGTGGAATGGCGACCGGCATGATGCTCCTCGGCTGTGTGACGTGGATCACGACAGCGTAGGGGACACCGCAAACGCATTGGGTCGCAAGGGCCTGCGGCCTCTACACTTGGGGCGTGCCCCGCGGAGATGGACGCCTGACCCACGACCTCGATCCCCAGGACGCCGGACCCCAGGACGCCTGTGGCGTGTTCGGAGTCTGGGCGCCCGGTGAAGAGGTTGCCAAGCTGACCTACTTCGGCCTGTATGCCCTGCAGCACCGTGGGCAGGAATCGGCCGGAATCGCGGTCAGCAACGGCCGCCAGATCCTCGTCTACAAGGACATGGGACTCGTCTCCCAGGTGTTCGACGAGGCCACGCTCGAGTCGCTCAAGGGCGAGATCGCGATCGGGCACGCGCGCTACTCCACGACCGGTTCCAGCGTCTGGCACAACGCCCAGCCGACGTTCCGCCCCACGGCGTCCGGATCGGTCGCCCTCGGCCACAACGGCAACCTGACCAACACCGCCGACCTCATCGAGCTGCTGCGCGAGCGCGACCTCGAGGCGGGCAAGACGGCCGGCAAGGGTGAGACCGCGACGTCGGACACCTCGGTCATGGCGACACTGCTGTCGTCCTACCCCGATCGCTCCGTCGAGGAGGCCGCCCTCGAGGTGCTGCCCAAGCTGCGCGGCGCCTTCTCGCTGGTCTTCATGGACGAGAACACGCTCTATGCCGCCCGCGACGCCCAGGGCATCCGGCCGCTCGTGCTGGGCCGGCTCGAGCGCGGCTGGGTCGTTGCGAGCGAGACCGCGGCCCTCGACATCGTCGGCGCCTCGTTCATCCGCGAGATCCAGCCGGGTGAGTTCGTCGCGATCGACGAGAACGGCCTGCGCACCGAGCACTTCGCCAAGCCCGAGCCCAAGGGCTGCGTGTTCGAGTACGTCTACCTCGCCCGCCCCGACACCACGATCTCCGACCAGCGGGTCTTCTCGGTGCGTGCCGAGATCGGCCGCCGCCTGGCGCGCGAGTTTCCGGTCGACGCCGACCTCGTGATCCCGGTGCCGGAGTCCGGCACCCCGGCCGCGATCGGCTACGCCGAGGAGAGCGGCATCCCGTTCGGCCACGGCCTGGTCAAGAACTCCTATGTCGGCCGCACGTTCATCCAGCCATCGCAGACCCTGCGCCAGCTCGGCATCCGGCTCAAGCTCAACCCGCTGCGTGATGTCATCGCCGGCAAGCGGCTCGTCGTCGTCGACGACTCGATCGTCCGCGGCAACACGCAGCGCGCGCTTGTACGCATGCTCCGTGAGTTCGGCGCCGCCGAGGTGCATGTGCGCATCTCGTCGCCGCCGGTCAAGTGGCCCTGCTTCTACGGCATCGACTTCGCCTCGCGAGCCGAGCTGATCGCCAACGGCATCTCGGTCGACGAGATCTGCCGCTCGATCGGTGCCGACTCCCTGGCATACGTGACGCTCGACCAGCTCGTCGAGGCGACCAACGTGCCCAAGGACAACCTCTGCCGGGCCTGCTTCGACGGCATCTATCCCGTGGCGCTGCCCGAGGACGACCTGATCGGCAAGCACCTGCTCGAGGTCCAGGACACCCTCCCGCTCGAGGTCATCTGATGGTCTCGTACGCCAGCGCCGGGGTCTCGATCGAAGAGGGCGACCGCGCGGTCGAGCTCATGAAGGAGTGGGTCGAGAAGGCCCGCCGTCCCGAGGTCGTCGGTGGCATCGGCGGCTTCGCCGGCCTGTTCGACGCCTCGGCCCTCAAGGCATATGCCCGGCCGTTGCTCGCCACCTCCGCAGATGGAGTTGGCACCAAGGTCCAGATCGCGCAGCGCATGGACAAGCACGACACGATCGGTTTCGACCTCGTCGGCATGCTGGTCGACGACCTCGTGGTGTGTGGTGCCGAGCCGCTGTTCATGACCGACTACATCGCATGCGGCAAGGTCGTCCCCGAGCGCATCGCCGACATCGTCAAGGGCGTCGCCCAGGCGTGCGCCGAGAGCGGCACGGCCCTGCTCGGCGGCGAGACCGCTGAACACCCCGGCCTGCTGGCACCCGACGAGTACGACATCGCCGGCTCGACGACGGGCGTCGTCGAGGCCGACAAGCTGCTCGGCGCAGAGCTCGTACGTCCGGGTGACGTCGTCATCGCGATGGCTTCGAGCGGCCTGCACTCCAACGGCTACTCGCTCGTGCGGCACGTGTTCTTCGAGCAGGCAGGTTGGCGACTCGACCGCGACGTGCCGGAGTTCGGCCGCACGCTTGGCGAAGAGCTCCTGACGCCGACGCGCCTCTACACGCTGCCGTGCCTCGCCCTCGCCGACGCCGTCGAGGTGCACGCGATGTCGCACATCACCGGCGGCGGACTCGCGGCCAACCTGGCGCGAGTCGTCCCCGACTCGGTGTCCGTACGCATCGATCGCGCGACCTGGTCGCCGCACCCGGTGTTCGGACTCGTCGGTTCACTCGGCGGGGTTGCCCAGGCCGATCTCGACCAGGCGCTCAACATGGGTGTCGGCATGGTGGCGCTGGTGGCTCCGGACGCCGCTGATGCGGCCATCCGCCTGCTCGCTGAGCGTGGCATCGACGCCTGGATCGCTGGCGACGTCGCCGACGCAGGCGTCCACGGTGAGGGTGGCAGCGTCACGCTCACTGGCGCCCACCACTGAGACACGCCGTCTCTGGGGGGTCGATGACAGATTTGTTGTCGCCTTTGGGTACGCTTGTCGCACGACATACTGACTACTTTTCTGCGAGGGGGTCGACCCATGGGGCGCGGCCGTGCGAAAGCCAAACAGACCAAAGTTGCGCGCGACTTGAAGTACCGCACACCTGATACGGACTTCAACACTCTGCAGCGCGAACTCCACGGTGAGTCGGGCGAACCGATTCCCGCTCAGTATCGCGACCTGGATCGAGAAGACCCGGCCGCCTCCTAGGCGACCGGGCCCCTCACTTCTCAGTCCCCACCGACCTCATGGTCGGTGGGTTCATGACGCCTACGGCAGCCAGACCGAACGCAGACGGCCGACCTCGCGCATGCGCTGCTCGGCCATGCGGTCGGCGGCGATCGACGGCGGCACGCCTTCGGACTTGGCGCGCTCCAGCACGCCGAGCGTCGTGTCGTAGATCGTCGTCGCGCGCATCTTGGCGCGATCGAACACGAAGCCCTCGAGCTCGTCGGCGACCTGGATGACGCCGCCGGAGTTGACGCAGTAGTCGGGTGCGTACGTGATGCCGCGCTCGTCGAGGCGCTTCTCGATGCCCTCATGGGCGAGCTGGTTGTTGGCCGCACCGCACACGATCGTCGCGGTCAGGACCTCGACGACCTCGTCATTGAGCGCGCCGCCAAGGGCGCACGGTGCGTAGATGTCGAGCGGCTCGCGTACGAGCGCATCCGTGTCGACGACCGACGTGATCGAGGGGTACGTCTGCTCGAGCGCAGCGACGGCCTCGGCGTTGACGTCGGTGACGACGACCTGGGCGTCCTCCTCGACGAGGTGACCAACGAGGTGCTTGCCGACCTTGCCGACGCCGGCCACGCCGACGCGCTTGCCGGCGAGGGACGTGTCGCCCCAGAGATGCTGGGCCGAGGCGCGCATTCCCTGGTAGACACCGAACGCGGTGAGGACCGACGAGTCGCCGGCGCCGCCGTGCTCGACCGTCCGGCCGGTCACGAAGTCACACTCGCGGGCGATGATGTCCATGTCGGGGCTGAACGTGCCGACGTCGCACGCGGTGTAGTAGCGACCGCCGAGAGTCTGGACGAAGCGGCCGTACGCCCGAAGGAGGGCCTCGGTCTTGATCTTGGTCGGATCGCCGATGATGACGGCCTTGCCGCCGCCGAGGTCGAGACCTGCGAGCGCGTTCTTGTAGGCCATGCCCTGCGAGAGGTTGAGGACGTCGGTCAGCGCGTCCTGCTCAGAGGCGTAGGGGTAGAAACGGGTCCCGCCCAAGGCTGGGCCGAGGGCGGTGGAGTAGATCGCGATGATGGCCTTGAGGCCGGAGGCTTCGTCGTGGCAGAAGACGACTTGCTCGTGTCTGCTGCCGAATGCTGACGGCGCGCTGGTGCTGGAGTCGGTCACGGTAGTGCTCTCTGTTGTGGATGGCGGAGGTGCGTTGGTGGGCACTTCCATCGGCTGGGCCACGGGGTGGTGTGGCTCAGCGCAGACTCTACTCGCCCGGCGACCAGTGCGGGGTGAATCCAACGCTAAGGTTAGGCATACCTGATTCATAGGAGAAGACAAGTGCGAGTGAAGAAATCTGTTGTCGCCCTGGCCGCGGGCCTGGTCCTGGCCAGCCTGACCGGATGTGGTTCGAGCGGTGATGACGGACCGTCGATCACGGTCTACAACGCCCAGCACGAGGAGCTCCTCGCCAAGCTTGCCCCGGCCTTCACCAAGAAGACCGGCATCGAGGTCAAGCTCCGCAACGGCAGCGACTTCGAGCTCGCCAACCAGATCGTGCAGGAGGGCTCGGCCTCGCCGGCCGATGTGTTCCTGACCGAGAACTCGCCAGCGATGTCACTCGTCGAGAGCAAGGGCCTGTTCGCCAAGCTCTCGGACAAGACGCGGTCGCAGGTGCCGGCCGAGTACGTACCCGCGAGCGGCGACTGGATGGGATTCACCGCGCGGTCGACCGTCCTGGTCTACAACACCGACAAGGTCAAGCCCGACGAGCTGCCGACCTCGCTGATGGACCTCGCCAAGCCGGAGTGGAAGGGCCGCATCTCGTTCTCGCCGACCGGCGCCGACTTCCAGGCCATCGTCAGCGCAGTCCTTGAGCTCAAGGGTGAGCAGGCGACCAAGGACTGGCTCGCCGGCCTCAATGCCAACGGCACGGTCTACCAGGGCAACAACGTCGTGCTGAAGTCCGTCAACGACGGCACGATCGATGCGGGCGTGATCTACCACTACTACTGGTATCGCGACCAGAAGGAGGCCGGCGACAACAGCTCGGACTCCAAGCTGCACTTCTTCGGCGACCAGGATCCGGGCGCGTTCCTCAGCGTCTCCGGTGCCGGCGTGCTGAAGTCCAGCAAGCACAAGAGTGATGCCGAGAAGTTCGTGGCCTACCTCAGCAGCGTCGACGGTCAGCGCGAGCTCGCCGCCAGCTATGCGCTGGAGTACCCGCTCAACCCCAAGGTCGACCTGGGACAGGGCGTCAAGCCGCTCGCCGATCTGGACCCGCCGACCGTCGACCTCTCGTCGCTCAACGGCCCAAGGTCATCGGCCTGATGGAGGACGCAGGATTCCTCTGATCGACACGGCCACCACACGGCAGCGGGGAAGGCAGCGCTCGGCGCCGCCTTCCCTCGTTGTGCTGTCCCTGGTGGTCGCCGCCTTCGCGCTCATCCCGCTGGCGTTCGTCGTGGTCTACGCGGTGTCGTTGGGCCCAACGGAGGCCTGGCGATTGCTCGTACGTCCGCGGGTCGGCGAGCTGCTCTACAACACCGTGCGTCTCGTGCTCGGCGGCTGCTGCTGAGCTGGTCCTCGGCGTCGGTGGGTGGGTGTGAGCGATGAGTGTGGGCAATGTGGAGTTGCGTGTGCGTACGGCGTTCGTAACAGCTATGGTGGGCTTGAACTGAGTGAGGGGTATGCCGGTGCTCTGTGATCGGAGATGTGTACTTCCGCTCGTATGTGATGTGTGTGCTGGGTGATTTGCTTTGTGTTTTTTTTTTTTTTTTTTTTTTTTTTTTTTTATTTTTTTTTTTTTTTTTTTTTTTTTTTTTTTTTTTTGTTTTTTTTTTTTTTTTTTTTTTTTTTTTTTGGCAGCGCTCGGCGCCGCCTTCCCTCGTTGTGCTGTCCCTGGTGGTCGCCGCCTTCGCACTCATCCCGCTGGCGTTCGTCGTGGTCTACGCGGTGTCGCTGGGCCCGTCGGAGGCCTGGCGGTTGCTCGTACGTCCGCGGGTCGGCGAGCTGCTCTACAACACCGTGCGCCTCGTGCTCGGCGGCTGCCTGCTGAGCCTGGTCCTCGGCGTCGGTTGCGCGTGGGTCGTCGAGCGTACTGACGTGCCTGGCCGCAACCTGTGGCACGTCCTCGCCGTCGCTCCGCTTGCCGTACCGGCGTTCGTCAACAGCTATGGCTGGGCCTCCCTGACACCTGACGTCGAGGGGTATGGCGGCGCGCTGGTGATCGTGACGATGTCGTACTTCCCGCTCGTCTACCTGCCGACTGTCGCGTCGCTCCGGGGGCTCGATCCCGCTCTCGAGGAGGTCGCGCAGTCCCAGGGCCACGGACGGTTGGGCACCTTCGTGCGGGTCGTCCTGCCCCAGCTGCGTCCGGCGATGATCGGCGGCGCGCTGCTCGTCGGGTTGCACCTGCTGGCGGAGTTCGGGGCATTGCAGATGCTGCGATTCCCGACGTTCACGACCGCGATCTACGACCAGTACCGCTCGTCGTTCAACAGCGCCGGCGCCAACGTGCTCGCCACGGTGCTGGTGCTGTGCTGCATGCTGCTGCTGCTCGCCGACCTTCGACTGCGCACCGACCGGCGCATCGCCCGGGTGGGCAGCGGAGCGGTGCGGGTCGTCTCGCGCCAGCGGCTCGGCCGGCTCACGCTCCCGGTGCTGGGATTGCTGCTGCTGCTCACGGCGGCGTCGCTCGGCGTGCCGTTCTACAGCCTCACCCACTGGATGATCGTCGGCAGCTCGACGGCATTCCCGGTCGGCGAGATCGTGTCGGCGGCGAGCACGTCGATCGCCCTGGGGCTGGCGGCGGCGTTGCTGACGGTCGCGCTGTCGGTCCCGATCGCCTGGCTCTCGGTGCGCTTCCGCACGGCAGCGACCACGTCGATCGAGCGCAGCGCCTACCTGGCCAGCGCGCTTCCCGGCATCGTCGTGGCACTGGCCCTCGTGACCGTGTCGATCCGCTACGCGCAGCCGCTCTATCAGACGTACGCCCTGCTGATCGCGGCCTACGCGATCATGTTCCTGCCACGAGCTCTGGTCTCGGTACGCGCCGCGATAGCCCAGGCGCCGCCGGTGTTCGAGGACGTCGCGCACGGGCTGGGCCTCAGCCCTGTGGAGACGGCTCGCCGGGTCACGCTGCCCCTGATCGCCCCCGGCGTCGGAGCGGGTGCGGCACTGGTGTTCCTCGCTGTCGCGACCGAGCTGACGGCGACGCTCCTGCTCTCGCCGATCGGCACGACGACGCTCGCGACGCAGTTCTGGTCGAGCTCCTCCTCGGTCGCCTACGGCGCGGCGGCTCCCTACGCGGTCATCATGGTCGCGATCTCGCTGCCTGCCACCTACCTCCTGAGCCGCAGAAGAGATGGGCTGGTGCCGGCATGACAGGACTTGAGATCACCGGGCTGACGAAGCGTTTCGGCGACCACCTCGTGCTCAATGACGTCTCGATCCGCATCGAGGCGGGCGCCATCTTGGCCGTCCTCGGCCCATCGGGCGGTGGCAAGACGACCTTGCTCCGCATCGTCGCGGGCTTCCTCGAGGCAGACGCTGGCAGTGTGTCGTTCGCCGGGCGGGCGCTCGTGACCAACGGTCGTGGCATTCCGCCGCAGCGGCGCGGCGTGGGGTATGTCCCGCAGGAGGGTGCGCTGTTCCCGCACCTCGACGTCGCCGCCAACATCTCCTTCGGCATCCGCGGGGCGGCGCGCCGTGAGTTCGACGTCGACACGCTGCTCGCACTCGTCGACCTGCCCGTCACCCTGCGCACCCGGTTCCCGCACGAGCTGTCCGGCGGTCAACAGCAGCGAGTCGCGCTCGCGCGTGCGCTGGCGCCCCGCCCCGACATCGTGCTGCTCGATGAGCCGTTCTCGTCGTTGGACGCGGGTCTTCGGCTCGAGACGGGGCAGGCCGTGGCCCAGGCGATTCGGGCCGCAGGCGCGACCGCTGTGCTGGTGACCCACGACCAGGGCGAGGCGTTGGCGCTTGCCGACCAGGTCGCGGTGCTGCAGGACGGCCGCGTCGCACAGGTCGCTGCGCCGGCCGACCTCTACCGATCACCCGCGACTCCGGCGGTCGCCGCGTTCGTCGGTGCCGTCGTGGCGCTGGACGCCGAGGTGACGGGTGACATCGCATCGTGCTCGCTGGGCAAGGTCGCCGTGCCGCCCGGCGGCCCTCAGGGTCCATGTCGCATCCTGATCCGACCGGAGCACCTGGCGCTCTCACCGGACCGTGCCACCGGCACCGCCGCGCGGGTCGTGGGCGTCAGCTTCTTCGGCCACGACGCAACAGTCGACCTCGTGCTGATCGACCAGGAGATCCCGCTGCAGGCCCGGGTGTCGGGCGCCGCTGTGCCCGCGATCGACGACCTCCTGTCCGTCTCGATCGGCGGACCCGTCACCGTCGTGGGGGATCCACAATGAGTCCGAATCCATTCGCTGACCTGCGCCGCTGGGGCGCTCGCCCCGCCTTGATCACGACGGGCGACTCGCTGACGTACGCCGAGCTCGCCGACCGCGTCGAGTCGATGCTCTGGCCGGCCGAGGATGGCCGGCGACTCGTCCTGGTGCCGGGCGCGAACACGCTCGAGACCTTCGTGGCGTATGTCTCGGCCATCGCCAACGGGCACGTCGTGCTGCTCGTGCCCGGCGACGGCCCTGCCGGACCCGAAGCCCTGATCGAGGCCTACGACCCCGACGTCGTGTTCGACGCCGCCGCCGGGGGATTCGTCGCGCGTCACGAAGGTTCGCATCATCAGCTGCACCCCGATCTCGCGCTGCTGATGACGACGTCCGGCTCCACCGGCTCGCCCAAGCTCGTGCGCCTCTCGTACGACAACGTGCGGAGCAACGCAGCCGCCATCGCGGACTACCTCGACCTGACGCCTGACGACCGCGCGATCACGACGCTGCCGATGCACTACTGCTACGGGCTCTCGGTCACCAACAGCCACCTCCTCGCCGGAGCCGGCATCGTCGTGACGGACTGGTCGGTGCTCGACCCGTGTCTCTGGGAGCTCGCGGATCGCGAGCGGGTGACGTCGTTCGCCGGCGTCCCCTACACGTTCGACCTGCTCGACTCGAGCGGCTTCGCCGATCGCGAGCTGTCGTCGCTCCGCTATGTCACGCAGGCCGGCGGCAGGCTCGACCCCAACCGGGTCGCGGCCTATGCCCGGCTCGGCCGCGAGCGCGGCTGGGACTTCTTCGCGATGTACGGCCAGACCGAGGCCACGGCCCGCATGGCGTACCTGCCGCCCGAGCTCGCGGAGTCGCATCCGCACGCCCTCGGCGTCCCGGTCCCAGGTGGCTCCTTCAGGATCGACCCCATCGCGGACGAGCAGAGGCCGGGCGTCGGCGAGCTGGTCTATCGCGGCGACAACGTCATGATGGGCTACGCCACAAGGCCCGCAGACCTGACCCGCGGTCGCGATCTCGATGAGCTGCGAACCGGTGACCTGGTGCGCCGTGATGACGACGGGCTGCTCGAGTGGGTCGGCCGCCGCAGCCGGTTCGCCAAGGCGTACGGGGTGCGGATCGACCTGGACGACCTCGAGGCAGTCGTCGCCCGACGCGGCCGAGCGGCTCGCTGCGTCTCGACCGGCGATCAGCTGCACGCGTTCATCGAGTGGCACGAGGACGCCCGCGACCTGCACCCGCTGGTCGCGCGTGCCGCCGGGTTGCCCGACCACGCCGTCACGGTCACGCGCCTCCGCGAGGTCCCGCGCAATGCGTCGGGCAAGACCGACTATCCGGCGCTCGAGCGACAAGCCGAGATGACCGCTGCGACCCGTGACCAGCCGAACCAGCAGGAGCATCCGGTCAGCATCGGGCAGGTCCGCGACCTCTACTCGTTGCTGCTCGGCCGGCCGGACGCGACGCCCGACGACAGCTTCACGGGGCTGGGCGGTGACTCGCTGTCGTACGTCGAGCTGTCGGTCCGCCTGTCCGAGCTCCGCCTCGATCTTCCCAACGACTGGCACACGCGGCCCATCCGCGAGCTGGTGGCGGCGCCCGGGAGGCGCCGGGGCAGGGGAGTGCGGCTCGAGATGTCGATCGTGCTGCGTGCCGTGGCGATCATGCTCGTGCTCGGCACGCACGCCAACCTGTTCGTGGTGCCCGGCGGCGCTCATCTGCTGTTGGCGGTGTGCGGCTACAACTTCGTACGGTTCCAGCTCGCCACTGAGTCGCCGAGAGCGCGTGTCCGTTCCGGCCTGCGTTCGCTGGCCCACCTGGTGGTCCCCAGCGTCATCTGGATCGGCGCGGTCGCGATCGTGCTGCGAACGTACGACCTCGGCACCGTCCTCATGCTCAACGGCGTATTCGGCAGCGACTCGTGGACCGTCCAATGGCAGTTCTGGTTCCTCGAGGCGATCGTCTGGACCCAGGTCGGTACCCTCGCGCTGCTCTCGGTGCCGATCGTGCATCGAGCCTGGCGGCGCAGTCCGTACGCCTTCGCGCTCGTGTTCACGCTGGCCGCCCTTGCCGCCCGCTACGCCTTGGAGGGCGTCGAGGCTGGCCCGACCGAGCGCTATACGCCGTCGATCGTGCTGTGGTGCTTCGCGCTGGGCTGGCTCGTCGCGACGGCCCGCACGGCCCCGCAGCGCCTCCTCGCCTCGGTCCTCGCGGTCGCCGGTGTCGCGGGATTCTTCGGAGACGCGCAGCGTGAGGCGGTCGTGGCCGTCGGCCTGCTACTGCTCGTGTGGGTCCCGGCGGTGCCCGCGCCGCGGGCCGTCGCACGGGTCGCCGGCTCCCTTGCCGCCGCGTCGCTCTACATCTACCTGACGCACTGGCAGATCTATCCCCACCTCGAGATGAAGGTCCCGATCCTGGCGGTCCTGAGCTCGGTCGTCGTCGGATTGGCCTACCGCCAGGTCGCTGTAGCCGTGGCGGCGCGCCTCGCGGTGATCGGTCGCACGGCGCCCAGGCGCTCGCCGCGGCTCAGCTCGGTCCCGGTGCTCGAACGCGTCTAGCCTTCGCTGGACGGCCGTTCGGAGTCGCCGTTGCGGAAGTGCCTGCCGTGGTCTCCGTCGGATGGGCGGTGGGGCCGCTCGCCGTCGCCGAGACCCGGCCGGCCCTCACCGGGCGCGTACTGGCTGACCGGCCTGAATCGGTCGCCGTCGCCGCCACCAGCGGTCGCGTGACCGATCCCGAAGCCGACCAGGCCGCCCACCAGGGCAAGGCCGGCGCCGCTGGCGATCAGTGTGTTGCGGCTCCGGGTTGTCGACGTGGCAGGCGCGGGTGCTGGCTCGGCGGCAGGCTGCTCGGTGGTTTCCTGCTCGGCCGTCGGCTGCTCAGTCGTCGGGGTCTCATCGGCCGGCTGTTTGTCGTCCTCGGCTGGGGTCTTCTGTTCGTCGTTCATCAGGTCTCCTCGTGCGGGGGAATGCCCAGCATGCGCGGGCAGCCTGAGGCCCACCGCGGGACGACCTGTGCGCGCGCTGTCAGTCCTCCTCGCGCGCAGCCCGCTCGGCGGCGCCCTCCGGGTCGGGGACACCGCGGAACGTACGGAAGCTGTAGACGATGAAGCCCAACGCGATGACCGCCGACAGGATCAACGTCGCGCCGGTGCCCCAGCCGCCGATCAGCCACCAGTCGTCGTCCAAGGGCCACCAGTCCGGCGCATCGGGTCGGATGCCCCAGTAGACGCCGATCGCGCCCAGCGCGATTGCGCCCGAGCAGCTCGCGATGATCCGTGGCCAGGTCTGCACACCATCGGCAGCGGCCTTGTAGGCCATGACCTTGACCGGCTCGAGCCGGCGCTCGGCCCACTCGTACTGCTCGGAGAGCACGGCCAGGCCGGCGACCATCAGCAGCAGGCCCGGTCCTGGCAGGAATATCGCGGCGATGCCGCCAAGGAGAAGGATCCAGCCGACGATCTCGAGGACCAGGCGGCGCACGGCTTTGGCGGACCGCCGGGGCTGCGGCTTGTCGTCGGTCATCGTCTGCCGATCACTGATTTGGCCATGCCCCATCCTTGCAGCAGGCCGGCTGCCGGCTACTCCTTGGCCCGCTTGGCCAGTGACTTGTCCATGCGGCGGAAGAGTGGCTGCGAGACCTTGGTGACGACGCCGGGGAGTGCGGCCATGCCGAGCTCGCCCATCGCCCCCGGCAGACTCGTCACTCGTGTCGGTTTGTCGACAACTGCCTTGACGAGCCAGTTGGCCGCCTTGTCGGCGCTCAACATCGGCATGGCCTGGTAGATCTGCGTCGCCCCGGACATCTCGGTGCGCACCATCGGAAAGTAGACCGTGGTGGACGTGATGCCCCGGGGACCGAGCTCAGCGGTCAGGGAGCGGGTGAACGACTCCAGCGCCGACTTGCTGGCGAGGTAGGCCGAGAACAGCGGGATCGGCACCTGGGTCGACATCGTCGACGAGATCACGACGTGGCCGTGGCCCTGCTCGAGGAACCGCGGGAGCAACGCGAGGGTCAGGCGTACGGCACCGAAGTAGTTGATCGCCATCGTGCGCTCGTAGTCGTGCACCCGATCGAGGGACTCCGTGATCGGCCGGCGGATCGAGCGGCCGGCATTGTTGACCAAGGCATCGATCCGAACGTGGTCGGCGAGCAGCCGGGCCGCGACCTCTTCCGTTGCCTGCGGATCGGCCAGGTCGACGGCGTACGCGTCGGCATTCCCGCCGTCGGCCTCGATGCTCGCGCGTACGCCCTCGAGCTCGTCGGCACGTCGAGCCAGCAGGCACACGGTGGCTCCGAGGCGCGCCATCTTGCGGGCCGCCTCGGCGCCGATGCCGCTCGAGGCACCGGTGATGACGACAGTCTGGCCGGCCAGCTTGGTCACTCGGCGTCGCCGCCGAACAGGGCCGTGAGCAGCCGCATGCAGCGTTGCATCATCTGCTCGGCGCTCTCGTCGGGGTGTTCCAGCCACCAGTTCATCAGCGAGTCGACGATGCCGAGCCACACCGCGGTCATGGCGGAGATGTCGAGAGGGTCGTCGTTGCCGGCGAGGCCCATCAGCTCGGTGACGCCTTCGTCGGCGAGCTTGCCGATGCGCTCGGCGTAGAGGGCGACCGAGTCGGCGATCGGGCCGGTCGCCGGCGCGGTCTGGTCGAAGAACAGCCGCCACAGGTAGGGCTGGGGCTCCAGCAGCGCGAACATGCCGGCGAGCGTCGCCATGCCGCGCTCGATGCCGACCGCGTCGCCGCGTGCGATGCGCTCGATCTCGTCGGCGAGCAGGGCGCCGCCGCGGTCGAGGCACGCCTCGTAGAGCCCTTCCTTGGAGCCGAAGTAGTTGTAGATCAGCGGCTTGGAAATGCCTGCCTTGTCGGCGATCGTGGCCACCGATGTCGCGGCGAAACCGTGCGTGCCGAACTGCTCGGACGCGATGTCGAGGATCTGGGTCTCCCGGTCGAGGCGGGGGACTCCTTTGGTTCCGGCGTTGGGTCTGACCACGTCAGCAGTCTAGCGGCGGGATATGAGTTCGTGGTAACTTACCCAAAGGTCATATAAGTCTGGAGGAGTCATGCAGGAGTTTCTCGACCCGCTGAAGAACCCGACCCTGGTCGCCGCGCCGTTCTTCATCCTGTCGCTGCTGATCGAGCTCGCGGCGTTCAAGTACCTCGAGACCGACGAGGAGATGCGCGGCTACGAGCGCAAGGACGCCCGGACCAGCCTGATCATGGGTCTCGGTTCCGTCGTCTCGAGCGCGGTGTTCAAGCTCAGCACCCTGGTGCTCTTCGTCGCGGTCAGCGTCCACCTCGCGCCGTGGCACCTCCCGGACGACACCTGGTGGTCGTGGGCGGCGTTGATCCTGGGCCTCGACCTCGCGTTCTACCTGCAGCACCGCTTCGTGCACCGGGTCCGCATCGGCTGGGCGGCACACCAGGCCCACCACTCGAGCGAGTACTTCAACTTCTCCACCGCGCTGCGGCAGAAGTGGAACCCGTGGGCCGAGGCGCTGTTCTGGCTGCCGTTCCCGTTCCTCGGCTTCGAGCCGTGGACGCTCTACGTCGCGTTCTCGGTCAACCTGATCTACCAGTTCTTCGTGCACACCGAGCGCATCGACACGATGTGGTGGCCGATCGAGCTCGTCTTCAACACGCCCTCGCACCACCGCGTGCACCACGGCAGCGATCCGGAGTACCTCGACAAGAACTACGCCGGGATGCTGATCATCTGGGACCGCATGTTCGGCACGTTCCAGAAGGAGCTGTTCCGTCCGACGTACGGGCTGACGGTGCCGGTCGACACCTACAACGTGCTGCGGCTGCAGTACGGCGCGTTCGGCGAGCTGTTCCGCGACGTCCACAACGCCAAGAACTGGCGTGAGAAGCTCGGCTACGTCTTCATGCCTCCGGGCTGGCACCCGGGCGAGAGGCGCGCCGAGGCGGAGCAGCCGCGCGAGACGCAGTCGGCGTGACGAATCGGCAGCTGGTCGTCGTCGCTGGAATGTTCGCGATCTTCCTCACGGCGTGCGACTCGCTGTTCCACGTCCGGACGGACACGTTGGTCTATCACTGGGATCCCCAGGTCGCGGGCCAGACGGTCATCGTCCCGCTGACGTTCTTCCTGGCCGGCGTCGGAATGCTCGACGCCAGCCGCCGGGTCCAGCCGCAGGCTGTGCAGCCGATCAACGTACGACGCGTCCTCGCCAGTCTTGGCGTGGTGACCGCGGCGTACCTCATCTCGGGGCTGTTGGACCCGGAGCTCGCGTGGGCGTACGCCCTCGTGCTGCTGGCCGGGTGGCTCGTACGCGTCGCGGTGCGCCACGAACGAGCCGTCGCGGTTGTCGTCGGCATCGTCATCGCGGTCGGGGGAGTGCTCGCGGAGTCGGCGCTCTCGGCGGCCGGCGAGTTCGACTACCTCGCGCCCGATCTGCTCGGGGTGCCGTGGTGGCTGTTCCCGCTCTACCTCCACGGCGCTCTGGTCGCCGCAGACATCGTCGCCCTCGTACGCTCGACGGCTTCTAGGAGCGTGCCCGCCGGGCGTCGTACCTGACGCCGAGGGCGAACAGGATCATCGTCAGCACCGCGCCGAGGATCACGGTCGCCGCATCGCTGAACACGTCGTTGACCGCGAGCGCGGCGACGATCGCGAGCGCCCCCACGACGTACACCGCGATCTTCCAGTCGTCGCCGATGATGAAGTCGTACCAGAACCACCCGAAGGCCTTGAGGAATCTCATGCCGGCGCCTCCGTTGCCGTTGGCCTGCGGGAGCGGCTGAGCCCGGCGATGACGAGCCGCGTCATCGCGAACCAGCCCGCGACCAGAGCGATCAGCGCGAGCTTGCCGCCGGGCCAGTGCAGACTCTCCTCGCCATCGCGGAAATAGCCGACGCCCTCGAACGCCCAGAAGGTGCCGAAAGCCGCAAGCATGACGCCGACGCCGTACTTGAGGGTGTTCTCGGGGATGCGGGCGAGCGGCTTGCGCAGGGCGACTCCAAGGGCGACCACGATGATGCCGGCGACGATCGCACCCGCGATCGCCATGCCGAGGGCGTCGGCGGACAGCCCGAACGTGACGACGATGAACACGACCTCGACGCCCTCGAGGAACACGCCCTTGAACGACACCATGAACCCGAACAGGTCGACGCCGGCGTATGTCGTGCGGTCGGCGTCGCGAGCGGCCCGGGTCTGCTCGGCGAACTCCTCCTGCTCGTCGTGCAGCGCCTTGAAGCCCGATGCACGCAGGCACGCCTTGCGCAGCCACTGGAGGCCGAAGATCAGCAGCAGCGTGCCGATCGTGAGCTGCAACAACGACTCGGACAGCCACGTGCTGATCGCCACCCCGAGCGCCGCGGTGAACGCCGAGAGGGCGACGAGGGCGGCGACAGTGCCGGCGATCGCGGACTTCCAGCCGCGGGTGACGCCCATTGCGAGGACGATCGTGAACGCCTCGACGAACTCGACGAGGGACGCGACGAACACCGCGCTGACCAGCGCCGCAGTCGTACCGTCCATGGATCCTCCTCGCGAGGGCTAGAGGTCGGTCGTGATCGTACCCAGCACGGTGTGGTCGTCATCGACCAAGGGGATCGAGGGCCATCGGTCGAAGGCTCCGCACGGGTGGCTGATGCCGAAGCTCAGCAGCTCGCCGGGTGCGATGTCCAGGTCTGCGGGCACCGTGAGGTACGCGTGCTGGTCGTTGAGCTTGTCGACCGTCACTCCGTCCAGGGTCTCCCGCAGCCGGGACGGTCCGTAGCGACCGAGGATCACCGGTAGCTGGTCGTCGATCGGCACATCGCGTCGGCCGAAGCCGGCGATCACCCGGTTGGGCTCGGGTCGCGACCAGACGCTGGCGAGCAGCTCGAACGCCGGGCGGAGCCGAGGCGCACCGGGGCCGCGGGCGTCCCACGGCGACGTACGCCGATAGGTGCCGTGGTCGTGGGTCGCGTAGCAGCCGCTGCGGATCACGGTGCGTACAGGGAAGTCGAATGCGGCGGGTCCGAGCGCGGCGACGACGAGGTCGAAGTACGAGCTCCCTCCGGCGGTGACGATCGGCGGCGCTGCGGGGTCGAGCAGGCCACGATCGCGCAGCAGCTCGACGGTGCTCCTGACGTCGGCGAGATACGCATCCATGCCCGCTGGTACGTCAGGGCCGTCGGTCGGCATCAGTCCTTCGTATCCGGCGACGCCGAGGAGACGCAGGTGGGCGGAGCTAGCGACATGCTCAGCGAGGCGTAGGGACTCGTCCGTCGAACGCGTCCCGGTGCGCCCGCCGGCGTAGCCGACCTCCAGCAGCACCTCGAGCTGCTGACCCGTCGCGGCCAGACCGCGTTCGAGTGCCACAGCTCCCTCGACGCTGTCGACATAGCACCAGAAGTCGGTGTCGGCTTCGGTGCGCGTGAGCAGGTGGTCGGCGACCCATCGGATCGCCGCGTCGTCGACGAGCACGTTGGCCAGCAAGATGCGCGCCACGCCGAGGCGGTGCAGTCCGCGCACCTGTGCAGGGGTGGCGGCCGTCATCGCCCACGCGCCGTGCCGCAGGTGGCGCTCGACGATCTGCGGGGACAGCGATGTCTTGGCGTGTGGGGAGTGCAGGACCCCAGCCGTCGTGCAGTAGTCGGCCATCGTGGTGAGGTTCGACTCGAGGGCTTCCTGGTGGAGGACCAGCGTCGGGTAGTCGAGGTCGCGCAGCGCGTCGGCGCCGGGGGATGCAAGTCCCTTGGACGAGCTCATAGGCTTCTGGTGATGCCACCGTCCACCGGCAGCATGACGCCGGTGAGGAAGCCCGCCGCGGGTGACAGCAGGAAGGCGGCGACCCGGCCGAACTCCTCAGGGTGGCCATAGCGACGCAGGGGGATCGAGCTCTCGTTGGCTGCCCGTGTCGCAGCGGGGTCATCGGTCAACGAGTCGATGTGGCGCACGCGATCGGTGTCGACCCGTCCGGGCAGCAGGCCGTTGACCCGTATGCCGCGGGGTCCCAGCTCGTCAGCGAGGTTCTTGGCTGCCATCGCCAGACCGGGCCGGAGCCCGTTGGAGATGCCGAGCTCCGGGATCGGGGTCTTCGCCGAGGTCGACAGCACGAACGCGATCGAGCCGCCCTCGCCGAGCTCTTCTGCCACCGTGACGGCGAGGCGGATCGCGCCGAGGAACACGGTCTCGAACGCCGACCGCCACTCGTCCTCCGTACGATCGAGGATCGGCCCGGCAGGGGGTCCGCCGACGCTGATCAGCGCGCCGTCGAGTCGCCCGAACTCGTCACGGGCGGCGCGGATGAGCTGGTCCGGAGCGGTGGGGTCGGCGTTGTCGACCGCGACACCGATGGCGAGGTCGCCGAGCTCGGCCACGGCCCGGTCGACCGACTCCTGGGTGCGGGACGAGATCACGACGCGCGCACCGTCGTCGACGAGTGCCTGGGCGGTGGCGAGGCCGAGGCCGCCGGTGGCGCCGGTGAGCAGGTAGACGCGATCGTGCAGTCCGAGATCCATACCTGCCAGCCTAGGCCGGTGTTCAGCTTTCGGTCGGGGCGCGGCTGACGAGGCCCACGAGGTTGCCCTCGGAATCGCGGATGAACGCCATCCACTCGTCGGTGCCGGCCGGGCCGAGGCTGTCGTCGGTGTGCTGGAAGATGACGTGCGGCTCACCCTCGATCGGCACGTCCCGCGCACGCAGGTCCTCGATCGACGCGCGCACGTCGTCGACCTCGAGGTAGATCGTCGCTGACGGGGCTCCCTGCTCGAGCAGCAAGCGGGTGTCGCCGAGGGTGAAGAACAACAGGCCGGGCGGGTCGAACCTCCCGGCCGGCGGCTGACCGAGCAGCTGCTCGTAGAACGCCGCTGCTCGGTCGAGGTCGTCGGCGTGCTGCGCGATCTGGACGATGCGGCTCATGTGCCGAGCGTAGGGCGGATCGGCTCATTCCGGGAGTGGCCAGACGTACGGCAGGTCGTCGGGGATGCCGGGGAAGATCGGGCCGTAGTGCTCGGGGTCCTTTCGCACGAGCGCCGACTGGTGCGCCACATGGAAGTCAGGGCTGCCGAGCCAGAACGGCAGCGCGCCGGCAGTCGACAGCTCGTCCTGCTTGCGTACGCGGGTGACGCCGGCCTCGGCGAGGTCGGCGGCGATCGTGGCGGCGCAGGTGTCGGAGTACCCCTGACGCGTCCACTCGTCGGTGATCGCGAAGCTGTACGCCCCGAGCGCCTCGAGGTGTCCCCGCCACATGAGCGCCGCTGGGTGATGGCGCCAGCCGTAGGTCGGGATCGTCAGGGCGCGCACGATCTGGATGCACTCGACGCGCTGCTTGCCGAGCCGGGTGCGGTCCAGCACCTCAGCCGTGCGCGCGAAGTCGGCGTAGGGGAGGAAGGTCTGCACGTCGGGGGAGGTACCCGGGCGCCGCGTTCCGAAGCAGCCGGTCAGGCAACAGGCTGCCGGAGGATGGTGCGCTGCTTCTCAGGAGCGACCTTGCGGAAGTCGCCGAGGTAGATCTCGTGGTGCTTGCCGGCCAAACGCAGGCCCTGGTCCGGAATGACCTCGTGGTGCAACCGATCGAGCACGTCTGCCTCGTCATCGAAGGAGCCGACGTGCAGGGTCTGCACGCAGCGGCCCTCTGACAGCGACTCCAGTCGTACGTCGTCCAGCCGCGCCCGGCGAGAGGCGGTGGCCTGCTCGGCGGCCGCGGTGAACAGGTCGCGCTCGATCCAGTCCGGGACCATGAGCAGCAGCGTCCAGTCCCACTGCGACTTGTCGCGCGATGACGTGAAGGAGTCCATGTCGTCGGCCCACCACAGGCCCTCGAGCGGCGGGACGACGTAGTCGCGGCCGAGCTCGCGTTTGCTCGTGAACTTGAGCTTGTAGGCCACCGGGTAGAGCGCCTCGACGGCCTGGGTGAACTCGGGCGAGCTGTTCGGGTCACCGTGGCCGTCGATCATGAGGTACTGCAGGTCGGGAACGTCCACGACACGGAACTCATCACGCCTCGCCTGATAGGCATCCAGGGTCTTCTTGAAGTCGATCTTGTCCGTCATCGAGCCCCCTGACTCCAGCGGCGAGTCAGCACTGTTGATGGTGGCCAGGGCCGGGGTCGAACCGGCGACCCTCCGCTTTTCAGGCGGATGCTCGTACCAACTGAGCTACCTGGCCGTGCCCGCGAACGAGCGACGATCACCTTATCGCACGGCACCTGCGCGGTTGAAATCGGCAGCAACGAAAAACCCACGCACCTGGACTCAGGTGCGTGGGTTTCGTTCAGCTGGCGACCCCGACCGGACTCGAACCGGCGACCTCCGCCGTGACAGGGCGGCGCGCTAACCAACTGCGCCACGGGGCCTTGCTACGCGGGTGAACCGCGCACGCAACTGTAACGTACGAGCGCCTCCGCAAACAAAACGGGTCAGGCCTGCGGACGCGGCTCCGAGGGCGGCGGATCTTCACCCGGCCGTGGCTCGCCCCGATGGGCCTCCTCGGACGCCCAGGTGTCCCCGGATGGGGCGTCGATCGGAGGGCCTCCGGTCGCTCCGCCGGCAACGGCGGTTCCTCCGGGAGGCAGCGGGTTGTCCGCATCGCCGGGCGGTGCGAGCGACTCGTCCAGGCGGTGCGGCGGCTTGGCGCCGGCCCCGTCAGAACCCTGCCGGAGCATACGCAGCCAGATCATTCCGACGGCGATGATGACCAGGATCGCGATGATGACGAGCCACTTCATGCTGTGTCCTCCCTGTCGGCACCTGACGGCGCCCGACGTGCCCCCCCGGGCACTCTCATCTCAGCCTAACCGCGGTGCGGCCTAGCGCATTCTGGAGTGGAGTGGGGCCGGAGTCCACGTGGTGAACCATGCGCTCGGCCGCCCGGATCGGAGGTTGCATGGAGGTATGACTGCTCGCCCCACGACCGTTCCACCCCTGTCGCTGGCCGAGCTCGCCACCCTGACGAGCTCGGTCGCCGAGGACGTACGCGCGGGCCTCTACGAGGTCCACGCCGACGCGGAGAGCCGGTGGCACGTGAGGCTGCGATGCGACGACCAGGTGGACGTATGGCTCATCAGCTGGACCAGCGACCAGGGCACCCAGCTGCACGACCACGGAGGCTCGTCCGGATCCTTCACGGTCGTCAGCGGTGAGCTCAGCGAGGCGGTGTGGACGCCGGGCGCCGAGGTGCTGGTCGAGACCCCGCGTCGAACTGGCGACTCGGTCCTGTTCGGTGAGCACTACGTGCACGACGTCCGCAACGTCCGGGCCGCGACCGCCGTGAGTGTGCACGCGTACTCCCCGCCGCTGTCGCTGATGAACTACTACGACGTCGACGGTCACCAGCTCGCTCGGCTCGCGTCGATGTGGACCGACGATCCCGAGGCTCCGGCGCCGTCGTTGCGGGAGGCGTCATGACCGCGACGTACGCCTCGGTGGACGAGCTCCTGACGACGGCGAGGAGCTCGCTCGAGCGGCTCGATCCACGTCAGGCATACGACCGGGTGGCGTCCGGCGCACTGATCGTCGACATCCGTCCTGCGTGGCAGCGGGAATCAGATGGCGAGATTCCCGGTTCTGTCATAGTCGAGCGCAATCATCTGGAGTGGCGCCTGCACCCCGCCTCGGGTGCGAGCCTCGCTCAGGCGAGTGACGGACAGGAGTGGATCGTGGTGTGCACCGAGGGCTACACGTCGTCGCTCGCTGCGTGGTCGCTCGACTCGCTGGGCGTTCCAGCCAGCGACATCGTCGGCGGGATTCACGCCTGGCGCGCGGCCGGCCTGCCGGTCGTTGTGGGGCCAAGCCCGGTCGAGTCCGTGGTCGGTGTCATGACTTCGTCATGAGTTGAATGTCCGTTTGGATTGCTGCCCGGTGTGGATTCACGCCAAACTGTCCGAAGCCCGTTTGCCCAGTTCAATGCCTACCTATCGCGAAACGCGGAGGACCGCATGATCGAGTACCGCTCCATCGGCAAGATGTTCGCTGACGGGACGGAAGCGGTCGGTGACTTCAGCCTCCAGCTTCCCTCCCGCACGACGACGGTCCTCGTCGGGTCGTCCGGGTGCGGCAAGACCACGCTGCTGCGCATGGTCAACCGCATGGTCGACCCGACCCGCGGCCAGGTCCTGATCGACGACGTCGACATCGCGACGCGCAACAAGGTCGAGCTGCGCCGAAGCATCGGCTACGTCATGCAGCATGCGGGGCTGCTGCCGCATCGCAAGGTCATCGACAACGTGGCCACGGTGCTACGCCTCAACGGCGTCGGCAAGAAGGAAGCCCATCGCCGGGCCCATGCCGTGCTCGAGACCGTCGGACTCGACTCGTCGCTCGCCAACCGCTATCCCAGCCAGCTCTCCGGCGGCCAGCAACAGCGCGTCGGCGTCGCCCGCGGCCTGGTGACCGACCCCAACATCCTGCTGATGGACGAGCCGTTCGGCGCGGTCGACCCGATCGTGCGCGACGAGCTGCAGCAGGAGCTGCTGCGACTGCAGCGCGAGCTCGACAAGACGATCGTGTTCGTCACCCACGACATCGACGAGGCATTCCTGCTCGGAGACCAGGTCGTGATCCTCAAGAAGGGCGCCGAGGTCGCCCAGGTCGGATCACCGGCCGACATCCTGGCCAAGCCCGCCAATGACTTCGTCCGCAGCTTCGTCGGACTCGACAAGGGCCACCGCAAGCTGCACGTCGAGGACCGCGACGGCACCCGGATCGTGGTTGACGAGACGGGCAAGGCCACGGGGGTTCTCTCCGAATGACCTGGTTCCAGGACAACACCGACAAGGTTTGGGATCTGTTGCTCAGCCATCTGTGGCTGAGCGCTCTCCCGATCCTGCTCGGCTTCGTCCTGGCGCTCCCGATTGGCTGGTACGCCAACCGGCATCGTCGGATCCGCGGTTTCGTACTCAGCCTTGGCGGCATCTTCTACACGGTCCCGTCGCTCGCGTTCTTCCTGATCCTCCCGAGCATCATCGGCACTGGTTTCCTCGACCCGACCAACGTCGTTGTCGCCCTCACGGTCTACGCCCTGGCGATCATGGTCCGTTCCGCGACTGACGCCTTCGAGTCGGTGTCACCTGCCGTCCTCGACGCCGCCTCGGCCGCCGGCTACGGCTCAACCGGGCGGGCCCTGTTCGTGGAGCTGCCGCTGGCCGGACCCGTTCTGCTGGCCGGCCTGAGGGTCGTCGCGGTCAGCACCGTGAGCCTCGTCAGCGTCGGCGCCTTGATCGGCGTCGACAATCTCGGCTCGCTGTTCACTGAGGGTTATCGGACTGACAACGACGCCGAGATCCTCATCGGGGTCTTCGGCATCGTTCTGCTTGCGTTGGCGTACGACCTGCTACTTGTCGTCGCCGGCCGGCTCCTGATGCCATGGGCCCAGGCACGGCAGCCCAGACGCAGTCCGGTCACGCCGATCATGTCGTTCGCCCAGCACCTGCGGGGTGGGCGCGTATGAGCGTCGTCAACGACACGATCGACTGGTTCGCCGACTCAGCTCACTGGAGCGGCGAAGACGGCGTGCCGCACCGTTTGGTCCAGCACCTCGGCTACACGTCGTTGACGGTTGTGATCGCTGCCGCCATCGCGATCCCGGTCGGGCTGTGGATCGGCCACACCGGCCGGCTGCGCGGCCTCGCCGTCGTGACGACGGGCGCGCTTCGGGCCCTGCCGACGCTTGGCGTGCTGACGTACGCCTCGCTGTTCACCGGCATCGGCATCAAGGCCGCGATCTTCACGCTGGTCCTGCTTGCGGTGCCGCCGCTGCTCGCCGGCGCCTACGCCGGACTCGAAGCTGTCGATCGCCAGACGATTGATGCGGCGCGAGCCATCGGCATGACCGAGTGGCAGATCCTGACCAAGGTTGAAGTGCCTTTGGCGATGCCGCTGATCGTCGGCGGGTTCCGCTCAGCCACGCTGCAGGTCGTGGCGACTGCCACTGTCGCGGCATACATCCCCGGTCCCGGTGGACTCGGTCGCTACCTCATCGACGGTCTAGCGCTGAGCGACTATCCCCGCGTTGTCGCGGGCTCAGTGGTCGTCATCGTCCTCGCACTCGTCCTCGACGGCATATTCGTCCTGCTCCAGCGAGCCGCGCCCGGCTCCCGTCCAGCCCTCACGACAACTTCAGCCTGAACCCACCCCCACCAAGGAGAAATATGTCCATCACCAAGGTCACCGCCGGCATTGCCGCCGCTGCTCTGGGTCTTTCGCTGTCGGCATGTGGCAGCGACCCGACCGAGGGCAAGAAGTCCGCTGGCGACACCATCACGATCGGCTCGGCAGCGTTCCCGGAGAACGAGATCATCGCCGAGATCTACGCACAGGCGCTGGAGGCCAAGGGCGTCAAGGTCAGCAAGAAGCTCAACATCGGCGCGCGCGAGGTCTACATCCCCGCACTCAAGAAGGGCGAGATCGACCTGTTGCCGGAATACTCCGGCAACCTGCTGTCCTACCTCGATCCCAAGGCCACGGCGACGTCGGAAGCCGACATCGAGGAGGCGCTCGGCGATGCACTGCCGGACAACCTCGATGTGCTCGAGGCAGCCAAGGCTGAGGACAAGGACTCGCTCAACGTCACGGCGGAGTTCGCCGCGAAGAACAACGTCAAGACGATTGCCGATCTCAAGGGCGTCAAGGACCTGAGCCTCGGCGCCAACCCGGAGTTCAAGGAGCGGGCGTACGGCATCCCCGGCCTCGAGAAGGTCTATGGGATCACGGGCGTCAAGTTTGTCCCGATCAGTGACAGCGGGGGACCCAAGACACTCAAGTCTCTGCTCGACGGTGACGTTGACGTCGCCGACATCTACTCGACGACGCCGTCGATCCTGGCCAACAAGCTCGTGACGCTGGAGGATCCCAAGAACCTCATCGCCGCGCAGCAGGTCATTCCGTTGATCAACGACGAGAAGGCTTCGGACAAGGTCGAGAAGATCCTCAACGACGTCTCGGCACAGCTGACGACGGCCGACCTGCTCGACCTCAACAGCAAGAACCAGGGCGCCGACAAGACCGCCCCGGACGTGCTGGCCAAGGAATGGCTGACCAGCAAGGGCCTCATCTAGTCCCTGCCCGACGCAAGAATCGGGGTTTGTTCGGCGATGGCCGGACAAACCCCGATTCTTTTGTGCCGCCTAGACGAGCGCGGGCTTGAGGGCGTACTCGTCCTCGACGCTCGTGACCTCGCCGAGGCGCTCGAGCCGTCCGCGCAGCTTGAGGAGCAGCGCCGGCAGCAGCACCAGGCGTACGAGCGTCGCGTCGATGAGGATCGCGACCGAGAGGCCGATGCCCATCTGCTTCATCTCGAGCATGCTCAGCGTCGCGAAGACCGCGAACACCGAGACCATCACGGCCGCCGCGCTGGTGACGACGCTGGCCGTCTCGCGGATGCCGAACTCGACCGCACGGTCGTACGGCAGGCCCTGACGCAGACCCTCACGGACCCGGCTCAGGACGAACACGTGATAGTCCATCGACAGGCCGACCAGCACCACGAAGCAGAACAGCGGGATCCAGTCGACGACGAATCCGGAGGACTCGTAGTTGAGCAGGCCGTTGAACCAGTCGTGCTGGAACACCAGGGTCAGCACTCCGAACGCCGCACCGACCGACAGCAGGTTGAGCACGGTGGTCAGCAGCGCGATCGTGACACTGCGGAACGTCCAGCCCATCATCACCAGCGTCAGGATCAGCACGAACGCGATGACCCACGGCAGCGTTGACGGCTGGTTCTCGTAGTCGTAGTTCTCCGCGACGATGCCACCCACGGCACTCTTCGTACCCTCGAGCGAGCCGGTCGCGCGCGGGACGATCGTGTCGCGCAGCTGCTCGATCGCCTCGTCGTTGCGGACGTCGCCCTCAGGATGCGCCGCATACATCGACAGCTCGACCGTACGCCCGTCCTTCGACACCGTGATGGCGTCGTCGCCAGCCGTGGCGATCCCGGAGCTGACTGCCTTGGACTGGACCGCTTCGAGCGCCGAGCGGGCGGCATCCGTGCTGTCCTTGCCGGTGTGCACCAGGACATCGATGCCGGGACGTTCGGACGGGAAGCTCTGCTGCATGCGCTGGTACGCCTGCACCGCCGGGATGTCCTGCGGCAACGTGTCGATCGTGCCCTGGTGCATGTTCATGCCGAGTGCGGGCACCGCGAGGGCGACCAGCACGCCGCCGGAGATCACGGCCGCGGCCATGGGCTTGCGGATGACCGGACGGATCAGACGACCGCTGATGCCACCCGCGCCGATGCGGCGGTTGAGACGCCACAGCAGCGGGATGCGCGGACGGTCGACCCAGCGGCCGAGCTTGGCCAGCAGTGCCGGCAGCACCGTCAGCGAGCCGATCACGGCGACGACGACCACGAGGATCGAGCCGACCGCGAGGGCGCTGAAGACGGGCTCACGCGTGAGGAACAGCCCGGACATCGAGACGACGACGGCGAATCCGGAGACCACGACGGCACGGCCTGAGGTCGCTGCGGCGATCTCGATCGCGTCGACCGTGGACCGCCCCCGCATACGCTCCTCACGCTCGCGCTTGAGGTAGAACAGCGAGTAGTCGACGCCGACAGCCATGCCGATCAGCAGCACGACGTTGGCGACCGTGCCGGAGTCGGGCACGAGGTACGACACCGGGGCGTACAGGCCGAGACCCGTGAACACCGACGTGATCGCCAGCAGCACCGGGATTCCGGCGGCGATGAACGCGCCGAACGCGACGAGCAGGATCACGAACGTGATCGGCAGGCTCATCGACTCGGCCGACGCCAGGTCCTCACCGACCTTGTCGTTGATGCCGGCATCGAGCGATGCGTCGCCGGCCTGCTCGACGTCGAGTGACGGGTTGGCCTTCTGGACCTCGGCGGTGGCGTCGATCAGAGCCCCGACATGGTCTGCGGCGTCGTCGACGTCACCAGCCATGGTGACGGGTACGAGCAACGCGTCGCGTTTCTCCGACCAGATCGGTGGCCCCACGTCGGAGACGCCTTTGACGTCGGTGGCGGCTTTGGAGACCTGTGTGGCAGCGGCTTCGGCCTTGGCGGAGTCGAGGGAGCCCTTGGCGGCGGTGATGATGACCGACTCGGTCGGGCTCGCGGCCAGGCCGGCGTCGTCGATCATGGCGGCGGCGCGCCCGGACTCGCCGACGCGGAAGTCCTCGTCGGCGACCTGCTTGGTCTGGACGGTCGACATGAGGGCGATCGCCGAGACGACGAACGCGACCCAGAGGCCGATCGCGCGCCACGGGTGGGTCGCGCTCCAGCGAGCCACGCGGACTGTTGGGGATTTCGAAGACATGATGTGTGCCCTTCTCGAAGTGACTTGACGTGGCTTCAAGCCTCGTGACTCGCCGGCCCCGCCGACATGGTGCTGGAACCCGGTCGGAAGTAGGCCTGAGCCCACTGTCCGCAGCCACCTGATGCGCGAGGATTGGGACGAACCACCCATACGATTCGGAGCATCCGCCATGAGCACCACCGTCCCCGCCACCTCGCCGTTCGAGGGGGAGTCATTCTTCGCCGGCCTGTCGCGCCGGCTGAAGCTGACCGTCCTCGCACTCGCGTACGTGTTCCTGGCGGTCCCGGCGCTCGCGCTCCTCTGCATCCTCACGACTGCCCTCGGTGTCGCGATCGTCGGCGTCGGCATGGCCATGCTCCTGATCTTCGTCCCGCTCAACCAGCAGCTGGCGAACGTGCACCGCAGGCTCGCTGGTCGCATCCTCGGCGTCCGCATCGAGCGCCCGTACCTTCCCACCAGGTCGGTGTCCGGCTTCGGCCTGCTCAAGCGGTGGGTCGCGGATCCGGCGCGGTGGCGAGACTTCGCGTGGACGTACATGTCAGTCACGGTGGGCTGGGTGCTCGCCTGGCTCTCGTTCGGCCTCGGCCTCGGCGTGCTGTGGTATCTCGTGTTCCCGTTCGTCTACTGGGTCACCCCGGATGGCGTGTTCGACATGAACTACGGCTTCTTCACGATCGACACCCAGGCCGAGTCGTTCTACGAGTGGGGTTGGCTGCTGGTCACCTTCAGCCTGTGGTGGTGGCTCCTTCCGGTACTCATGCGTTGGCGCGCCGAGCTCGACCGCGCGATGTTGTCGCCGACGCGGGACGCGCTCGAGCGCCGGGTCGCGGCGGTCTCGCAGTCCCGGGCCGAGACGATCGACCACTCTGCCGCCGAGCTGCGGCGCATCGAACGCGATCTGCACGACGGCGCCCAGGCCCGGCTCGTGGCCCTCGGCATGAACCTCGGCATGGCCGAGGAGATGCTCGCCAAGAACCCCGAAGGCGCGGCCGCGATGCTCGCCGAGGCGCGTGCGGTGACGACTTCGGCGCTCGGCGACCTGCGCTCGGTCGTACGCGGCATACATCCGCCGGTGCTGGCCGATCGCGGGCTCGCCGGAGCGATCCAGGCGCTGGCGCTCGACATGTCGCTGCCGGTCTCGGTCATGATCAACCTGGCCGGAAGGCCCGCCGCTCCTGTCGAGTCGGCGGTCTACTTCGCGACCAGCGAGCTGCTCGCCAACATCGGCAAGCACTCCGGAGCGACGCGAGCCGTCATCGAGGTCACGCACGACGGCGAGGTGCTCAAGGTCGTCGTCGAGGACGACGGCAAGGGCGGCGCGGCGGTCTCGTCGGGCACGGGTCTTGCGGGGGTCGCGAGACGCCTCGCGGCGTTTGACGGCACGATGGATGTGGTCAGTCCCACCGGGGGGCCGACCGTGGTCACGTTGGAGGTTCCGTGCGCGTTGTCATCGCCGAAGATCTCGCCCTCCTCCGGGACGGCCTGACCCGACTCCTGGAGGCGTACGACTTCGAGGTCGTGGCGGCCGTCGATGACGCCGAGAAGCTGGCCGAGGCGCTGCGGGCTGACGACGTCGACATCGCTGTCGTGGACGTACGCATGCCGCCAACTTTCACTGACGAGGGACTGCGAGCCGCGATCGCGGCGCGGGCCGAGCGGCCGGGCTTCCCGGTGCTGGTGCTGTCGCAGTACGTCGAGCAGCTGTACGCCCGCGAGCTGCTGGGCAGCGGTGACGGCGCAGTCGGCTACCTGCTCAAGGATCGCGTCGCCGACGTCACGACGTTCGTCGACGCCGTTCGTACGGTCGCCGGTGGCGGCACGGTGCTCGACCCCGAAGTCGTCTCGACGTTGATCGCCCGGGCCCAGCCCGACAGCCCCATCACGCGGTTGACCGACCGTGAGCGGGAGGTGCTCGGCCTCATGGCGGAGGGTCGTTCCAACGCCGCGATCGCCGCTGCGCTCTTCGTGACCGAGAAGGCCATCAGCAAGCACACCAGCAACATCTTCATGAAGCTCGACCTCGACGCCGACGACGACAGCAACAACCGCCGCGTGCTCGCCGTGATCGCCTACCTCCAAGGCTGATCCCTGAAGGACGGGCCGCGCTCGCCGGAGGGTGGAGAGCGCGGCCCGACCGGTATGGGGTCAGGCGTCGACGCGGTCGAGCTCGGCGGGATCGCCTTCGCTGATGCCGATCCGGTCGTGCAGCCGGCGCAGCGGCTTCGGCGCCCACCAGTTCCTCCGCCCGAGCATCGCCATCAGCGACGGCACGAGCATGGCCCGGACGATCGTCGCGTCGATCAGCACCGCGAGCGCCGTGCCGATGCCGAGCTCCTTGATGAAGATGATCTGCGACGTCGCGAAGGCGCCGAGGGCGATCGCGAACAGCAGCGCCGCGGCGGTGACGATGCGGCCCGTACGTTGCAGGCCGAGCGCGACGGACTCGCGTTCGCCGGCCCCGGCGTCGCGCGCCTCCTTGATGCGGGTCAGCAGGAACACCGCGTAGTCGGTCGACAGCCCGAACACGACCGCGAACAGGAACACCGGCTGCGACGACTCCAGTGCGCCCTGGCTCTGTGTAGTCGAGGAACCCCTCGAACCGGCCGTCCTGGAAGACCAGCACCAGGACGCCGAACGTCGCGCTGATCGTCAGCACGTTCATCAGCAGCGCCTTGATCGGCAGGACGACCGACCCGGTCATGAGGAACAGCGTGATGAACGTCAGCGCCGCCAGGATCACCAGCGCCAACCGGATGTTCGTTCCAGCGATCGACTTGACCTGGTCGACCTGCTCCGCGCTCGCACCGCCGACCAGCACCTTGCCCGGCGCGTCGGTGTCACGGATCTCGCCGACCAGGTCGAGGGTTGCGTCGTCGAGCGTCGTGCCCTTCGGGACGACGTCGAGCTGCCAGGTGTCATCGCCGAGGAAGCGCGGCTCGGCGACCTGCGCGACGCCGTCGAGCGAGCCGAGCGTCGAGGCGTACGACTTGATGTCGGCGGCCGCGGACTCCGGAGCCGTCACCGCGACGATGACAGGCGAGGACTCGGCGCCGACGAAGTCCTGACGCAGGACCGTGTCGACGGTCTTGGCCGGGCTGCCGTCGGGCAGCACCGTGGCGTCGACGCCGGTGAACTTCACGCCGAGGAACGGGGTCCCGAGCGCCAGCAGGATCGCGGCGCCCGCGATCGCGGTGCCGACGGGGAACCGCATGACGAACTTCGACACCCGGTACCAGAACCCGTGCACCTCGGCCCGCGACTCGGCGATCTGCGCCTCGCGCCAACGCCTGGGTGCCAGCGCGTTGACCCGGTGCTCCAGGACGGCGAACAGTGCAGGCAGGACGATCAGGGAGACAGCCGCGGCGGCAAGCGCCACGACGGTCACGCCGATGCCCATCGAGTAGAGGAAGCGCAGCGGGAACACCAGCAGCGCGAGT
This sequence comes from uncultured Actinomycetota bacterium, assembly GCA_963817425.1. Taxonomy (GTDB): domain Bacteria; phylum Actinomycetota; class Actinomycetes; order Propionibacteriales; family Nocardioidaceae; genus Aeromicrobium. Next base: position 238,019 of record CAWFOH010000017.1, read on the forward strand.
CCGGCGCCGGCGACCGTGACAGCGGAGAACGCGACGGTACGCCCAGCGGTGGCGACGGTCCGGCGTACGGCCTCGGCTCCCGGCCCGACCCGCTCCAGCTCCTCGCGATAGCGAGAGACGAGGAACAGCGAGTAGTCGATCGCCAGGCCGAGGCCAAGACCCGTGATGAGGTTGAGCGCGAAGATCGAGATGTCCACGAACTCGTTGATGCCCCGCACGATCAGCAACGACGTCACGATCGTCAGCCCGCCCACCAGCAGGGGGAGGAGCGCGGCGACCGCCGACCGGAACACCCACAGCGACACGAGGAACAGCAACGGGAAGGCGATCAGCTCGGCCGTGACGAGATCGCTCTCGACGTGCTCGTTGACCTCTTGATACGCCGGCCCGAAGCCGCCGACCTGGACGCCGTCGACGCGGCTGAGCTCGTCGCGCAGGTGCTCGGTGGTCTTGTCGGCATCGACGCCGGACTTGTAGATCGCGGCGAAGTACGTCTGCTTGCCGTCCTTGGAGACGAACTGCTGGCCCATCTCGGGGCCACCGACGACCTGCTTGACCGCGGGGTTGGACAAGATCTCGGTCGTCTCGGCGATCGCCGCCTTGTCGTTGACGTCGACGAGGGCGATCAGACTCGGTGACGCGTCCTGGCCGGCGGCCTTCTCGATCTGCTCGATCGCCTGCGCGCTCGTCGCGCCGGTGTCGGAGAACGAGTCGTTGTCGCTGTTGAGCAGTCCCGCCACGGGCCCGCCGAGTGCTCCGGCGATGACGAAGAACAGGACGGTCACGCCGAGGACGCGGCGCGGGTGGGTGTTGGCCAGGCGGCCGAGGGCACTGAACATCAGAACTCCTTTGCGACGGCGAGCGGGTCGCCGTACAGCTCGGTGAGGTCGAGGGCTGCCACCACGGTGAGCAGCATCCCCTGGGCCATGAAGTCGCGGACCTCGTCCGCGCTCGCGCCGCTCAGGGCGGCGATGTCCTGCCAGATCTCGCGATAGGTCCGCTGCGCGACTTCCTTGATCGCCGGGTCGGAACCCGCCGCCCACGTGTGCAGCTGGCAGCGCATCGAGTTGACGTCATCGTTCATGAAGCCGATGTACGCCATCGCCATCGCCTCGAGGGGAGAGGTGCCGGGGTCGCGGTTCTCGGCAGCTTCGCGGAACGTCTTGCGGAGCTTGAGGGTGTGGTGCTCGATCGCCGCGCCGATCAGACCAGCCTTGGTGCCGAACAGTCGGAACAGGTACGGCTGGGACACGCCGGCCCGCTCGGCGATGACCTCGGTGGACGTCGCGTGCATGCCCGAACGGCCGTACTCCTCGATCGCTGCCTCGAGAATCAGGACCTTGCGGTCCTCGGCCTTCATACGGGTGACGGGTGCCATGAGGGTTAAGTTAGTGATGACTCACATACTATGTCAATCTGTTTCCCGAAACCATGTGTGCGGGGCCTGCTCTGACCGTTACGCTGACGCACTGTCGCAATCTCCCCCCGCCCTCCGAGGACCCCACATGACTCGTCATCTTCGCCTGCTCGCTGCCCTCGTGGCGGCCTTCGCGCTTGCCGCCGCCGGCCTCGTCACCACATCGGCCCAGGCGGCCACCACCATTTCGGTGTCTGGCCGGGTTGTCGACACCAATGGTGTCGGGGTTCGCGGGTTGAGCGTCAGCGCATACCGCGGTGAGGAGGAGTACGCAGACCTGGGCACGACCAGGACCGGCGGCACCTTCAGCTCTACAGGATGGGGCGACCTCACGCCCGGCACGTGGACGCTCGTGGTGTCGGACTACGACGAGAACCCCGAGTACGCGACCACGACCAAGAGCGTGACGCTCGTCGCCGGCCCGAATGCGCTGGGCGACATCGTGGTCCAGCCGTCCTCCTACGCCGAAGGAACCGTCTCGGCTCCGTCCGGTCGGAAGCTCAGCAACGTCGAGGTTCTCGCGCTGCCCGGCGACGGCACCTTCCCGGAGGAGCCCGATGAGTCCTACTTCGACAAGATCGGCTTCGCCGCGACGAACGACTCGGGCGCGTTCCGCATGCCTGGACTCAGCGTGGGGCAGTACACGGCGTTCGCCCTGTTCGAAGAGGAAGAAGAGCTGCCTACCGATGGTGTTTCGTTCACGGTGGCGACCGCTGGTCAGACCGTCACAGGCGTCAACCTGACCAACGTCAAGGTCTACCCGTCCGTCGAGCTCAAGGGTTCGTCGCCCGGCAAGGGCAAGGCCACGCTCCAGCTCACGGTTGATGCCGAGTACTACGGCATCGCCAACCCGGGTGGTCGATTCGACCTCTACCTCGGATCCAAGAAGATCCGCTCCGCGGTCGGGTTCACCAACGGCAGCCGCACGGTCAACCTGACCGGCCTCGGCAAGGGCAAGCGCACCTTCAAGTTCGAGTACCTCGGCTCGACCGACACGAAGCCGGTGTGGTCCAGCAAGATCACCGTCAAGGTCAAGTAGCTCGAGGGGTCGCCTCTGGCGGTCTGCGTCCGCCGCTGCCATGCTCAGGGACGGACACAGGAGGTCTGGATGGCACTCGTCGAGGTCAACGGCGCGAAGATCAACATCGAGGACACTGAGGCGCCGGTGGGTCGGCCAGATGCGGCGACGGTCGTGTTCGGCCATGGTCTGCTGTTCAGTGGCCGGATGTTCGACGACCAGGTCGACCGACTCGCCTCCCGCTACCGATGCGTGACGATCGACTGGCGTGGCCAAGGTCGCTCTCCGGCGGCCGACGACGGCTACGACATGGACACGCTCGCGGACGATGCCGCCGCGATCATCCATGAGCTCGCCCTGGGCAAGGTGCACTGGGTGGGCCTGTCGATGGGCGGATTCGTCGGTATGCGCCTGGCGGCCCGACACCCCGAGCTCATCCGTTCGCTCAGCCTGCTCGACACGAGCGCGGGCCCCGAGGATCCGAGCAAGGTCGGCCAGTACCGACTGCTCGCCAAGATCTACGGCTTGTTCGGGCTCGGCCCCGTGACGTCCCGGGTCAAGCCGCTGCTGTTCGGGCCGACATACCTCAACAGCCCGGAGTCCGAGCCGCAGATCGAGGCATGGCTCAACGAGGTCAAGGCCGCCAAGCGCTCCGGGATGAAGAAGGCGATCTACGGCGTCACCGACCGCGAGCCGATCGCCGCCGAGCTCGGCAACGTCACCGCCCCGACCTTGGTGGTCGTCGGTGCTGATGACGTCGCGACCCCGGTCGCCAAGTCCGAGGAGCTCAACAAGCTGATCGCGGGCTCACGGCTCGAGATCGTGCCGGACGCCGGTCACTCGAGCACGATCGAGCAGCCTGAGGCGCTCAGCGACCTCCTCGAGGCGTTCATCGACCAGAACTGATCGGTGGCTCGAAGACCCAGGGCGCCAGGGGCAGCGTCGCCGGGTCGAACGACTCGAGCAGGTCTTGCGGTGTCGATCCGGCGAGGCCGAGCGAGCCCGCGATGAGGCCGAACACGTCGATGCCGGCGCCGCTGCAGCTCCTCGTAGGTCACTGCGCCGTCACGCTTGGCGAGGCGATGGCCGGTCGGGCTGAGCGCCAGCGGCACATGAACGTACGTCGGCGGGTGCGCGCCGAGCAGCGTGGCGAGATGGGCCTGCCGGGGCGCAGAGGCCAACAGGTCGTCGCCGCGGACGACCTGGTCGACACCCTGCTCGGCGTCATCGACGACCACGGCGAGGTTGTAGGCCGGCACGCCATCGCCACGCCGCAGCACGAAGTCGTCGACCGCGCCGACGTACGAACCGTGGATCTCGTCGTCGACGCGTGAACGTGGCGATGTCGGCGCGGAGTCGCAGCGCCGCGGGCCGCTCGGCTCGCCGTTGCGCGCGCTCGGCGTCGGTCAGGTCCCGGCAGGTGCCGGGGTATGCGCCAGGCGGATGGTGCGGCGCGGTGGGCGCCTCGAGGATCTCTCTGCGGGTGCAGAAGCACTCGTAGACGCGGCCCTCGTCCTGGAGGCGGTCGATCGCCGCCTCGTACAGCTCACGTCGCTCGGACTGGCGCACAGGCGTGCCGTCCCAGTCCAGCCCCAGCGCTCGCAGGTCGTCGAGCTGGCGCTGCTCGGCTCCAGGGCGTACGCGGTCGAGGTCCTCGATGCGGATCAGGAAGTCCCGGCCAGAGCGCCGCGCCCACAACCACGCCAGGAGGGCGGTGCGGAGGTTGCCGACATGCAGGTCGCCCGACGGCGAAGGGGCGTAGCGTCCGGCGCTCACGCCTCCAGTATGTCGGCGGGCAGCAGCCGCTCGATCTCCTGCCACACGGCGCGACCGGTCGTGCGTGGCAAGGCCGCGATGCGTGGCCGAGTAGCCCTTGCCGGTCGACGCCCACTCCGGCGAACCGCCGATCGGCATGCCGATCTCGAGTTCATCGCGCGGAATCCGAACGTGCCACGACATCGTCGCACTGGTCTGGCGGTGGCCGGACGGAGGCTCATCGCGCGGCGATCTGGGCCGGTCGTCACGGCTTGGGCTCGAGCGCTGGCGTACGAACCATGCGAGGGCCGAGGCGTGCACGCAGCTGCCGAGGCGGCCGATCTCGCCGGGCCAATCTCGACGTCGTCGATCGACGACCTGCCGCACGCGCGATCGGTCAATGCCACGTCCACACGCCAAGCGTCACTCGCCGAAGCGCTGGGTCAGCGGAGGGGCTTCTCGTAGTGCTTGTAGACGGTGTCGGCCTCATAGCCGCTGCGGTCGTAGACCGCTTGTGCGCGCAGGTTGGTGTGTGCCGTCGAGAGCTCGATCGCGATGGCCCCGGCCTCGACCGCCTTGGCCGCAGCGGTGTCCAACAGCGCGTCGACCGCACCGGTGCCTCTCGCGTCTTGTGACACGAACAGGTCGTTGAGGATCCAGATCGGTGCGAGTCGCGTGGACGAGAACGCCGGGTAGATCTGGCTGAACCCGACCGGCTTGCCGTTGTCATCCTGCGCAATCAGCACGATCGACTCGTCGCGCGCCAGCCGGCTGGCGAGGAACGACGCCGAGGCCTCGAGGTCATACGGCTCGCCGTAGAACTCCCGGTACGCCGCAAAGAGTGGAGCGGCCTGGGAGACGTCGGCGAGCTGGGCGCGGATGACCTTCACGGGAACACCCTCCCACGGCCGCGCAGTCCGCAAAGCGTACGGACGACTCGGAGTCCTTCGGGCGTACCCGGCCAGTGCCGCTCGAGGGACTCGGGACCAGCGGCGCGTACGACCGACCGGAGGACGATCGCGAGGACCACGACGTCATCGGCGTAGCCCAGCACCGGGATGAAGTCGGGCACCAGGTCGACAGGCATCGCGAGGTAGCCGAGCAACAGCCAGAGGCGCATGCGTGCGCCGCGGGGCAGGGTCCTGTCGCCCGCAAGTCGCTTGAGGAGCCGGAGCAGGTCGGGCACGAGTCGCACGGCATCCCGCAGCGTCACGTCGTCGGGCTTCGCGTGCCAGAGGAGTGCCAGCAACACGAGCCACAGGAGCATGAGACTCCCGGCGACGACCCCCGCGATCTGGACCCATTGCGGCACACCTGGATCCTCCCACCCGAGGCTTCAGACGACGATGGTGACCTTCTGGGGCGCGGTGGCGTGCCCCACCTTGGCCAAGCCGATCGAGTCGTGCCCGGCACCCGAGACGGTGACCAGATATCCGTCCAGAAGAGGCACGAACAGCTCGATGCTCGCTTGGCAGGCGCCACCCTTCAGCAGCGCGGCCTCCAGCGGCACGACCTTCGTCTGCAACTCCATGTCGACGCGCAAGGGCGCTGCCGTGACGTATGTCGGGACGTCCTTGGGTGGCGTGACACAGGTGGGCTTTCCGTCGACCTTCCCGACTACCCAGACATCGCCGGGACGTTCTTCACGGATCGTGACGACAAGCGTGTGGGTGCGGCCTTCGGCGTATTCCTCCACATCCTTCCGGAGTTCTTCCTGCGCCCGCAGCACCTGCTCGGACTGTTCCGCTACCCGCTGTGCGCCTTCGGACGGGTTGGCCTTGGGGGCGTCATCCTCGCCGGAGTTTGCCCTGGCGATGCTGATCGCGGCCACGACAAAGCCGACGGTCACCAGGGCGATCAGGGCACGCTTCATGAGTCATCCGCTCGGGAGCAATTCGGGACAGTCTGTTCAGCATAGGGCTATACAACCGACCGACCCAGGCATTCGAGCGAGGTGGTGATTCGACCCGGAGCTCCAGCCTTGCCGGGCAGGGGAGACCGTTCTAGATTTCTGTCGAGGTCTCGCAGTTGAGCGGCGAGATGGTGGAGGTCCGCCATGGTCAAGAAGCGCCGCAAGCTCGAGTACGAAGAGCCGGTGACGAAGGTCGAGCTCACCAACCAATTGGGCGGACTGCCCGGCCGTCAACTGCGGAGTCGGCTCGAGCGCACCGGACACCCGGCGGAGCACATCCGGTCGCTGGCCTTGATCGAGCAGGCGGTGGGATTCCTTGCGGAGAGCCGCCAGGTGTCGATCAACGAGGCACGGCACGCGCTGATCCACGATGCCGCCGATCGCGGCCTCACGATGCGCGCGGCGGCCGAACGCATCATCCAGCTCAAGGACTGAAGGCGCGACCTACGGCCGTGAGAGTGACGATGTGCAGGCGACACGCCGGTACGAGCCTGCAACTCGTCACGCTCAGCGTGGAAGGTGGCACCCCCAACGGGATTCCAGATCATCGAACAGTCGGAGTAGCGTCGAGATCAAGCTCCGGACCAACCGATGCAGGCGCGAGAATAGGCTTCACGCGCCCGACCAGCGCTGCTCGACACGGCCGAGCTTCCAAACCGAGATGGCCACCATCCACGCCAGGACAAATAGCCCCACGATGGCGTAGCCGTAGTGGTCGAGGTTGGTGTCGGCGATCATTTTGAGCGGGCCGGACGCGATGTGCAGTTGGTCGACGAGTACGCCGACGAGGCTGACGGTGCCGATGAAGAGTGCAACGGCAACCGAGATTGACGTGATGACCACGTTGTAGAAGACCTTCCGAACTGGCTTCGCAAAGGCCCAGCCGTAGGCCGCGTTCATGAAGATGCCGTCGACTGTGTCCATCAGGACCATGCCCGCCGCGAACAGCACCGGGAGCATGAGGATCGCATAGAAGGGCAGTGCCATCGCTGCGGCTCCGCCGGCCAGGACGAGCAGGGCTACTTCGGTTGCGGTGTCGAGCCCCAGCCCGAAGAGGACGCCGATCGGGTAGATGTGCCACGGCTTCTGGACGGAGCGGGTCAGCCTGCCGAGTACGCGGTTCATGGCACCGCGAGATTCGAGTCGTCGTTCGAGCTCGGCCTCGTCGTATGGTCCCTGGCGCATCGAGTGAAAGACCTTGATGATGCCGATCAGGCCGGCAAGGTTGAGCAACGCGAGGATCCACAGAAATGTCCCGGCGACCGTGGGACCGATCGTGCCGGCGACAAGTTGGAGCGAAGACGTGTCGTTCTGCAGTGGCCCGACCAGCAGCCGTACGCCGAGTGCCAAAGCCAGTGCCATCGCGAAGACGACCGAGGAATGGCCGAGCGAAAACCAGAAACCGACTGACAGCGGTTGCCGGTCTGACGATCTGTCGCCGAGCAGCTTGCGAGTGGTGTTGTCGATCGCGGCGATGTGATCGGCGTCGAAGGCATGCCGCATGCCCAAGCGTGTAGGCGAGCAGGCCGACGCCCAGACCGAGGGCCGAGCTGCCGGTCGCTGTCGAGTAGCCATCGGCGCCGACGATCAGGAACTGTATGCCGAAACCGACGACATGCAGACCGCCGATGACGGTCGCCATGGCCCAAAGTGATCTCCGATCGCCTTGGCCCAGCCGAGGCCTCCAACCGAGGGTTCTGTGCGCAGGTCCATACATGGGCCGAGCATAGAAGAGGAGGTCCCCGATCCTTCCATCTGAAACTGATTGTTAACGCAAGCGATCTGAAGTGTCGGGAACTTCGCCTCGAAATTGAGCGTGAATCCGACCGATTGGGGCCGTTGACCTGCGGAAATGAAGTCGGAGAAGGGGTTTACCTGAAGGTAATACCATTTGGTAGTAACCGGAAATCTGGCCTTTCTAGTCTGTTCGCACTTGCTGGCGCCTCGTGGCGCTGGTCGCGTCAACTACCGAAAGGCATTCCAGTGGTGAAATCACGGACGAGGCTCATGGCGAGCACCGCGGCGGTCATGACCGTCGCACTGGTCATGGGTGGATGTGGCGCAAAGTCCTCTGATGGCGGCTCCGCCAAGGCTTCCAGCTGCGTCGACACTTCGGGTGACAGCGTCAAGCTCGGGTTCCTGAACTCGACGGCGGGAGCCATGGCGATCTCCGAGCAGACCGTCCGTGACTCGCTCAACCTGGCTGCTGAGGAGATCAACGCCAAGGGCGGAATCCTCGGCAAGAAGATCAAGCCGATCGAAGAAGATGGCGCCTCCGATCCTGCAGTCTTCGCTGAGAAGATCGGCAAGCTGTTGACCAGCGACTGCGTGGCTGCCGTCTTCGGTGGTTGGACGTCCGCATCGCGCAAGGCCATGCTTCCGGTCGTAGAAGGCGACAACGGCCTGCTGTTCTACCCGGTCCAGTACGAAGGCCTCGAAGCCTCAAAGAACATCTACTACACGGGCGCAACGACCAACCAGCAGATCATCCCGGCGATGGACTTCCTCAAGAGCAAGGGCGTCAAGACCCTGTTCCTGGCCGGCTCGGACTACGTCTTCCCCCGTACCGCAAACAAGATCATCAAGCAGTACGCCAAGGAACTCGGCATCAAGATCGTCGGCGAAGAGTACGTCCCGCTCGACAAGGATGACTGGAGCACCCAGGTCGCGAAAATCGTCAAGGCCAAGCCCGACTTCGTGTTCAACACGATCAACGGCTCCTCCAACGTCGGCTTCGTCAAGGCCTACTACGAGCAGGGCCTGACCGCTGCGAAGACGCCGATCATCTCCGTCTCGATCGCCGAAGAAGAAGCCCCGTCCATGGGTGAAGACCTCACCGGTCAGTACGCGGCGTGGAACTACTTCGAGTCGGTCAAGTCGGAGGACAACAGCACCTTCATCAAGGCGTTCCAGGCCAAGTACCCCGGTCGCCCGACGTCCGACCCGATGGAAGCTGCCTACACCTCCCTCTACCTCTACAAGAACATGGTCGAGAAGGCCGGTTCGTTCGATGTTGACAAGATCAACGCCGCTTCCGGTGGAGTCTCGTTCGATGCTCCTGAGGGCAAGGTCACGATCGATGGCAAGAACCATCACATCGCCAAGACCGGCCTGATCGGTCAGATCAACAAGGACAACCAGTTCGACATCGTTTGGTCCTCCAAGGGCCCGATCGAGCCGGACCCGTTCCTCAAGGGCTACTCCTGGTGGAAGCCCGAGGCGAAGTGATCTGAGGCGGCTCGCCGCACCAGCACTTTCCTCAAACCGGGGGCTCCGCGTCGCAGGGCGCGGAGCCTCCGGACCCATCACCACAACCCGTCCAGAGGAGCACGCATGGAGTCGTTGACCACGCCGTTGCTGACCGGAGCCGTCACCGGGGCAATCCTGCTGATAGCTGCGCTCGGTCTCTCCCTCACCTTCGGCCAAATGGGTGTCATCAACATGGCTCACGGTGAGTTCCTCATGGCCGGGGCCTACGCCACGTACGTCACGCAACAAGTCGTGACCAACACCAACATCTCGATCCTGATCGCGCTCCCCATCGCCTTTCTCGTGGCCGGCCTCCTGGGGATCTTGCTCGAGGTCACGATCATTTCCTGGATGTACGACCGCCCGCTTGACACGTTGCTGGTGACGGTCGGTGTCAGCCTCGTGCTCCAGCAAGCCGCGAAGGACATATTCGGCGCACAGGGCGACCCCGTACGGGCGCCCGACTGGCTACACGGGAGCATCTCCGTCTTCGGCTACAACTGGCCGTACCGTGGCATGTTCACGATCGCGCTCGGAATCCTCGCGCTGGTCGGACTAGCAGCGCTTCTCAAGTACTCGGCCTTCGGGCGTCGCATCCGTGCCACGGTCCAGAATCGTGAGCTCGCGGAGACCATGGGAATCTCCACCCGAACCGTCGACCGGATCACCTTCTTCATCGGTTCTGGGCTCGCCGGGGTCGGAGGAGTGGCCATCTCGCTCATCTCGGGAACGTTCCCGACGTTGGGCATCACCTACATCATCCCGGCGTTCCTGGTCGTGGTCGCCGGAGGACTCGGGCAGCTCAAGGGGACCGTGATCGCCGCGTTCTCGGTGGGCATCCTTACGCAGTTCATGACGGACTGGTTCAGCGGTTCGATGGCCCAGGTCATCGTGTTTGCGCTCGTCGTGGTCTTCCTGCAAGTCCGGCCACAAGGCCTCTTCACCGTGAGCACGAGGGGGTTGGCATGAGTGCCCAGCGCATGAAATTGTTCGCCAGGATCAAGGCGATGTTGCCGCTGCTCAGCATCGTCCTGCTGGCTCTGCTCCTGCTGGTCGTCGCCCCGGCGGTGCTGAGCCCGTTCCGACTCAGCAACCTCGGCAAGTACTGCTGCTGGGCCATCGCTGCGGTGGGTATCGGCCTCGCGTGGGGCCGTGGCGGCATGCTCGTCATGGGGCAGGGCGTGTTCTTCGGCATCGGCGGATACGCGATGGCGATGCACCTCAAGCTCGATGCCGCCGGCGCCGGACACGTACCCGATTTCATGCAGCTTTACGGCGACGGCACGATGCCGTGGTGGTGGGGGCCGTTCCGCAGCCCCGTCGTGACGTTGGCCGCCATCATCGTGCTGCCGGCCGTCGTCTCGACGATTCTCGGGTACGCGATCTTCAAGCGTCGAGTCAAGGGTGCCTACTTCGCGATCTTGACGCAGGCACTCGCCGTCGCGTTTGCCACCTTGCTGATCGCCACCATCAAGCAGACCGGTGGCTTCAACGGGCTGAACAACTTCACGACGTTCTTCGGCTACAACTTGTACGACCCCACCAACAAGCAGATGGTCTACTCGATCGCTGCGGGACTGTTGATCGCCTGCCTGCTCGTCGTGTGGCAGCTGAATCGCAGCCGGTTCGGTGAGCTCCTCGTCGCGACTCGTGACCAGGAGGAGCGGGTGCGCTTCCTCGGATACGACCCGGCCAACATCAAGCTTGTCGCCTTCGTTCTGGCGGCTGTCATGGCCAGTATCGGGGGAGCCATGTTCGCACCGATCGCGGGCATCATCTCTCCGTCTGATGTCGACGCGACGGCATCGATCCTGCTGATTGCGGGCGTGGCGCTCGGCGGTCGCGCCGCGTTGCTGGGCCCGGCACTCGGAGCCTTGGCGGTCGGCTATGGACAGTCGACGTTGTCGGAACAGTTCCCGAACCAATGGTCGTACTTCCAGGGCGCGCTGTTCATCGTCGTCGTCCTGCTGATCCCCGGCGGCCTGTCCTCGGTACTCAAACGGTTCCGCAAGGACTTGGTCCGCCAGACCAGCGGCCTGCGCGACAAGGTCACCACAGTCGGCACGACCGAGGAGGTGACGGCGTGAGTGAAGCGCTTGTGGTGAAGGACCTGACCGTCGACTTCGATGGCTTCAAGGCCAACGAGAACGTCAACGTCACTTTCGAGCCTGGACGTTTGCACTTCCTGATCGGTCCGAATGGCGCCGGGAAGACGACACTCGTCGATGCCCTGACGGGCTTGGTCCGCGCCAGCGGCAGCGCGACGTACGCAGGGGCGAATCTGCTCGACCTCAAGTCGCACCAGGTCGTACGTGCAGGTGTTGGTCGTACGTTCCAGACGGCGACAGTCTTCGAGGAGCTCACGGTCATCCAAAATCTCGACATCGCCGGTGGGCTGCATCGCAAGCCATGGCAGTTGCTGTTTGCCCGAAAGGGTGTTCCCGACGACGTCGAGAAGGTCATCGAGACGATCGGCCTCGGGGCCGTCGCACATTTCCCTGCCGGTCGACTGGCCCACGGCGAGAAGCAGTGGCTCGAGATCGGCATGCTCCTCGTGCAAGACGCCCAGGTCATGTTCCTCGATGAGACCGTGGCCGGCATGAGTGCCGAAGAACACGAAGAGACCGGCCAATTGCTTCGCAAGATCTGCCCCGATCGCACGATCATCGTCATCGAGCACGACATGGACTTCGTCCGCAACTTCGCCGACATCGTCACGGTGCTCCATGCCGGCAAGGTGCTCGCGGAGGGCTCGGTCGCTGAGATTCAGGCCAATCCGGAGGTCCAGGAGATCTACCTGGGTCGAAGTGTCCAAGCAGCCACGGGAGGAGTCGCTGATGAGTGAGCCTGCACTGGAACTCAAGGGCGTGACGGCCGGGTACGGCCGCAGCATGGTCCTGCACGATGTCAGCATCGTCGTGCCCAAGGGTCACGCTGTCGCCGTGATGGGACACAACGGCGCAGGCAAGACGACGTCACTTCGTGCAGCTGTGGGTCTGTTGCCGCTCAAGAAGGGCTCGGTGCTTCTGGACGGCGAGGACGTCTCGAAGCTCAAGCCGAATGCGCGGGTCAAGCGAGGGGTGGGCTATGTGCCGCAAGGTCAGCTCTCCTTCGGGCAGATGACGACACTCGAGAACCTGCAGCTCGTGGCTGACGGACGTAGCAATGGCGCCGCCCTCATCGGCGAGGCCCTCGACACGTTTCCTGCGCTCAAGACCTTGCTCAGCCGTCGGGCCGGTCTGCTGTCGGGCGGTCAACGTCAGCAGCTGGCCATCGCTCGCACCCTGATCACCGAACCGCAGGTGCTGATCCTCGATGAGCCGACTGAAGGCATCCAGCCCAATGTCGTGGCCGAGATCGAGGGGTTCATCACTGCGCTGACCCGCCGTGGGGACTTGTCGGTCCTCCTCGTCGAACAACACGTGGGCTTCGCGCTTCGTGCCACCGACTCGTACTACGTCATCGAATCCGGCCGCATCACCTCGAACGGTGTGGGTGGCGCCGATGCCATCGACGTCGTGCGCGACGCCATGGCGGTGTGACATGCATCTGAGTCCTTCGGATGTGGAAAAGCTGTTGTTGTCGGTCGCCGGAATCGTGGCGCGCGATCGCCTCGCCCGCGGAGTCAAGCTCAATTACCCCGAGACGGTTGCCCTCTTGACGACGTGGGTCATCGAGCGCGCCCGCGACGGGGTCACCGTGTCGGAGCTGATGGTGTCCGGACGGGAAGTCCTGACCCGTCAACAGGTGATGCCCGATGTCGTCGACATGCTCTCCGATGTCCAGGTCGAAGCGACCTTTCCCGATGGACGCAAGCTCGTCACCATCCATCAACCGATCGCCTGAGGAGCAGTCGTGGCCAGTCAGTTGAACGGACCGGGCTCCGTACGAGTCGCCCCCGGCACTCTCGTCATCAATGCCGATCGAACCTCCGATCAGCGACGAGTTCTGACGATCGTCAACGTCGGCGACCGGCCCATACAGATCGGATCGCACATCCATCTGGGCGACGTCAATGCGTCCCTTGAGTTCGATCGCGAAACGGCTCGCGGGTTCCGTCTCGACATCCCGTCGGGGACTTCGCGGCGGTTCGAGCCGGGTGCTTCGCGTGAGGTCGACATCGTCGCTTTCGGTGGCCGGGGCGTCGTTCCCGGCATCCAGATCAAGGACGCCTGAGATGGAGCTGACGCGCGCCGAGTATGCCGCGCTCTATGGTCCGACTGTCGGGGATCAGGTTCGCCTGGCGGACACAGATCTGTGGATCGAGATCGAAAAGGACTACACGTTCGGCGGCGAAGAGGCTGTCTTCGGCGGAGGGAAGTCGATTCGCGAATCGATGGCCCAGGGCATGACGACGCGGGCCCAGGGCTCACCGGACACGGTCATCACGAACGTCATCGTGCTCGATCACTGGGGCATCGTGCGGGCCGATGTCGGCATCCGCGACGGGCGAATCGTCGCACTCGGCCGATCCGGCAACCCGGACATCGCCGACGGCGTTCATCCGGACCTGCAGATCGGACCATCGACCGACGTCATCTCGGGCGAGGGACGGATCCTGACGGCCGGTGCGATCGACGTACACGTCCATTTCCTGTCTCGATCGCAATTGCTCGAAGCCCTCTCGACGGGCATCACGACCGTCGGCGGTGGCGGAACCGGTCCGTCGGAAGGCTCGAAGGCCACGACCGTGACGCCGGGTGCCTGGCACCTCCAGACGGTCCATCGCGCGCTCGACCCGTTGCCGCTCAACATCTTCATCATGGGCAAGGGCAACACCGTGTCAGCGGCTGGTCTGGCCGAGCAGGCATTGGCCGGTGCAGGTGGCTACAAGGTTCACGAGGACTGGGGTTCGACCCCTGCTGCGATCGATGCGTCACTGAAGGCGGCCGACGAGTTCGGCCTCCAGGTGGCCCTGCACTCGGATTCGCTCAACGAGGCGGGCTACCTGGAATCCACCGTGGCTGCGATCCGTGGCCGGTCGATCCACGCCTTCCACGCTGAGGGCGCCGGCGGCGGGCACGCCCCCGACATCCTGCGCATCGCCTCGCTGCCGCATGTCATCCCGGGATCAACGAATCCGACGCTTCCCGCACACGGTCAACACGGTGGCCGAGCACCTCGACATGCTGATGGTCTGCCACCACCTCAACCCGCGTGTGCCTGAAGACCTGGCCTTCGCCGAATCCCGTATCCGGGCAACGACGATCGCGGCCGAGGACATCCTGCACGACATGGGCGCCCTCTCGATCACGTCATCGGACTCGCAGGCGATGGGACGCATCGGCGAGGTCATCACCCGCACGTGGCAGGTCGCCCACGTGATGAAGCATCGACTCGGTTCGCTCGGCGGATCGGCCGACAACATCCGGGCCAAGAGGTATGTCGCGAAGTACACAATCAATCCGGCGATAGCCCACGGCATGGCCGGGGAGATCGGCTCGATCGAACCGGGGAAGCTGGCCGATCTGGTGCTGTGGGATCCGCGATTCTTCGGCGTACGGCCCGAAGTCGTCATCAAGGGTGGTGCCCTCGTCTGGGGTTCGCTCGGCGACCCGAATGCGTCGATACCGACTCCGCAGCCCCAGCTCATGCGGCCAACCCTGATCGACCCCTCGGCCGGCGACGGGGCCGATCATTCGGTGACGTTCGTGTCACCGGCGGCGCTTGAGGATGGATTGGTCGATCGGCTGGGGCTCCGGCGCCGGTTGGTCGGGATGACGTCCACGCGTGAGATCGGCAAGGAGCACATGGTCAACAACGATGTGGTGCCCGACATTCAGGTCGACCCGGAGACATTCGCGATCCGGGTCGACGACGAACTGGTCGTGCCGGCCCCCGCATCCTCATTGCCCCTGACGCAGCTCTACTCGATGTTCTGATCCGATGACCTCAGCCGATCTCTTCCTCATGCTCCTGGCCGATTCGCGCCTCCCCTCAGCCGGGCATACGCAATCGGGTGGCCTCGAGCCGGCCGTCGAATGGGGCCTCCAAGCCGCGGAAGTGCCGACATACATCAGCCTGCGCCTCGACACCGTTACCCGGGTCGAGGCTGCCACTGCCGTGGTCGCACTGCACCACCTCCGGCAGGGTCTTCCGCTCGACGATGTCGAAGACGCCTGGGCTGCGCGCACGCCGAGTGCCGCAATGCGTGCCACCTCGCGCCTGATGGGCCGCGGTCTGAGCCGAACGGTCAAACGCCTGTGGCCCGACCATCCGGCGGCGCAGCAGGTCCGCGGTCGGCTCTTCGCGCGCATGCGTGCTCGCCGCTGCCGCGGACTCCTGCGGACTGCAGCCGGCTGCGCTGGCCAGGCTCGTCGGCTATGACGATGTCCAGACCGTCGCGTCGGCGGCCCTGAAACTGCTGCCCCTCGACCCGGTCGAGGTCAGTTCCTGGGTTCTCGACGCCCTGCCTACCGTTGACCGCCTTGCGAGCGAGGTCTCCCACCTGACTCATCCCGGCTGCAATTCCTGCATCGGGTGCACCCCAGATAGAAGCGTGGGCCGAGTCCCATTCTTCTGCGACACGGAGGTTGTTCAGTGCCTGAATCATCCAGACGTTCATTGCGCATCGGCGTATGCGGTCCCGTGGGGACGGGCAAGAGCTCGCTGATTGCCCTGTTGTGCCGCGAACTGGCGAACTCCCTGGAGCTGGCCGTCGTGACCAATGACATCTACACCGATGAAGACGCCCGATTCCTCCGATCGGCCGGTGTCCTCGATCCCGAGAGAATTCGAGCCGTCGAGACCGGCGCCTGCCCGCACACGGCCATCCGGGATGACATCACAGCCAATCTGATCGCCGTCGAGGAACTCGAATCCGATTTCGCCCCGCTCGATGTGGTGCTCGTCGAGTCAGGCGGCGACAATCTCACGGCCACGTTCTCCCCGGCGCTCGTCGACACCCAGATCTTCCTGATCGACGTTGCCGGAGGAGGAGATGTTGCCCGCAAGGGTGGGCCCGGCATCACCCGAGCCGATCTCCTCGTCGTCAACAAGACCGACCTCGCGCCGTATGTCGGTGTCGACGCCGCCCAGATGGTCAAGGACGCATCCGATGTGCGCGACGGCCGCCCGGTCATCGCCCTGTCCCGCCTGGATGAGGAATCCGTCGCCGCGTTGACGGCCTGGGTCCTCGGCCAGCTGGCCGAGCATCGTGCCGGCGTGCTGATTCCTGCCGATCCCGGTCCGATGGCCCCGCACGGACATGCCGATGGATCGACGCACACCCACGCTGACGGCCATGACACTCATACTCACGCCCACGCATGACCATCTGAGCCGTACGCGGATCTCGGTCACCCGGCCGCCTTCGGGCGGCCGGGTTGTCGTCGGGATGTCGACCGACGGGCCAGATCAGCGGCCGGCGATCCGACCGATGCTGCTGTCCTCGGATGCCGACGGCGCACGGGTTTCACTCATCCCCGACGGGGCTCTCCTGCTGGCCGGTGACGCGATCTCGATCGAGGTCAGCGTTGGCCCCGGAGCGCGCCTCGATCTGATCGAGCCCGGCGGAACCGTCGCATACGCCATGGACGGCCAACGTGCGTCGTGGGACGTCTCAATCGATCTCGCGCCGTCAGCCACTCTCGTATGGGCGGCGGAGCCGTTCGTGGTGTCGTATGGGGCAACTGTCGACCGGCATACCTCGATCATTGTTGGGAAGGGTGCGCGGCTGGCACTGCGCGAAACGATCGTCCTCGGCCGGCACCACGAGCGGCCCGGATCGCTTCAACAAGACCTCACGGTGATGGCATCGGACGGCATCCCGATGCTGGCCGAAAGTCTGGCAGTCGGCCCGGATGCAGGTCGGCTGCTGATCGGCGGATCGCGAGTGATCAGTACGGTGCTGCTGCTGGGCGAACGGTTGCTGTCGACACCTACCGGCACCCGCCTTGAGCTCGAGGCCGAAGGCACCTGCGTACGGACGTTGTCGGCCGATGCGCACCGGGGTGACCTGACGTCGGTCTGGTCGCAGGCTCTGCGCCAGCTGGAAATCAGGTGACGCGCGCGATCTGGTCCTGAACCTCGAACTCCATGTCCCGCGCAGCGGCCACGTAGACGTCCTGATTCAGCAGGTTCCCATCCAGGCGCATCAGACCACGCGGGCTGTCGTAGAAGGTTCCAGATTTCATCGCGGTCAATGAGTTGATGTCGAAGTCGCCACAGGTCGTGCCGAGGCGAGCGAGGAAAAGGATCGCCTCATAACAGGATTCGCCGATCGCGTTGAGCGCGGCCGCCAGCTGCCCGTACCGGCGGTAGTAGGCCTCGGCGAGTTCATTGCTCTCGACGGTGTCCATGCCGTCGAAATAGGCGGCGGCCGCATAGAGGTTGTCGTGGGCTCCGGCGCCCCCGCCGAGCAGCGTGTTCTCCTCGATCGCCGGGCTCAGGCGGGTGAGTCGTTCGGCCAGTCCCTTGCGGGCGAACTGGCGATTGAAATGGACGGCATCCTGGCCCATCAGCAGCATGACGACGCCGTCGATGTCGCTGGCTTCGCAGGTCGTCGAGCACCGGCGCGAAGTTGGTGGTGCCAAGAGGTAGGTAGGTCTCGCTCACGATTTCGGACGCGGTGTCCTGGAGAGCCAGCCGGGCCGTCGCGCCGGTGACCCGGGGAAACACGTAGTCGTTGCCGACCACAGCCCAGCGACCGACGCCGAGTTGTTCGCGCATCCAATGCGCGGCAGGAAGCAACTGGTTGATGGGGCGTTCGCCGAGCATGAAGACGCCGGGGGTGTCATCTCGCCCTTCGTGCATGGCGGCGTACGCGTAGACGACTTTGCCGCCGACCCGACGGGTGATCGCCTGCCGTACGGCCGAGATGTGCCAGCCGGCGATCGCCTCGACGATTCCCCGGTCGACCAGGTCCCCGACCTCGGCTGCAACGACGCGCGGATCGCGCCCGGCGTCGATGATGATCAGCTCGACCTGCCGTCCGCCGATTCCGTCCACGGCATTCAATTGCTCGACGGCCAGTTGGCCGCATGCAAGGCACGAGGGACCGTAGATTCCGGTCGGTCCTTGCAGGGGCACGACAAAGGCGACAGACAACATTTCTCGCCGACTGTCGTTGGTCAATCGCATGGCGGACAGGGGATCTCCACGTATGTTTGGGGCAACGTGATTCCCAGTCTGGGCCATCAAAGGCGGCTTGTGGCGAGGTGTGACGAAACGTCATCGGCGTGACACAAACACGCCATGCGGCAGTGATCAACTAGAGTCGTGGAGGTTCTCGGATGAGTGTGTTCGGTGCATCGACCAGCACGACGCTGCAACTCAAGCGCGCCGAGCATGTGCTGCGCAAGCACCTCGAGCAGCTGCTCGAGGCCGATGGACTCAGTTTCGAGCAGTGGCAGGTGCTGGTGGCGCTGCTCGAGCAGCCTGGTCTGCGTATGACCGATCTCGCGGAGGCGGCTGTCCTTCCGGCTGCCAGCTTGACTCGCCACGTTGACCGATTGACCGAACGGGCCCTGGTCGTCCGGCGCGTCGACTCGAGCGACAAGCGCCGTGTGGTCGTGGCTCTCTCTGAGATCGGCGTGGTTCTGGCTACGCGATTGCGTGAGGCTGAACGTACGGCCGCCGTAGAACTCGAGTCGGTCGCAGCCTTCGCTCGCTGAGTTCGGGTCGTCGGGTCTCCACTGGCAGGTCAGATGCCTGACCTGCTTGGCACCCCCAACGGGATTCGAACCCGTGCTACCGCCGTGAAAGGGCGGCGTCCTAGGCCGCTAGACGATGGGGGCCGGAAAACCCGTTCAGCATAGTGGGTGACAACAGGCACGCCCAAACCGCATCAGGCAGGATGGAACCATGATCGAGGTCAGCGAGGATCGCTTCGCCGAGCTTGTCGAGGCGGCGTTCGCCGCCGTGCCCGCCGAGCTCGCGGCGTTGCTCGACAATGTCGTGCTGTTCATCGAGGACGACGCGCCCGCAGACGACCCGACGTTGCTGGGCTTCTACGACGGCATACCGCTGACCGAGCGCGACAGCACCTACGGCGGGGTCATGCCTGACCGGATCTACGTCTATCGCAATCCGACCTTGGCGATCTGTGACACCGAGGAGGACGTTGTCGAGGAGGTGGGCATCACGGTCGTGCACGAGATCGCCCATCATTTCGGCATCGAGGACGACCGACTGCACGAGCTGGGCTATGCCTGACATCCGCCGAGCCGGCGACCGTTTCCGCACCGACGGCGACGGTGTCTCGACGTGGCACAGCTTCTCGTATGGCGCGCACTACGACCCTGACAACATCGGCTTCGGCCCGTTGATCGCGATCAACACCGAGCGCATCGACGCGGGTCGTGGCTACGAGCTGCACCACCACGCCGACGTCGAGATCGTGACGTGGGTGCTGCAAGGCGCGCTCCAGCACCAGGACGGCACGGGCCACCGCGGCACCATCCGTCCGGGCACGGCGCAACGACTCAGCGCCGGCACCGGGGTGCAGCACTCGGAGCAGAACGCGTCGGTCGACGAGCCGCTGGTCTTCGTGCAGATGATGCTGAGCTCTCGCTACGACGCCGAGCCCGAGTACGCCCAGGCCGAGGTCGACCCGCAGCCCGGTGAGCTGACGCCGACGGTTGCGGTCCACGCGGGTGCCGAGCTGTTCGTCGTACGCCTCGAGGCCGGGCAGTCCGTCAGTGTCCCGGCGGCACCGCGCAGCCTTGCGCATGTCACAGCGGGCTCGATCCAGCTCGGCGGCACGACGCTGACCAGCGGCGATGAGGCCCGTCTGACGGACGAGGGCGCGTACGATCTGAGTGCTGCCGGTGACGGCGGCGAAGTCCTGGTCTGGCAACTGCAGAGGTGAACGCATGACGGTCCTCGTCCTCAACGGCCCCAACCTCGGCCGTCTCGGCGTGCGCGAGCCCGACGTCTACGGCACCGCGACCTACGCCGATCTGGTGGCACGCTGTGAAGAGGTCGCCAAGGAGGCCGGCCTGGAGGTCGACGTACGCCAGACCGACACCGAGTCCGAGATGATCGGCTGGCTGCACGATGCCGCGGATGCCGGCTCGCCCGTGATCCTCAACGCCGGAGCCTGGACCCATACGTCGATCGCGGTGCGCGACGCGGCGAGCCAGCTCAGCGCCCCGCTCGTCGAGGTGCACCTCAGCAACGTGCACGCGCGCGAGTCGTTCCGCCACACGTCCTACCTCAGCGGCATCGCCGCTGCCGTCGTCGTCGGCATGGGCCTCGAGGGCTACGCCGCGGCCATTAGGTTCCTGGCTGTCTCTTAGGGCGACCTGCGACGTGCGGTGTCCCACCCCGGGTCTAATCTGAATCACGTGAAAGGTTGGCAGGCCCACGGGGAAGCCGTTGACCGGTTGCTGGCGTCCTACGGACGGATAGCGCCCGGAGACCGCGTACGCCTGGCCAAGAAGACGTCCAACCTGTTCCGCCCGCGCCAGGGCAACGACTCACCGGGCCTCGACGTCAGCGGCCTCGACGGCGTCATCGCGATCGACATCGACGCGCAGACGGCCGACGTGCAGGGTATCTGCACCTATGAGCAGCTCGTCGCCGAGACGCTGGTCTACGGCTTCATGCCCTACGTCGTTCCGCAGCTGCGCACGATCACGCTCGGCGGGGCGGTGACGGGGCTCGGCATCGAGTCGACGTCGTTCCGCAGCGGCCTGCCGCACGAGTCGGTGCTCGAGATGGACATCCTCACGGGCTCCGGCGAGATCGTCACGGCGGCGCCCGAGGGCGATCACGCCGACCTGTTCGACGCGTTCCCCAACTCATACGGCAGCCTCGGCTATGCCACGCGCCTCAAGATCAAGCTCGAGAAGGTCCCTCCGTTCGTCACGCTGCGGCACGTCCAGGTCGCCGATGCCGCCGCAGCGGTCAAGGCGATCGAGGTCATCGCCGAGACCGGCGAGTGGCACGGCGAGCGGGTCGACGGGCTCGACGGCACGGCGTTCAGCCCCGACGAGATCTACCTGACGCTCGCCCACTTCACCGACACGCCGCAGACAGTCAGCGACTACACCGGCCAGCAGATCTACTACCGGTCGATCCAGACGCGTGAGACCGACGCCCTGACGATCAACGACTACATCTGGCGCTGGGACACCGACTGGTTCTGGTGCTCGGGTGCATTCGGTGCGCAGAACAGGTGGGTCCGCAAGGTCTGGCCGACCAAGTGGCGGCGCAGCGACGTCTATCACCGCCTCGTCGGCCTCGACGAGAAGATCGGGCTCAGCAAGGTCCTCGACCGCATCAACAAGGTGCCGGGACGCGAGCGCGTGATCCAGGACGTCGAGGTGCCGGTCGACCGGCTCCCGGAGTTCCTCGAGTGGTTCGACGCCGAGGTCGGCATGCGCCCGGTGTGGCTGTGCCCGTTGCGTACGACCCGGGCGTGGCCGGTCTACCCGCTCACACCCGGAGAGACATACGTCAATGCCGGGTTCTGGGGCACGGTCGAGGTCCCCGCCGGCAGTGCCGACGGCATGGTCAACCGGAGGATCGAGGACTTCGTGCACGATCTCGGCGGCCACAAGTCCCTCTACTCCGAGGCGTTCTACGACCAGGAGACATTCGAGCAGATGTATGGCGGCGAGGTGCTCGCCGCCGCCCGCGGGCGATACGACCCCGAGGGCAGATTGAGCACCCTCTACGAGAAAGCGGTGAGGAATTCATGACCACAGACGTGGGAGTACGACTGTCGATCGCTGACGCGCTCGGTCGGCTCATGAAGGACGGCCTGCCGTTTCGCTTCGAGGCCTTCGACGGCAGCACGGCGGGGCCTGAGGACGCGCCGATCAAGCTGAGGCTCCTCAACGAGCGGGGGCTGTCCTACCTCATGACTGCGCCGGGCGACCTGGGCTTCACGCGGGCCTACGTCTCCGGCGACCTCGAGCTCGAGGGCGTCCACCCGGGCAACCCCTACGACGCCATGGTCCTGATCATGAGCCAGCTCAAGTTCAAGGTCCCATCGGCGGCCGAGATGGTCCAGATCGTCCGCAGCCTTGGCTTCGGCAACCTCAAGCCCCCGGCGACGCCTCCCGAGGAGCACCTGCCCAAGTGGCGCCGCGCGATGGAGGGCATGCGCCACAACAAGAAGCGCGATGCCGAGGCGATCCACCACCACTACGACGTCTCCAACCGCTTCTACGAGCTCGTGCTCGGCCCGTCGATGACCTACACGTGTGCGGTCTTCCCCAACGCCGACTCGACGCTCGAGGAGGCGCAGTTCGAGAAGTACGACCTGGTCGCCCGCAAGCTCGACCTCAAGCCGGGGCAGCGCCTGCTCGACATCGGCTGCGGCTGGGGCGGCATGGTGCGCCACGCCGCCAAGCACTACGGCGTCAAGGTCATCGGCGTGACACTCTCGCGGGAGCAGGCCACGTGGGCGCAGGAGGAGATCAAGCGCCAAGGCCTCGACCACCTCGCCGAGGTCCGGTTCATGGACTACCGCGACGTCACGGAGACCAACTTCGACGCGATCAGCTCGATTGGTCTCACCGAGCACATCGGCGTGCGCAACTATGCGTCCTACTTCGGCTTCCTCAACGACCATCTCAAGGTGGGCGGCCGGCTGCTCAACCACTGCATCACGCGCCCGCACAACAAGGCCATGTCGACCGGTGCGTTCATCGACCGCTACGTCTTCCCGGACGGCGAGCTCACGGGCGTCGGCCGCATCACCGTGGCGGCGCAGGATGCCGGCCTCGAGGTGCGCCACGTCGAGAATCTGCGTGAGCACTACGCCCTGACGCTCAAGGGTTGGTGCGACAACCTGGTCGAGCACTGGGACGAGGCGCTCGGCGAGGTCAGCCTCGGCCGCGCCAAGGTGTGGGGCATCTACATGGCCGGGTCACGGCTCGCCTTCGAGCGCAACGAGATCGAGCTGCACCATGTGCTGGCGGTCAAGACCGACGCTCATGGCAACGCCGACTGGCCGCTCCGCCCGACGTGGGGCAGCTGATCAGCCGAGGTCGATGACGACGGGGGCGTGGTCGCTCGCGCCCTTGCCCTTGCGCTCCTCGCGGTCGATCCAGGCGTGATCGACGCGGGCCGCGAGGGCCTTGGAGGCGAGGATGAAGTCGATGCGCAGCCCGCGCTTCTTGGGGAACGCCAGCTGCTGGTAGTCCCAGTAAGTGAACTCGCCCGGGGTATGCGGTCGTACGACATCGGCGTAGCCGGCGTCGAGGATCGCCTGGAACGCGTCGCGCTCGGGCTGGGACACGTGGGTGTGGCCCTCGAACTTCGTCATGTCCCACACGTCCTCGTCCTGCGGCGCGACGTTCCAGTCGCCGGTCAGCGCGATCTCGCCCTCGGGGTTGTCGGCGAGCCACTCGATCGAGGCGACACGTAGGCGCTCGAGCCAGGCGAGCTTGTAGACGTAGTGCGGGTCGTCGAGCGTGCGGCCGTTGGGCACGTAGAGGCTCCACACGCGTACGCCGCCGCAGGTCGCTCCGATCGACCGTGCCTCGACGACCTGCGGATCGCCGAACATCGGCTGGTCGTCGGCGAACGACGTCGAGATGTCGTCGAGGCCGACGCGGGAGAGCAGGGCGACGCCGTTCCACTGGTTGAGCCCGAAGTGGGCGTACTCATAGCCCATCGCCGACAGCTCGAGGCCGGGGAACTGGTCCTCGCGGCACTTGGTCTCCTGGATGGCGAGCACGTCGACGTCGTTGCGCTCGAGCCAACCGGTGACCCGGTCGATGCGGCTGCGGATGGAGTTGACGTTCCAGGTCGCTATGCGCACACGGCGAACTTACTCGGTCGCTCTGACGCTGACGAAACGGCGCACCTCTTGACAATTCAACGAGCGATGAATAATAATTCATCAAACGTAGAATTAATGAGGAGAAGATCATGACCACCACTGACACCCGAGAGGGGCCCCGCGTCCGTACGGGCCCGGTCCTCGCCGTCGTCTCACTCGCCTTGATGACCGTCGTCTCGGCGGTCAGCGGCCTGAACGTCGCATTGCCCGACCTCGCCCGCGAGACCGGAGCCACCCAGACCCAGATCACCTGGATCGTCGACGCCTACACCGTCGTGTTCGCCGGCCTGCTGCTGTTCGCCGGGGCGCTCGGCGACCGGTTCGGCCGGCGCGAGCTGCTCGCGGGCGGCTTGGCGGTGTTCGGCATCGCGGCCGGGCTCGGCATGCTCACGAGTGACCCGGCACAGCTGATCGCCCTGCGCGCCATGATGGGCATCGGTGCGGCGGCGATCATGCCGACGACCTTGTCGATCATCACGACGTCGTTCCCGGTCGAGCAACGCGCCAAGGCGATCGGCGTGTGGGTCGGCATGGCCGGAGGTGGAGCAGTCCTCGGCCTGTTCGGCAGCGGCATCCTGCTCGAGTTCTTCTCGTGGAGCTCGTTCTTCGGCCTCAACGTGGCACTTGCCGGACTCGCACTGGCCGGCACCCTGGCCGTCGTGCCCAGCTCGGTCGACGCGGACCCGCCGCGGCTCGACCTCGTCGGCGCCGTGCTGTCGCTCGTCGCAGTCGCATCGACAGTCTTCGGGATCATCGAGGGCCCCGACCGCGGCTGGGGCGATGGCCTGACGGTGACCGCCCTCGTGGTCGGGATCGTCGCGCTCGTCTCCTTCGTTGGCTGGGAGCTCCGTGTCGCACAGCCGATGCTCGACCCGCGCCTGTTCCGCAACCGGGGCTTCAGCGCCGGATCCCTGACCGTGATGGTGCAGTTCTTCGCGACCTTCGGGCTGTTCTTCGTGGTGATCCAGTACCTGCAGTTCGTTGTCGGTCGCTCGCCGCTCGGTGCGGCGGTGGCGCTGTTGCCGCTGCCGATCGTCATGATCCCGCTGGCGCGCAACGCGCCTCGCATCGCCCAGAAGGTCGGCTTCAAGCGCCTCGCGCCGCTCGGCCTGGTGCTCACGGCGGCCGGTCTGGTCGTGGTCTCGCAGGTCGGTACGGAGATGACGTACGGCTGGTTCGCCCTCGGCCTGGTGCTGTTCGCCGCCGGCATGGGACTCGCCGGCACTCCGTCGACCACCGCGATCACCGAGTCGCTGCCCGAGAGCAAGCAGGGCGTGGCCTCGGCGGTCAACGACACGGCGCGCGAGCTCGGCAGTGCGTTCGGCATCGCGATCCTCGGCAGTGTCCTCAATCAGCAGTACCGCGACGGCATGACCGAGGCGGTGCACGGGCTTCCGCCTGCGCTTGCCGAAGGGGCACAGAGCTCGATCGCCTTCACCCAGTCGCCGCACGTGAGTGAGCTGGGATCCGCGGGGCAGCAGCTCGTGTCGGCAGCACAGAGCGCGTTCGTCGACGGCATCGGCGGGGCCCTGCTGATCGCTGCGGCGGTCGTCGCGGTCACCGCTGTGATCGTCGCGATCCTCGCGCCGGCGCATGAGGATTCCGTGGTTTGAGAGACAGGAGGGGCGGACGCGACGCATGATGAAACGGTTGTCTCGGGAAGGGGGCGCCAACCGTGCGCCGATTCATGCTCGCATCCGCTTCGTTCGCCACGGTCACCGTGCTGACGGTCACCGCCGCATGGGCGGGGAGTCCGCCGGTCACGTTGCCTTCGAGTCCCAAGGGTCTGAAGGCGCCGGTCACTCTGCCGTCCGGGGTTGACCCGGCCTCGCCGTACCTGCCGCAGACCTCCTGCAGCCCGGTCGACATGCCGGGTGTCACGAAGCTCCGCGCGCTCGTGCTCAAGACGTACGGCGAGGGCGGCGCGGGAGCGATCAGCCACGGCTGCACCGAGGGCGTCTCCGAGCACAGCGAGGGTCGCGCCTGGGACTGGATGGTCGACGTCGGCGACAAGAGCGAGCGCGCTGCCGCCGCGAACTTCATCGGCTGGGCCACCGCCGACAACGGTCGCAATGCCCGTCGGCTCGGCATCATGTACATCATCTACAACAAGAAGATCTGGGCCGTCTATCGCGCTTCCGAAGGGTGGCGGCCCAATACCGGCCACACCGATCACGTGCACATCTCGTTCAGCTGGAATGGTGCCCGCGGCAACACGTCGTTCTGGACCGGCAAGGTCGGCACGATCGACCTGGGCCCCTGCATCGCGTTCACCGGCACGTACGCCACGCTGACGAGCACGCCGCGCACGTCCGCCTGTCCGCGGACCGAGTCACTGGTCAAGAAGACCTCGTTGGCTGCCCGGGCGTACGGCAACACCGGCGCGACCGTCCTCAAGGCGCAGAAGTTGCTCAAGGTCAAGGAGACGAAGAAGTTCGACTCCGCCACCTGGAAGGCGGTCAAGGCGTACCAGCAAGGCCACGACCTACCGCTCACCGGCACGCTGGATCAGCCGACGTGGGCTTCGCTGAGCCCGTCGAGTATCACGAGCAATGCCGTCGGCGGATACACCAGGGGCGAAGCGATCGCGTACGGCGCCAAGAACTACTCCGGCAGCACGATCAAGCAGGGTCAGGTGGGCAAGGCCGCGTTGTTCCTCCAGACCGCCCTCGGGATGCCGGCGGCCGATCGCAACGGGTTCTTCAACACCAAGACGCTCGCCGCGGTGCAGAAGCTGCAGGCGTCGGCCGGGCTGACGCAGGACGGGGTCGTGGGCGCCGAGGAGTGGCAAGCGATGGCGGACGCCCCCTGATCCTGGGCGGCGACGACGCAGCGATGCCATGATGTGGCCATGACCCAGGACGAGTCGGCGGCGACCAACGAGCCACATGAGGACGACGCGCTCGAGCGCAAGATCCGGGACCAGCCCGACATCGCCCCCGGGGCGTGGATCAAGCGGATCGTGCTCGCGGTCCTCCTGCTCGCTGGGGCGTACATCGGCTTCCGGGTCTCGGCGGCGTTCTTCCCACGGTGGTGGGCGCACCGGGTGGGTGACCAAGTTGGCGACAGCCTCACCAAGGGCACGCTGTGGGGCCTGTTCTACGGCTTCGTGTTCACCTTCGTCCCGGTGCTGCTGCTGTTCCAGATCCGCAAGCGATTCTTCAACTGGACGTGGCGCATCATCGTCGCTGCCATCGCGCTGCTCCTGGCGGCGCCCAACTGGCTGACCCTTGCGGTCGTGGCCGGCGACAGCAAGGCGGCGCACGCGGGGGAGCGGATCTTCGACGTCGAAGCGCCCGGATTCCGGGCAGGCACGCTGAGCGGAGTGATCGTCGGGGTGGTGCTCGCGTTGGTCCTGACCGGCACCAGCATGCAGATGAAGCGCCGCAAGCTCCAGGTCAAGCGGCTCCGCGGGGAGCGCGACGAGCTCAAGCGATCGCGCGAGGAGCAGCAACGCGCCGCCGAGAATGGCGACGAATCGAGTTGAGCGGACGACGTTGAGCACAGATTTCCGTCGTGTGAACTCGTGAACTCAGAGCATCAAAGGTCTAGATTCATACCTCTAACCCGCGCTAGCATGCACCAACTTCACTGAAAGTTGGGTGCGTCACATGACAGATCAACTCAGCGCGGACGAGAAGCTGCTCGCGAGCCTCGGCTACAAGCAGGAACTGAGTCGCTCGTGGTCCAGTTTCTCGAACTTCGCGATCTCGTTCTCGATCATCTCGATCCTCGCGGGATGTTTCACGACCTTCGGACAGGCGTGGAGTAATGGCGGTCCCATCGCCATCTCGTGGGGCTGGCCGGTCATCTCGCTGTTCATCCTCATCATCGGCTTCACGATGTCGGAGCTCGTGTCGGCATACCCGACCTCGGGTGGCATCTATTGGTGGGCGTCCAAGCTGGGTGGGCCGGCTGCCGGATTCTTCACCGGCTGGCTCAACCTGATCGGCCTGATCGCGGTAACCGCGTCGGTTGCGTATGGCTGCGCCAACTTCATGGACATCTTCATCGGCCTGCTGAGCGACAGCTGGGCCGCGGACTACAGCCTCAAGCGGGTGTTCATCGAGTTTGTCATCATCTTGACCGTCGCCGCGGCGCTGGCAACATCTTCTCCAGTCACCTGCTGGCCGTCGTCAACAACATCTCGGTCTGGTGGCACGTCGCCGGTGTCGGCGATCATCGTGCTGATCTTGATCGTTCGTCCCCGACCGTCACCAGAGCATCGGCTGAGGTGTTCAGCGGCAAGGCATCAACAACTCCGGTTATGACGGAGGCGCCAGCAACGGGATGCATGTTCTGGTTCCTGGTGCTGCCGCTCGGCTTCCTGTTGACGCAGTACACGATCACCGGCTTCGACGCGTCCGCCCACCTCTCGGAGGAGACCCAGGCGGCGTCGGAAGGCGCAGCCAAGGGGATCTGGCGTTCGATCGCTTACTCGGCGCTCGGCGGCTGGATCCTTCTCCTCGCGCTGCTGTTCGCCGTGGGCGACCAGAATGCTGTGACAGACGGCATCAATCAGGGCTTGTACGGTTCTGACGTCATCCTCGGACAGGCGCTGGGCGAGTCGTGGCACACGATCGTGATCGGCATCTCGCATTCGGCCAGCTGTTCTGCACCGTCGCCTGCCTCACGAGCGCCTCCCGCATGACGTTCGCATTCAGTCGAGATGGAGCGATCCCCGGCTCCGGGTTCTGGTCGAAGGTCAACCGCCAAGAAGGTGCCGGCAAACGCTGTCATGTTCGTCGCAGTGATCGCCGCGACTCATCACGCTTCCGGCGCTCATCGAGGTCAACTTCGGCACCGAGGAAGCGCCGATCATCCTCCCGACTGCGTTCTATGCCGTGGTGTCGGTTGCGGTCATCGGTCTCTATCTCGCGTTCCTCATCCCGATCTACCTCCGCTGGAAGATGGGCGACTCGTTCGTGCCCGGCAGCTGGACGAACGGCAACAAGTACAAGTGGATGAACCTCGTCGCCGTTGCAGAGATCGCCATCATCTGCATCTACTTCATCCTGCCGCTGTATCCGGCGGGGTGGCCCGGCAACGACGAACTTCGCATGGAAGTTCGTCAACTACGCGCCAATCCTCGCCGGCGGGACGATCCTCGCCGTGGCGATCTGGTGGCACGTCTCGGCCAAGAAGTGGTTCACCGGTCCGAAGCACACGATCGACGAAGCGGTCATCGAAGCATTCAACGACTAGGAGATCCGTATGGGCGTGTGAGGGACCGGCAATCAGAGGTCCCTCACACGCCCGCTTCGCGTCATGGCTGCATCACGGAGGGGAGGGGAATCGTGGACATCGAGTCGGTACTCGATCAGGTGCCTGCCCTCGCCGGGTCCCCGCGGACGGTCGAGGAGCTGTCCGGCGGCCTGACCAACCAGAACCTCAAGGTCGTGACTCCGACCGGTGAGTACGTCGTTCGGCTCGCCCGCAGCGACAGCTCGCTGCTCGGCATCGACCGGGACGCCGAGTCCTACAACACCAAGGCTGCCGAGGCATCGGGCGCCGGCGCGCCATTCGTCGACTACCGGCCCGACCTCGGGGCGCTCGTGATCGGGTACGTCGGTGGCCACAGCTACGTCAACGAGGACCTCCGTGCGCCAGGTGCGCTCCCGCGGCTCGCGGCGGTGATGCGGATGCTGCACGGCGGCCCGCGGTTCTCGACGGACTTCGACATGTTCGTCCGTCAGCCGACCTACCTGCGTACGTGTGTCAGCCGCGGCTTCACGATGCCGGACGACTACGTCACGTACGGCGCGGACTTCCTCCGCATCCAGGGCGCACTTGACTCGCGCCCGCTGCCGACCGTGCCGTGCAACAACGACCTGCTCGCCGGCAACATCGTCGACGACGGTGAGCGGCTCTGGCTGATCGACTACGACTATGCCGGCAACAACGACGCCTACTTCGAGCTCGGCAACTCGTGGACCGAGTGCGAGCTCGACGAGGACCACCTGACCGAGTTGGTCACTGCGTATGTCGGCCACGAGGACCCGGCGCTGATCGCCCGCGCCCGGCTCCAGGCCACGGTGTCGCGCTACGGCTGGTCGTTGTGGGGCTTCATCCAGGCCGCGACGAACGACGACGACTTCGACTTCTACGGCTGGGGCCAGGAGCGCTTCGACAAGGCCGTCGCGGACTTCAATGACCCACGGTTCGAGACCTGGCTCGAGGCAGCGGTCGCATGACGATCCCGAGCAGGGCGCGCATCGTCATCATCGGCGGCGGGGTCGTCGGTACGAGCGTCGCCTATCACCTGACCAAGTCGGGCGAGAGCGACGTCGTGCTGCTCGAGCAGGGCGAGCTGTCGTCGGGCACGACCTGGCATGCGGCCGGGCTCGTCGGCCAGCTCCGCGCGACACAGGCCGGCACGACCCTCGTGCAGTACAGCGCGTCGCTCTACGAGCAGCTCGAGGACGAGGTCGGCCTGAGCTCGGGCTTCAAGCGCTGCGGCGGCGTCACCGTCGCCCGCACCGAGGACCGCATGGAGCAGCTCCGGCGCACCGTCGCGACGGCCGCTGCGTACGACCTGGAGTGCGAGCTGCTCACGCCGGAGCAGGCCGGTGAGCGCTACCCGCTGCTCGAGACCAGCGACCTGCTCGGTGGCATCTGGCTGCCCGGCGACGGCACGGCCAACCCGACCGACCTGACCCAGGCGCTGGCGCGGGGAGCCCGGCAGCGCGGCGCGACCGTGGTCGAGCACGTGCGGGTCACCGAGGTCCTGGTCGCCGATGGGGCGGTGACCGGCGTGCGAACGGACCAGGGCGACATCGAGGCCGAGATCGTGGTCAACTGCGCCGGCCAGTGGGCGCACCACCTCGCCGCGCAGATCGGTGTCGCGGTGCCGCTGCACTCCGCGGAGCACTTCTACGTCGTGACGGACCAGATCGCGGGAGTACGCCCTGACCTGCCGATCCTGCGAGACCCCGACGGCTACACGTACTTCAAGGAGGAGGTCGGCGGGCTCGTCGTCGGCGGCTTCGAGCCCGAGGCCAAGCCGTGGGTCGCGCCGGACGAGATCCCGTACCCGTTCGAGTTCCAGCTGCTCGGCGAGGACTGGGACCACTTCCAGATCCTGATGGACAGCGCGCTCGAGCGCATACCGGCGCTGCACGAGGCCGGCATCCGCAAGTTCTACAACGGTCCCGAGAGCTTCACGCCCGACAACCAGTTCATCCTCGGCGAGGCTCCTTCGGTGCGCGGGTTCTTCGTCGGCGCCGGCTTCAACTCGGTCGGCATCGCCTCGGCGGGCGGCGCCGGGCGCGCGCTGGCCGAGTGGGTCCTCGAGGGTGAGCCGACGGTGGACCTACTGGCCGTTGACATCCGCCGGTTCGCGCCGTTCCAGAACGACAAGGCATACCTGCGGGCGCGGGTCACCGAAGTGCTCGGCCTTCACTACGCCGTGCCCTGGCCCAACCGCGAGTACGACACGGCGCGGCCGCTGCGGACCTCTCCGGTCTACGACCGTCTCGCCGCGGCCAACGCCGGCTTCGGCAGCAAGATGGGCTGGGAACGCGCCAACTTCTTCGCACCGCCTGGCGTGGATCCCTCGATCCGGTACGCCTGGGGCAAGCAGAACTGGCTGCCGTGGTCCGCAGCCGAGCAGCGGGCGTGCCGTGAGGCCGTCGCGATCTTCGACCAGTCCTCGTTCTCCAAGTACGTCGTTCACGGCGCCGACGCCGAGGCCGCCCTCCAGTGGATCTGCAGCAACGATGTCGCCGTTGCCCCGGACGAGACGGTCTACACCGCGCTGCTCAACGAGCGCGGGGGCTACGAGTCCGACCTGACCGTGACCCGCATCTTCGACGATCAGTACTTCCTCGTCGCGAGCTCGGCCACGACCGAACGTGACCAGGACTGGCTGCGGCGCAACATCCCGGCCGGACTCGACGCGCAGGTCAAGGACGTGACTGACACGCTCGCGGTCTTCGGTGTCATGGGGCCGAGGTCGCGGGAGCTCCTGTCGGGGCTGACCGACGCTGACCTGAGTGAAGCGGGTTTCCCGTTCGGTGCCAGCCGGGAGGTCGTGCTGGCCGGGTTCACGGTGCGCGCCACCAGGATCACGTACGTCGGCGAGCTCGGCTGGGAGCTGTATGTCCGCACGGACGATGCGCTCGGGGTCTATGACGCGGTGAAGGCGGCCGGCGCCGACCTCGGCCTGGTCGATGCGGGCTACTACGCGATCGAGTCGATGCGCCTCGAGAAGGGCTATCGGGCCTTCGGCCGCGAGCTCACGCCCGAGGTCGATCCCGTCGAGGCGGGCCTGAGCTTCACCTGCAAGCTGGGCACCGAGATCGACTTCCTCGGCCGCGCCGCCGTCGAGAAGGCCAAGGCCGCGGGCCCGTCGCGCCGCCTGGTCTCGTTCGCGCTCGAAGACCCTGACGTCATGGTGTGGGGCGGTGAGCTGCTCGTACGAGATGGGGTCGCGGCGGGGCAGGCGACGTCGGGCGCGTGGGGGGCGACGCTCGGCGCCGGCGTGGGGCTCGCGTGGGTGCAGGCGCCCGAGGGCGAGACGGCCGATGCGGCATACGTACGATCTGGTGACTACCAGCTCGACGTCGGCGGCCGCCGCATCCCCGTCACTGTCAGCCTCAAGCCGCTTTTCGATCCTTCAGGCGAAAGACTCCGCCCTTCTTGACCGTCCCATTGCCCGACAGCGCCAGCCCCTAGAAGACCCTTGGTGCGCCGTCGAGCGTGAGCGTGGTGCGGCGGTTTGTCACCGTGAGCGACGCTCGTTAGGACGGCTAACGCTGACGCGTAGGGTGGCGCCATGGATGAACGCAACATGCCCGATGCCCCGGTAGGCGCGACTCGGTTGCAGGGATTGCCGAGCCGGTTGCTCTCCCAGGCTGCGACACGCGCCGACCGGATCGTGAGCGAGGGGCTGGCGGCTCGTGGCGCACGCAAATGGCACTACGCAGTGCTTGCGTCGCTGGACGAGCACGGACCGGCGAGCCAGGCGACGCTCAGCGATCGGGCCGGGCTCTACCGCAGTGACCTGGTCGCGGTGCTCAACGAGCTCGAGGAGTCCGCGCAGGTTCAGCGCGCGCCCGACCCCGACGACCGACGCCGCAACGTCATCACGATCACCCGGAAGGGTCGGAGCCAACTGGGCCAGCTGGACGGGGTGATCCAGCGGGCCCAGGACGAGATCCTCACCCCGCTCTCGGCCACCGAGCGCAAGGAGCTGGTCCGGCTATTGCGCTCGCTCGTGGAATCGCGCACTTGAGCAAGGTTGCGGTGTGGTTTATCGTTAGTGACACAAACGTTTATTGAACTAACGAACAGGAGTTCCCATGTCGAACACGGTTCCCTTCACTCCACAGCTCCTCGGCCGGACCGAGAAGGCGCTCAATGCGATCCTGGATCGGCTCCTGGCCGACTCCGGTGTCACGGAACCCCAATGGGTCGCGCTCAGCATCGCGGTCGCCGGAGGCGAGTCGTTCGGCCGCGACCAGCTCACGGGCCTGGTTGCCGGGGCGCTCAAGGTCACCAGCGACGAGGCGTACGCGCAAATCGCCACATTGGCCGGACATGGGTTCCTGGCCCTTGAGGGTGAGGAAGTTGTCGTGACCAAAGCGGGGCAGGGCTTCCGCAACTCGATCGGCGTCACGACGGGTGAAATTGCCGAACGACTCTGGGGCGACCTGCCGGTCGACGACCTCAACGCCACCGTTCGCGTCCTCAGCACGGCGCTCTCGCGGGCCGACGAAGAGTTGGCACGCCGCTGACGCCCGTAGACATACGCTTGCCTGTGTCGATAAGGTTCGATATCAGACCTTAAGGTGGCGACGGGAGGCGGCATGGCGGAGACCGACGACGTCACCCCGGACCCCAAGGACGACCTCGCCGCCGCCGTGCTCAGGCCCCTCCGGGCGCATCACGCGTTCGAGTCGTGCGTCGAGATGTTGGCGACGTCGATCCGTCTCGGCATCTATCCCGACGGCACCACGCTGCCGCCCGAGCGCGAGCTCGCTGAGCGGATGGGTGTGTCCCGCTCGACCCTGCGCGACGCGATCGGTGCGCTCCGCGACGCGGGCCTGCTGACGACTCGCCGTGGACGCGGCGGCGGCAGCGTCGTCGAGTTCCGGCCCGAGGAGCCCGGTGCCTCGGCCAAGCTCGAGCGACCGCGCGAGGAGCTGCTCGACGCCCTCACCTTCCGGCGGATCGTGGAGCCCGGGGCAGCGCACGCGGCTGCCGGTCGTACGTTGACCGAGCAGCAGGCCGAGATGCTCCGCGGCGCGCTCGAACGAGTCAGCTCGCCGTCCAGCAAGGCCGTGCATCGTCAGGCCGACTCGCAGTTCCACCTCGCGATCGCCTCGCTGACCGACTCACCGTTGCTGATCGACGCCGTGACGAGCGTCCAGATCCGGTTGCACGAGATGCTCGGGGCGATCCCGGTGCTCGACCGCAACATCGACCACTCGCGCCAGCAGCACACCGCGATCGCGGAGGCGATCCTCTCCGGTGATGCCGCCAAGGCGCGTCGTGTCATGGAGAGCCATTGCGATGACACCGCAGCCCTGCTCCGGGGGCTCATGTGAACCTGCCCAAGATGAGAGGTACGAGTCGATGACCAAACGACACCTACACCTGCTGAGCCTCGAGCAGCTGCGCGTGCAGATCGAGGAGGGCCACGTCGACACCGTCATCGTCGCCTTCACCGACATGCAGGGCCGGTTGCAGGGCAAGCGCCTGCACGGGCAGTACTTCCTCGACTACGTCGTCGAGCAGGGGACAGAGGGCTGCAACTACCTCCTGAGCGTGGACGTCGACATGAACACCGTCGACGGCTACGAGATGTCGTCGTGGGACAAGGGCTACGGCGACATGGAGTTCGCCCTCGACTTCGACACCATCCGGCTGTTGACGCACCTGCCGGCGACCGTGATGATCCAGTGCGACCTGGTGTGGCTCGACCACAAGCCGGTCGTCCAGTCGCCGCGCACGATCCTCAAGGCGCAGCTCGCCAAGGCCGCCGATGCCGGGTTCACGGCGCTCGCCGGCACCGAGCTCGAGTTCATCGTGTTCGACACGTCGTACGAGGAGGCGTGGTCCAGCGGCTATCGCGACCTGCCGCCCGCCAACCAGTACAACATCGACTACTCGATCGTCGGGACGACGCGGGTCGAGCCGCTGCTGCGCGACATCCGCAACACGATGTATGCCGCCGGGATGAACGTCGAGGGCGCCAAGGGCGAGTGCAATTTCGGCCAGCACGAGATCGGCTTCCTCTACGACGAGGCGCTCGTGACGGCCGACAACCACGCGGTCTACAAGACCGCCGCCAAGGAGATCGCGTCGGCGCACGGCAAGGCCCTGACGTTCATGGCGAAGTTCAACGAGCGCGAGGGCAACTCATGCCACATCCACCTGTCGCTGCGTACGTCTGACGGCGGCATCGCGTTCTGGGACGGCGACCAACGCACCCCGACGTACGACCGGTTCATCGCCGGCATCCTCGCGACGATGCGCGACTTCACGCTGCTGTATGCGCCCAACGTCAACTCCTACAAGCGGTTCGCCGGCGGCTCGTTCGCGCCGACGGCAGTGGCGTGGGGCCTCGACAACCGGACCTGTGCCGTACGCCTGGTGGGCAAGGGCCCGTCGGCGCGCCTGGAGAACCGGGTGCCCGGCGGCGACACCAATCCGTACCTCGCGCTGGCGGCGATGATGGCCGGTGGCCTGTATGGCATCGAGAACGAGCTGGAGCTCGAGCCGGAGCAGGCCGGCAACGCGTACGCCTCGGACAAGCCGAAGGTCCCGACGACGCTGCGGGAGGCGCGCGACGCGTGGGCCGGCTCGGCGATCGCGCGCGAGGTGTTCGGCGACGAGGTCGTGAACCACTACACCAACATGGCCGACGTCGAGCTGGCTGCCTTCGACTCTGCCGTGACCGACTGGGAGCTGCGCCGCAGCTTCGAACGCATGTGAGGAACTGAATTGAGCAACACGTACACCGTCGTGAACCCGGCGACGGAGGAACAGGTCACCGAGGTCCATCTCGCGACCCTCGAGGAGACCGATGCGGCGATCGAGCGGGCCGCCGAGGCGTTCCCGCGCTGGCGCGATGTCGCGCCCGGCGAGAAGGCCAGGCTGCTGCGGCGCTTCGCGCAGCTCGTCGACGAGCATGTCGAGGAGCTCGCCGAGCTCGAGGTGCGCAACTCGGGGCATACCTGGGGCAATGCCACATGGGAGGCCGGCAACGTCCGGGACGTCCTCAACTACTACTCGGCCGCGCCCGAACGCCTGACCGGGCACCAGATCCCGGTCGCCGGCGGCATCGACGTGACGTTCCACGAGCCGCTCGGCGTCGTCGGGATCATCGTGCCGTGGAACTTCCCGATGCCGATCGCCGGCTGGGGCTTCGCGCCGGCGCTGGCGGCGGGCAACACCGTCGTGCTCAAGCCCGCGGAGCTGACGCCGCTGACCGCGATCCGGCTCGGCGAGCTGGGCCTCGAGGCGGGGCTGCCGGAGGGCGTCTTCACCGTGATCCCCGGCAAGGGCTCGGTCGTCGGTGAGCGGTTCGTGACCCACCCGGCCGTACGCAAGGTGTGCTTCACCGGATCGACCGAGGTCGGCAAGAAGATCATGGCCGGCTGCGCTGACCAGGTGAAGCGGGTGACGCTGGAGCTCGGCGGCAAGAGCGCCAACATCGTGTTCGCGGATGCCGACCTCGCCAAAGCGGCGGCATCGGCGCCGTCGGCCGTGTTCGACAACGCCGGGCAGGACTGCTGTGCGCGTTCGCGGATCCTGGTGGAGCGCTCGGCGTACGACGAGTTCGTCTCGCTGCTGGAGCCGGCGGTCAAGGGCATCAAGGTGCTCGACCCGTCGGACCGTACGAGCGAGATGGGGCCGCTGATCTCGGCCGGCCAGAAGGCGACGGTCAAGGGCTTCGTCGACGAGGTCGACGTGGCGTTCGCCGGCTCGGCGCCGCAGGGTGCGGGCTACTGGTTCGCGCCGACGGTCGTGCTGGCCGACGACCCGCAGCAGCGGATCTGGCGCGAGGAGGTCTTCGGGCCCGTCGTCGCGGTGATGCCGTTCGACGACGAGGCGCAGGCCGTGGAGCTCGCGAACGACACCGAGTTCGGGCTGTCGGGCTCGATCTTCACCCGCGACGTCGGGCGGGCACTGCGCGTCTCGCGTGCCGTCGAGTCCGGCGCGCTGAGCGTCAACTCGCACTCGTCGGTCCGCTACTGGACGCCGTTCGGCGGCTTCAAGCAGTCCGGCATCGGCCGCGAGCTCGGCCCGGACGCCCCGCACTCCTTCACCGACGTCAAGAACATCTTCATTTCAAACGACTAGTCATTTCAAGCGAATAGGAACCACAGACATGGCAGGACGCATCGCAGGCCGGACCGCCGTCGTGACGGGCGGTTGCTCGGGCATCGGACTGGCGACCGTACGCCGGTTCGCCGAGGAGGGCGCCAACGTCGTCATCGGCGACGTCGACGACGCCAAGGGACCCGGCATCGCCGAGGAGGTCGGCGGGACGTACGTGCACGTCGACGTCACCGACAAGGAGCAGGTCGACGCGCTGTTCAAGACCGCCAAGGACACGTACGGCTCGGTCGACATCGCGTTCAACAACGCCGGCATCTCGCCGCCGGACGACGACTCGATCCTCGACACCGACCTCGAGGCGTGGAAGCGCGTGCAGGACGTCAACCTGACCAGCGTCTACCTCTGCTGCAAGGCGGCGCTGCCCTACATGCTCGAGCAGGGCAAGGGCTCGATCATCAACACGGCGTCATTCGTCGCGGTCATGGGCGCGGCGACGTCGCAGATCTCGTACTCGGCGTCCAAGGGTGGCGTGCTGTCGATGTCGCGTGAGCTCGGCGTGCAGTTCGCGCGCGAGGGCGTACGCGTCAATGCCCTGTGCCCCGGCCCGGTCAACACCCCGCTGCTCCGCGAGCTGTTCGCGAGCGATCCCGAGCGGGCCGAGCGCCGGCTGGTGCACGTGCCGCTGGGCCGGTTCGCCGAGCCCGAGGAGATGGCCAACGCCGTGCTGTTCCTGGCGTCGGACGAGTCGAGCTTCATGACGGCGTCGACGTTCCTCGTGGACGGCGGCATCTCCGGGGCATACGTCACCCCGGTGTGATCGTGAAGCCGCTCATCGGGGTCACGACCTATCGCGAGCAGTCGCGGTGGGGCATCTGGCACGAGCAGGCCGACGTGCTGCACGCGGTCTACTCGCGGTCGATCGAGGCCGCCGGGGGAGTCGCGGTGCTGCTGCCGCCCGGCGACCCGAGCGGCGCGGCGTCGGTCGCGGCGCGGATCGACGGGCTGATCATCGCCGGGGGTGCCGATGTCGATCCGAGCCGGTACGAGGCGGAGCCCCACGAACGTACGGTCGGCTGGCGCGAGGACCGCGACGCGTGGGAGCTCGCGATGCTCGACGCGGCTGCCGCGGCCGGGCTGCCCGTGCTCGGCATCTGCCGCGGCATGCAGGTCATGGCGGTGCACGCGGGCGGCACGCTCGACCAGCACGTCCCCGAGATCGCCGGGCACGAGGAGCACTCGCCCGGCGGTGCCGAGTTCGGCGTGATCGACGTCGACGTGGTGCCCGGTACGTTGCTGGGTCGTGCGGTCGGCGACAAGGGTTCGGTGCACTGCCACCACCATCAGTCCGTACGTGAGCATCCCGGGTTTGTCGCGTCGGCGCATGCAGCCGACGGCGTGCTCGAGGCGATGGAGGACCCGTCGCGGCCCTTCTGGCTGGCGGTGCAGTGGCACCCCGAGCGCATCGAGGACGCCGGGCTGTTCCGGGCCTTGGTGGAGGCGGCGCAGACCGGCTGACTCGATTCGCACGTTTACGTGTCGCGAAGTCATGCTGTCCGCCCCGGCCCTTACCGTGATCATCATGAGAGCCAACAAGTACGCCGGAAGGTGCGCCGAGTGCGATTCCGCTGTCGAGATCGCGGCGGGCCAGCTCATTGGTTTCCCCGGCCGCTGGCGCACGATCTGCGTGGCCTGCGCGCCTACGCCGCCCCCGCGCGGCGACCATGCCGGCTGGCATCAGGTCGCGCTGGCGTCCCTCGACTTCGAGACGACGGGCGTCGACCCGCTGACCGATCGCGTGCTGAGCTATGCGCTGCTCGACGATCGTGGTCACGACTTCTCGGGCCTGATCAACCCGGGCGTCCCGATCCCGGCAGCCTCGGCCGAGGTGCATGGGCTCACCGAGGAGGCGCTGGCCGGTGCGCCGGCTCCCGTCGACGCGTTGGCCGAGGTGATCGCCTGGGTGCAGGACCTGATCGAGCGCGGCGTCGGGTTGGTCGTCTTCAACGCGGCCTATGACCTCACGATGCTGCGCGCTGAGGCGGATCGCTGGGGGCTCACGCAGCCCGACTGGGAGCGACTCTTCGTGGTCGATCCCTATGTCATCGACTGGGGCATCGAGCGTGGCGGCCTCGGCCCGCGACGGTTGACCGATGTCGCCGCCTATTACGGCGTGCCGCTCGACAATGCGCACGACGCGACTGCGGACGCGAGTGCGGCGCGCGAGATCGCCTACGAGATCGGTCGGCGTCATCCCCATGTAGCGGCCGGTGACCTCGAGAGCCTGATGCTGCGCCAGGTCGTCTGGTTCGCGGGTCGGGCCGAGGACTGGAACCACTACGCCCGCAGGGTCGGTCGACCTCTCGACGATCCCGCCGGCTGGCCGCTGACACAGCCGGTCATCGACGATGCGCAGATCGCCTGACGCGTAAACCGGAGCGGGCCGGGTAACTCCCCGCCCATGACTGAGACAAACACCCCAGACAACCCCGAGCTCGAAGCCATCCAGCTGGTCGTCGACCGCGTCTCGTCCTGGCAGGACGGTGCGACCGAGGACACGATCGCCGAAGAGCTGCGCAAGGGCTTCGACGAAGCCGGCGTCGAGGTCGAGCCTGACGAGGTCTCGAAGCTCGTCGACGCGATCGAGAACGAGCACGGCGACGTGGACGTCACCGAGCTGCTGGATCGGTAGCTGACCCAGGCTAAGTGAGGCGCTGCGGCCTTTCCTATTGGCGGAGGTGGCGGGGTTGGTCTTTGGGTAGCAGTGGTGGTGGGTGGGAGATGTAGGTGTGGCCGGTGGGGGTTCGCCAGATGGTGGCTTTGCCTTTCGACGTGACCATCCACCCGGGTAGGTGTTTGAGGGTGTGGGAGCGGACGCAGAGCCCTTGGCCGTTGTCGGTGGTCGAGACGCCGCCGTCGATGTGGGCGTGGATGTGGTCGTTGTGCCGGATCTTCAGATCGCAACCGGGTTGGCGGCATCTGCGGTCGCGGGCGCGGATGTGACCCGAAGTGGGGGCGTCGAAGTGGCGGCGGCGGGGTTCACGCACCAGCAGGGTCCCGTCGACCGGGTCGACCAACAGGCGCCGGATCGTGGGGTCGGGGGCCATGGCGATGATGTCGTCGGCGACCGCCGGGGAGATGGGTCCGTAGCCGACCAGGTCGACCGGTTCACCACCTTCACCCATCAGCGTCGGTGCGTCCATGACGAGCTGCACCTCGACACCGAGGTCGTCGGCATAGCGTTGCCCGGTGACCCGTTCGACCAACGTTTGGGTCATGATCTGCCCGACGGTCCGTCCGTCACCGTCAGCGCGTAATGCCCGGGCCCAGTCATCCAACGCCGTGTGGGCGGCGACGATCTGCTCGGCCGGGCCGCGGACCTGCAGGATCGCGATGCCGTCGGTGTCGGGGAACATCGACACCCGCTGATCGGCCCGGTTCCTCTGGGCTCGTTCACGAGCAGCATCAGCATCGATGCGAATCACGGCCCGGGCGGTCAGCTGCCTGGCACGGACCGGGGTCAGACCCGGCAGCTGGGGTGCGATCTCACCGTCCAGGATCACGGAGTCGTCCTCAGCCAGGCACACCGACTCATTGACCACTGCACGCACGACCGGCTCGCTGATCTGGCCGGCCGCGAACAGCTCCTGGACCCGCGGCAACCGGGACAAACCCAAAGCCAGACCCACCTGGGTGCCGGCAGCGGTCGGGCCGATGTTGCGGGCCATGCCGACCTCACCGATCACCGACAGCGTCGGGTCACCCCGGTTGATGCCCATGAACTCGGACCGCTCCTGATGCAGGGCGGCGATCTGCGCCAGCTGCTCAGCCTGCGCAGCCCGAATCGCCCGGTCCAACCCCACGATCGCATCGATCCGAGAAGCACCGAACTCATGCGCAGGTTCGGCCTCGAAGTCATACGCACGGACCTCCCGCAAGAGGTCCTCGGTGGCGACTTCGGTGAACATACTTCCAACCTAGACGGCACCACTGACACGCCTTTTCGACTGCAATCCCGGCTGTGGACAACCCGCTGGCGGCCTACGACCAAGCCGAACGCAACACCGTCACGACCTCCAAAGGAGCCGTGCCGTTGCTGGCCGACAGCGCCGCAACACCCTCGGGGCTGTGCGCGTAGACCGCCGACGACTGAGTGATCCAGCGCGACCAGGCGCGATCGAAGTGGCGTACGAGCTTGCCGTGCGTGCCGAACACCGACGGCACGGCGTGCCAGACCCGCGCCTCAGGCCGCATACGACCCACCAGCACCCGCCAGCCATCGACCCACGACGGCGTGCCATACAGAAAGCGCGCGACCAGATAGCGCGGCGAACGCACCGGTCCGAGCAGCTCGTCGAGCGCGGTGACGAACACCTGCGACGTCGCCTCGTCGACGCCGTGCAGCCGCAGCCGGTACTCGCCGCTCGGGTCGATCGTCGCCTCCACGTGGTCCGCACCGAACGGTGAGAGTCCGGCGACAAACAGCGCATCCGCGATCGCGCAGGCGTACGCCATCGTGCCCGGCTCTTGAGCGGCGGCTCGAGTGGACTTCCACGGGGACAGCCACGGCGAGCGGCCGGGCCGCGTGGCGACCGGACCGTGCGGGCTGGGCACAAAAGCCGGCGGCTCCATCACCACGTGCCCCTCCGCAGTCACCCGCGGACGGACTGGCCGCGCCGGTCGTACGCGCAACGTGTGCACGAGCGTGTCGTCGTACGGCGTCCCGACGGCCCAGCGCGTACGTACGACGTCGCGTTCGCCGGCCCGCTCCAGCATGTGCGCGTCGATCGCATCGAACGACGAAGACCAGGGCGGCGCGAACGGTGAAAACTGAGCATCGATGTGCGCGACGCCGTAGATGACCTCGCCGAGGTCGTCGACGCCGAAGAATCCTTGGTGCTTGCGGACGAGCCGCTGCCAGTCGCCGTCGCCGCGCGGATGCTCGGGCGCGACGCACGTGACCGACCAGGTGATCGCGACCTTGTCGGGCCAGTCAGGGTCGAGCCGCAGCGCCCGCCCTCGCGTCTGCACGACGGCGCTCGTCGTCGTGGCGGTGGTGAGGTCGACCAGGCTGTTGAGCCCCTTGGCGTCCCACCCCTCGCCGAGCAGCGCACGCGTGCCGATCAGCACCTGACTGCCGCCGCTCTCGAAGAACCGCGTGACGATCCGCACCCACTCGCGGCTCGACCACGGCCCCACGATCGACACCACGGGCTCGGGCCCCACAGCGTCATCGAGCGGCTCCAGCGCGAGCTTGCCGGCCAGCACGGGGTCGGTCGTACGCACGAGGTCGACGATCTGCTGCGCGGCCTCCGGCGTCGCCGCCACCGTGCGACCTGTGACGAGCACCGGCCGCAACACCCGGGTCGCGGGCGACTCGACGAGATGGCGCAGCGTCTGCCGCGCCGACCCCGAACGTCGAGGCGTCGGCCGCAGCCCCGTCGGCGTCGTCGCGGCGGCCATCTCGTGGTCGCACAGCACCAGCGAACGGAGTCGATCGCCGAGGTTGAG
This sequence comes from uncultured Actinomycetota bacterium, assembly GCA_963817425.1. Taxonomy (GTDB): domain Bacteria; phylum Actinomycetota; class Actinomycetes; order Propionibacteriales; family Nocardioidaceae; genus Aeromicrobium. The sequence goes on from CAWFOH010000017.1 coordinate 280,908, forward strand.
GTGCTCGGCCTCGAGCACCTGCTGGCAGCCCCGCATCTTGCTCTCGCTGCGGGCGATCACGCGGTCGACCGGCGAGCGGCCACGGCGTACGCCCGTGCGGGTCAGCTGATAGCCGACGCCCGGCAGCGCCTCGCGCAGCGCCTCGATCACCGCGGCATCGTCTGGCACCTCGGACTTGCGCAGGCACTTCTTGACCCAGTCGTCGATCAGCGCAGCCCAGTCGTCTGCGGTCGGCTTCTGCCGGTGTTCCTCACGCAGCCGCGCACCGTCGGGCAGGGCGAGCAGCTCGGCATGCACGAGCCGCAGCGCAGCGCGTGCCAGCTCGGCATCGTCGCGCTCGAACCTCGCCCACGGCGTCGTCAGCTCGAGGAACCGCCGGTCGAACCACACGAGGATCGGCGTCGACCCCAGCTTGGTGTCGACCAGGTCGGTCGTCAGCTGGACGAACCGCATCGACTGGTCGCGCAGCCACTCGGCTTCTTCGGCCGTCGGCAGCGTCAGCCAGGCGAGCTCCGCGAACGGCGCGAGGTGCCCTTCGCGTACGGCCGCCGGGATCGACGCGCTGAACACGATGTCGCCGAACAGCTCGTCGACCAGGGCCGCCTGCCGGGCGTCGAGCACGGTCGGCGGCGTCGCGGTGAGCCCGATGACCGTTGCGTCGGGCAGGTCGGCGAGCACCTCGGCGAGCAGCTGCCCCCACACCTCCAGCAGGTGATGGCACTCGTCGAGCACGATCGTGATCGGCCCGGCCGCCCGCAGCGCGGCGATGAGCTTGCGGCCGTTCTCGTGCAGCCGATCGGTGAGCGTCTCGTCATCGGCGTCGTCATCCTCGTCCGTACGCTCGAAGGTCGCGAGCGACTGGTAGGTCAGCACCGTCACCGGTGCCGCGAGGTCGCGATCGGTCCCGGTGGCCACGGTTGCCGGGGCGAAGCGCTCCCACGTGTCGCCCCACTGCATCTGTATCGCGGTGTTGGGCGCGAGCACGACCGCGGGCGTGCCGAGCCGGCGTACGAGCTCGAGGCCCAGCAGGGTCTTGCCGGTGCCCGGAGGCAACGACACCCACAACCGCTTCCGGCCCGTCGCAGCCGCGGCGTCGACCGCCTCCAGCGCTCGTGTCTGGAGGGTCCGCAGGGTGAACGGCGATGCCGTACGCGCGAAGTCCTCGGCGAGCGTCACGTCATCCCTCGATGCGAGCCAGGATCGCCTCGGCCAGGACCTCGGAGTCCTGCTCCGGGATCCAGTGGCTGATGCCGGCGAGCTCGACGAACCGGAAGTCGGCGTCGACGAACTCACCGCAACGCTCGGCCGCGGCTCGCCCGATCGCCGCATCCTGGTCGCTCCACACGAAGGTCGTCGGCACCGTCACGGGCGGCAGCGAGCCGAGGTCGGGCCGCATCGCGCGGTACCAGTTGAGCGTCGCCGTCAGGGCCCCCGGCTCGCTGAGCTGCGCGACATAGCTGTCGATCTGGGCCGGCCGGACGTGGCCCTCGTACATCGCCCGCAACCTCTGCGCGTCGTCCTTCAGCAGGACGTGCTCGGCCTTGCCCTCCTGGCGCAGCAGCCCGATGTACGAAGCTCGCTGCTGCTGGTCGGCATCGCCGCGCAGGGCCGCACCGTATGCCGCGAGGTGCGGCACCGACACCGCCGTCAGGCTGCGCAGGCGCTCGCGGTGCCGAGTGGCGGTGACCCACGAAACCGCAGCGCCCCAGTCGTGCCCGACGAGGTGGAACGTGCCGATGCCGAGCGCATCCGCCAGACCGACGACGTCGTCGGCCAGCAGATCCGTGTCGTATGCCTTGACGGCCGCCGGCCGCGCGCCGGGGGAGTAGCCCCGCTGGTCCGGCGCGATGACCCGCAGTCCCGCACCGGCCAGCAGCGGAGCGACACCAGCCCATGACAGCGAGTTCTCCGGGAAGCCGTGCAGCAGGATGACCGGGTCGCCGTCCTCGGCGCCGACCATGCGTACGTCGAACGTCAGGTCGCCGACCGTCACCGGCGTTGTCTCGTCGTACGTCATGGCGCTCCTCACGTCGGTCAGTCGAAGCTGTCGCCGATGCGGGCGACGGCCTCACGGTCGAGCACCGCCGCCGTCTCCGGGTCGGGCGCACTCCCACCGCGATCGTAGGGGAGCCACCAGCGGTCTTCGTCGTTTCGCGGCATCGCGGGGTAGGAGTCGATCGCCTCGGCGAGCAACGCGTCCATCGCGACCCGCAGCCGCAGCGAGACCTCGTCGACGGTCTCGCCATCCACGGGCCGCAGCGGCTCGCCGACCATGATCGTGACCGGCATCCTGCGCCGGAGCGAGCGGTGCCCGTCGACGGTGTAGATGCGGTGCCCGCCCCAGACGATGACCGGGATCAGCGGCACCTGCCGGTTGACCGCGAGTCCTGCGGCGCCGCGCTTGAACGGCTTGAGCAGCCACGATCGGCTGATCGTCGCCTCCGGGAAGACGCCGACGAGCTGCCCGTCGTCGAGGAGTCGCAGTGCCTGCCGGTACGCCCGAGCGCCTGACTGCCGGTCGACCGGGATGTGGCACATCGCCCGCATGAGCCGCCCGACGACGGGGAGCTCGAACACCGCGCGCTTGGCCATGAACCGGATGCGACGCTTGCGCGGCCGGGCGGCGTACCCGATGAACGTGAAGTCGAGGAACCCGATGTGGTTTCCGGCCACCACGCCGGGTCCGCTGGCCGGGATGTGCTCGATGCCGCGGACGTCGAACCGATAGCCCATCAACCGGTACAGCGTGCCGAAGATCCGGACCACCACCCGGTAGGTGAGGTCGGATCCAGGCACGCTGCTCAGGCTACGCGAACCGGTACGCGGCGTCAGTCCGGTTGGGGCGCCGAGTCGACGACGTCGTCGGCGACATCGTCCGGCGCCCGCCGTCGGGCATACGAACGGATCGAGGCAAGGGTGACCCGGTAGAGCGTCTCGAAGGCGAGGCGGCGCTCGTCCTCATCGGCAGGCATGACCGTTTATGTCCACGTCGCCGCCCGGCATTACATCGTGTCGGGCAGTCGCGGCCAGCAGTCGGTGCGGATCGTCGGGTCGAAGCCCGGGCCGGCGGCGATCGTCCGCTTCTCGCGCCCGAGGATGCCGGTCGTCAGCAGCAGGATCGCGACGATGTAGAGCCCCATGATCGCCAGGCCCGTGCCGGTGGCTTCCTTGTCGATCCGGTCGGCCTCGCCGAGGGCGATGATGCCGTCGGAGACCAGGAAGCACGCCCCGCCGATGCCGGCTCGCAGGTCGGTGGCGAGCGATGTCGACGCGGTGCCGAGCAGCAGCGCGGCATACACCGGGACGATCGGCCGGAGCCCGACCTCGAGCCCGCCCCACGCCCACGCCACGAGACCGATCGCGGCGGCGACATAGACGACGAGGATCCACGGCTTCGCGCGCAGCTGCTCGAGCGCGCCCCGCATGATGAAGAACCGGATGAAGCAGTAGTGCGCCGCCGCGAACGCCGCCATGCCGACGACGAAGAGGTCGTCGCCGAGCTCGAGGAACAGGTCGCCGAAGAAGCAGAAGACGAGGGCCGCGACCAGCAGCCTCGGGCCCTTCTGCTCGATGACCCAAGCCGTGAGGAGCGGGGCGATGAAGCACTTGCTGATGCTGTCCCACGGGGTCGCGTCGGTGGCGTTGAGCACGAGGTGCACGACCGACACCACGCCGAACGCGATGAGCCACGGACTCTTCACAGCCATGCCAGCACCGTACCGGCAGACCGCGGGTTGAGGAGGGTTGACATCTCGCTGGATCTGACAATACTTAAGCACATGCTTAAGTATGCCGATCGATTAGATCGGATGTTCCACGCTCTCGCCGACAGCAGCCGGCGCGCCATGGTCGAACGACTGGTGCGCAGCCCTGCGTCGGTCAGTGAGCTGGCCCGTCCGTTCGACATGTCGATGCCGGGCGTCGTGCAGCACCTCAAGGTGCTCGAGGACGCCGGGATCGTCGTGTCGGAGAAGGTCGGCCGCGTACGCACGTACCAACTCACGCCGGAGGCCCTCACCGACTGCGGCGCATGGATCGGCCAGCAGCGCCTCCCGGCCGAGCGCAGGCTCGACCGGCTCGGCGACTTCCTGATCGGCGAGACCGACCTGAACACCAATGCCCAACAGAAGGAGCACCACCATGAGCACCATCGAACGCACCCAGACCCACGCCACCTTCGTCCTCGAACGGGACTACGACGCGACGCTCGACCGCGTGTGGCAGGCCTTCGCCGACGAGGATGCCAAGAAGAAGTGGTTCGGCGGCGCGGACGACGACTGGGAGATCACCGAGGACGTGCACGACTTCCAGGTCGGCGGGCGCGACGTCAACGTCGGCATCTTCCAGGGCGCCATGGAGTCACGCTTCGTGGGTGTCTACACCGACATCGTCCCCAACGAGCGCATCGTCTACTCGTACGACATGTGGGTCAACGGGGCGCACCTGTCGACGTCGGTCACCACGATCACGTTCGAGGAGTCGGCCGGCGGTACGCACCTGACGTTCACGGAGCAGGGCGTCTTCCTCGACAACGCCGACAACCCTGCCCAGCGCGAAGAGGGCACCAGCAGCCTGCTCGACATGCTCGGCGCCTCGCTCGCCAAGGAGTCCTGATGAGCTCGGCGACATGAGCGGCCATACGTCCGCTCGCCACGGCGCGATCGTGGTCGTTGGCACCGTGCTGGTAGCCGTCGTCGTCAACCTCGCGATCCTGGCAGTCGGCCGGTACGTCGGTGGTGACTTCGAGTTCACCTCAGGCGACGACCGGTTGACCGTCGGGGCAGACGGGGTGTCGATGCTGACGATCGCCCCGCTCCTGATCGGCTTGACGCTCGCCGCGCTGCTGTCGCGCAGATGGCCGGCCGTCCTGCGGATCGGGATGTTCGTCGGTCCGGCCCTGGCTCTCGTCACCATCGGGATCATGACGCTCCCGGCGGACCTCGACACGACGAGCACGGTGTTCCTGTCGCTGATGCATGTCGCGCTCGTGCCCGCGACGATCCTGGGCCTACGGGGCCTGGCCACCCCGCAGGGCTGAGTCCCTAGGCCCTGTCCCGCTTGGCGTCCAGCCACCGCATCGCGGGCGTCGCCGTGACACCGTGCAGGATCACCGAGAGCGTGATCGCCAGACCGACGGTCGACCACAGCAGCGGCAGGTCCTTGAAGTCGGCGTGGCCCGAGGCGTACGCGAGGTAGTAGATCGAGCCCACACCACGCACGCCGAAGAATGCCGTGGCGGCGCGCTCGCGTCGCCCGAGGGTGTTGCCGCCGACGCGCAGGTCGCTGCGACCCCCGGCGAACAGCGCGATCATCCCGGACGCCGGGCGCACGACCAACAGCAGCAGCACGGCGACCAGCGCGGCCTGCCACGTCAGTCCGGCCAGCAGGCCGTTCGTCAGGGCGACCCCGAGGAGCAGCAGGACGATCAAGGTCAACAGGCGCTCGAGCCGCTCGATGACGTCGTGCATCAGCGCGTGGTAGTCGTGGCCGCGCTCCGCCGAGCGCAGCGTCATGGCGCAGGCGAACACCGCTAGGAACCCGTAGCCGTCGGCGACCTCCGTGAGCCCGTACGCCAGCAGCACCGCCGCGAGGGCCAGCAGTGGCTCGCCGGAGTCAGCCGTACGCAGCGACGGTTGGTTCGACCGGAACGCCACCTTGGCCAGCGCCCAGCCGACCGCGATGCCGAGCGCCGCACCGATGACGACCTTGCCGACCAGGTCCCACGCGAACCACCGCACGCCCCATTCGGCGAATGGTCCGCTCGCGGCCAGCAGGATCGCCGCCTGGACGAACGGGAACGCCATGCCGTCGTTGAGACCGGCCTCCGACGTGAGGGCGAACCGCACCTCGTCGTCCTCGTCGATCTCGGCCTCGTCGCTCTCCGTCGTGGTGGGTCCCTCGACCTGCACGTCAGAGGCCAGCACGGGATCCGTCGGCGCGAGCGCGGCACCGAGGAGCAGAGCAGCGGACGGGGCAAGGCCCATGACCCACCAGCCCAGCAGCGCGATCCCGGCGATCGACAGCGGCATCGCGATCGCGAGCAGCCGCCACGTCGCGCCCCAGCTCCGCCACGAATCGAACGACTTCAGGCTCAGGGGACGGTCGAGTGCCAGCCCGACGCCCATCAGTGCGATGAGCACGGTGAACTCCGCGAGATGCTCGACGAACACGCGATGGGCGATGGGCGAGAACGCCGAGTCGTCGGTGCCGGGCAGCAGGCCGATCAGCGCCCCGAGCCCGAGCAGGACGACGGGGGGCGAGAGCGCGGCAGTGCGCAGGGCGTACGGGAGGACGACGGCGAGCAGGAGCGAGGCGCCGCCGAGGAGGTAGACGAGGTGGGTGGTCATGCCGGCCTCTCGTCTGGTGGGGCAAGGAGCCCTTCGAGGCTACGTCGGCGGAGCCTCGCCCGCCCCTTGGGCCTTGGGACCCTCCAGCCATTCGGTGATGAAGGTGTCGCTCGCGTGGATGTGCGTCGCGATGTAGCGCTCCGGCCCGACGACCTCGAACTTGTGGGGCGTCAGCTTTGGCACCACCAGGACCTGCCCGGCCACACCGATGAGCTGCTCCGCGGCGACCGTGAACAACGCCTTGCCGCCGCGGATCACGAACGTCTCGGCGTACGGGTGCTGGTGCAGGTACGGGCCGTCACCGTCGACATCGCTGTCCTCGAAGATCAGCGAGACGCCGGCGCTGTACGCGGCCCCTTCGATGTTGTCCAGGATGCGCCCGTCGGGACGGGTCGTGCCGGTCGTGTGGATGACATGCATGCCGTGCACGCTATGACCGCTCTGTCGGTATGTGAAGGACCCGGACGGCGGTTGCCGTCCGGGTCCTGCGTCGTGCGCCGTTACCTGCTGGCCGCGTCCACGAACTTCGTCGTGTACGTCTTGCTGAGGTCGATGCTGGTCTTCTTGGCCTTGACGGTGTCGCTGAACGTCCCGAGCACGTCGAGCACGGTCTGGGGACCACCGTCCGGCATGCGGCCATCCTTCGTGAACATCGGGAGGAGTCCTTGATCGACTCCTCGTACAGCTTGGGGTCACCGCCGTTGTAGTCACTCGGCATCTTGGCGGCGATGTCGGCCGCATCGTGTGTCGAGATCCAGCCCATCGTGCGGGTGAACGCGTCGACGAGCTTCTGCACCGTCTGCGGGTTCTTCTGGACGTAGGCGCAGTCCATGTACATCGACGCCGCGGGATAGAGACCGCCGAGCGCCTTGCGGGTGCCCTCCTCGGTCCGCATGTCGATCAGGACCTTGCCAGGCACTTCGAGGTGGCCGTGGCGATGCTGGGGTCGGTCGTCATGCCGGCGTCGATGCCGTCATTGGTGCGCTATCTGGCGGATCTCGCGCGCGACGGGCGTGTGGAGCTGAGCCTGAAGTACGGCTCGACCGGCCGCCCCGAGCACCGCTACGCGTGGCGCGGCTGAGGCGATTGGCCGCCCTCGCCCGAGCACGCAACACTGGTCGCATGATCATCGACGGTGGGTTGTCCAACGCGCTCGAGGCCCGGGGCCACGACCTCTCGTCCGACCTCTGGACCGCCGAGCTGCTGCGGGACGCGCCCCACGAGATCGCCGCGGTCCATCGGGCGTACTTCGACGCCGGCGCCCAGGTCGCCACGACCGCGAGCTACCAGGCGAGCGTGCCCGGCTTCGTGCAGGCCGGCATGACGACCGCCGAGGCCGAGGCGCTGATCCTGCTCAGCATCGCCGTCGCCCGGGACGTCCGCGACGAGCGACCCGAGCCGGGCCGCCTGGTGGCGGCATCCGTCGGCCCCTACGGCGCGGTGCTCGCGGACGGCTCGGAATACACCGGGCGCTACGGGCTCACCGCCACGCAGCTGTACGACTTCCATCGCCCGCGACTCGAGCTGCTGGCGTCCGAGGAGCCCGACATGTTCGCCGTCGAAACGATCCCCGACATCGACGAGGCGACGGTACTTGCCGGGCTGCTCGACGAGATCGGCATACCCGCGTGGCTGTCGTTCACGATCGACGGCGCGGCCACGCGAGCCGGCCAGCCGCTGTCCGACGCGTTCGCGGTCGTGGCAGGCGCCGATGCGGTCGTCGCCACCGGCGTCAACTGCTGCGCACCCGCAGACGTGCTCGAGGCCGTCCGGACCGCGCACGACGTCACGGGCAAGGCGGGCGTCGCCTACCCCAACAGCGGCCAGGTCTGGGACAGCGCCAACCACACCTGGCTCGGTGAACCGTCGTACGACCTGGGCCTCGTGCCGGCCTGGATCGATGCGGGCGTCGCGTACGTCGGAGGGTGCTGCCGCATCGGTCCGGCGGACATCGCTGCACTCGCCCAAAGCCTCGCCTGACGACGGATCGCCCCGGCTCCGTTCCTGTGGTCAGATGGGAACCATGACGAGCCGCATCTCGCACACGACGATCGACTCCCGGGACGCGCACGCCCAATCGGAGTGGTGGGCCGAGGTGCTCGGCATGCAGCAGGATCCCCGCGATCCCAACGAGCCCGGTCACGAGGAGTGCATGATCTTCTCGCGCGACGGCCGGACGCGGCTGCTGTTCGTCGAGGTGCCCGAGGCCAAGGAGCTCAAGAACCGGATCCACTTCGACCTCCGCGCGACCGACGTCACGCAGCAGGCCGAGATCGAGCGGCTGTTGGCCCTCGGCGCAACCCAGGTCGCTGATCTGCGTACGCCACAGGGCCTCGGCTGGATGGTCCTCGCCGACCCCGAGGGCAACGAGTTCTGCGTCCTGCGCAGCGATCTGGAGATCCCCGACTACCACTCGCATCTCATCACCTGATGGCGGAGCTGCTGCTCACGAACGCCTTCATCTACGGCGACGGGGCGTGGCGTCCCGGTGTCGACTCGATCGCCGTACGCGACGGAGTCATCGTCGGACTCGGCCTGCACGCCGAGCTCGTCGGTCTGGTGCCGTCGGCCGAGGTCGTGGACCTGGACGGTACCTGGGTGCTGCCGGGATTCCACGACGCCCACGTCCACCCGGTCCAGGCCGGGCTCGAGATGAATGCCTGCAACCTCGCCGATGGGAACGACCTCGACGACTACGTCGACCATCATCGCGGCATACGCCCTGGCTCACCCCGATGCCGAGTGGATCGTCGGTGGCGGCTGGTCGATGGATGCGTTTCCCGGCGGCGTTCCGACCGCTGCCGTGCTCGACCGGATCGTGGCGGACCGACCGGTGTTCCTCCCCAACCGCGACCACCACAGCGCGTGGGTCAACACCGCGGCGCTCGAGCGGTCCGGCATCTCGGCGGGCACCCCTGATCCCGCCGACGGCCGCATCGAGCGGGACGGTCGGGGCGAGGCCACGGGTGCGCTCCATGAGGGCGCGATGGAGCTCGTACGCCGGCTCGTCCCGCCTCCCACCAGCGACGAGATCGCCGAAGCGTTGCAGACCGCGCAGGCATACCTGCACTCCCTCGGCGTCACCGGCTGGCAGGACGCACTGGTCGGGGAGGGGCTCGGCATGCCGGACACGCTCGACACCTACCTCGCGGCGAAGCGTGACCGCACCTTGACCGCCAAGGTCGTCGCCGCCCAGTGGTGGGACCGGTCGCGAGGTGAGGAGCAGATCGCCGAGCTCGTGGAGCGGCGGGCTCGGGCTGCGGCCGCCGGATTCGACGCCGGCAGCGTCAAGATCATGCAGGACGGGGTCTGCGAGACGTTCACGGCAGCAGTCGTCGACCCCTATCTCGACCGGCACGGCCATCCCACCGACAATCACGGTCTGTCGTTCATCGACGCCGCCGACCTCGCGCGCTACGTCCAGCTGCTCGACGCCGAGGACTTCCAGGTCCACATCCATGCCCTTGGCGACCGGGCCGTTCGCGACAGCCTCGACGCGATCGAGCACGCCATCGCGGTCAACGGGCGCCGTGGCAACCGCCACCACCTCGCGCACGTCCAGATCGTCCGGCCCGAGGACGTGCCCCGCTTCGCCGAGCTCGAGGTCACGGCCAACGCCCAACCGTTGTGGGCCTGCCTCGACGACCAGATGACCGACCTGACCCTGCCGTTCCTCAGTCCGGCGGCACGACAGCAGCAGTACGTCTTCCGGTCCCTGCTCGACTCGGGCGCGCAGCTCGCCTTCGGCAGTGACTGGCCGGTGTCGTCGCCCAATCCGCTGCTGGGCATCCACGTCGCGGTCAACCGGGTGGCCTCCGGTGACCGAACCGAGCCGCTCCTGGCCGGACAGCGACTCACGGTCGCCGACGCCATCGACGCGTACACCCGGGGGAGCGCCTTCGTGAGCCGGCTCGAATCGACGACCGGAACGATCGAGATCGGGATGGCGGCCGATCTCGCGATCATCGATGCCGACATCCTCGAAATCGATTCTCAGTCGATCGGAGCCGTCCAGATCACCCGGACGTACGCCCAGGGAGAGCTCGTTCACGCGTTGTGACATGTCACAATCCGCCGGAATCGCGGGGATTCCGGACAATTATGCTAGGTGAGACCACAAATTGTTCACGCTCACATCCGGGTCGGCCTGTCACCAAACGACATGAAGATTTCTTGAGAGATTAACTTGACGCCAGAGTTGTTAGCGTTAACAATTCAACGCAGGGTTCACGTGGTCCACGTCACAGAGTGGTCAATGTGAACGCGCACAACGGGGCCGAACCTCATCCCGAGGCCAGACCCCAAAGGATGCAAGCGGATGTCCGCCCGCGAGTGTCCTGGCTCTCCCGAAGTCGAGTGACTTGGGGTGTCCCATCCCAGATGGAGGAAACTGTGTTCAAGAAACTCATCACCGTGAGCGCCGGCGTAGTCCTGGCCAGCGGACTGGCTGCCTGTGGCGGCAGCGACAACGGCGGATCCGGCGGCTCGGGGGGCTCCGACGACATCACCATGGGCTTCGCCCAGGTCGGTGCCGAGAGCGGTTGGCGGACAGCAAACACCAAGTCGATCCAGGCTTCGGCCAAGGATGCCGGCATCAAGCTCAAGTTCTCCGACGCGCAGCAGAAGCAGGAGAACCAGATCAAGGCGATCCGCTCCTACATCCAGCAGAAGGTCGACGTCATCGCGTTCAGCCCGGTCGTCGAGACCGGCTGGGACACGGTCCTGCAGGAGGCCAAGCGCGCCAAGATCCCCGTGATCCTGACCGACCGCGCCGTCGACTCGGCGGACACGTCGCTCTACAAGACGTTCCTCGGCTCTGACTTCGTCCTCGAGGGCGAGAAGGCCGGCCAGTGGGTCGTCGACAACGCCGACACCAACGACGTCAACAAGGACGGCAAGATCAACGTCGTCGAGATCCAGGGCACGACCGGTGCTGCTCCGGCGATCGACCGCAAGAAGGGCTTCGAGGACAAGATCGCGGCCGACTCCAAGATCAAGGTCGTCGCTTCGCAGACGGGTGACTTCACCCGCGACGGCGGCAAGAAGGTCATGGAGGCGTTCCTGAAGTCGCAGAAGGACATCGACGTCGTCTACGCACACAACGACGACGAGGGTCTCGGCGCGATCGAGGCGATCGAGGCGGCCGGCAAGAAGCCTGGCGTCGACATCAAGATCGTCACCGTCGACGCGGTCAAGGACGGCATGACGGCGCTCTCCGAGGGCAAGATCAACTACATCGTCGAGTGCAACCCGCTCCTCGGCCCGCAGCTGATGGACCTTGCCAAGAAGGTCGTTGCCGGCGAGGACGTGCCCGCGCGCGTCGAGACCAAGGAAGGCGCTTTCGACCAGGAGCAGGCCAAGGCCGTCCTGGCGGACCGTCAGTACTGAGCAACACCACGATCTGGGGCCCTGCGTCCGCAGGGCGCAGGGCCCCATTCCAAAAGACACTTCTAGGAACGAAGAGATGATCCAGATGACAGCCGAAGCCGTGCCGGTCACGCGCACCGAGCCAGTCGTGGAGATGAGCGGCGTGTCGGTGAGCTTTCCCGGCGTCAAGGCGCTCCAGTCGGTCGGCCTCACGCTGCGGCCCGGCGAGGTCCACGCCCTCATGGGCGAGAACGGTGCCGGCAAGTCCACGCTGATCAAGGCGCTCACGGGGGTCTACTCGATCGACGAGGGCACGATCATCGTCGGCGGTGAGCCGCGTACGTTCCACAGCCCGGCCGAGTCGCAGGCCGCCGGCATCAGCACGGTCTATCAAGAGGTCAACCTCTGCACCAACCTCACGGTCGCCGAGAACATGCTCCTCGGCCGTGAGCCCCGCTCCTTCGGTCGCATCGACACCCGCGCGATGAACAGGCGCGCCGGCGAGACGCTGACCCGCCTGGGCCTCGACATCGACCCCAAGTCGCAGCTCGGCACGCACCCCATCGCGATCCAGCAGCTCGTCGCGATCGCCCGCGCCGTCGACATCGACGCCGAGCTCCTGATCCTCGACGAGCCCACCTCCAGCCTGGATGCCGACGAGGTCGCCAAGCTGTTCGAGGTCATGCGCACCCTCCGCGCCCACGGTGTTGCGATCGTGTTCGTCTCGCACTTCCTCGAGCAGGTCTTCGAGATCTCCGACCGCATGACGGTCCTGCGCAACGGCCAGTTCGTCGGCGAGTACGTCACCGCCGAGACGACGCAGCTGCAGCTCGTCCAGGCCATGATCGGCCGCGAGCTCGAGACCCTCGAGAAGATCGAGCAGGAGGCCGAGGAGCACACCGTCAAGACGCAGGGCGCTCCGCTCATGGAGGTCTCGAGCATCGGCCGCAAGGGCAGCGTCGAGGCCGTCGACCTCCAGGTCTTCGAGGGCGAGGTGATCGGCGTCGCCGGGCTGCTCGGCTCCGGCCGCACCGAGCTCGCCCGCCTGCTGTTCGGCGCCGACACGGCCGACAGCGGCGACATGCGCATGCGCTCCAAGCACACCAAGCTGCGCACCCCGCGGCAGGCGATCGACCACAAGATCGCGTTCTCGAGCGAGAACCGGCGCTCCGAGGGCGTCATCGCCGACCTGTCGATCGCCGACAACATGGTGCTCGCCATGCAGGCGTCCCGCGGCTGGCTGCGCCCGATCCCGGCCAAGACCAAGGACAAGCTCGTCCGCAAGTACATCGAGGCCCTCGACATCCGCCCTGCCAACCCGCAGGCGCTGATGCGCAACCTCAGCGGCGGCAACCAGCAGAAGGTGCTGCTCGCGCGCTGGCTCATCACCGAGCCCGAACTCCTGATCCTCGACGAGCCCACCCGTGGCATCGACATCGGCGCCAAGGCGCAGATCCAGCAGCTCGTCGCCGACCTCGCAAAGGATGGCATGTCCGTCGTCTTCATCTCCGCCGAGCTCGAGGAGGTCCTGCGACTCAGCGACCGTCTCGTCGTGATGCGCGACCGCCGCAAGATCGACGAGCGCGCCAACGAGAACGTCACGGTCTCCGACGTGCTCGAGATCATCGCTGGGGAGGCACGCGCCGATGCGTAACCTCACCAAGCACCAGCTGTTCTGGCCGCTGCTCGGCCTGGCTCTTCTGCTCGTCGTCAATGTCATCGCGACGCCGTCGTTCTTCTCGATCCGCGTCCAGGACGGGCATCTCTACGGCAGCCTGATCGACATCCTGCGCAACGGCGCGCCCACGCTGCTGATCGCGCTCGGCATGACGCTCGTCATCGCCACCCGGGGCATCGACCTGTCGGTCGGCGCGATCGTCGCGATCTCCGGCGCCGTCGCATGCACCTACATGGCGGGCTCGCCCGACGAGTCGACGGCCGGACGCGCGATCGTCGCGATGACCATGGCCGTGGGAGTCAGCGTCCTGCTCGGCCTGTGGAACGGTTTCCTGGTCTCGGTGCTCGGGATCCAGCCGATCATCGCGACACTCGTGCTCATGACGGCAGGCCGCGGCCTGGCGATGCTGATCACCGACGGCCAGATCACCACCGTCAACAACTCGACGTTCAAGCAGGTCGGTGCGGGCTTCGTGCTGGGCCTCCCGGTCGCCATCCTGATCGCCCTGGCCGTCTTCGCGATCACCGCACTGCTGACTCGCCGCACGGCGCTCGGCATGCTGATCGAGGCGGTCGGCATCAACCCGGAGGCGAGCCGGCTGGCCGGTGTCCGCGCCCGCACGATCACCTGGACCGTCTACGTCTTCGTGGCCTTCTGCGCCGGCATCGCAGGCCTGATGATCGCGTCCAACACGAGTGCCGCCGACGCCAACGCCGCCGGCTTGTGGATCGAGCTCGACGCGATCCTCGCGGTCGTCATCGGCGGCACGTCACTGGCCGGCGGCCGCTTCTCGCTGACCGGCACGCTGATCGGTGCGATGTTCATCCAGACCCTCGCGACGACGATCCCGACGATCGGCATCCCCGCAGAGACCAACTACCTGTTCAAGGCCGTCGTCGTGATCGTGGTCTGCCTGCTGCAGTCGCCCAAGGCGCGCGCGGTGCTGTCCGTACGACGATCGTCGCCCCTGCTCACGAAGGGATCGGCCGCATGACGACGATCACCGCTCCTCCCGAGAGCCCTGCCGGCGGTCCTTCGTCCCGCTCGCGCGGGTTCACGTTCCCGACGCGCTTCCTCCCGGTGATCGCGACGTTCGCCCTCTTCCTCGGCATGTTCGGCGCCGGCAGCATCCGCTATGAAGGGTTCTCGTCGCCGCAGACCATCCTCAGCGTGCTGGTCGACAACTCGTTCCTCATCGTCCTCGCGGTCGGCATGACGTTCGTGATCCTCACGGGCGGCATCGACCTGTCGGTCGGCTCGGTCGTCGCACTGTCCACGATGATCGCGGCAGCGACACTGCGCGCAGGCTGGTCCGCACCGCTCGTGATCGTCGCGGTCCTGCTGACCGGATCGGTGCTTGGGCCTCCTGATGGGTCTGGTGATCCACTACTTCGAGATACAACCGTTCATTGCGACGCTCGCGGGCATGTTCCTGGCTCGTGGCCTGTGCTACGTCATCAGCCTCGAGTCGATCCCGATCAAGAACGAGACGTTCACGTCCTTCGCCAGCGGCACGATCGAGATCGGTGACTACTTCATCACCCCTTCCGTTGTCGTCGCCCTGATCGTGCTGGTGATCGCCGCGGTGGTTCTGCACATGACGCGCTTCGGCCGCACGGTCTACGCCGTCGGTGGCAGCGAGCAGTCGGCGATGCTGATGGGTCTGTCCGTCGCGCGCACCAAGGTCGGCGTCTACGTCATCAGCGGCTTCTGCTCCTCGCTCGCCGGGCTGCTGTTCTCGATCTACACCCTCTCGGGCTACAACCTCGGGGCGGTCGGCATGGAGCTCGACGCCATCGCCGCAGTCGTCATCGGCGGAACGCTGCTGACCGGCGGTTCGGGCCTCGTGCTCGGCTCGGCAGTCGGCGTCATGGTGCTCGGTCTCATACAGTCGTTCATCTCGTTCGATGGGACACTCAGCTCATGGTGGACCAAGATCACGATCGGCGTGCTGCTGCTGGTGTTCGTCCTGATCCAGCGGATCTTCACGCGGCGGACCACATGACGGCCAACGCTCACCACGCGCCGGTCATGGCGGACGTCGCCAAGGTCGCCGGCGTCTCGCACCAGACGGTCTCCCGGGTCATCAACGGCATGCCCAACATCAAGGACTCGACCCGCAAGCGGGTCGAGGACGCGATCAAGGAGCTGGGCTATCGGCCCAACACCGCGGCGCGGGCGCTCGTGACGCGCAAGTCGTCGACGATCGGGATCATCAGCACCGAGACCGGGCTGTACGGACCGGCCAGCATCCACCGCACGGTCGAGGACGCTGCGCGCCAGGCCGGCTACTTCGCCGGATCCGTCAGCCTGTCGACCGTCACGACCCAGTCACTGACCGACGCGATCGACCACCTGCTGCGGCAGTCGGTCGAGGGCATCGTCATGATCGCCGCGCAGCACGCGGCACTCGACGTGATCCACCACCAGGACCCGGGCGTGCCGCTCGTCGTCGTCGAGGGTGACCTGTCGAGGGCCCGGTTCGCCGTCGGGGTCGACCAGTACCGCGGGGCGTACGAGGCGACCCAGCACCTGCTCGACCTGGGACACACGTCGATCGCGCACGTCCGTGGTCCGCTGGAATGGACCGAGGCCGAGGCGCGCTGCGAGGGCTGGGAAGCGGCCGTTCGCGAAGCCGGCCTCGAGCCCGGTCCCCTCTTCCTCGGCGACTGGACACCCCGCAGCGGCTACATCGCCGGGCGCCAGCTGCTGGCCGAGACCGAGCCCACCGCGGTGTTCGTCGCCAACGACCAGATGGCGATCGGCGTGATGCACGCGCTCGCCGAAGCCGGCGTCTCGGTGCCCGACGACATCAGCATCGTCGGATTCGACGACGCCCCCGAGACGGAGTTCCTCAACCCGTCAGTCACGACCGTACGACAGAACTTCCAGGAGGTCGGTCGCCGCGCGATCGCCGTCCTGCACGCCGCGATCCTCGGCGAGAACGAAGACCTCCCGCGACTCATCGATCCCGAGCTGGTCATCCGCTCGAGCACATCCGCACCGAACCCCCGAAAGGCCCAGAAGTGAGCGAACAGTACGTCGTCGGAGTCGACTACGGCACCCTGTCGGGGCGTGCCCTGGTCGTCGCGGTCAAGGACGGCCGCGAGCTCGCGAGCGCCGTGCACCCGTACTCGCACGCCGTCATCAGCGACGCGCTGCCCACGACGCCCGGTTCGCCGCTGCCTCCTGACTGGGCGCTGCAGGTGCCGTCGGACTACGTCGACGTCCTGCGCATCGCGGTGCCCGAGGCCGTACGCGCCTCCGGCATCGATCCGGCCGACGTCATCGGCATCGCGACCGACTTCACCGCCTGCACGATGGTGCCGACGCTCGCCGACGGCACGCCGCTCAACGAGCTGCCGCAGTTCGCTGACCGGCCGCACGCGTACGTCAAGCTCTGGAAGCACCACGCCGCGCAGGGCCAGGCCGACCGCATCAACGCGCTCGCCGAGGAGCGCGGGGAGTCCTGGCTGCCGCGCTACGGCGGGCTGATCTCGTCGGAGTGGGAGTTCGCCAAGGGCCTGCAGATCCTCGAGGAGGACCCCGAGGTCTACGGCGCGATGGAGCGCTGGGTCGAGGCCGCCGACTGGATCGTGTGGCAGCTCTGTGGCGCGTACGTCCGCAATGCGTGCGCCGCCGGCTACAAGGGCATCCTGCAGGACGGCGCCTACCCGGGGGATGACTTCCTCGCAGGGCTAAACCCTCTGTTTGCAGACTTTGTTAACGCTAAACTTGATCAGCCGATCGGCCAGCTCGGCCGTTCCGCCGGCACCCTGACGGCCGAGGCCGCCGGTTGGACCGGGCTGCCGGAGGGCATCGCGGTCGCGGTCGGCAACGTCGACGCGCACGTCACGGCGCCTGCCGCCCAGGCCGTCGACCCCGGCCAGATGGTCGCGATCATGGGCACCTCGACGTGCCACGTCATGAGCGGCACCGTCCTGCGCGAGGTGCCGGGCATGTGCGGCGTCGTCGACGGCGGCATCGTGGCCGGCACGTGGGGCTACGAGGCCGGCCAGAGCGGTGTCGGTGACATCTTCGGCTGGTTCGTCGACCACGGCGTGCCCGCATACGTCCGTGAAGCGGCCGACGCCGCCGGGATCAGCGTCCATGAGCACCTCACCGCGCTCGCGTCCGAGCAGGCCGTCGGGGCGCACGGTCTCGTCGCGCTCGACTGGCACAGCGGCAACCGCTCGGTGCTCGTCGATCACGAGCTGACGGGCCTGATCATCGGCCAGACCCTGGCGACCCGCCCCGAGGACGTCTATCGCGCGCTGATCGAGGCGACCGCGTTCGGCACTCGCACGATCATCGAGACGTTCAACACCAGCGGGGTGCCGGTCGAGGAGCTCATCATCGCCGGTGGCCTGTCCAAGAACCCGCTCCTCATGCAGATCTACTCCGACGTGACCCGCTTGCCGCTCTCGGTGATCGGGTCCGAGCAGGGCCCCGCTCTGGGCTCTGCCCTCCATGCTGCCGTCGCGGCTGGCGCGTACGCGGACATACGCGCCGCCGCGAAGGCTATGGGCTCCCTCAATCGGGCAGTTGTGCTGCCCGATGAGGGACGCTCCAAGGTCTACGACCGGCTGTTCGCCGAGTACACGGCGCTGCACGACCACTTCGGTCGTGGCGGCAACGACGTCATGCACCGGCTCCACGCCCTGCGCCGCGAAGCGCTGACCGGAGGTGCGTCATGACGCTGTCCCAGAATGTCCAGGCGACGATCGAGCGGCTGCGCCGTGAGGTCTGCGCGCTGCACGCCGAGCTGACCCGCTACGAGCTCGTGGTCTGGACCGCCGGCAACGTGTCGGCCCGCGTCGAGGGCGCCGACATGATGGTCATCAAGCCCAGCGGCGTCAGCTACGACGACCTCACGCCCGACAACATGGTCGTCACGGATCTCGAGGGCACGGTGCTCGAGGGCGACCTCGCACCGTCGTCCGACACCGCCGCACAGGCGTACGTCTACCGGCACATGCCGCAGGTCGGCGGCGTGGTGCACACCCACTCGACGTACGCGACGGCGTGGGCCGCTCGCGCCGAGCCGATCCCGTGCGTCCTCACGATGATGGCCGACGAGTTCGGCGGCGAGATCCCGGTCGGCCCGTTCGCGCTGATCGGCGACGACTCGATCGGCCGCGGCATCGTCGACACACTCAGCGGCAGCAACTCTCCAGCCGTCCTGATGCAGAACCACGGCGTCTTCGCGATCGGCAAGGACGCCCGCTCGGCGGTCAAGGCCGCCGTGATGTGCGAGGACGTCGCGCGTACGACCCACATCGCCCGCCAGCTCGGCGAGCCGGTGCCGATCGCACCGGAAAAGATCGCCAGCCTCTTCGACCGCTACCAGAACGCGTACGGCCAGTGAGCCCCGCGACCCATCAGAAGGAGACGTCCATGAGCACCGCCGAACGCGAGATCTGGTTCCTCACCGGAAGCCAGGGCCTCTACGGCGAGGAGACGCTCCAGCAGGTCGCGGACCAGTCCCGCGAGGTGGCCGAGACGCTGGCAGCTCACCCTGACCTCACGATCCGCATCGTGTGGAAGCCCGTCCTGACGTCGTCCGACGCGATCCGCCGGATGATGCTCGAGGCGAACTCCGACGACGCGTGCATCGGCCTGATCGGCTGGATGCACACGTTCTCGCCGGCCAAGGCGTGGATCAACGGCCTGGACGCACTGCGCAAGCCGTTCCTGCACCTGCACACGCAGGCCCACCGTGACATTCCGTGGTCGACGATCGACATGGACTTCATGAACCTCAACCAGGCCGCGCACGGCGACCGGGAGTTCGGTTACATCCAGACCCGTCTCGGCATGGCGCGCAAGACCGTCGTCGGCCACGTCACCAACCCGGACGTCGGTCGTCGCATCGGCGTATGGGTCCGCGCCGCCGCGGGTGCCGCCGAGATGCGTTCGCTCAAGCTCGCGCGCTTCGGTGACAACATGCGCGATGTCGCGGTCACCGAGGGCGACAAGGTCGAGGCGCAGCTGCGCTTCGGTGTCTCGGTCAACACGTATGGCGTCAACGACCTGGTCGAGGTCGTCGACGCGGTCGACGAGGCCGTGATCGACAAGCTCGTCGCCGAGTACCAGGACCTCTACGACGTCGCGGCGGAGCTGCGCGTCGGCGGAGAGCGCCACGACAGCCTTCGCTACGGCGCGCGGGTCGAGGCGGGCATGCGCCAGTTCCTCGAGACGGGCGGCTTCGGCGCGTTCACGACGAACTTCGAGGACCTCGGCGGACTGCGCCAGCTCCCGGGTCTCGCGGTGCAGCGCCTGATGGCCGACGGCTACGGCTTCGGCGGCGAGGGCGACTGGAAGACCTCGGTGCTCGTGCGTACGACCAAGGCGATGGCTGCCGGCCGCCCCGGTGGCACGTCGTTCATGGAGGACTACACGTACCACCTGGAGCCGGGCAACGAGAAGTCGCTCGGCGCCCACATGCTCGAGGTGTGCCCCACGATCTCGTCGAACAAGCCGACGATCGAGGTGCACCCGCTGGGCATCGGCGGCCGCGAGGATCCCGTACGCATGCGGTTCGTCGCCGACCAGGGCGAGGGCATCGTCGTCGGGACTGTCGGACATGGGTGACCGGTTCCGGCTCACCGCCAACGACATCACGCTCGTCGAGCCCGACGAGCCGTTGCCCCAGCTGCCGGTCGCCTGTGCGGTCTGGCAGGCGCATCCGTCGCTCGCGACGGCCGCCGAGGCCTGGATCATGGCCGGCGGCCCGCACCACACGGTGCTGTCGACGGCGGTCGGCATCGAGGAGTTCGACGATCTCGCCGAGATCCTGAGCACCGAGCTGCTGCACATCAACGCGGACACGACGCCCAAGAGCTTCCTCAGGGAGCTGCGCTGGAACCAGGCGTACTACCGGCTCGCCGCCGGCCTCTGACCCTCACCTCGACCGCCCATCCCCAGGAGACATCATGAGCATCCCTACCCTTTTTCGGACTGTGACCCGCGTCACATCCGCTGTCGTCGCCGGTCTTCGCGCTCGTCGCGGGCGTGATCGTCGGCCTGCCGATGGCGGCCAGTGCCGCTGATGTCACGGACGGTCTCGTGCTCCGAAGTACGACCTGACGCAGGCGTCGGGTACGACGGTCGTCGACTCGTCGGGCAACGGCAAGGACGGCACGCTCACGGGCGGCGGCACGTGGAACGGGGCGGGCGGGCTGACGCTCGACGGCACCGACGACTACGTCAAGCTGCCCAACAACATCATGGCGGGGCTCTCGTCGATCACGGTGTCGACCGATGTCTACATCGAACCGACGCAGCCGACGCCGTACTTCATCTGGGGCCTGGGCAACACCGCGACCTCGTCCGCCGGCACCGGCTACTTCTTCGCCAGTGGCGACGCCTTCCGCACCGGCCTGACCACGACGAACTGGTCCGGCGAGAAGGTCACCGCCAAGGGCTCGGCCCTCGCCCGCGGCGTCTGGAAGACCGTCACCTACACCCAGACCGGCACGACCGGAACGTTGTACGAGGACGGCGTGCAGGTCGCGCAGAACACCGCGGTCACGGTCAAGCCGAGCGACATCGGCGGCGGCACGACGACCAACAACAACATCGGCAAGTCCAACTACTCGGCCGACAAGTTCCTCAAGGGCAAGCTGCGCAACTTCCGCATCTACAACCGCGCGCTGACGGCCGCCGAGGTCACCTCGCTGGCTCCGTCGGACGCCGACCTGGTCGCTGCTGACAAGGCGGCGCTGTCGCTCGGCGACCTCTCGGCCGTCAAGGCCAACCTGACCCTGCCCACCAAGGGTGACCGCGGCTCGACGATCAGCTGGTCGTCCAGCAACACCGCGGTCATCGCCAACAACGGCACCGTGACCCGTCCCGGACCGACCGACGATCCGGCGAACGTGACGCTGACCGCCACGCTGACGCGCGGCTCCGCGACCGAAACCAAGACGTTCCAGGCCACGGTCGTGCCGGCCGAAGGCGATCAGGAGAAGGCCGACGCCGACGCCGCCGCGATCAGCATCCCGGACGTCGACGACGTACGCGGCAACATCACGCTGCCGACCAACGGCACGCACGGCTCGACGATCACCTGGGCGTCCGACGACACCTCCGTCATCGACGCGAGTGGCGTCGTCCACCGTCCCGCCCACGGCTCGGCAACCGCGACGGTCCACCTCACGGCGACCGTGACGGTCGGCTCGGCCACCGCGACCCGCAACATCACCGCGAAGGTCGCGCCCAAGCCTGACCTCGGCCCGTACTCGGGCTACGCCTTCAGCTACTTCACCGGCGCCGAGGAGAGCATCTTCTTCGCCGCCAGCCGTGGCAACAACGCGCTGCAGTGGGACGAGCTCAACGGCGGCAAGGCGACGCTGAAGTCGACGAAGGGCACGACCGGCCTCCGCGACCCGTTCCTGATCCGCTCTCCTGAGGGCGACAAGTTCTACCTCATCGCGACCGACCTCGACATCGAGGCGACCAACTGGGACGCCTCGCAGCGCACCGGCAGCAAGTACCTCGAGGTCTGGGAGTCGACCGACCTGGTCAACTGGTCCGCGCAGCGCCACGTCAAGATCTCGCCCGACACCGCGGGCAACACCTGGGCGCCCGAGGCGTACTGGTCTGACGAGCTGGGCTCGTACGTCGTGTTCTGGGCCTCGAAGCTCTACGCCGAGAGCGACACCAACCACACCGGCAACACCTACCAGAAGATGCTGTACGCCACGACGCGTGACTTCCGGACGTTCAGCAAGCCCAAGATCTGGCAGGACTTCGGCGCCTCGCGCATCGACTCGACCGTCATCAAGGACGGCGACACGTACCACCGCTTCACCAAGGACGAGGGCGGGGTGACCGGCTGCTCGGACATCATCCAGGAGAAGAACGACGACCTGCTCGAGGCCGACGACGCCAGCGTGCCCGGGTGGGACATCAACAACCCGGCCTGGACGATCGAGGACTCCTGCATCGGCAAGAAGGCCGGCACGAAGGCCGTCGAGGGGCCGACAGCGTTCAAGGCCAACGCCGGCGACACGTCGGGCTCGAAGTTCTACCTGTTCACCGACGAGTTCGGCGGCCGCGGCTACATCCCGCTCGGCACCGACAACCTCGACGCCCCCGACTGGAAGGTGCCGGCGACCTACAAGCTGCCCGGCAGCCCCCGCCACGGCACGGTCATCCCGGTCACGGCTGACGAGCTCAAGCGCCTGCGCAACGATCCCGATCCCGTCAAGGCGAACGCCGACGGCGAGGTCGTGCACTACAAGCTCGACGACACCTCCGGCACGACCGCGAAGGACTCGTCCGGCAACGGCTACGACGGCACCCTGAGCGGCGACGCCTCCTGGACCGACGGCTCGCTGAACCTCGGCGGCACCAACGGGCACGTCAAGCTGCCGGACAACATCCTGACGGGCCTCAACCAGATCACGGTCTCGACCAAGGTGTGGATCGACCCGACCCAGGCCAACCCGTACTTCATCTGGGGTCTCGGCAACACGGACTCCGGCGGAGCCGGCAGCGGCTACCTGTTCACGAGCGGCAACGACAAGTACCGCACCTCGATCGCCACGGGCAACTGGACGACCGAGCAGACCGCGACGGACGACGCGTCCGCACCGCGGGGGGCCTGGAAGACGATGACCTACACGCTCAAGGACGGCACCGCCACGGTCTATCTCGACGGCGTCAAGGTCGGCGAGAAGACCGGTGTCACCATCGTGCCCGGCGACATCGGCGGCGGACGGACGACGGCCAACTACATCGGCAAGTCCGTCTACAACGCCGACAAGTATCTCAAGGGCAAGGTGAGCGACTTCCGGATCTACAACCGCGCACTGTCTGCGACCGAGGTCAAGGACATCGGCGCCGACCCGACCGCGATCATCGGCGCGAAGCTCGACAGCCTCAAGATCGACCCGATCATCGACTCGGCGTCCCACACGGTGACACTGCCGGTCAAGAAGGGCACCGACCTCAAGGCGCTGGAGCCGACGTTCGAGATCGCCTCGACGTCGACCATCACGCCTGAGGTGACCGGTCCGATCGACCTGAGCGCTGAGCGTACGTTCACCGTCACGGCAGCCGGGGGAGACACCCAGGACTGGAAGGTCCGGGCGGTCGAGATGAAGTCACCGATCCTGCCCGGCTTCAACGCCGACCCCAACATCGTGCGGTTCGGCGACACCTACTACATCTATGCGACGACAGACGGCTTCCCCGGGCTGGGGGAGCTCGAAGTTCAAGGTGTGGTCGTCCAAGAACCTGGTCGACTGGACCGAGCACGGCACGATCCTCGACCTGGGTCCGGACGTCTCGTGGGCTGACAGCAACGCCTGGGCGCCGACGGCGACGGAGAAGGACGGCAAGTACTACTTCTACTTCTCGGCGCAGCAGAACATCGGCGTCGCGGTCTCCGACTCACCGCTCGGGCCGTTCACGGATCCGCTCGGCAAGCCGCTGGTCAGCAAGGCCGACTACAACAACGCCCAGCAGATCGACCCGGCGGTGTTCACCGACGACGACGGCCAGTCCTACCTCTACTGGGGCAACGGCTCGGCGTACGTCGTGCCGCTCAACGCGGACATGACGTCGTACGACGTCAGCAAGCGCGTGAAGCTGAACGGCCTGACGAACTTCCGCGAGGGCCTGTTCATGAACAAGCGCGCCGGCAAGTACTACCTCAGCTGGTCGATCGACGACACTGGCAGCGAGAACTACCGTGTCGGCTACGCGATCGGCGACAGCCCGACCGGCCCGTTCGACAACAAGGGCGAGATCCTCAACAAGGACGCGAGCCTGGGCATCCTCGGCACGGGCCACCACTCGATCATCCAGGCCCCCGGCACGGACGACTGGTACATCGCGTACCACCGGTTCGGGATGCCCGGCGGTGACGGCACGCACCGGGAGACCACGATCGACCGCCTCCACTTCAACGAGGACGGCACGATCAAGAAGGTCGTCCCGACCCTCGAGAGCATCGACCCGCTGACCTACTCGGCTCCGGCTCCGCAGGCTGCGGTCTCGCACGCCGGCACTGACGGTTGGTACGGCAAGGGTGCGGAGCTGACCCTGACCGGCGGCGACGGTGTGAAGACGCTGCAGTACCGCTTCGGCGACGGCGACTGGAAGACGTACGAAGGAGCCGTCGCACTCGAGGCGGGTACCAACGACATCGACTACCGCGCCCAGGGCGACAACCTGCTGTGGAGCGACGTCTCGTCGCTGACCGCGAAGGTCGACCTCACGGACCCGGTCGTCACCGACAAGCTCGACGACCGCACGGTCACCCTGACCGCCTCGGACGAGGACTCGGGAGTCGCCGGGATCCAGTACCGCCTCGACGGCGGCGACTGGCTGGCCTACACGGCGCCGGTCACGGTGGACGGCGCGGCTCACACCGTCGACTTCCGTGCCACCGACGTGGCCGGCAATCAAGGTGCCACCGGTTCGCGCACGATCGACAAGGTCGTTGATCCGCCAGCGGGACCTGCGCCGGTGGCGAAGGTCGCACCGGTCGTGCTCGGCGTCCCCAAGGTCGGCTCGCTCCTCACCTCGTACGACGGCCAGTGGAACCAGACCGGCCTGACGTTCACCCGGCAGTGGCTCCGTGACGGTGTGCCGATCAGCAAGGCAACGGCACAGACATACCGGCTGACCGGCGAGGACGTCGGCCACCGGATCACGGTGCAGGTCACCGCTGCCAAGGCCGGAGTGACCCCAGGCACCGCTGTCTCGGCGCGGACCGCCAAGGTCGTCAAGGCCTCCAGCCGGACGGACGGCTGGGTCAGCGACTCATCGGTGCGCAGCGGGGACGAGATCATGATCGGCGCGACCGTCAGTGCAGCCGGTGTGATCCCGGAGGGCACGGTCGACATCCACTACCGCGGCACCAAGATCCGCTCGCTCACGCTGAGCGACGGCCAGGTGTCCTCGACCTTCCATCCGGCCAAGAAGGGCACGCACACGTTCACGTTCTCCTACAAGGGTTCGTCGGGCGTGGCCTCGAGCAAGGACACGGTCAAGATCCGGGTCCGCTAAAGCCCGGGCGGCACCACCTCCTCTCCTCCAGTGAGGTGGTGCCGTCCGGTTCACACTCCTCCAGCAGTTGTCGGCACCACCTCTTGAGAGCAGGCACCCATTGTGAAAACTCGGACCTCGACCACCGGACGGCGCTCCCCCTACTCGCAGAGCTCGTGGGGGGCCCCCCACCTGCGGGGCGGCATGTTGGTTTCCATCGCCGGATTGTTAACGCTAACAATGTTGTCACCGCAGACCGCTCAGGCTGCCGATCCGGCGACGACGGGGTGGCGTGACGACTTCGACCGCAGTGGACTGTCCGCTGACTGGAGCGTGACGAACGAGGACACCGACAACTACTCAGTGGCCGGCGGAAAGCTCTCGGTGACGGGGCAGGCCGGCGACACCTACCAAGACATCAACACCGCCAAGAACATCTTCATGGTCGACGTACCGGCTGGTGACTTCACGGCGGTCACGAAGGTCTCGGCCCCGGTCGCCAAGGTGTTCCAGGGTGCCGGCCTGATCGCCTGGAAGGACATCGACAACTACGTACGCTCCGGGCTGACGTTCGTCGGAACAGGCCTGTCGCCGTCGGGCATCGCGATCGAGAACGACGTCGAGACCGGGGCGTCCTTCCGCGCCGCCTCGTTCGTCGACCGCCCGGGCGCGACCTCGGCGACCCTGCGTCTGCAGCGTGCAGGTGACACGATCACCACGAGCTACTGGAACGACGACACCGACGCCTGGGTGGCCGCCGGATCCGTCGACGTCGCGTTCGACACCACGCAGATCGGCCTCTACGCGCTCGGCGCCCAGGACGGCTCGGCGTTGCCGGCCACGTTCGACTACTTCTCGGTTGACGCCGCACCGGGCGAGGATGTCGTGCCGGCCACGACGTTCGCACTCAAGAGCGTGGGCGACCACCCCTACCTCGTCAGCGACGGCACCGACCTCACGCTGACCGACACTCCTCCGACCGCGAGCCTTGGCCTGATCGCCGAGGCGGCTGGCGACGGCGCCGTCACCCTCCGCACCAGGGAAGGTGGCAAGCCCGTTGTGATCGTCGATGGCCGACTGACGCTCGGCGCCGAAGGCACCGACCCGACCGCGCTGCGCCTGACCGACGCCGGCGGCGGGAGACTCTTCGTCCGCAGTTCGGACGGCGACTCGTACGCGACCGAGGGTGACAACGGCACGATCCAGATGGGCGACCGCAACGACGCCGCCCGATTCGTCCTGAACGAGGTCGACGACGACACCGCTGCGCTGCACATCGACGGCGACGGCAAGGGCGCCTCGATCAGCGACACGATGTTCGGCATCTTCTTCGAGGACATCAACTACGCCGCCGACGGCGGCATCTACGCCGAGCTGGTCCGCAACCGCTCGTTCGAGTTCAACTCATCGGATCGCGGCGATTTCACGGCGCTCACCGGCTGGCAGACGCTCAACCGCAGCGGCAGCGGCACGACCGCCACCGTGCTCAACGACGGTGAGCGCCTCAACGCGATGAACCGCAACTACCTCAAGCTGGATGCGGCCGGGGGCGGCGACGGCGTGCGCAACAGCAGCTTCAACAATGGCGTCGCGGTCAAGGCCGGCGACAAGTACACCGCGTCGATCTGGGCCCGCAGCTCGACCGCACAGGACCTGACCCTGCGCGTCGAGAACGAGGCCAACAGCGCCGTCGCCGCCACCGGCACCGTCGCGATCGACGGCAGCGACAGCTGGAAGAAGTACGACGTCGAGATCACCGCGACCGCCACGACCGATGCGGGCCGCTATGCCGTGCTCGCCGGCGCCGCCTCGACGGTCCGCCTCGACATGGTCTCTTTCGTGCCGGAGGATCGCTGGGTCGGCCCGGTCAACGGCAAGTCCGTGCTCCGCAAGGACCTCGCCGAGAAGGTCGCCGACATGAAGCCTTCGTTCGTACGCTTCCCGGGCGGCTGCGTCACCAACGTCGGCACGTTCAAGTCGTACGAGGAGAGCAACTACACCGACCGCAAGCGGACGTACCAGTGGAAGGAAACCATCGGGCCGATCGAGGAGCGCCCGACCAACTGGAACTTCTGGGGCTACAACCAGACGTACGGCATCGGCTACCTGGAGTACTTCGAGCTGGCCGAGGACCTCGGCGCCGAGCCGCTCCCGGTGCTGTCGGTCGGCGCCAACGGCTGCGGCGGTGCCGGCCTGGCCGAGATGCACGATCCCGAGCAGATCGCCCGATGGGTCGACGACACGGTCGACCTGATCGAGTTCGCCAACGGCGGCACCGACACCGAGTGGGGCGCCAAGCGCGCCGCGCTGGGCCACCCCAAGCCGTTCAACATGAAGATGATCGGCCTGGGCAACGAGGAGAACACCACGACGTTCGAGGCCAATTTCCCGGCGTTCCGCGACGCGGTCAAGGCGAAGTACCCGGACATGCAGATCATCTCCAACTCCGGCCCGTTCGCGTCGGGCTCACGGTTCGACACCCTGTGGGACTTCAACCGGGCTCAGAAGGTCGACATGGTCGACGAGCACTACTACATGGACCCGAGCTGGTTCCTGGCCAACAACCACCGCTACGACTCGTACGACCGCAGCGGACCGAAGATCTTCCTCGGTGAGTACGCCTCGCGGGGCAACACGTTCGCCAACGCGCTCTCGGAGGCGTCCTACATGACGGCGCTGCAGCGCAACGCCGACGTCGTGCGCCTCGCTTCGTACGCCCCGCTGCTCGCGAACGAGTCGAACGTGCAGTGGACGCCGGACGCGATCTGGTTCGACAACGACGAGTCGTGGTCGTCGGCCAACTGGGAAGTCCAGAAGATGTTCGGCAACAACGTCGGCGACGAGGTCGTGCCGAGCACGTTCGACGGCACGGTCAACCAGCCGGAGGACATCTCTGGCGGCGTCTTCCTGTCGACGTGGAGCACGTCGGCGGAGTACGACAACCTCACGGTGAAGTCGAACGACTCCGGCGCCACGCTGTTCTCCGACACGTTCGGCGACGCGTCGAAGTGGTCGCCGCAGTCGGGCACGTGGGCGGCGACGGGTGGCAAGTACGCGCAGACGTCGACCTCGGTCAACGACGCGCGCAGCATCGTCACCGGTGCGTACGCCAAGGACTGGAGCAACTACACGCTCGAGCTCGACGCCACCAAGAAGGCCGGCTCCGAGGGGTTCCTCGTCGGCTTCGGCGCGAAGGGCACCAACGACTTCTACTGGTGGAACATCGGCGGCTGGAACAACACCCGCTCGGTCCTCCAGAAGGCGTCCGGCGGAGCGGCCGCCGAGGTCAAGGCGCTCGAGAACAAGAGCCTCGTGACAGGTCAGACGTACCGCATCAAGGTCGTGGTCGAGGGGCACACGATCAAGCTCTACCTCGACGGTGAGCTGCAGATGTCGTACGACGAGTCGGCCTCGACCGAGAAGCTGTTCCAGGTCGTGACGCGCGACAAGAAGTCCGGTGACCTGGTCGCCAAGGTCGTCAACACCGCGACCAAGCCGGTCCGCACGGCCATCGACGTCTCGGACGTGGGCATCAAGGCCGGCGGCAAGGTCACGCAGCTGACCGCGTCGTCGCTCACGGACACCAACTCCAAGTCCAACCCGACCAAGGTCGTGCCGGTCACGAGCACGCTCGGCGGGGTCTCGGAGTCGTTCACGTACGAGTTCCCGGCCTCGTCGGTCACGTTCCTGAGGATGGAGACGGTCGATGCCGAGGCGCCGGTCGTGTCGAGCCTGGAGCTCGCGGGCGACAGCGTGCGGGGCAACTATGCCGATCCCGTGACGGTCAAGGTCGAGGCGCAGGACGATCGCAAGGTCGACCACGTCGAGGTCTCCGTCGACGGCGGCGCATTCACGTCGAAGGACGGCGCGAACGCCTCGTTCGAGGTGGCCGGCAACGGCGTGCACACCGTCGCGGTTCGCGCGGTCGACTCGGCCGGCAACGTCGGCGAGATCCGGCCGGTGACGTTCACGATCGATGCGACGCCGCCGGTCTCCAAGGCCGTCGTCGACGCCGATGCCCGGACCGTGACCCTCTCGGCCGCGGACTCCGGCGCAGGCCTCGCACGCATCGAGTACCGCCTCGGCAGCTCGGGAGAGTGGTCGACATACGCAGGTCCGGTGACGGTCGGTGTCGAGGAGACGACCGTCGAGTTCCGCGCGGTCGACAAGCTCGGCAACGTCGAGGCAGCCAACACCAGCGTCGTGCCGGCGAAGGGCAAGCCACTCGCCACGACGGCCACGGCCTTCACGCTCTCCAGCTCGAGCGTCAAGGTCGGCGACAAGGTGACGGCGACCGTACGGGTCAAGGGGACCAGCGGCACCCCGACCGGAGAGGTGTCGATCCTGTCCGGCCCGACGCTGATCGGGTCCGGGGTGCTCCGCGAGCGGCAAGGTCACGATCAGCCTCAAGGCCGCCAGCATCGGGGTCGGCAACCAGAAGCTTGTCGCCAGGTATGCCGGTGATGCCGACTTCGCCGCCTCGGAGGACTCGGAGACGATCACGGTGTCGAAGGCGTCATCGCGCACGAAGGCGTCGGTCTCGCCCATCGACGATCACGACGTCCAAGACCGCCAAGGTGTCGGTGACGGTGACGGCGAGCCCGTCGACCGAGCTCGGTGGCACGGCGACCGTCAAGGTCTATCGCGACGGCACATTCGTCACCGAGAGCACCGGTGAGGTCAGCGCGACGGGCAAGGCCGCGATCACGCTGCCGAAGCTGTCGAAGAAGGACACGTACAGCCTCCGGGTGACGTACTCCGGCTCACCGACCGTCAACGGCTCATCGGCCTCGTCGATCAGCCTCCGAGTGAAGTAGGTCGACATGTCCATCATCACGAGCAAAGGGCGTTCCATGAAGATCTCCACCAAGGTCTCGCGCGGCTTCATCGCGACCGCGATGGGTGTTGCCGTCACGGCCGCGGGGCTGGCGGCGATGCCGGCCTCGGCCAGTGACGTGTCCACGGGGCTCGTCGCCTGGTACAAGCTCGACGAGACCAGCGGCACCACGGCCGTCGACTCGTCCGGCAACGGCCGCAACGGCACGGTGGCCGGCACGGCGTCGTGGAACGCCGGCGACGGCTTCACGTTCGCGGGCGGCGCGAACAGCGCCGGCAACGCGATCGCGCTGCCCAACAACCTGTTGTCGGGGCTCGACGACGTCACGGTCGACTTCGACGTCAAGGTCGACCCGACCCTGACCGGCAACTACTTCATGTTCAACCTCGGCAACCTTGCGACCTACCCCAACGGCACGGGCTACCTGTTCGTGACCGGCAAGGACGACGCCAGCAGGTACCGCGGCACGATCGCCACGGGCGGCTTCGCGACGGAGCAGAGCGCGGCGCGGGTCGGCGGACTGAGCGCCGGGGTGTGGAAGCACGTGACCCTGGCGATCGACGGCGGCACCCCGGAGGCGCCGGGCACCAGCAAGCTGTACGAGGACGGCGTGCTCGTCGCGACCAACAACAACATCACCGTCAAGCCGTCGCAGATCGGCGAGCCTGACGGTGCGTCGACGCGCAACTTCATCGGCCGGTCGGCATACAGCGGTGACCGTTCGTTCAAGGGCAACATCCGCGACTTCCGCATCTACAGCCGTGCGCTCGATGCCGGCGACGCGGCAACGCTGTCGGCCGAGACGTCGACCGCCGCGACGGAGGCCGACAAGACTGCCCTGACCCTCGGTGACACGTCGGCGGTCACCGACAACCTGACGTTGCCGCTCAAGGGCTCCGCCGGGTCCTCGATCACGTGGGTCTCATCGAAGCCCGCCACCATCACCGACGCAGGAGCCGTGACCCGGCCCTCGCACGGTGCCGGCAACGCGACCGTCAGCCCTCACGGCGACCATCACCCACGGTGCTGTGAGCACGACGAAGCAGTTCGAGGTCACGGTGCTCGAGGACGGTCTCGATGACGCCGGCAAGGTCGAGGAGGCGCTCGCTGCGATCGAGCTCGTGCACCCCGATGACGTACGCGGCAACCTCACGCTGCCCACCAAGGGCTCGTCGGGCACCGCGATCAGCTGGGCCTCGTCCAAGCCCGGCGTCGTGACGGCCACCGGTGAGGTCAACCGGCCGGCGCACGGTGCCGACCCCGTCGAGGTCACCCTCACCGCCACCGGCACGCTCAACAGCGCCACCAAGAACCGCGAGATCGTCGTGACGGTCAAGCCGGCTCCGGCCGCGCTCGACTTCGAGGCGTACGCATTCGCCTACTTCGCCGGCGAGAGCACGGATGACGGCGAGAAGATCTACATCGCGAGCAGCAAGGGCGACGACCCGCTCGACTACGACGAGCTCAACGGCGGCAAGCCCGTCCTGTCCTCGCAGTTCGGCACCAAGGGTCTCCGCGATCCGTTCATCATCCGCTCGCACGAGGGCGACCGGTTCTACCTGCTCGCGACCGATCTCAAGGCATACCCCGCCGTCGACTTCGGCGAGGCGCAGGAGACCGGCAGCAAGTACCTCGAGGTCTGGGAGTCCACCGACCTGGTGAACTGGTCCAACCAGCGCCACGTCAAGGTGTCGTCGGACTTCGCGGGCAACACCTGGGCGCCGGAGTCGTACTACGACGAGAACACCGGCGAGTACGTCGTCTACTGGGCGTCCGCGCTCTACCCGACGACCCAGACGGCCGGCCGCGACATCAACACGTCGTACCAGCAGATGATGTACGCCACGACGCGCGACTTCGTGACGTTCAGCGATCCCAAGCCGTGGGTCAACGTCAAGCGCGGCAACGGCCGCGGGATGATCGACGCGACTGTCGTGCAGGACGGCGACACGTTCTACCGCGTCATCAAGGATGAAGCGTCGATGACACCTCGCCAGGAGAAGTCGACAGACCTGCTCGCCACGGTCAGCGGGTCGCTGCCGACGACGACCTCGACACCGGGCTGGCAGCTCGTCAAGGAGAAGGTCGGCGTCGGCCAGCCCAACCCTTGGGGTGGCACGTTCACCGGTGGTGAGGGCCCGACGGTCTTCCGCGACAACGACGACCCGGACCACTGGATCATGTTCATCGACCAGCCGAGCTATCACGGCGGTCAGGGCTACCTGGCGTTCGAGACGCACGACATCGGCTCGGCCAACTGGACGTCAGTGCCCGATGCGGACCTGCCCAGCAGCCCGCGGCACGGCACGGTCCTGCCTGTCACGCAGGCCGAGCTGGACCGCATGCGTCTCGAGCTGCAGCCCAACCTCCTCGTCGAGTCGGTCGATCCGCTGACCGCGACGACCAAGGCGGGCACCGCGCCCGTCCTGCCGGAGAAGGCGACGGTGCACTTCGCCGACGGCTCGACGCAGCAGAAGAGCGTCGACTGGGACGACATCGATCCGGCGAAGTATGCCGACCTCGGCACGTTCGAGGTCGAGGGCGATGTCGCTCCGGGCTCGACGGTGCGGGCGAAGGCCACCGTCACGGTCTCCGACGCCCTCGACCCGAGCGTGACCCTGTCGACGGACCCGGCCACCCCCGACGGCGACGCCGGCTGGTGGAAGTCCGCGCCGGTCAACGTCACCGTGTCCGGCTTCGACGATCGTCAGGTCGCGAGTGTCGAGACGTCGGTCGACGACGGCCCGTGGACCCGTGTCGACAGTGTGGCGACCACGGTGCCGGTCACGAGCGAGGGTCCACACTCGGTACGCGCCAGGGCAACCGACGCCGGCGGCAACGTCTCGCCGGTGCAGACGCTCGATCTCAAGATCGACACCGCGGCGCCGATCAGCAAGGGTGCGGTCGACACGGCCGCTCGTACGGTCACCTTCACCGCCGCGGATGAGACGTCGGGCGTCGCTCGCGTGGAGTCGAGGATCGGTTCGGGGGAGTGGGCTGCAGGGGAGTCGGTCTCGGTCGGCTCGGGTGAGACGGTCGTGCAGTTCCGTGCGATCGACAAGGCCGGCAACGCCGAGTCGCCGAATGCCGTCACCGTGCCCGGCCCGGGGCAGGGCCTGCGCGAGTCGGTGACCGTGGCGACGCTGTCGGCCACCAAGGTCAAGATGGGCTCGAGCGTCACCGTCACCGCCAGGGTCAACGGGTCGGGAGCGACTCCGACCGGCGCGGTCCGGGTGCTCGCGGGCGACACGCTCGTCGGCAGCGGCACACTTGTCGGCGGCCGGACGACGATGACAGTCAAGACGATCGACCTCGGCAAGGCCGGGACGCATGCGCTCACGGTCCGTTACGACGGCGATGCCGAACACCGATCGTCCGACGACGTCGCGACGCTGACGGTGACCAAGGCGTCCAGTCGCACCGACGGCTGGGTCAGCGACACGTCGGTCAAGAGCGGTACGAAGGTCACCCTGCGGGCGACTGTCACGGCAGCCGGTGTGGTCCCGGACGGGAAGGTCTACATCTACTACCGCGGCAGCAAGATCCGGACCTTGACGTTGAGTGATGGCAAGGCGTCGACGACCTTCCATCCGGCCAAGAAGGGCACGCAGACGTTCACGTTCTCCTACCAGGGTTCGTCAGGTGTGTCCTCGAGCAAGGACGTGGTCAAGGTCCGGGTCCGCTGAAGCATGTTCCACGAGCTTGACCGCGCGGACACCGTCCGGGGTCGCCACCACAGTGACTGGGTGTCGACCCTGGACCGCCTGCGCGCACGAGGCATGGACGATGCCGGGCTCGAGCTGCTGGCCGAGTGCATGGCAGCGGCTGAGCGGGAGGCGTGGGCGCTCGAGTCGCCGCCGCCGACGATCTACGCTCACCGGGCCGCGGTGATCCACCGGCGCCGACGTGACTACGAGGCCGAGGTCGACGTGCTCGAGCGGTGGATAGCGGCGTGCCCCGAGCCACGCGACCCCTACAGCCGACTGGCCGTACGCCTGGTCAAGGCGCGTCGCCTGCGCGACGCGGCGAGAAATCAGGCGCGGCGGAGGGCATAGCGCGCCGCGTTGTAGCCGCACATGCCGTGGGCGCCGGCGCCTGGCGGGGTTGCGGCGGAGCAGAGGTAGACGCCGGGGACGCCTGTCGCGTAGGGATGCAGGGTCGCGCGCGGCCGCAGCACGAGCTGGCGAGCCGTGTTGGCGCCGGCGATGATGTCGCCGCCGACGAAGTTGGCGTTTCCTGACTCCAGGTCGGCCGTCGTCTGTACGTGCGTCGCTCGTATGCGTTCGCGGAATCCCGGCGCGAACCTTTCGATCTGGCTCGTGATCGCCTCGGTCGCGTCGCCGGTGTAGCCCGACGGCACGTGCGCGTACGCATACAACGGATGCACGCCATCGCGGGAGCGACTGGGATCGGCGACGTATTGCTGACCGACGAGCACGAAGGGTCGGTCCGGCATCTGGCCCCGCGACACGGTCCGCTCGATCGCGGCGATCTCGTCGAGCGTCCCACCGAGGTGCACCGTGCCGGCTGACCGCGACGCCTCGTGGGTCCACGGCACCCCGCCCTCGACCGCGTAGTCGACCTTGAAGGCGCCCGGGCCATGGCGATAGCGCCGGTACGCCCGAGAGACGCGCGACGGCATACGGTCGCCGACGATCGCGGCTGCGGCCCTCGGCGACGTGTCGAGCATGACGATGTCGGACGGTGGGATCTGGTCCAGCGAGGTCACCGCGACACCGGTCTCGAACCTCGCGCCGTGCGCGGTCGCCAGCTCGATCATCGCCCGGCTGATCTGGCCCGTCCCACCCTCGGCCACCGGCCACCCGAGCGCGTGGGCGGACGCGCCAAGGGCGACCGGGATCGACGAGGACAGGACGCCGGTGAAGGGTCGGAACGTGTGGGCGGCGGCTCCGGCGAACAGGCCCCGTGCCTCGGGCGTCTCCCATCGCCGCGCGAGAGCAGGGACGGGCAGTGCGGCGTAGGCGCCGAATCGTGCGAGGTGGACCGGATGATGCGGCACGCGGACGATCGGCTGGAGGATGTCCGCCGAGAGCGCGTCGAACCGGTCGGCCAGTGGCGCGAAGAGGCGCTGCCAGGAGCGGCCGTCCGCCCCGAGCCCCGCCGCCGTGTCGTCGACCGACTGCCACAGCGCGGCCCCGCGGCCGCCGTCCAGCGGATGGCTGAACTGCACCTCGGGCCAGCGCCAGACCAGTCCGGCGCTGGCGAGGTCGAACTCCTTCGCGAACGCCGACCCCACCGCCAGCGGATGGATTGCGGAGCACTCGTCGTGCACGAGCCCCGGCAACGTGAGCTCGCTCGACCTGGCGCCGCCACCGAGCCGGTCGGCCGCCTCCAGGACGGTGACGTCCACACCGGTCGCAGCGAGGGTGAGGGCGGCGGCGAGGCCGTTGGGGCCACTGCCGACGACGGTGGCTGTCGTCATTCGGCCAGTATGCCGATCAGTTCCTCTGCGCGGCGCGCTACGAGAGCAACGCCGCCGTCCAGGGTGTGGTGCGCGATGCCGACCTTCCGGCTGTCAGGACGCGATCAGGTGTGGTGCAAGGTGCGTGATGCGCCGATCCAGCTCGGCGTAGGCGAGGTCGAACGCGACATCGTCCCCTCGGGTGACCGGATCGGGCACCGACCAATGGAGCGTGACGGCCGAGCCGAGCTCCTCGTAGGCGTTGTCACAGACGGCGATGACGTAGTCGTCAGCGGCGGAGACCTCGGACAGCAGGATGGGACTCGCCCCGACGAGCTTCAACGAACGCCGTTTGGCGACCGCCTTGGCGCCGTCAGAGACCTGTTCGGCCGGGCGGGTGCCAGCGGACGCAACCGGTATGTCGCTCGTACGACGCCACAGCGCAGCAGCGAGCTGTGATCTCGCCGAGTTGGCGGAGCACACGAACAGAACCCGACTGACGGGATGCGGGTCCGCAGCTGTCCGCTCCACGAGTGAGGAATCGAGGAGGGTCAGATAGGTGCGCCGGCGATCGCCTTCCGACCGTCGCCGAGCGACCAGCCCGGCGTCCTCGAGCACCTTGAGGTGATGGGCGAGGAGGTTGGATGGGAGGCCGACGATCGCTTGGAGCTCGCTGGGCGACCGGTCTCCGAGTGCCAGCTCGTCCACGACCCTGAGTCGGGCGACATCAGCGAGGGCGGCATGCCGGGTTGCACGCTGCTCAAGTGTCGTTCGCTCAATGTTCATTGAGTCGAGTTTGACTGAGTCAATTCACGGCGTCAAGATGGGAACGTGAACCAGCCCGCGCGACCCAGTTCTCGGCAGCCGCTCGGCCGGCGACTGCTCGCCGAGTTCCTCGGCACCGGGCTGCTCGTGACCGTCGTGGTCGGGTCCGGCATTGCCGCGGCGGAGCTCTCGCCCGACGACATCGGGCTGCAGCTCCTCGAGAACAGCATGGCGACGGTCTTCGGCCTGGCGGTCCTGATCCTGATGCTCGGGCCGGTCTCGGGTGCGCATTTCAATCCCGTCGTCACAGTGGCCGACTGGTATCTGTCCCGGCGGGACCCAGAGGGATTCTCGGCGGGTCACATCGCGCCGTACGTGACGGCCCAGGGTGCTGGCGCGGTTGCGGGCGCGGTGCTGGCCAACGCGATGTTCGACGTCGGCACCACGCTCTCCGAGCACGAACGCGCCACCGGTGGTCACCTGCTCGGTGAGGTGGTCGCGACGGCGGGACTCATCCTGCTGATCTTCGCGCTGGTCCGGTCCGACCGAGTCGCCTTCGCGGCGCCTGCGGTTGGTGCCTACATCGGAGCGGCCTACTGGTTCACCAGCTCGACGTCGTTCGCCAACCCTGCGGTGTCGCTCGGCCGGATGTTCTCCGACACGTTTGCCGGCATCGCGCCGAGCTCCGTGCCCGCGTTCGTGCTCGCGCAGGTCATCGGTGGTGCAATCGGCGTCGCCCTGGTCCTCGTGCTCTATCCCTCGCAAGCGGTCACGCCGCACACCCATCAAGGAGAGCCCCATGCCTGATCGCCCCAGCGTGCTGTTCGTCTGCGTCCACAACGCGGGCCGCTCCCAAATGGCGGCCGGGTTCCTGCAGTCACTCGGCGAGGGACGCATCGACGTACGTTCGGCCGGCTCGATGCCTGGCGACGCGATCAATCCGGTCGCCGTGGAGGCCATGGCCGAGGTCGGCATCGACATCGCCGGCGAGCAGCCCAAGAAGCTGACCGATGACGCGGTCGTCGCGTCCGACGTCGTCATCACGATGGGCTGCGGGGACGAGTGCCCGTACTTCCCGGGCAAGCGTTATGAGGACTGGGTGCTCGACGATCCGGCGGGTCAGGGCATCGAGGCGGTCCGACCCATCCGCGACGAGATCAAGTCCCGTGTCGAGCGCCTGATCGCGTCGCTCGACTGATCCGTATTAGCATCGCCATATGGCGATGACAGTGCAAGAGCCGGATGCCGCGGTGACCGACCTTGAGGCCGCTGCGTGTCTGTTCCACGGATTCAGCGATGCCTCCCGACTCCGGATTCTCCAGCACCTCCTGCTGGGCGAGCACCGGGTCGTCGAGCTCACGGAGCACCTGGGTCTGGCGCAATCCACGGTCTCCAAGCACCTCGCCTGCCTCAAGGACTGCGGACTCGTGACGTCGCGGCCGGTCGGTCGCGCGTCGATGTTCAGCGTCACGCATCCTGAGACCACGACCCAACTTCTCGCTGCCGCGGAGCGACTCCTTGACGTCACCGGCTACGCCGTCACGCTGTGCCCCAACCACGGACTGGATGCTCATGTCTGATCTCCACCTCACAACGGTGGTCGACCGAGCCGCGCTGGGCCGCCGGGCAAAGCTGCTGGCGACGTTGTCGGTCACCTACAACCTGATTGAGGGCGTCATTGCGATCTCGGCGGGGATCGCCGCAGGCTCTGTGGCCCTCGTGGGATTCGGTCTCGACTCCGCCGTCGAGGTCTCCAGTGGCCTGATCATCCTGTGGCAGTTCTCGCACGTGATGCCCGAGTCGCGCGAGCGGCGGGCCTTGCGGCTGTTGGCTGTCTCGTTCTTCGCGCTGGCGGGGTACGTCGGATTCGAGTCGACACGCGCCCTGATCACCGGCGCCGAGGCGGATCACTCCCGCGTCGGCATCGGCCTGGCGATCGCATCGCTGATCATCATGCCGTTCATCTCGTACGCCCAAAGGCGCACGGGTAGAGCTCTCGGGTCGAACGCGGTCTACGCCGACGGCACCCAAACCCTGCTCTGCACGTACCTGTCGGCAGTGCTGCTGATCGGCCTCGTGCTCAACGCGACACTCGGTTGGTCATGGGCCGACCCGGTCGCCGGCCTGGTCATCGCCGCTGTGGCGGTTCGCGAAGGGTTGGAGGCTTGGAGGGGCGAGGGTTGCTGTGCGCCCGCGGCTTCCCAGGGTTGCTCGGACGGCTGCTGCGACTAGACCTTCAACGCCCACGGAGAGTGCGATGCTGGTGGCATGCCATCGAGCCTCCGGGCCTTGCCAAATCTGGTCGCCGCGTTGGCGGCCGCTTCAGTACTTGCCACATGCGGCGGGGATGAGAACGTCGGCGACTGCAACGCCCGGATCAGAATGGACGGGGCTGTGTTCCGGTCACACAACGAGCTGAATCAAGCGGCTCCGGTTGGAAAGGCCTTGGGGAGCGGCGAGGTCATCAGCTGCGGGAAGGTTGCCACTGCAGAGGCTGTCGACAAGGTAACGGTCTATGAAGTCGTGGGAGTCGACGGCCAGACTGCGGTGGCTGTCAAGGGTCGCGAATGGTCCGGTGTCTACGTCGCTGAAGGAATCCCGAGATCTGAATGGCCGGCGCCACTGGAAGCTGCCGACTGACCGCCGACGCGGGCAGGCCGGTGGGCCGCCGGACGTGTGGTCAGGCGGCTTGGCGGTAGGGGCTCCTTCGTCGTTTGCGTGGGGAGCGGCCGTCGCGGTTGGTGAAGGTGAATCCGTCGACGGCGTTGCCGGTGATGTGGAGCCGGCCGCGGTGCAGCAGGTGGTGGCACCGGACGCACAACCCGACCAGGAGGTCGAGATCGGTGGGGCCACCCATGGACCACCAGATCGTGTGATGAACCTCCAGGTGGGTGTGGTTGCAACCCGGTGCGGCACACACCCCACGTTGGCGGGCGATCACAGCACGTCTCTGCAGGAGGTTGGGTTGGTACTTGGCGGTTCCGGCGTTCAGGATCTGGGCCTGACGCGCTCCGCCGTGCTGCTTCATGAGGAACGCGGTGAAGTCGGACACGCAGAGGAAGTGCATCAGCAGGTGGGGTCCGATGGTTCCGTGTCCGGCGAGCTTCGCCGGCTCGGTCGGCGGTAATGGTTTGCGGACCAGGTAGGGCTTCTCGGTCGCGCCCTTGACGTGCTGGGCAGCAGCTTCGAGGGTGTCGGCGTCGACGAACACCGACAGGTGCGGTTTGACGCCTTTGTCGGAGGGGAGGCCGTTGGCGAGTATCGCGTCGCACAGGTCATCCAAACCTTGGACGCGGCGTTCTGAGCCGGTGCGGTCGTCGTCCTTGTCCCGTGGTGCTGAGATCGAGTCGATGACGGCTTTGACCTTGGCGCCGGTGACGGTGTTGAGGAAGCCGTTGATGTGCCAGCCGTCGGGCACGGCGTTGATCTGGAAGTCCTCTTTGTCCATGCCGCGTTCCCATGCGTCGTCGAGGTCTTCGGGGTGGACTTTGTCCTTGAGGTGCTTGACGGCCTCGAACAGCTCACCTGGTTCGCAGTCGCGGGCGACTTGGACGAACACGTCCTCGAACTGGCGCATCGGCTCCAGGCCCACATGTTTGAGGCCGTAGGCGAAGACCTGGACGTGGGCGGAGCTGATCTGCCCGGCCAACGCAGCCTCGGCGACCAGGGGCAGGTCCCGCATCGCGGTGACGTTGCGAACCAGCGCGGCGGCTTGTCCGGGCTTCATCCGCAACTGGTTGCGCACCCATGTGTTCACTGTCGAAGCGCCATCGAGCTCGAAGTCCTTGGACGCCTCCAGGTCAGCCAACAGGGCCGCCTTCGCAGCGTCTAAGGCATCCTGTGCAGCCTGGACGGCGTACAGCTTTTCGCGCACATCGCCGGAGGCGAGCGTGCGCGCGGCGGTGCGCATCGCGTCAACCACAGCCCCCGAATCCATACTCCAAAACTACTCGAACAGATGTTCGAGTGTCAAGAGGAATGCCCCGGGATCACAGAGAAAATCGACTGTCCGACCCCTGTGCAAGGATGCCCCGAGCCCTGCGCGCTGCGACTAGACCTTGAGCGTGTCGGCCAGCATCGGCAGGGCGCCGGGGACCAGCGCGTAGTAGGACCACGTGCCCCGCTTCGTACGCGTCAGCAGCCCGGCCTCCACCAGGATCTTGAGGTGGTGCGACACCGTGGGCTGGGACAGGTCGAGCGGTTCGTTGAGGTCGCACACACATGCCTCGCCACCCTCGTGCGCTGCGACGAGCGACAGGAGGCGCAACCGGGTCGGATCGCCGATCGCCTTGAACCGTGTGGCCAAGGCGGCCGCCTCTTCAGCGCTCATGGCTCCACCGGTGATGGGGGAGCAGCACGCGGTGGCCGCGTTCTCGAGCACGGTGAGCTGGGTCGTCATGACTCCAGCATACCCCTTCATTGACATTTATCTATGAAGGGGTATTGTCGCATTCATCGAAACTTTTGAATGAACCAAGGAGATACGCCATGCAGAACCCCGAGCTCCCCGTCGTCGTGATCGGCGCCGGACCGGCTGGCCTCGCCGCTGCCGCCCAGCTGCGCAGCCGTGAGATGCCGTTCCTCGTGCTCGAGGCTGGTGAGGTCGCCGGCGCCGCAGTGCGCGAGTGGTCGCACGTACGCCTGTTCTCCCCGTGGTCCGAACTGATCGACCCGGCTGCTGAGAAGCTGCTTGCGAGCGTCGGCTGGGCCGCCCCGAATCGCGATCGCTACCCGACAGGCGGTGCGTGGGCGGATGACTACCTGCAGCCCCTCGCCGATGCCCTCGGCGACGACGTGCGGTTCGGCACGAAGGTCGTCGGCGTCGCGAAGCGTGGACGCGACCGCCTCGTCGACTCGGGCCGAGAGGACGAGACCTTCACCGTGCACGTCGAAACGGAGGCGGGGGAGCAGCGGATCGGCGCGCGAGCCGTGATCGACACCTCGGGCACCTGGACCGGCCCGAACCCGCTCGGCGGCGACGGCCTCCCGGCGCTCGGTGAACGGGCGGCCGCGGACCGCATCACGTACCGGATCCCCGACTTCGCCGATGCCGCCACGCGCGCGAGGTATGCCGGGCGGCACGTCGTCGTGGCCGGCACCGGCGCCTCGGCCAAGGGAGCGCTCATCGCACTGGCGGCGCTCGCCGGGGAGGATCCGTCGACCCGCATCTCCTGGCTGGTCCGGCGCGCGAGCGTCAGCGCCGCGTTCGAGGGCAGCGACGATGACGAGCTCGTCGAACGCGGAGCTCTGGGCCGCTCGGCGAAGGAGGCGGTGGCGTCCGGCTCGGTGCGTACGCTCAACAGCTTCCGCACGGCGTCGGTCGAGCGCGCCGCTGACGGCACCCTCACGCTGACCTCGATGGACGGCCAGGTGCTCGAGGGCGTCGACGAGGTCATCGCCCTGACCGGGTTCCGCCCCGAC
Source organism: uncultured Actinomycetota bacterium (assembly GCA_963817425.1). Classification (GTDB taxonomy): domain Bacteria; phylum Actinomycetota; class Actinomycetes; order Propionibacteriales; family Nocardioidaceae; genus Aeromicrobium. Next base: position 322,748 of record CAWFOH010000017.1, read on the forward strand.
CTGTCGATGCTGTCGGAGATCCGGCTCGACCTCGATCCCGTGCTCGAGGCGCCGCGCCAGCTCGCGCCACTGATCGACCCCAACGTGCACTCGTGCGGCACGGTCTATCCGCACGGCGCCAAGGAGCTCGCGCAGCCCGAGGTCGGCTTCTATCTTGCCGGCATGAAGTCGTACGGACGCGCGACCTCGTTCCTCACCCTCACCGGGTTCGAGCAGACCAGGTCGATCGTCGCTGAGCTCGCCGGTGACCACGAGTCGGCCGCTCGCGTCGAGCTGACCCTGCCCGAGACCGGGGTCTGCGGCGGGTCGGGCGTCTTCGACGACGAGAGCGCCGAGGGCGGTGGCTGCTGTGGGGCAGTTGCTGGGCCCGAGCTCATCACGCTCGGAACCCGCCGCTCCTCGTGACGGAAGCGACTCAGCCCGGGACGCTCGACAGTCCTGGACTGCGCCGCGTTGTCTGGGTCCTGTCGATCACGGTCATCACGAGCTATGGCGCGCTCTACTACACGTTCGCCGTGCTGTCGTCCTCGATCGTCGACGACACCGGATGGACCGCGGTCGAGCTCACCGCTGCGTTCTCGGTGAGCCAAGTGGTCTCCGGGATCGTCGGTGTGGTGCTCGGCAGGCGGCTGGACCGGTACGGCCCGCGGGTCATCATGACGGCGGGGTCGGTGGTCTCCGTCCTCGGCCTGTTCGCCATCGCGGCCGCACCGTCATACCCCTGGTTCTTCATTGCGTGGCTCATCACCGGTGTCGGGATGGCCGGCGTCCTCTATCCCGCCGGCCTTCGCCGCCCTGACGCACTGGGGTGGGAGCCAGCGGGTGGCCGCGCTCACGACTCTCACGCTCGTCGCCGGCCTGGCGAGCACGATCTTCGCGCCGCTTGCCGCTGGGCTCGAGGCAGCCACGGACTGGCGTACGACCTACGTCGTCATGGCACTCATCCTCGGGGCCGTGACGATCCCGCTGCACTGGCGCGGCCTCGACCTGCCATGGGCTCGATCCGCCGCATCGGAGGACGAATCGGAATCCGACGGCGCCGCACGGACTCGACCCTTCTTCATCCTGCTGCTGACATCCGCCGCCGCAGCATTCGTGGTGTACGCCGGCGTCGTCAACCTCGTGCCGCTCCTCGTCGAGCGCGGCTTCAGCTCGACCGAGGCGGCGATCGGCTTGGGCATCGGTGGCCTCGGCCAGGTTGCCGGTCGCCTCGGGTACGCCCGCCTCGCCGCCGCAACGAGCCCGGTCTCACGCGCATCCGTCGTGATCGCCTCGGTGAGCATCACGACGGCGATGCTCGCGGTGGCTCCCACCGAGGTGTGGGTCCTGTTCGCCGTGTCGGCCTTGGTCGGCGTGTCGCGAGGCCTCTACACCCTCATCCAGGCGACTGCTGTCAGCGACCGGTGGGGGACGTCCCAGTACGGGCACCTGAGCTCGATCCTCTCGGCGCCGATCCTGCTCGCGTCCGCCGTGGCGCCGTTCGCTGGCGCGGTCCTGGCGACCGCGACCGGCAGCCAGCGAGACGCGTTCCTGATCCTTGCCGGAGTCGCGCTGGCCGCAGCGATTGGCGTCCTTGGGACATCGACGAGAGCCGTCGATGTTCGCTGAACCACATGGGTGGGCCCCGTGGGACTCGAACCCACAACCCGCGGATTAAAAGTCCGCTGCTCTGCCAATTGAGCTAGAGGCCCGCGGCTTGGGGAACCATTCCGAGAACCCTCAGGAGTACGCCTCCAAGCCTAGGAGCGAGTATCGCAGAGCCGGAAGGAGCACGCCGCAGGTGCCCAGGGCGCTGGACTGCGGTTGTCTTGAGCGAACGCGTGCGGCTGGCCCCGTCGGCTGTTTCAATGAGGCAAGCCGAAGGAGTCGCTTGTGACCGCGACGCCGTGACAGCCGTGATTGCCACCCTTCATCCTGTCGGGAGGTTGCGGAGGCGGAAGCGACGCCGGAACCAAGGCGCCAAGCAAAGCCACCAGCAAGGCCAACGACAGGGAAGTCTCCCTCGTGCGGGGCCGTCCAGACCGGTGACGACTTCGTCGGTCTGCGGGACAACGCGGCACCGTCAGCACTCGACGACAGCGGCAAGCTTCGGGAAGCCGTCGCGCGGTGCGTCGCGAAGCAGTCCTTCGCATCTGGGATCCGACCAGGTGATCGACACCTACATTGCCGACCGGTTCGACGAGGCGGATCGCTGCACCGCAACAATGATGGCCGCAGCGCCGAAAGCCACGCGCACGTATCCGAAGTGCGGGTCCTACCGGCCAGACTCGCCTATTCTCGCGGGAGAGGTTGTCACTCACATTCAGACGGGGACGGCAGCGGGCGAAGTCACCGGCAACAACATCTCTCGCTTCGGCGGGATGCTCAACCAGAAGGACGTAACCCATGCTGTATCTCGTACTGGCCGGAGTTGGCCTTGTACTGCTGCTGGTCTCGGTGGTCTTCGATGGTCTGCTCGACGTTTTCGACTTCGACACCCCGTTCCTGTCCGCAACCGCCCTCGCGGCGTTCCTGTCCGGTTTCGGTCTGACCGGACTGCTCATCCCCGAGTCATGGGGACCCTGGGGCGCTCTCGCTGCCGCCACCACCGCTGGCCTGCTGATCGCAACAGGTGTCGGTGTTGGCGTGCGAGCGATGAAGAACGCCCCGACCGACGCGAACGTCAGTGCGGCCACGGTGGTCGGCTCGTTCGGAACCGTCGTCAGCCCGATCCTGTCCGGTTCCTACGGGGAGGTCAGGGTCACCGTCGCCGGTCACCCGATGAAGTACAACGCGCTCGCCGACGCCGACCTGCGCATCGGTACTCGCATCCAGGTGACGCACTCGCTGTCCGGTTCGGCCGTCAAGGTCGAGCCTGCCGCCTGAACCGCCGGCAACACCGCATCCCGGCACGATCCACCACCACACAACCCACCAGCAGAAAGAGGTCATCGCAGATGACAATCATCGCCATCGCGGGACTCGCCGTCCTGGTCGTCCTGCTCCTCGGCACCATCGTGACCCGTTACAAGGTCGCCGGGCCGAACGAGGCGTTCATCATCACCGGCCGCCGCGACAAGTCCAGCGCCGACAACACTGGTCAGAAGGTCGTCGTGGGTGGAGGCGCGTTCGTCGTGCCGTTCGTCCAGTCCCTGGCTCGGATGCCGCTGTCGTCCTCGCAGATCGCTCTGCAGGTCCACAAGGCTCCCTCGAGCCAAGGCATCAGCCTGAACGTGGTCGGTGTTGCCGTCGTCAAGATCGGTGGCGACGAGGAGCACATTCGTGCGGCTGCCCAGCGGTTCCTGGGCCAGCCCGACGCGGTCCAGTCGTTCACGACTGAGGTCCTCGAGGGTGAGCTCCGAGCGATCGTCGGCACGCTGTCTGTCGAGCAGATCATCCAGGACCGCGGCACGTTCGCGTCCAAGGTCGCCGAGGCCGCCGAGGCTTCGCTGTCGGTCCAGGGCCTCATCCTGGACTCGTTCACCATCAAGGACGTCTCGGATGCCGACGGCACCTACCTGAAGGACCTGGGTCGCCCCGAGGCAGCCAAGATCAAGCAGCAGGCCGACATTGCCGAAGCGGAAGCGCGGCAGGTCAGCGAGCAGCGTCGCATCGCAGCTGAGGAGCAGGTCGCCATCGCGAACCAGACCCTCGCGCTGAAGCAGGCCTCGATCAAGGTCGAGACCGACACCGCTCTGGCCCAGGCCGAAGCCGCCGGACCGCTGGCGAAGGCTGCCCGCGACCAGGAGGTTCTGGCCGAACAGGTCAAGGTCGCCGAGCGTCAAGCCGACGTCACGGAGAAGCAGCTCGAGATCGACGTGCGCAAGCCGGCCGACGCTGAGCGCTACCGCATCGAGCAGGAGGCTGAGGCCAAGCGCAACGCGACGGTCTCGGAGGCTGAAGGTGCTCGAGCCGCTCAGATCGCCGGAGCCGAGGCTGACAAAGCCGCACGTATCGCTGCGGCAGACGCCCAAGCCATCGAGGGCCAGAAGGAGGGTGAGGCGGAGAAGTCCCGCCGCGCCCTGGTCGCTGACGCGGTCCGTCTGGAAGGCGAGGCTGAGGCCGCAGCGACCCAAGCTGTCGGTGAGGCCGAGGCGAAGGCCATGGAGGCAAAGTCCGCGGCGTACAAGGAGTACGGCGAGGCTGCCATCCTGGAGATGCTGGTCAAGGTGCTGCCCGAGGTCGCTCGCGAGCTCGCAGCCCCGATGGGCAACATCGACAAGCTGACAGTCGTCACGACCGATGGCGCGTACGGCTCTGCCGAAGGCTCTGGCCAGCAACATGAGCCAGGTCACCGACATCGTGAAGACGATGACCGGTTTCGACCTGACCAAGCTGGTCGCCGACTCGGCCGCCACGAACGGTACCGCTGCACCGGCCGTGGAGGGTCCCCACGCCTGACTGTTCATCAACACGCACCGCCCCTCACCTCAACGGTGAGGGGCGGTTCTTCGTGCTGTGTGGCTGCCGATGAAACCGGAAAGGGTCAGTGGCCCGACCGTCGCGCTTGGTTGATCTCGCGAGCCATGGCCCAGCCGTCACCCACCGGGCCGACATGCCCGAGCTTGTCGGGATTCACGACCGAGCGGATGGTTTGGATTCGCCCGTCAAGAACGTCCAAGGTCATGGTGCCGACGACCCGGCCAGTGCGATCGCGGAGCACCGCACCTGGGTCACCGTTCAGCCGGCGCGGCTCGATCGTGGCGTCGATCTCGGCCAGCAGTGGGAAGTTCACGGCGAGCACCCGGGCCACATTGTCGGCGCCGAGCACGACCTTGGCGAACGCGGGCGCCTTGCCACCGCCGTCGCCGACCATCTGCACGTCTGCGGCGAGCAGCTCCCGAAGGCCGTCGACGTCTCCACCCAGGAGCGCGTCGAAGAACCGGGCCGCGAGCTCGTCCCGCTCTCTACGGTCCGCCTCGAAACGGGCGCGACCGCCGTCCATGTGACGTCGGGCTCGGGCGGCGAGCTGACGGCAGGCGACTTCCGACCTGCCAACAGCCGACGCGACCTCGGCAAAGCTGAAGCCGAAAACGTCTCGCAGCACGAACACAGCCCGTTCCAGCGGGCTCAGTCTCTCGAGCAGCAGCAAGGCGGCCATCGACACCGAGTCGGCCAGCTCGGCCGACCGCTCCGGGTCTTCATACGGATCCTCGACCAGCGGCTCGGGCAGCCATTGTCCGACGTACTCCTCCCGCCGGACACGAGCTGAGCGCAGCACGTCGATCGAGATCCGGGTCACCACAGCCGAGAGGAACGCCTTGGTCGACGTCGGCTCGGTCGAGGTAGCTTCGAAGCGCAACCAGGTCTCCTGGACCGCGTCCTCAGCCTCGGTCACGCTGCCGAGAATCCGGTAGGCGATCGAGAACAGCAGCCCACGCAGATCCTCGAACTCCTCGGAACGGCTCATGACAGCTCCTTCGCGAAGCCCTGCCGCCACGACGGGTAACGCAGGTCCCAGCCGAGCTCCCGCTTGGCCTTCGCATTGGAGAAGCCGCGACCCTCCGTCATCATGCCCACCATCATCTCGCCCATGACCAGCCGGGCGAGCCACGCGGGGATCCGCCGCGGGGGCTTGGCGCCGGCACACGATGCGTAATAGGGCAGCCACTCATGGAAGGGTGCCGGCTCGTCATCGACGATGTTGAATACGCCTCGTGCTCGCTGCTCGACCGCAAGGACGGTGGCGCTCGCTGCGTCGTCGATGTGGACGAACGACGTGTAGCCCGTGCCGCCGCCCACGATCGGGACCAGGCGCTTGCGGACGAACGTCAGCTGCTCGTCGTCCGCACCGGCCCCGTAGAACCCGCCGTAGCGCAAGCACCGTGCCGCCGGCCTTGACGACGACGTCCTCGAGGTAGTTCACGGCCTTGGTGCCCTCGACGACCTCCAGCGGGTCCTCCTCGGTCTTGACCCATCCGCCCTCGCGGATCCCGTTGAAGCTGGCGTGGCTCTGCGAGACGACATGGGAGACGCCGGTCGCCTCCGCGGCCGCCAGCAGGTGGTCGATGCCTTCGCTGCGGAGCCGGTTGGTGGCGGCGAAGTATCGATCGGCCTTCCGCGGGTTCAGCTTGCCGCCATGAGTCGGGGAAAGGCCCGTCATCTGGTTCACGATGGTGTCCGGCGCCGCCGCGGCAACCGCCTCGCCGACCTCTGCCGCGTTCAGACCATCCATCACGACAGGCTCGGCGCCCAGCTGACGCAGGACGTCCACCTTGTCCCTGCTGGTCGTCGTCGCCGTCACCTGGTGACCTCGTGCCACCAGCTGCGGCACCAGACGCCGCCCCATCACTCCGGTCCCGCCCGCCACGAACACTCGCATGATCCTCACCTTTCGGGTTTCGACTCGCTCTCATTCCCGAGACGAGACAGCGCCGGGACGTTGTGACATGTGTCGGCGACCATGCGTTAAACCCCAAAGGGGATGCGCCGGGTGGTACGACCCGATAACCTTTGATCAAAGGGGAGGAACACCCTGACGTGGCGTGCCACGATCAGGTCGACGGTGTTGTGTAGATCGACGCGAAATGGGAGTGCCCCCGATGCCGGAGCCCTTGGACAGTCGCCTCCGTGACGACCAGGCGCTCGACGAGATCGAGCTGACGAGTCGCTTGATCATCGCGGCCTCATCCAAGGACGGCCATCTTTCTCAGCGTGAGGTCGACGAGATCCTCGGGATAGCCAAGGCCGGTTGAACGCTGAATGACACCGCGATTGACACTTCGCGTCGCTGTGCCTCTAGCATGGGCGTGGCCTACCCAGCACTGACAGGAGCTAGTCGTGCGTTTTCGCATCCGACCGGTTGAGACTTCCTTTTACGATCTGTTTTCCGAGATGGCAAACCATCTGGTGATCGGCGCCGACATCTTGGCGCAGATGCTCGATACGGAGACGGACAAGGCCGCCTTGGGCGCGCAGATGCGCGAGGCCGAGCACCAGGCCGACGAGACGACCCACGCGATCATCAAGCGGGTCAACTCGACGTTCATCACCCCGTTCGACCGGGAGGACATCTACCGCCTCGCGAGCAGCCTCGACGACGTCATGGACTTCATGGAGGAGACCGTCGACCTGGTCAACCTCTACGAGCTGGGCGACCTGTCGACTGCCTTCGCGCCCCAGGTCGAAGTGCTCCAGCGCGCGACGCAGCTCACCGCCGACGCGATGCCGCGGCTTCGCACCATGAAGGACCTCGACGAGTACTGGATCGAGATCAACCGGCTCGAGAACCAGGGCGACCGGTCCTACCGGCGTATTGTCGCCAACTTGTTCAGCGGCAGCTACAAGTCGCTCGAAGTGCTCAAGCTCAAGGACGTGACGGACTCGCTCGAGCACGCCATCGACGCGCTGGAGTCGGTCGCCAACACGGTCGAACAAATCGCCGTCAAGGAGTCCTAGGCTGTGGACCAGACCCTGGCGATGGTCATCGCCGTCGTCGTCATCGCACTGATATTCGACTACACGAACGGCTTCCACGACGCAGCCAACGCGATCGCCACGTCGATCTCGACTCGCGCCCTCACGCCTCGCATCGCGCTGGCGATGGCAGCGGTGCTCAACTTCGTCGGCGCTTTGCTCGGTGTCGGCGTGGCCAAGACGATTCAAGGAATCATCGACATCGACACGGCTCCGGGGGACGGGTCTGCCCATGCCCTGACGATCGTGCTGTCGGCGCTCGTCGGCGCCATCACGTGGAACCTGCTGACGTGGTACTTCGGCATCCCCTCGTCGTCGTCCCACGCGTTGATCGGCGGCATCATCGGCGCGGGACTCGCTTCAGCGACGACCGTCGAGTGGGACACCGTGATCGAGAAGGTCGCGATCCCGATGGTGCTCAGCCCCACGATCGGCTTCCTTGGCGCCTTCATCGTGATGACCGCCATCATGTGGATCTTCCGCCGGGCAAACCCACATCGGGTGTCCCGTGGATTCCGCCACGCTCAGACGCTGTCGGCCGCCGCCATGTCCCTCGGCCATGGACTGCAGGACGCCCAGAAGACGATGGGCGTCATCGTCCTGGCCCTGGTCGCCGGCGGCTACGGTAGTGGAGACGACGTGCCCCTGTGGGTCATCTTCGCCGCTGGCACCGCGATCGCCCTCGGCACCTACTCGGGCGGATGGCGCATCATGCGCACCCTGGGTCGTCGCATCATCGACCTCGACCCGCCCAAGGGCTTCGCCGCGGAAGCCACCGCAGCAACTGTGCTCTACGGCATGGCCATCGGGCTCCAGGCGCCGGTTTCGACGACCCACACCATCACCTCGGCAATCATGGGTGCCGGGGCCACCAAGCGGTTCAGCGCAGTGCGCTGGGGTGTTGCCAAGGGCATCGTGATGGCATGGATCATCACGATCCCCGCTGCGGCCGGCGTCGCGGCGCTGACCTACTTGGTCGCCCGGATCTTCCTGCCCTGATTGTCCTTGCCCAAGGCCGGCCCTCCTCGCAACAGACCAAAAAACCCGCCACCTCCGGGCAAGTCTCGCCCGGAGGTGGCGGGTTTCTGCGCTGATCGCCGACTGTCAGCCGAATCGGCCCTGGATGTAGGCCTCGGTGGCGGGGTCGGTCGGGTTGGAGAAGATCGTCTCGGTGCGGCCGTGCTCGATGAGCCGGCCGGGCTTGCCGACACCCGACAGGTTGAAGAACGCGGTCTCGTCGGAGACGCGCGCCGCCTGCTGCATGTTGTGGGTGACGATCACGATCGTGTACTGCGACTTGAGCTCGTGGATCAGGTCCTCGATGACACTCGTCGATATCGGGTCGAGGGCCGAGCACGGCTCGTCCATCAACAGGATCTCCGGCTCGACCGAGATCGCGCGGGCGATGCACAGACGCTGCTGCTGACCGCCCGAGAGGCCCGAGCCGGGACGGTCGAGGCGCTCCTTGACCTCAGCCCACAGGCCGGCGCTGCGCAGCGACCGCTCGACGATGTCGTCGGCCTCGGTCTTCTTCATGCGCTTGCTGTTGAGCTTCTGCCCGGCCAGCACGTTGTCGTAGATCGACATCGTGGGGAACGGGTTGGGCCGCTGGAAGACCATGCCGATCATCCGGCGTACGTTCACGGGGTCCATGTCGGCGCCGTAGAGGTCCTGACCGTCGATCAGCACCTTGCCCTCGACGCGGGCGCCGCGGATGACCTCGTGCATACGGTTGAGCGACCGGAGGAAGGTCGACTTGCCGCAGCCCGAGGGGCCGATGAACGCCGTGACGGACTTCGCGGCGATCGGGATCGTGACATCCTCCACGGCGAGGAAGTCGCCGTAGAAGATGTTGAGGTCAGAGACGTCGATGCTCTTGGCCATGTCAGAGTCCTTTCTGAACTCAGCGCTCGCCCTTGGGCGAGAAGAAGTAGGAGACGAGGCGGGCGATGAGGTTGAGCAGCATCACGATGATCAGCAACGTGAGGGCGGCGCCCCAGGCGCGATCGATGCTGAACTCGGGCGGGATGCCAGGGCTGCGCACCGAGGAGTAGGTGAACACCGGAAGCGTCGCCATGCGACCGTCGAACAGGTTGAAGTTCACCGAGTCGGTCATGCCGGCGATGATCAGCAGGGGAGCGGTCTCGCCGATCACGCGGGCGACGGCGAGCGTGATGCCCGTGACGATGCCGGCCAGGGCCGTCGGCAGGACGACCTTGGCGACGGTCCGCCACTTCGGGACGCCGAGGGCGTACGAAGCCTCGCGCAGCTCGTTGGGGACGAGCTTCAACATCTCCTCGGAGGAGCGGACGACCACCGGGATCATCAGCACCGACAGGGCGACCGAACCACCGATGCCCATACGCACGCCCTCGCCGAAGAACAGGACGAAGAGTGCGTACGCGAACAGTCCGGCGACGATCGACGGGATGCCGGTCATGACGTCGACGAGGAAGCGGATCCAGCGTGAGAGGCGGTTGCCGTCGGCGTACTCGACCAGATAGATCGCGGTGAACAGGCCGATCGGCACCGAGATGACCGCAGCGGCACCCGTGATGAGCAGAGTGCCGATCGTGGCGTGATAGATGCCGCCACCCTCGCCGACCACGTTGCGCATCGAGTACGTGAAGAACTCCGCCGAGAGCACTGCGGCGCCCTTGCTGATGACGGTGTAGAGAATGCTGAACAGCGGGAACATCGCCAGGACGAACGACGAGGTCACCAGCACGGTGACCAGCCGGTCGGTGGCCTTGCGGCTGCCCTCCACGGCGAGGGACCACACCGGAAGGGCGAGGCTGACCACGAACACGACGAGTGCCGCGAGGACGAGGTTGAGGCCGAGCAGATAGAGGGCCAGGCCGACCACGACGCCGCCGCCGATCACGGCTTTGGAGGCCCATGACGGCAGCTGCGCGCCATAGAGCTCCTCGTGGACGTCGAGCGCGCGGGGCGTGAGAGTGGTCGTCATCAGTTGGCTCCGGAGAATTCCTTGCGGCGGTCCACGATGGCGCGCGCTGCGAAGTTGACGAGGAAGGTGATCACGAACAGCACGAGACCGCTGGCGATCAGCGCGTTGACGGTCTTGCCGCTGGCCTCGGGGAAGATGAGCGCGATGTTCGCGGCGATCGTGTTCGGGTTGTCGTTGCTGATCAGGTTGGCTGTGACTGTCGATCCGACGCCGACCGACAGCACCATCGCAACCGCCAGCGTCTCTCCGAGAGCGCGGCCCAGGCCGAGCATCGCGGCGGACACGATGCCGCTGCGGGCGTAGGGGAAGATCGCGAGGCGGGCCATCTCCCAGCGCGTGGCACCGAGGGCGAGCGCGGCTTCCTCGTGCAGACGGGGCGTCTGCAGGAAGATCTCGCGGCAGATCGCGGTCATGATCGGCAGGATCATGACCGCCAGGACGATCGAGACCGTCAGGATCGTGCGGCCGCCGGAAGCAGCCGGACCGGCGAAGAACGGGATGAAGCCCAGGTGGTCCTCGAGCCATGCGTAGGGCGGCGCCATGTTGGGGGCGAGGAACTGGATGCCCCACAGGCCGTACACGACGCTGGGCACAGCGGCGAGCAGGTCAACCAGGTAGCCGAGCACCTGCCCGATCCGGCGCGGGGAGTAGTGCGAGATGAACAGAGCGACGCCGATCGCGACCGGCACGGCGATGATGAGGGCGATGACCGCGGCGAGCAGCGTTCCGAAGACGAGCGGCCAGACGTACGGCAGGAAGCTCTCGCCGCTCTTGACCTCGTCGGGGCTGGCCGTGATGCCGGGGATGCCCTGCACCGTCAGGAAGATCGCCACCCCGGCGAGGATCGCGAGGATGAGCAGCCCGGCGCTGAGTGAGAGCCCGGCGAAGACGCGGTCGCCGGGCCGGCGGACCGGGGTCCGGCCGGGAGCGGGAGCCTGCGTGCTGGTCACAGGTGGTGCCTTTCAGGGGAGGGGAGCCGGGGAGCCAGACCCGCCCCTCGGGCTCGCCGAGACATCGTCTCGACGAGCCCGAGGAACATGGGGTCAGCTCGCCTTGATCGTGTCGATCGCGGCCTGGACCTTCTTGCCGAACTCCGACGTGAGCGGGGCGGACCCGGCGGTCTCGGCGGCGGCAGACTGTCCGTCAGTGCTGGCGACGTAGGTCAGCCAGCCCTTGACGAGATCGGCGGTGGCGGCGTCCTTCTGGGTCTGGCAGACGACCTGGTAGGAGACGAGGACGATCGGGTAGACGCCCGCCTCCTCCGTCTTGCGGTCGACGTCGACGGCGATGTCCGTCGCTTCGCGACCCGCGACCGGCGTGGCCGTGTCGAGCACCTTCGCCGCGGCCTCGGGCGAGGGAGCGGTGAACTCCGTCGCCGACCTTGATCTTGGCCTGGCCGAGGTCGCCGGCCTGGCTCTCGTCGGCGTAGCCGATCGTGCCCTTGCCGCCCTTGACCGCAGCGACAACGCCGGAGGTGCCGCTGGCACCCTCTCCGCCCTTGACCGCCCACGTCTCAACGGCGCCCTTGGTCCATCCGCCGTCCGACGCCTTGTCGAGGTAGTCGGTGAAGTTCTTCGTCGTACCCGAGTCGTCCGAGCGGTGTACCGGCGTGATGTCGCTGTCCGGGAGCTTGGCATCGGGGTTGTCAGCCTTGATCGCGGGGTCGTTCCACTTCGTGATCTTGCCTTCGAAGATCTGACCGACCGTGTTGGCCGAGAGGTTGAGCTCGTCGACTCCATCGAGGTTGTAGATCACGGCGATGGGGCTGACGTAGACCGGCACCTCGACGATGTCGCTGCCGCACTTCGCGGTCGCAGCCTTGACCTCTTCGTCCTCGAGGTAGGAGTCGGTGCCGGCGAACTGGACGCCACCGGCGATGAACTGCTCACGGCCGCCACCCGAACCGGACGGGTCGTAGTTGACGGTCACGTCGGGGTTCGAGGTCTGGAAGCCCTTCTTCCAGGCGGCGATCGCTGCCTCTTGGGACGTCGCGCCTGCGCCGTTCAGCGTGCCGGACACCTTGGTGCCGGTGCTCTTCGAGCCGGAGTCATCGGGTTCGTTCGCTGCACCGCAGGCGCTGAGGCCGAAGGCGAGTGCGAGCGCGGCCGCGGGGGCGGCGATGCGCAGTGAGTTGCGGTTCACGGGGGTCCCTCTCTGGGATTCTTTAGATGCTTACGTCCCGTGACGCTATGAGGGGCAGGTGTATCGATGTCCGACCGTGGGTGAACGCGGGGTGAACGGTGATGTAACGGTGGTGCCCGCCCGCGGGAGTTCTGCCTCTCAGGGCAGCTTTTCGGTCGCGATGACCTTGCCCTTGCGGTGGTGGACCACGATGGCCTCGCCGGTCGCCAGCTCGCGTACGTCCGTGCCGATCGCGTCGAAGATCCACGGGAGCGTCGGACGGTGCGAGCAGAGCGCCACGGGCTTCTTGCGGTCGAGCAGAGCTGCGACGGAGCGGTCGACCTGGGAGGCCCGGGTGTCCTCCGCGAGCCGGTCGTCGATCTCGAGGAACGTGCTGATCGAGTGCGCGTACGGCTCGACGGTCTGCGCGCAGCGCACCGCCGGACTGGTCACGACGCGGCGCACTCCATATGCCGACGAGCAACGGCACCAGGGCGTCGGCCTGGTCGACCCCGACGGGGGTGAGGGGGCGCTCGAGGTCGTCCTCGTAGTCGGCGCGGGGTGCCGCCTTGCCGTGGCGGACGACGATGAGCGTACGGGCGCGGTGGCCCTGCCGCTCGCGCAGGCTGCGGAAGTCCTCGAGCACGTCGATGTCGTGCTGGTACGTCAGCAGCTCGCGGGCCTCGCGCATGCCGACCCAGCGCAGCTCGTCGACCTCCTTGTTGGGCGTGAACGGCTCGGCCGTGCCCTGGCCGATCGCGCGAGCGCACCAGTAGTCGACGACCTTGGTGCCGGCGACGACCGGATAGCTGACCTGCAGGAGCGGGGCTCCGAGGCGTACGCGAATCCCGGTCTCCTCGGCGATCTCGCGGACCGCGGTGGCCTGCAACGCCTCACCGGGATCGACCTTGCCCTTGGGAAAGGTCCAGTCGTCGTACGACGGCCGGTGCACGACCAGCACGTCGACTCGCGGCTCGGCGGGGCCGGTTCCGGCCCGCTTGCGCCACACGACTCCACCCGCAGCGTTGATGATCCGTTCACTTGGCATACGCGTATTCTCCCCTGAGGAGATGACCGGTGGATGAAGGAGGGATGGACGGGATGCGACTGCGGCTCGTGCTGATGTCCGTCCTCGTCCCGGTGCTCGTCATCGCCGCCGCGATCGTGGGTGGCCGATGGGCTGGTGGCGCGGTCGCGGCCGACACCCGTTCGGCCACGACGTCGGCGCTCGACTCCTTGCCCGCGGACACGCAGGTCGCGGGTGTGACCGACTGGTCGCGGATCCGTCAGGCTGCTCGGCGTGGGCTCGGCATCGACGGCGTCCGATCGGGCGGTCCTGACCGACGACGCCGCACTGCGCGATCTGTCGACCCGTTCGGTGCTCGGCCCGTACACCGAGGAGCTGCACGACGCCTACGGCTGGTCGCCCGCCGACCTCGACTGGGAGGCCTACGGTCAGGCCAAGGACGGCGCCGTCATGGTCGCCCGGCTCGACGGGTCGGTGTCGCTCGCGTCCGTACGCTCGCACCTGGCCAAGCTCGGCTACGCGCGCGATGGCCGGATATGGACGATCGACCCGGACAGCAGCGCTGTCAGTCAGGAGCTTGCGGCGACCCTGGACTCGATCGCCGTGCTGCCCGGCCAGCGCCTCATCGTCGCGGGGGACCGCCCGGCGTACGTGTCGACGGTCCTGGAGACGATCGACCGGGACGCGCCCTCGCTGTTGAGCGTACGCAGCGCCGCTGACGTGGCGAGCACGCTCGCGGGGGCCGACAGCGTGCTGCTGCAGACCGGCGGGTTCAGCCTGCGACGGGGCATCGCTCGAGGACGGCGGTGCGGACGTCAAGGCTCAGGCCCGCGCGGCACTCGAACGGGCCGGCGCGCTGGTCGAGCCGGAGTTCGCGGGTCGCGCTCTCGACGGCGTCTCCAAGAAGACCGAGACGATGCGGTTCGCCTTCGGATTCCGCTCGCCGTCCGTGGCGGCTGGTCAGCTGCGCGTACGCACGGCACTCGCGTCGGGGCCGTTCATCGGCCGTTCCGGACGCATCGAGGACTCGCTCGTGCCGCGCTCGACGTCCGTGCAGGGGACCACGGTGCTGCTGCGCTTCAAGCATGACCCGGACAGCACGGCATACATGACCGGCGACGGCCCGCTGCTGTTCGCCGCCTGCGGGGCCTAGCGGCTCCGGCGGGCCTTGGCCCGGTCGATCAGCACCGACTGGAGGTCTGACGAGCCGACGTGGCGCTTCCAGTCCCCGTCGGGGCCGAGGTGCCACGAGGTGGTGTCAGGGTTGACCGACCTGGCGAGCAGGTCGCCGAGCTGCTCGGTGTGCGCGGCGGACGGCACGCGTACGAGGACCTCGACGCGTCGGTCGAGGTTGCGGTGCATGAGGTCCGCCGAGCCCATCCAGGCCTCGGGCTCCCCGCCGCCGGCGAACCAGTAGATCCGGCTGTGCTCGAGGAACCGGCCGAGGATGCTGTGCACCCGGATGTTCTCGCTCAGTCCCGGCACGCCAGGTCGCAGCGTGCAGATGCCGCGGATCACGAGGTCGACCTGCACGCCCGCGCGCGAGGCTTCGTAGAGCTTGTCGATCACGGTCTCGTCGACGAGGGAGTTGACCTTGAGGCGTATGCCCGCGGGCCGGCCCGCCTCGTGATGCGCGATCTCGGTGTCGATGCGCTCGACGATGCCGTGGCGCAGGCCGGCCGGAGCGACCATCAGCCGCCGGTAGGAGAAGTCCTGCGCGAAGCCCGAGAGGTTGTTGAACAGGTCCGTCAGGTCGTGGCTGATGTCGGGGTCGGCCGTCAGGAGCCCGAAGTCCTCGTACAGCCGTGCCGTCTTGGGGTTGTAGTTGCCGGTGCCGATGTGCGCGTAGCGGCGTAGCCCGTCGGGTTCGTCCCGCACGACGAGCGCGAGCTTGCAGTGCGTCTTGAGGCCGACGAGGCCGTACACGACGTGGCAGCCGGCCCGCTCGAGCTTGCGGGCCCAGCGGATGTTGGCCTGCTCGTCGAAGCGCGCCTTGATCTCGACGAGCACCAGGACCTGCTTGCCGGCGCGGGCGGCGTCGACGAGCGAGTCGATGATGGGGGAGTCGCCGGACGTCCGGTAGAGCGTCTGCTTGATCGCCAGCACGTGCGGGTCGGCGGCGGCCTGCTCGATGAACCGCTGCACGCTCGTCGCGAACGAGTCGTACGGGTGGTGCACCAGCACGTCGCGCTTGCGCAAGGCGCTGAACAGGTCGGCCGGCTTGGACGTCTCGACCTCGGCAAGGTGCTCGTGCGTGCCGGGGACGAACCGCTCGATAGCTGAGCTCAGGACGGTCGAGGTCGGCGATCTCGTTGAGGCTGCGCAGGTCGAGCGGGCCCTTCAGGCGTACGACCTCGTCGACCCTGATGCCGAGCTCGGACACGAGCAGGTCGAGCACGCCGGGGTCGATCGACTCCTCGACCTCGAGGCGTACGGGCGGGCCGAACTTGCGCCGCAGCAGCTCCTTCTCGAGCGCCTTGAGCAGGTTCTCGGCGTCGTCCTCCTCGACCTCGAGGTCCTCGTTGCGGGTGACCCGGAAGGCGTGGTGGGCGATGAGCTCCATGCCCGGGAACAGCAGGTCGAGATGGGCCGCGATGACCTCTTCGAGCGGCACGAACCGGCCGGGGTCGGCTTCCATCCAGCGGTTGATGATCGGCGGGACCTTGACCCGGGCGAAGTGGTCCTTGCCGGTGTCGGGGTTGCGCATCACGAGCGCGAGGTTGAGCGACAGGCCCGAGATGTAGGGGAACGGGTGCGCGGGGTCGACCGCCAGCGGCGTCAGGATCGGGAAGACGCGGTCGCGGTAGAGCGCGCTGATCTGCTCCTGCTCGGTCGGCCGCAGCGAGTCCCAGTGCAGCAGCTCGATGCCTTCGGCGGCGAGGGCCGGCACGAGCTCCTGGTGGTACGTCTCGGCGTGCTCGACCATGAGCTCCTGGCTCGCCGCGAGGCTGCGCGACAGGACATCGCGGGGGTTGAGACCGCTGGCCGACGGCACCGCGACACCCGCGGCGATGCGGCGCTTGAGGCCCGCGATGCGGACCATGAAGAACTCGTCGAGGTTGCTCGCGAAGATCGCCGCGAAGCGTACGCGCTCGAGCAACGGCAGCGCGTCGTCCTGTGCCAGCTCGAGGACGCGGGCGTTGAACGCGATCCACGACAGCTCGCGGTCGAGGAAGCGGTCGTGCGGCAGCGTGCTCTCCGCTGGGTCGAACGGCGGGTCGACGTCGAACTCGTCGGGCGACGCCGGCGCCTCGAGGTCGGCGACGGCGATGTCATGGGTCTCCACTTCACCACTTTGACAGGCCAAGGTGAACGCGAATTGAACAAGACCGCGATGCGCTACCTTGACCACCATGTCGCTCGTGGCCCAGCTGACCGGTACCGCTCGCGGGGTCACCGCCCGCTCGATCCTGAGGCTGCCGAAGCCCGGTGATCAGACGCCTCGCCGGAGCGCCGGTCGTGATCGACGGAAAGACCCTCGACCCCGAGATGCAGCTGCTGCTGCGTCTGCAGCGCATCGAGGGACCGGCGACCGAGACCCTGCCGATCCGCAAGGGCCGGGCCGCGGTCGTCTCCTCCGCCAAGGTCGTCGGTGGCGACCTGCCGATCGGCGCCGTGACCGACCGGACGATCGACGGCCCTGGCGGCCCGCTGACGCTGCGCTTCTACACCCCGCGCGGGCTGACCGGCGACGCTCCGGCACTGGTCTTCTTCCACGGTGGCGCGTGGATCTACGGCGACCTCGAGAGCCACGACGCGATGTGCCGGTTCCTCGCCGAGGAGGCGCAGGTCAGGGTCATCGCGGTCGACTACCGCCTCGCGCCCGAAGCGCCGTTCCCCGCGGCGTTCGACGATGCGTGGGCGGCGTGGAAGTGGGTCGCCGAGCACGCCAAGGGCATCGGGGTCGACCCCACGCGCATCGCGGTCGGCGGCGACAGCGCCGGCGGATGCTTCGCGGCGCTCGTCGCGCAGCACGCGGTCGCCGACGAGGGGATCAAGCCGGCCTTCCAGCTGCTGATCTATCCGGTGACCGACTTCCTCGACACGAGCGCGAGCCGCAAGACGTACGCCGAGGGGTTCTACCTCACCGAGGCCTACATGAGCCTGGGCGAGGAGAGCTATCTGCTCGGCGACGAGGACAGGGCCGACCCGCCGACTGTCGCCGCTGCACCAGGACGTCACGGGTGTCGCGCCGGCCTACCTCGTCACCGCGGGCTTCGACCTGCTGCTCGACGAGGGCAAGGCGTACGCCGACAAGCTGCGCGCAGCCGGCGTGCCGGTCGAGTACGTCTGCGAGGAGGGCCTGATCCACTCGTTCGCCAACATGGTCGGCCGTCGGCACCTCAGCCCCGCGAGCCATGCGCCGGGTCGCCGCCGCCCTCCAACGCGGCCTGAGCTAACGCTGACGGGTCACTTTTGGCCCGCCGACGGGTCAGCTTTTGGACCCGCTGACGGGTCAGTTTTGTCCAGTGAGGGGCCAGTGGCTGCTCGGGAAAAGTGACTCATCGGCGGGCAAGAAGTGACCCGTCACGGGGCGATAAGTGACCCGTCAGCGGGAGTAGAGGACGTCCTTCTTCCAGTCCTTGAAGCCGAGGTTGCGGTAGACCTTGAGGGCGGGGGCGTTGTCGCCCTCGACGTAGAGGTCGACGATCGGCAGCGCCCTGCTCGTACATGTGGCGCAGTCCGCGCGCCGTGAGCGCCGTGCCGAGTCCGCCGCCCTGCGCGTCGGGGTCGATGCCGACGACATAGACCTCGCCGACGCCTTCCTCGACCTTGGTCCAGTGGAACCCGACGATCCGGCCGTCCCGCTCGGCCACGAACAGCCCGGCAGGATCGAACCACGCCGACGACGTACGCCTGGCGAAGTCCGCAGCGTCCATCGCGCCCTGCTCAGGGTGCTGCGGCGAACGCCCGCGCGTTGACCGCGATGACCGCGTCGGCATCGCTCCGGCACGTACGACCGAAGGGTGATGCCGTCCGGTACGCGCTCGGGGGCCGGGGGACCGTCGAACGTCAGCCGCAGCACCAACAGGATGCGCTCAGCGCTCAACCCGGCGGAAGCCGCCAGCGCCTGGGCTGCCGGCAGGTCACCGTGCGCCCAGAAGTGGTCCTCGCCGTCGGCCAGGAGCTCATCGAGGATGCGGCGACCCTTGCCGGTACGCCGATGCGCAGGGTCGACGACGATCTCGACCGGTGCGTCCCCGACGGCGAACGCCGCCGCCGAGATCGTGCCGTCGGCCTCGGTCTGCTGCACCAGGATCCGCGCGGCCGAGCCGTCCCGCAGGGCGAACAGGCTTGCCTCGTTGAACGGCTCGACGCCATCGACGGCAGCGGCCCGCTCGGCCAGCGTGACGATGCTCATCGAGCCCGCAACGCCACGAGCTGCGCTCCGACCTCGGCGGCGATCGCCCGAGCCAGCAGCTCAGGCGTGTCACCCTCGGGCTCGGCGACGAGGTGGTGCACCGTGCCGTTCTCGAAGAGGTCGATCGCGCTGACCCGCTGCGCCTCGGCCATCTCGGCGGCGTGATCGAGGTCGCCGTGCACGATCGCGCTGGCGCCCTCGGGCGGCAGCGGCGACAGCCAGGCGTTCTCGGCGGCGATGACGACGTCCGCCGGCAGCAGCGCCAGAGCGCCACCGCCGCAACCCTGACCGAGGATGACCGACACCGTCGGCACCCGCATCGTCGACATCCACGAGATGCACCGGGCGATCTCACCGGCGATCGCGCCCTGCTCCGCCTCCGGCGACAGCTCGGCGCCGGGGGTGTCGATGAACGACACCAGCGGCAGCCGCAGCTCGTTGGCCAGGCGCATCCCGCGCCGGGCCTCCCGCAGCGCGGCCGGGCCCATGGGCTTGAAGCGCGTCTGGGTCGTACGGTCCTGGCCGATCACGATGCACGGCTGGCCGTCGATCCGGGCCATCGCCACGATCATCGCGCTGTCGCGCTCGCCCTTCTCGGTGCCCTGCAGGCGCAGCGTCGCGTCGCTGCCGTAGCGCAGCACCTCGCGTACGCCGGCGCGATGCCGGCCCGCGTGATCTGGATCGACTCCCACGCCGACCGCTTGCGGGTGACCTCGCCGGTGCGCAGCTCGCGGGTCTGCGGCAGGGGCGGGTCGATCAGCAGGCTGAGCGCGCGATCGACCAGCAGCGGCAGCTCGTCGGGCAGCACGACGGCGTCGATGATGCCGCGATCGGCGAGGTTCTCGGCGGTCTGCACGTTGGGCGGGAACGGCCGGCCCTCCATGAGCTCGTAGACCTTGGGCCCGAGGAAGCCGATCAGCGCACCCGGCTCGGCGACCGTGACGTGCGCCAGCGACCCCCACGAGGCGAACACGCCGCCGGTCGTCGGATGCCGGAGATAGACGAGGTACGGCAGGCCGGCCGCGCGGTGATCCATGATCGCCCGCGAGATGTCGACCATGTGCACGAACGCCGGCGTGCCCTCCTGCATACGAGTGCCACCCGAAGCCGTGGTCGCCAGCAGCGGGATGCCCTCGGCCGTCGCCCGCCGCACCGCCGACACGATGCGCTTGGCAGCAGCCTGCCCGATCGACCCGGCCAGGAACCTGAACTCGTTGACCAGCACCGCCACGGGTCGGCCGTGCATCAGGCCGCGGCCGGTCAGCACCGACTCGTCGGTGCCGGCCCGCTCGGCCGCCGCGGCGAGCTCCTGTTGGTACGCCGGATCGAGGCCGGAGTGGTCGACCGGCTCGTCCCACGACTCGAACGACCCCTCGTCGAGCACGAGGTCGAGCAGACCTTGCGCGGTCAGGTGGGCCATGGGCACATCGTCTCAGGAACGACGCCGCTCCGGCGTCAGGCCTACGCGTCGGCGGTGTCGCGAGCCGGCTCGGTCTTGGTCGCGACGAAGCGGTAGCCGACGTTGCGCACGGTGCCGATCAACGTCTCGTTGTCGGTGCCGAGCTTGGCGCGCAGCCGGCGTACGTGGACGTCGACCGTGCGGGTGCCGCCGAAGTAGTCGTAGCCCCACACCTCCTGGAGCAGCTGCTGGCGGGTGAACACCCGACCGGGGTGCTGGGCCAGGAACTTGAGCAGCTCGAACTCCTTGAACGTGAGGTCGAGCGTGCGGTTCTCGAGCTTCGCGGTGTAGGTCGCGTCGTCGACGACGAGCCCGCTGGAGGAGATGACGTGGCTCTCGTTGTCGCCGTCATGCGAAGCCGCGATGCGGCCGATGCCGAGTCGCAGGCGAGCCTCGAGCTCCGCCGGCCCGGCGCCCGTGAGGATGACGTCGTCCATGCCCCAGTCGGACGCAGCGACGGCGAGGCCGCCCTCGGTCAGGATCAGGATCAACGGGCACTCGATGCCGGTCGTGCGGATGACCCGGGTCAGGCTGCGGACCTGCGCGAGGTCGTGGCGACCGTCGACGAGCACGGCATCGCAGGGCGGGGCGTCGAGCAGCGCGCTCGCCTCGGCGGGGAGGATCTTGACGTGGTGCGGCAGCAGCGCGAGCGCGGGCAGCACTTCGACCGACGACTGCGTGCTCTTGGTGAGGAGAAGCAGGTGGGACATGTGGTCAGCCTCCGGTGCCGCGTGAGTTAGCCGGGTCGATCTGGTCCAGATACGCGAAAAGGCCATGGTGGAACACCGTGGCCTCGTTGCATGGACAAGAATACTTCATGTGTCGGACCAATTGCCACGCGGTGACGTGAATGAGAACGACGTCACAGTGCACTACTGGGCTTCTGCGCGCTCGGCCGCAGGGATGGCTGAGGAGCACGTGCCGGCGGGCACGCTGGCTGAGCTCCTCGAGCGAGATCAGCCGACCGGCACCGCGACCGCGACCGGTTCGACGACGTGATCTCGACCTGCTCGATCCTCGTGGGCGACACCCCCGTCGGCGCCCGCGAACCGGCCACGATCACGTTGCACCCCGGGGACACCGTCGAGTTCCTGCCCCCGTTCGCGGGCGGTTAGCCGCCGGCGGTCCGCCGCCTACTGGCATCATTCGGGGGTGTCACGCCTCGGATCGACCCTGTTGTCCCTCGCGCTCGCGGGAGCCATCACGCTCGCTGCCTACACCGACCCGGTGCTCGTCGGCGCTGCGGTCCTTCTCGTCCAGGTGCTGATCGCGCTCGCGCCGAGCGCTGTCGATTCCGCCGGACACTCGATCCGCTCCCCGCACTTCGTGGCGGCCTTGAGCGGGGGGCTCGTCGCCACGGCGATCACGCTCGCGCCGGACCTGCTGAACGGCGCGGACGGCACGTCGGCCGACGTGGTGGGCGCGACGGACAACGGGATGATGGCCGGAATCCTCCCGGCGATCGCGGTCTCGGTGTTCGTCGCACTGATCGCCCAGATGCTGCGGAGCGATGGCCGACCCGACCTCGTGCCGTCCACCGCGTACGCCGTCACGTTGGGCACCTTCGCGGCGCTGTCGTCGGGATGGATCGGCGCAGCGCAGTCATTGGGCGATGCCGAAGCCGTCGCCGTCGGTGCCGGCGGTCTCGCGGCCGGGCTGCTGGTCTGGCTCGTCCCGATCGATCGATGGATCTGCGCCTCGCTCGCCGTCATGGCGGGAGCCGGTGGCGGTGCCGCCGTCGCAGTCGGAGTCGACTCGACCCTGACGTGGGTGTTCGGCGTGGCCGTGGGATCTGCCGCGGCGCTGTTCGGCGTGCTGGGCCAGGTGCTCGGCCGAGCCTGGGCCCGAGGGCGTACGCATGCGGCAGCGGGCTGGGGCTTTCCCGGTGCGATGTCGATCGCCCTCGCGGCGCCGCTGGTCTACGTCGGCGGCCAGCTCGTGGGTGCGCCCGGCCTCTGAGACGGCCACGGGCCGCCTGGCCCTCGAACGTACGCTGGAGGCATGGCTGGAATCGTGGCGCTCCTCGCCGCCGTCGTGTTGACGGTGGCCGTGGCGTGGGCGTTCAAGGTCAGGAACGGCCGGTTCTCCGACCGGCCGGTGCCCGCCGCCGCGCAGGTGCTCACCCCCGCCGACCTCGGCATCGAGCTCGGTGAGCGTGCGACGCTCGTCCAGTTCTCCAGCGCCTTCTGCAGTCCGTGCCGGGCGACCCGCGTGCTGCTCACCGACATCGCGGCCAAGGTCGACGGCGTCGTCACGGTCGACATCGACGCGGAGGAGCACCTCGAGATGGTCCGCAGGTTCGGCATCCTGCGCACTCCGACGGTCTTCGTGCTCGACGCCGATGGCACGATCTCGACCCGCGCCTCGGGACTCCCGCGACGCGAACAGGTGCTGGCGGCCCTTGGTCAGGCTGTCGGCGACCCACGATAACTGACTGCGATTTCAGCAGCAGCGCCAACATGTGGGACAACCGTCCACATTTCGAGACAACGGAGTGATTAACCCGGCCGGTGTCCCTACTCTTGAACCCATGCTTGAGACGACACACCTGACGAGGCGGCGCGCAGTCGACAACTGCCGCACCCGCTCCTCGCTGTGTCGAATGCGCTGACACCTTTCGTCCGTCAGTTTCCGCACGCCCAGGCCATGCCGGGCCGTGCCCCAGCGCAGGAGCAACATGTCCCAACCCACACAGGTGGACCCTCGCGGTCTGCGCGTGTCCGCCGGCATCACCGCCGGCGTGCTCGCGCTGGTGCTGGTGACCCCTGAGCCGATCAACGTCGTCCTGCTGGCGATCCAGGTCGCGGTCTTCGCGCTCTCGGCGCTGGTCAGCCTGCAGGTCTCGCCCTACTCGGTCTTCTTCGCCAAGGTCGTGCGTCCCCGGATCGGGCCGCCCGCTGAGCTGGAGGACTCCCGCCCACCACGGTTCGCCCAAGTCGTCGGACTCGGGTTCACCAGTGCCGGCCTCATCGCCTTCCTCGCGGGAGCGACGACGGTCGGCTACGTCGCCACGGTGTTCGCACTCGTGGCAGCCCTGCTCAACGCATCCGTCGGCCTGTGCCTCGGATGCGAGCTCTACCTGGCACTGCGCCGGTTCACGCCGGCACGGGCCTGACAACTTCATCGTCCTGATCATCAATCAACGCCCATCCCGGGCACACAACGGAGGTACAGCATGAGCCGCGAATCCGCGCTCGTCACCGCAGACTGGGTCGAGGAACATCTCGGCGACTCGTCGATCGTTCTCGTCGAGGTCGACGAGGACGCCGAGGCGTACGACAAGGGGCACATCCCCGGCGCCATCAAGCTCGACTGGAAGAAGGACCTCCAGGACGGCGTCCGCCACGACTTCGTCAGCAAGGAGAAGCTCGAGGCGCTGCTGTCGGCCAAGGGCATCGGCAACGACGACACGGTCGTCTTCTACGGCGGCAACAACAACTGGTTCGCCGCGTACGCCTACTGGTACCTCAAGTACTACGGGCACGACAACCTGCGCCTGCTCGACGGCGGTCGCAAGAAGTGGGAGCTCGACTAGCCGCGAGCTCGACGACTGAGGTCACCGAGCGTCCCGCGACGACGTACGTCGCCAAGGACGCCGATGAGTCGATCCGCGCGTTCCGCGACGAGGTCATCGCGTCCATCGGCACCAAGAACCTCATCGACGTTCGCAGCCCTGATGAGTACGCCGGCCGCCTCCTCGCCCCGGCGCACCTGCCGCAGGAGCAGGCCCAGATCGGCGGTCACATCCCGACCGCCGGCAACGTGCCGTGGAGCAAGGCCGCGAACGACGATGGCACGTTCCGCAGCGACGAGGAGCTCAAGGAGCTCTACGCCGAGGCCGGCCTCGACGACGCCAAGGACACCATTGCCTACTGCCGCATCGGTGAGCGCAGCTCGCACACGTGGTTCGTGCTCAAGGAGATCCTGGGTCACGAGAACGTCAAGAACTACGACGGGTCGTGGACCGAGTACGGTGCTCTGCGTGCCGTGCCAGTCGCCCTCGGCGACGAGCCGGGTGTCGCCTGATGTGCGGCGCGA
Source organism: uncultured Actinomycetota bacterium (assembly GCA_963817425.1). Lineage (GTDB taxonomy): Bacteria > Actinomycetota > Actinomycetes > Propionibacteriales > Nocardioidaceae > Aeromicrobium. The sequence continues at coordinate 347,118 of CAWFOH010000017.1, forward strand.
TCAAGGGCGGCCCCTCGCTCGACGGCGTCGACGTCGCCAATGAAGCTGTGATCCAGGGCATCGTGACGCGTGACGGCCAGCCCGTCGGCAACGCGTACGTCCGTCTGCTCGACCGCACGGGCGAGTTCACGGCCGAGGTGCCGACATCGGCGACCGGGCAGTTCCGGTTCTTCGCGGGACCCGGCGAGTGGACCCTCCGTACGCTCGCCCCGAAGTCGATCTCGGTCGACAACGCCGTGACCGCCGCCAAGGGCGTCGTGGCTGAAGTAGCCGTCGCGGTCTGACCACCATCGACCGACCTGACGAGGTGCACTCGGCTCAGCCGGGTGCACCTCGTCATCGGTGCAGGTGGCGGGCGAAATGGCCCCACGGACAGGGCGACACAAAATTTGCGCGCGGAGCGGTCTGGGTGCGCTAGAGTTCCGCGTAACGAACTGCCGACGGCAGTCGTTGTTCCGTTCGCATCGCATGTCATCATTGGCAACACGCTGTATCTGTCAGAATCACGGTTCGTCTACTCGGACACCAACGGGAGTGCTCAATGTTCAAACTTCGGCTTGCAGCCGCAGCCGGCATCGCTTGTGCGGTGACGCTGCTGTCCTCGGGTGCGCAGGCTTACCCCGACTGCGGCGTAGACCTCGACCTCGACCTCGACAATGCGACTTTGGTTGGTGGCAAGGACTTCTCGTTCACCGCTGAGCACGGAATCAGAGATTTGCGACTGGACCGTGACCTACCGTGGCGAGTCTCAGACCGAATCCCAGACAACCTCGATCTCCGGCTCCTTCTCGACCCCGGTCGTGACCAAGAAAAAGGTCAACGAGATCACCGCCATCTGCGCTCACGACGTCGCTGATGGCGTGTCCGCACCGGCGGCTTCGGCGTCGTCCGACGCGTCACCCGCCTTCTACTCGGCTGGGTCGAGTGCGGTCGTTCAGGCCGCCCCCGACATCCGCGAGTGCCGGGTGACCGCGAAAGTCACGCTGCTGCCCAAGGGTGGAGTGGATGACAACGACGACGGCGCACTGCCGAACACAGGTGGCTCGAACCTCTGGCTCCTGGTCCTCGGTGGGGCACTCGTCGTCGGAGGCGGTGGCGTTACCTACGCTGCGCGCCGGCGTCACTCCTCGCACTGATTTGCCGATGGTTCACCACTCATGCGAGCCCTCTCAGAGGGCTCGCATGAGTGATTCGGGAACTCGTCGTCGATGAGACTTCAACTGTCCAGGCCGCGGTCCCGCTCAAGGCATGACCACCGACCCTGGTACCGGCGGATGACTCGCGGGCAGATTCTCCTGTTCCTCGGCGCTGCCCTCGGCGTGCTGGTCATCATCTTCGCGTTCCAGGCGTCCCAGGCGAGCACGTCGCTGCGACTGGCTTCGAACCAGGCGGAGGTGCTCCAGAACCAGATCGTCGCAGGCGACGAGGAGGGCGCCAAGGTCACGCTTCTTGGGTTCCAGGACTCGACCGCACGTGCTCGCGCCAAGACCGAGGGTCCCCTGTGGTCGATTGGCGCCAAGGTGCCGTACTTCGGCAAGAACATCTCGGCGGTGCGCACCAGTCGCGGTCGTGGCCGATGACCTGGCCAACCAGGCGATGCCACCGCTGGTCAACCTGTCCGCCCAGGTCAACCTCAACGCCTTCAGCCCACGTGATGGCAAGATCGACCTCGCGACCATCAACAAGATCCGCCCCTCGGTCGTCGCAGCCGCAAACGCCATGACTCGGGCGGATGACAAGCTGAGCAGCATCGATGCCTCATCGCTCCTGGTGCCCATCCGCGGCCCGGTCAGCACGATCCAGTACAAAATCGCTTCGGCACGATCCGCTGCCGTGACGAGCCGCTCCGCAGCCCGCCTGATGCCTTCGATGCTCGGTGCCGAGACGGCTCGTCACTACCTACTGCTGATCCAGAACAACGCCGAGGTTCGCCCGACCGGCGGCATCGCCGGGTCGTTCGCGATCCTCAAGGCCGACAAGGGCCGGCTGTCCATGGGCAAGCAGGGGTCGATCCAGGACCTGCCGACATTCAGGGACCCGGTCCTGCCGATGACGGGAGACGAAGAGTCGGTGTTCTCGTCCGATCTGGTGACCGACATCCGGGACGTCAACATCAATCCGAACTTCCCGCGCACTGCCGAGATCGCTCGGGCCATGGCCAAGAAGGGCCTCAACGTCGACGTCGACGGCGTCATCTCGGTCGATCCGGTTGCTCTCTCCTACATCTTGGCCGGCACTGGACCGGTGCAGCTGTCCGACGGCACATCGCTCGACCAGTCGAACGCGGTCGGCGTGCTGCTCAACGGCATCTACATGAAGTACCAGGACAACGACAAGCAGGACGACGTGTTCCAGAGCGCCGCTCGCAAGATCTTCGACGTCGTCAAGTCCGGCCGTGGTGACTCGCGCACTGTCATCGCGGCACTAGTGACCGCTGCGAACGAGAACCGACTCACGATGTGGTCGCAGTCACGAGGCCGAGCAGGCGGAGATCGCGCCAACCGGGCTGGCAGGCACGGTCGGCGGCGACGAAGGCAAGAGCCCACACGTCGGCGTCTACCTCAGCGACGCGGCCGCCGGCAAGATGGAGTACTACCTCGACTACACGACTCTGGTTCGTGCTGGTCGCTGCCTGGTCGGAGACGTCCAGGAGCTGAGCACGACCACCGAGCTGGTCTCGAACGCCCCGGCGAATGCCAGCAAGCTGTCGCCGTACATCGCCGGCGACGGGACGTTCACGCCGCGAGGGACGATGCGGATCAACGTGCGCATCTACTCCCCGTTCGATGGCGGGATCACCGGTGTCCGGATCAACGGTAAGTCACAGACGGTGTCGGCCGGTCGAGTTGGGGGCCGCAACGTCTCGACGGCCACCGTGACCATCAAGCCCGGCGAGCAGCTGACGGTGACAGCCACGATGATCTCCGGCCGCGGCCAGGGCGACGACGCGGTGTTCAGCACCACCCCAGGAGTTCAGCCGCACGCTGAACGACGTACGGGTCAATTCCGCCTGCTCCTGATGGTCAGCTGACCTCGTCCTTGAGGATGTCGTCGGGGTACTTGTCGAGGTAGGTCTGCAGGTCGTCGTCGCGGAACCCGGTGAACAGCTCCTTGGACTTGAGCTCGTCGAGCCGAACGATGCTGCCGTAGATGGGAACCGTCTCGGTGCCGGCAACGGGAGCCGAAAGGAAGTAGACATCCTTGGTCTGCATGCCGCGCAGCGACAGGGCGAGTCCGCGCATGTCGCCGCCGGTCCACTCCTGGTCGACCGTGAGGTTCTTGGTCAGCGCCTTGACGGTGTTGATGAGCTTGACCGGGTTGCGGGTGACGCCCTTGCTGAGCATCTTGCTCATGAGCGCCCGCAGGAAGTTCTGCTGGCGGGCGATGCGGTCGAAGTCGCCGCGCAGCAGGCCGTGGCGCTGGCGGACGTACTGGAGGGCCTTGGTGCCCTTGAGGTTGTAGTCGCCGGCCTTCCACATGACGTGCTGCGAGTCGTCGTAGGTGTCCTTGGGGATGTTGACCGGGACGCCGCCGACGGCTGTCGAGAGATCCTTGAATCCGGCCCAGTCGATGATGGCGACGTGCTTCATGCGCAGGTTGGTCAGGTGCTCGACGGTCGCGACGGCGCCAACGGTTCCGTACTCGGAGAACGCGGCGTTGATCTTCTGCTGTCCGCGGGGCTTGCCCTCTGCGTCATAGATCGTCGTGAACGTGTCGCGGGGGATCGATGCGAGGTAGGCGGCCTTTCGGTTGGCCGTGATGTGGACGATCATCATCGTGTCGCTGCGGTACTTGCCAGCCGGCCACTTGTCGGCCTTGGCGTCCTCGGCGAGCGTGGTGTTCTCTGACTCGCCGGGAACCTTCTCGCCCTTGTCCGAGCCCAGCAGCAGAATGTTGAGCGCTCGGCCCTTGTCGGGGTCCGGGCGGTCCTCTTCCTTGAGCTTGTCGCCGATGCCGACCTTGTCGACGTTGCCGAGCTGCTTGTTGAGCACGTAGGCGTAGGCGCCGGTGGCGAAGATGCCGAGGCTGAAGACGACCGCAAGGGTCACCAGGCCGAGGTACGTTTTGCGGTGGCGACGACGGAATTTGTCAGCGTCGGCGCGCCTCTTGCCCGCGACGCTGCTCTTGCCCGTACTGCCTGCCATCGTGCTCCGTCCTCAGGGAATCCCGTCCATTCTGCCGGGTCGAGCCAAGGCGTTCCAAACCCGATCTCGGCTCAGAGCTCGAGGATGAGCGTGGTGGGGCCGTCATTCGTGAGGGAGATCTCCATGTCAGCGCCGAAGACGCCCTCCGCGACGGTGGCGCCCAGAGCGCGCAGGCTGTCACAGAAATGGTCGTACACGGGCTCCGCGACCGGTCCCGGGGCAGCGGCCGTCCAGGTGGGCCGTCGGCCTTTGCGGGCGTCACCGTAGAGCGTGAACTGGCTGACCACGAGGAGCCCGGCGCCGAGCTCGGCGGCCGACTTCTCATCGCGCATGATGCGCAGGTTCCAGATCTTGCCGGCGAGGCGTTCCGCTGCGTCGGTGGTGTCATCGTGCGTGAGGCCCAACAGGACCATGAGCCCGGTGCCGACCTCGCCGACTGTCTCCCCGGCGACGTCGACCCGCGCCTGCGTGACCCTCTGCACCACTGCTCTCATGCAGGTCAGCGTAGAGGCCGCCCGTAGACTGGAATCATGCCGTTCGAGATCCCGTCCGACCTCCACCCTGACCTGATGCCGGTCGTGTGGCTTCTGGGCAACTGGCACGGCGACGGGCACGGCGACTATCCGACGATCGAGTCGTTCACGTTCGAGCAAGATGTCGTGTTCGCGCATGACACCCGGCCTTTCCTGCACTACTTCAGCCGGACGTGGATCACCGACGACAAGGGTGAGCGTGTGCGCCCCGGCGCCCTCGAGACCGGCTTCCTGCGACCCAAGGACGACGGCCAGCTCGAGCTCGTCCTCGCGCATCCGACGGGCTACGCCGAGGTCTGGTACGGCGAGATCGACGGCCCGCGAATCACCCTGGCGACCGACATCGTCGCGCGTACGTCGTCCGCCAAGGAGTACACCGCCGGGCAGCGCATGTACGGACTCGTCGAGGGCGATCTGATGTACGCGTACGACATGGCTGCAGAAGGCCAGGAGATGCAGTCACACCTGTGGGGGAGGCTTGCCCGTGTCTAGCCCCCTGCTGGCCCTGCACGGCGCCGTCGGCGGCGACACCCCCGATCACGCCGTCGCGGCCCACTACGGCGCGATCTCGGCCGAGCAGCGTCGTCTCGCCGAGGGGAACACGTTCGTCGACCTGTCGCACCGTGACGTCGTCACGATCACGGGTCCTGACCGCCTGAGCTGGCTGCACTCGCTCACGACGCAGTTCCTCGAGAACCTCGCCCCCGGCGTGCCGACCGAAGTCCTGCTTCTGTCGCCCCAGGGCCGCATCGAGCACGGGTTCTCCGGGATCGACGACGGTGAGACGTTCTGGGCGCACACCGAACCCGGTGCAGGCGCTGCGCTCGTGGAGTTCCTCGACCGTATGCGCTTCATGCTTCGGGTCGAGGTCTCGCTCGTCACCGACGACTGGGCCGTCATCGGACTGCCCGGACTGCGGTGGGAGATCCGGCCGCGCGCCTCACTGGCGGAGCTGCCCGCCGAGCTCGGCGACCCGGTCGGGCTCTGGGCCTGGGAGGCCGAGCGCATCGAGGCCGGGCTGGTGCGGATCGGGCTCGACACCGACGACAAGACGATCCCCAACGAGGTCGGCCTGCTGGGCGTGGCCGTGCACCTCGACAAGGGTTGCTACCGCGGGCAGGAGACCGTGGCGCGCGTGCACACGCTGGGGCGGCCGCCGCGCAGACTCGTCCGCCTCCTGCTCGACGGCTCGGTCGACCACCTCCCGGCGCACGGCTCCGACGTCATCCTCGATGGGGTACGTGTGGGGTTCGTCGGCTCGTCCGCCCGCCACCACGAGCTGGGTCCGATCGCGCTCGCCGTGATCAAGCGCAACGTCGATCCTGAGGCGACCCTGCTTGCCGACGGCGTCGCCGCCAGTCAAGAGGTCCTCGTCGACCCCGAAGCAGGGCTCCACGTACGGCCGGTGCTCCGCTGATGTCGACTCACCGCTTTGCGATCCTCGCTGTCTGCACAGCCAACATCTGCCGCTCACCGATGATCGAGGCGCTGCTGCGGGCCCAGCTCGACAGCGCCAAGTTCGAGGTCGCGAGCGCCGGGGTCCGCGGCTGGGACCGCCAGCCGATGGACGCCATGGCGGCCATGGAGCTCCTGCGCCTCGGGCACTCGGCAGAGTCCTTCCGGTCCCACGCGATCGACTCCTACCTCGTCGACTCCGCCGACCTGATCCTCACGGCGACCCAGTCGCACCGCTCGGACGTGCTGAGCTTGAATCCGCGCGCTCTTCGGCGCACCTTCACGGTCCGGGAGTTCGCTGCTCTTTGCGACCTGGTGCAGGGCGACGACCCGCAGGCCCTCGTGGCCGAGGCGGCGCGCCAGCGCAGCCAGGCGCCCGCGGACATCGACATCGGCGACCCCTATCGGCGCAGTCCCGACATCCATCGGGCGACTGCCGACCAGATCGACGATGCGGTGCGCACGATCAGCGACCGTCTCAACGCGCTCGTCGCGGTCGGCTAGCCCCCGACGCCCCCGCTCGCTGGCGCTCGTGGGGGGACCCCCAGGTCCGGCGTCCGCCGCTGGCGGCCTCAGCCTCGACGCTTGCGGCTCCCGGTGGTCTTCTCGAAGTACTCGGGCCCGTACCCATAGCCATACCCGTAGCCATAGCGCGACAGCTCCTTGACCGGGGACATGCTGAGCACGGTGCCCAGCAGCCTCGCCCCCACGGAGTGAGGCGTTCGGTGGCGGTACGCACCTCGTCGAGCCCGGTCTCGCCGTGACGGACGACGAGGATCGCGCCGTCGGAGATCGAGGCGAGCAGTGACGCGTCAGTGACCGGAAGCAGCGGCGGCGCATCGATCAGCACGATGTCGTAGCGATGGCGCAGCTCGGAGATCAACGAGCGCATCGCATTGGTCTGGAGGATCTCGGACGGGTTGGGCGGCAGCGCCCCGCTGGCCAGCACGTCGAGGCCCGGTGTGGCCGCCTGTTGGAGTGCCGCGTCGAGCGCGACGCGGCCGACAAGGACCGTGGTGAGGCCGACGGTCTTCTCGATGCCGAGGTACTCGCTGATCCGCGGACGCCGCAGGTCCCCCTCGACGAGCGCAACCTGGGAGCCGGCCTGCGCCAGCGCGATAGCCAGGTTGCACGCCGTGGTCGACTTGCCCTCGCCGGCAAGCGAGCTGGTGATCGTGATGACCTTGTTGTCGCGGTCGATGTCGAGGAACTGCAGGTTGGTGCGCAGGATGCGGACCGCCTCGAACCGCGGATGGTGGGTGCCGAGGGACGTGATGAGCGGGGTGTGCACGGCGGCGCGGTCGTAGGCGATCGCGCCGAGCACAGGCGCGCCCGAAGCCTCCTCGAGCTCGGCAGGGCTGTGGATGCTGCGGTCGGCTGCATTGCGCGCCGCGGCGATCAACAGGCCGGCGAGCAGACCGAGGAGGCCACCGGCGATCAACCATGGCACCTTCGCCGGGCTCGATGGATCAGACGGCGTGGCCGCCGCGTCGACGATCGACGCCGTGAGCTCGGTGTCCTGGGCATCGAGCCATGACACGAATGCCTCGGCGGCCGACTGGCTCAGATCCGCGGCCTGCTGCCGGCGGGTGCTGTCAGCAGTCACCCGAAGGACCGACGTGTTGTTGAGGACCCGCGCATCGAGATGGCGGTCGACGGAGCCCGTGTTGCCGGGAAGTCCCAGGTCCTCGATGACGCGAGCGGCGACGCTGCGACCTCCGAGCACGTGTGCGTACGACTCGATCGTCCGCTCGGACACGGCAACCGTGCTCTGCTTGGCCGGTGGGACGACCAGGACGTCAGCGTGCGCCGAATAGCGCGGGGTCGCGAGATTGAGGTAGGTCACCGCCAGCCCGACCCCGACCAGGGTCAGGAGGATCAACGTCGGCCACCGTCGGACGAGCGGCTTGATGATAGGGCGTTGACTCACCGAAGGCTCCTTGCTGTGCGACCCGGACCGTTCACGGGAAGATTACGACACCCGGTCGCCATCTTGCGGCTCATCGATACTTCGAGACGACGCGCGTACGTAACTCGTGCCGCCGAGAATCGTTTCTACTGTGACAGGCGCCGGCCCCGAGGCGCCCACGCATGGAACTGAGCAATCAATGGACTACACGCCTATCAGCACGCGCCGCGTGTTGCTGGCGTTCGCGTTCACCGCGTTCGTCGCACTCGTGCCGGCGCTGTTCCTCGTTCTGCAATCCGGCGACGGCGGCCCCCTGGGTCGCCTCGGTGGCATCGAAGGCGGTTACCGTGGGTTCGTGCTCGGAGCGGGGAGCGTCGTTCTGACGGCATTCCTGATCGGGGCACTCATGCTCACGGTCGCACTCGGCCGGCGCATAGTTCGGCGTCCGACCCGCGCGTGAGTCTCCGGGTCGATCCCGTCGCCGAACCAACCATCGGCGAGACGGGAGCACAGGTGGAGTCGTCGCCACGCCAGGGCGCGGACTGGGAGCGCCGCTATGGTCGGCGGCTCGTGATCTCGGACTTCGTCGTGCTGATCTGGGTGTTCGCCACGGCACACGCCGTGTGGGCCGAGAACCTTCCAGACGTCGTTGGCAACCCCTACGGGCCCTATCCGATGCTGGTGTCGCTCACGATGCTGCTGCTGTGGCACGGAGCTCTGACGGCCGCGGGCACGCGCGACTCCCGAGTTTTTGGCGCCGGTCCGGAGGAGTACAAACGGGTCTTCAGCTCGACCCTGGTGGTCTTCGCGGTCATTGCCTTCGCCGGTTACGTCGTCAAGTTCCAGGTGCCGCGGACCTATGTCGTCGTCCTCATCCCGTTCGGGCTGATCCTGCTGACGCTCAGCCGTTGGTCCTGGCGGCAGTGGCTGCTGGTGCGGCGGCAGCACGGGCACATGACACACGATGCGATCGTCGTGGGGACCGCCGAGGCCGTCGAGCACCTTGCTGTGGTCATCAACCGCAACGCCGTCTTCGGCTACCGCTTGACCGGCGCGTGCATCACGAGCCAGGACCCGCCCGAGCACGTCGCGGGAGTTCCGGTCCTCGGCGGCGTCGACGACCTGACCACCACGGTCATCAACGCCGGCACGAGCGCCGTCATCATCACCTCATCCGATGCCACGCACCCCGAGATGGTGCGCCGGCTGGGGTGGGACCTCGAGGGCTACGACATCGAGATCATCGTGGCGCCCTCGTTGGCCAACATCGCCGGACCCCGGGTCCACATCCGCCCGGTCGCCGGTCTTCCGCTCCTGCACGTCGAGCAGCCGTCCTACCGAGGTGCCCAGCGATGGGCCAAGGACCTGTTGGACCGTGTGGGTGGGCTCTGCCTGCTCCTGCTCTTCTCGCCGGCGCTTGTCGCGCTGGCCATCGCGATCAAGCTGACCAGCCCGGGCAGGGTCTTCTTCGTGCAGGAGCGCGTCGGCCGCGACGGCCACACGTTCGGCATGATCAAGTTCCGGAGCATGGTCGAAGGCGCTGACTCGATGCTGGCCGACCTGCAGCCCGACACGAGCAACGTCGTGATGTTCAAGATGCGCGACGATCCGCGCGTGACCCGTGTGGGTGGCTTCCTGCGTCGCTACTCCCTCGACGAGCTGCCGCAGCTGCTCAACGTCGTCAAGGGCGACATGAGCCTCGTGGGTCCGCGACCTCCTTTGGTGTCCGAGGTCTCCGGGTATGCCGCAGAGGCCCGTCGACGCCTGCTCGTGCGCCCCGGCATGACCGGGCCGTGGCAGATCTCCGGGCGCTCCGACCTCGACTGGGAGGAGACGATGCGCCTGGACCTCTACTACGTCGAGAACTGGTCGCTGGTCGGCGACATGCTGATCCTCTGGAAGACGTTCCGAGCGGTCGTGTCGTCCGCGGGCGCGTACTGAGTCCGATCACACGCTGCGTGAGTTTCTCCGAAGCAGCGGTCGACCGATACCGTTGGCGGTGGGCGCGTACGTTCTCACACGACCTTGGCACGCAGGTGGCTGCCGATGGGTTGCACGGGATTGACCGATCTGGTCCCGCGCCATCAACCCAGGAGCTTCCATGAACACCGAAACACCTGTCGAGACGCCGACCTTCTCGGATCTCGGCCTCGTCGACACGCTCGTCGATCGGCTCGCGTCGCTCGGCTACGAGACGCCGACGCCGATCCAGGCGCGCGCGATCCCGACCCTGCTCGAGGGCAAGGACGTCGTCGGCCTGGCTCAGACCGGCACCGGCAAGACCGCCGCATTCGCGCTGCCGATCCTGCAGAAGATCGATCCGGCCAACTCCAAGACCCAGGCGATCGTGCTGGCGCCGACGCGCGAGCTCGCGCTCCAGGTCTGCGAGGCCATCACGGCATATGCGACCAACATCCCGGGCATCCGGGTGCTGCCGGTCTATGGCGGTCAGGGCTACGGCTTCCAGCTCTCCGGCCTGCAGAAGGGCGCGCACATCGTCGTCGGCACGCCGGGCCGGGTCATCGATCACCTCGAGCGCGGCAGCCTCGACCTGACGTCGCTTGAGTACCTCGTGCTCGACGAGGCCGACGAGATGCTCAACATGGGGTTCGCCGAGGACGTCGAGCGGATCCTCGCGGACACCCCGGAGTACAAGCAGGTCGCGCTGTTCTCGGCGACGATGCCGCGCCAGATCCGTTCGCTGGCCAAGAAGTACCTGCACGACCCGGTCGACATCGCGACGCCCAAGGCCACGACGTCGACCGCGACGGTTCGCCAGCGGTGGATCCAGGTCTCGCACCACCACAAGCTCGATGCGTTGACGCGACTCCTCGAGGTCGAGACCGGTGACGGCATGCTGGTGTTCGTCCGCACCAAGTCCGCGACCGAAGAGCTCGCCGACAAGCTGCGTGGCCGGGGCTATTCCGCCGCGGCGCTCAACGGTGACCTCGTCCAGGCCCAGCGTGAGCGCACCGTGGCCCAGCTCAAGTCCGGAGCGATCGACCTCATCGTCGCGACCGACGTCGCCGCGCGTGGCCTCGACGTCGACCGCATCACGCATGTCGTCAACTACGACATCCCGCACGACACCGAGGCATACGTCCACCGCATCGGCCGCACGGGCCGCGCCGGCCGCACGGGCGAGGCGATCTTGTTCGTCACGCCGCGCGAGCGCCGCATGCTGTCGGCGATCGAGAAGGTCTCGGGCCGGCCGGTCGAGGAGATGTCCGTTCCCACCGCCGAAGAGGTCAACGAGCGACGCGCCGGCCGCTTCGCTCAGGCCATCACCTCGAGCATGGGATCGCCGTCGTTCCACGCGTTCCGCTCGCTGGTCGAGGAGTACGCCAGCGAGAACGACGTGTCGATGACCGATGTCGCCGCAGCGCTGGCGGTCATGAGCCAGTCGGACAAGGAGTTCTTCCTGCGGCCCGACCCGCCCAAGACCGTCCGCGCACCCCGCGAGGACTACGAGCCCCGCAAGAAGCCGGCCGGGTTCGATCGCTCCGACCGGTTGCCCGCCGAGGGCGCTGCGGTCTACCGCGTGGCGGTCGGCAAGCGTCACAAGATCGGCCCGTCCGCGATCGTCGGCGCCCTGGCCAACGAGGGCAGCCTCAAGCGCTCCGACTTCGGCAAGATCACGATCGGCCAGGACCACTCGCTCGTCGAGCTCCCCGCCGACCTGCCCGACGCGGTCTTCGAGGCGCTGGCCAACACCCGCATCTCGGGCAAGCTCATCGATCTGCAGCCCGACTCCGGCCCGCCGATCCGGCGCACCCGCGAGGACCGCAAGCCCCAGAGCGCGAAGCGCTCCGGGGGCCCCACGAGTCCCAAGGGCCCAGGGGGCAAGAAGAGCCACGAGAACCGCCCGTACCCCTCGAAGGCCGCCGACAAGCCGTACAAGAAGAAGAGTCAGTCTTCGAGCCAGCCGACGACCGCTCCCGGCACCCGCAAGCCAAGGCACAAGTGATGCATCGACTCGACAACGCCTCGAGGGCGTACGACTGGGGTTCGCGGACCGACATCCCGCAGTTCATCGGTGGCGAGGCGGGCGAGGTCCCGCTCGCCGAGATCTGGATGGGAACGCATCCGCTGGGATCGTCGACCGTCGAGGGCCCGGACCGCACGATGCCGCTGGTCGAGGTCGCCGGCGAGCTGCCGTTCCTGTTCAAGATCCTGGCAGCTGACCGACCGCTGTCCCTCCAGGTCCACCCCAACGAGACGATGGCCCGGGCCGGCTTCGACGCCGAGGAGGCCGCGGGCGTGCCGCTCGACGCTCCGCACCGGACCTACAAGGATCCGCACCACAAGCCCGAGATGGCCTATGCGCTGACGACGTTCGACACGCTTGTCGGGTTCCGGCCGACCGCGGAGATCCTCCGTGTGCTCAACGGCATCGACACCCCGCTCGCTCAGAGCCTCGCGGGGGACCTCCACGCCGCGCCGGGCTTCCGCGGCATCGTGCGCCTGATCGAGCGGCTGCTGACCGAGGAGATCTCGGCGGCGGAGATCGAGCAGATCGTGGTGTGCTGCCGCGACCTCGTCGCGCACGGCATCGACGTCAAGCGGGCGTACGTCACAGCGGTGGAGATCGCCGACCACTACCCCGACGACGTCGGTGTCGTCATCTCGCTGACGCTCAACCGGTTGACGCTGCAGCCCGGCGAGGCGGCGTTCCTGGGCACCGGCATCATCCACGCGCACCTGCGCGGCATGTGCCTGGAGGTCATGGCGGCGTCCGACAACGTGCTGCGCGCCGGGCTCACGACCAAGGCGCTCGACCCCGAGGGACTCATCAAGTGCCTTGACCGCGGTATGTCACGCCTGGCCCGGGTGACGCCCGAACCGTTCGGCTTCTCGACAGATGTGTTCAGCCCGGATGTGCGGGAGTTCGCCCTCGCCGTCAGCCAGTGCTCGCGCGCCGAGCCTGACGGAACTCTCCTGCCGACTGCTGGCCAGCGCATCGTCGTCTGCACGGGCGGCGAGGTCGAGCTCGTGAGTTCGACCGGTGAGCGGCTCAAGCTTCGTCGCGGCGACTCGGTCTACGCCGGGCCGGACGACGGCGACATCCGCGTCGTCGGCACGGGTGAGGTCGCGCAGGCTTACATGCCGACGCCGGACACGGTGGCCGGCGAGCTGATCGACCTCGTCCCGCCCTACAGCGAGCGCGAGCTCAGACGACGTCGGCGCGACCGCGGTCCTTCAGCACACTGACGACATCCTTGACCTGCTGGGCGTGCTCGCGGGTCGTGACGAGGAGTGCGTCGGACGTACGCACGACGACGACGTCGCGCAGGCCGACCACGGCGATCGTGGTGCCGTCGTCGGCGATCGCCAGGCCGTCGGCGTCGACCCATACGGTGTCAGACGACGAGATGCCACCCACGTCCTGGAGGGCCGCGTAGTCGCCCACGTCGTTCCAGTCGAATGCACCCGGCACGACAGCCATGCCGCCCTCGAGCGAGACCGGCTCGGCGATCGCGTGGTCGATCGCGATCTTGGTCAGGGTCGGCCAGACCTCGTCGAGCACCTGCTGCCGCTGATCGGTGCCCCATGCCGCCGCGATCGTCGCGAGTCCCGTGTGGAGCCCGGGCTGCAGGCGCGCGAGGTGATCGAGCAGGACATCGGTGCGGGTCACGAACATGCCACCGTTCCAGCTGTGCACGCCGCTGGCGACGTACGCGGTGGCCGTTGCGGCGTCCGGCTTCTCGACGAACTTCACGACGGTGCGGGCCGATCCGGCACCCTCGACGGAGAGCTGGCTGCCGGACTCGATGTAGCCGAATGCCGTGGACGGTCCCGCGGGCGTGATCCCGATCGTCGTGATGAGGCCGTCCGCGGCAACGGCGACGGCCTGGCCGATGGCCTCGGCGAACGACACCTGGTCGTCGATGACGTGGTCGGCGGCGAATGAGCCGATGATCGCGTCAGGATCGAGCGTGCCGATGATGGCGGCGGCCAGACCGATCGCCGGCATCGAGTCGCGAGGGGACGGCTCGACGAGCAGGTTCGTGAGCTCCGGGAGCTGGGCGCGGATCGCCTCGGCGTGAGCCGTGCCGGTCACGACGTGAATGCGCTCGGGCGGGATCAGGTCGACCAGGCGGTCCCAGGTCTGCTGGATCAAGGAGCGACCGGAGCCGTCGAGGTCGAGGAGGAACTTGGGCCGCGATGCGCGGGAGAGCGGCCACAGGCGGGTGCCTGCGCCTCCCGCCGGGATCACGGCATGGAAATGGGCGAGGCTCACATCGGTCGAGTCGGGCACCACGTCATCCTAGGGCGCTGTGCCGCGGCTCCGCCGACCGTCACCCGGTTGTCGGCCGGACCCGGGGATCGTGGGTGTACGGCCTAGAGTGGCCGACGTGGAAGTACTTGCCGAGGTCGTACGTTCGGGGCTCGTGGAGAGCCGCCATCGGGGTGTCGCGGTCGGTGTCGATCCGGCCGGCGAGGTGACGTGGTCGATCGGTGACCCGGGCACGGTGATCTTCCCCCGGTCGGCCAACAAGCCGATCCAGGCGCTGGGCATGCTCCGCGCCGGACTGCCGCTCGACGGCAGGCTGCTGGCCCTCGCGTCGGCGAGTCACTCCGGCGAGCCGTTCCACCTCGACGCCGTCCGGGAGATCCTGGCGCTGGCCGGGCTGGACGAGAAGACGCTCCAGACGCCGCCGTCCTACCCGCTGGATCCGCACACCCACGCCGACTACCTGCGCGCGGGCGGCACGCGGGACCCGATCTGCATGGACTGCTCCGGCAAGCACGCCGCGATGCTCCTGACCTGCATGACCAACGAGTGGACGATCGACGACTACCTCGACCCGGAGCACCCGCTCCAGCGCCAGATCACCGCGACGTTCACCGAGCTCACCGACGGTCCGCCGGCTGTCGTCGGGGTCGACGGTTGCGGCGCACCATTGCTGGCGACGCCGCTCCAGCAGCTCGCCCGAGCCATCGGCCGGATCATGCAGAGCCCTGCGGGCAGCCCCGGCGCCCGCCTGGTGGGCGCCATGACGGCGCACCCCGAGTACGTCAGCGGCAGCACGCGAGCCGAGCGAGACCTGATGCTGGCGTTCCCCGGCCTGGTCGCGAAGTCCGGCGCCGAGAGCGTCTATGTCGTTGGCCTGCCGGACGGCTCGGCGTACGCGGTCAAGATCGAGGACGGCGGTGAGCGGCCCCTCTACGCCGTGATGGGCCGGGCCCTCGAGCTGGCCGGTCTGGACGCGCCGATCCTCCTGTCGCGTCCCGAGATCCTCGGCGGAGGCAAGCCGGTCGGCGAGCTCAGAACCGCCTTCTGACCTGCGGCGATGCGTGTGACTGACGTCGCAAGCATCCCTGCTTGCATTTGCTAACTTTTGCAAGCACACTGGAGTCATGGCCAAGTTGAGCATGCAGCGCACCGTCGAAGGACTCGGCGAATACCTGCGTGAGCAGCGGGGTCAGGCACAGATGTCTCTTCGGCAGCTGGCCGAGCTCACGGATGTTTCCAATCCGTACCTCAGCCAGATCGAGAGGGGTCTGCGCCGACCTTCGGCAGAAGTCCTGCAGCAGATCGCCAAAGCGCTCAGGATCTCCGCCGAGTCGCTCTACGTTCGAGCCGGCATCCTCGATGCCGACGAGAGCGGAGCGCGGATGGTCGAGGACGCCATTGCCCTCGACCCCCGCCTCACGGAGCGTCAGAAGACTGCACTGCTCGATATCTATCGCTCCTTCGTCGGCACTGACGAAGCGTCGGACACCGAGCTGGCCGCAACAGTGACAGAAGCCAACCAGGAGGAAACCACATGACCACCATCACCGAGAGCATCAACGCCCAGTTCAAGTCGATCGTCGACGACGTCAAGGCGCTGCCCGAGACGCTCAAGAAGGTTGACGTCGCGGACCTGCAGAAGCAGGCCCAGGGCCTCGCGCAGACCGCCGTCGGCACCGCCACCAGCGCGTACGCCGACCTCGCCAAGAAGGGTGAGGAGCTCGTCGCCAAGGCCAAGGGCCTCAAGGTCGAGGACATCAAGAAGACCGTCGACAGCAGCGTCGAGGACGTCACCAAGCAGGCCAAGGGCTTTGCCGACGACGCCCAGAAGCGCGCCGAGCAGTTCGTGACGGACGCCAAGACGCAGGTCACCAAGGTGACGTCGAAGGCCCCGACCACGGTCCGCAAGGCTGCCGAGAAGGTCGACACGACCGTCAAGAAGACGCCTGAGCCGGCCAAGAAGGCTCCGGCCAAGAAGGCTCCGGCTGCCAAGAAGGCTCCGGCCAAGAAGGCGCCCGCGAAGAAGGCTCCGGCCAAGAAGGCCTGACTTCTCCGCAACACCAACAAGAGGCGGGTCCCCCATGCGGGGGCCCGCCTCTTGTTGGTCATTGGATAGCCTTCGGGCATGTTCGAGATCCAGGGCGGCTTGTCGATCGTGCTGTCGCTCGCACTGTTCGCGGCCAAGGGCTTCGCCCTCGTCGACTGTGTCGCGCGCCCGTCGGCGAAGTTCACCTACATCGAGACGCTGACCAAGCAGACCTGGCTCATCATCCTGGCGCTCGCCGTGCTGGCTCACCTGGTGTCGTGGAATCCGCTCGGACTCCTCAACCTGATCGGCACGGTCGCGGCGCTGGTCTACCTGGCGCAGGTTCGGGGTTCGGACTCCCGCTAGCTCACCTCCCGCGCGGTGGCGTCGACCTGCGATCTCCAGTACGGTCCACAGATTGCATTCGGCAACATCCAGCGGGGAGCGATATGAATCAGCAGGCAACGTCATGGCGCGCACGTATTGATCCGGTGGTCTTCTGGGTCACCAGCATCCTGGCGATTGCGTTCGTCGCCTGGGGTCTCATCAGCACGGACGGCCTCGGCTCGGCGTCGGGGGACGCGCAGAGCTGGGTCATCACCAACACGGGCTGGTTCTTCGTCCTGAGCACGACGTTCTTCGTGATCTTCGTGATCTGTCTCGCGGCCAGCAAGTACGGCCGTATCCCGCTCGGGGACGACGACGAGGAGCCCGAGTTCAAGACCGTGTCCTGGATCGCGATGATGTTCAGCGCGGGCATGGGCATCGGCCTGATGTTCTGGGGTGTGGCTGAGCCGCTCACGCACTACGCCTCACCGCCGCCGGGCACGTCCAAGGCAGAGTCCGACGAAGCCATGCAGACCGCCATGGCGACCACGATGTTCCACTGGGCGCTCCACCCCTGGGCGATCTACGCGGTCGTCGGCGTGGCCATCGCCTACGGCACGTTCCGCAAGAAGCGGTCCCTGCTCATCTCCTCGGTCTTCCGGCCGCTGATCGGCTCCCGGGCTGATGGTCCGGTCGGTCGGACGATCGACATGCTCGCGATCTTCGCCACGCTGTTCGGGTCGGCCGCGTCGTTGGGCCTCGGCGCGCTGCAGATCGGCAGCGGGATCGAGTACAACGGCTGGGCCGACAGCGCAGGCAAGACGCTGCTCGTGGCCATCATCGTCGTCCTGACGATCGCCTTCATCGCCTCGGCGGTCTCGGGCATCGCGAAGGGCATCCAGCTGCTGTCCAACATCAACATGATCCTGGCGCTGGTCCTCGCTCTGTTCGTCTTCGTCGCCGGCCCGACGCTGCTGATCCTCAACCTGTTGCCGACGGCGCTCGGCGACTACGTCAACCAGATGACCGGCATGGCGTCGCGCACAGCGGCCAGCGGCGACGACGAGATGAAGAGCTGGCTCGCGAGCTGGACGATCTTCTACTGGGCGTGGTGGGTCTCGTGGACGCCGTTCGTCGGCATGTTCATCGCGCGCATCAGCCGTGGCCGTACGATCCGCCAGTTCGTCACGGGCGTCCTGATCGTGCCCTCGCTCGTGAGCCTGGTGTGGTTCGCGATCTTCGGTGGAACCGCCATCGACGTGCAGCGCACGACCGGCGACCTCGTCGGCAAGGCCGGCTCGGTCGAGCCCACGTCTGCCCTGTTCGGGATGTTGGACCACCTGCCTCTGGCCTCGGTCTCCACGGTGCTCGTGATGGTCCTGGTCGGCATCTTCTTCGTCTCAGGTGCTGATGCGGCCTCGATCGTCATGGGCACGCTCAGCGAGAAGGGGTCGATCGAGCCCTCGAAGGCGACCGTCATCTTCTGGGGCACCGTCATGGGTGGCGTCGCGGCGATCATGCTCGCGACCGGTGGCAAGGATGGCTCCGCCGCGCTCACCGGACTGCAGCAGATCACGATCGTCGCCGCTGTGCCGTTCGTGCTGGTCATGGCCGTGATGTGTCTCGCGCTCTACAAGGACCTGCAGAGCGATCCGGTGATCGTCCGTCATCGCAAGGGCGTCGAGGTCGTGGCCCAGGCCGTGGTCACGGGTTCGGAGGAGCACGACGACTTCGTGCTGGTCGTCGAGCCGGCCCCCGACGACAGCTCGTCCTAGGTAGCGAAGCCAGTCAGGCTTGGAGATCTCCGGTAGCCAGTCCGGTAGCGATGGCAGGGACACGCGGGGGAGCAGTCGAGCCGAAGAAGGCCGACACCAGCGCGCCGATTCCGAGCACGCCGACGAGGATCTCGACACCGGCCCAGGCCGTGCGCCGCACGACGTACGCCGTCGGGTGGTCGCGTTGGAATGCCTCCCGCTTGGCCGCCTTGGATCCCGGCGGGGGAGCCAGCGGGATCTTGGCCGGCTCGTCCGCCTCTTCGGGGGCGAGCAGGTGGCAGCTCGTGATCGTGTTGCGGGGTCCCCAGCGGACCTCGATCGTGGTGTCGGCGTGCGAGAGGGTCGACGACTCCCAGTAGCCGGTGGTCTGCGCGTCAACCTCGCTGCCATCGGCAAGCAGCCGTGTCGTGCGCGGCTCGTCGCCGGTCTCGACCTCGAAGTCGGTGCCGTCATGCCGGATCGTCCATCCCATGCGTCGATCGTCGTCGACCCGGTTGGCGGGCGGCATCGTCCGGAGGAACAGATCTCGACGCCGAAAGTATGACCTCAGCGTGGTCGGGCGGGATGCAGCCAGCGCGTGACGATGACCCGCAGCACGCCGAGGTCGGCATCGGGTGGCACTTCGGGGTGCGTGTCGCGTACGGCCCGGTGGGCGGCGACGAGCCCGGTCAGCCATCGTGCGGTGTCGTCGACATGGAGCTCGCGGTCGACCGAGCCGTCCTCGATCGCCTGGGCGCACAGTGTCGCGAACGTACGCTCGACGTCGGGGCCCAGCGGCAGGTCGGGGTTGCCGGCGAAGTGGTCGAGCAGGTCCAGCAGCCGGTCCCATGCGGTGTCGCCCACGGCGTCGTCGATCGTCACGATGTCACCCTAGCCACTAGAACATGTGTTCGATTCGGCGTACGATGGCGGGATGGAGGAGTTCTTCCAAGGATCGCTGCTCGACATGGGGCAGCCGACGGGCCTCGACCCGCTGGCGCCCGAGCGCACGGTGCTGACGCGCGGAGCCTGGGTCGACATCCAGCCGGGCTGGGTGACGGGGTCTGACGAGCTGTTCCTCCGCCTCCAGGCCGAGGTGCCGTGGCGGGCCGAGAACCGCGAGATGTACGACCGCATGGTCGACGTGCCGAGGCTGCTGTGCCACTACGGCGTTGGCGCGGCACTGCCGGATCCGCTGCTGCTCGAGGCGCGCGAGGCGCTGAGCGATCACTACGAGCCGGAGCTCGGCGAGCGCTTCGTGACCGCCGGGCTCTGCAACTATCGCGACGGCCGCGACAGCGTGGCGTGGCACGGCGACCGCATCGGCCGGGGGCGCACCGACAACACGATGGTCGCGATCGTCTCGCTCGGCGCCGCCCGCCGGCTGTCGCTGCGTCCACGCGGCGGCGGCCACCAGATCGGCTTCTCGCTGGGCCATGGCGACCTCGTCGTGATGGGTGGCTCGTGCCAACGCACGTGGGAGCACGCGATCCTCAAGACCGCCAAGCCCGTCGGCCCCCGCATCAGCGTCCAGTTCCGCCCGCGCGGTGTGCTCTGACCACGGCAACGAGTTCCCCGACCTGATCTCAGGGAGGCGCGGCATTCCACCACGTCAACGCGAGGCGGCCGATAGGATCTCGCCATGACCGATGGGCCAGGCGCGGCGCCGCGATTCGAGGATCCCAGCCGTCCGATCAAGGTCAGCAACATTCCCGCACCGCAGGCCAGTCTCCCGCGCCCATGGCTCGTGCTCGTGGTCGTGTTCCTGGTGGTGGCCTCGGCTGTCGCGTTCGCGCAGGCGACGGTGCGAGTCGTGATCGATCAGCGAGACTTCAGGACGTTGCTCGAGGGCAAGCTTGCAGATCGGGCCCCCGACTATTCGCAGAGCGACATCAAGACGGCGGTCCTGGTGGGCATCATCGTCCTCGGAGTGCTCAGTGTCGTGTTCATGCTGGGTGAGCTTCGCGCGTCGGCCCGTCTGCTCGAGAAGCGGCGGAGCGCACGAACCGCACTCCTGGTCCTCACGCTGCTGCACCTGCCGATCGTCGGGGCCACCGCCCAGGCGTACGAGGGTGATCGTTTCGTACGGCTCGGCGCCGCAGTCGGCTCTGCGGCGTTGGTGTTGGCCGTGCTGACGGTGTACTTGTGGCCGGTCGGTCGGTGGCTGAAGAAGACCGAACGCCAGGGCCCCATCCCGCTGCGTCCGTCAGTGCCGATTCAGGACTGAACGTCCACCAGATCGGCGACGATCCCCTCGCAGCTCCGAGCGGCCAGACGGCTCGCCTCGGCGGTGTCCGGGTCCAGCAGCGGATTGGCTGCCATACCGCGCCATTTGCGCAACGCCTCGGCGGCCAGCAGAAGTAGATCGTCCGTCGGGCCCGCCCCGAGTCGCTCCTCGGGTGAGACCCCGCTGCCTCCGAGCAGACGCTCCAGCTCGCGTCGATCGTCCAGGGACAGGGTCAATCGTGATGAGTTGATGCGACCGAGCAGCTTCATCTCGCGGAAGGCATGAGTGTCTGAGAGCTGTTCCTCGATCGCCTCGAGCAGGCTGGCGGCGTCGGGGTTCGGGTGCTCGGTGAGGACCTGGTGCAGACCGAGCAGGATGGCGTGGGCCTTGAGCTGTGGGTGTCGCCGGCGAAAGTGCACGTCGATGACGCGGCGGAGCTCCTCGAGGCCGCTGTGCTTGACCAGCTCCTGCGACAACGTGGTGGCGTCGTCCGTGCCGATCCGGATCATCGCGACGGCGAGGCGGACACCGAACAGCCCCAGACGGCGCATCAGCTGATCGCGTACGGGCGGGGCCGGGATGCCGTCGATGTCGGCGGTGATGAACCGATCAGCCGACACCATGACCTTGGCCAGATCGGCTTCGGGTAGCTTGGCGATCTCGGCCAGCTGGGCGAACTCTGACTGGCGGAGCGTCTGGCCGGCGAGGGCCAGAAGCCCGGCCACCGGCACGATGGTCTCGCAGGCCGCCTCGAGCGTCGGGTCCTCGCGCAGCCGGTCGACCGCCTTGTTGACGATGGCCATGGAGTTGAGACGCCCTGAGCCCATCTCGTCGGCGCGGGAGAGAACGGCGATCGCACCCATGGATGATTCACCGCCGCTGCGCTCGCTCAGGGTGCGCAAGAAATCGACATCGTGGGCGTGAAGAGACCGCAGGAGGTAGACGACGGCGTCCGCGCCCGACATCCCGCCGCCGGGGGCGACGAACTCCTGCGTGCGCTCCGAGATCGCGGTGCTGATCGACGCCGTCCCTGGCGTGTCGATCAGCGTGAACTCCTCGAGCGGCGACGCCGGCCAGGTCACGTCGAGCCACTCGATCTCATCGGCATCGAGATGATCCAGGTCGAGCTCCAGGCGCTGGTCCTGACGACGCATCGGGATCGAGATGTTGCCGTCGACGACGTGGCGGGCGCGAACGCTGGGACTCTTGCCATGTCGATACCAGGTGACGATGCGCGTGCACTCTCGGGCGTCAGTGGGTGCGAGCTGCTCGCCGAGCAAGGCATTGAGCAGCGTGGACTTGCCGGACTTGACCGTGCCGACGAAGATCACCCGCAGAGGCTCGTCGATGCGCACGCGCAGGCCGTCGAGCTTGGCGAGGACCGCCAGGTCAGCGCCGTAGAGCGCGATGGCCTGCTCGAGCGGGCCGCGCACGGCTTCCAGCGGTGTGACGGTCACCGATCGTCCTGCTCGCCGACGAACGCCTCGGCCCGAGACCCGTACTGACGTACCGACATCAGCTGGTCCTTGAGCAGGTAGGTACGTTCGTCGCGTTGTGGCGGCGCCGTGCCGGCTCCGCGTTTGGCCGAGTCGAGAGATTCCTGCAGCGAGCGCCGGAACTCTTCGGCTGCACCCTCGAAGGTGTCGCGCATCAGCCGTTTGACGTCGAGCAACCGCGTCCGGGACTCCTTGAGCACGTGGAAGTGCGTGTCGTCGATCAACCGGCGGACGGACACGCGTGCTTCACTTCTGCGTCGCTCCAGGCGGCTGACGCCTTCTTGGCGGAGCGAGAATCCGCCGAGGAGCACGCCTGCAGCCAACGAGATGGGGTTGATCAGGGCCATCCCGGCCAGGCTGGTGACGATGCCGGTCATCAGGATCCCGCTGTAGGAGCCGCGCAGGGCACCGACGACCCGCTGAGTGCCGGTCATGCGGCCTCCGCGGATCACGTCCAGACCGGCCACCGGTGCGAGCATGTCGCTGGTGTCGATGGCCTGGAACTGGGGGATGAGAACGTCTCCCTCGAGTCGGAACGATTCGGCGACGACGGTCGCGAGCCGCTCACAGCGCTGATGCGCCCAGACGAAGCTGTCGGCGATTGCCTGAGCGAGGGCGTCGGCGATCCACTGGCTCATGGTTTCCCAGGTTTCGGCCGGATCGCTCTCGTCGATGAGCAGCTCCGCCTCGCGGCCCACCGCGCGAATCCGGTCTCTGATGTCGTACTCGATGTCGGCGAGGATGTCGCTGAACCCGTCGTTCAGGAGAACCTGCCAACGTGACGCGCGCTTGCTCAGGTCGGCTGCGGCCTTCTGCGCCTCTTCAAGCGTCTGGATCAGTGCGGCCGCTTCGCCAGGGCCGACGAGGGATTCGAGCTCGGCCTGGAGTGCCATGGCCAGATGCTTGCTCACCGACTCGGCATCTCGCGCCGCAGCCTGACGCAATGTGGAAACCGCGCTTCGCCGCAGGTCGCCCGTCAGAATCTCGATCAACGCTGGTACGCCGGACTCGACCGCAAGCTCAGCATCGTTGCTGGCCTGGGCCGACTGATGCAGGACGGTCGACACCGGCATGACCGGGGCGTCGATGCCGGCTGACTCGAGGTGTCGCCGATTGGCTTCGGCCACGACCCGCCAGCTGGGCTCGAGATCGATCTTGCTCAGGACGCAATACACATTCGGACACACCGCAGCTGCCTGACGCAGGAATGCCAGCTCGGGTTCGGTGAACTCCTGGCTGGCATCGGTCAGGACCAGCAAGGCATCCGCGTCCGGAAGCAAGGCGAGCGTCGTGGCGGCGTGGCGCGCCACGGTGCCGCCGATTCCAGGCGTGTCGACGAGGACCAGGCCGTCTCGGAGCAGCTGCTGCGGCAGGGTCACGTGTACGTTCGCGCTCTCCAATGAGCCGTCCGTCAGCCCGCTCTCGGTGACGTGGCGGCGCAACGCGTTGATGTCGATGGGAACCGACATCTGTTCGGGCTCGCCCGGAACATCGGCGACGAGCGTCGCGCCGGGCTCGGGGCCGAACTCGATGATGGTCGGCACCGCCGTGGCGTAGAAGTCGTCGACGGGGCACACGGCGGCGCCGACGATCGCGTTCACGAGGGAGCTCTTGCCGCGCTTGAAAGGACCGACGACGACGACGCGAACCTCAGGTTGATCGAGCCGGCGAAGCCACGGGTCCAATCGGTCCACGAGATCGTCTCGGCCAGAGCCGCGAGCCTGGTCGAGCAGGCCGTGGAGCACGCCAGTGAGCTCCGAGGTCTCGGAGCTCGCGGGGGAGTTCTGGTTGTTCATGTGTGAAAAATGGTGACACACGAAGCCCCCGGCCCGACAAGGACCGGGGGATTCGTGGATCGGCCGATGAAATCAGTCGATGTCGATATCGTCAGCCTCACCGATGATCGGCGACTCTTCGCCCTCGGTGAAGTTGCTGTCTTCGTTGAACGACTCGTCGTAGCTGAAGCTGCCGCCGTCGTCAGCGACGTCGCCGCCACCAACGATGCCGTCGTCCTCGACCTGGATGACGTCGCCATCATCGGTGATGATGCCGTCGTCCTCGACCTGGGTCACGTCGCCGCCAGCGATGACGCCGCCCTGCTGAGCGACGTCGCCGCCGCTGATCACGCCATCGTCCTGGGCCACGTCACCGGTGGCGCTGACGCCCCCGCCGTTGCTGATCTGCGAGTCGCTGCCGCCGACCTGGGCGTCACCGCCCGAGTAGCCAGCAGCGTTGCCGCCGCCGGCGACCGACTGGTCGTCTGCCGCAACCGCGCCTGTTCCGGCCGCCACGTTGGTGCTGACCGGACCGCCGCCCTGGCTGCTCGCGCCCGCACCCGTGCCGACCGCGCTGGTGTCCTCGTCCTCGATGTCGAACGTGACGTTGCCGAACGTGATCGTCGAGGGCTGGCTGACGGACTCGGAGCCACCTGTAGTGGTCGAGGCGCCACCGGCACCGCCGGAACCGCCAGCGGCGCCGGAGCCACCGGAACCGCCCGAGCCACCGGAGCCGAGGCCGCCGGTTCCGCCGGAACCGCCCGACCACCGGAACCGCCGGAACCGCCGGAACCACCGAGTCCACCTTCACCGCCAGCGGCGCCCGTGGTCGTGCTGCTCTGCGTGCGACCGGACCGACGTAGCTCGCGGTCTGCGTGACGGTCTGGGTGTTGACGTCGTCATCGCTCACGATGTTGGCGTTGTCGCCGGCAACCTCTGAACCGCCCGTACCGACGTTGCCGTCGGTGGCGATCGCGTCCTGGCCGTTGGCGACGTTGCCGTCGGTGGCGATCGAACCGGTGCCGAACGCCAGGTCGTCACCTGCGATCTGCGAGTTCTGGATGACGTCGCCGCCCGCGAGCTGCGAGTTCTGGATGACGTCGCCGCCCGCGATCTGCGAGCCGCCCTCGGCGTGGATGAGGTCGCCGCCGGCGATCTGCGAGCCGCCTTCGGCGTGGTTCACGTCGCCGTCGGACACGATGACGTCGCTGGCGTTGGAGACGTTGACGATGTCCTCGCCGGCGACCTGGTTGTTGTCGCCCGTGACGTTGTCGTCACCGACCACGACCTCGCCGACGTTCTCGAACTCGACGTCACCGTGCGCGGCGATGCCGCCGCCGTTGGCGACACCGCTGTGCTCGACGTCGCCGCCGATGACGAGGCCGCCGTCGGTGGCGATGTTCACGTCTTCGACCTCTTCGCCGCCGGCGATGGCGATGCCGCCCGGAGCCGCGAACGCCTGCGTCACGTCACCGTCGGCCCACACGTTGTTGATGCTGTCGGCGTAGTAGTTGGTGACGAACGAGTTGAGGATGTCTGCCGGGGCCGCAGCAGCGACCGGGATGGCGAAGGCCGCCGCCGGCGCAGCGCCGGCGTTGACCAGCGTGCTGACGGTGCCCACGGTGTGGGTCACCTCGGCAGCCGTGACGCCGCTCAGGCCGTTGTCGGCAAGCGTTTCTTCGGGGTTGGCGACATACGACTCTGCGAGCTCGGGATCTGCCAGCAGCTGCAGGATGAAGTTGAGAAGGGTGGTCACACCAGCCATGGGTGGGGCTCCTAGTGGGAGTTGGGAGTTGTTGTGGGAGTGATATGTCGATCGGGGATGCGACCGCATACAGGTGTCGACGCTATTGATCGAGGCCGGCTGTCCCATCGGGGATGGTTCCCCTTGCCTGGGGAGTCGTATGGGGTCGTGATCCCGGGATGGGGGGCACCCATAGGGGATGGCGCATCGGGGATTTGGCCTCGAATTCCCGCAATCCCCCACATCCGATCGACCGCGCTGATAGCGTCGATCGCCGGGGGGAGACCGGCAGGAGCAGGTCGGAGATGAACTCCAGAGGCAGGCAGTGCGGATGAGCATAGGGATTGACCTGGGCTCGTCGGCTGCCAAGATGGCCACCGGCGCGGGCGTGCGCTCGATGCGAGGGCTCGTCGACCCGGAGCTGAGTGCTCGCATGGGGACCACGGCACCCGTGGTTCGACACGTCGGGAACGCTCTCTCACTGTGCTCACCGCACGAGTCCTACGTCTTGGCGCTCTCACGAGTGCTGGGCGAGACTCCGAACCCTGAGGATGTCACGGTCGTCGTGCCGGACTGGTGGTCGCCGCGCGCCCAGCACATGGTCACGAGGACCCTCGCGGCCCAATATCCCGGGACCGCGCGACTGGTGGGCGCTGCGCCGGCGGCGGTGCGGGCCATCAGCTCGACCCGGCCCTTTGTCGACCCAGTGGTCGCCGTCCTCGACCTGGGAGCGGCCTGCACGAGTGCGACCGTGGTCGTCGACCATGATGCCGACGAGCCGCAGGTGGCAGGCGAGCCCATGGTGCTGCACGGCCGGGGTGGCGACCGCCTCGACGCCCTGCTGCTCCATCACGTCTTCGAGACCATGGCCGCTGGTGGTTGGTCTGGCGACCGCTTGGATCCAGACATTCTGCCCGCAGCCCGGACGTTCCATACTGACATCCGTGCCGCGAGGGAACAGTTCTCCACACGTCCAGTCGTACGGCTCACACCGCAGGTGCCGGGTCTGGAGTCTGAGCTGCGTCTCGTACGCGCGGAATTCGAGGATGTCGCTCGTCCGGTCATCGGCGAGATCGTCGCGATGCTCACGGCATGCATCGCCGCGAGCGGCGTCGACGTCACGGCCGTCATGTTGGTGGGTGGTTGCGCACCCACGCCTTTGCTCACGCAGATGATCTCGGTGGAGGTCGGCCTCCCGGTGCTCCTCGATGATGAGCCCGCGTCGGCGGCGGCTCGAGGTGCCATGCGTTTCGACGTCGATCACTCCGGTCGAAACAAGCGTTCTCGTCGTGGCGCTGAACGCAAGAGCGGACGTGCGGGTCGTCGTCCGCCCACGCGGCCCGTGCTTGGGGCGCGCATCATCACCGTTCCGCCGCGGGTCACAGCCGCGCTCGTGCCCGACGAGTCGCCCATCCCGGTGGAGGCCCATCCGCCGACGCAGGTCGCGCCGGTCGAGACCCCCGCTGCGTTGAGCCCGCCGGCCGATGATCCGGTCCCCGAACCGGTGATGGTCCCTAGCGTCGCGGAGGTTCCGTTGCCGCCCGTGGCCCAGCTCCCGGCTGCCGCCATCACCCACGCGCCGATGGTCAGCCGTCACGCCGCACCGCTGGCCGACCGGCCCCGCCCGGGTGAGCAGGTCGGCGGGCTGGGCTATCGAGGGCGTCGTCGAGCCGACGCCGCGCCAGCGAACGAGTCGGGACCTCCGGAATCCGTGGGCGTGGAGCCTTCGGCATCTCCCGAACCGGCCGACGATCGGGAGCCGCGATGACTGAGATCGACGTGGCTTCGGCAGCCGAGCACGGGCAGGTGCGCCGCGCCGAGGCGCTGGCCGTGGGGGGTGGGCAACACCAAGAGGCCATGGTGGCCCTGGACGGAGTCTTGGCGAAGGGTCCCTCAGAGCACTTCACCGACGCCGTCCGGATCGCAGCCGCAGTCAATGCCCACCGCGGCATGCTTCGGCAGAGCGCCGATCTGTACGGACACGTCGTCCCGAAAGATCTCGGCGACGCCGCCGCGGATGCGGTCGTGGCCTTCCTTGGCGTCGGCGATCTGGCCCGAGCTGAGCCGATGCTGACGGCAAGTCGCGGCGGATCTCCGACCATGCTGGCCACCTCACGCCGAGCCGCCGCGCGTGGCCTCGAGCTGAGCCTCTCGGGAGACGGCGTCGAGGCGGTGCCGGTGCTTCTTCAGGCAGCCGCGACGGTGGCCACCACCGGTGACGTCGTGCTCCCCGATACGCCAGCGGCATTGGCTGCGCTCGTGGCCTGCCATCTTGGCGAGCTCGACCTGGCGGCGTCCGTGCTGATGCGCGCTGACGCGTCCGAGCTCGGTGGACCAGCCTTTGCCGTCCGTCATCGTCTGTTGCTTGGCTGGGTGGCGATGCTGCGCGGGGATCTCGCTCGTGCCACCGAGCTGTCGTCGGCCGTCGAGACCTCCCCGCACGAAGTGCGCGACGCGGTCTTCCTGCATGCCCTGCGTGTCGGCATCGCTCGACGTCGCAGTGATGTGGCGTCGCTCGCCGAGTCGTGGGCCGCGGCGCGTGCGCAGGTCGTGGGTACGTCGGTGGACTTGTTCCTGCTCTTGCCGCTGGGCGAGCTGTTGGTGGGCTCGGCGCGGCTTCGTGAGGATCATCGACTGGCGCCGCAGGTGCGGGAGGCAACCGACCTTCTCGATCGGCTCGGACGACCAGCGCTGTGGTCGACATCGTTCCACTGGTACGGGGTGCAAGCAGCGATCGTCGGCGAAAAGCCGGATCGGTTGCTGCCGCACGCCGACGCCATCACCGACTCCGCCGCGGTCAGTCGTCACGCAGCGCTCTTGGCATCTGTCGGCCGGACGTGGATCGATGTGCTCAAGGGCAAGGTGGACCCAGCCGCGGTGCACCGAGGCGTGGCCGACCTCAGCTCGATCGGACTGACGTGGGACGCGTCCCGACTCGCCGCGCACGCGGCCCTCCGTACGACGGATCGCAACGCGAACGCCGATCTCCTGAACGCGGCGCGGGCGGCGCAGATGCCGATCGGAGCCCAGGAATCAGGTCACCGCGGTGGCGGTCTCACCGAGCGGGAGTGGGAGGTCGCCCAGCTCGTGGTGCAGGGCATCGAGTACCGCGAGATCGGCGCCCGACTGTTCATCTCGCCCAAGACGGTGGAGCACCACGTCGCGAGTGTGCGTCGCCGCCTCGGCTCGTCGAGCCGCAGCGACATGATCGAGACCTTGCGACGGATGCTGCAACAGGATCGTTCGTCCGCCGAACCGGGCTGAGCCGAGCGCACTACTTCTTGCCGCGGTTGGCGCGGTTGCGCTCGGTGGCGTCGAGGATGATCTTGCGGATCCGCACGGCCGTCGGGGTGACCTCGACGCACTCGTCCTCGCGGCAGAACTCCAGCGACTGCTCGAGCGACAGCTTGCGCGGCGGAACGAGCTTCTCGAACTCGTCGGCGTTCGAGCGTACGTTTGTCTGCTTCTTCTCACGGACGATGTTGATGTCCATGTCGTCGGAGCGGGAGTTCTCGCCGACGATCATGCCCTCGTAGACCTCGGTCGCCGGCTCGATGAACAGCGTGCCGCGCTCCTGGATGTTGGTCATCGCGTACGACGTCGCAGCCCCGGCGCGGTCCGACACGAGCGATCCTGAGGGGCGGGTCGAGATCTCGCCGGCCCACGGCTCGTACTTCTCGAACGTCTGGTGCGCGATGCCGGTGCCGCGGGTGTCGGTGAGGAACTCGGTGCGGAAGCCGATCAGGCCACGCGCCGGCACGATGAACTCCATGCGGACCCAACCGGTGCCGTGGTTGATCATCTGCTCCATGCGGCCCTTGCGGACAGCCAGCAGCTGGGTGATCGCGCCGAGGTACTCCTCGGGCGCGTCGATCGTCAGGCGCTCCATCGGCTCGTGGATCTTGCCGTCGACCTCGCGGGTCACGACCTGCGGCTTGCCGACCGTGAGCTCGTAGCCCTCACGGCGCATCTGCTCGACGAGGATCGCGAGGGCGAGCTCGCCACGTCCCTGGACCTCCCAGGCGTCGGGGCGCTCGGTGTCGAGGACCTTGAGCGACACGTTGCCGACCAGCTCGCGGTCGAGGCGGTCCTTGACGAGACGGGCGGTGACCTTGGTGCCCTTCTCGCGACCGGCGAGCGGCGACGTGTTGGTGCCGATCGTCATCGAGATGGCGGGCTGGTCGACCGTGATGAGCGGCAGCGCGACGGGGTTCTCCGGATCGGCCAGGGTCTCGCCGATCGTGATGTCGGGGATGCCCGCGATGGCGACGATGTCGCCGGGTCCCGCGCTCTCACCGGGTACGCGCTCGAGCTCCTTGGTGACGAGCAGCTCGGTGATCTTGACCTTCTCGGTCGTGCCGTCGTGCTTCATCCACGCGACCTGGGCGCCCTTCTTGAGGGTGCCCTCGAAGACGCGGACCAGCGCGAGGCGGCCGAGGAACGGCGACGCGTCGAGGTTGGTGACGTGTGCCTGCAGCGGCGCGCCCTCGGTGTACTCCGGAGCCGGCACGGCGTCCATGATCGTCTGGAACAGCGGGATGAGGTTGTCGCTGTCGGGCATACCGCCGTCTTCGGGCTGCGTCAGCGAGGCGCGACCGGCGCGGGCCGAGGCGTAGACGACGGGGAAGTCGAGGGCGTCCTCGCTGGCGCCGTCCTCGAGCAGGTCGAGGAACAGCTCGTACGTCTCGTCGACGACCTCGGCGATGCGTGAGTCGGGACGGTCGACCTTGTTGACGACCAGGACGACCGGCATGTGGGCGGCGAGCGCTTTGCGCAGCACGAAGCGGGTCTGGGGGAGCGGGCCTTCGGAGGCATCGACCAGCAGGATGACTGCGTCGACCATCGAGAGGCCGCGCTCGACCTCACCACCGAAGTCGGCGTGGCCCGGGGTGTCGATGATGTTGATCGTCACGCCGCCGTCGGGAGCGCCGGGGCCGTTGTAGCGGACCGCGGTGTTCTTGGCGAGGATCGTGATGCCCTTCTCGCGCTCGAGGTCGCCGGAGTCCATGGCGCGCTCAGCGAGCTGGTGGTGCTCGTCGTAGTGGCCCTGCTGCTGCAGCATGGCGTCGACCAGCGTGGTCTTGCCGTGGTCGACGTGGGCGACGATTGCGACATTGCGCAGGTCGGAGCGTGTGGGCATGCGAAAAAAGTCCTATGCGTGGGGAATGCTCGAGCACCTCGGAGCCTTGCCATTCTACGGGGGACGAGCGTCGAGAGACGAATCGCGGTCACACCCCGGTCATTGATGGTTCACAAAGACTTCATTTGATCAAAGGTTGCGTCTTGGTTATGGTTTTTCGGTGCCCACTTCACCGGACGATCTCTATGCGGTCCTTGAGGACTTCGTCATGCGTCTGATGACGCTGGCCGAGTCCGACGGCATGGATGCGATGGTCGAGCTCGACCTGTCGTTCTCCCAGGCGCGTACGTTGTTCTTCCTCGCCAAGAAGGGCGAGCCCACGCCGATCCACGCGATCGCCAAGGCGCTCGGCCTCTCCGACGCGGCGACCGGCCGCAACGTCGAGCAGCTGCTCAAGCTCGACGTTGTCGAACGCCGGGAGAGCCCCGACGACCGGCGGGTCAAGCTCGTCTCGCTGACTCCGGCGGGCGAGAAGCTCAGCATGCAACACATCGACTCCAAGCGTGAGTCGATCAAGGCCTTCACGGCGGACCTGCCCGAAGACCAGCGCGACAACCTGCATCGCGCGCTCAGCACCATCCTCGCCGGCGACACCCTGCGCCGGCATACCCACTAGGAGATTGCGTATGACTTCCCCAACGGGACAGATCGACGACAGCGACAAGATCACCCCCGCGCTCCTCAAGATCGCCGGCGTGGTCGTGCTCGGCGCCATCATGTCGATCCTCGACGTGACGGTCGTCAACGTCGCACTGCCGACGTTCCAGACCGAGCTGTCGGGCAGCGATGAGCCGCTCGCGTACTCGACCGTGGCGTGGACCGCCACCGCCTACATGCTCGCGCTCGCCGCGGTCATCCCGCTCACCGGCTGGGCCGCGGACCGGTTCGGCACCAAGCGCCTCTACATGACCGCGATCGCGTTGTTCACGATCGGGTCGCTGCTGTGCGCGACGGCCTGGAACATCGAAGCCCTGATCGGCTTCCGCGTGCTCCAAGGTCTTGGCGGCGGCATGCTGATGCCGCTCGGCATGACGATCATGACCAAGGCTGCGGGCCCGCACCGCATGGGCCGGCTCATGGCGATCCTCGGCATCCCGATGCTGCTCGGACCGATCATGGGCCCGATCCTCGGCGGCGTCCTGATCGACGCGGTGTCGTGGCACTGGGTCTTCCTGATCAACCTGCCGATCGGCCTGATCGGCCTGGTCTACTCGTGGCGCGTCCTGCCCAAGGACGCCCCCGAGCCGAGTGAGTCGTTGGATGTGGTCGGTCTGCTGCTCCTGTCCCCGGGCCTCGCCTCGCTGCTCTACGGCGTGTCCAGCATGGCGGAGGGCACGGTCCTGACCGGCAAGGTCCTGATCCCGGCGGCGATCGGCATCGTCCTGATCGGCGCGTTCGTCTACTGGTCGTTCAGGCCGCAGCACCCGCTGCTCGACCTGCGCCTGTTCAAGGACCGCAACTTGACGGTGTCGATCCTCACGATGTTCCTGTTTGCCAGCGCGTTCTTCGGTGCACTGCTGATCGTGCCGACCTACTTCCAGCAGGTCGACGGCTACTCCGTGCTGAAGGCCGGACTGCTGGTCGCGCCGCAGGGACTCGGAGCCATGCTGACGATGCCGATCGCCGGTGCGCTGACCGACAAGATGCCCGTGGGCCGCATCGTTCCGTTCGGCTTCCTCGGCATCCTGATCGGCATGTTCGGTCTCGCCCAGAGCACTGACCCGGGCACCTCCGACTGGACCATCATGGGGTGGTTGTTCATCACCGGTCTGGGCATGGGCGCGACGATGATGCCGCTGTTCACCTCGGCACTCAAGACCCTCAAGGCGGCTGACGTCGCTCGCGGGTCGACGCTGCTCAACGTGACCCAGCAGGTCGCGAGCGCGACGGGCATCGCGACGATCTCGGTCGTCCTGACCAAGTCGATGAGAAGTGGTGACGTGCTGGCCGGGTCGAAAGACCTGCCCAACGTCGACGGTGGCCTGACGGCAGCGCAGCTCGCGGCCAGCTCGCACACCGAGCAGGGGGGCAAGCTCGTCGAGCTGCTCGAAGTGCCGGGTGCGGTCCTGCAGAAGGGCTTCAGCGACTTGGCCGACGCGTTCCAGTCGTCCTACTGGGTCGCGTTCGGTGTGCTCCTCTGCACGCTGATCCCGGTCTACTTCCTTCCGCGCAAGCGCGAGGTCGTGCACCTGCTCGACGACGAGCCAGACGCAGCGCCGGTCATCATGCACTGACGCGTCGCGCGTACGAACGGCCTCACCGCAACCCGGTGGGGCCGTTCGTCATTCGCGGTGCACCTTGTAGGCCGCTGCCTGCGCGATCGGCTTGAGCACCATCAGGTCGATGTTGACGTGCTGCGGACGGGTGGCGACCCAGACAATCGCGTCGGCGATGTCCTCGGCGACGAGGGGTTCGCGCACCCCGGCGTACGTCGCGTCGGCCCGAGCCTGGTCACCGGCGAAGCGGTTGAGCGAGAACTCGTCGGTGCGCACCATGCCCGGCGCGATCTCGGTGACGCGCACCGGCTGGCCGTTGAGCTCGAGCCGCAGGGTCTCGGTCATGACCGCCACTCCGTGCTTGGCCGCGGTGTAGCCGCCACCGCCCTCGTACGCGATGTGGCCCGCCGTCGAGCCGAGGTTGATCAGCGTGCCGGCGCCGCTCGCCACGAGAGCGGGCAGGAGTGCCCGCGTCACGAGCAGCGTCCCGATGACGTTGACCTCGTACATGTGGCGCCAGTCGTCGGCGGTGCTCGCGGCGACGTGGTCGGTGCCGACTGCGCCGCCGGCGTTGTTGAGCAGCAGGTCCAGGGAAGGGCCGACGGCCTCGGCGAGCGCGGCGACCTGCGCCTCGTCGGTCACGTCGCAGGTGATCGCGGTGCCGCCGATCTCGCCGGCGAGTGCCTCGATGCGCTCGGTGCGTCGAGCGACGCAGAAGACGTGATATCCGGCCTGGGCGAGGGCGCGTGCGGTGGCAGCGCCGATGCCGCTGCTGGCCCCGGTGACGACGGCGGTGGGCATGACGTCATGGTGTCAGACGGCCGCGCAGGCAGCGACTGGGCATCGGGTGAGACGATGGAGCCGAAAGGCGGCTGATCGATGCTCAAGCGAATCGCGATGCTCTCGGCGCACACCTCGCCCCTCGAGCAGCCCGGAGACGGCGATGCCGGCGGCATGAACGTGTACGTGCTCGAGCTCTCCCGACAGCTCGCCTCGCGCGGCATCGAGGTCGAGATCTTCACCCGCGCCACGTCCCGCCACCAGCCCCAGCACGTCGAGGCGGCGCCCGGCATCCTCGTGCACCATGTCCCCGCCGGCCCGTTCGAGGGCCTGCAGAAGAACGACCTGCCGTCGCAGCTGTGCTCGTTCGTGCGCGACGTCCTGCGCGCCGAGGTCGAGCGCGAGCCGGGTCACTTCGACCTCGTGCACTCGCACTACTGGCTGTCCGGCCAGGTCGGCACGGTCGCCCGCGAGCGGTGGAACGTACCCCTGGTCCACACGATGCACACGATGGCCAAGGTCAAGAACGCGATGCTCGCCGAGGGCGACGATGCCGAGCCGATCGGGCGCATCTATGGCGAGGAGGAGATCGTCCGCCTCGCCGACCGCCTCATCGCCAACACGATGGAGGAGCGCCGCGAGCTCATCGAGATGTACGACGCCGAGCCCGAGCATGTCGCGGTCGTGCACCCGGGCGTCGATCTCGAGGTCTTCCGCGCCGGCCGGCAGGCCGAGGCACGGGCGGCGCTCGGTGTGCCTGAGGACGCCGCGCTGCTGCTGTTCGCCGGCCGCATCCAGCCGCTCAAGGCTCCCGATGTCGTGCTCGAGGCCGCGGCACGGATGCTGCACGACGATCCGGGGCTGCGCCAGCGCCTGGTCGTCGCGATCGTCGGTGGGGCATCAGGCTCGGGGCTCGACCGGCCGACGGCGCTGACCGATCTGAGCACACGCCTCGGCATCCAGGACGTCGTCAGGTTCATACCGACTGTCACGCAGCAGGACCTCGCCGACTGGTATGCCGCGGCGTCGGTGGTCTGCGTGCCGTCCTACAACGAGTCGTTCGGTCTCGTCGCGATCGAGGCCCAGGCCTGCGGCACGCCGGTCGTGGCAGCGCGCGTCGGCGGGCTGTCGACCGCGGTGTCGGACGGCGTGTCCGGTGTCCTGGTCGACGGGCACGACCCAGCCGACTACGCCGCAGCGCTGCACCCGCTGCTGACTGATCCGGAGCTCCGTGAGGCCATGAGCCACAAGGCCGTCCGTCATGCCGAGAGCTTCGGCTGGGACGTCACCGCCGAACGTACGCTCAAGGTCTACGACGAAGCGATCGAGTGGCACCGCACGCACGTGGAGAAGCTGGCATGACGCGACGTACGTACGACGATCCTGGAGTCGCTTGAGGGTGCCGAGCTGGAGTTCACCGAGCACCGGCCCGGCGTCTTCGAGATCACGTTGCCGGGGGAGCGCAAGCTGCAGACGACGTGCCGCCTCGAGATCGGCAGGCATGCGCTCAGCATCCACGCGTTCGTGTGCCGCAACCCCGACGAGAACCACGAGACGGTCTACCGCTGGCTGCTGGAGCGCAACCTCAAGATGTTCGGCGTGGCGTTCGCCGTCGACTCGGCGGGTGACATCTACCTCGACGGGCGGTTGCCGCTGCATGCCGTGACGACCGACGAGGTCGACCGGGTCCTCGGCGCTGTGCTGACGTACGCCGACGAGTCGTTCAACACGATCCTCGAGCTCGGCTTCGCGTCATCGATCCGCAAGGAGTGGCAGTGGCGCGAGTCGCGGGGCGAGTCGACCCGTAACCTCGACGCGTTCAAGCACCTCAGGCCGTCGAGCTGACCACGGCGTCGACCCAGACCTCGAGCGCAGCAGCGCACAGCTGCGGTTGCTCGTGGTGCGGGTTGTGGCCCGCCTTGGTCCAGGTGATGCCGGTCGCTTCGTGATGGGGCATGGTTCGAATCTAGAGCGCCGGAACAACGCTTTCGGGATCGCGTAGCGTTGGCTGCGTGAAGGTCTTGGTTTTCGCCGACATCACCGATCCGTGGTCGTACATCAGCGCGACCAGGTTCGAACGCGCTGCCGCGATGTTCTCGATCCTGACGGGTGAGCCGGTCGAGTTCACGCTGCGGGCCTACCAGCTCGAGCCCGACGAGCCGAGCGAGGGCAGGTTGCTCATGGAAGCGCTGGCCGAGCGACTCGAGGGCATGGACAAGGCCGAGCTGCTCAACGTCCAGGTCACCGCGGCCGCGAAGATCTCCGGCATCGACCTCAACTTCGAGGAAGCCGTGCAGGCCAACTCGTTCGACGCATGGCGGCTCCTGACCTGGGCCGACGAGACGGGTCCGGGCGTGCAGCGCGACCTCGCGCACCAGCTCTGGCGGGCGCACTTCCTCGAGGGTGCCGACATCGGCGATCCGTTCACTCTCGCGACGCGCGCCGCCCTCGTCGGACTCGACCTCGAGACCGCGGAGGCGTTGCTGGCGAGCACCGAGTACGCCGACGAGGTGCGCCTGCAGCACCAGGCGGGCGAGGAGATCCGTATCGCCCAGCTGCCGACGATCGTCATCGAGCACCAGTGGACCCTCGACGGGGTGCACTCACAGAACGACTACGTGCAGGCGCTCAGCCAGATCTACAGCGAGTGGAAGGCCGCGGAGGACGCCGACGAGTGACCCAATAGGCTCGTTCCATGAGCACCCTGATCCTCCTGCGCCACGGTCACAGCGAGTGGAACGCCAAGAACCTGTTCACCGGCTGGGTCGATGTCGACCTCAACGAGCAGGGGCTCGCCGAAGCCTCGCGCGGTGCCGAGCTGCTGGCCGGCGCCGGCCTGGCGCCCGACGTCCTGCACACCTCGTTGCTGCGTCGCGCGATCCGCACCGCCGAGATCGTGCTCAACGGCATCGACCGCCACTGGATCCCCGTACGCCGGTCGTGGCGCCTCAACGAGCGCCACTACGGAGCGCTTCAGGGCAAGGACAAGAAGGCGACGCTCGAGGAGTTCGGCGAAGAGCAGTTCATGACCTGGCGTCGTTCGTACGACACCCCGCCGCCGCCGCTCGAGGACGACTCGGAGTTCAGCCAGGCGTCCGATGCGCGCTACGCGTCGCTGCCCGATGAGCTCCTGCCGCGCACCGAGGCGCTCGCCGACGTGCTGCAGCGGATGCTGCCCTACTGGTACGACTCGATCGTTCCCGACCTGCTCGCCGGCCAGGTCGTCCTGGTGACGGCTCACGGCAACTCGCTGCGCGCCCTCGTCAAGCACCTCGACGGGCTGAGCGAGGAAGCCGTCGTCGGCCTCAACATCCCGACCGGCATCCCCTTGGTCTACGAGCTCGACGACGACCTCAAGCCCACGGTGGCCGGCGGCGTCTACCTCGATCCCGACGCTGCTGCCGACGCGATCGCAGCAGTGGCCAACCAGGGGAGATAGTTCCCGCGTCGCGTCCGGGCTCCCGCGTTTGTGTCGTCGGGTTCGCGCTTCGAGGCGCTCACCAGCGCTAACAGACTCGTGAGCTCGGCGCCCTCCCGCAGCGGGCTCAGCACCTCACGGCGAGGGGTCAGGAGTCGTACTTGTAGCCCAGGCCTCGCACGGTGGTCAGTGTGATGGGGTTCGTCGGGTCCTTCTCGATCTTGGCTCGGAGGCGCTTGACGTGGACGTCGAGGGTCTTGGTGTCGCCAACGTAGTCAGCACCCCACACCCGGTCGATCAGCTGCCCTCGGGTCAGCACCCGGCCGGGGTTGCGCAGGAAGTACTCGAGCAGCTCGAACTCCTTGAGCGGGAACTTCGTCTCCGCGCCATCGATCGTCACGAGGTGGCGGTCGACGTCCATGCGTACGCGGCCCTGCTCGAGCGACGCGTTGTCGTCGATCTCGTCAGTGAACCCGCGGCGCAGCACCGCGCGGATGCGGGCGACGAGCTCGCGGGGGGAGTAGGGCTTGGTGACGTAGTCGTCGGCGCCGAGCTCGAGCCCGACGACCTTGTCGACCTCAGTGTCCTTGGCGCTGACCATGATGATCGGCACCGACGAGATCTGTCGCAGGGCGCGGCACACCTCGGTGCCGGACAGGCCCGGCAGCATCAGGTCGAGCAGCACGATGTCCGCACCGCCGCGATCGAACTCGGTCAGCGCATCGGGGCCGGTCTCGGCGACCGCGACCTCGAACCCCTCCTTGCGCAGGACGTACGACAGCGCCTCGCTGTAGCTCGTCTCGTCCTCGACGACCAGTACTTTGGTCACGCGTTCTCCTCATCGATTTCATGGCTGTGCGCCGGCAGGACCAGCGTGAAGGACGAACCCAGTCCAGGCTCGCTCCACACCTCGACCGTGCCGCCGTTGCTGGCCGCGACGTGCTTGACGATCGACAGGCCGAGGCCCGTGCCGCCGGTGGCACGGGCGCGCGCCGGATCGACGCGGTAGAACCTCTCGAAGATCCGGTCGAGCTCGTCGCCGGGTATGCCGATGCCGTTGTCGGCGACGGTCAGGCGTACGTCCTCACCGTCGAGCTGCGCAGAGACGCTGACCCGCGATCCGTCAGGGCTGTAGGTCACGGCGTTCTCGACCAGGTTGCTGACCGCGGCGTGCAGCTGGGCACGGTCGCCGTGGACGTACAGGTCGGGCTCGACCGAGGTGACGATCTCGATGCTCTTGTGCTCGGCGTCGGTCGCGGAGTGCTCAGTGGCCTCGGAGACCAGCTCGCCGATCTTGATCGTCGTCGCGTCGTCGCTCAGGATGTCGTTCTGCAGTCGGGACAGGTCGATGATCTGCTGCACGAGGCGGGTCAGGCGCTCGCTCTCGAGGTGCATGCGGCTGGAGAACCGCACGACCGCCTCGGGATCATCCTTGGCCTCACCGACGGCCTCGGCCAACAGGTTGAGTGCGCCGACCGGCGTCTTGAGCTCGTGGCTGACGTTGGCGACGAAGTCGCGGCGGATCGACTCGACCCGGTGCTCACGCGTACGGTCATCGGCCAGCACGAGGATCAGCCGCGAGGTCAGCGGCGCGACGCGCGCGTGGACGTACGACGTCGTGCCCCGGCGCGGCTGCAGGGAGACATCGGCCTCGCGCACCTGGCCGTCGCGGCGCACCTGCCGGACGAGCGTCATGAGCTCCTCAGGCGCGAGTCGGTCCTCATGCACGATGCCCATCGCGAACGCCGGTGCTGATGCCTTGACGACGGTGTCGGACGAGTCGATCAGCACGGCAGAGGAGGGGATCACCGCCAGGACCTGGTCGGCGCCGGGTGGTATGAGCGGCGGGGGCGGCGCGGGTACGGCGGCCTCGCGGCGCTCGCTGAAGCGCCACAGATAGGTGATCATCGCGCCGACGACGGCGCCGATGGCCCCTGCGATCAACACTCCTGCACTGGTGTCCACATCATCGATCGTAGAGGGCATTTCCTTCACAGGACGCACTCTGGCCCCTGCAGCGACAGGCCTTTCGGTTGCTGTTCACACCGCGTTCACCGGAGGTCGCCGTCCGTTCATCCCGGCTGCCTACGGTCAAGAACATGCGCGATCAGTATTACGAACAGCTCGATGCCATCGTCGACGACCTGGTGAACCTGACCGGGACCGTACGCCGTGCCGTGGCCGACGCGACCAAGGCTCTGCTCGAAGCAGATGCCCAGATCGCGGAGTCCGTCATCGCCGGCGACAAGGACATCGACGAAGCGACCGAGATCATCGAGGAGCGCGCACTTCTGCTGCTCGCCACGCAGCAGCCGGTCGCGACCGACCTCCGGCAGCTCGTCGCGACACTGCGGATGCTGACCGACCTCCAGCGGATGGGCGACCTGTCGGTCCACGTGGCCAAGGTGGCTCGGCGCCGGATGCCTGACTCGGCAGTGCCGCAGCACCTGCACCCCAACATCACCGCGATGGCAACCGTCGCCGACTCGATGATCGACTCGGCCTCACGCATCGTCGCCAACCGCAACGTCGATGCCGCGGGCCAGCTCGAGAACGAGGATGACGAGATGGACCGGCTCCGCAAGGAGCTGCTGCGCTCGCTGCTCGGCGACAGCTGGTCGTACGGCGTCGAGCCGGCGGTCGACCTGGCGCTGCTGGGTCGCTACTACGAGCGCATCGGCGACCACGCCGTGTCGATGGCTCGCCGCGTCGTCTACCTCGTCACGGGCCAGCTGAGCTGAGTCAGCCGGCGACGACCTTGAACGCTGCCACGACGTCGCCGGACTGGAACGGGATCGTCACCGTGATCGTCTCGCCGACCGCCACGTCCTTGGCATTGAAGTAGTCGGCGTCGCCCTCGCCCTCCGTCCAGGGTGGCCCGCCGAACGGGATGGTCTTGCCGGCCTCGACGATCCACCCGTACGGACCTCCAGTCGCGGTCTGGTGGCGGTACTCGACCGGATTGCCCTGTGCGTCGGTCGCGGTCGGCAGCTCCCACGCGTTGTCGGTGATTGATCCCGTCGTCGCGCCGCCGACGTACGCCTTCTTCTGGCCGTGGATCACCACGATCTTCGCGCCGACGACCTTGATCTCGGTGTTGGGCTCGTTGCCGGCGACTGCGTCGTAGCGCGGAGGGGCGCTCGACGACTGGGGCACTGATCGTGATCGCGATCATCCGGTATTGGGCTCGTCCATGTCGAACTAGAGGGGGACCGGAATCGGCGCCAAGCGTTGGGAGCATTCGCGACATGGACCCTCACGGGTCGGATTCGCCGCCTGATGGTCGCCTCCCGCCTGCCGGGATGACGCCTTGTGCGGATCGGGAAGAAGCGGATGTGGCCAACTCGTCGGGTCCTTGCGGAGGTAGACGCGTTGAGATCTCGTGGGTTCGTCCGCGTGGTTGACGATGCGGGCCGAGAGGGTGGCCGAGCCGTCATCGTTCTTCACGAGCACGGCGTCGAGCACCTCGATGTCATCCCGGTGGTTCGCGCTGCTTGTCGAAGTCGCCGTGGCCTTGGCGGGCGGATCCGACTCGGTGCCACATGAGACGACGAACGGAAGCAGGACGATCGAGAGCAGGCACTGCACCGACCGCTTCATGCCCGCAGCCTAGAGGCCGCAGGGCCTTGGTGACAGGTTTACTCGGAATGCTCCGTGGACTCAGTCTCGGGCTCGGTCGCCTCAGCTTCGGCGTCAGCGGCCGTCGGCGTGTCTGCGCCAACGACCTTCTCGTACTCCGCGGTGCGAGTCACGACAGGCGCCTCGATCGTGACCGGAGCCGATGCGTCGAACGTCAGTGTCAGCCGTACGTAGTCGCCGGCCGTTGCGCCCTCGGTGATCCGGAAGCCGCGGGTGTCTGACGCGCCGCCGACCGTCGAGAGGATGCCTGCGGGGAGGGGCTGCGGCGGCAGCTTGGTGCTGGCGACCGGGAGCTCCTGGCCCTTCAAGGTCGTGACCGTGACGGCTGACAGCGTCTGCTCGGTGTCGGTGTTGTTGACGATCGAGGTCGACAGCGTGGCGGACCCATCGGCGTTGGCCACGAACAGTGTGTTGAGCACGTCGACCTCGCCGCGGTGGTCGGCGCCGACGGCAGCCTGGTAGACCTGATTGGTCTGAGCCTTGAAGCCCGTGCCGCAACCGCCGAGGGCCAGAAGTGCCGTCGTGGCAAGGGCGGTGGCCGCGAGGCGGCGACGTCGTACGGTGCTCACGAGATCACTGCTTTCAGTCGGTCGTCGATGTGTCGAAGGGTCGCCAAGATCGTATCCGAGAGGCCTTCTGGGGTTGCCTTTGACCTGCTGCGATGTCATCTGGTATGGGCGGGATGCCCTGAAACGGCAGGGATCGTCATCCGTTACGCATGTTAGACTGGTCACCTAGGAAAGGTGTTTTCTCTATGACTTTTGTTGTCGGCGAAACCGTTGTCTATCCCAATCACGGCGCTGCAGTCATCGAGGACATCGAGACCCGGACGATCAAGGGCGAGGAGCGTGAATACCTCGTGCTGCGCATCGTCTCGCAGAACGACCTGGTCGTTCGCGTCCCCGCATGCAACCTTGATCTCGTCGGAGTTCGCGACGTCGTCGACGAAGCAGGGCTCGAGCGGGTTTTCGGAGTTCTCCGTGCCGAGCACGTCGAGGAGCCGACCAACTGGTCTCGGCGTTACAAGGCGAACCTCGAGAAGCTGCACTCGGGTGATGTGCTCAAGGTTGCCGAGGTCGTCCGTGACCTGTGGCGCCGCGATCACGAGCGCGGGCTGTCGGCTGGTGAGAAGCGGATGCTGGCCAAGGCGCGCCAGATCCTGGTCTCCGAGCTGGCCCTCGCCGAGAAGACCAACGAGGACAAGGCCGAGACCCGTCTCGACGAGGTTCTCGCGTCCTGACCTGACAAACGTTCGAGACCCCCGACTCATCGAGTCGGGGGTCTCGTCATGTCCGGGCCTTGAGCCCAGGTCAGCGCGGGAGGACGAGGGCTGTGGCGATCGCGGCGATGCCCTCACCGCGACCCGTCAGGCCGAGGCCGTCGGTGGTCGTGGCCGACAGGCTGACGGGAGCGCCGAGCGCATCGCTGAGCACGCGCTGCGCCTGGACGCGCCGCGGCCCGATCTTGGGGCGGTTGCCGATGACCTGGACCGATGCGTTGCCGACCTGCCACCCGTGGTCACGCAGGCGCTGCTTGATCTCGACCAGGAAGTCGACCCCGGAGGCGCCGGCCCACTCGGGCTCGCCCGTGCCGAACATGCCGCCGATGTCACCCAACCCGGCAGCACTGAGCGCGGCATCGACGATCGCGTGCGAGACGCAGTCGCCGTCGGAGTGCCCCTCGAGGCCGTGGTCCTCATCGGGCCACAACAGCCCGGCGAGCCACATCGGGCGGCCCGGCACGAGCCGGTGGACGTCGGTGCCGATGCCGATGCGCGCAGATGTCACAGGTCGATCATGCCGTACGCACGCGGCGGCGGGGACCTGCGAGAGAGGATGGTCAGGTGACATCGCAGCGGTCCACCTTCAGCGGGGTCCTCGCGGCGGCTGCGGCCATCGCGGCGAGCGAGGGCCTGTCGGCGCTGCTCAACCTGCGCGAGTCGCCGGTGCTTGCCGTCGGTCAGTCCGTGATCAAGCTGACGCCCGGGCCGATGGCCGAGGCGATCATCGGGGTCGTCGGTCATGCCGACAAGCCCCTCGCGGTCGCCAGCGTCGTGGTCG
Organism: uncultured Actinomycetota bacterium; assembly: GCA_963817425.1. Taxonomy (GTDB): domain Bacteria; phylum Actinomycetota; class Actinomycetes; order Propionibacteriales; family Nocardioidaceae; genus Aeromicrobium. The sequence continues at coordinate 390,000 of CAWFOH010000017.1, forward strand.
CGATCCTGCTGCTCGGTGCGCTGGCCGGTCGCTCGTGGCCACGCCCGCAGGCGTACGCCCTGGTGGCGGCCCTCGTCGCACTCGCGTCGGCTGCGGTGCTGTCCCGGCCGCATGGCGGGGCGGGCGGCGTGCTCGTCTGCGTCGCGGCGGGCGGCGTGGTCGTCGGCGTCCTCCACCTGTTGCTCCGCGACCGCGCCCACCTGACGGTCGACGAGAGCCGCCGGACCTTCATCCGTACGTCCGCCATCATCGCGCTCGCGACGATCGTCGTCGGCTCCGCCGGCGAGGTGCTGGCATCGCGCCATCGCCGCAGGCAGGCGATCGAACGCGTACGTGAGGCGCTCAAGATCCCCATTCGCCGGGTGCCGGTGCCGGCGGGCGCCGACCTCGCGGTGAAGGGCCAGGGGTCGTGGCTCACGAGCAACCGTGACTTCTACCGGATCGACACGGCCCTCTCGCCGCCGCTGGTCGATCCTGAGTCGTGGACCCTGCGCATCCACGGCATGGTCGACAAGGAGCTGACGCTGACGTACCAGGACCTGCTCGACCGCGGCCTCCAGCACGAGTGGGTGACGATCTGCTGCGTCTCCAACCCCGTCGGCGGCGACCTGATCGGCAACACGCTCTGGGGTGGTGTGCCGATCAAGGACATCCTCGACGAGGTCGGTATCCAGCCAGGCGCTGACGCCCTGCTGTCGACGTCGGACGACGGCTGGACCTGCGGCACCCCCCTCGATGCGTTGACCGACGGCCGCAACGCGCTGCTGGCCCTGACGATGGACGGCGAGCCGTTGCCGATCCCGCACGGCTTCCCCGTGCGCCAGGTGGTCCCTGGCCTGTACGGCTATGTCTCCGCGACGAAGTGGGTCGTCGACTGGGAGGTGACCCGGTTCGCGGACTTCAAGGCGTACTGGACGCAGCGCGGCTGGGGTGAGCGCGGGCCGGTCAAGACCGGGTCGCGCATCGATGTGCCCCACAACGGCCAGACCCTCGAAGCGGGTACGACCACGATCGCGGGCGTCTCGTGGGCACAGCATGTCGGCGTCCAGGGTGTCGAGGTCAGGGTCGACGGCGGTGCGTGGCAGGAGGCGAAGCTCGGAACGGTGCCCAACGCCGACACGTGGGTCCAGTGGCAGCTTGAATGGGCGGCGGAGCCGGGCGACCACGAGATCGAGGCGCGGGCGACGAATGCCAAGGGCAAGCCGCAGACCGGCGAGCGGGCGGGCGTGCTGCCCGACGGTGCGACGGGCTACCCGAAGATCAGCGTCACGGTGGAATGACCTACCAGCGGGCCGTGTCGGCCGGGAGAGCCTGGCTGGCGGGTCGGATGACGTACACGACGCCGCCGCTGCCGCGCTGCCACGCCTTCTCGAACTGGGCGCGGCTGTAGACGCGCCGGACGGTCGAGTTCTTGGACGCAGCGGGGTCGTTGACGATGACGCTGCCGGCTGAGGTGAAGCCGCGGATCACGACCAGGTGCCCTGGGGTCGACGAGATCGGCGCACCGTCGAGCTCGCCCTTGCCGAAGGCGATCGACGCGACCAGCGGGATGCCGGCGTTGATGAATGCCTCGGCATCGCGCAGCGTGTAGAGCCGGGTCACGAACGCGTCGAGCGAATGGCGTGCGGCGTATGCCGTGTTGAATGGCCAGTTGCCGGTGCCGTCGTAGGCGTAGTCGAACGTATAGCGGGCCGCGTGGTCGACGTAGCCGTCCTGGAAGGACGTCCACGAGTAGTCGGCGGCCGTCGGGCCCTTGCCGAAGTAGCGCATGACCATCGACGTCGAGGTCGGCGAGCACCACGCCTCGCCGCCGCCACCCCACTCGGGATACTCGCCCTTGTGGATCATCTGCGACGACATCGGGACCGCGAGCTCCTTGGTCTTGGTCATCGTCGTCGAGCTGGTGGTGGTCGTGCGGGTCGCGTAGGTCGCCTGCGTGCCGTTGACAGCCTCGAGGGTCGGCGTGGTCTTCGCCCCGACGGGTCGCATGAGGAGCACCCGCACCTGCCAGCTGGTGAACGACTTGCCGCTGTTGGCGAGGACCGTGTCGGTCGACAGCTTGGCGAGGTCGTCGGTCTGGGCCGAGCCCGAAGCGCGCTTGATGTAGGACGCAGAGAACGCGTAGTTGGCGATGGTGTCCCAGCTGCCGGTCGTGGATCCGCTCTTGACGCGTACCTCGATGCGCGCCCACGTGCCGGTCGGGGTCTGGATGTTCCACGACGGGATCAGGCTCTTGGCCGAGAATCCGGTCGACTGCCACGGTGACGTCCAGCTGCCGCTGTCGTACTTCTTGGCGCCGCCGGACACGCGCGGGTCGTCGTAGCTGAGGACCGAGGTGCCCTTGCCCAGCGTGAGGGCGCCGGTCTGGGTGGCGAGGCCGACCGAGGTGCCCTTGGCGAAGTCGCCGGAGCTGGACCAACGCCCGAACGAGGCTGTGCCTGACGCTGCGGACGCCGGGACAGCTGGCAGGAGAGCAAGGCCGAGGAGTGCGACGGCGGCGAGTCGGGGAAGGTGACGCATCGATCCATGGTAGGTGACTCGTGGGATTTGTGGGGCTGATGGGACAAGGCGGACTTCTCAGCCGAGCGTCGGGAGGATGCGGCCGGAGCCGATAAGGTTGGCGCGTGGCATTCCAGCTCTATGACACTGCGTCCCGGCAGATTCAAGTCCTCGTCCCGGTCCAGCCGGGGCGAGTGTCGATCTACCACTGCGGGCTCACGGTGCAGGGCCCGCCGCACATCGGCCACATCCGCAAGGAGGTCGTGTTCGACGTCCTGCGCCGCTGGCTCGAGCGCTCGGGATACGCCGTCACGATCGTCGCGAACGTCACCGACATCGACGACAAGATCCTGACCAAGGGTGTCGAGCAGGACCGGCCGTGGTTCGCCGTGGCCTATGAGAACGAGCGCGCGCTGCATGCCGCCTACGAGGTGCTCGGCTGCGTCCCTCCGACGTACGAGCCGCGCGCCACCGGCGTCGTGCCCGAGATGATCGAGATGATGCAGACGCTGATCGAGCGCGGTCACGCGTACGCCGCCGACGACGGCTCGGGCGACGTCTACTTCGACGTCCGCTCGTGGCCGTCGTACGGCGAGCTGTCCAACCAGAAGATCGACGACATGCAGCCCGCCGAGGACGCTCCGCCGGAGGGCAAGCGCGACGCCCGCGACTTCGCGCTCTGGAAGGGCCACAAGCCGGGCGACCCCGAGTCGGCTTCGTGGCCGACGCCGTGGGGCCGGGGCCGTCCGGGCTGGCACCTGGAGTGCTCGGCGATGGCGTCGAAGTTCCTCGGCGACGAGTTCGACATCCACGGCGGCGGACTTGACCTGCGCTTCCCGCACCATGAGAACGAGCTCGCCCAGTCCAGCGCGGCCGGCCAGCAGTTCGCCCGGCTCTGGATGCACAACGCGATGCTCAACCTCGCCGGGTCCAAGATGTCCAAGTCGGTCGGCAACACGCTGCTGGTCAGCGAGGTCGTCAAGCGCATACGACCGATCGATCTGCGCTACTACCTCGCCGCGTCGCACTACCGGTCGATCGTCGAGTTCTCCGAGGAGTCGCTCGCCGAGGCCGCGACGGCGTTCCAGCGGATCGAGGGATTCGTGCGCCGAGCGGTCGAGCGGGTCGGCGCGGGCGAGGTCGGTGACGTGCCCGAGGCCTTCGCCGCGGCGATGGACGACGACCTGTCAGTGCCCGCGGCACTGGCGGTGCTCCAGGCCACGATCGGCGAGGGCAACAAGCTGCTGGCCGAGGGCAACACCGCCGAACTGTCCAGCGTTCTGGCGAGCGTACGTTCGATGCTCGACGTGCTCGGTTTGGACCCACTGTCCCCGACGTGGGACCGTGGAGGTGACGATGCGGCGTACGCGCAGGTGATCGACTCCCTCGTGGGCGGCCTGCTGGAGCAGCGCCAGCAGGCGCGAGCCGACAAGGACTTCGCCACGGCGGACCGGGTGCGCGACCAGCTCACGGCCGCCGGCATCGAGATCGAGGACACACCGCAGGGCGCGAGATGGTCCGTGAAGGGCGACAACTAGACATGCCAGGTAACAGCAAGCGCAAGGGCGCGATCAAGAAGACCGGCAAGGGCAACCCCACCGCCGGCTCCGGAGGTCGGCGTCGGCAGGGCCTCGAGGGCAAGGGCCCGACCCCGCGCGCCGAGGACCGGCCGAACCACAAGATCTACAAGATGAAGAACGCGACCCAGAAGCGCGAGGCCGCACGCCCCAAGCGCAAGCAGGGCGAAGCGGCAGAGTGGGTCGCCGGGCGCAACTCGGTGCTCGAGCTGCTCAGGGCGACCGTGCCGGTGCACGCGCTCTACGTCGCCGAGGGCACGGACCGCGACGAGAAGATCCGCGAGATCTTCAAGCTCGCCGCCGAGCAGCACGTCAGCCTGCTCGAGATCGGCCGCATCGAGCTCGACAAGCTCACCGGCGGTGCGGTGCACCAGGGCATCGCGGCCAAGCTCAACGCCTACGAGTACGCCAACCCGCAGGACCTGCTCGACCTCGCGGCTGAGCGCGACGAGCCCGCGCTGATCGTGGTGCTCGACGGCGTCACCGATCCGCGCAACCTCGGTGCGATCATCCGGTCCGCATCGGGCTTCGGCGCGCACGGTGTCGTCATCCCTGAGCGCCGCGCCGCGCAGATCACGGCAGCGGCGTGGAAGACCTCGGCCGGTGCCGCAGCGCGTGTGCCGGTCGCCCGGGTCACCAACCTGACCCGCACGCTCAAGCAGTTTCAGGACGATGGTTGCATGGTCATCGGCCTCGCCGCCGACGGCACGGTCGACATCGCGCAGTCGCAGATGGTCGACGGTCCCGTCGTCGTCGTGATCGGCAGCGAGGGCAAGGGCCTTTCCCGCCTCGTCGGCGAGACGTGCGACGAGATCGTCTCGATCCCGATGTCGACGGGCCTCGAGTCGCTCAACGCCGGCGTCGCCGCGGGCATCGCGCTCTACGCGATCGCCCAGGTCCGCGCCTAGACGCACCGCGACGTGGCGGCTCAACCACCACGCGGCCGCGTGTTCGTGGTGGTTCGCCCGCCACATCGCGGTGACTGGGGTCAGCCCAGGACTTGGGTGAGGTAAGGGTTCGTGAAGGTGCGCTTCGGGTCGAGCTCGTCTCGTATGTTCACGAAGTCGCCGAACCTCGCGTACGTCTGGGCGAAGTGCGTCGCGTCGAGCGTGTGGATCTTGCCCCAGTGCGGGCGACCCTCGTGCGCGGTGAAGATGTCCTGGGCGGCGGCGAAGTACGCCTGATAGTCGCTGCGCCAGTACTGGTGCAGCGCGACATAGCAGTTGTCCCGCTCATGGCCGGTCGACATCCACACGTCGTCGGCGGCCGTGAAACGTACCTCGATCGGGAACGAGATGTTCTCGTGACCCGCGGCGAACCACGCCTTGAGCTCGGCCAGCACCGACGGCAGCGCCTCGCGCGGCAGCGCGAACTCCGACTCGCGGAACCGCGCCGCGCGCGAGGAGACGAACACGTTGTAGGAGTCGTCGACATACTCACGCGCACTGAGCACCGAGGCGGCGGCGGAGTTGACCCGCGGGATCCAGCGCCGGTTCGTCGACCACCGCGAATGGCGTGTCCAGGTCCTGCGTGGCGGCGAGCAGTCGGGCGTACGGGCTGGACAGTTGTGGCACGCCGTCAGTATGTCGCACCGTCGGCGCACGAATCGATCACCGATACTGGACCGATGCGCAGGCTCTTGGCACTCGTCCTCGCCGTCGCGACGATGTGCGCGGCGTGCACCTCGGGATCGGATGAGCCCGAGCGGGCGACGAGCCAGGCCATCAGCTTCGAGTCGCTCAAGCTCGAGTGGCCCAAGGCCCAGGGCCAGCTCGCTCCGGCTGAGCTCCCGGCCGCCCCCGACGGGTTCGACGCCGCGACGCTCGACCGGATGGCGAAGGTCCTGACGAGGTGGGCCACGGTGACGGTCGTCGACGAGGCCGGCTGGCACAGCGCCGACCCGCTGTCCGAGGTCAGGAAGGTGCTGCCCAAGGACGCCGCCGGGACCCTGCGGCAGCAGGTCAAGGACGAGGTCTCGCCCCATCTGGCCGTCGCCAATGTCTTCCGCGACGACGTCACCGTGATTGGCTCTCCCATGGTCACCTCAGCGTGGCGGGTCACGACCGAGAAGGACGCGGCCGACAAGACGTTCATGCGACTCGAGCTGCAGACCCGCGCAGCGTACGAGCTGCGGCTTGGCAACGGCGGCACCCGCGTCATCGGCGTGCTTCGCGTCCAGGGGCTCAGCGCCTATCCCGACACGACCGACAACTTCGGTGTGACCGGCGGCTGGCAGGAGTTCGGCGCCGGCGATTGCGACCTGGCCCTCGACGACGCGTTCGTCCCCGACAGCGACCGCGACGAGAGCCTCAAGGACCTCAAGACGTTCGTCCGCGTCGGTGACAGCGACACGCTTGAGATGCCTGACCTGCCCGTGCAGGAGAAGGTCGACGCCGAGTACCTCAAGCGGTGCCGCGACGGCCAGGTCTGAGGCTCGCTACGATGGACCCCGGGCTTCGGCCCGTACGCCTCTGTAGCTCAGTTGGTAGAGCGCCTCACTTGTAATGAGGATGTCGCGGGTTCGAATCCTGTCGGAGGCTCAGTGTGATGTCTCAGGACATAGGAAACTCCCGGACCCACGATTGGGTTCGGGAGTTCTCATTTTCGGGTGGGTCCTTTGGGTGCTCCGGTGGGCTGGTAGTCGCGGTCAGGGTTGATGGTGAGTTCTCGGAGGAGCTCGCCGGTGATGGCGTTGGCGATGCGGACGTGCAGGTCTTGGACGAGCAGGATGATGTGGGTTCGGGCGAGGGTTCGGCCGAGGCCGATGTGGTGCATTTTGCCGTTGACTCGCAGGGTGACGCAGCCGGACTCGTCGACGCGGTCGTGACGAACTCTTTCGAGGGTGTCGGTGTCGCGGCTGTTGCCCGGGAGTGCTTTGGGCATGGTGTCGAACAGCGATGCGGGGGTCGCGCGGTGCGGCAGGGATCGGTGCGGTCGGCGGTGGTTGTATTCCTCGACGAACACGTCGATCAGTGCCTGCAGGTCTGTGACCGATGAAGGTTGGGTGGGTTGGCTGCGGAGCCACTTCTTGAGGGTCTGGTGGAACCGCTCGACCTTGCCGCAGGTCGTGGGGTGATTGGCGCGGGAGTTCTTCTGCACGATGTTCAGGCGGCGCAGCACGGACTCGAATCCGTTGCGGCCACCTCTGCCGCCGGCGAACCGCGTGGTGAAGACCATGCCGTTGTCGGTCAGGGTTGAGGCTGGAATTCCATGGGTTTTGATCGCCTGGCGGAACTCGGCCAGGACGATGGGTCCGGTGACCCGGCGGTGGGCGGTGACCCGGATCGCGTAGCGGGTGCAGTCGTCGAGCCAGGGCAGGATCTCGACATCAGCTCCGGGACGGCCGTCGGGCTGAGTGAGTCGGTAGTGGGTGAAGTCGGTCTGCCAGGTCTCGTTCGGCATGGCCGCTTCGAACCGGCGGTAGGACGTTTTGGGCTTCTTCCTCGGCTCCGGCGTGACGAGGCCAGCCTTGGCCAGGTGACGGGCGATCGTGGCCCGTGAGATCACGATCTGGTGATGCTGCTCAAGGTGCCACCTGATCGTGTCGGGCCAGCGTCCAGACCGGCCGCTTCGAGGTCCCGCCGCAGGTTCAGGATCAGCTCGACTGTTGCCGGCGGTGTTGCGTTCGGTGTGGACTTGGGACGCCGTGAGCGGGGTTCGAACGCCGCCTCGCCGTCGGCCTTGTAGCGGGTGACGAGCTTGGAGACCCAGGACTCGGAGATGCCGTAGGAGCGGGCAACCTCGGCCTGCGTCCGGCCCTCGATGACAACAGCGGTGATGACCAGACGGGCCTTGGACACTCACGGAGCATCACCGAAGTCGGGGATGTCTTGAGACATCAGTCCGGAATGTCCTGAACCACCACACTGTCAGAGGCTCCGCCGGGACTCGATGCCGCATGGGCAATGGACGATGCCGAGCGGTCCTGCCTACTGTCCGTTCATGGATGACGGACGAGTGGTCATGGTCGGGACACTTCGTGCTGAGCTGGCCACCGCGTTGAGGGAGACGTATGGCGCTTCCTCGCTCGACGACTTGAGCACCGGCGCAGCAGCGCAGGCCACCGTCGCCGTCACGAGTGGGGTGTGGGGTGTCCGCGGTGAGCACCTGGATCGGCTGCCGAACCTCGGTGCGGTCGTGAACTTCGGTGTTGGCTACGACTCGATAGATGTGGCCGAGGCGTACCGCCGCGGTGTCGTGGTCTCGAACACCCCGGACGTGCTCACGGATTGTGTCGCCGACGCGGCGCTCGGTCTGATGATCGATGTGATGCGCCGGCTGTCGGCTGCCGACCGTTTCGTCCGCCGCGGTGAGTGGGCGAGCGGGCAGGTGCCTGCGCTGGCTCGCCGCGTCACCGGGGCGCGGGTCGGCATCCTGGGGCTGGGCCGGATCGGGCAGGCGATCGCTCACCGACTCGAGGCCTTCGACGCAACGATCAGCTATCACAACCGGCGCGAGCGTGAGGGAGTCGTCTACGCGTACGCAGGCAGCGCGCGCGAGCTGGCGCAAGGGTGTGACGTCCTGATCGTCGCGGCAGCCGGCGGAGCGGAGTCGCAGCACCTCGTGGACGCCGATGTGCTCGACGCCCTCGGACCGCGTGGGTTCCTGATCAACGTGGCCCGCGGTTCCCTCGTCGACGAGCAGGCCTTGGTCGTCGCCCTCGAGGAGGGACGGATCGCCGGCGCTGGCCTCGACGTCTTCGCCGATGAACCCCGGGTCCCGGCAGCCCTGCTCGGTCGCGACGACGTCGTGCTGTTGCCACACGTCGGGAGCGCGACCGTCGAGACCCGGGCGGCGATGACCGCCTTGGCGATAGCCAACGTGGAGAGCTTCCTGGCTGACAGCACGCTGATCACGCCCATTTGATCGTCGCGGCCCATCTGGACGCGCACACTCGTATGATATGTTAACACTCATCATACAAGTGACTGAGCCGAGGATCTCCACATGCCCGACCGCATTCGTACGCTGCACCTGTCCCATGTCGTGCTTCCCCTGGACAACCCCGTCAGCGACGCCAAGGTGCTCACCGGGCGCCAGAAGCCACTGACGGAGACCGTCTTGCTGTTCGTCGAGGTCGAGACGGAGCAGGGGCACAGGGGCACGGGGTTCAGCTACTCGAAGCGGGCGGGCGGGCCGGCGCAGTTCGCGCATCTCAAAGAGGTCGCCGAGGTCGCCATCGGACAAGACCCCTCCGACATCGCCAAGATCTATGAGTCGCTGATGTGGGCGGGAGCCTCTGTCGGGCGCAGTGGTGTTGCGACCCAGGCGGTTGCGGCGCTGGACGTGGCGCTGTGGGACCTCAAGGCGCGGCGCGCTGATCTACCGTTGGCCAAGCTGCTCGGCGCGCATCGCGACTCGTGCCGGGTCTACAACACGTCCGGCGGCTTCCTCCAGGCATCGGTGGACGAGATCAAGGAGAAGGCGACGGCATCCGTGAACGTGGGCATCGGCGGCATCAAGATCAAGGTGGGCCAGCCCGACTGGACCGAGGACCTGCGCCGGGTCGCGGCCATGCGTGAGCACCTCGGCGACACGCCACTCATGGTCGATGCAAATCAACAGTGGGATCGCGCCCGCGCTCGCCGCATGTGCCGTGAGCTCGAGGCCTTCGACCTGATCTGGATCGAGGAGCCGTTGGACGCCTGGGATGCGGTGGGCCACGCCGACCTGTCGCGCACCTTCGACACCCCCATCGCCACCGGCGAGATGTTGACCTCGGTGGCGGAGCACATGGCCTTGATCGATGCCGGCTACCGCGGCATCGTGCAGCCGGATGCGCCGCGCATCGGTGGGATCACGCCGTTCCTGCGCTTCGCCGCGCTGGCCTCGCACGCCGGACTGGCGCTGGCTCCGCACTACGCGATGGAGATCCACCTTCACCTCGCCGCGGCATATCCGACCGAGCCGTGGGTGGAGCACTTCGAGTGGCTGAACCCGTTGTTCGAGGAGCGCATCGACATCCACGATGGCCGGATGTGGGTGCCTGACCGTCCGGGGCTCGGGTTCACGCTCAGCGAGCGGATGCGCTCCCTGACTCGGGACACCGCTACCTTTGCGGCGTGAGCACCTCACTGGCCCAGGCTGTCGTCGCCGGGCTGAAGTCGCGGATCCTCGACGGCTCGCTCGGACCGGGGGAGAAGCTGCCGTCCGAGGCGGACCTGATCGAGGAGTTCTCCGTCTCGCGAACCGTCATCCGGGAGGCCGTCACCAGGCTGCGGACCGAAGGATTGGTCGAGACGTTCCAGGGCCGAGGCTCGTTCGTGCTCGCCGTACCCGAACCGACGTCGTTCCAGCTCGAGGCGACCGCGATCCGGAGCCACCACGACGTTTTGGCCATGGTGGACTTCAGGATCGGGTTCGAGAGCGAGGCCGCTGCGCTGGCGGCCGCGCAGGTCGACGCTGAGAGCGCCTCGGCGATTCGCGACGCGCTGGCGGCGTTCTCGGCCGCGGAACCCGAGCACGCGTGGAGGCCGACTTCGCGTTCCATCGGGCCGTGGCGGTGGCCACCGGCAACCGCTTCTACTCGACCTGCTGGACGCGCTCGGGCCGATGATGATCATGCTCCCCCGGACCCGCCTCGGAGATGACTTCTCGCACAGCGACGTGACCCACGTCGAAAGGGTCGCCCGGGAGCACGACAACATCGCAGCCGCCGTGCTCGCGGGCGACGCCGACACGGCGCGGGCGTCGATGAGGGTCCACCTCGGCAACACCCGCCGACGCCTCACCAGCGGCTAGTGTTCGGCCGGAAGTCGGGCTGGATGCTCTGCATGTACACGGTGTCCTCGCGGCGGCGCACGCCGCAGGTGAGGTATTGCTCGTGCAGCACGCCGAGCATGTCGCGATCCAGCTCCACACCGAGGCCCGGACCGTCGGTACCCCGAGCGATCCACCCTCGAAGTCGAGCACGCCCGGAACGACCAGGTCCTGGGTCTTCCACGGATAGTGGGTGTCACATGCGTACGTGAGGTTGGGTGTGGCCGCAGCCAGATGGACCATGGCGGCGAGCGAGACGCCGAGATGGGAGTTGCTGTGCATGGACAACCCGAGGCCCCACGTCTCGGCGATTCCCGCCAGCAGCTGGGAGCGGCGCAAGCCGCCCCACAGGTGGTGATCGGAGAGCACGACCTGCACGGCGTCCGCAGCAATTGCTGGGGGCAGGTGCTCCAGCGCGATCACGCACATGTTGGTCGCCAGGGGGACGTCGGTGCCCGCGGCGACCTGAGCCATCCCGCAATGCCCGGGGTCGGGTCCTCGAGATACTCGATGACGCCGGCCAGCCGCGCCGCGGCCTTCAGCGACGTCGACGGGGTCCAGGCCCCGTTGGGATCGAGCCGGAGAGGGAGCTGGGGAACGCGTCACGGAGCGCCTCGATCGCCTCGCACTCCAGGTCGGGGGGCAAGACGCCGCCCTTGAGCTTCAGCGAACCGAATCCCCAGCCGTCGACCATGCGGTGCGCCTGGTCGACGACCTGGTCGGGCGTCAGCGCCTCGCCCCAGGAGTCAGCCGGGGCTCCAGGATGCCCCGCCCACTTGTAGAAGAGATATCCGCTGAACGGGACGCGGTAGCGCACCCGTCCGCCGAGCAGGTCGCTCGCGGACCTGGCGGAAAGATGGCCCTGGAGATCGAGGAAGGCGACCTCAAGGGGGAGTAGACCGTGTCGACGGCAGACCGTACGTCGAGCATGCCGCCGAAGCTGGCACCCGCCCCGCCGGTCTCCCGCCCAGCACGTCGACGACAGTCTGCCGAAGCGAAGCGAGGTCGTACGGGTCGAGCCCCGGGATCGCGGCGGCCACAGCGTCGAGCCTGGCGAGGTGCGACTCGTCGGCATACGTCTCTCCCAGGCCAGCAGCCCGTCTGCGGTGTGGACCTCGACGATCGCGCGCAGCGCCCAGGGTTGATGGACACCGACGACGTTGAGCAGGGGCGGGTCGCTGAAGGAGACCGGTGTGACGACGACCCGGGAGATCCGGGAGGCGGTCATCGCGGAGGCTTGACGGCCAGCACGGGCACGTCGAGCAGAGCAGGAGTCGCTGCGCGGCGCTGCCCATCATGAGCTTGCCGACCGGTGATCGTCGGCGCAGGCCGATCACGACGATCCGGGCAGAGGACCTCTCCAGA
>CAWFOH010000018.1:0-38005 GCA_963817425.1 uncultured Actinomycetota bacterium
AATGTCGACGCCGTGGTCTCGGCGGACCCGTTCAGACCATCAGCATCGACTTGATGGCCGTACGCTCGTCCATCGCGCGGTACGCATCTGCGACTTTGTCGAGTGGGACAGTGAGGTCGAAGACGCGCCCCGGCGAGACCGCGCCGGACAGGACATCCGGCAACAGCTCTTCGATGTAGGCGCGGGCCGGGGCGACGCCACCGGCCAGGCCGACATTGCTGCTGAACATCGCCGGCACGTTGAGCTCGACGTCGTGCGGCACGCCGACATAGCCGACGCGACCGCCAGGGCGGGTCGACAGCATCGCCTGCTTCATGCTCTCTGTCGTGCCCACGCATTCCAGGACGCAGTCGGCCCCGATGCCGTCGAGGATCTCGCGAACGGCTGCGGCGCCGTCCTTGCCACGTTGCTCGACGACCTCGTCGGCGCCGAAGTCACGGGCGAGTTGCTGGCGGTCCGCGTGCCGTGACATCGCCACGATGCGGCCGGCGCCGAGCCGCTTGGCGGCCAGCACGGCGCTGAGGCCCACCGCACCGTCACCGACAACGGCGACCGTGCTGCCGGTGGTGACGCCAGCGGAGACCGCCGCGTGGTGGCCCGTCGGGAAGACATCTGACAATGTCAGCAGGTGCGCCACGAGCTCCTGGCTCGGCTGTTCTGTGGTCGCGACAAGCGTGCCGTCGGCGAGCGGAGCGCGTACGACCTCGCCCTGACCGCCGTCGACGGCGTGACCCTGGTGGTCCTGACCGCCCCAGTAGCCGCCTTGAACGCAGGACGTGTGCACGCCGCGGAGGCACAGGGCACAGGTGTTGTCGGAGAACGCGAACGGTGCGATGACGAAATCGCCGGCCTCAGCGTCGAGACTCCTGCACCGACCTGCTCGACGATGCCGACGAACTCGTGACCGATACGACGCGGCTCCTTGAACTCGTTGATGCCGCGATAGGACCACAGGTCGGACCCGCACACACATGAGGCGACGACCCGCACGATGGCGTCGCGATCCTCGATCAGCTGCGGGGCGGGTACGTCGTCGAGGCGGATGTCACGTGGGGCATGAAGGACGGTGGCACGCATGTGGCCATTCTTGCAGCGGAGGCCATATGACAGGATCGTGCGCATGACTGAAAAGCCTGAAGTTGACTTCATCGAGGGCCCCGCGCCCACCGAGCTCCAGATCAAGGACATCATCGTCGGCGACGGGCCCGAAGCCGTGCCCGGCGGTGTCGTGGACGTCCACTACGTCGGCGTCGAGTTCGACACCGGCGAGCAGTTCGACTCGTCCTGGGATCGCGGCCAGTCCGCGAACTTCCCACTCCCGCAGCTCATTGCCGCGTGGCAGCAGGGCATCCCCGGCATGAAGGTCGGCGGACGCCGTCAGCTCGTGTGCCCGCCCGAGCTCGCGTACGGACCCGCCGGCGGCGGTCACCGCCTCTCCGGCAAGACGCTCGTCTTCGTGATCGACCTGCTCGGGGTCTGAGCCCTACATCGCGTCGACGAGCGCCGTCACGCGCTTGACCGACACCGGGAACGCCGTTCTGAGGTTCTGTGCCAGCAGGCTCAGCCTCAGCTCCTCCAAGGCCCAGCGAACGTGCTGGACCTCGGGGGAGAGGCGTGCCCAGGTGGACAGGCCGGCCGTACGTTCGTGGAACCGGGCCTCCAGCTCCTGCGTCGCCAGCAGGTCGTCCGTGAGCGGCGCGTCCAAGGCGTCGCCGGGCTGCCTGCAGGTAGAGCGGAAGCCTGCGGAGCTGGACGATGCCGGTGTCCCTGATGAAACCGGGATAGATCAGCCACGACAGCTGCACGCGGACATCCTCACCGGCCTCGGTCGCAGGGGTGGGGATGACCTCGCCGAGCTGCCCGCAGGATGTCGATGACGGTTCGCACGGCCAGCTCGGTCTCGTCGTACGCCTCGGCGCGCACCGTGTCGTGCAGGAGTCCGAACGTCACCTCGTCCCAGACCGGCCCGCCGTGGCGGACGACCAGCGCCTCGATCGCCGCCAGCCAGCACTCCTCGATGACTGCAGCAGCGTCGGCGTGTGGCCCGGTCGAGAGCAGCAGCTTGGCGTGCAGGTCGAGTGCCCGCCCGAGCTGGGGGACCGGCGTCGGCAGTGCGAACGACAACAGTCGGGCCTGCCCCTCCACCATCGCCACCGTCTGCTCAGATGCGGTGTCGAGCACGCGCAACGCCACCGAGGTGCCCTCGTCGACGAGCGCGGGATAGCCCGTGACCTGTCCGGCGGTGATCGTCTGCTCGATGGCGCCGACGTCCCACGTACGGAGGCCGGCGCGCTCCTCCTGGCGCGCCACCTTGGTGAGGTCCGCGCGGACATGACTCGTGAGCTCGCGGCGCAGCTCGGCGAGGTCCTTGCCACGGGCAAGCTGCGTGCCGCCATCAGTGATGCTGAACGTGACACGCAGGTGCGAGGGCAGCGCGTCGAAGTCGAAGTCGTCGGGCGACACGACCGTCCCGTTGAGCAGTCGCATCTGCCGCGCGAGCTCCTCGCTCAGGTCCGGCGCAGACAGGTCCATCGCGTCGACCAGACGCGGGGCGAACTGTCCCGCCGGTACGAACTCGCGCCGGAGCCGCTTGGGCAGCGAGCGGATCAGCTCGGTGACCAGCTCGATGCGATGCCCGGGCACGTGCCAGTCGAACGCGCGGTCATCGATGCTCATGAGGCGTTCGAGCGGCAGGTCGACCGTGACGCCGTCGTCGCTCATGCCGGGCTCGAACGCGTACGTCAGCGGATAGGACTCGCCATCGGAGTGCCACTCGCGCGGGAACTCGTCCTCATCGACCGAGGCGTGGCTCAGCATCGCCGGGTCGAAGGTCAGCAGATCGGGTTGGTCGCGCTTGGCCTGCTTCCACCACGAGTCGAAATGCCGGGTCGAGACCACGTCGGCCGGGACGCGCTGGTCGTAGAACGCGTAGAGCGTCTCGTCGTCGACTCGCAGGTCGCGCCGGCGCAACCGCTCCTCGAGCTCCTCGACGCCTTCGATCATGCGCTTGTTGGCGGCGAAGAACGCGTGGTGCGTACGCCATTCGCCCTGCACGAGCGCGTGCCGGATGAACAGATCACGTGAGACGACCGGGTCGATCCGGCCGAACTGCACCAGCCGGTCGGCGATCAGTGGGATGCCGAACAGCAGCACCTTCTCGCGCGCCATCACGGCGCCGCGACGGCTCGACCAGTGCGGCTCGCTGTAGGAGCGATTGACCAGGTGCTCGGCGGCGGTCTCGACCCATTCCGGCTGGATCCGCGCGGCAGTGCGCCCCCACAACCGGCTCGTCTCGACCAGCTCGCCGACCATGACCATGCGCGGCGGCTTCTTGGCCAGCCCTGATCCCGGGAAGATCATGAACTTCGCCTGGCGGGCGCCGAGGAACTCCCGACCGTCAGGATCACGCAGCCCGACGTGCGACAAGAGCCCAGACAGCAACGCCTGGTGGATGCGGTCGGGATCCCCGCCGATGGAACCGGGGTGCAGCCCGAGCTCCTTGGCCGTGCGTCGCAGCTGCGAGTGGACGTCGTGCCACTCGCGGATGCGCAGGTAGTGCAGGTACTCGTCGCGGCACAGTCGCCGGAACGCCGAGCTCGACAGCTCGTCGCGCTGGGTGCGGATGTACTTCCACAGCGTGAGGTACGACAGGAAGTCCGAGTCCGGCTCACGGAACCGTTGGTGCTTCTCGTCGGCAGCCTGCTGGTGCTCGAGCGGACGCTCACGCGGGTCCTGGATCGACATCGCGGAGACGATCACGAGCACGTCGGCCAGGCAGCCCAGCCGGTCCGCCGCCAGCAGCATGCGAGCCAGGCGCGGATCGGTGGGCAGCGTCGACATCCGCCGGCCCAGCTTCGTGAGCTTGTCGCCCTGCATCGCGCCCAGCTCGTACAGCAGGTTGAGCCCGTCGCTGACGGCACGGGAGTCGGGCGGGTCGAGGAACGGGAAGTCCTTGATCGAGCCGAGGTCGAGCGATGCCATCTGGAGCAGCACCGAGGCGAGATTGGTGCGCTGGATCTCCGGGTCGGTGAACTCGGGACGACCGTCGTGGTCCTCCTCGGAGTAGAGCCGAATGCAGATGCCGTCGGCGACGCGACCGCATCGACCGGCACGTTGGGACGCGCTTGCCTGCGAGATCGGTTCGATCGGCAGGCGTTGCACCTTGAGTCGCTGGCTGAAGCGCGAGATGCGGGCGAAGCCGGGGTCCACGACGTACCGAATGCCCGGCACGGTCAGCGATGTCTCGGCGACGTTGGTGGCCAGCACGATGCGGCGTCCGCTGTGGTTGCTGAAGATCTTCTGCTGGTCAGCGGCGGCCAGCCGGCCGTAGAGCGGGAGGATCTCGGTGCGCGGGTACTTCCTGCCCGAGAGGAAGTCCGCCGCGTCCCGGATCTCCCGCTCGCCGGACATGAACACGAGGATGTCGCCGTCCTTGGGCAGCTCCGAGATCGCCTCGGCGATGCCCTCCAGCATGTCGCCGGCATCGGACTCCGCAAGCGGCCGATAGCGGACCTCCACGGGGTAGGTGCGCCCGCTGACCTCGATGACCGGTGCGTCGAACATCTCCGCGAACCGCTCGACGTCGATCGTCGCCGACGTGATGACGACCTTGAGATCGGGGCGCCGGGGGAGCAGCTGCTTGAGATAGCCCAGCAGGAAGTCGATCGACAACGACCGCTCGTGTGCCTCGTCGATGATGATCGTGTCGTAGCGGGACAGCCGGCGGTCACGTTGCAGCTCGGCGAGCAGCAGTCCGTCGGTGACGAGCCGGATCGCCGTGGCGTCGCTGGTCTGGTCGTCGAACCGTACGGCGTAGCCGACCTCCGCTCCGAGCTCGACCTCGCACTCGTCCGCGATGCGCTTGGCGACGGACCGAGCGGCGATGCGCCTCGGCTGGGTGTGCGCGATGGTCCGACGCCCCAGCTCGTACGCGATCTTGGGCAGCTGAGTCGTCTTGCCCGATCCGGTCTCGCCGGCCACGACGACGACCTGGTGGTCCCGGATCGCGGCCGCGATGTCGTCATGGCGCGCCGTGATCGGCAGCCCGGGGTCGTACGCGATCTTCACAGGAAGCTCACGTGGGGCTTGAGCAGGGCATAGCCGACGAAGGTGATGACGTCGAGGATCGTGTGCGCGATGATCAGCGGCAGCACCCGTTTGGTCCGGGCGAACCAGTAGCCGAACACCAGGCCCATGACGACATTGCCCAGCGCCTGGCCGAAGCCCTGATAGAGGTGATAGCTGCCGCGGATCAGCGCGCTGGTCACGATCGTCGCCGGGAGGCTCCAGCGGAGCTGCCGCAGCCGGGTCATGACGAAGCCGACGACCACGACTTCCTCGAGGACCGCGTTCTGGAGCGCGGAGAGGATCAGGACCGGGATCGTCCACCAGTACTGGTCGACCGGCGCCGGGATGACCTCAGCCGTGATGCCAAGCGCGCGACCTACTGCGTACAGGCCCAGTCCTGGCAGTCCGATGACAGCGGCAAGACCCACGCCCCAGAGGACGTCCCGGCCTCGGCCGCCCCGGTCGATGCCGAGCCGACGCAACGGCGAGGGCTTGTCGGGGTCGAGGCTCAGCAGGTAGATCGCGAGGGCGACCGGCACGAGCGCGAATCCGATGCCGAGGACCTGCAGGGTGAAGTCGAGCCATTCCCGGTCGCTCTGACTGCCGTTGAGTGTCGCCGTCGAGTTGCGGATCCCGCCCTGGGTCAGCTTCACGATCAGGCTCAGCGCGGCATACACCCCCGCCTGGCCGAGGGACAGCCCGAGGACGATCCAGATCTCAGCCTTGAGCTTGCGGTCGGACACCGATCGATCGGACACCGTCAGAGGTCGTCAGTGGCGAACGTGTCGCACTGGTTGACGTTGCCACTCTTGTAGCCGGCGAGGAACCACCGCTGACGAGACTCGCTCGACCCGTGCGTCCACGACTCCTGGTTGACCCGGCCGGTCGATGACTGCTGGATGCGGTCGTCGCCCACGGCGGACGCGGCAGACAGTGCCGACTTGATGTCGTCGTCGGTCAGGGGCTTGAGGAGGGTGTTGCCATCGTCGTCCTTGGTGCTTGACGCGTGGTTGGCCCAGACGCCGGCCATGCAGTCGGCCATCAGCTCGATGCGCACGCCACCGCTGAGCGGGCCGGTCTTGCCGTCCTGGCCCTTGGCGAGGATGCCGAGGAGGTTCTCGACGTGGTGCCCGTACTCGTGCGCCACGACATACTCCTGGGCCAGCGCGCCGTCGTCTGCGCCGAAGCGAGTCGTCAGGTCGTCGAAGAAGCTCGCGTCGATGTAGACCCGCTGGTCCGACGGGCAGTAGAACGGGCCAGTGGCATTCGATGCGACACCGCATGCCGACTGCGTCGATCCTGAGTAGATGACGGTCTTGGCCTGTTGGTACTGCCGTTGCACGTCGGCCGGCAGCGCATCGGTCCAGTAGTCCTGGACGCTGTTGACCGTGCCGATGATCCGGCAGGTGACGTCGCGGTTGGCGTCGGCACCGGTCTTGCACTGCGAGAAGTCGGTCGTCGAGGTGTCGCCGCCGGGCTGGATCTGTGACGTGTCGAACGGGCTCGAGGCCGCCGCCGGTCACCTCGGACCGAAGATGAGCCTGAGGATCAGCAGGATGATGCCGCCTGCTCCGCCGCCGATCACCGCGCCGCCGCGGACACCGCCACCGCCGCCGGTCACCTGGCTCGTGTCGAGATCGGCGCCCTCGTTGAAGGTCATGGCCAGAAGTCTACGCAGAGCGGAGCGAAGCGACCGCCGTTAGTGTCGTGCTGTGACCTCGACAGATGCGACTGCGAGCTTCCAGATGCCAGAGGGCCTGTCGGCCGGAGACACGGCGCGTCTCAGTGGACTGCGCCGCATGCGCGCGCTCGCGCTGTCGCTTCTCGTCCTGGCCGCCGTCATCTATGTCCTGACCCGCAACCACGACGGCTGGCTCGGCTATGTGAACGCCGGCGCGGAGGCCGCGATGGTCGGTGCGATCGCCGACTGGTTCGCCGTCACGGCACTCTTCCGGCATCCTCTCGGGTTGCCGATCCCGCACACCGCGATCATCCCCAATCGCAAGGAGTCGCTCGGCGAAAGCCTGCAGGAGTTCGTCACCGACAACTTCCTCCGAGAGGACGTCGTCCGCGAACGCATCCAGTCCGCCGGAGTCAGCCGCCGCGTTGGGGAGTGGCTCGTCACGGACGGCCACAGCGAACGCCTCGTCGCCGAGGGCTCACGCGTGCTGGCCGACGCGCTCCGGCACGTCAAGGAGAGCGACGTCGCGGCCGTCATCCAGGAGGCGCTGATCCCGCGGCTCAAGGAGGAGGAGCTCAGTCCGGTCGTGGGACAGCTCCTCGAAGAGATCCTGCGCGACGATGCCCACCGGGGCCTTGTCGACCTCGCACTCGACGAGCTCGGCCGCTGGCTGGCCATCAACGAGGACGAGGTCGCGGCACTGATCGAGAACCGCGCCCCGACCTGGACGCCGCAATGGCTCGACAAGCGCGTCGCCGGTTGGGTGCACGACCAGGTCGTGGAGTGGGTCGCCGAGATCGGCCGCACGCCGGACCACAACGCGCGCATCGCCCTCAACCGTTGGTTGGCCGACCTGGCTCAGGGGCTGCAGCACGATGCCGACACGCGTACGCGCTTCGAGAACCTCAAGGAGCGCGTCCTGTCGCAGCCGCGCGTCGGCGTCACGTCGGTACGCCTGTGGGACGCGCTGCGTCGCGCGCTGATCGGATCACTCGCCGACGAGAACGGCTTGCTCCGTCGACGGGCGCTCGAAGAGATCGAGGCATTCGGCCAGCGGCTGATCGATGATCCCGAGCTCGACCGGCGCATCGACGCGACGATCTCCGACGTCGCGGCATACGCGGTCAACCACTACGGGAGCGAGGTGGCCACGATCATCTCCGCGACCGTCAACCGGTGGGATGGCAAGGAGACGGCTGAGCGCATCGAGCTGCACGTCGGCCGGGACCTCCAGTTCATCCGGATCAACGGAACGGTCGTCGGCGGGCTCGCCGGCCTGGCGATTCACGCCGCCTCGTCGTTGCTCTGACCCGTCTGGCGGCGCTTCGGAAGCCACCGAATGTGGAAAACATGTGCATAACAGAGCGATGCTTGTGGGTGACCTAGGTCACTCTGTGGGTAAGTGACACATTCTCCAGAAATAGGTCAGAAAGTTCGGGAAATCCCTTGCGCGCCCAGTCACCCGGGGCATACAAATGACCTACGCAATCCTTCGGGAAAGCGGGAAAGAATCAAGATTCGAACCCATGGCCAGCGACGCAAGTCAACGGCAGCCGGTCAGTGATGTGACAGGCGGGGGAGAAGAAGGATTCTGGATGAGAGAGATCATCACGCTCGATCAAAATGAGGCCCCGGAAACTCATACTTTCCGGGGCCTCGACTAATTCTGCCAACTATTTCCGTGTGATGCCAATGCGCGTCGCGCGTCCGCACTCACGCAGGGCTACCCGATTCGGAACGACGGGTGGTGTTTGCTAAAGTTCAGTGCTGCACCGCGCCCGTCATACAGGCGCTTGTCCGGGTGGCGGAATGGTAGACGCGCTAGCTTGAGGTGCTAGTGCCCTGTAAGGGGCGTGGGGGTTCAAGTCCCCCCTCGGACACGCACAACCCTCACACTCTCGCCGGTGTGGGGGTTTTGTATGTCTGGAGCGATCTCCAGCGTTGCGCGCCGCAGTAGCGTTGTCATCGTGACTGCTCCCACCTTGGCAACTGTCGGCGAACTGCGAGCTTCGGGCCACGTGCACAAGAGCGTTGCGCGTCGAGATCCGTGACAACCTGCTCTCCGCCCTGCGCGATGGCCGAGACCCGTGGCCGGGCATGCACGGCTTCGGTTCGACCGTCATCCCGCAGCTCGAACGCGCCCTCATCGCCGGCCACGACATCGTGCTGCTGGGTGAGCGCGGCCAGGGCAAGACCCGTCTGCTGCGCACGATGGTCGGGCTCCTCGACGAGTGGACCCCGGTCATCGACGGCGCCGAGCTGGGCGAGCATCCGTTCGAGCCCATCACGACGACGAGCGTGCGCCGCGCCGCTGAGCTCGGCGACGACCTGCCCATTGCGTGGCGCCACCGCGATGAGCGGTACGCCGAGAAGCTCGCCACTCCCGACACCAGCGTCGCCGACCTGATCGGCGACGTCGATCCGATGAAAGTTGCCGAGGGGCGCAGCCTGGGCGACCCCGAGACGATCCATTTCGGGCTCATCCCGCGCAGCCATCGGGGCATCGTGGCGATCAACGAACTGCCCGACCTGGCCGAGCGCATCCAGGTCGCGATGCTCAATGTCATGGAGGAGCGCGACATCCAGATCCGCGGCTACGTCCTGCGGCTACCGCTCGACGTGCTGGTGATGGCCAGCGCCAACCCCGAGGACTACACCAACCGCGGCCGGATCATCACGCCACTCAAGGACCGGTTCGGCGCCGAGATCCGCACGCACTACCCGACGGAGCTTGACGACGAGGTCGCGGTGATCCGCCAGGAGGCCGAGCTCGTCGCCGACGTACCGGACTACCTCGTCGAGATCCTGGCTCGTTTCACCCGGGGCCTCCGTGAATCGACCGCGGTGGACCAGCGCAGCGGCGTCAGTGCCCGCTTCGCGATCGCCGGCGCCGAGACCATCGCGGCCTCGGCGATCCATCGGGCGACTCGCCAGGGTGAGGACGAAGCCGTGGCGCGGCCGGTCGACCTCGAGACTGCCGTCGACGTCCTCGGCGGCAAGATCCAGTTCGAGTCCGGCGAGGAGGGCCGCGAGGACCAGATCCTCGATCACCTGCTTCGCTCGGCCACAGCCGAGACCGTACGGGCGCACTTCCGTGGCATCGACTTCGCCGTCTTGGTGGACGCGATCGAGAACGGGACGATCGTCACGACCGGCGAGCAGGTCACGGCGCGCGACTTCCTCACTGGGCTCCCAGTGCTCGGCGAGTCCGAGCTGTATGACGACGTGTGCGAGCGGCTTGGTGCCACCAACGACGGGCAGCGTGCCGGCGCCATCGAGCTGGCGCTCGAGGGGCTCTACCTCGCGCGCAAGGTCAGCAAGGAGACCGACGGCAGAGAGACCATCTATGGCTAGAGCCAATCGCAGGCTGACTCGCGCCGCCCGCTACGGCAAGTACGTCGACGGGCCCGATCCACTTGCCCCGCCCGTCGACCTCGCCGAGGCGCTCGAGTCCATCGGCGAGGACGTGATGGCCGGCTACTCCCCGGAGCGGGCGATGCGGGAGTTCTTGCGCCGCGGAGGCGAGGACCAGGCCGGCCTCGACGACTTGGCCCGAAGGGTGGCTGAGCGGAGGCGCGAGCTGACCCAGCGGCACAACCTCGACGGCACGCTGCAGGAGGTCAAGGAGCTGCTCGAGCGAGCGGTCCTCGAGGAACGCAAGCAGCTGGCGCGAGATGTCGACCTGGACGACAGCGAGCGTGCCTTCGCCGAGATGCAGCTCGACAACCTGCCGCCGTCACCGGCCGCGGCGGTCAGCCAACTGAGCGACTACGACTGGCAGAGCCAGACGGCTCGCGAGGACTACGAGAAGATCAAGGACCTGCTGGGCCGCGAGATGCTCGACCAGCGATTCGCCGGTATGAAGGATGCGCTCGAGAGCGCGACCGACGAGGATCGGGCCGCGATCAACGCGATGCTCGACGACCTCAACCAGCTGCTCGAGTCGCACAACCGCGGTGAGGACACCCAGCAGCAGTTCGACGAGTTCATGGACAAGCACGGGGACTTCTTCCCGGAGAATCCGCGCAACATCGATGAGCTGCTGGACTCGTTGGCGCAACGGGCCGCAGCGGCGCAGAGGATGCGCAACTCGATGACCCAGGAGCAGCGCGACGAGCTCGACGCGCTGGCCCAGCGGGCGTTCGGATCGCCAGAGCTGATGTCGTCCCTCGCCCGGCTCGACGGCAATCTCCAATCGGCGCGGCCCGGCGAGGACTGGGGGAGCGCGGAGCAGATGGACGGGGAGGAAGGCCTCGGTCTCGGCGATGGCACGGGTGTGTTCCAGGACATTGCCGACCTCGACGAGCTGTCGGAGCAGCTCTCGCAGTCGTACAACGGTTCCCGCATGGACGACCTCGACCTCGACAAGCTTGCTCGTCAGCTCGGCGACGAGGCAGTGGTCGACGCGCAAACGCTCCAGAAGCTCGAGCAGGCACTACGCGACTCCGGGACGCTGCGGCGTGGCTCCGACGGTCAGCTCAAGCTGACCCCCAAGGCGATGCGGCAGCTCGGCAAGGCGTTGCTGCGCGATGTCGCCAACACGATGTCCGGCCGCCAGGGCAATCGGGACCTACGGCAGGCCGGCGCTGCAGGGGAGCGCTCCGGCGCCACGCGCGAGTGGGCGTTCGGGGACACCGAGCCGTGGGACGTGACCCGCACGATCACCAACGCGATCACCCGCATCGCCGGCGATGGTGGCTCCACGGCCGGCCGCCTGCAGATCGAGATCGGCGACGTCGAGGTCCAGGAGACCGAGGCACGTACGCAGGCGTGTGTCGCACTGCTCGTGGACACGTCGTTCTCGATGGCAATGGACGGACGCTGGGTGCCGATGAAGCGCACGGCGCTCGCTCTGCACACGCTCATCACGAGTCGGTTCCGCGGCGATGACCTGCAGCTCATCGGGTTCGGCCGGCATGCCGAGGTCATGGACATCGAACACCTCACGGGGCTCGACGCGATGTACGACAAGGGCACCAACCTGCACCATGCCCTGTTGCTGGCCAATCGCCACTTCCGCAGGCACCCCAACGCGCAACCGGTGTTGCTCATCGTCACGGACGGCGAACCGACCTCCCACCTGCAGTCCAGTGGCGAGGTGTTCTTCAGCTATCCGCCGCATCCGGTGACCGTGGCGTACGCCGTGCGGGAGCTCGACAACTCGATGCGTCTGGGCGCGCAGACGACGTTCTTCCGTCTCGGCGAGGACCCCGGTTTGGCCCGGTTCATCGACTCGATGGCGAAGCGGGCCGGCGGCAGGGTCGTGGCGCCGGAGCTGGACGATCTCGGCGCAGCGGTCGTCGGCTCCTACCTCGGCTCACGCGACCCGCGCGGAGGTTTCGGCGGGACGTACGGCGACATGTTCGGCGGTGGACGCGGATTCTGGGTCGATTGACAGAATTGTTCGCCCGGGTGTCGTATCGGTGCGAACCCGTTCGTGGTGATGGTGAAAGTTCCTCACCCGTCTAAGGAGTCTCATCATGCGTACCCTCATCGTGAGCGCCTTCGTGTCCATCGACGGTGTCATGGAGGCACCCGGAGGGGAGTCCGGCTACCGCAACGCCGGCTGGACCTTCAAGGACATCGAGTTCGACCCTGCGGCATACGAGCTCAAGGGCCGCGAGCAGGAGGAGACCACTGCCCTGCTGCTGGGACGCCGGTCGTACGAGGCGTTTGCTCCCATCTGGCCCACGATGGACGAGTTCGCCGAATACAACGCGATGCCGCGCTACGTGGTGTCCACGACCCTCGAGCGGGAGGACCCGCGGTGGCCTGCGACGGTGCTCCGATCGACCGATGACGTCGCCGAGCTCAAGCAGACCGAGGGCGGCCCGATCGCCGTGCACGGCAGCGCTTCGCTGGGCCAGAGCCTGGCCGATGCAGGGCTGGTCGACCGCTATCACCTGTTGGTGTTCCCGGTGCTGCTCGGCGCCGGCAAGCGGCTCTTCAGCGATGCCGACAACGACAAGACCAAGCTCGAGCTGGTCGAGTCCGAGGCGTACTCCAACGGAATCCAGAAGCAGGTCTTCGACGTCGTTCGCTGAGGGGCGTCGAGGAGGACGAGACCGTTCACCGGCGCCGGATCAGCTCCGCCAGGACCTCCGCCTCGTCGCTGATGATGCCGGTGACGCCCAGCTCGAGCATCTGGTCCAGCGTCGGCAGGTCGTTGACGGGCCAGGTCATGAGCACCTCGACGTGTCGATTCAGGTCCGCGACCGTCGCTGCGTCCAGGAGCGACCGGTGGACGGACACGCCGTACGCGGGCCCGATGGTCGAGAGTCTCTGCATCAGCCGGGCCAGCTCGGACCGGGTACGCGCGGACAGCACCCTGCGGGCGTAGGGAAGCTCGGTCAGCGCGTCGACCTCTGACCACCGACGCCCGCAGACCAGCACCGGGCGGTGATGGCCGACCTCGTGGAGCAGCGTCGCGACCGCGCGACCGACCGAGGTGCGACGGCCCTTCAGGTCCAGCATGAACGTCGTGCCGTGACGGTCGGCCTCGAGCAGCTCGCTGAGCCCCAGGCGCGGTGCTGACGCCGAGGCGAGCTCCCACCTGTCCCACAAGAAGGGCAGCGGACCGGCCGACTTCAGGTGTCGCACCTCGAGCCGACCGCGGTATTCGTGGACGTCACACTCGATGACGTCGACGCCCAACTCGTTGGCGACGCGCAGGCCGGCCAACGAATTTCCGGCGCGGTGGCCGATCGCGAGGACAGGCACTCAGGTGGCTCCTGCCGTCGGCTCCGGGACAAGATCCTTCTCCCGCAGCGCCTTGCGGCGATGCCGACGTCGCTCCAGGCCCAGGGCGGCGACGTGGGCAGCCAGCGCGAGCGCGACGCCCGCGATGACGTCGAGGACGTAGTGGTTGGCCGTGAGGACGACTGCGACGGCCATCAGCACCGGCATGGCGTAGCCGATGATCCGCAGCGCAAGGGTCGACGCAGCCGTCACGATCGAGATGCCGATCAACAGGTCCCAGCCGGCATGCAGGCTCGGCATCGCCGCGTACTGATTGACGAACGCAGGCGGTTGGAGCACCCGGTACGACTGCGACTTCTCGGTCACGGTGTCGATCATGCCGAGGCCGGCCAGCCGGGGCGGAGCGACCGGGTACGTCGCGTAGATCACCATGCCCACCGCACCGGACAGCATCATCGCGTCGCGAAGCCGGCGGAAGACATCGCTGTGCCGGCGCATCAGCCACAGCATCGTGACGATGATGATCGGCCAATGCCCCCATATGTAGACCCAGTTGGCGACCGTCACGACTGTCTCGGAGCGGGCGGCGGGCGTCTGCAGCGACTCCTCGAAGTCGATGTGCAGGTGCTCCTCGAGCGCCACGACGTCACGCGCGTTCGCCAACGCGTCCGCGGTCGAACCGACGCTCAGGCCCCGTACGCTGAAGTACACGACCACCAGCAGCAGAACCAGAGCAGCCTGCCCGACGACCCAGAGCGTGCTGGAACGGATTCCCGGCTCATGCGGTTTGAGCATCATCGAGGCCTCCTGCAACAGGCACCGATCGCTCAGGCAGAAGACGGGACGACCGTCACCTTGTCCTCATCATGACCCAGGTCGGCGGGGATTGCCGACCGAACCGCGAGGCCGGCTCAGGCCGGGACTGGGGCGGCACGCCGAACGGCCCACCGGGTCGCCACAAGGCTGACGCCGCCCAACGCGAGCGCGGGGAGCCATGCCACGACAGCCTTGAGCGTCACCGCGGCGGCTGCCGCCACCCACGGCACCCCGAGCGCCGCGAGGGCCACGACGAGTGCGGCATCGCGGGGACTTGCGCCGTTGGGTCCTGGCACCGCGCCGGCGAGCTGGCTGGCGCCGAATGCGCCGAGCAGGGCGAGTGGAGACACCTCGTGACCGGTGGCGGCCAGGCTGCCCAGCAGGAGAGCAGCGATCGTGAGCTGGTAGCCGGCGGACAGCACCAGCGCATGCGCCAGGACACGCGGTGGGGGCAGCGGGCGCCTGGGCATGAGGTCCGGGCGCACGCGACGCAGGATCAGGGCGGCGACGACCGCAAGCACCGAGACGCCCAGGGCGACCAGAAGCATACGAAGAGGGAGCGCCGTACCAGCGAAGCCGACGAAAGCAGCGAGCCCGATAGCGCCGACCAATCTGTCGAGGCCGACGCTCGTCAGTGCGTCAGCGCCGTTCAGGCCGCTACGGGTGAGCCGGCGAAGTCGCCACAAGTCGGCACCGACGTGACCGGGAGTGAACAGGCCGAGCAGCTCTGACTCGGCGTACGCGCGGATGTGCCACCAGCGGCTCAGGTTGCCCACGGTGAGCGCGCGCCACCTCAGCGGGCACAGCACGTACTTGCCGATGATCCACGGGACCAGCCCGAGAAACACGGGCCACAAGGACACGTGGGGAAGCCGAGGCAGCGTGAACGCTGGGACGGCGAGGGCCAGGGCGATGCCCAGGATCGTGACGACTCGGGAGTGCAAGATGGACTTCAGATGCATGTGACCTTTCCGACGGATCGCCGCCGGCGCCACGTATCCCTCTCCGGTCCACCATGGTACGGACAGGGCAAGAAACGGCGAAATTCACTGCGAACACCTGTCTTTTCGAGCTAATGCGTTCGACGGCAGATCGGTCGCTAGGCGTCGTCCTGACCCGACGGACTGGGCGGCGTCATCTCGAGGCGAACGCCCAGCAGTCGAACGGGTCTGGCCCGCTGCTGCGGCTCAAGCCGGTCGAGCAGCGACACCGCGGCGTCGCTGAGCACCTGGCCGTCGTTCGTCGGGGCCGGCAGGGTGAGGCTCCGGGTGACCGTGATGAATGGCGCGAAGCGGATCTTGAGGCCGACCCTGGCGGCGGGTCGGCCTTCAGCATCGATGTCCGTCAGCACGCGGGCGGTCAGCGCTCGCACCTCATCAGCGACGGCGTTCCAGTCGTCCAGGTCGATCTGGAACGTCGTCTCGCGCCCGTGAGCCTGTGGGACGTACGGCGAGGGATCGACCGGTCGCGCAGCGGTGCCGACGGCAAGACTGCGGTAGTAGGGGCCCATCGTCGGGCCGAGCGCGTCGGCCAGCACCGCGGGATCGCTCGCCGCCAGCTGCGCGACGGTCTGAAGACCGAGTGCGGCAAGCTTGGCCGCGGTCTTCGCGCCAATGCCCCACAGCGCCTGGGTCGGGCGGTCGCCCATCACCTCGAGCCAGTTCGCGGCGGTCAGCGTGTACGTCCCGCGCGGTTTGCCGAAATCGGTCGCGTTCTTGGCCCGCAGCGTGTTGTCGCCGATCCCGACAGAGCAGTGCAAGCCAGTCGCCGCGAGGACCGACTCCATGACGTGCGCCGCCATGTCCTCGGGATCTTCGAGGTCACCGTGCTGCGGTCCGGGTCCGACGAATGCCTCGTCCCAGCCCAGAACCTGCACAAGCACCGGAACACCACCCCAGCTCAGGGACCGGAGCGTCTCCATGACCGTGACGGACACTGCCTCGTACGCGGGTGCGTCGACCGGGAGGAACACGGCGTCGGGACACTTTCGTTTCGCGATCCGAAGCGGCATGCCCGAGCCGACGCCGAACTCCCGCGCCTCGTAGGAGGCAGTGGAGACCACCCCGCGCTCGGTCGGGTCGCCGCGCCCGCCCACGACCACCGGCAGGTTCGCCAGCTCGGGGTGACGCTGAATCTCGACGGCAGCGATGAACTGGTCCATGTCGACGTGCAACACCCAGCTCATGCCATCAGCCTGCCGGAACGCGTCGTGGTGGTCGACCCCGATCTGGCCGAATGGCGAGTCGCCTGCACACACCGGTGCGATACGGGTAAACTGGCTGCAGTAACAAACCCCGCACCGCTGCTCGTCGAACGAGTACGTCGATCGACGATCGGTCCGTGGCACCGGCTCAAGGCCGGATCGCTCCACGAGGCGGGCGTTGCACCATCCCGATCGTTCATGTCGATCGGTTGTAGCGAGTTCCGTCGTCTTGGGGCCAGCCGCCTCGACCCGGCAGAGCTTTCTGGGCGCCGCCCGGCTTGAGTCCGGACCCGGCGTTGCAGCATCGCCACGGCCAGCGTGCCGGGCCTTCGGAGGAGGAACCTTGGCCAGAAGAGGCCAGCGGCAGACGGGGACGACCCGTTCCGCACCGCAGCGGCGAGCCCGCGGCGGCAACGACGGCATCATGTCCGTACTCGCCCGCGCAGTGCGCGAGGTGGAAGCCGGCGCCCAGCGCGGCCGGGTTTCGCCGTCGACCCGCACCAAGTTCCAGGTCGTGGCCCTCCTCGCGCGCGAAGAGCGTACGCGCGCCAAGGCTGACGGCTCATTGACCGACGCACAGCGCGCCGAGAAGCTCAAGCGGCTCGACGGAATCGGCACGATCCTCGCCCAGACCGCCGCACGCGACACCACGCTCCTCTCGTTGCTCGCAGAGGACGCTGAGGTGTCGGACGCGGCCATCGTGCTCAAGCACGACATGCTGCGGGCCGCGGGAGTCGAGCAGGCGCCCGAGGCGGAGACCGCCGCCGAGGACGAACCAGTCGCCGCACCGATCGAGCGCCGGGTCGTGCCCCAGTCGGTCGTCTCGCGCCAGCTGGCGAACCCCTTCCTGCCGCCGGAATTCGAGAACGCCCAATCGGCCAAGCCGCAGACCCAGCGACTTTCGACCTGGGAGCTCCTCGGCCCGTTGTTCTCGGCGTTCGAGCGGGCCGCCGGCGGATCCAAGGCGTGCATGGACCTTCCTGAGCCTTCGGACACCAAGGTCCCGGTCGGCCTCGAGCTCATGCGACACCAGGCGGAGGTCATCGCCGCCGCCGAGGACGGGCACCGTACGTTCCTGCTCGCCGACGAGCCCGGACTGGGCAAGACCGCTCAGGCTCTGCTCGCGGCGCAGGCCGCCAACGCATACCCGTTGCTCGTCGTGGTCCCCAACGTCGTCAAGACCAACTGGGCGCGCGAGGCCGAGCTCTGGACCCCCAACCGCCCGTCGACCGTGATCCACGGCGACGGCCACACGATCGATGCCTTCGCCGACATCGTGATCGTCAACTATGAGGTGCTCGATCGTCACGTCGGCTGGCTCGGCGACCTCGGGTTCCGCGGCATGGTGCTCGACGAGGCGCACTTCATCAAGAACAAGTCGTCGCAGCGGTCCCAGCACGTCCTGCAGCTGTCCGAGCGGATCCGGTCGCGCACCGTCCGCCCCCTGATGATGGCGCTGACCGGCACGCCGCTGATCAACGACATCGACGACTTCCGGGCGATCTGGCAGTTCCTCGGCTGGATCGACGACAAGAAGCCCCGTGCAGAGCTCATGCAGTCGCTCGAGGAGACCGGTCTGACGCCGATCGATCCAGGGTTCTACGCCTCGGCGCGATCACGGGTCATCGACATGGGCATCGTGCGCCGCCGCAAGGTCGACGTCGCCGCCGACATCCCAGCCCGCCGCATCGCCGACCTTCCGGTCGAGCTCGACGACGAGGCCGGCCGATCGATCCGCGAGGCCGAGCGCGTGCTCGCCCGCAGGCTCGTGGCGCGCTACGAGAGTGCGCTCGCCACCCGCACGTCCGGCATCACGGTCGAGGGCATCGATCACGAGCTCGTACGCCGCGTGGCCGGCTGGGAGCGCGACGAGAGCGCGTCCAAGACCGACGAGAACGTCTTCACGATGATGCGCCGCATCGGTCAGGCCAAGGCCAGCCTCGCTGCGGACTACACCGCGCAGCTCGCGCGCAACGTCGGCAAGGTCGTCTTCTTCGCCAAGCACGTCGACGTCATGGACCTCGCTGAGGAGACGTTCGAGCGGCGCGGCATCCGCTATTCGTCGATCCGCGGCAACCAGACGCCCAAGGTGCGGCAGCGCAACATCGATGCCTTCGTCGACGACCCCGATGTCGCGGTCGTGGTCTGCTCGCTGTCGGCCGCCGGAGTCGGCATCAACCTTCAGGTCGCCTCCAACATGGTGCTGGCCGAGCTGTCGTGGACCGACGCCGAGCAGACTCAGGCGATCGACCGAGTCCACCGGATCGGCCAGGACGAGCCCGTCACGGCATGGCGCATCATCGCGTCGCAGACGATCGACACGCGGATCGTGGAGCTCCTCGACAGCAAGGCCGGCCTCGCCGCTCGAGCGCTCGACGGCTCCGACGACGAGGTCTCGGCGTCGGCGGACATGCAGCTGGAAGCCCTCGTCGGCCTTCTCACGGACGCATTGGAGCAGCAGCAGGACACGTGACGCTTGTCACCTGTGGTCGTTGATCTTCCTTGAACCCATACGGGCAAGGAGCCTCCATGAAACGAGTCCTGTCGATCGGTGCCGCCGTGCTGACGGTCGCCGCAATGCTCGGCTCGTCGCCGGCGCCGGCGCGGCGACGGCGGCCACCGCTGCCGCCAAGGCGCCTGCACTGCGCGACGTGATGTTCGTCGGCAACAACTGGCAGGGGACCGCCTCGATCGTCGACGCCAACACCCGCAAGGTGCTGAAGTCGGGCATCAACCTGATCCCCGACAAGGCGCAGGAGCTCCAGGACATCCAGCTCAATCCGGTCAAGCTCGTGTTCTACCTCATCGTGCAGGCCGGCCCCGGCGAGGGGCACGACCAGTACGTCGACGACATGTTCACGACGAACGACGGCCAGTTCCTCGCGGTCTCGCGTCCCAGCTTCGCTGACGTCGTATGGATCGACATCGCCAAGGCCGTGGCCGGCGACCCGAACAGCATCGTCCACGAGGAGCAGATGGACGGCTACCGCACCGACCACATGGGGTTGTCGCCTGACGGACGCCGTCTGGTGGTCTCGGACTCCACGAGCCGGCAGGTCATCGAGTACTCGATGGTCAACGAAGTCGTCGGCGGCAAGACCGTCACGATGGGCCAGCGCATGCGCACATTCGTGTCAGGGGAGACGCCCCACGAGAACAACTACAGCAAGGACGGGTCCAAGATCTTCCACGCGTCGATCGGCCGGGTCTACCTGCCGGTCGACTACCCGAATCTCGGGCCGGTCGACATCGGCGTGGTGCATGACGCCGTCAAGAGCGATCGCTGGTTCCAGATCGTCGACAACGCGACGTTCGCCGTCACGAAGCGCTGGGACATGGGCAAGGAGCTCGCCGAGGCCGGACACCCCGGCATGAGCTCCGCGGTCCGGCCGATGGCGGTCGCGCCGGGCGAGCGGTTCGTCTACTTCCAGGTGTCCTACTTCCACGGTCTGGTCGAGTTCGACACTCAAGCTCCCGATGTCGACGGCAAGGTCGGCTACACCGCCGGCGGCATGGCCGAGCCCCGCCTCGGCGCGGTCAAGCGAGTCATTCCGCTGCCCAACCGTGTCCCGAACATGCCCAGGGAGCAGTACGTCAACGACTCGGCGCACCACGGGCTGTCGATCAACAAGGCCGGGACGACGCTGTGCGCAGCAGGAACGATGGACGACTACGCAGCGCTGGTCGACCGCAAGACGGGGAAGCACGTCATCTTCGACACCGCGACGACTGGTCACTCATACGGCAAGCCCTACTGGACGACCGAGGGGCTCAAGAACACGTGCTGGATCTCGCTGAGCGAGGCGGACTCGGTGGCCGTGCTCGACACCACCACCAAGAAGGAGATCGCCTACCTGCCAGTCGGCGACCACCCGCAACGCGTGCGCCACGGGTACATATCGGCAGCTCTGGCTGCCGGAATGAAGCCCTGAGGGTCAGGCGGCCGGTCCCGGCTCGTCGCGGAGCCGGGGCTCAGTCGCGTTCTTGGGCTTGATGCCGTGCTTGTCGGCGAAGAACGCACGGATCATGTCCATGTCGGCCCTGACGTCATCGGATGGGTGGAACGTCGGCCCGAATCCCATCGTCTTGGTCGGCGGGTCGAAGAACGCCAGCGTGATCGGCAGTCCCGTTTCGCGGGAGATCCGTAGGAATCCGGACTTCCAGTAGTCGCCTCTCGTACGCGTGCCCTCGGCCGCGATGATCAGGCGGAACGGCTCGCCGTTGCGGGCTTCCTGCACGAGCTCGCCGACTACACCTGCCGCGTTGTCGCGATCGAGCGGGACCCCACCCAGACGTCGCAGAACCCAACCGAGGGGCCCGCGGAACAGCTGCTTCTTGACCAGGACCCGCGGATGGGCCCCGTCGTGCCACATCACGAGCAACATCGTCACGAAGTCCCAGTTGGACGTGTGCGGAGCGCCCACCAGGATCCCGGTGTCCGGCACCTCGCCGACCATCCGATAGCCGGCACGGCGAACGATGAATCGGGCAAGTCGCTGGCGGATCATCCCGCGATCCTATGTGCGGACGGCGCGCTGGTCCGCGTCGAGGGGCGTGAGGATGCCCACCTTCTCGGGGTGGGCCAGCACGTGGGATCGGCCGTACGAGCTGCGCGGCCAGTGCCTCCCAAGACTGCGCCAGCCCAATGGGCTCACGGCGGCAGATCGAGTGTGCTGGACGTACGCCGGTCGACCGACCGGGAACCAACACCCAGGAGAACCCGATGTCGACCATCACCGACACCCCCACCAACAACCCACCCACCCCGCCACATGCCAGGTCCGCAGGGCGGATCGCCTTGCTGGTCCTCGCGGTTGCTTCGCTGTTGGGCGGCGCCACCGCGCTCGCCGGCGGCGGAGCGCTGATCGCCGTCGACAACTCGTGGCGGGACGACGGCTATCTGACCAGCGACACGGCACGCCTCACCACCAGCGGTCATGCCGTCGCGTCCGATCGCATCGAGCTCGGCGGGCATGACGAGGACTGGGTCCTCGGCCGGGCCCGCATCCGCGTCACCGCCGACGGCTCGACCCCCGTGTTCGTCGGCGTGGCTCGTGCGGCCGACGCCGAGGCGTACCTCGCGGACGTCGAGCACTCGACCGTCACCGAGATCGACGATCCGGCCACGACGTACGAGCAGCACGCCGGCGGCGCGCCTGTCGTTGACCCTGCCGACAGTGACATCTGGGTCGCGCAGGCCATCGGCACGGGGACGCAGAGCATCGACTGGTCGCTCGACGACCGGCCGGGCCGCTGGACCGTCGTCGTCATGAACGCTGACGGCTCCGCAGGAGTCGACGTCGACGCCGATGTGGCGGCAACCGTGCCGGTCCTCGGCGAGGTCACCACCGGCCTCATCGTCGTGGGTGTGCTTTTCTTCCTGATCGGCGCCGGCACCCTCGTCGGACTCCGGGTCACCGCTCGCCGCGACGTCACGCCGTAGCGGTTGATGAGCAGGAGGACCTCCGCGGTCGAACGCCAACCCGGCGCTCGGCCGCGGAGTTTTGCCACTCGTACGTGTGACCGGCCATCGGAAGGGTACGCATCGGCAAGACCGTTGAAACCCGACCGAATGGAGCATCACCTGTGATCACGAAGATCCTGCACAAGCCCGCCGCCATCGCGCAGCACGTCGTCGGGAGTGTCGCGAGAGGCGGCCTGCATGGCGCAGCCGCCGTGTTGAAGAGGATCCTTCCGGACGACCAGGAATCTCCGGCGGACGCCGCATCACCCAAGGTCAGCACGCAACCGGTGAAGCAACCGCCGTCACCGACCACGACGACCAAGAAGGCCACCACCAACACGATGCCGGCCAAGAAGGCACGAGCCGAGCGGACCGCGGCCAAGAAGGCCGCTCCCAAGAAGAGCACGTCCAAGCCGGCTGCCGCCAAGAAGCCGGCGGCGACCATGGACGAGGATCGCGCCCCCGTCGAGGCCGACCCCGTGGTCTACAGCTCCGGTCCGGATGTCACGACGAACGTGCCGAAGGACGACCTGCGTCCATGACCCCGCCGATTGCCTGCCTCGGCAACGGGTAAGGGCTCTTCCATGCATCAGCTGGAATGGATCGGCATCATCAGGCATGGCGAGAGTGTCGGCAACGTCGCCGCGTCGACGGCGGAGGAGAAGGGCACGGACCTGATCGACATCGCGGAGCGCGACGCCGACGTACCGCTGTCGGACACCGGGCAGAAGCAGGCCGAGGCAGTGGCTGGTTGGCTCGACGAGCTGCCGGACGACGAACGTCCCGACGTCGTGATCGTCTCGCCATACCTGCGTGCACGGCAGACCGCGGAGATCGCCCTCAAGGGATTCGACATCCCCACGCTGCGGGACGAGCGGTTGCGGGACCGTGAGCTCGGCATCCTCGACCTGCACACGGTCCACGGCATCCGGTCGAAGTTCCCTGAGGAGTCCGAGCGCCGGCAGCGGCTCGGCAAGTTCTACTACCGGCCGCCCGGCGGCGAGTCGTGGGCCGATGTCCTGCTGCGCATACGCAGCCTGCTGCGCGACGTCGCGGAGGACCACCCCGAGCAGCGCGTGCTGTTCTTCGCCCACGACGCCGTCGTCTCGCTGTTCCGGTACGTCCTGGAGGGCCTCGACGAGGAGGAGCTCATGTCGAGCGCCAAGGAGTCCCCGATCGCCAACTGCTCGATCAGCAGCTGGCGGTGGGGCGACGAGGGATGGGCGCGGGAGCTGTTCAACGACGTCGAGCACCTGCGTCGGGACGACGAGGCACATCCGACTGCTGAGGAGGGCGTCGATGCCCCGGCCGTCTGAGCCACATGTCATCACCCCGCAGCTGCTGCGCGACTGGCCGCTGCCGAGGCCGGAAGGTGACAAGGAGGACCGGGGGACCGTGCTGGTCGTCGGTGGTTCACGCACCACACCCGGCGCGGTGTTGCTGGCCGGCACGGCGGCGCTGCGAGCCGGCGCCGGCCGCCTGCAGCTCGCGACGACTGACGACAACGCCCAGGCGCTGAGCATCGCGGTCCCCGAGGCCAAGGTCGTCGGCCTTCCGTCGACTCCTGGCGGCTCCGTCAATGGCGAGGTGCCCGACCATCTCCTGGAGCTGGCCGCCCACGCCGACGTGGTCGCGATCGGCCCCGGGCTCGACGACGAAGGGCAGACAGCGACACTGATGCGGCGCGTCATCGGCGCGCTTGCCGGGGATGCGCGGCTCGTGGTCGACGCGTACGCGCTCGGTGCTCTGGGCGAGCATCCGGACCTGCTCGCGGAGCATGCGGGGCGTACCGTGCTGACGCCCAACATCGCCGAAGCCGGCCGGCTGCTCGGTCGCGAGCCCGGAGACGACCTCGACGCAGAGGCACGCGCCGTGACAGAGCGATTCGGCGCGGTCGTCTCGCTCTACGGTCACGTCTCTGAGCCCGACGGGGGAGCGTGGCGGGACGAAAACGCTGACGTGGGCCTCGGCACGTCCGGCAGCGGCGACGTCCTGGCCGGCATCATGGCCGGCCTGCTCGCCCGCGGCGCAGTGCCAGCGCAGGCGGCGTGCTGGGGAACGTACGTCCACGCGATGGCCGGCCAGCGTCTGGTCCCGCGAATGGGCCGTACGGGCTATCTCGCGCGCGAGCTCGTCGACGAGGTGGCCGCGACGATGGCAATGGTCTAGGTGAGGTGGTCGAAGTCGCCGTTGACCCAAGCGGCGTGCCGCTCCGCTGAGCGGTGGACGATCGCCTGTGCGTCGGCGTCGATGGCGTTGTCGAAGTTGCCATAGAGCCGGTCGTATTCGAATCGGTCGACGTGTGCGGCAACCCGCTTCACGACGGCACCCGAGAGCGGCAGCCGGTTGGGATAGCTCCGCATGAAGCTGACGGACGTACGGTCAGGGTTCGCGAAGATCGTGTCGCCGGTGAGCAGCACTCCGCGGCCTTCGGCACCTGCCTGCCAGTGCGCGACCGCGCTGCCCGGGAAGTGGCCGCCGGGCTGGCTCAAGGTGACGCCCGGAAGGATCTCGACGTCACCCGTCCACGACTCGATGACCGGGTCCGGGCGCGCGACCCACTCGCGATCGGCTTCGGCGACGAGCACCGGCGGCCCACCGAGAAGGCGGCTCCACTCGACCTGGACGCCGTACATGTGCGGGTGACTCGCGACGATCGCGCGTACGTCGCCGAGCGCCAGAACGCGCGCTGCGATGTCGGCGTCGACAAACCCGACGGGGTCCCACAACAGGTTGCCGGCCGGAGTACGGAGGAGCTTCGACTGCTGACCGATGCCGATCGGCGGTGTCGCCGTGATCGCATACAGGTCGGGCTCGAGGTCGGCGATTCGGGCGTGATGGCCGTCCGCGGCGAGCTCGTCGAGCGTGGTCCACAGCTGGCCTTCGGCCGGCACCCACTGCCGCTCATCGGCGCAGATCGCGCACACCTCGACCTTGTCGGCGTGCTCGACGGCGCAGGTCTGACAGATCCAGAAGTCACTCATGACCCCACGGTAGGACACCACCTCGTGGGTGGGCCTCACGCCCGATGGGCCATGTGGCCCGGACGAACCATCGAAATCTGTCCGGATCCGGGTCTACGGTGTTGGGTGAACTGAATTGGACCGCACCGTCGTCTGCAGGGAGAACCCCATGACCGACAGCAATCCCACCCTTGGCTCAGGCTCACCGTCGGAGGCTCCAGACCCCCGGCGCTGGCTCGCCCTCGGCGTCATCGCCGTGGCCCAGCTGATGATCATCCTGGACGCCTCGATCGTCAACATCGCGCTGCCGTCCGCCCAGAAGGACCTCGGCATCAGTGACGCCGACCGGCAGTGGGTCGTCACGGCCTACACGCTGGCGTTCGGCGGACTCCTGCTGCTCGGAGGCCGCATCGCGGACTACACGGGGCGCAAGCGGACCTTCATCATCGGCCTGATCGGCTTCGCGGGTGCTTCGGCGCTCGGCGGCGTCGCCTCGACCGCGGGGCTGCTCTATGCGGCACGGGGCCTGCAGGGTGCGTTCGCCGCGCTCCTGGCGCCGGCCGCACTCTCACTGATCTCGGTCACGTTCACGCTGCCCAAGGAGCGCGCAACCGCGTTCGGCGTCTTCGGCGCGATCTCCGGCGGCGGCGCGGCGATCGGCCTGATCCTCGGCGGCGTCCTGACCGAGTACGCCTCGTGGCGCTGGTGCCTCGGCGTCAACGTCCCGATTGCGCTGGCGGCGGCACTTGGCGCGGCCCGAGTCGTCCATGAGAGCAAGGCCAAGGGCAACACCAAGTACGACATTCCCGGCGCCGTGCTCGTGACCGTCGGGCTCGTGTCACTCGTCTACGGGTTCACGGAGGCCGCCAAGCTCAAGGATCCCGGCAAGAGCACCGAGGTGCAGGGCTGGACCGATCCCTCGACCCTCACGTTCCTGTCGATCGCGGTCGTCCTCCTGGTGGCCTTCGTCTTGTGGGAGAAGCGGACCAGCACGCCGTTGCTGCCGTTGTGGGTCGCCCTCGACCGCAACCGGGGTGGCTCCTACCTCGTGTTCCTGTTCGTCGGATCTGGTCTGTTCGCCATGTTCTTGTTCATGACGTTCTACTTCCAGATCACGATGGGCTACACGCCACTCGAGTCCGGGTTCGCCTTCATGCCGTTCAGCCTGGGCGTGATCGGGGCTGCCGGCTTCGTGTCCAACCTGCTGCCACGGATCGGCCCCATGCCGATCATGGTGCCGGGGCTGGCGCTGACGATCGTCGGCATGCTGATGCTGACCCAGCTCACCGAGGACACGTCCTATTGGGGCTACGTCCTGCCTTCGCTCCTGTTGATGAGCATCGGCATGGCCGGCGTCTTCATCACGGCTTCCAGCACCGCGTTGGTCGGGGTCGGGACGCACGATGCGGGTGTGGCCAGCGCGCTGCTCAACACGTCTCAGCAGGTCGGCGGCTCACTCGGCACCGCTCTGCTCAACACGCTGTATGCCGGCGCAGTCACGGCCTATCTCGGCGATCACGTCGGTGAGTCGCCGGCGACCGCGACCGGCCACGCGTTTGTCCACGGCTATCACGTGGCGTTCTTCTGGGGCGCGATGATGCTCGTGGTGTCGTTGGCGGTGGCAGCGGTCCTCATGAACGCCAAGAAGGAGGATGTGCCGGCCGACGCCGGCATCCCGGCCTGATCGTGCCCTACTAGCGGGCGGGCACCGCGACAAGCTCCTTGCGGCGGGCGAGGCGCCCACGAATCTGTGTGTCGACCGCCAGCGACAGCCACAGCAGCACGATCGCGACGATGCCGTCGAGCCACCAGTGGTGCCCCGTCGCGGCGACCACGAAGATCGTGATCGGCAGGTGCATCAGGACGAGCCAGCGCCACCGGCTCGTGCTCACCGAGAACACGCCGAGCGCAACGACGGCGGCCCAGCCGACGTGGATCGACGGCATCGCAGCGAACTGGTCCGAGATGCCGGTGCCGACATCACCGTAGACGTCGAACCCGTGCTTGTCCGACAGGTCGACGAAGCCGAGCTCCTGCACGAACCGCGGGGGAGCAACCCGGATGAACCGGATGACGAGGCAGAACGCCGTGAGGCCGGCGAGCCCGTTGCGCCAGTGCGGATAGTGATCGCGATGACGGATGAACAGCCACACGAGGAACACCAGGAGCGCCGGGACGTGCACCGTCGCGTAGTAGTCGTTCGTCAGCGCGGCAAACCAGTCGTAGTGCACCACGAAGTGCTGCATCGAGATCTCGGTCGGCAGGTGGAAGAACGTCTGGACGTCGTCGATCGCCCGCGCACGATCCACGGCACCTTCAGGATGCGTGAACGGGAGCTCGCGGGCGAGGCGCCAGACTGCATAGAGCGCCGAGATCAGGGCGAACTCGCTGAACGCCGGCAACAGCGCATTTCGCGCGCGCCCAGACGGCAACGCCCAAAGGATGAGCCACGCGATGAGGCTCAGCGCCGACGCGATGGCAGCCTGGTCCCACGTCGCCCAGCTCATCGGAGCTGACGGGTTGTCGCGCGGATCACGAGATGATCTTACGGACGCCTGTGCGATCGTAGGGGCGGACTTCAGACCCAGCCCCACGCGCAACCAAGAAAAGGACCGTTCATGGACGTGAAGAACTCCGTAGCCCTCGTCACGGGAGGCGCCTCCGGCCTCGGCCTCGCGACCGTCGAGGCCCTTCTCGAAGCCGGCGCCAAGGTCGTCATCCTCGACCTCCCGGGCTCACCCGGGGCGGACGTCGCGGCGCGGCTGGGTGACTCCGTACGCTTTGCGCCGGCCGACGTACGGGACGAAGCGGCGGTCAACGAGGCTCTCGATCTGGCAGCGGAGCTCGGCGACCTGCGGGTCGTCGTCAACTGCGCCGGCACGGGCGATGCGATCAAGACGGTCGGCAAGCAGGGCCCCTACCCACTCGACAAGTTCCAGCGGATCATCGAGATCAACCTCATCGGCTCGTTCAACGTGCTGCGCCTTGCCGCAGCACGCATCGCGGAGCTCGAGCCGCTGGGCGAGGAGCGAGGCGTCATCATCAACACCGCATCGATCGCCGCCTTCGACGGCCAGATCGGCCAGGCGGCCTACGCGGCATCCAAGGGCGGGGTCGTCGGCATGACGCTCCCCATCGCGCGCGACCTGGCCTCGCTCGGCATTCGGGTCATGACGATCGCGCCCGGCCTGTTCGACACACCGCTGCTGGCGTCGCTGCCCGAGGACGCCCGCGCGTCGCTGGGCAAGCAGGTCCCGCACCCGAGCCGCCTCGGCGATCCCGCAGAGTACGGCGCGCTCGCCGCGCACATCGTGGCCAACCCGATGCTCAACGGCGAGACGATCCGCCTCGACGGCGCGATCCGCATGGCGCCGCGCTGACGCTCAGACCGGCAGCAGCCGGGTGATGAACTTGGTCAGCTGGTCGACGTTGCAGCACTCGTGCATCTCGACGATCTCGCCGTATGTCGGTGCGATCGAGTCGCCCAGCCCCCAGCGCATCGAGTGCTCCGGATTGAGCCAGAACGTACGCCGCGCACGCTGGTTGATCTCATGGAGAGCGCCGAGGTTGGGGTCCTGATTGTTGTTGCGCGCGTCGCCGAGGATCAGCACCGCGGTGCGCGGCCCGATCGCCTTCATGTGCTCGGCGTGGAAGTCTGCGAACGCGTCGCCGTAGTCGCTGCTGGTGTGCCACTTGGTGATGCGGGCCTCGCGGGCAATCCGGCCGGCCAGGTCGTCGCCGCCCTCCTTGACGATGTCCGTCACCTCCGCCATCGCGTTGACGAACGCGAACACCCGCACCTTGCTGAACTGCCCGCTGAGGGCCTGCACCAGGTGCATCGTGAAGCTCGAGAAGCCCGAGACTGACCCCGACACGTCGCACAGCAGGACGAGCTCGGGTCGGGACGGGTGCGGCTTGGCATACACGGGACGGACCGGCACCCCACCGGTCGACATCGACCGGCGCAACGTCCGGCGGATGTCGATCCGGCCCCGATTGGCCTTGCGGCGCCGCGCGGCCAGCCGGGTGGCGAGCTTGCGAGACAGCGGCCTGACGATGCGGCCCAGCTCCTCGAGCTGCTGCTTGTTGGCACTGAGGAAGTCGATCCGATCACTTCCCGTACGCACAGCGTGCCGGGTGACGACGTCTCGACCACGCAGCTCGGCGGTCCGACGACGCGCCTCACTCGCGACGAGGGCGCGGAAGCGATCGATGTTGAGCCGCACCTCGTCGCGTTCGAGCCGCTCCGTGAAGTCGCCGCCCTGACCCTGGCGCGACCTTGGCCTCCGCCGCCCTGGCCGCGCTGGCCCAACGCCTGCACGAGCAACGTCTGGGGCCGCAGCCGCTCCAACGTCTGGTACGCCGACCAGCCTCCCGTGGGCGTGCCCTCAGTGCCCACAGCACCGAGCAGGTCAACGGCGATCTCGGCGACCTGCTCCAGCGCACGGAGGTCGTTCTCAGCGAGTGCCATGGCGAGCAGGTCCCTCAGGTCATCGAGGTCGAACTCCTCATCGGTCTCGCGGGCCGCCTGCGGGGTGCCGACGCCGGCAGGGAAGTAGAGGTCGAACGTCATGTCGAAGACGTCGCGCTGCCCGCCGCGCCGCACCAGAGCTGAGGCGAGCCCTTCCCTGAGCTGCGCCCGATCGCTCATGCCGAGCACCTCCACGACCGCGGCTGCGTCGACCGTCTCGCTCGTGCCGGCCGGTATGCCCTTGCTGCGCAATGCGCCGACGAACTCCACGAGTCGTCCGGCGACGTCCTGCGCAGTCGGCTGGATCATGACGCGCCCAGCACCTCGTCGAGGTCGAGCCGCGAGGTGGCCTTTTCGAGGTCATCCTGGTGCTTCAGGATCACGCCGAGGCTCTCCTTGACGACCTGGTCGTCGAGGATGTCGGCACCGAGAGCGACGAGCGTACGAGCCCAGTCGATCGTCTCGGAGACCGACGGAGCCTTGCGCAGCGGCATGGCCCGCAGGGCGTTGATGACGCGCACGAGCGAGTCGCCGAGCGTCGCATCCAGCTCGGGCACCTTCAGGCGTACGATCTGCTGCTCCAGCTCGGCGTCGGGGAAGTCGACATGCAGGAACAGGCAACGGCGGCGCAGTGCCTCGGAGAGCTCGCGCGTCGCGTTGGAGGTCAGCACGACGAACGGCCGGCTCGTCGCGGCGATCGTGCCGAGCTCGGGCACCGTGATCTGGAAGTCGCCGAGCACCTCGAGGAGCAGTCCCTCGATCTCGACGTCTGCCTTGTCCGTCTCGTCGATCAGCAGGACCGTGGGCCCTTCGTTGCGGATCGCCGTCAGCAGCGGGCGGGCGAGCAGGAACTCCTCGCTGAAGATGTCGTTGCGCGCCTCGTCCCACGTCTCGTCCTTGCCAGCCGTGATGCGCAGCAGCTGCTTGGCGTGGTTCCACTCGTAGATCGCCCGCGCCTCGTCGACACCCTCGTAGCACTGCAGGCGTACGAGGTCGGCATCGCACGCCTCCGCGACGGCGCTCGACAGGGCGGTCTTGCCGACACCGGCGGGACCCTCGACGAGCAAGGGCTTGCCCAGCTCGCTGGCGAGGAAGACGGTCGTCGCGATGGCGTCGGAGGCCAGATAGCCCGCGCCGGCGAGCTTCGTCTTGACGTCATCGATCGAGGTGAACGGCATGGTGCGCATGCCTACGATGATGCCGTGGCCCTCTTCGAGATCGTTCGTGAGGTGCCTCTGTCGCCTGAAGAGTCGTGGCAGCGGCTCACGGACTGGGAGCAGCACGCACACCACGTGCCGCTGACCCGGATCATCCGGACCGATGTGGGATTCATCGCCCGTACGGGCATCGGGCGGCTCGCCTTCGACGACCCGATGGAGATCGTGGCGTGGCGTGAACCGTCGTTCTGCCGCCTCGAGAAGCGTGGACGCGTCGTCACAGGATGGGCAGAGGTCCTGGTCGAGGCCAGGCCGGTCGGCAGTCGTGTGACGTGGCGCGAGGACCTCCACGTACGCGGGTTGCCGCGGGCGCTCGACGGCGTGACCCGGGCCGTGAGCACGCGCGTCTTCGCGCGGGTCGTGGACAGGCTGCTCGGCTAGCGCGTTGTCTTGAGGACCAGGTGCGTGGCCAGAGATGACGAGGTCGCCGACACGGCCTCGAACTGTGGCGGCGGGTTGCCGATCCCGTCGAAGAGGCGCAGTCCGCCGCCGAGCAGCAGATGGGCGATGCTCAGCCGGATCTCGTCAACGAGTCCCACCGAGAGGTACTGGCGGATGATGCCCGGGCCACCCATCAGCAAGACGTCCTGATCGCCGGCCAGCTCACGGGCGCGAGCGAGGGCCGGCTTGATGCCCGAGACATACGTGAAGGTCCCTGACGTCATCGGCCGCTCAGGGAGGCTCTCGTGCGTGAGCACCACGGTCGGCAGCGGAAATGGCACATCGCCCCAATGGGGGATCCCGAGGTCATGCATGACCCGTCCGACGATGCAGGCACCGATGCCCGCTGAGATGGCTTCGCCGGCGGCCTTGTCGGTCTCATCGCCCTCGAACAACCACTCGTGCAGGGCCTCGCCGCCCACGCCCATCGCGTGGTCCTGACTGATGTCGGGACCGGTCGCATAACCGTCCAGCGACATGGTCATGGACATGACGAGTGAGCTCATGGCCGGCCTCCGATGGCGTGGTGTCGTGCGTAGGATCACGGTATGGGGTACTCGCCAGAATCTGAAGCACTCGACATCTGCCGCGACCTGATCAGGATCGACACCTCCAACTACGGTGACGACTCCGGGCCGGGGGAGCGCAAGGCGGCCGAGTACGTCGCAGCGTCGCTCGCTGAGGTCGGCATCGAGTCCGAAATCTTCGAGTCCGAAACTGGGCGCGCCAGTCTTGTCGCGCGATGGGGCAACCAGAACTCGACGCGGCCAGGGTTGCTGATCCACGGCCACCTCGACGTCGTACCCGCACGGGCGAGCGACTGGCGGGTCGACCCGTTCGCCGCGGAGGTCGTCGACGGCTATCTCTACGGTCGCGGCGCGGTCGACATGAAGGACTTCGACGCGATGCTGCTTTCGGTCGTACGCGCTCGGCAGCGGGCCGGTGTCATCCCTGACCGGCCGATCACGCTCGTGTTCACGGCCGATGAGGAGGCCGGCGGCGTCCTCGGGGCGCACTGGCTGGTTGAGCAGCACCCTGACCTGTTCGAAGGTTGCACCGAGGCGATCGGCGAGGTCGGCGGCTTCTCGACCGAGGTTGGCGGCAAACGGCTCTATCTCATCGAGTCCGGCGAGAAGGGCATCGCCTGGATGCGCCTGCGGGCGCGCGGCACCGCTGGTCACGGCTCGATGCGCAACGACGACAACGCCGTGACGCACCTGGCCGAGGCACTCGTGGCGCTCGGAGAGCACCAATGGCCCGAAGAGCCGGGCCCATCGATGCAGCTCCTGCTGGCCAAGGTCCGTGAGCTCACCGGCAAGGAGGGCTCGGCTGACGAGCTGCTCGAGCAGTTCGGACCGGCCGTCCGCATGAT
This sequence comes from uncultured Actinomycetota bacterium, assembly GCA_963817425.1. Lineage (GTDB taxonomy): Bacteria > Actinomycetota > Actinomycetes > Propionibacteriales > Nocardioidaceae > Aeromicrobium. The sequence goes on from CAWFOH010000018.1 coordinate 32,395, forward strand.
CGGCGCAGGCATTCGCAACACGACGAACGCGACGATGCTGGAAGCCGGCTACAAGCACAACGTCGTGCCGGGTGAGGCGATCGCCTATGTCGACGGCCGCTACCTGCCGGGACATGCCGAGTCCTTCCTGCCGACCGTGCAGGGCCTCGTGGGCGACAACGTCTCGGTCGAGACCTACATCACCGACGCGGCACTCGAGTACCCCTTCGAGGGCGACCTGGTCGACGCGATGACCGTGGCGCTGCACAGCCAGGACCCCGAGGCGCACATCGCCCCGTTCCTGATGTCGGGCGGCACCGACGCCAAGGCGTGGCACAAGCTCGGCATCACGTCGTACGGTTTCACACCGTTGCGACTGCCGGCCGACCTCGACTTCACGGCACTGTTCCATGGCGTCGACGAGCGCGTACCGGTCGACGCACTGGAGTTCGGTTCCCGCGTGTTCGACACCTTCTTGGATCAGATCTAGGCCGAAGCCTGATCTGACTACAGCGTGCTGCGCATGCGGATGATCTTGCGGCGCAGGACGACGGTTCGATGACCCGTGCCGTCCTTGCGCAATCGGTCGAGTTCCCAACCCTGATACTCCGCAGCGTCGGTCAGCATGCGGCACACAGCCGTACGCGACTTGGTGCGGTCGATCGTGAGGTTCCAGAACTCGTACTCGATCATCGATTCACCTCTCATCAATCTGCCTAGCGTGCGCTGTCTGATACGTCGTCGAGGGCCTGGACGATCTCCGGCGGGAGCTCGAGATCTTCCGACGCCAAGTTCTCCTGCAGCTGTGCTGTCGTACGTGCCCCGACGACGGCAGAGGCAACCGCCGGACGGGCCAACAACCAGGCGAGGGCGACGTGCGCGATCGTGACGTCCAGACCCTCGGACGCGCGCGCAAGTGCCTCGACCACGGCCGACTTCTGAGGGGTGAGGTACTTCGAGACGAATGCCTCCCACGCCGGGTCGGCAGCTCGCGAGTCGGTCGGGATTCCGCCGCGATACTTCCCGGTGAGCACGCCACGTCCCAGTGGCGACCAGGCGAGGACGCCCATCCCGAGGTGGCGGGCGGCCGGAATGACCTCGTCCTCGGCCTCACGCCTGACGAGGGAGTACTCGACCTGCGTGCTGACGAGCGGGAGGGCGTCGGCCCGCTCCGCCAGCCAGGTGTGGGAGAGGGCTGTCTGCCACCCGGTGTAGTTGGAGATGCCGACATAGCGGGTACGCCCGGTACGCACGGCATGCTCGAGCGTGGCGAGGGTTTCCTCGATCGGCGTCTCGGGGTCCCATGCGTGGATCTGCCACAGGTCGAGGTGATCGGTGCCGAGCTGGCGCAACGAGAGATCGAGCTGGTCGAGGAGCGTACGTCGTGAGCTGTCGCGCTCGATGCGGTCGCCGCGCTTGATCAGACCCGCCTTGCCGGCCAGCACGATGCGACCTCGGGCGTCAGCCTTGTTGATCAGCGTGCCGAGCAGCTCTTCGCACACACCGTCGCCGTAGATCGGTGCGGTGTCGACCAGCGTGCCGCCGGCGTCGAGGAAGGCCGACAGCTGTTCCTCCGCGTCATAGGCGTCGACCGCCGCGCCCCACGTCATGGTGCCGAGGGCGAGCCGTGAGACCTCCAGCCCCGATCCACCAACGCGGCGATACTGCATGCCGCAAGGCTAGTCGGACCGACGAAGTGTGCCCGGTAGGCTCGCACGGTGGATTTCCTTCGTGCCGTGGTCCTGGGTCTCCTTCAGGGCCTGACCGAGTTCCTTCCCATCTCCAGCAGCGCGCATCTTGCGATCTTCCCCAAGTTCTTCGGGTGGGACGATCCGGGTGCAGCGTTCACGGCGGTGATCCAGATCGGCACAGAGCTCGCGGTGCTGATCTATTTCTGGAAGGACATCGTCAAGATCGGCTCCGGGTGGATCCGTGGTCTCTTCAGTGCGAGTGCGCGCGAGGAGCTCGAGTGGCGGATGGGTTGGTTCGTCATCGTCGGATCGGTCCCGATCGTGTTGCTCGGCCTGCTGTTCCAGGACGCGATCAAGCACGAGTTCCGGCGGGTCGCGCTGATCGCGGTGGCGTTGATCGTCTTCGGACTGCTCCTCGGCTTCGCGGAGCGCTGGGGCCTCAAGAACCGGCCGATCGAGAAGCTCACGATGCGCGACGCGATCCTGTTCGGTCTCGCGCAGGCTTGCGCGCTGTTCCCCGGCGTCTCCCGCTCCGGCGGCACGATCACCATGGGTCTGTTGCTCGGCTACGAGCGACGCGCTGCCACCCGCTATGCGTTCCTGCTGGCGATCCCCGCCGTGCTCGGTGCCGGCATCTACAACCTCAAGGACATCCCCGGCCAGACCAATGCGTACGGCCCCGGTCCCACGATCGTCGCGACCATCGTGTCGTTCGTCGTGGGCCTCGCGGTGATCCACTGGCTGCTGGAGTACGTGAGCCGCAAGTCGTACACGCCGTTCGTGGTCTACCGCATTGCGCTCGGCATCGTCGTCCTGGCTCTGGTGGCGACCGGCGTCATGACGTCGACCGTCACGGTGAGCTGAGCTCTACAGCCAGCCGGAGCGCTTGAACCGCCAGTAGATGTATCCGCAGAGCCCACCGATCGCGGCGATCACCATCGGATAGCCGAGCTCCCACCGGAGCTCAGGCATGTGGTCGAAGTTCATGCCGTAGATCCCGGCAATGGCAGTCGGCACGGCGAAGATCGTGGCGCCGGCGGTCAGCTTGCGCATGTCCGCGTTCTGCTGCACGCTCAGCTGCGCCAGATGAGCCTGCAGCGCGTTGTCGAGCAGATGGTCGATCGAGTCGATCGCCTCCGCGGCCCGCGCCAGGTGGTCGCCGATGTCACGGAAGTACGGCCGCGAGTCCTCGGGCATCGTGCCGAGGGCGAATCGCGTGATGGGGTCCTTGAGCGGCATGACCGCACGCCGGAACTCCAACGTCTCACGCTTGAGCCGGTAGATGCGGGTCGAGTCATTCGACTGCTCGTTCGAGAAGACCGAGGTCTCGACCTCCTGCACGTCGATCTCCAGCTCGGCGGCGACCTCTTCGTAGTGGTCGACGATGTTGTCCACCACGGCATACAGAGCGGCGGTCGGCCCATGCGAGAGTGGCTCGATCATCTTCTCCGCCGCCCGGCGGGCGTCCTTGAGGCTCGGTCCGCCGTGCCGCACAGTCAGCAAGAAGTTGCTGCCCATGAAGATGTTGACCTCGTGGGTCGTGATGTCGTCGTCGCTGTAGGCCACGGTGCGGATCGACATGAACAGGTGGTCCTCGTAGCGCTCGACCTTGGGCCGCTGGTGGGCCTCCAGCGCGTCCTCCACAGCCAGGGGATGCAACTGAAGGGACGCGGCAACCCGGTGCATCTCATCGGAGGTCGGATTGCCGATGCCGATCCACAGGAAGTCGTCCTCACTGAGCCCAGCCAATGCGGCATCGAGCGACGCGCTGTCATGCTGAGTCGATTCGCGAATTCCGTCGCGATAGACCGCGCAGTCGATGATCACGACGCCATTCTGCCCCTGCCAGCCACAGCGACGCCGTCGACAGGCCGCAGCCATCCAGCCGATACGCTCACATCATGCGTAGTTGGTCTCGTCCCGATGTCCCGTCTCTCGGCGACCTCGGACTCGGTGAGGGGCCGGTCGTGCGCGCCCACGACACGGCATCGGGCGAGGTGCGTCCGATCGACCCCTCGGGCACCGCCCGCCTGTACGTCTGCGGCATCACGCCCTACGACGCGACCCACATGGGACACGCTGCGACCTACCTCGCCTTCGACCTGCTGCAGCGGACTTGGCTCGACCGTGGACTCGACGTCGACTACACGCAGAACGTGACCGACGTCGACGACCCGTTGATCGAGCGGGCCATCGCCACAGGAGTCGACTGGGCAGACCTCGCAGCGCGGGAGATCGACCTGTTCCGCCAGGACATGACCGCCCTGCGGATCATTCCGCCGGCCAACTATGTCGGCGCCGTCGAGACGATCGATCTGGTGGTCGACCTCATCGACCGGCTCGACAAGGCCGGCTCCGTCTATCGGGTGGACGACGACCTCTACTTCGACGTGCACGCTGATCCGGCCTTCGGCACGGTGTCCGGTCTCGACGAGGCTGCGATGCTTCAGATCTTCCCCGAGCGCGGGGGAGACCCCGACCGGCCCGGCAAGAAGCACCCGCTCGACTGTCTGCTCTGGCAGGCCGAGCGACCGAACGAGCCGGCCTGGGAGACCTCACTTGGCAAGGGGCGCCCCGGCTGGCACGTCGAGTGCGCTGCGATCGCCCTCGAACACCTCGGCGTCGCCTTCGACGTCCAAGGTGGCGGTTCGGACCTGGTCTTCCCACATCACGAGATGTCGGCGTCCGAAGCCACCGTCGTGACGCACGAGGCGTTTGCCCAGGCGTACGTCCACGCAGGCATGGTGGGGTTCGAGGGCGAGAAGATGTCCAAGTCCAAGGGCAACCTCGTCCTGGTGTCCAAGCTGCGTGCCGACGGTCGCGATCCCATGGCGATCCGGTTGGCTCTGCTGGCGCACCACTACCGCAGCGACTGGGAGTGGTTCGACGAGGAGATCACCACCGCAGAGCAGCGGCTTGCCACCTGGCGCGACGCGGTGAGCCGCACCCTCGCACCGTCGGGCGGCGAAGTCGTGGAGGCGATACGCGCGGCGATGACGAACGACCTGGACGCACCCGCAGCCCTGGCCGCGGTCGATGCCTGGGCCGCCGACGACTCGGCTGCCGACCCGCAAGCCGGCCGCACCGTGCGTACGGCCGTCGACGCTCTGCTCGGCGTGGCTCTCTGATGCAGCTGCGCAGGCCGTCCGCACATCAGCTGGACATCCTGCGGTGGGTGGTTGCCGCAGCGTTGGCGGTGACCTACCTCTTCACGGGCTTCGAGCCGGCGTTCTACCTGGGCATCGCCGTTCTCCTGATTCCCCTCCTCATCAAGATGAACAGCTCTCGGCAGGGCCCCAAAGACCCGCCACGCTGAACGCCTATTGGCGGAGGTGGCGGGGTTGGTCGTTGGGCAGCAGTGGTGGTGGGTGGGAGATGTAGGTGTGGCCGGTCGGGGTTCGCCAGATGGTGGCTTTGCCCTTGCTGGTGACGGTCCACCCGGGTAGGTGTTTGAGCGTGTGGGAGCGGACGCACAACCCTTGGCCGTTGTCGGTGGTCGAGACGCCGCCGTCGATGTGGGCGTGGATGTGGTCGTTGTGCCGGATCTTCAGATCGCAACCGGGTTGGCGGCATCTGCGGTCGCGGGCGCGGATGTGACCCGAAGTGGGTGCGTCGAAGTGGCGGCGGCGGGGTTCACGCACCAGGCAGGGTCCCGTCGACCTGGTCGACCAACAGGCGCCGGATCGTGGGGTCGGGGGCCATGGCGATGATGTCGTCCGCGACCGCCGGGGAGATGGGTCCGTAGCCGACCAGGTCGACCGGTTCACCACCTTCACCCATCAGCGTCGGTGCGTCCATGACGAGCTGCACCTCGACACCGAGGTCGTCGGCATAGCGTTGCCCGGTGACCCGTTCGACCAACGTTTGGGTCATGATCTGCCCGACGGTCCGTCCGTCACCGTCAGCGCGTAACGCCCGGGCCCAGTCATCCAACGCCGTGT
>CAWFOH010000019.1:0-98457 GCA_963817425.1 uncultured Actinomycetota bacterium
GGCGACATGGGCGGCATGGGCTTCTAGTCACGTAGCTGGGGTGACGTCGCCTCGCGACGTGCCCCAGTTGAAAGAACGTCCAAGACAACGGAGGCCCTCACCGCATGCGGTGAGGGCCTTCGTCATGTCCGGTCATGCGGTGGTGAGGATCACGAGCTGCTGGGTTGCCCGGGTCATGGCGACGTAGCGGTCCACCGCTCCCTCGATCCCCGAGCCGAACTCGGCGGGGTCGATCAGGACGACGAGGTCGAACTCGAGTCCCTTGGCCAGCTCAGGAGTCAGTGAGCGGACGCGGGGTCCCTTGTCGATGTCACCAGCCCCGATGACACACGCGATGCCCTCGGCATGTGCAGCGAGCCACGGGTCGAGGATCGAGTCGAGGTCGGCAACACGTCCGTGCACCACGGGCACTCCGCTGCTGCGGATCGAGGTCGGCACGTTGGCGTCAGGCAGGGCGGCGCGGATGACCGGCTCGGCTTCCGCCATGACCTCTTCGGGGGTCCGGTAGTTGATGGTCAGCGTCGACAGCTGGATGTGGTCGAGCCCGACTCGTTCGAGCCGTTCCTGCCACGACTCGGTGAACCCGTGCCTGGCCTGGGCGCGGTCACCGACGATCGTGAAGCTCCGCGACGGGCAGCGCAGCAGCAACATCTGCCACTCCGCGTCGGTCAGCTCCTGGGCCTCGTCGACGACGATGTGTGCGAACGGTCCCGCCAGCAGCTCAGGGTCGACCCGCGACATCGACTCGTCGACCAAGGACTCGCGCAGATCGTCCTGACCCCGCAGCATCGACACCAGGCCGACGCCGTACTCGTCGCCGCCGGCCTGGATCAGGTCGTCGATGACCCGATCCATCTGCTCGCGTTCGATGGCGAGCTCCGCGTCGTGCTGCGCTCGGCGTCGTGACGCCTGCGAGTCGCCGAGTCGCTGTCGTGCGGCGTCCAGCAGCGGTAGGTCCGAAACAGTCCACTCCTCAGGGTCTTCGCGCTGCAGCAGCTTGACGTCGTCTGCGCTGAGCCACGGGGCGCACATACGCAGATAGGCCGGCACGGTCCAGAGGTCTCCGACCAGATCGGTCGGCTCGATCATGGGCCACGCCTGATGGAGTGCTTCGCGAAGCTCGTCATTCTGCGCGAGCGACTTGCGGAGCGACTCTGCCGGCACGTCATCGTCCTCGATCTTGTCCATCAGGATCGTGAGCAGCTCCGCCCAGACCTCGTCGCGAGCCTCGTTGTGGGGCGTGCCGGCTTCGGCTGCCTCGAATGCCTCAGCCCAGTCGGCCGCACTCAGCCAGATGTCGGCCCAGTCCGTCTCGACCGTCATCCCCTTGGTCGGCGGTTCCTCGTACAGCCGCACGGCCGGCTCGATCCCCTTCACCATGTCGGCGGACGACTTCAGGCGGGCCACGTCCGGGTCGGCCTCGATCCCGGCCGCGGCGCCTTCGGGCACGAGCTCTCGCAAGGTGCAGGTCTGCACGCCCTCCTCGCCGAGACTGGGCAGGACGTCGGCGACGTATGCCAGATAGGGCTGATGGGGACCGACGAACAGCACCCCGCCACGGCGATGGTCGAGGCGTGGGTCGGAGTAGAGCAGGTACGCAGAGCGGTGCAGTGCGACGACGGTCTTGCCCGTACCCGGGCCACCGTCGACGACCAGGGCCCCGCGAGATCCGGCGCGGATGATGGCGTCCTGGTCGCTCTGGATCGTGCCGAGCACATCTCGCATCCGGGGCGACCGGCTGCTGCCGAGGCTGGCGATGAAGGCGGACTGGTCGTCGAGGGCGGCGTGCCCCTCGAGCCCGCCGGGGGTGAACACCTCGTCCCAGTAGTCGCTGATCTGGCCGCGCGTCCAGCGGAACCGTCGACGGCTGGCGAGGCCCATCGGGTTGGCGTGGGTCGCGCCGAAGAACGGCTCAGCAGCGGGGGAGCGCCAGTCGAGCAGCAGCCGGTGGCCGTCGCTGTCCGTGAGGCCGAGTCGGCCGACATACACGGTCTCGCCGTCATCGGCGCTCACGATGCGGCCCAGGCAGAGATCGAGGCCGAAGCGGCGCAAGGTGCGCAGTCGGGCTGTCAGCCGGTGGACCTCCATGTCCCGGTCCATGGCCTCCTGGCCCATGCCGCCGGGAGCCTTGCGCTCGGTCTCGAGACGTTCTGACAGCTCGGCGATCGACCGCTCGAGGGTCTCTGCAATCGCGGCGAAGTGCTCGCTCGTCGGTGGCGATCAGAGCGGGGTCGGCCTTGGTGGGGTGGTCGGCAAGATGGAAAGCGCTCACGCGCATGTGCGGCTCCGGTGTCCGTGGGAATGGGCTTCGGCCGGCCATTCTGGGGCACCACCGGGGTCTTGCGGCAAGCCCCCACCTGCGCTATATCTTGGAAGTAGAGGGGCGCTTCGCCCCTCTTTTTGCTGCCCGGACCAGGCGGCTAGGGCGCGCCGATGTGCGTCCTCACATCGAGCAGCTCAGGAAAGAACTGGAGCTCAAGGGCCTTCTGCAGGAAGCTCACACCCGACGATCCGCCCGTTCCTCGCTTGAAGCCGATGATGCGCTCGACCGTCTTGAGGTGCCGGAACCGCCACAGCTGGAAGCTGCCCTCGACATCGACGAGCTCCTCGCACATCTCGTACGCCGCCCAGTGGGTGTCAGGGTCGGCGTAGATCAGGCGGAGCACCTCGATCACGCCGGGATCGGCGACGTACGGCTGGGTGACGTCGCGTTCCAGCACGGCCGCGGGGACGGCATGTCCCTGTCGCGCCAGGAACCGCAGGAACTCGTCGTAGAGACTCGGCGCCTCGAGGTCCGCCTGCAACGCCGACCGCAGTGCCTCGTCGTGCTCGAAGACCTTGATCATCTGCGGGTTCTTGTTGCCGAGCAGGAACTCGACTGTTCGGTACTGCGGCGACTGGAAGCCTGACGCCTTGCCCAGCGAGTCGCGGAACTGGGCGTACTCGATCGGCGTCAGGGTCTCCAGCACGGCCCACTGCTCGAACATCTGCCGCTGGATCGCCTTGACCCTGGCCAGCCGCTTCAGCGCGGGCGGCAGGTCGTCGGCGGCGATCAAGGCGATGGCGGATCGCAGCTCATGGATCAGCTGTTTGAGCCACAGCTCGGTGACCTGGTGCTGGACGATGAACAGCATCTCGTCGTGGTGGTCCGAGACCGGCTGCTGCGCCGACAGCAGGGTCGGCAGCTGGAGATAGCTCGCGTACGTCATCTCGCCACGCAGGTCGGTCGCGACCCCGTCCTCGATCGGTCGGAAGGACTCAGTAGTCATACCTGCACGGTATGCCGTCGGGTCTCAGGTGCCACGTGAAAGGGTGTGGACATGGCGCTGATCAGGGCAGACGGCCTCGGGAAGTCCTATGGCTCGACCCGCGCCGTCAACAACCTGTCGTTCGAGGTGCACCCCGGCAGCGTCACCGGATTCCTCGGGCCCAACGGTTCGGGCAAGTCGACCACGATGCGGCTCATGCTGGGGCTCGACCGCGGCGAGGGCGCCACGACGTACGACGGCAAGACATTCGCCGAGCTCGACCATCCGATGCGTCACGTCGGCGCGCTGCTCGAGGCCAAGCCGTTCCACCCGACGCGTCATGCTCGCAACCACCTGCGGATGCTCGCGGCGCCCAACCGCATCCCCAACGCGCGGGTCGACCAGGTTCTCGAGATGGTCGGGCTGACGTCGGTCGCCGGAGGCAAGCCGGGCAAGTTCAGCCTCGGGATGGGGCAGCGCCTGGGGATCGCCGGCGCGCTGCTGGGTGATCCCGACACGCTGATCCTCGACGAGCCGAGCAACGGGCTCGACCCCCAGGGCATCACGTGGCTGCGCAACCTGCTCAAGCACCTTGCAAGCGAGGGCCGTGCGGTGTTCGTCTCGAGCCACCTGCTCCAGGAGATGGCGGTGCTGGCCGACGAGCTCGTCGTGATCGGCCGCGGCCAGATGATCGCGAACGGTCCGGTGTCCGACTTCATCACCGGTAGCGGACTCGGCACGGTCGAGGTCCGTACCCCTGACTCCGCTCTTCTGGCGCCGGCCTTGACGGCCCTCGGCGCGACGCTCGCCGAGGAGGGCGACGTCCTCGTCGTCAGCGGGATGACGGCGGCGCAGATCGGTGACGCCGCGCATGCCAGCGGCGTTCGCCTGCACCAGCTCGCGACCCGGCAGGCAACCCTCGAGGAGGCGTTCCTCGCGGCCACGGGCCGGTCCGAGGAGTTCCGGGGAACGTCAGGTGAGGACGCATGATCGACGCCCTGCGTTACGAGTACATGCGGCTGCGCACGATCCGCTCGACGTACTGGCTGCTCGGCCTGGCCGGCTCGTTCCAGCTGATTATGTCGCTGCTGATCGCCTGGCGTATGTCGGTGTCGGCGAATCCTCCGAGCGGCGACAACGCGTTCGACATCCTCGCGACGATCGGCGCGTCCTCGGGCCTCGCGCCGTTGTTCGTCGCCTACATCATCGGGATGCTCGGGGTGTTCTCCACGGGGCACGAGTATCGCCACGGCATGATCCGGGCGACCCTCACGGCGGTCCCCAACCGGACGCACGTGTTCGTCGCGAAGGTCATCTCGACCGCCGTCATCGCGGCAGCGGCGGCGCTCGGCTGCATCCTGATCGCCCTCGGCGGCCTGATCGGCTTCGGCCTCGACATGCCGTCGACGAGCGAGCTGGTCAACCTCACGGCGGGGACGGTCCTCTTCACTGCCCTGTTCGCGCTTTCCGGACTGGCGTACGCCGCTCTGACCCGCAACCAGACCGCCGCCGTCGCCCTCCTCATGCTGGTGCCGAGCCTGGTCGAGCAGATCATCAAGGCGATCATCCTGGCGATCAAGTCCTTGTCCGACGATCCCCGGGGCTCCGGCGGACTCGTGCAGGTCCTCAAGTACCTGCCCTACGACGCCGGGGGACAGATGTACACCCGGGCGTCGCTCGCGGACCTGCTCAGCTTCTTCGGCGTGGTGCCGTTCGGAGCAGTCGGCGGCGGTGTCGTCATGGCCGTGTTCGTCGGTGCGCTGCTCGCCGGGGCGTACGCGCTGTTCGTCCGTCGCGACGCCTGACTCGCGCCCCGTGACGTACGTCTCGCGGACTTGAGCGTCTGTCCTCGTCATGACCAGGCGGTTTGAGCCTCTATACCTCTGGGACCCGACTGTGTCGGAGTCCGGCCACTGTCGCCCAAATCTGAGGATTACTTCGTCGTGCGAGCTCCAACTCTTCGTCATGCCCGCCTGCTGGTGGCCGCTGCCGTCATCTCGACCGGCGCGCTGGTCGCGGTCGGTGGCGCTGCGCAGGCCGCTGTCACCAACGACGGCACGACCCAGGCGACGGCGGCCGCGTCCTGCTGGGAGGCCAAGCAGGTCGATTCCGGCGCTGCGAGCGGGGTGTACTGGATCCTGACGCCGCAGCTGCGGGTGCCCACCGAGATCTACTGCGACATGACGACCGACGGCGGCGGCTGGGAGCTCGTCGGTCGCGGCCGCGAGAACTGGTCGCTCGCCTACAACGGCAGCGGCACGCCTGCGCAGGTCGCCGGCACGGTCACCGGCACCGCCGCGTTCAAGCCGCGCCAGCTGGACTCGCGGGTCGTCGACGGCCTGCTCGGCGGTCGGCGCCTCGACTCGTTCAGCGACGGTGTCCGCATCCGTCGCGCGATCAACCAGGCCGGCACGAGCTGGCAGGAGTCGCGCTGGAAGTACCGCGCGAACTCCCGCGACCGCTGGAGCTGGGCGTTCGGCGCCGGCTATCCGCTCGCCTCGGCGACGATCGGCGGCACCACGGTCACCAACGTCACGACGTACGACATCGCCGCGGACTCGAGCTACAAGCGGATGTGGACGTATGAGTCGTCCAACAACAACTACGTCCGCGGGTTCAACTTCGGCAAGGACGGCAGCGGTTCGACGTCGAGCAGCAGCTACATCTACTCCTCGGCCGACGGCGACTACGGAACGCCCTTCACGCAGGTGTTCATCAGGCCGACGTTGCGGATGAGCGACCTGACGTTCGCCGCGATCCCCGACTCGGGCACGCCGGCGCAGGCCATCAAGGCGGTGCCCAAGAACGGTTCGCTGACCTCCACGTGGGGGGTGACCGGGCTCGGCGCAGGCGGAACGAGCGAGAACGCCTCCGAGGTGCAGGCTTTCGCCCAGATCGGCAACGTCATGTACGCCGGCGGCAACTTCACGACGGTGCAGAAGGGCTCTGCCGCCTCGGGCTCCGACAAGGTCTCGCAGCCTTACCTTGCGGCGTTCAACGCGACGACGGGTGACTACATCCCCGCGTTCAAGCCCGTCCTCAACAGCCAGGTCAAGGCGCTCGTCGCGCTGCCCGACGGCCGGCTCGCGGTGGGTGGTGAGTTCACCAAGGTCGGCACGGTCGCCCGTTCGGGCCTTGTCGTGCTCGACCCGACGACAGGTGCGCTCGACACCAGCTGGCAGACGACCGTCGCGAACCGGGCGGCCGGCGGCAGCCCGGTCTCGGTGCGCGGGCTCGACACTGACGGCACGTATCTCTACGCGACCGGTGCCTTCACGCACTTCACCAAGCCCGGCGTCTCCGACCGGTACGCGAAGGGCGGCGCGCGGATCCTGCTGTCGAACGGCACGGCCGACGGCAGCTGGAACCCCGAGTTCAACGGCACCGGCACGGCGCTCGACGTCAGCGACGACAAGACGCGCGTCTACTTCTCGGGCTACTTCACGACCGCGAAGAGTGTCACGGCCGATCGGGCCGCGGCGTTCAGCACCGCGACCGGCGCGCCCCGGATCACCCCGACGTGGCAGCCGACGTTCAGCACCTCCGGGACGGCCCGCTACCAGCAGGCGGTCAAGGAGGTCGGCAACAAGGTCTGGCTCGGCGGCTCCCAGCACAGCATGTTCTCGTACAACAAGGGCACCTTCGCCCTCGAGAACACCCACATCACCAAGTCCGGCGGCGACATCCAGGCGATCACGGCGGGCAACGGGCTCGTGTTCGCGGGCTGCCACTGTCTCAACTGGGTCTATGAGGACACCGCGGCATACGACTCGACGAAGGCCGGCTCGACCGACATCAGCTGGTCGCAGGCCGACAGGATCTTCTTCGTCGGCGCCTGGGATCCGGCCAGCGGTGACTACGTTCCCGACTTCACCCCCGAGCTGAAGGCTCGCCAGGGCCGGGGCGCCTGGGCTCTGCACGTCGCGACCGACGGCACGCTGTGGGCCGGCGGCACCTTCACCTCGGCGGTCAAGGAGAACGGCAGCAACGGCTGGGTCGGCGGCTTCGTGAGGTTCGCCCCACGCCCGCACACGGCACCCGGCACGCCGGCCAACCTCAAGGTCGTCGTCGCAGACGGAGCGGCGACCGTCAGCTGGGGCGCGAGCTCGACGTCGGGCGTCAGCTACGAGGTGCTGCGCAACGACCGCGTCGTCGCGACGAGCACCACGACGACGGCGACGGTGCCCGGCGTCTCGGCCGGAGACCGCTTCTTCGTCCGAGCGGTGGACAGCTGGGGCAACCGCTCGGCCTCCACCCCCGTGACGGTCGCGACGACGGGGTCGGTCACGACGACACTCGTACCGGCCGGTGCCACGTGGTCCTACTACTTCGACAACACCGCGGCCGTCGCCGGGACATGGAAGACCGACAGCGGCTCGTGGGCAACCGGTGCCGCGCCGCTGGGTTGGGGAACCGGATCGATCGCGACGAACATCGACGTGGCGGCGGGACAGACCCGGGCCCTGACCTCGTACTACCGCAGGTCGTTCACGGTCGCGGACACCAGCGCGCTCAAGACCGTCAAGCTCACGACTCGGGCGGATGACGGCGTCGCGGTGTACGTCAACGGCACGGAGGTCGGTCGGTCCAACCTCCCGGCCGGCGTGCTCGCCGCCAGTACGTACGCCAGCTCCGCCCCGAGCACCGCGACGGCGATCGCCAACGAGGTGACGTTCGACATCCCGGTGGCGCTGCTGCAGGCCGGGGCCAACAGCATCGCGGTCGAGGTGCACTCCAACTACCGGACCACGCCCAGCAGCAGCATGGACCTCCGCCTGGTCGCGACCTCATGAGCGACGTCGTCACCAGGCCGGGAGTGCGCGGCGCGTACCGGGAGCTGGCGAACGCTCAGAAGAGCGGCGCGGGTGTGTCGTGGTACATGCGAGCCGTCAATCGGCGACTCGGCCGGGCGATCGCGTCGGTCGCTGCGCAGGGCCGGTTCACGCCCAACCACATGACCGCAGCGAGCTTCGCGTCCTTCCTCGGCGGGGTCACCCTGTTGGTGGCCGTCACCCCGAGTGCCGCCTCCGCGATCGGGGCGACCCTCCTGCTGCAGCTCGGCTTCGCCTTCGACTCCGCAGACGGCCAGCTGGCTCGTCTGCGCGGCGGCGGCTCGCCGGCGGGGGAGTGGCTCGATCACGTCGTCGACTCCGGCCGGCACCTGCTGTTGCACCTTGCGGTCCTGATCGGGCTCCACCGCTTCGCGGACGTACCCGATGCCGTGCTGCTGATCCCGCTCGCGTTCGGGCTCGTCTCGACCGTCCGGTTCTTCGCCCAGATCCTTGCCGAGCAGCTGGCTCGCAGAGACCCGATCGCCGGTCCCGACGCGGTGCCGAGGTTCGGCACCTGGATCCAGGCCCCGGCCGACACCGGGCTGCTCAACTTCGTGGTCCTGCTGTGGCCACTGACCACGGGCTTCCTGTGGGCATACGGGATCATGGCGGCGCTCAACGCGCTGCTGCTCGCTGCCACGCTGGTGCGGCGGTACCGCGAGCTGGCAGCCTTGGCGAAGAAGCGCGCATGAGTGCGGCGGTCGACAACGATCAGGACCTGGCATCGGCAGCTGCGGCCGGGCGCGACAGTCTCCCGGCGTGGCCGATCTTGACGCTGCTGTGGGGATTTCCCGTCTTCTGGGCGCTCGGCGCCACGGTCATCAGCGGTGTCCTGCTGACTGTCGTGATGTTGTCGTTCCTCGCGCACAGTCGGGCAGTCCGCTTCGTTCCCGGCGTCTACGCCTTCACGGCATTCGTCGTCTGGGTCATCCCGTGCGCCATCATGATCGACTCCTCCACGCGCATGCTCGGCCTCATCTACCGGTTCTCGATCCTCGCGATCGTCGGGACGGCGTTCGTCTACACGATCAGTGCCGGCAGCGTGCTGAGCCGGCGCCGGATCGTCAACGGGCTGACGTTGGTGTGGTTCGTTGCGATCGCCGGCGGCCTGCTGGGCATGGCGTTCCCCGAGGTGCGGCTGTCGACCCCCGTCGGTCTGCTGCTGCCTGACTCGCTGACCAGCAACGACTACGTCCACGATCTGTTCTTCCCGCCGTTCGCCGAGATCCAGCGCCCGTGGGGCTCACCTCAGACATTCGTCCGCCCTTCGGCACCGTTCCCGTACGCCAACAGCTGGGGCGTCGCCATCGTGCTGCTCACGCCGGTGGCCGTCGCGTGCTTCCTGATGTCGAGGTCCCTGTTCCTGCGCATCACGATCGTCGGAGGACTCGCAGCGATGATCGCTCCGGCCATGGCGACCGGCAACCGTGGCATGTTCGCCGGACTCATCCTCGCGGCGGTGTATGTCGTGGTGCGCCTCGCCGCGCGCAACCGGGCAGCCCCCGTGCTCGCGATCGCGGTCCTCGGAGTCGTCGGGGCCGGTGTGCTGGTCGGCAACGGGTTGCTCGACCAGATCGCCACCCGCCAGCACTACGGTGACTCGTCCGGGACCAGGTTCTCCCTCTATGAGGAGACGTTCAGGCGGACGCTCGAGTCGCCACTGCTCGGTTATGGCGCGCCCCGCCCCTCGCCGGCACACGAGGTGTCGCTCGGGACCCAAGGCTACGTCTGGATGCTGATGTTCAGCTTCGGTTTCGTCGGCCTGGCTCTGTTCGTCACGTTCCTCTGGGGCACCACATTGCGTACGATGCGCGCGCCGGGTGACGTCGACCTCGTCCTCCACAGCGTGCTGGTCGTGGCGAGCGCCATCATCGTGGTCTACGGGCTCGACATCATGCAATTCCTCACGATCATGCTGGTGGCTGCCATGCTGCTGCGGCGCCGCTACGGTCTCGACGACACCGAACCTGGCGGCCGCAGCGCCGATGGCTGACACGAGGGCCGAGTCACGCGGTATCGCCTGGGCCGGTGCGGTCAACCTGGTCGGCGGTGGAGTCGGCTCGGTGATCGGGCTGCTGCTGGCGGCGATCGTCGGTCACCACCTGGGCACGGTCGGTGCCGGCACCTACTTCCTGGTGGTCGCGGTCTTCATGATCGTGTCCAGCGTCGCGGAGCTCGGGGCCGACACCGGCCTGGTGCGCTATGTGTCGGCGGCTCGCGCCCGTGGCCGCGAAGCCGACGTGCCCCGCCTCGCGCGGGTCGCCCTGGGCCCGGTCCTCGTCGCGGGTGCGCTGGTCGTCGGCGTCGCGGCCGCGGCGGTCAGCACGTACCCCCAGCTGTTCACCTCGCTGCCGGCGAGCTTTGTCGTCCTCGCAGCCGTCACTGCCGTGCTGTCGTCGCTGCTTGCGGTCATCCTCGCGATCGTGCGTGGTCTCGGTGGCGTCCTGGCGTACCCCCTGCTGCAGAGCATCGGCCTGCCGGTCCTGCGGCTGGTCGGGGTGAGCCTCGCGGTCGTGGCGGGATGGGGGGTGGTCGGGATCCTCGGCGCCTGGCTCGCGCCGGTGGCGATCGTCCTTGCTGCCGCAACGGCCGTCGCCGTACGCCTGACGGTGCATCACGCTGGCGGCCTCGCGCCGGCTCCCGCGCGCGCGGCTGACCACCGCAGGCTGTCGGCGGAGTTCTGGGCCTTCAGCGCGACACGAGGTGTGTCGGCCGCCGTGGAGATCCTGCTGGAGTGGATGGACGTCCTCCTGGTCGGCGCCCTCACGTCGCCGGAGCAGGCCGGCATCTACGCCGTCGTCACGCGCTGCGCACGCGCCGGCGAAGTCATCCAGACCGCCGCCCGGGTCGCGGTCGGTCCCCAGGTCAGCGCCGCCCTCGCGCGAGGCGACGTGCAGACGGCCCGGGAGATCTACGGTCTCGTGACCGCCGCGATGATCTGGCTGGCATGGCCGTTCTTCCTCCTGCTGGCGATCTTCGGTGACGCGGTGCTCACGCTGTTCGGCCCCGGATTCGACGACGGCGCGGTGTCCCTCGCGGTGCTGTGCGTCGCGATGGGCCTGGCCACCGCCGCCGGGACCGTCCAGACGATCCTGCTGATGGGCGGCCGGAGCAGCTGGCAGCTCGGGGACAAGTCGCTGGCACTCGTGCTCAACATCGCGCTCGACCTCGTCCTGATCCCGCCGTGGGGCATCGAGGGCGCGGCCGTGGCGTGGGCCATCACGATCATCGCTGACACCGTCGTCGTCGTGTGGCAGGTGCAGCGGCTCATGGGCGTACGCCCGCGGGGCGGCCACCTGCTCGTCGCCGCAGGGTTGTCACTCGCGGTCGTCGGCGTGCTCGGCGTGGCGGCCCGCGTCGTGCTGGGATCGTCGCTGCCGGTGCTGGGGGGAGCCTTCGTCGTGATCGGCGCGCTCTACCTGACGGTCAGCTGGGCCCTGCGTGGCCCGCTGGGCCTCGAAGCACTCGTCAAGCACCGGGGTTAGCGGCGCTGCAAGGTCACAACGACTGTGGGCGCCGTGAGGCATGAAGACCGCTGCGGCAGGCGCGCCGGAGGCTCAGGAAGACCGCTGTGGCAGCGTCGAGCGAGGCAGGAAGAGCCGCTGCGGACACGACGACGTCGGCACGACGGCGCTTGTCGATGGGCGACAACTGACCCCTGAGCGGTGGTGACAATGACGCAAGAGCGAGCCAACGACGCGAACGCGGAAGCCAACGATGCAACGCGCCAGCCAACAACGCGAACGCGGCAGCCATCCCCAACGTCAGCGGTGGAGGGCGATCAGCTCGGGGAGCGGCGGGAACAGCGCCGTGAGCGCGATGTCGACGTTCTTGGACTTGAGCAGCCCGGAGAACCGGCGCAGGGCCGCGGCATCGTCGGTCGTCGAGCGAGCCAGCAGGACCGAGTCCGAGCGGGTCGCGAGCGCCACCTTGTTGGCGTCCGACGTCAGGTGCGTGGTGTCGATGATGATGATCTCGCCGGCCCAGGTCGTGCGCTTCTTCTCGGTCGGCCAGCCCCGGCTGATCTTGCCTTCGTTGATCGCGCCGGCGTCGACGAACCGCGCGATGCGGCCGCGGCGCTGGAGTGCGTCAGCAAGCTCCTGGCCGCACGTGACCGAGCGCCCGGCGCCTTCCTCGGCGTCGACCAGGATGATGAACGGGCCCTCGGTGCCGATCTCGGCAGGAATCTTGAGCATGAACGCCGCGATGTCCCACGTGTCGGCGCGGTTGGTGTCCTTTGTCCCGTCGAGGACGATCTGGTCGCCGATCGAGTGGAGCCCTTCGACGCCACCGATCTCTGAGTCCTCCTCCTTGCGGAGCAGGGCGATCGGGATGCCCGCGAGGACGCCGAGGAACAACCCGGCGAGACCGAGCGACGCGGCGCTCGGCGTGGACGGCTTGGACGGGATGTCGGCCTTGCCGACGATCTGCCCCGGGTTGAGGTCGAAGTTGCCGAGCTGAGCCAGCTTGGTGCCAAGCGCATCCGCCTGGATGCTGAGCGATCGGCGGGCGATCGGGGTGTCGTATGCCGGCTGGTCCGCCTTGTCCTGGATGTCGGCGATCTGAGTCGTGGCGGCCTTGACGAGGCGGTCGACCTCGTCGGAAGCCGCCGATCGCCGAGTCATGAGGTACGCCTCGGCCACGGCGTTGGCGCCGTCCGCGGCTTCCTTGGCGGAGTCTCCGCTGAAGTGGATGGTGAGGATCAACGAGTCCTCGGGGATGTCGACCGTGGTCGATTCCCTGACCTGCTCCGCATCGTTCGAATGGGCCCGGAGGAGACGCGCGGCGGCCTCAGCGACCTTCTGTGAGGTCACGAGCCCCTTCTCGGTCGGCATGTTGATCGAGCGCGCGCTGTCGACCGAGGAGCTGAGCGGATCCGAGCTCATCGGGTTGACCGACACCGTCGTGGTTGCGGAGTAGCTCGCCGGGATCGCGAACGATGCCAGGACGCCGAGGATCAGGCCGAGGATCGCCAGCACGGCGACGACTGGCCAGTGCCGTCTGAGACGGCCCGCGATGTCGGTGAGCTGTGCAGGTTGGGGAGTGGTTGCCATCTGGATTTCCTCGAGGTTTCAGGTCCCCGGTCGGGAGGCCTACCGGAAGGTTTCGCGGCCCCCCGGTCGGGTGGGCCCAACAGATAGAGCCTCCAGCGCGCGAAATATGACGTCGCAGACGACAAAAAGTAAATGAGAGTTAAATCACGCAAACGCCCAAGTTAGACAAAAGTGTTCCGCGTGAATGGCCACACGGCGTCGCGATTGAAGCGATTTACGCGGGAATTTGTTCAACTCAAACACAAACGTCACACGCGTAACTAGTGTGACGGTTTGTCATGTCTGGCGTTGGGAGGTCGCCGAAGCTTTCGTGGGTTGGACGTACCGTCTCGAATACTGCAATGCTTCCCGCACCGCAAGGGGGGGATCAACCTGCGGCTGGCCAAGAATCTGGCTCGCTGCAGACATCCAAAGGAAAGAATCACATGCAGGAAACCACCACTGCTGCTGTACCTGAAACCGAGTTGTCGGTCCCAGACCCTTCGCTCGCTGAGCTGTCACTCGACGACCTCGATGACGCTGAGCTCCTGACGCTGGCGCGCCGCGACCACGACGAGGCCTATGCCGCCTTGTTCACACGACATTCCTACGCGGCGCATCGACTGGCCCGCCATCTCGGCCACCGCGAGGAGGCCGAGGACATCGTCGCGGAGTCCTTCGCCCAGGTGCTCGACCTGTTCCGTCGGGGCAAGGGCCCGGAGCGGGCGTTTCGCGCGTATCTGTTCACCACGGTCCGGCACGAGGCCGGCCGGCGGGCCAAGGCTCGCCGGCGGGTGATGCCGACCGACGACGAACGCCAGATCGACTCCATCGTGCCGTTCGGTGGTGGACACCTTGAGGGGTTCGAGCAGGCCGCGATCAGGGGAGCGTACGAGTCGCTGCCCGCTCGCTGGCGCACCGTGCTGTGGCACCTCGATGTCGAGGGCCGCAAGCCGCAGGAGCTCGGGCCGATGCTCAAGCTGACTCCCAACAGTGTCTCGGCGCTGGCCTATCGGGCTCGCTCGGCGCTGCGGGAGGCCTATCTGCGCCAACACATCAATCACGATGGTCCGGCCGCGAGCCGTGAGTGTCACGAGGTTCGCGCCCATCTCTCGGCCTATGTGCGGCGTACGGCGCCGGCTCGCGAGCAGACCCAGGTCCGCACGCACCTCGAGACCTGCGCGGACTGTGTCGCGATCCATGCGGACCTGCAGGAGGTCAACCGACAGGTCGGCACGATCGCCGCGTCGGCCGCTGTCGTGGTGTCGCTCCTCGGAGTCGTGGGCGCCGGCGCTGCCAGCGCCTCGACCTGGTTGAGCGCGCACGTCGGGGCGGTCGGCAAGGCCGTCGTCGCCGTGCTGGCCCCGCCTGCGACGGTTGCTGCCGTCAGCGCCGCAACCGTTGTCGGGGTGACCGCGGCGGCCGACGTCGTCGATCCGCCGCGCCATCCCATGACGGTGCAGGCCGAGGTGCCCCAAGCGAATCGCGCGAGGGTTGCCACGGTGGCCGACTCGCCGCTCGCCCGCTCCCAAGAAGCGTCGCGCATGACCCAGCCGCGCTCCGTTGCCTCGGATGATGCCACCACCGCTGACCCGGCGCCGGCGACGACCACGCCGGTCAAGGGCTCGAGCTCGGCGACGAGTCCCGAGACGCCGACGAAGGCCAGTGTCCCCGGCGTGGTGTCGATCGCGGTGGCACGCCCCAGCGGCAGCGTCCGCGCTGCAGTTGCGAGCGTCACAGTCGAGATCCCGTCACGTTTGCTCAGTTCAGTGCTCTCCCAAGGCACAACCAACTGAAGGTAAGCGCTTTGAATGAGGTACGGAAGAAGTATGGGGTCGGCTACACGAGCGGGGTCTTCGACATGTTCCATGTCGGCCACCTGAACCTGCTCCGCCGGGCACGCAACCACTGCCACCACTTGGTCGTCGGTGTTGCGAGCGACGAGTACGTCGACAACCTCAAGGGGCGGCTGCCGGTCGTGCCTTGTGACGAGCGGATCGACATCATCTCCTCGTTGGGAATCGTCGACGAGGTCGTGATCGACCGGTCCGAGGACAAGGCTGCGATGTGGCAGCAGCGACCGTTCGACGCGATCTTCAAGGGTGATGACTGGCAGGGCACCCCCAAGGGCTATCGGCTCGAACGCAGGATGGGCGAGCTCGGGGTCAAGGTCGTCTACTTCCCCTACACGCGCCACACGTCGAGCTCGATGCTGCGTTCGTTCCTGACCGAGCGCGGCGAGTGACGACGCCAGAGCTGCCGGCCGTCACCGCTGTCGTCCCGACGCACAACCGGCCGGAGCTGATGCGGCTCGCCGTGCAGAGCATCATCGACCAGACGTACGCCGGCACGATCGACATCGTCGTCGTCTTCGACGCGTGTGAGCTGAAACTGCCCGATGTCGAGACCGGCCCGCATCGCACGCTGACCGGCGTCGTCAACGAGCGGGCTCGAGGACTCGCCGGCGCGCGCAACACGGGCATCCTCCAGTCCAAGCACGCCTTCGTGGCCTTCCTCGACGACGATGACACGTGGCTGCCGCGCAAGCTCGATGCTCAGATGGCGGTCTTCGACGAGAACCCCGAGGTCGGACTCGTCGGCACGGCGATGCTGGTCGACGACGGACGGACGACGCACGAACGGCCGGTGCCCCTGACCACTGTCACCCATGCCGACCTCGTACGCGACCGGATCGCCGGGCTGCACTCCAGCAGCTTCGTGTTCCGCCGGGACGTGCTCGTCGACTCGGTCGGCCTCATCGACGAGAATCTGCCCGGCAGCTACGGAGAGGACTACGACGTCCTGCTCACGACCTCGCAGTGCTCGGTGATCCGGCTCGTCAACGAGCCGCTGGTCTCGGTGCGATGGTCGGGGGACTCGTTCTTCTACGGCAAGTGGTCGCAGTACGCCGCCGGGTTGACGTATCTCGTCGACAAGCACCCGGAGCTGCGTGCGGACCCCGCAGCGGCGTCGCGCATCGGCTCGCAGGTCGGCTTCGCACTCGCCGCCGCCGGCCGACGTCGCGAGGCTCGCACCTGGTTGCGGCCGGCCCTTCGGACACAACCGCTCAATCTGCGCGCGTGGCTGGGTGTGCTGGTCTCCTTCCGGCTCATGTCACCGCGATTCATCGCCCGCGTCGCCAACCGGTTCGGCAAGGGTATCTAGCCATGGCCGTCATGAGCATCTCGACGCCGCTGCGTGGCCTGAAGACCGAGCTCCCGGTTCGCCAGGCCAAGCGCAGGGGCCTGCGTGGCTTCCCCCTGACTGTGCTGCGTACGGGCGTGCTCGGCTACCTGAGCGCACTCGCCGCGACCTGGTTCCTCGCCGATCGCCAGTTCGGACTGCCGGACGCGTGGACGACCGGAGCGGTGTCGCTCGTCGGTGTCTGGTTGGTCTACAGCTTTGCGGCCATGCCGGCGTACGAGCGCGCCCGTTCCTACAAGCCCGCGATCCGGTTCATCGAGGTGCTCGGCGCGGCAGCCCTTGCACTGTTCCTCGCCGACACCGACAGCTCGATGACGATCCGGCAAGCGGCGATCGCGGTGCTGGCCGCTCCTGCGGTCTCGGCCGCCTCAGCGTTCGCCCACCGCCGGGTTCTGCGCCGTACGCCGACGATCCTGGTCGGCCAGGTCGAGTCGGTCGAACGGCTCGCGACCCGGTGGATCGACCGCAAGGACATCAGCGTCATGGCCACGTGCTCGTGGCGGGCGCCGCACGAGCTGGCGCCAGCCGGTGCCGTGTCCGACGACAGCCTCGCCCGAGTCGTGCGCGAGGTCCTCGCCGCCGTCTCGCAACATCGGGCGACGACGGTCGTGATCGCGAGCGGGCGGGCATTCGCGACACCGGCGCTTCGGCATCTGGCCTGGGCGCTGCAGCGCGCTGAAGTCGAATGTCTCGTGGTCGCCGACATGAACGACCACGTCGAGTACCTCAAGCCGCGGCGAGTCGGTGACCAGATCGCGCTGTCCCTCCGGGCGCCCAACGACCACCTGATGTCGCTCCTTGCCAAGTCGGTGCTCGATCGGGTGACCGCCGCGATCGCATTGGTGCTCCTGTCGCCGCTGTTGCTGATGCTCGCGTTCGGCATCCGGTTCGGCTCCCGCGGTCCGGCGATCTTCCGGCAGGTACGCACGGGGCGCGACGGCAAGCCGTTCGTGATCTACAAGTTCCGCACGATGGTCGTCGACGCGGAGGCTCGACTCGACGCGTTGCGGGACCGCAACGAGGGCGCGGGGCCGCTGTTCAAGCTGCGCCACGATCCGCGGATCACCCGCTTCGGCCGGCTCCTGCGCAAGACGTCGCTGGACGAGCTCCCGCAGCTGATCAACGTCGTCAAGGGCGACATGTCGCTGGTGGGTCCTCGACCTGCTCTGGAGTCGGAGACCTCGCTCTACAGCGAATGGGTCTGGCGGCGCCTCCACGTCAAGCCGGGCATGACCGGGTTGTGGCAGGTCAGCGGACGATCCGCTCTGTCGTGGGAGGAGTCGATCCGGATGGACCTGCAGTACGTCAACAACTGGAACCTCCGCCTCGACCTCGCCATCATCGCCCGCACGTTCCGCGCCGTGCTGGCCCGCGACGGCGCGCACTGATCCTCCGTTGGATGGGTCACAGACCCTGCCCGTTGCTGTAACTCGTTGTTACACTTCCCCGGTTCAGCCCGGGCGCGTTAGCGTCGTGGGACACGCGAACTGGGAGTGGCATGAACGAGCTGGGCTACACGCTGAAGGTCTTCCGTCAGATCGGGATGTTGAAGCCAGTCCTGCCGCACCGCCTCATCGGCGCCGGGCTGCAGCTCGCCAAGTGGGGTCCCGGCCTGCCGTCGGGGGTCAACGCGGCGGCCAAGCGGTTCCCCAAGCAGCTGGCGATCATCGATGACGCGGGTGCGCTGACCTGGTCCGAGCTCGCCGAGCAGATCAACCAGTTCACCCAGGCGCTCAAGGAGCGCGGCATCCAACCCGGCGACTCGGTCGCCGTGCTGTCGCGCAACCACCGCTACATGATCATCGCGCTGATCGCCATCATGCAGGCCGGTGGCCGCGTGCTGCTGCTCAACACCATGGCGAGCCGCTCACAGCTCGGCGAGCTCTCGAAGCGTGAGGGTGCCAAGCTCGTGATCCTCGACCAGGAGTTCCTCGATGTCGGCGCCGACGTCGATGACGACACGATCATCCTGTGCTGGGCCGACGAGACCGCCCCATCGACGTACCCGACCGTCGCTGGACTGATCGAGGGACAGCCCACCAAGGCGCACCCCAAGCCGTCCCGCCACGGGCAGATCATCATCTTCACGTCCGGCACGACGGGCCTGCCCAAGGGCGCCAAGCGCGAGGAGCCCGCGGACCTCAAACCGCTCATCGCGTTCTTCGGCGCGATTCCCTATCGCGGCAACTCAACGGTCGTCCTCGCGGCACCGCTGTTCCACTCGTGGGGACTCATCAACTTCGGCTTCGGGCTGTCGACCGCGCCGACGTACGTCCTGCGGCGACGGTTCTCCGCCGAGCAGGTGTTGCGCGACATCGACGACCACAAGGCGAAGGTCCTGGTCGTCGTGCCACTCATGATGCAGCGGCTCATCGACGCCGATCCGGTCGTGGTCGAGAAGACCGACGTCTCGTCGCTCGAGGTCACCGCGAGCAGCGGCTCGGCGCTCGCAGGCGATCTGGCGAACCGGTTCATGGACCTGTTCACCGACTCGGTCTACAACTTCTACGGCGCGACCGAGACCGGGTGGGTCACGATCGCCAGTCCCAAGGACCTGCGCGAGGCACCCGGCACGGCCGGGACGCCGCCGTTCCGCACCCACGTCAAGATCCTCGACTCAGATGGTCGCGAGGTCCCGCGGGGCGAGACCGGTGTCATCCATGTCGGCAACGACATGCCCTTCGGCGGCTACACGGATGGCAACACCAAGGCCTTCGCCGACGGGCTCATGAACACCGGCGATCTCGGCTTCTTCGACGAGAACGGCCGATTGTTCGTGTCGGGCCGCGACGACGACATGATCATCTCCGGCGGCGAGAACGTCTTCCCCCGCGAGCTCGAGGATGCGCTCATCGAGCATCCCGACATCTCCGACGTCGTGGTCACCGGCGTCGACGATTCGGCGTTCGGTCAGGCCCTCGCGGCGTACGTCGTGGTCAAGGACGGTGCCTCGCTGACCGAGGAGGACCTCGTGACGTACGCGAAGGAGCACGTCGCGCGGTTCGCGGTGCCGCGCCGCACGATGTTCCTCGACGAGCTGCCCCGCAACCCCACCGGCAAGGTCATGAAGCGCGAGCTCCCACCGATCGAATAGACGCGCCACCATCGCGCGATGGCCTGCGCGTCCTCCCGCGATCGCTGTGGCAGGCTGGCCGCGTGGACATCGCGTACGACCCGCACCCGGACGGCAGGCCCGACCCGGGTGAGGTCGTGTGGACGTGGGTCCCGTACGAGGACGATGCGACCCAGGGCAAGGACCGACCCGTGCTGATCGTGGCCCGGCAGGGCGCCCGCCTGGTCGCCATTCCGATGACCTCGAAGGACCATGACCGTGACCTCAACCAGGAAGCGGCCGAGGGCAGGTTCTGGTTCGACCTGGGCGCCGGACCCTGGGACCCGGCGGGCCGCTCGAGCGAGGTGCGGCTCAACCGCTTCCTGACGGTCGACCCGGCGGACGTACGCCGTGAGGGTGCCGTCCTCGACGAGCTGCGGTTCAACGCGGTCGTCGCCGCGCTGGGACCGTACCTGCCATGACCAGCCCACCGCGGATCGGCCGGATGGACGCCTTCCAGCGCAGGCACCGTGTGGTCGGGTTCCCGATCGCCGTGGTCTACAAGTACTTCGACGACCAGGGCCCCTATCTGGCCGCGATCATCAGCTACTACGCATTCATCGCGATCTTCCCGCTGCTGCTGCTCGGCTCGTCGATCCTGGGCTTCGTCCTGCAGGACAACCCCAGCCTCCGCGACGAGCTGCTCGACTCAGCCCTGAGCCAGTTCCCGATCATCGGCAACGAGCTTGGCCGGCCCAATGGTCTGAGCGGCAGCACGACGGCGATCGTCATCGGGTCGATCGTCGCGACCTATGGCGCCATGGGCCTGGGCCAAGCGGTCCAGAACGCCGCAAACATCGCGTGGTCGGTGCCGCGCAACAGCCGGGCCAACCCGATCATCCTGCGACTTCGCAGCATCCTCTTCCTCGCGATCAGCGGTGTCGGCATCCTCGTCCTGGCGATCGCCACCTCAGTGCTGGCGAATCCCGATGCGCTGGGCACCGACCTGGAGTCGACCTTGCGCTGGGTCATCCGCCTGGTCGGCTTCGTGCTGACCGTCGCGATCTTCGTCAGCGTCTTCCGGCTGATCAGCCACGGGCGGGCGGGCTGGCGCTCGGTCCTGCCCGGAGCGGCCGTGACGGCGCTGCTCTGGCAGGGCCTGCAATGGGTCGGCAACACGTACGTCCGCGAAGTCATCGGCCGGGTCAACGGCAGCGACATGAACGGCACGTTCGCACTGGTCCTCGGCCTCGTCGCCTTCATCTTCGTCGCGGCGATCATGGTCGTGCTGGGGCTGGAGGTCAACGTCGTCCTGCGCCGCCATCTCTATCCCCGCGCCCTGCTGACGCCGTTCACCGACAACGTGATCTTGACCAAGGCCGACCAAAAGGCATACGCGGCATACGCCAAGTCGCAGCGGCACAAGGGGTTCCAGTCCGTCGAGGTCACGTTCGAGGACCGAACTCCCCAGCCACCGCCGCCGCCCGAAGCGAAGCCGTCCGACTAGGCTGGTGGGCAGCAGCCAGCCTTCGACGACCAGAGGACATCGCCATGCCCACGGGCAAAGTCAAGTGGTACGACGCGGACAAGGGATTCGGCTTCCTGACACAGGAGGACGGACCGGACGTCCACGTGCGCTCCGACGCGCTGCCCGACGGCGTCACGACGCTCAAGCCCGGCGCTCGCGTCGAGTTCGGCATCGTGCAGGGCAGCCGGGGCGATCAAGCCCTTCAGGTACGCCTCCTTGATCCGGTCACCTCGGTCTCGCGGGCCCAGTCGCACGCGCGCCGCAAGGACCCCGAGACGATGGCGGTCATCGTCGAGGACCTCATCCGTCTGCTCGACTCGATCGGCGAGGGCTATCGGCACGGTCGCCATCCCGACGGCAAGAAAGGCAAGTCGGCCGCCCAGGTGCTCCGCGCGGTCGCGACTGAGCTCGAGCTCTGACTGGCGTCATCCAGGGCTTCGGGGTCATCGGGATCCTGATCGCCCTCGGACTGGTCCTGGCTCACGCCGGGGTGCTCGGCCAGGACTCGCAGCGGGTGCTGTCGCGTCTGGTCTACTTCGTCGCGACGCCGGCGTTGCTGGTCGACCTGCTGTCGCGCACTGACGTCTCCGACGTCCTCGGGGTCGGCTTCGCGATCGCGGGGCTCAGCGTCCTCGCGGTGCTGGTGGTCTACGTGCCGCTGGCCCTTCGCCGCGGGCGCTCGGCGTCGCACGTCGTGATCGGCGCGTTGTCCGCTTCGTACGCCAACGGCGGTTACCTCGGGCTCCCGATCGCGGTGTACGTCCTCGGTGACGCGGCGTTCGCCGTGCCGATCATGGTGCTGCAGCTCATCGTCTACGCGCCGCTTGCGCTGTCGGTGCTCGACCTCGACGCGACCGGCCGCCGCCCGACGCTCGGCGCCCTCGCGCTGTCGGGTCTGCGCAATCCGGTCTCGGTCGCCGCGATGTGCGGCGTGCTGATCTCGGTGACCGGCGTCGAGCTGCCGAAGATCGTCGGCGAACCCATCAACCTGCTCGGCGGGATGGCGGTGCCCGGAGCGCTGCTCGCGTACGGCGTGTCGCTGCGGTTCGGCGGCGCGATCGGCTCTGCGCATCGCCGGGAGATCGCCGTGATCGCGCTCCTGAAGCTCGCGTGGATGCCGGCCATGGCGTACGTCCTGGCCCGCTTCGCGTTCGGCCTGGACTCCCATGAGGTCTTCGGCCTGACCGTCATGGCCGCGTTGCCGACCGCGCAGAACGTGTTCGTCTATGCGTCGCGATTCCAGCGGTCCGAGCTACTGGCCCGTGACAGTGTCGCGGTCACCACGCTGCTGTCGATACCCGTGCTCTTCGGGCTTGCGGCCGTCCTCGCCTGACGAGGGCCGGCCCTTGGCGCGGCTGAGCACGAACGCCAGCCAGGCGACGAGGATGACGGCTGTCACCAGGAGTCCGATGCGAGGGGTCGCGTCGACCGTGAACAGGCCGATGCCGATCAGTCCGCCGATGACCCACGACAGCTGAAGGAGCGTCTCGGACCGGGCGAACATGCTCGTACGGACCCGCTCGGCGACATCACGCTGGATGAGCGCGTCAAGGCTGAGCTTGCCGAGGGACTGGCACAAGCCGACCGTGAGGCCGAGGACGACAGCGGTCCACCAGGTGAAGAACACCGCGACGGTGACGACGACCGCGACGTCGAGCACCAGTACGGCGATCACGACCCGCTCGGGCCGGCGAGACTTGGTCATCGACGCGATGAGGGTGCCGATCGTGTTGCCCGCACCGGCGCCACCGATGACGAGGCCCAACAGGATCGTCGCGCTGCCGTCCCAGCCCATCGAGGCGGGGGGTTCGCGCAGCGTGAACGCCATGAAGATCGTGAGGAAGCCCGACAGCAGCCGCAATCCGGAGTTGCTCCGCAGCCCGTTGACGACGTCGCGCGAGATGCTGATGCCCTTCTTGGCTGCGCCGGTGGCGATCTTGGTGAGGTCGACCTGCTCCTCACCCTCGCTGGAGTCGACCTGGGCCGGCAGCAGGATCGCGAGGATCGTGCCGACGACGAACAGCAGCGCCGCGTAGCGGACGGCCCACTCGGCGCCGATAGCCGCTGCGCCCACCGCGAGGGGAGCCGAGATCGCCGCCGCTCCCGTGCCGGTCAGCGAGATCCGGGAGTTGGCTTTGACGAGCGTGAATTCCTTGGGCAGCAATCGGGGGACAGCCGAGGCACGGGTCACGCCGTACGCCTTGGAGGCGACGAGGCAGCCGAGCGCCGCGAAGTAGAACGAGGGCGGGGGATTGTCGGACGAGATTGCGCCGGCCAGCACCCAGCAGCAGAACGCTCGGATCGCGAGCGTCGCACCGATGGCCCACCGCCGACCCCGGCGGAAGCGATCAAGGAACGGTCCGATGAGCGGCGCGACGACCGCGAACGGCAGCATCGTCAGGACCAGGAACAGCGTCACCTGGCCGGTGGCCTCGCCTGTCGGGACCGTGAAGAACAGCGTTCCCGCCAGCGAGACGGCGAAGGCCGCGTCTCCTGCGGTGTTGAACGCGTGGAGCTCGAGGAGACGGGACAGGCCGCTCTCGCCGGCACCGCCGGAGTGCGTGAACCTGCGGGACGCGGTGAAGGCCGAGGTGCTGCCCTTGGCGACGAGGCGTGCCGTGCTGGACGAGACCCGCCCGGCGATCTGGGCGGAGCGCCCCAGGCGGGACTGCTCAGGTGGTTGGGGGCGTGTGGGATCGAGCCCGCGGTCGCCCTCGTCTCCGTAGTCGTCCACGCCGTCTATCCTGCCTCACCCCGCGAGCCACTTCTGCCCGGACATGGGCGACAATGGATGAATGCCCATCGATGAGCAGCTGGCCGCCGCGGTTGACGTTGCCCGTGCGGCCGTCGACGAGGCGGCCGAGGCCGGAACCGTCGGCGAGCACGTGCGTGCCGTCGAGGATGGCGAACGGCTCGTCTCCCACCACTTTGCGTGCGTCAAGCCTGGCTACCAGGGCTGGTACTGGTCGGTCAGCATCTCCCGCGCGCCCGACAGCGACCACGTCACGGTCAATGACGTGGTCCTGCTGCCCGGCGACGAAGCCATCATCGCCCCGCCGTGGACGCCCTACCGCGAACGCATCCGACCTGGCGATCTGAGCCCCGGCGACGTGCTGCCTCCCGACGAGGACGACATCCGCCTCGTCCCGTCTTGGACTGCCGGCGACGGCGAGGAGCAGACCCCCGACCGCTTCTTCGCGCGCGAGGTCGGCCTCGGGCGCGAGTGGGTCCTCTCGATCGAAGGCCGCGAGCTCGCCGCCGACCGTTGGCAGGAGGGCGAGCAGGGCCCCGACGCCGCCATCGCCCAGCAAGCCTCGGGCGTGTGCCACTCGTGCGGCTTCATGGTCAGCTTGGCCGGCCCGCTGTCCGACCGCTTCGGCGTCTGCGCCAACGGCATGGCCAACGACGACGGCAAGGTCGTCTCGTTCGATCACGGCTGCGGTGCCCACTCGGGCGCCCGACTGAGCCGCTCGGCCAGCGCCCAGGCATTGCCGCCGCCGGTGTTCGACACCGTCGGCGTCGACGAGGTCGACAGCTTCTAACGGTAGTCGTGCGCGTCGCTCAGTCGACGCGGCGGCGACGACCGGGCTGCAGGCGCAGCGCGTTGCGGCGTCTGCGGCAGTATTCGATGCCGATCAGGCCCAGCCCGAATCCGGCGAGGGCGGTCCACAACCACCACGCCCGGTCGTTCTCGTCGAGGGTGCCGACGAACGGCAGCAGCGCGACTACGATGACGCCCCACACGATCGTGCCGACCGTCATGGTGCGTACGCCGTCGACGTCCATCGGCTCGACTTCGGCGACCCGATGGGTCTTGCGGCCGATCTCGAGCTCGGTGACCTCAGGCCGGCCGAACTCGTGACGACGGGCGGCACGCTCGAGTCGGGCGATCTCGCGATGGCCCATCTTGCGCTCGATGGTCTCGGGACCGTCGCCCTGACGGATCACCCAGTCGTCGTTGCTGCTGTTGTCGCTCACCAAGCCACCCTACCGCCGCGGATTTCTGCGGTTTCGCATGCTCGGCTGCTGACCTTCGCGTTTGCTGGCATGCTGACTGCAATGAATCCACGCCATCGCCGTCTGCTGATACCCGGCCTGCTCCTTGCCTTGCTGGTCGTGGTGCTCGTGGGCTCGCTCGTGCGCCAGGCCGATGGCGCCGAGGCCGGTCCGGAGGTCGTCAGCCGGATCAGCGATTCCAGGATCACCGAGTCCAGCGGTCTGGCCCTCAGCGTGAAGCACGACGACCTGGCCTATACGATCAACGACTCGGGCAACGCGCCGATCGTCTTCGCGATCAAGATCTCGACGGGAGCCGTGGTCGGGACGACGGCGATCACCGGGAGGACCCCGTCCGACATCGAGGCGATCGCGATCGACAGCAAGGGTGAGCTGTGGGTCGGGGACACGGGCGACAACGACGCGGAACGCACGGACATCGCGCTCTACGCCATGCCGGAGCCTGGACCGGGCGAACACTCCGTCGCCGCAACGCGCTACCCGCTGGCGTACCCCGACGGGCCCGCCGATGTCGAGACGCTGCTGATCGACCCGGGCACCGGCGCCAAGAGCGTCGTGACCAAGGGGATGCTCGCCGGAGAGGTGTTGACACTGCCGGCCAAGCTCTCGACCGATCAGCCCAACCAGGTTGAGGCGACCGGGCGAGACATGCCGGGCCGGGTGACGGACGGTGTGATGTCGGCAGACGGTCGGTACGCGTTGCTGCGGACCAACAATGACGTCCACCTCTATGACGCGAAGACCTGGAAGGGGCTCCGGTCCGATGCGACCCCGCCGCTGGAGCAGGGGGAGTCGATCGCGATCGAGCGTTCGCAGAAGTCCTACCTGATCGGCACGGAGGGGGAGAACTCACCACTGATCCGGATGCCGCTGACGCTGGAGGCGGCAGCGAATCCCGCAACGCCGACCGCTACCGCCGAGCCCGCCACGCCTGCGGCCACGGACTCGAAGAGCGCTGACGGCGGCGGACTCGGTGGCACAGTCTGGCTCTTGGCGATCGGCGTCGCACTGGTGGCGACGATCGCCGTGATCGCGCGACGACGGACCTGATTCACGCCGAGGCCCAAGGTCTGGCATGCTCCCATGCGACCGGTTGTCTACGACCTCGACCAGGAGTGCCATGACCAGCACGCTCGAGAAATACTTCAAGATCAGCCAACGTGGGTCCTCGATCGGCCAGGAGGTGCGCGGCGGTGTCGTGACCTTCCTGACGATGGCCTACATCGTGGTGCTCAACCCGATCATCCTTGCGGGAGTCGCCGATGAGGACGGCAAGTTCCTCGGCGGTGGCTCCGCTCCAGGCTCCGGTTTCGCGACGATCGCGGCGGTGACCGCGCTGGTCGCGGGCCTCCTGACGATCCTGATGGGTGTCGTCGCGAACTTCCCGCTGGCGCTGGCGACCGGCCTCGGCCTCAACGCGTTCGTCGCGTTCTCGGTGGCGTCGCAGATGACCTGGGCAGACGCGATGGGCCTGGTCGTGCTCGAGGGGTTGATCATCCTCGTCCTCGTGCTGACCGGCTTCCGAAAAGCTGTGTTCGACGCTGTGCCTCGTCAGCTCAAGACGGCGATCGCCGTGGGCATCGGCCTGTTCATCACGTTCATCGGCCTCGTCGACGCGGGCTTCGTACGTACGACCGGCCTCGGCGCACCGCCGGTGCAGCTCGGCATCGGCGGTCATCTGGCCGGCTGGCCCGTTCTGGTGTTCGTCTTCGGCCTGCTGCTGATGATCGCGCTGTACTCACGAGGTGTACCTGGTGCGATCTTGATCGGCATCGTCGTCACGACCATCGTGGCGCTCATCGTGCAGGCGATCGCCGACCTCCCGGCCAGCGGCGGCAAGCCCACCTCCAAGGGTTGGAACCTCAACGTCCCGGAGTGGCCCGACAAGGTCTTCGCCAAGCCGGACTTCTCACTGCTCGGCGACTTCAACCTGTTCGGCGGATTCGACCGCGCGGGAATCGTGATCGCGGTGCTGCTGGTCTTCACGCTCCTGCTGGCGGACTTCTTCGACACGATGGGCACGATGACCGCGATCGGCGCGGAGGGCGGGCTCAACGACGCGGACGGCACGCCTGCGGGCGCGCAGAAGATCCTGATCGTCGACTCGATCGCCGCCGCCGCAGGTGGCGCGGCCGGCGTCTCGAGCAACACGTCCTACATCGAGTCGGCCTCGGGCGTCGGCGACGGCGCGCGTACGGGCCTCGCGTCGGTCGTGACCGGCGTGCTGTTCCTGCTGTCGACGCTCGCGGTGCCGCTGGTCGAGCACATCCCCAACGAGGCGGCCGTGCCTGCGCTGGTGCTCGTCGGCTTCCTGATGATGAGCCAGGTCAAGGACATCGCCTGGGACGACTCCGAGATCGCGATTCCGGCGTTCCTCACGATCGTGCTGATGCCGTTCACGTACTCGATCACCGCCGGCATCGGCGCGGGCTTCATCGCGTACGTCGTCATCAAGCTGATCAAGGGCAAGGTCGCGGCGATCCACCCCCTCATGTGGCTCATCGGCATCCTGTTCGTCGTCTACTTCGCGATCGACCCCATCACCAACTGGATCAGCTGAACACTTTGGGTACGTTGAGCGCATGCTCATCGCACTCGGAGACAAAGCCCCGCAGGTGGCGGACACGGCGTGGGTCGCACCCAATGCGACCCTCGCCGGGTCCGTCGTGATCGGGGACGGCGCCAGCGTCTGGTACGGCGCGGTCCTGCGCGCGGACAACGAGCCGATCACGATCGGCGCGCGTTCGAACGTGCAGGACAACTGCGCGTTCCACGTCGACAAGGGCAAGCCGGTGTTCCTCGGCGAGGGCGTGTCGGTCGGCCACGGCGCCGTGATCCACGGCGCCACGATCGGGGATCACGTGCTGGTCGGCATGGGCGCGATCATCATGAACGGCGCGGTCATCGGCAGCGAGTCGCTGATCGCTGCCGGCGCGCTGGTCGCCGAAGACGTCGTCATCCCGGCCCGGTCACTCGTCGCCGGTGTGCCTGGCAAGGTGCGCCGCGAGCTGACCGAGGACGAGGTCGCGACGCTGCACAACAACGCTGCGATCTACGAGGAGCACCGCGAGCTGCATCGGCACGGCACGGAGCTCATCTGACGCCGGTCAGAGGTGCTCGACGACGTAGTCGATGCACTGCGTCAGCTTCGTGATGTCGTCCGGGTCGATCGCGGGGAACATCGCGATGCGGAGCTGATTGCGCCCGAGCCCGCGATAGCCGGCCAGGTCGACGATGCCGTTGTCGCGCAGTGCGTCCGTGACCGCCGTGGCGTCGACTCCCTCGAGGTCGATCGTCCCGACGACCAGAGAGCGGTCGGCCGGGTCGCTGACGAATGGTGTGGCGTACGCCGACGCCTCGGCCCACTCATACAGGCGAGCCGACGAGTCGGTCGTACGTTTGACCGCCCAGTCGAGCCCACCCTGTTCGAGCATCCAGCGCACCTGGTCGTCGATCAGGAACAGCGTCGCGAGTGCCGGAGTGTTGTAGGTCTGGTTCTTGCGGGAGTTGTCGATCGCAGTCGGCAGGTCGAGGAATCCGGGTATGTGCCGCCCGCCGGCCTTGATCTCCTCTGCGCGCTCGATCGCGGCAGGTGACATGAGGGCAACCCACAGCCCACCGTCGGACGCGAAGGTCTTCTGCGGCGCGAAGTAGTAGGCATCGCTCTGCGACACGTCCACGGGCAGGCCGCCGGCGGCCGACGTAGCGTCGATGAGCATCAGCGCACCGTCGTCAGCACCGGAGACTCGCTCGACGGGGACCATGACGCCGGTCGAGGTCTCGTTGTGCGCCCAGGCGTACGCGTCGACGCCTGCCTCGGCGACCGGCACGGGGTGCGTCGAGAACTCGGTCTCCAGGACCTGCGGATCGGCGAGGAACGGTGCACGTTGCACCGCCGTCGCGAACTTGCGGGTGAACTCGCCGTGCACGAGGTGCTGGCTGCGCTCGCGGATGAGCCCGAACATCGCCGCGTCGAAGAATGCGTGCGAGCCACCGACCCCGAGCACGACCTCGTAGCCGTCGGGCAGCGTGAACAGGTCGGCAAGGCCCTCGCGCAGGCTGCCGACGAGGTTGCGTACGGGCGCCATCCGGTGTGAAGTGCCCATGAGGGAGTCGCCGGTCGCCGCCAGGGCGTCGAGCGCCTCGACGCGCACCTTGGACGGGCCGGACCCGAATCGTCCGTCCCCGGGCAGGATCTCCGCAGGAATCTTCACGCCCCAAGTCTCCCAGTAGGCACCGGGCTGGCGCGTAACAGGCCCGTCACATTCGTCACATTGGGTGGCCGCCACGACGGGGTATTCGTACGATGCCCCTTATGGCCTCTGACGGAACGGTCGATGTCCCCCTGTCCAAGGGGCTCGAGCACACGCTGGACGAGTGGGAGCAGGCCACCGCTGTGGTGCTCCGCAAGGCCAGGAAGCTTGCCGACGACGCACCCGACAGCGACGTGTGGGGCAAGCTCGCCACCACGACGCTCGACGGCATCACCGTCACGCCGCTCGGCACGCCTGCTTTGAGCCGTGACCTGCCTGACGGCGGTCTGCCGGGGCAGGCGCCGTTCACCCGCGGCAGTGCCGCGGCCCGTGAGCTCGACGGCTGGGACGTACGCGCGTGGTTCGCCGATCCTGATGTCGAGCGCACCGCCAAGGACGTCGTCACGGACCTCGAGAACGGCGTCAACTCCCTCTGGCTCTCCGTCGGTGGCGGAGCGATCCCGGTCGATGCACTGGGGACGATCCTCGAACCGGTCTTCCTCGATCTCGCAGCCGTCGTGCTGGATGCTCCGGCCGAACCCGTCGACGCAGCCCGCGCGCTGGCTGCCGTGCTCGACGACAAAGCCGTCACCGCGGCGCCCGGTACATCCTTCGGTGTCGACCCGCTCGGCGCCACGATCCGGGGCCACGGTGTCACCGATCTCGGGATCGTCGGCGAGGTCGCTGCCCTGGCGCAGCCTCTCGGCGTCCGCGCCGTCACGGTCGACGCCACAGCGGTGCACGACGCTGGGGCATCCGACGTCCAGGAGCTCGCCTACTCGCTCGCCGCCGGCATCACGTACCTTCGCGCTCTCGTCGCCGCCGGCATCGATGTCGACCATGCGGCGGCACTCATCGACTTCCGGTATGCCGCGACCGACGAGCAGTTCCCGACGATCGCCAAGCTCCGCGCCGCCCGCAGGCTGTGGAACCGGGTCGCCGAGCTGAGCGGCGTCACGACGGCCGCCGCGGGTCAGGCGCAGCACGCGGTGACCTCTCGCCCGATGATGGCGAAGTACGACCCGTACGTGAACATGCTCCGCACGACGATCGCGGCGTTCTCGGCCGGCGTCGGGGGAGCGGCAGCCGTCACGGTGCTGCCGTTCGACGAGCCGCTCGGCCTGCCGGAGGCGTTCAGCCGCCGCATCGCCCGCAACACCTCGAGTCTCCTGATCAGCGAGTCGCACGTCGCCGCGGTCGTCGACCCGGCCGGAGGCGCGCACGCCGTCGAGAAGCTCACGGACGACCTTGCTCGTGCAGCCTGGGCGTTGTTCGGCGAGATCGAGGGCAGGGGCGGGCTCGTCGCGTCGCTCGACTTCCTCCGCGAGGCCATCGCCGAGACCGTCTCGGCCCGCGCACTCGACATCGCCAAGCGCAAGCGTCCGATCACGGGCGTCTCGGAGTTCCCCAACCTGCACGAGGAGCTGCCTGAGCGCCGGCCGTACGGACACCCGATCGACGTGCACCGCTATGCCGGCGAGTACGAGGCGCTGCGTGACGACCGAGCTGCGACGCCGGTGTTCCTCGCGTCGATGGGCACCGTCGCCGCCTTCACCGCGCGCGGCACCTTCGCCGCCAACCTGCTCGCCGCCGGCGGCATCGACTCCGTCGTCGCCGGACCCACCGAGGGCGTCGATGACGTCCTCACGGCGTACGCCGAAGCGGGCAAGCCCCCAACGGTGTGCTTGGTCGGCAACGACAAGGCGTACGAAGCATGGGGTGCCGACCTGGTCAGCGCACTGCGCGAGGCCGGGGCGACGTACGTCGTCGTGGCCGGCCCTCTGCCACATCGAGGGCAAGACATCGGTGCCGACACGAACGTCGCGGTCGGACTCGATGCGCTCGCCTTCCTCCGCTCGATCCGACAGGAGCTCATCGCATGAGCATTCCCGAGAGCTTCGCAGGGCTGCCGCTGGATCCCGAGCAGCCGTACGAGCCGGACGCCGACACGTACGCCCGCGCGACCGATGGCGCCGAGCCGTGGCCCGCGCCCGAGGGCATCGACATCGAGGGCCTCTACACGCCCGCCGATCTGGACGGGCTCGACGCACTCGACACCTACCCGGGCCTCGCGCCGTTCCTCCGCGGCCCCTATCCCGCGATGTACACGACGCAGCCGTGGACGATCCGCCAGTACGCCGGCTTCTCCACTGCCGAGGAGTCCAACGCGTTCTACCGCCGCAATCTCGCCGCCGGGCAGAAGGGTCTCTCGGTCGCGTTCGACCTGGCGACGCACCGCGGCTACGACTCCGACAACCCGCGCGTCGTCGGCGACGTCGGCATGGCCGGTGTCGCGATCGACTCGATCTATGACACTCGCAAGCTGTTCGAGGGCATCCCGCTCGACGAGATGAGCGTGTCGATGACGATGAACGGTGCGGTGCTGCCCGTGCTCGCGCTCTACATCGTCGCAGCGGAGGAGCAGGGCGTGCCGCCCGAGAAGCTCTCGGGGACCATCCAGAACGACATCCTCAAGGAGTTCATGGTCCGCAACACCTACATCTATCCGCCGGCACCCTCGATGCGGATCATCTCGGACATCTTCGCCTACACCGCGCAGAAGATGCCGCGGTTCAACTCGATCTCGATCTCGGGCTATCACATCCAGGAAGCCGGGGCGACGAACGACCTCGAGCTCGCCTACACACTGGCCGACGGCGTCGAGTACATCCGGGCGGGCCTCGACGTCGGCCTCGACATCGACGCGTTCGCCCCGCGGCTCAGCTTCTTCTGGGCGATCGGCATGAACTTCTACATGGAGATCGCCAAGCTCCGCGCCGCCCGTGCGCTGTGGGCCGAGCTCGTCGCCGGCTTCAACCCCAAGAACCCCAAGAGCCTCAGCCTGCGTACGCACAGCCAGACGTCGGGCTGGTCGTTGACGGCGCAGGACGTGTTCAACAACGTCGGGCGTACCGCCATCGAGGCGATGGCCGCGACCCAGGGGCATACGCAGTCGCTGCACACCAACGCGCTGGACGAGGCGATCGCGCTGCCGACCGACTTCAGTGCCCGCATCGCCCGCAACACCCAGCTGCTGCTGCAGCAGGAGTCCGGTACGACCGACATCATCGACCCGTGGGGCGGCTCCTACTACGTCGAGCGGCTGACCCACGACCTCGCCAACCGCGCCTGGGCGCACATCCAGGAGGTCGAGGCGGCCGGCGGCATGTCCAAGGCGATCGAGGCCGGCATCCCCAAGATGCGCATCGAGGAGGCCGCTGCCCGTACGCAGGCGCGTATCGACTCCGGGCAGCAGGCGGTCATCGGCGTCAACACCTACCGGCTCGCGGACGAGGACCCGCTCGAGGTGCTCAAGGTCGACAACAAGGCGGTGTACGCCTCACAGCTCGCCAAGCTCGAACGCCTGCGGGCCGAGCGCAACCAGGACGACGTCGACGCGGCGCTCGCGGCACTGACCAGGAGCGCAGAGCGAGGGTCCGCCAGCGACGGCTCGCTCGATGACAACCTGCTCACGCTGGCGGTCAACGCGGCTCGCGCCAAGGCGACGGTCGGCGAGATCTCCGACGCGCTCGAAAAGGTCTACGGGCGCCATCAAGCCGTGATCCGTACGATCTCAGGTGTGTACCGCACCGAAGCCGGCCACGGCGGCAACATCGACAAGGTCATCGACGCCACTGCGGCGTTCGAGAAGGCCGAGGGCCGCCGGCCCCGCATCCTCGTCGCCAAGATGGGCCAGGACGGGCACGACCGCGGCCAGAAGGTCATCGTCACGGCGTTCGCCGACATGGGCTTCGACGTCGACGTGGGCCCGCTGTTCTCCACGCCGGAGGAGGTCGCCCAGCAGGCGGTCGACGCCGACGTGCACATCGTCGGCGTCTCGAGCCTGGCGGCCGGGCACCTCACGTTGCTGCCGGCGCTCAAGCAGGCGCTCGCCGAGATGGGCCGGCCCGACATCATGGTCGTCATCGGCGGCGTCATCCCACCCGACGACGTGCCGACACTCAAGGAGATGGGTGCCGCCGCGGTGTTCCTGCCCGGCACCGTCATCGCCGACTCAGCACTCGACCTGCTCGACAAGCTCCGCGCCACCCAGCAGAGCTGATGGTTGTCGACGTCGCTGACCTCGCCGACGACGTCCGCGTCGGCAAGCGGGCGGCGATCTCGCGGGCGATCACCCTGATCGAGTCGAGCCGCAGCGACCACCGGGTGGAGGCGCGCGAGCTGCTCGGCCTGCTGGCGCCCGACGCTGGGGGAGCCGTACGCGTCGGGGTCTCGGGTGTGCCCGGCGTCGGCAAGTCGACGTTCATCGAGGCGCTCGGCATGCACCTCGTCGACGAGGGGCATCGCGTCGGCGTGCTCGCGGTCGATCCGTCAAGCGTACGCACGGGCGGCTCGGTCCTCGGCGACAAGACGCGCATGTCGCGGCTCGCCGTGAGCCCCGACGCCTACATCCGGCCCTCGCCCAGTGCCGGCACGCTCGGCGGTGTCGCACGGGCCACGAGCCAGGCCATGACCGTGCTCGAGTCGGCCGGCTTCGACGTCGTCCTGATCGAGACCGTCGGTGTGGGCCAGTCCGAGATCACCGTTGCCGGCATGGTCGACACGTTCTTGTTCCTGACGATCGCGCGCACGGGCGACCAGCTGCAGGGCATCAAGAAGGGCATCCTCGAGATCTCCGACGTCGTCGCGGTCAACAAGGCCGACGGCGAGCGTGTGCAGGAGGCCGAGGCGACGTCCAAGGACCTCGCCGGTGCGCTCCGCATGGTCTATGCCGGAGGCCACGGCTGGGTCCCGCCGGTGCTGACCTGCTCGGCGCTCGAGGGCACCGGGATCGACACGGTGTGGAGCCGGATCATCCGCCACCGCGAGTTCCTGGGTCGCAAGGGCCTGCACGAGAAGCGGGCCCAGCAGCAGCTCGACTTCACCTGGGCGCTGGTCCGCGACGAGCTCGACCAGCGGCTCCGCACAGACCCCCGCGTCGCCGCCATGCGCGAGGAGATCCGCGAGGCCGTCCTGTCCGGCGAGATGCCTGCCGCTGAGGCCGCCGACAAGATCCTCGAGGCGTACGATCTCCTGGGGCGAGTTTTGCGCGCCGCCACGTCGCGCTAGGTGGCGTGAAACGATCGGGCGGTGAAGCGATCAGTCTCGGCCCATCTCCAGCTCCACCTGCATGACAGGGCCGACTTGATCTTCTCGATCGCGGTCGCCGAGGGGCATGACCTGACCGAGACGTTCACGATCCGATCCGGTGGCGAAGAGCTCGAGGCGCACGAGATCGCCGGCCGGCACGGCACGCGACTGCACCGCCTCACCGGTCCCGCCGGCCACATGACGATCGACTATGCCGCCGAGGTCGCGGGCCACGCCGAGCCGGCCGCGGTCGACGAGCTCGACCTCATCGAGTACCGCAGGCCCAGCCGCTACTGCGAGTCCGACACGTTGTTCTCGACCGCCAACTCCGAGTTCGCCGGGGTGCGGGGCAAGGAGCTGCTCGACGCCGTCAGCTCCTGGGTCGGTGCACACCTGTCGTACGTGCCGGGCGCGAGCCAGCCGACCGATGGCGCGGTGGCCACGATGCTGGCGCGCGAGGGAGTGTGCCGCGACTACGCGCATCTTGTCGTCGCGCTGCTCCGCGGCCTGGACGTCCCGGCCCGGCTGGCATCTGTCTATGCCCCCGGGCTCTACCCGATGGACTTCCACGCGGTCGCCGAGGCGTACGTCGAGGATGCGTGGCACGTCGTCGATGCGACGACGCTGGCGCCGCGGAGCAGCCTGCTGCGCATCGCGACGGGCCAGGACGCATCCGAGACCGCTTTCCTGTCCCAGCACTGGGCGCGGGTCGACCTGCTGTCGAT
The DNA here is from genome assembly GCA_963817425.1 of uncultured Actinomycetota bacterium. Taxonomy (GTDB): domain Bacteria; phylum Actinomycetota; class Actinomycetes; order Propionibacteriales; family Nocardioidaceae; genus Aeromicrobium. Next base: position 34,984 of record CAWFOH010000019.1, read on the forward strand.
GAATGTCACCGCGGTGGTCGATGAGCTGCCGACAGACGACCTCGCGCAGCTGACCGAGCTGCGCTGAGCGTCAGGCGCTGCGGGGGCTTGCGGATCCTGCTGCAGCGCGTAGCTCGTCCGCGGTGAGCCGTGGACCATAGCCCGGAGTGTTGGGCTGGACCCGCCAGCCCTCGGCAAGTGGGCCAAGGTCGACGACGTCGAAGCCGATCGCATCGACGAATGACGCGATTGTCGCCTTCGCCGCCTCGTCGTCGCCTGCGACCGCGAGCGCGCGACGGTCGGGCGTACCGGCTGGCTGCGCCTCGGCTGTGATCGCGGCCGCCTGGATGTGGTTGAACGCCTTGACGACGCGGGCGCCGACAAGATGACGCTGCAGAAGCTCGGCGCTGGTCAACGAGCCGTCCTCGAGCTCGGCGATCATGCCATCGCGCTGCGAGTAGTAGTTGTTGGTGTCGATCACGGGCTTTCCGGCGAGCTCGGTGACAGGCACGGAACCGATCGCGCTGACCGGCGTCGTCACGACGGCGATGTCGGCCGCCGCAGCGGCCTCCGCCGGGGTGCCCGCACGAGCCGTGGGACCGAGCTCGGCGATGAGGGCAGTGAGGCTCTCAGGTCCGCGGGAATTGCTCAGCACCACGTCATGTCCTTGGGCGATGGCGGCGCGAGCGAGCTGGCTGCCGATGTGTCCGGCGCCGATGAGTCCGATGGTGGTCATGAGCATGACAACCGGCTGGAGAGCGTACGTATTTCCGGCACCTTCCCGGGACATGGCGACGCGGAGGCAGGGAGAGCCTCCGCGTCGAAACGAATCACCTTTGAGGGAGTAACTCAGAAGGACTAGATTCGCGTAGCCATAAATAACTACTTTGTGCGCTAATGTCAAGACTGCACTTCGCGCCGACACTCGGTTAGCGTGTATGTCACAGGTTGTCAGGTCCGAACGATTCGGGGGGATGTTCGGGCCGTTTGTGCGACCGACGCCTGGGGCGTCATAGGGCCGGCCATCTCGGGGGGATGGCCGGCCTTGATGCGCTACTTCAGCTTGAGCTGCGCATAGTCGTACGTTCCGCCGGTGATCCGCCAGCCGCCGATCTTCCACGCCGATCCGTTGTCGCGTCGCAGGAAGAACCTCGCGTGCGTCGGGATCGTCAGCATGTCGTCGCGTCGCTCGGCGGTGTTGAAGACGGGGATCGCGGCGGATGCCTCGACGGTCGCCACGATCCTGGGCTCTGCCTTGGACCGGTCGACGCTGATCGTGACCTTCGACCACCTGGGATTGACCCACGCGGCGCGGTCCCGGTAGCCGTCCGTCGAGTACGCCTTGCCGTAGAAGACTCGGCCGTTGCCGGCGGAGGTGTGCTTGGCGCCGGCTGGGGTGCCCTCGCCGCGGAGCGCGATGAGTCCGAGCTCATCGCGTACGTCGACGCTGTTGGGGTCGGCCACGAAGGCGTTGACGCGGGGGCGGAACGCGTTGACGGTCGAGGAGGCCAGCGCCGGCAGCACGAAGTTGAGGTCCTTCGCGGCGTACGACCTGCGGGGGATCGCCAGGCGCGAGTAGCGCTTGCCGAAGACGAACTGCACCGCGGTGCATGCGGCCTTGTCGACTGCCGGCTTCCCGAAGAGCTTCTCGGCGTCTGCGGCACCGGTCGTGCGTACGGCAGGGCACCAGTCGAGGGACGAGCCGTCGCCGGTGACGGCGTCCGGCCGCCCGGGCCACGACCCGGCGACCGAGGCCGGCGCCAGATCGGCGCTGGGACTGCTGTCCGGAGTCGGCGTCGGGGTCTGCGAGGGTGTCGGGCTCGCGGTCGGCTTCGCGGTCGGCTTTGTCGATGGTGTCGCCTTGGCGTCGTCGCTGATCTTGCCGTCGGGTGACGTCAGTCCGATGGCCACGCTGACCAGGACGACGGCGGCGATGACCCCCGCAAGCATCGTGATCCACTTTGACCGCACGGCGCTCAGCATAGGCGAGTTGTGTGGCGTTTCCCGGACACAAGACGCGCCGGCATATCGTGACCCATGGACCAGACGGCGTTCTACGGGTCGTGTCGGGATCAATTCATTCTTGATTGTGTGGTCGCGTAAGGACGCGTCATCTGTGTCACGGCGTATCCATGCGTACTCGTCTCCTCATCTCTCCCGACTCTTCGTGGCGCGGCGCTGCCTCGCCGTGACGTCGGGCTGCCCGGGATCGTGGGCGGCCTGCTTCTGGATCAGGAGCTCGACGCCGTCGAGCAGACGGGCGAGGCCGAACTCGACCTCGTCGCCGGCAGATCGGTCGAACGCACCGGACTCCCAGATCGCCGTCATCGTCGGGAACCGCTCCTGCAGTAGTAGGTGCCCCAGAAGCTGCTCCGTGAGTCCCAGTACTCGTCGGCGGTGATGCCGGTGTTGGACGACACGCTCGTGTCGGTGATGACGCTGCGCGCCACGCCGAAGACGTGTGACTCGACGAGCCCGGCGACGCGGGCGACCTCGGGGTAGGGGAGTCCAGTGAGCATGACCGCGCGATAGATGTCCTCCTGCACGTCCATGACGTGGGGCCCGAGCGGCATCCGCCAGAGGTTGGAGCGGATCAGCCACGGATATGCCTGGTACATCGCCCACGCCTCGCGGGCATGGAACTCGACCTGCTCACGCCACGGCAGCGACTGGTCCGGCAGCTTGCGGGCCGCCCAGGCCCGGTCGATCATCAGCTCGAAGAGCTCGTCGCGCCCCGGGACGTACGTGTAGAGGCTCATCGCGCCGACGCCGAGGTGCGCGGCGACGTTGCGCATCGAGAGCTTGTCGACGCCTTCGGCCGCGGCGACGGCCATGCCGGCCTCGACGACCTGGTCGAGCGTCAGCTTCTGCTTGGGCCCGCGGCCGGCCGGCGTCGGCGGATCCCACAGGAGCCGGATCATGTGGCGGCCCTCGGGCGTGCCCCACGTCAGCGGATCGGTGTCGGGGACTGCCGGTCGCTCGTCGTTCATGGATGTCCTTTTCCGTCGCCACGTTCTTGTCACACCGTACACCGTATGATGTAATAGTCAGAATTCAGTACGACGTACGGAAAAGGGACTCACATGATTCACACTCACCAGCTGACCCGGACTTTCGTGTCCGGGAAGGAGACGGTCGAGGCGGTGCGCGGGATCGACCTGGACGTCGCAGAGGGCGAGCTCGTCGCCTTCCTCGGCCCCAACGGCGCGGGCAAGTCGACGACGCTGCGCATGCTGACGAGCCTGCTGCCGCCGACCTCGGGGACCGCGACGGTCGCGGGCATCGACGTCACGGCCGACCCGGCGGGCGTACGCAGCCGCATCGGCTACATCGGCCAGAAGGACGGCGCCGGCCACAACTACCGCGTCTGGGACGAGCTCTTGATGCAGGGCCGCTTCTACGGGCTCGACAAGCAGCGCGCCGATCGACACGGGCCGAGGAGCTGCTCGGCACGCTCGACCTCGAGGGCATGAAGATGCGCAAGGTCAGCACGCTGTCAGGTGGCCAGAAGCGGCGCCTCGACATCGCGCTCGGCCTGATCCACGAGCCGGCTCTGCTGTTCCTCGACGAGCCGTCGACCGGCATGGACCCGCAGAACCGGGCCAACCTCTGGGACCACATCCTGCGCCTGCGCGAGGAGTTCGGCACGACGATCGTGCTGACGACGCACTACCTCGAGGAGGCCGACACGATGGCCGAGCGGGTCGTCGTGATCGACCACGGCAAGATCATCGCGGACGACACCGCCGAGGCGCTCAAGGCCGAGCAGGCGGGTGACCGGATCACGGTCACGGTCGGTGCCGACGACCTGCCGACGACCCGTGAGGTCGTCGCTCAGGCCGGCTCCGAGGTCGAGGAGGTGCCGAGCAACGGCGACACCGCGATCTCGTTCCGGGTCGACGCCGGACCGGTCGCCCTGCCCGGCGTCCTCCACGCGCTCGGCGACAAGGGCGTGGCCGTCAAGGCGGCGACGCTCAAGCAACCCACCCTCGACGACGTCTTCCTCAACCTCACCGGACGCAGCCTGCGCGAAGGAGCAGAAGCATGAGCACCATCCTCGATTCCACCGCCACCTCGGCACGCATCGCCCATCGCTCCATGCTGGGCGACATCAAGGCCGTATGGACGCGGGAGACCCTCACGATCCTGCGCGACCCGTTCTCGCTGATCTTCTCGCTGATCCAGCCGCTGGTGTTCCTCGGCCTGTTCGGCCCGCTGCTGTCCGGCGTCGCCGGCGATGACGGGTTGGGCTTCGGCTCGACGCTGCAGTTCTTCCTGCCCGGCGTCGTCGTGATGATCACGATGTTCGGCACGTCGATGACCGGCGCGAACCTGCAGTTCGAGATCATGACCGGCGCGTTCGAGCGGATCCTCGCGACGCCGCTGGCCCGTCCGGCCCTGCTGATCGGCCGGGCGCTCAAGGAGCTGACGCCGCTGGTGGTCCAGGCCTGATCATCACGCTGGTCGCGGTGCCGTTCGGCTTCGACCTGTTCCCCGCACACGTCGTCGTGGGGCTGCTGATCCTCGGGGTCTTCGGCGTCGGTGTCGGAGCGCTGTCGTACGCCTTGGCGATCGCGACCCGCAAGAACGAGTGGGCGTTCTGGGCGGTGCAGCAGTCCTTGCTGTTCCCGCTGCTGATCCTCTCGGGCATGATGCTGCCGCTCGAGACCGGACCGGACTGGATGCAGGCGTTGTCGAAGGCCAACCCGCTGACGTACATCGTCGACGCCGAGCGGGTGCTGTTCTCCGGCACGTTCGACGACAGTGCCGTGGTCTACGGCATCATCGCCGCGATCGTGACCGCTGCGGTCGGGCTCTGGGTCGGTGTCCGCACCGTCACCAAGACCGTCCTCTAGGAGCAACGCTGAGAGTGACGTTTGGGTCGCGAGTCGCCGTGGACCCGGCCCAAACGTCAGCGTGCGTGAGGTCAGTTGGCGACGGCGCCGCAGACCCGTGCCGCAGGGACGAGTCACTGCTTTGGGCGACGCCGATCGAACCGAAGGGCCTCAGCCCCTCGCACGTGCAGACGCTACGATGCCCAGGCCGGGTTCCAGCCCTCGACCTCGTCGGCGCCGCGCGAAGCCGGGCCGGTGTAGATCGCGGACGGGCGGATCAGGCGACCCGTGCGCTTCTGCTCGAGGATGTGCGCGCTCCAGCCGGCGGTGCGGGCCGAGGTGAACATCGAGGTGAACATGTGCGGCGGGATCTCGGCGTAGTCGAGGACGATCGCTGCCCAGAACTCGACGTTGGTCTCGAGCACACGGTCGGGACGGCGCTCGCGGAGCTCCTTGAGCGCGGCCTCCTCGAGCGCGATCGCGACCTCGGCGCGCGGAGCGTTGAGCTCCTTGGCCGTACGACGCAGGGTGCGAGCGCGCGGGTCCTCGGCGCGATAGACGCGGTGACCGAAGCCCATCAGCCGCTCGCCGCTGTCGAGGAGCTGCTTGACGTACGCCGTGGCGTCGCCGGACTTCTCGACCTCTTCGATCATCGTCAGCACGCGGGCCGGGGCGCCGCCGTGCAGCGGGCCGGACATCGCGCCGACGGCTCCGGACAGCGCAGCAGCGGCGTCGGCGCCGGTCGAGGCGATGACGCGGGCGGTGAAGGTCGAGGCGTTCATGCCGTGCTCGGCGGCCGAGACCCAGTAGGCGTCGATCGCCTTGGCGTGGTCGGGGTTGACCTCGCCGCGCCAGCGCGTGAGGAACCGCTCGGTGATCGTGCGGGCCTTGTCGACCTCGGTCTGCGGGACGAACGGCTGGCCAACGCCGCGTGCGGCCTGGGCGACATACGAAAGGACCATGACCGCGGCGCGGGCAAGGTCCTCTCGAGCCTGGACATCATCGATGTCGTAGAGCTGCTTCATGCCCCAGGCGGGGGCGGTCAGCGCGATCGCGCTCTGTACGTCGGCGCGGATGTCGCCGGAGTGAACCGGGATCGGGAACGGCTCGGCGGGCGGCAGGCCCGGCTCGTAGGCGCCGTCGACGAGCAGGCCCCAGATCTTCTCGAACGGCACGCGGCCGACGAGGTCGTCGATGTCGACACCGCGATAGCGCAGTGCGGACCCTTCCTTGTCGGGTTCGGCGATCTCGCTCTCGAACGCTACGACGCCTTCAAGTCCGTGGTGCACTTCAGTCATACGTTGCATTCTGCCCTGCGTGGTTACCGTGGAGTCATGGAGACCCCCGATTTGGCGCGGATGCGTGAGGAGTACGCCCGCGAGGGGCTCGACGAGGCGGCTGCGGGCGACGATCCGTTGGCGTTGCTGGGGCGTTGGCTCAACGAGGCGATCGACGCCGGTGTCTACGAGCCCAACGCGATGGCGCTCGCGACTGCGTCAGCCAATGGGCAGCCTCGGTGCGCATCGTGCTGCTCAAGGGGCTCGACGAGCGGGGACTGACGTTCTTCACGGGTTACGAGTCGCGCAAGGGCGACGAGCTCGAGGTCAACCCTCGGGCGGCCGCGGTGATGCTGTGGCATCCGTTGCAGCGCCAGGTACGCGTCGAGGGTGGGGTGACGCGGATCGACGAGGCGGAGTCCGACGCATACTTCGCGCTCCCGGCCGCGGGGCTCGCAGATCAGCGCCGTCGCCTCGCCGCAGTCCCGCGTCATATCGGGCCGAGAGGTGCTCGAGCAGCGGGTCGCCGAAGTCGCCAGGTCTTCGATGACCAGGACGTCATGCGCCCGCCGGTCTGGGGCGGCTATCGCATCGCGCTGCGAGACGTGGAGTTCTGGCAGGGCCGGCAGAGTCGCTTGCACGACCGCCTTCGTATGTCAGGACCGCCGACGGCTGGCGCCGCGACCGGCTGGCGCCCTGACGGGTGTCGTGCGGAGTTCACGCCGCATCCACCTCGTCGCGGCCATCGCTTCACGTCGCCTCGTCATCGTGGGGGCATGACAGCAATCGCGCTGACACTTGCGTTGGGCTTCGGCCTCGCATTCGCCGAGTCGGGGCTGGGCCTCGGCATGGTGCTGCCGGGGGAGACCGCGGTCGTCGTGCTCGCCGCGACGATGGGGTCGCCCGCCGAGATGGTCATGCTGGGCGTCGCCGTCATGCTCGGCGCCAGCCTCGGCGACCACGTCGGCTACCTCCTCGGCCGTCGCTACGGCGACACGTTGCGCGAGACCAAGGCGGTCAAGCGCCTGGGCGTACGCCACTATGACCGCGCGACCGACCTGCTGCGCCGACGTGGCGGTGTTGCCGTGTTCGCGACCCGGCTGGTGCCCGTCGTGCGTACGCTCACGCCGGCCGCCGCCGGCGCCTCCGGCCTGGAGTACCGACGGTTCGCGACGGCTTCACTCGCCGGCTCCGCGACCTGGTCGGCGGCGTACGTCGGAGGCGGCTCGGTCTTCGGCGCGCTCGCGGCAATGACGACTGACACGTTCGGTCGCGCCTCGTGGCTGCTGCTGGTGCTGCTCGCACTGGCCCTGATCCCGGTGCTGATCATTCGCGCCGTCGTGGGCGTTCGCCCGGTGTCTGCCGCACCGGACGTGGCGTCCCTCGAGCTCGCTGCCCGGCGGTCGAGATTCTCGCCGCTGGTCAGCGACCTCCGCACTGAAGACGATGAAGCCCGCGGCCACGGCGGGCATGACTCCGAGCAGGATCCACGGAGCGAACGCCGGCTTGCGGTGGACCAGGCGGATGGCGCCGAGCGCAACGATCCCGATGACCGCCATGACGAGGAGCAGGATGACCCCGTCGCTGCGGCGGCCGTCGTCGACGATGCTGCGGATGACCGCCACCAACGCGCCGAGCGGGAAGGCAGACACCGCGAGGATCAGGAGCGAGGCGACCCAACGCTGAACCTGCTCGGTCGTGAGCTCGCGGCGTACGCGTGTCGTGGCCATCCGCTCAGTATGGGCCGGCGACGCCGGGTCGGCGCGCGCCCCCGACGTCGGTCAGCCGGACAGCTGCCGGCTGATCCGATAGCGGACGAACGACGGCACGAGCAGCGACACGAGCACGACGCCCACGACGACCAGCACGCCGCCACCTGCTGAGGCAGCCGCGGTGCCGGTGGCGGCGGCGGTCGCGCCGTGCAACGTGTCGGCGATGCGTGGTCCGCCGGCGACGACGACGATGAAGACGCCCTGGAGCCGTCCTCGCAGCGCGTCGTCGGCGGCCGACTGCAGCATGCTCATCCGGAACGCCGCGGATGCCATGTCCGCTGCGCCGCCGATCACGAGCATGAGCGAGGGCGACGACCAGCATCGGCGTACGCCATTGGTCGGCGAGGCGCGACCGCGACGCCGAAGCCGGTCATGGCCAGACCCCACAGCACGATCGAGACCACGACGGCTCGGCCCTGGTGCTCGACGTGCGACACCCAGCCGCTGAAGACACCGCCGATGACGGCACCGGCGGGGATCGCAGCGAACAGCAGGGCGAAGGCGATGCCGCCGTTCTCCGGCCCGCCGAAGTCGACGTGAGCGATCTCGGGGAACAGCGCCCGGGGCATGCCGAACACCATCGCGATGAGGTCGACGACGAACGACATCATCAGTACGGGCTGCGTGCGCAGGTAGCGGAAGCCATCGACGACCGCCCGCACCCCAGGCGCACTCGCAGCCGCATCGAGCACCGGCAGCCGCGGCAGGCGTACGACGGCCCCCAGCGTGGCGAACAGCGTGAAGGTGTCGATCAGGTAGAGCCACTCGAAGCCGATGATGGGTATCAAGACGCCCGCGACCAGCGGCCCTGCGATGCCGCCGGCCATCGCGACCGTCATGTTGAGCGAGTTCGCGGCCGGCAGCAGGTGCGGCTCGACGATCTTCGGCAGCACGGCGCTGCGGGTCGGCTGGTTGACCGCGAAGAACGCCTGCTGGACGGCGAACAGCGTGAGCAGGAGCCAGACATTGGTGCTGCCTGCCGCGGCCTGCAGCCAGAACAACCCGCTGGTCACGATCAGGCCTGTCGTCGTGATGATCAGCAGCGTGCGTCGGTCGAACACGTCCGCGAGCGCGCCGCCGTACAGGCCGAACACGACGAGCGGGACAAGGCCGAACACGCCGGCGAGCCCGACGTATGCCGAGGAGCGGGTGTCGGCGTAGATCTGAGCCGGCACCGCGACCACCGTCAGCTGGGCGCCGATGACCGTGATGATGTTGGCGAGCCACAACCGGCGGAAGTGTTGGTTGCGCAGCGGACGCGTGTCGGCGAACAGCCGGGAAAGGGGACGCCGTGTCACGCGTCGAATTTACGCCACTGGTCTTGTCGCGCCGCAATCAGGAGAACGCGGCGATGTCGATCAGGATCCAGGTCTGCTCGGCTCGGCCCAGCAGCTCGCCGTCGGCGGCGTAGAGCGCCGTGTCGGTCAGGAACTTGCGGCCCTCTTGAGCGTGCAGGTGGCCGACCGCGATGTAGGCCTCTCCGACGCGCGGGCGCCGGTTGACCTGCGCTGTCATGCGGCCGAGCACCATGGTGTTGCGGCTGAAGTCGGCCGCCCACCCACCGGGGCAGTCCAGCGCCGCCCACGCGACGGGCAGCTCGAGGGTGCCGTCGTGGTCTCCGAACGCCTCGTGGGGGGTCCAGGGCGCCGCCGTGAGGTCTGGGTTCGCGGGGTCGACCGGGCCGGCGAACAGGCGCAGGCCGTCGCCTTCGTCGCGGGCCGTGCCGCAGGTGAAGCAGTGGTCGAACGGATGGTGGTGGAAGCCGGGATAGTGCGCGAGCCCGGCTGCGGCGTCCTCCGGCGACGGGCACGGCGTCACGTCTCGGGTGAAGGCGCCGGGTGCCGCACTGCCGACGACGGCTCCGCCAGCGGTCAGGAGGCGCACCTCGCTGCCGTCGTGCTCCCAGCTGAGCGGCACGTCGAGCGGCGGCGGTATGCGCAGGGTCGAGGTGGCCGGCTCGTCGCCACCGAGCTCCTGGGCGAGCAGGCCTGCGACGTAGCCGCCGTTGCCGGAGTGCAGGGGACCGTTGAACTGCCCGGGAATCGTGACCACGTGACCACCCTAGGACGTACGGCGGGGTGATCTGCGCCCCCGCTCGAGGCGTTGTGGCCGCGCTGGGCGTCGGACCGTCACGAGGATGCCGCACGACGTGGAACAATGGCGGCGTGAGCGACCTGATCGACACCACCGAGATGTACCTCCGCACGGTCTACGAGCTGGAAGAGGAGGGCATCGTTCCGCTGCGCGCGCGCATCGCCGAGCGCCTCCACCAGAGCGGGCCGACGGTCAGCCAGACCGTCGCTCGCATGGAGCGTGACGGCCTGCTCACCGTCGAGGGGGATCGCCACCTCGAGCTGTCGCCCAAGGGCCGGCAGCTCGCGACCCGCGTGATGCGCAAGCACCGCCTCGCCGAGCGCCTCCTGACCGACATCATCGGCCTCGAGATCGAGTACGTCCACGAGGAAGCCTGCCGCTGGGAGCACGTCATGTCCGAGCAGGTCGAGCGCCGCCTCGTCGAGCTGCTCGAGCACCCGACCGAGTCGCCCTATGGCAACCCGATCCCCGGGCTCTCCGAGCTCGGTGAGCTCGGCAAGGACGCCGACTTCCTCGAAGGCGTCCAGCCGATGACCAAGGCTGTCAGCGGCGCGGTCGAGCCCGTTCGCCTCGTGGTGCGCCGCATCGCCGAAGAGCTCCAGAAGGACACCGAGGTCATGTCGGTGCTTCGCCGGGTCGGAGCACTGCCCGGCAACGACATCCTCGTGTCACAGGGCCATGACGGCCTCGTCGTCGCCCGGCAGGGTGAGACCGCTGAGATCGACGCCGAAGCGGCTGTTCACGTCTTCGTCTCGCTCTGATCGTCGGGGTCGACCCGCAGGTGGCCCTGCCTTGTGATCGGGGATGACCCTGGTTCTCGGAGTTCTGGCCGAGTTCGGGCGTTTCTGTTGGACAGTGAATGGCAGAATTGCGTCATGGGCGTCGGGACCTCGATCAAGAGCACGTTCGAGCGTCTTGGCGTGGAGATTCTCGGGTGGACGCTCATCCCCGTCGGCATCGTCCTGATGCCGCTGCCGGGGCCCGGCATGCTGATCGTCGTCGCCGGTGTCGCACTCTTGTCACGCCGCCATGCGTGGGCCCGGAATGTCTTGGAACCGCTGAGGCGCAAGGCCGTCGATGCCGCCAAGTACGGTGTCGCGACGTGGCCGCGCGTCTTCCTCAGCTTCCTCGGCGGGGTGTGGCTCGTGGCGATGGGCGTCGTGTGGTGGATCAGCCCCAACATCCCGAAGTTCTCGATCCTCGGCTTCGGCTTCGGGCCTGAGCTTCCGGCTCATGGCTGGGGCACCGCGATCGGCCTGTGGGCCTCCGCGATCGCCGCCTGGTTCCTGCTCGCCTACAGCGTCGTCCGCTACCGCGAGCCGCGTCCCGGATCGCAGCCCAGGACTCACTCGAACGCGTAGCGGCTGAGCTCCTTGCCATCCAGCGTGAACGTCCAGTATCCGTTCTCGCTGTACTTGTTCGACACGTAGACCGAGAACGACGGCTCGCCGCCGCTGTCGCGGATGACGACGTACGTCGAGGTGATGTCCTCAACGCCCAGCACCGAGGGCGAGCGCTTGATCGCCCGGGCGTACGCGATCGGGTCGACCGACGCGAGGTCGATCGTCGCGGCATCGGCCGGCCGGGTGCCCTTGCTCGGATCACCCTCGAAGCCCTTGGCGAAGTACCAGTTCTCTGCGCGCCGCGGGTTCTCCTTCATGACGACCTCGACGCTGGCGTAGTCGGGATAGATCGCGGCGGAGTCGATGATCGTCGTGCCGAACTTCGCCTTGGTCAGGGCGACGAACCGCTCGAAGCCCTCGGCGGTGTGCAGCTCGAGTCGCTCGTTGGGTACGGACTGCTGCGCCGCCGGCCCGTTGGCCGCCTGCTCGTCGTCGCCGGCATTGGAGATCCAGAGCACCACCGCGATCACCGCCGCGACGAGAGACCCCAGCAGCAGGTTGCGCAGCAATCGCGGTGAGAGTGAATCGGCGGCAGGAGACCGTTTCTTGGGCGACAACGCGGCCGCGACCTTCGTCGGCAGCTTGGCGGCCGGCCCGAGGTCGGAGACGAGGTAGGAGAGCTCGGCGAGCGTCGTCGCCTGCAATGCTGCCTGCGTACGCGCCTCTCGTTCAGCGTCGTTGATGCGACCGTCGGCGAACGCGGCTTCGATGTCCTCAAGGCAGCTGTCGCGGTCGGCATCACTCGCTCGGGTGGCCACCATGCCGAGCACGATATCGGGAACTGGCACTCGCGGCGGACGCTTTCAACTCCGCAGGGACCGCCAGCACGTAACTCCAGCCCGTGTCGAGGCGTTGTTCACCTCAGACGAAAGGTGACCGGAGTGCGCATGCGAGACACGCGGATGGTCGCGTCAATGGTGCTGGGCCTGGTTCTGTTCGCCGCTGGCGCGACGAGTGCGGGGGCCACGGACGACCCGGGGACCGGCGTCAACCTGCAGAAGGCTGCGGAGAAGATCCTCGCGACGGCAACGTCCGGCAGCGAGCTCAAGGTCGTCACGACGACACGTACCTCGGGGGCGCCGAAGATCACCACCGAGCTCGCATCGAGCCGTTCGGGGGCGCTCGACCTGATCATCTCGGGACTCAGGAAGTCGTCCACGATCGGCGTCGACATCGCGCACGAGGTGAGCATCGACGCCACGAACGACACCTATCGCAGCAAGCAGTGGGCACTCACCCGATTCGGCGCCGAGACGGCGTGGAAGACCTCGACCGGCAGCGGCGTTGTCGTCGCGGTCATCGACACCGGGGTACAGGCCGGCCACGCCGACCTCAGTGGCCACATCCTGTCGGGTCGTGACTATGTCGCGCCGGGGACCTCGGCAACGGACGAGAACGGCCACGGCACCCACGTGGCCGGCATCATCACCGCGATCTCCAACAATGGCCGCGGCATCGCGGGTCTGGCACCGAAGACCAAGGTCCTCCCGGTGAGGGTGCTCGACCGATCCGGTGTTGGCGACTCCGCGAACGTCGCGAAGGGCATCATCTGGGCCGTCGACCACGGCGCCAAGGTCATCAACCTGTCCCTCTCGTCGACCCAGGCCGACAGCGCTGGTCGCGCCGCAGTGGCGTACGCGGTCTCCAAGAACGTCGTCGTGGTGGCCGCGGCGGGCAACGACGGGTGCCCCTTCCTGTTCGGCGCGCCGCGCAGCTATCCCGCTGCGTACGACGGGGTCCTCGGCGTCGGTGCGATCAGCTCCGGCGGTGCGCGTCGCGTCGTACTCCAGCTGTGGCGACTGGGTGGATGTCGTGGCTCCCGGCAGCGGCATCGTGTCGACCATGATTCCGAAGCCGCAAGCCGACCTGCAGTGCCCGGCCAACTACTGCACCCTCTCCGGTACGTCGATGGCGTCGCCCTACGCGGCGGCGGCAGCGGCGCTCGAGATCGCCAAGCTCGGCTCCAAGTCCAAGCAGGCCACGGTGCGCTCGTTGATCCAGTCGACCGCGGACGACATCGGCTCGAAGGGCTATGACACGAGCACGGGCTCGGGTGTCATCAACCCGCGCAGGATGCTGTCTCGCTAGTCGTGAGCGTCACGGTGCCTTGTACTTCGTGATCGTCGTGCCGTTGAGCTTCATGGTCCAGTAGCCGGACTTGTTCGACGGGCTCATGACGTAGACCGACATGACGTTGAGGCCTGAGCGGTTGTCGAAGATCAGATACGTACGGTCGGCGTCCCGAACGTTGAGCTGCGCCGGCGCGCGCTGGACCGCGCGAGCCAGCGCCTCCACCTTGACGCTGCGCAGGTCGGCATCCTTCGAGCCGGCCCTGCGGGGGCTCTCGATGGGGTTGTAGGGGAAGCTGCCGTTGTAGTACCAGCGCTGAGAGTGGTCCGGGTCGCCCGCGACGGGGACCTCGATCGTCGCGTAGTCCGGATAGATCACGGCACTGATGTAGCGGGTGTTCCCGATCTTGGCGCGCATGTCGTCGCGGAGCTTGGTGAACCCATCGCTCGTCAGCAGCTCGGGATGGGCCGGCGCGGTGACCGTCTGCTCCGTCGCACCCGGGCTCGCGCCCGGCGTCGCCGGATCGTTCGACGACCCGTCCTCCCCGGTCACGAACTGCGATGTCGCGAACGCTGTGCCGCCCGCGAGGGCCAGGCCGACCAGCCAGACGATCAACCGCCGCAGGCCGACCACCGTGGCGAGGCGTCCGACGGACCGGCCGAGCTCCGGGCTCGTGATGGCGTCGCCCACGACCGTGCCGAACGACTGCTTCGCCGGTGCCGTCGAGGCAGGTGCGCGGCCTCGAGCCGTCACGAGGGCGGCCAGCTCCGACAGCGTCGTGGCGTCCGCGATCTTGGAGGACCGCGTGGCGAACTCGGCGGCGTCGATGCGCCCGCTGGACAGCAGCTCCTTGAGCTCGTCGAACGCCCCGCGTCGATCCGCGTCAGTCGCCGGCACGGCATCCATGCAGCGCAGCGTAACCACGCGGCGACCCCAGCGGAGGTGAAATCGACGTACCGGTTCTCTGGCATGCGGCCGCGCACATGCCAGAGGATGGGCGCATGAGTGCTCACGAGTGTGATGTCGTCGTTGTCGGTCTCGGGCCAGGAGGCGAGGCGCTCGTCGCGCGGCTCGCCAAGGCCGGGCTCTCCGTGGTCGCGGTCGAGGCCGAGCTGGTCGGCGGCGAATGTCCCTACTGGGGCTGCATCCCGTCCAAGATGTTCATCCGCGCCGCCAACCTGCTGGCCGAGGCGCGGCGCATCGCCAAGCTGTCCGGCGGTGCGACGGTCACCCCCGACTTCTCCGTCGTCGCCAAGCGCATCCGCGACGAGGCCACCGACAACTGGGACGACACCGTCGCGGCCGACCGGATCACCGCGGCCGGCGCCACGCTCGTACGTGGTCACGGGCGCCTGGCCGGCGATCGTACGGTCGAGGTCGCTGGCGAGACCTACGTCGCCTCGAAGGGTGTCGTGCTCAACACCGGCACGACCGCAGCGGTCCCGCCGATCCCTGGCCTTGCCGACACGCCGTTCTGGACCAACCGCGAAGCGCTCAAGGCCGAACAGGCCCCGGCCTCGCTGATCGTCATCGGCGGCGGTGCGATCGGCCTCGAGCTGGCACAGGCGTACGCCCGCTTCGGAGTCGAGGTCACGGTGCTGGAGGTCGCGCCGCGCATCCTCGCACCCGAAGAGCCGGAGTCGTCGGAGCTGCTGACCACGGTGTTCGAGGCCGAGGGCATCGGCGTGCATGCCGGCATCACGATCGACCGGGTCGATCACGACGGCGGCCGGTTCACCGTGACCTGCGGCGACACGACATACGACGCCGAGCAGCTGCTCGTGGCCGCCGGCCGCAGGTCGCGCCTCGACGACATCGGCCTCGACACGGTCGGCGTCGAGGTCGAGCGGTTCCTGACCGTCGGCGACGACATGCAGGTCACCGACGGGCTCTGGGCGATCGGCGACATCGTCGGCCGCGGCGCCTTCACCCACCTGTCGATGTACCAGTCCGAGCGCGCCGCCAAGGCGATCCTCGGCGAGCCGCTGGAGGCGTACGACGCCAGCTTCCCGCGCGTGACGTTCACCGATCCCGAGGTCGGCGGCGTCGGCGTCACCGAGGCGCAGGCGCGTGACAAGGGCGTCAACGTACGCATCGGGCTGACCGACGTCTCGGCGAGCAGCCGCGGCTTCGTCCACGGCATCGGCAACGACGGCCTGATCAAGCTCGTCATCGACGCCGATCGCGACGTCATCATCGGTGCCACGAGCGCAGGGCCGACCGGCGGCGAGACACTGTCGGCGCTGGCGTTCGCGGTGCGTGCCGAGATCCCGCTCGCGACGCTCCGCAACACGGTCTACGCCTACCCGACGTTCTGGCGGGCGATCGAGTCGGCACTCTGACCCCACACCCACTCGGGCAGACTGGGCGCATGCGAATCACGGTGCTGTCAGGCGGAGTCGGTGGTGCCAACTTCCTGTCGGGTCTCCTCGACGCGGTGGGACCAGAGGACGACGTCACGGTGATCGGCAACACCGCCGACGACATCTGGTTGTTCGGCCTTCGGGTGTGCCCCGATCTCGACACCGTGATGTACACGCTCGGCGGCGGCATCGACCCCGAACGCAAGTGGGGACGCACCGACGAGACGTGGAACGCCAAGGAAGAGCTGACCGCCTACGGCGCGGCCAACACCTGGTTCGGGCTCGGTGACCGGGATCTCGCGACGCATCTCATCCGCACGCAGATGTGGCACGAAGGCGTCGGCCTCGCCGCCATCACCGAGCGGCTCTGCGAGCGGTGGAAGCCCGGCGTACGCCTGCTGCCGATGACCGAGGACGAGGTCGAGACCCACATCAGCATCGACGGCGAGCACGGCCTCGACGTGATCCACTTCCAGGAGTACTGGATCCGCCTGGGCGCCAAGGTCGCCGGTGCGTGAGGTCGCGTTCCGGGGAGCGGCGGAGGCGACGGCCGGCCCCGGCGTGGTCGAGGCGATCCTCGGCGCCGACCGGGTCATCCTGCCGCCGTCCAACCCCATCGTGTCGATCGGCGCGATCCTGTCGGTCCCGGAGGTCGCCGAGGCCGTCCGTACGACAGCGGCTCCTGTCGTCGGGGTCTCACCGATCATCGGCGGCGCCGCGGTGCGCGGGATGGCCGACCAGCTGTTGACCGGCCTCGGCATCGAGATCAGCGCTTCAGGAGTGGCTCGGCACCACGGTGCGAGGACGTCCGGGGGAGTGCTCGACGGCTGGCTCGTCGACAGCGCCGACGCGGCCGAGCTCGACAGCATCCAGGCCGCCGGCATCACCGCCCGCGCCGTGCCGCTCTACATGACGGACGCCCCGACCACGGCCCAGCTGGCCCGCGACACCCTCGACCTCGCCGACTCACTGGCCGCAAAGGCCTGACGATGGCTCTGCGCGCATGGCCACTCGAGGGCATCGGCGAGATCACGGCGGGCGACGACCTCGCGGGGATCATCGCGGAGCACCTGGCCGAGCCGCTCGCCGATGCCGACGTGCTCGTCGTGACGAGCAAGGTCGTCAGCAAGGCAGCTGGGCTGGCGACGAAGCGGTGACCGCGACGCGCTGCTCGACGCGGAGACCGACCGGCTCGTGGCTAGCCGTGGGCAGACCCGCATCGTGCGTACGCACTCCGGGCTCACCCTCGCGGCTGGCCGGCATCGACGCCTCGAACCTCGAGGCCGGCACCGTCATCCCGCTGCCGCCCGACCCCGACGGCGCCGCGCGTGACCTGCGCACTCGCCTCGAGGAGCTCACCGGCGTACGCCTCGGCCTGATCGTCAGCGACACCGCCGGACGGGCCTGGCGGATCGGGCAGACCGACATCGCGATCGGCGTCTCCGGCATCGCGCCGTTGCTGTCGTTCGCCGGGGTCGAGGACTCGTACGGCAACCTGCTCGCCGTCACCGCGCCGGCGATCGCCGACGAGCTCGCTGGGGTGGCCGACCTCGTCGGCGGCAAGCTCGACGGGCATCCGGTCGTCGTCGTTCGTGGCCTGCCGGCCGAGTGGTTCGGGCCTCACGACGAGGGTGCGGCGTCGCTGATCCGTGACGAGGACGGTGACCTGTTCGGGCTCGGTGCGCGCGACGCCGTGCTGGCTGCGGTCTCGCGCGGCGAGCTGCCCCGCGGGTTCCCCGTGCCCGAGCCGGACGACGACCTGATCGCCCTCGCCCGGGCCGGCGCCGACCTGTCGCTGGCGGACGTGACGGTGGCCGCCGACGGCTCGCTCGAGGTGCGCGCGCTGAGCGAGGACGGCGCCCCCGAGGCGTACGTCGAGGCCGGAGCGCTGGCCGAGCGCCTGCGCGATACTGGCCCGCGCCCTGCGGCGCGAAGTCGTGATCGCGGTCGTCAGCGACTGACGGCGGGCTGCCCGTCCGCGAGGCTGGCATAGACGTCCGCGGTGCGCGGTCCGAGCCCCAGCCGGTGCGCGGCGAGGAGATCGGCCAGGACATCGACGTCCTGGCGCAGCGCTGCTTGGCGCGTCCAGCTCGTACGCCCCATAGCTGCGGTGGCGTGCGGCCGAATCCGGACCGTATCCCGCACGCATCAGGTCCGGAGTGCGACTGGTGAGGATCGTGGTGCCATCGCCATTGGCGTCCGCCACGAAGGCGAACGGATGCGCGGCGGCCGCGACCAGCAGGTCGCGCAGCGCGTCGGCGGTCAGAGCGGGCAGGTCCGACGGCACGACCGCGAGTGGGGCGTCGGGACGATGCGCGGCGGCCCACGCGATGCCGTGACGGATCGCGGAGCCCAACGTGTCGAGGGTCCGATCGGACGGCTCCTGGATGACGCGCGCTCCCGCCCTCGTGATGGGGTCGACGACCAGGTCGCCGCGGGTCACCACGACGACCTCACCCACGGCGGGGCACGCCTGCACCGCGGCGAGCGTGTCGCGGGCGAATGCCTCGGCGAGCGCCCGGCGGGTGGCCGGCTCGACGTGCAGCCGTGACTTGGCGCGGTCCCACGCGTTCATCGGCATGATGACGGTGAACGGTGGCGTCATCCCGCAGCCCTCACGGGGGCCAGCCGGTCGTACGTCGTGGTGCGCTGCACGGCCGGGCGATCTGCGAGCGCCGCCATGGCTTCGAGCTCCTCGATCGACTTGCGCGAGCCGTTGGTCGAGCCGGCCATGCGGCTGATGGTCTCCTCCATCAGGGTGCCGCCGAGGTCGTTGACCCCGCCCTGCAGCACCTGCGTGCAGGTCTCGGGGCCGAGCTTGACCCACGAGCACTGGATGTTGTCGACGAGGCCGTGCAGCATGATCCGCGCCAGGGCGTGCACCGCGCGATTGTCGCGAACCGACGGCCCAGGGCGAGCGACACCGGCGAGGTAGATCGGCGACGACTGGTGCACGAACGGCAGCGGCACGAACTCGGTGAACCCGCCGGTCTCCCGTTGGAGGTTGGCGAGCGTGCGCAGGTGGCCGACCCAGTGACCCGGGTGGTCGACGTGGCCATACATCATCGTCGACGTCGTCGGCAGCCCGATCTCGTGGGCCGTGCGGATGACGTCGAGCCACTCCGACGTCGGCAGCTTGCCCTTGGTCAGCACCCACCGGACGTCGTCATCGAGGATCTCCGCTGCGGTGCCGGGCAGCGAGTCGACGCCGGACTCCTTGGCCTGCACCAGGAAGTCGCGGACCGACATGCCGGTGCGCGTCACGCCGTTCATGACCTCCATGGGGCTGAACGCGTGGACGTGCAGGCCGGGCTCGCGGGCCTTGACCGCCGCCGCGATGTCGAAGTACGCCGTGCCGGGCAGCTCGGGGTCGATGCCACCCTGCATGCATACCTCGGTCGCGCCGAACGCGACCGCCTCGCTGGCCCGGTCGCCGATCTCGTCGAGCGAGAGCGTGTAGGCGTCGGCGTCGGTACGCCTCTGGGCGAACGCGCAGAACCGGCAGCCGGTGTAACAGACGTTGGTGAAGTTGATGTTGCGGTTGACGATGTAGGTGACCTCGTCGCCGACCGCCTGCCGGCGCAGGTCGTCGGCCAGGGCCGTGACGACGTCGAGCTGCGCGCCCTCGGCCGTCATGAGCGTCAGCGCATCCGCGTCCGACAGCCCCGACGGATCGCGCTCGGCCGCCCGCATCGCCGCGGCGAACCCGCCGTCGCCGATGCCGACCAGCGCTGCGTCGCGGCCCGCCTGCCCGTCGCGCAGCACCGACCAGTCGCCGTAGACATCCTCGAAGTCGCTGCGCCGGTCCGTGGTACGCCCGACGGTGTCGATCTCCGTGTGCAGGTCGGTGCGGCCCCGCGAGAGCCAGCCCGTCGTCGACCAGCCGCCGTCGGGCTCCTGCCACGGCAGGCCCTCCGGGATCGCGTCCGCGCGGGCGAGCCCGTCATCGGCGACCAGCGCGTCGACGTGGGGGCGCAGGCGTGGGTCGAGCCACGGCTCGGACAGGAACTGCGGATGCGCCGTGAGCCGCTCGGTCAGCGTGAAGCCGCGCTCCGCGCAGAGCTCGCGTCAGCGCCGTGATCTGGGGCCACGGCCGCTCGGGATTGACGTGGTCCGGCGTCAGCGGGCTGATGCCGCCGAAGTCGTCGACGCCGGCATCCAGCAGCGCCCGGCAGTCGTCGAGGCCGACGAGGTTGGGCGGCGCCTGCACGCGCATCGCCGGGCCCATCAGGATGCGGGTCGTCGCGATCGCGGCGAGGTACTCCTCGACCTCGAGGTCAGGCGTCAGCCGCATCGCGGTGTCGTCCTTGGAGACGAAGTTCTGGATGATGACTTCCTGGATCGACCCGTACGTCCGGGCGATCCGCCGCAGCTCGAAGATGCTCTCGACGCGGTCCTCGATCGTCTCGCCGATGCCGATCAGCAGCCCCGTCGTGAACGGGATGTTGAGCCGGCCGGCATCCTCGAGCACCCTCAGGCGTACGGCCGGATCCTTGTCGGGGCTGGCGTAGTGCGCCTCGCCCTTCTCCTCAAACAGCCGGCGGCTCGTCGTCTCGAGCATCATGCCCATCGACGGCGCGACCGGCTTGAGCCGCGACATCTCCTTCCAGCTCATGACGCCGGGGTTGAGGTGCGGCAGCAGCCCGGTCTCCTCGAGCACCCGGATCGCCATCGCGCGTACGTACTCCAGCGTGCTGTCGTAGCCCGCCGCCGCGAGCCACTCCTTGGCGTCGTCCCACCTGTCCTCGGGCCGGTCGCCGAGCGTGAACAGCGCCTCCTTGCAGCCCATGGCGGCACCCTTGCGGGCGATGTCGAGCACCTCGTCGGGCGACAGGAACGGCGCGGGCAGCCGGCCCGGCGTCGTCGCGAACGTGCAGTAGTGGCACCGGTCCCGGCACAGGCGCGTCAGGGGGATGAAGACTTTCTTGCTGTACGTCACGACGCCCGGCCGGCCGGCCGACTCCAGCCCCGCGTCGCGGACGCGCGCTGCCGCAGCCATCAGCCGGTGCAGTTCGTCGCCGCGCGCGTTGAGCAGTCCTGCGGCCTCGCGGGCGTCGATCGTCTTGCCGGCCACGGCGCGCGCGACGGCCCGGCTGATCTCGCGGTCGCTCGGTGCACTCATTCAACAATTGTGGTCCCCACCTCCACGTGCGGAGTCGCCGACCCGGTCAGGGCGTGCTTCACGCGCGCCGCAGGATGCGCAGGACCTGGCGTTCGAGGGTGCGGCTCATCGGGGATCCGGGTGCGACCCGTCGGTGATCGGCGCGCACCGTCACGCCGTCCTCGAACAGGTCGATGATGCGCGGGTCGACGTACGAGGTCCGGGCGATCGCGGGCGTGTTGCCGAGATGCTCCGAGACCTCGCGCATCGCCGTGGCGACGGACTTCTTGCGCCGGGTTGCCGTGCTGCCGTCGCTGCGCGCCAGCGCAAGGGCGGCGATCGCCGTGCCCCTCCACGTCCTGAAGTCCTTCGCCGAGTAGAGCTCGCCGAGCATCTCCTTGACGTACGCATTGACGTCGTCGGCGTCCAGATCTCGCCACTGGCGACCTGCCTTGTACGCCAGCAGGCGATCGCCGCCGCCGCGCCGCCGGCGGAGCACCTCGAGCACCTCGCGCACGCGCTCGTCGCGCACCGTGACTTCGACGAGCTGCCCCGACTTCGCCGGGTACGAGAACGTCATGTCGCGACCCGAGACGTGCACGTGATGCTTCTCCAGCGTCGTGAGCCCATAGCTCTCGTTCTCCTCGACATACCGCTCCGAACCGATCCGGAACATGCCGAGGTCGAGCAGACTGAACGCCGTCGCAGCGACGCGTTCGAGACTCAGCTCGTCGCCGCCGAGACGGCGCCGTGCTTCGATCCGGTGCTTGAGCAGTGAGGCGGCGAAGCCCTCCATCCGCTCGAACTTCTCGGTGTCGCGGCGGGCGCGCCAGTCCGGGTGGTAGATGTACTGTCGCCGACCTGCCGCGTCGGTGCCGACGGCCTGGAGATGGCCGTTCTCGACGGCGCAGATCCAGACCTCGTTCCACGCCGGCGGGATGACGAGCTGCTTGCAGCGCAGCACCTGCTCGGGCTCGAGCGGCCGGCCGTCCTCGTCGAGGAAGCGAAACCCGCGACCGTGCCGGACCCGCGACCAGCCCGGCGAGCTCGGGGACGTACGACGGAGGCGGACCATGGTGAGATCACGCTAGGTGACCGGTGCGGAGCACGCATGTCGTAGCGGCCCTCGCATCCCGCCGCGCGACCTCCTGGCTGGCCGACCCGGTGGCCGTGCGATTGTTCAACCATCGGACACGCCGTGAGGAGAGCCACGTGGAGCTGAGAATCGGTTACAAGGCATCGGCCGAGCAGTTCGCACCCAGGGAGCTCGTCGAGCTCGGCGTCCTCGCCGAGGCGGCCGGCATGGACACCGCCGTGGTGAGCGATCACTTCCAGCCGTGGCGGCACGACGGCGGTCACGCGCCGTTCTCGCTGGCATGGCTGACCGCGGTCGGCGAGCGCACGTCGTCGATCCGTCTGGGCACGTCGGTCATGACCCCGACGTTCCGCTACAACCCGGCGGTAGTCGCGCAGGCGTTCGCGACGATGGGCTGCCTCTACCCGGACCGCATCCTGCTGGGCGTCGGGACCGGTGAGGCGCTCAACGAGGCGGCGTCAGGCTTCGTGGGCGAGTGGCCGGAGTTCAAGGAGCGCTTCGCGCGGCTGCGGGAGGCCGTCGACCTGATGCGACAGCTGTGGACCGGTGAGCGGGTCGACTTCGAGGGTGACTACTACCGCGCGGTCGGCGCGTCGATCTACGACGTACCGGACGGCGGGGTCCCGGTCTACGTCGCCGCCGGGGGACCGGTCGTGGCGCGGTATGCCGGACGCAAGGGCGACGGCATGATCTGCACGTCCGGCAAGGGCATGGAGCTCTACGAGGACAAGCTCATGCCCGCGCTTGCTGAGGGAGCGGAGAAGGCCGGCCGGTCGACCGACGACATCGACCGCATGATCGAGATCAAGGTCTCGTACGACCCGGACCCGCAGGTCGCTCTCGAGAACACCCGGTTCTGGGCGCCGCTGTCGCTGACCGCCGAGCAGAAGCACAGCATCGATGACCCGATGGCGATGGAGGCGGCCGCAGACGCGCTGCCGATCGAGCAGGTGGCGAAGCGGTGGATCGTCAGCTCTGACCCCGACGAGGTCGCGGCGCTGGTCAAGCCCTACACCGACGCGGGCCTCAACCACCTGGTGCTGCACGCTCCCGGTCATGACCAGCGGCGTTTCCTCGAGCTCTTCACGACCGATCTGGCGCCCCGGCTGCGCGCTCTGGGCTGAGGCCAGGGTCAGGACTGCGCGTCGTAGGTCTCGCGCGCGGCCATGACCAGATCGATGTTCGTCTCGGCCCATGCGCCGAGCGCCTGCAACGGAGCGTGCAGGGTGCGGCCGAGTGCGGTCAGCTCGTACTCGACGCGGGGTGGCATCTCGGCATACGCATGCCGGGCGACGAGCCCATCGCGCTCCAGGTCGCGCAGCGTCTCGGTCAGGACCTTGCCGCTGATGCCCTGCACGGTGGCGCGCAGGTCGCCGAATCGCAGCCGCTCCTTGCCCAGGGCGATGACGATCATGGCGGTCCACTTGTTCGCGATCCGGGCCAACGACGTACGCGAGGGACATGTCGCCGTCATCACGTTGAAGTCCGGGTGCTGTGACATGGACCACACATCCTTTTGGTTACGTTGAGGTAACTGGTTACAAAAAGTGAGTATAGGGCTACCCGCACCTCTCACTAAGGAGAACGACCATGGAAGCACTCACCGCCACCACCGCTCGTACGTACGCCGATGCCCTCACCGCCAAGGACTTCGCCACGGTCGCCGGCCTGTTCGCAGGCGACGTCGTGTGGCACCAGCCCGGCGCTCACCAGTTCGCGGGTACGTACCGCGGCGCGGCGGCGGTAGGCGAGCACCTCGGCGCGCTGATGACCGCTTCCCAGGGCTCGTTCGCGCTGTCCGTCACGGGCGAGCCGATGATCAACGGCGACCTCGCGGCGATGCAGGTCGAGTTCGGTGCCCAGCGCGAAGGCGCCGCAATGTCGATGGCCGGCGTCGACATCGTCCGGGTCGTGGGCGACCGAATCGCCGAGGTGTGGCTCTTCTCGTCCGATCAGCAGGCAGAGGACGACTTCTGGGGCGAGGGCGCCTGACGAGGCGCGCGGCGGCTCACACCCGGGCGTACCGCAGGGCTATGATGCCCGACTGCGTGGTCCGGCTGTCCACCATGCGCAGCGTGCCGGGGAGACCCCGTCGAGAGTCATGAACGTCGTCGCGGTCAGCTTCATGTCTTCTCCTTGAGTATTCCTATTAGGAACAAACGAGCAGGAGCCTACGCCGCGCCCGCGCTGCGGAATGCCCCAGGCGTGAGTCCCGCACGGCCGCGGAAGTAGGCCGAGAAGTTGGAGGGGTCGTCGAACCCCAGCTGCTCGGCGATCTCGGCCACCGGGGCGTCGCCGTGGCTCAGCAGGCGCTTGGCCTCGAGCACGACGCGTTCGTCGATGAGCTGCTTGGCGGATCGTCCGGTGTGCGCCCGTGCCAGCCGGTTGAGGGTGCGCGGGGAGTAGCCGAGCCGGTCCGCATAGTGGGTGACCTGGTGCCACTCGCTGAACCGCCGATCGATCTCGTCCCGGAACCACACGTACGCCTCGTGGCTCGCGGTCGGACCCACCGTCGCCTCGGCGGGCTGCACCAGCGCGAGCTCGGTGAGCAGGGCCCCGACGGCGTGCGCGAGGACCGCGTCGCGCAGCAGGGTTCGGTCACCGGCCGTGGGCTGTCGGCCGCAGGCGATCAGCAGGTCCCAGACCTCGCCGACCGGCGATCCGTCGACGGAGGCGGCGGGCCAGTGGTTCGGGATGCTCGTGCCCGACGGACCGGACCAGCTCGCTCGTGCGCTCGTCGATCGCATGCGGGGCGAACAACACGACAGGCCCGTCGATGTCCGCAATCTGTCCCCACCGATGCATCTGGCCGGAGCGCACCCACAGCACGTCGCCCGGTCCCAGCTGATGTTCGGTGAAGTCGACCGTATGGACGGCGTTGCCCGCGTCGATGCGGATCACCATGTCGAAGTCGAGGCGTTGGGGCGTGAGGAACTCCGTGAGGCCGCTCCGTACGCGCATCCGCTCCAGGCTGAGGACCTCGATGTTCCCGATCTCGGGGGTCGGCGGGTGAACCGCACTGGCCGGATGGCTTCGTACACCTTGTGTCCGGTTTTCACCATGATCTGTCCCTTCACGACCGTGTGCGGCTGCGCGCTGGAGCCTATTTTTACAGGTGACAACGAAAGTCCACCACAGATCGGAAAACCCATGACTCTCACCTACACCGTGTTCGACGCGGCGCCGGGTTCGCTCAACAAGACCAGCGTCGTCGTCACTGGCGACTCCGAGGCTCTCGTCGTCGACGCCGGCTTCACCCGCGCCGACGGCCACCGCATCGTCGCCGAGGTCCTCGACTCCGGCAAGACCTTGACCCGCGTCGTGATCACCGCCGGTGACCCCGACTTCTACTTCGGCGCCGAGGTCATCGCCGACGCGTTCCCCGAGGCGTCGTTCGTCGCCCCAGCCGACGTCATCGAGCACATCCAGCACTCGTACGAGGGCAAGCTCCAGGCGTGGGCCCACCTCGGCGCGAACCTGCCGACCCGGCTCGTCGACATCGCGGAGCTGACCGAGACGGTCCTGACGGTCGATGGCACGCAGATCGAGGTGCGCCGCGGCAGCGACCAGCTCGGCGATCGCGCCTGGTACCTGTTCGAGCCGGCGTCCCGGTCCCTCATCGGTGGCGTGCTGCTGTTCGAGGGCCTGCACGTCTGGACCGCCGACAGCGCAACACCGGAGCTGCGCGCTGAGTGGGCACGCGTGCTCGGCGACCTCGAGGCTCTCGCGCCTACGTTCGTCGTCGCCGGTCATCGCGTCGCCGGCGCACCGACCGACCTGACCGCGATCACCCACACGCGCGACTACCTCAGCCTGTTCGAGCAGGTCATCGCCGAGTCCGCAACGGCCGAGGACGCCAAGGCCAAGCTCATCGCGGCCCACCCGGACGCCGGCCTCGTCATCGCCGCCGAGCTGGGCACCAAGGTCGCCAAGGGCGAGATGACATGGGGCTGATCGAGTCGTCGCCGGCCGAGGTCGTACGCCGGCAGTACCTCGCATCGGCTGCCGGTGACCTCGAGGCGCTGCGGGCGACCTTGGCTCCCGACGTCGAGTGGACCGAGATGGCCGGGTTCCCGCTTGCCGGGACGTACCGGACGCCCACCGGCGTCACCAGCAACGTCATGGAGAAGCTCGGCGCGGACTGGGACGGCTGGACGGCGCACGACGACACGTACGTCGTCGACGGCGAGAACGTCGTCGTCCTGGCGCGCTACACGGCGCAGCACAAGGGGACCGGCAAGCCGCTGGCCGTACGCGTCGCGCACCACTTCATCGTCCGCGGCGGCCTGATCGTCCGGTTCGAGCAGTTCGTCGACACCGCGCTCGTACGGGACGCCGCGACTGCGTGATCGCCGGGATCAGGGTGTCGAGAACGGTGACTTCAACATGAAGCGACTGGTCGGCACGGTGTCGATGTTGTCGGTCGCGCCGAAGGCCGACGTGCTGGCCACCATTCTCGTCATCCTGTCCTCGAGGTCGGCGTCGTCGACGGCTCCGAAGAAGGCGTGCAGATCAGTGGTCGCCGCGTCGGGGAACAGCTCCTCGACGATCCCGTCGATGACCGGCGCGTCCGGTGTGAGCGGGCGAACCACGACGTTCTGCGTGTAGCCGAACGTCGCCTGCGTCTCGATCGCCACCGGGGTGTGATCGAGCTGCCACCGGGCGAGCCAGGTGGCGTGGTCGAGGTCCGCGGCCGGCGCAGCAGCGCGACGTTCGCGAACCCGGGGCAGCGATCGCCGAGGCGATCGGGTGGCGCCATCGGGACCGACTCGGTGACCAGGTAGGCCGCGACGGAATCGGCGCCAGGCGCGAGCAGGTCGAGGGCCGCGGTGATCTGCATCCCGTACGACTGCTGTGTCCAGATGCTGATGACGGCGGCCACCGGTGGCGACAGCGTCGTCAGGGTCATCATCGAGTGCCGGACCGCACTGTCGCGGACGTTGACGGTGAGGCCGGCCACGCCGAGCTCCAGCAGCTCATCGGCCACGGATCCCCGGATCCGCTCGCACCACTGGTC
This sequence comes from uncultured Actinomycetota bacterium, assembly GCA_963817425.1. GTDB lineage: Bacteria > Actinomycetota > Actinomycetes > Propionibacteriales > Nocardioidaceae > Aeromicrobium. The sequence continues at coordinate 61,991 of CAWFOH010000019.1, forward strand.
GTCGGGTTCGTCGGCGCGGACGAGCACCATGACCTTTTCCACGGCTGAGCCTCAGGTCGCGGAGACGAGGGTGTCGGTGTCGGTCGCGATCCGGCCGAGCAGACGCATTAGCAGGTCGCGCTCGTCCTTGCTCACGCCATCGAGGGCTCGCGCCTCAGCCGCGTCGCGGGCAGTCGCGAACGTGGCGAACATGCGTCGGCCGGCATCGGTGATCTGCGGAATGCGGACGCGACGATCGGACGGATCGACCGTGCGCACGATCAGTTCCTGCTGCTCAAGCCGGTCGAGCACCGTGATCAACGTCGTCTTGTCGACACACACGACGCGGCTCAGCTCGAGCTGGGAGCGCTGCTGACCATCCGCGAGGGCGGACAGGACGAGCCAGTCGCGGGCGTCGGTGAGGCCCATCTCGACCGCGGCGCGATCGAGGTAGATCGTCACCTGGTTGACCGCCGCGTGGAGCAGGATCGTGAGATCAGCGGGGTATGCCGCAGCGCAGGCCGCGAGCGATTGCGTCGCGGCCTCGTCTTTCAGCGAAGTTCCCATGCTCCGGAGGGTATCGGTGTCGCGACATATGTTCAACGTCGGATAAGTCACACTCGGATCGTCTGGACTCGGATGATTCCATCTCGTACGTTATGGGGACGTCGATGAACGCCATCGCACACATACCTGTGAGGGAAATTCCATGACAACGAACCAGACGGAGACGCCCATCGGCGTCGACCCGCGTCGGTGGCTGGCTTTGGTCGTCATCGCCGTCGCCCAACTGATAGTCGTGCTCGACGCGAGCATCGTGAACATCGCCCTGCCGTCAGCCCAGGACGCGCTCGGCATCTCCGACGCCAACCGCCAGTGGGTCGTCACGGCGTACGCGCTCGCCTTCGGAGGTCTGCTCCTCCTAGGCGGCCGGATCGCCGACTTCGTCGGCCGCAAGCGCGTCTTCATCATCGGCCTCGTCGGGTTCGGCGTGGCCTCCGCAGTCGGTGGCCTCGCGCAGAACCAGGGTGAGCTGTTCGCCGCTCGTGGACTGCAGGGTGCGTTCGCCGCCCTCATGGCGCCCGCTGCGCTCTCGCTGATCAGCGTCACGTTCACCGAGCCCAAGGAGCGCGCGAAGGCGTTCGGCGTCTACGGCGGCATCTCGGGCGGCGGCGCAGCACTGGGCCTGATCCTGGGCGGTGTCCTCACCGAGTACGCATCCTGGCGCTGGACCCTCCTCGTCAACACGCCGATCGCCATCGCGACCGCGGTTGCCGCCGCAGTGCTCGTCCGTGAGAGCCGCGCCGAAGGCAAGCCTCGCTACGACATCCCGGGTGTCGTCACCAGCACCCTGGGCCTCGTCGCCCTTGTCTACGGCTTCACCAAGGCCAACGAGAGTGGCTGGTCGGCGCCCAGCACGATCCTCCTGCTGGGCGCAGCGGTCGTCCTGCTCGTCTCGTTCGTCCTGATCGAGCGGAACACCGCCGAGCCCCTGCTGCCCACCCGGGTCTTCATGGAGCGCAACCGCGCTGCGGCATTCCTCGTGTCATTGCTGCTCGGACTCGCACTGTTCGGCATGTTCCTGTTCCTCGTCTACTACATGCAGGGCACCTTGCAGTACTCGGCCGTGAAGTCCGGGTTGGCGTTCCTACCCTTCAGCGTCGGCGTCGTCGTGGGGGCATCCCTCGCAAGTGGGCTGCTGCCTCGCATCGGGCCGCGTCCTCTCATGGTGGGTGGCACCTTCGCCGCCGCGGTCGGCATGTTCCTGTTCGCCCAGATCAAGGTCGACGGCAGCTACGTCACCACGGTCCTGCCGGCTCAGATCGTCATGAGCCTGGGTGTCGGACTCGCGTTCGTCGCGCTCTCGAGCACGGCACTCATCGGCGTCGAGGACCACGACGCCGGCGTTGCCAGCGCGCTGGTCAACACGACGCAGCAGGTCGGTGGCTCGTTGGGCACGGCGTTGCTCAACACGATCGCCGCCACGGCGACCACGGGCTACATCGCGGCGCACGGCGTGGGCCAGACCGCAGAGGGCCTGGTGCACGGCTACACGGTTGCCTTCAACTGGGGACTGGGTGCGCTCATCCTCGCCGGCGTGCTGTCCCTGGTCCTGGTGACCAAGCAGCGCCCGCCGGTCACGGACGAAGGCGACGAGACCCCGTTCGAGCACGCTGAGGAGCTCGTTCACGTCTAGTCCCGTTCGACCCGTTGAAAAGACGACCGAGGTCCCCGGCGAACACGCTTCGCCGGGGACCTCGGTCATGTGCGGGCACGTATGTCGTAGTCTCTGGCGCCATGACCTCCCGTCTTGGCGTCCGGCGAGTGGTCGCAGTCGCAGTGATCGTCGCCAGCACTCTCGCGGCGTGCACGAGCCCCGACGGGAGTGAGGGCCCCCGGGGGCCGAAGTGCGGCACGACGATCTACAAGCCTGGCGGCGGGCGCTGGACCTGCACGTTCGTCGACAACTTTCGCGGCAAACACCTCGACCCCGGCAAGTGGCTCATCCAGAGCACCGCGCTCACGGGGTTCCGCAACAACCAGGAGTGCTACGGCGCAGAGGACAACGTCGTTGTCAAAAGGGGCGTCCTCATGCTCACGGTCCGAAGCGAGGCGGCCTCCTTCGTGTGCCAGGACCCACGCGGCGCATTCTCCACGCAGTACACCGGAAGCATGGTGACGACATGGAAGCGCTTCTCCCAGACATACGGACGCTTCGAGATCAAAGCACGGATGCCGGACGTCAAGGTCGCCGGCATCCACAGTGCGATCTGGCTCTGGCCGCAGGATGAGGCCAAGCGTGGCGGGAAGCCGATGGCGGGCGAGATCGACATCGCCGAGTACTACTCGGTCCATCCCGACCGGCTGATCCCCTACATCCATTACGCGCCCGCCGCACCGGACCCCGCCGTCACCAACAACGAGTGCATCGTTGACGATCCGGCCGCGTGGCACACCTACCTGCTCGAGTGGACACCCAAGAAGCTGAAGATCTCGTACGACGGCAAGACGTGCCTGGTGAACAGCTGGAACCCCGCCGCGCCATTGTCCAAGCCGGCGCCGTTCGACCAGCCGTTCATCATTGCCCTCACCCAGTCGCTCGGTGTCGCGACGACATCCAACCAGCCCAATGCGGCCACGCCGTTGCCCGCAACCATGCAGGTCGACTACGTGCGCGTCTGGAAGTGAGCGGTCCGGAGGTGCCCTCGACAGGAATCGAACCTGTGGCCTACCGCTTAGGAGGCGGTCGCTCTATCCGACTGAGCTACGAGGGCGTGCGGACTCAGGTTATCCAGTCTTGGTCCCGACCCATACGATCGGCTCCATGTGCCGCAATCTCCGAAGCCTCTGCGCTGCGGGGTCCGGACAGTGAGGCGGCTGCTGATCCTCGCTGCGATGACGGCCCTTCTTGCTACCGGAATGGCAGCGTGCGGCCGGGCCGAGACGATCCGTGAGCCCCGCGACGCCTGCGCCCCGGCACGAGCACTCCCGACCGGATCGACCCAGCGGACCATCGAGTCCGGCGGTCAGCAGCGCCGCTACCTGCTCCACGTGCCGCCGGGATACGACGGTTCCGCGAAGACGCCGCTGGTGTTGTTGTTCCACGGCGTCGGTGGCAGCCCCCAGGCGGTCGTCGACACGACGAGCATGGGCGCGATCGCGGACAAGCACAACGCGATCCTGGTGGCGCCACTTGCCCGCGGCCGAGTCTCTCGATGGGACTTCCGGGCGCCGATCGGTGACCCGACCTCCGACCTGGCGTTCGTCCGTGACCTGGTCAAGAGCCTCAAGGCCGACGCGTGCGTGGACGCTTCGCGGACGTTCGCGGCAGGCTTCTCCAACGGTTCGATGCTCACGCTCGCGCTGGCGTGCGACGGGACGACGAAGTTCGCCGCATACGGCGGGGTGTCCGGCCCCTACTGGGACGACTCCTGCCGCAGCTCGGATCCGGCCTCGATCATCTACTTCCACGGACTCCGTGACACGGTCGTGCCGTACGCGGGGGAGGACACCGTGATCGGGCCGCTGCCGCCGGCCGACGAAGCGTTGGCGAGCTGGGCGGCGCACGACCGATGCCCGGCCGCCAGCGTGCCTACGACGGTTGCCGAGCACGTCCGCAAGTTCGTCTGGAAAAAGTGCCAGGACGGCTCGGGCGTCAGCATGTATGTCATCGACAACGGCGGCCATCGGTGGCCAGGAGGCGTGGCGGTTTCGTCGGGGCGCGACTCCGGCGCCATGACGCAGGAGATCGACGCCAGCACCCTGATCTGGCGATTCTTCGAACAGCACGCCGCTGGTGGACAATAGGAGCATGACCAAGCCCATCGAGACGTGGCTGACCGACATGGACGGCGTTCTCGTGCACGAGGAGAAGGCCATCCCGGGAGCGGCCGACTTCATTGCTCGCCTGACCGAGACCGGACGCAAGTTCCTCGTCCTGACCAACAACTCGATCTTCACGCCGCGGGACCTGTGCGCCCGCCTGCGTGTCGCCGGCATCGACCTGCCGGAGTCGGCGATCTGGACCTCCGCGCTGGCGACCGCCAAGTTCCTCAGCGAGCAGCGTCCCGAAGGCACCGCGTACGTCATCGGCGAGGCCGGCATGACGACGGCGCTCCACAACGTCGGCTACATCATGACGAGCCGCGAGCCCGACTACGTCGTGCTGGGGGAGACCCGGACGTACTCGTTCGAGGCCATCACCCGGGCGATCCAGCTGATCGAGAACGGCGCGCGGTTCATCGCGACCAACCCCGACCCGACCGGCCCGTCGCCCGGCGGTTCGCTCCCGGCCACGGGATCGGTCGCGGCGCTCATCACCAAGGCGACCGGCGTCGAGCCCTACTTCGTCGGCAAGCCCAACCCGCTCATGATGCGCAGCGCACTCAACCAGATCGAGGGCCACTCCGAGACCACAGTCATGATCGGCGACCGCATGGACACCGACGTGCTGTCGGGTCTCGAAGCCGGCCTGCGTACGTTCCTGGTGCTCACCGGGTCGACCGCGCCGGCTCAGATCGAGCGCTTCCCGTTCCGCCCGACCGAGATCTTCGAATCGATCGCCGACATCGTCCCGCTCGTTCAGTAACCAGAAAGTTACCCGCAGGTAATGCGGCGTCGTCGAGAATTGTTATCCTTTCGTAATCTCCGGTCGGCCCACAGGCCGCCACCGGCGATTCCCTCGGCAGATCGTGCTGGGGGATCCTCCACCAGGGAGAGAACGTGAAGGTTTTTCTCACGGGTGCCAGCGGAGTCATGGGCCGATCGTCCATCGCCGCCTTGCATCGCGCGGGTCATGAGGTGGTCGGACTGGCCCGTACGCCAGCCAGTGCCGAGCAGATCGCCGCTGCCGGCGCCGAGCCGCACCTCGGCGACATCTTCGACCTCGACGCCTTGACCGCCGGCCTCCGTGGCTGCGACGCCGTCGCCAACCTCGCCACCAAGGTGCCGGTGGGGACCGCCGCGCTGCGCCCCGGCTCGCTCAAGGCGATCGACCGGATCCGCCTGCACGGCTCGCGGATCGTCACCGATGCCGCGCAGCGTGCGGGCGTCGACCGCATCATCCAGCAGAGCCTCAGCTTCATGTACGCCGATCAGGACGACGACTGGATCGACGAGCACAGTCCGGTCGACGTGACCCACGCGACCGAGCCGGTCGTCGTCGCCGAAGAGAACGTCAAGGCGATCGAGGCCGCCGGTGGCACCGCGGTGAGCCTGCGCTTCGGCCTCATCGCCGGCAACGACCGCAACACGGTATGGCTGTTCCGTCGCGCGGCGGCGGGCCGTCCGATCGGCCTCGGCGCGGAGAACTCCTGGATGCACGTCATCCACCCCGACGACGTCGGGTCCGCGGTGGTGCATGCGCTCACCGCGCCGGGCGGCGTCTACAACGTCGGCGCCGAGCCGGTGAAGCGTCGCGACTACGTCGACACGATCGCCATGGCTGCCGGCCAGCGGTCCGGCCGCTTCCTGCCCGGCTGGATCCTGCGGGTCGGCGGCGAAAAGCTCGAGATCCTCACGCGTTCGCAGCGGGTCAGCTCGCAGCTGTTCAGCGACCGTACGGGCTGGCACCCGGATCACCCCAAGCTCACGCCGGACTGGTTCGATGACCTCGTCTGAGCGACGCCCGAAGCTCAGCAAGGAAGAGGTCGAGCGTCGGCGGAGGGCCGCCGAGCTGCTCGGCGACCTGTTGCCGGACACCACGAGCGACGAGACCGCCGAGGGCTGGGGCGAGAAGGAGACCTCATCGCGCGACGACGACTACCTCCGCGACGTCCCGCCCCACCACGGCTAGACCGGAGGGCGGCGGGCGAGGGAGTCCCTGATCTCGCGGAGCAGGGCGATGTCCTCGGGTACGGCCTCGGGCTCGTCGGCGCCCGGTCCGGGCTTGCGCATCGCCTGGAGCTTCTGCACCGGGACCACGATCGCGAAGTAGATCACGGCCATCGTCACGGCGAACACGATCAGCGCGTTGATGATGCCGCCGATGTTGACGAACGTCGCGCTGCTGTCGGTGATGTGGAAGCCGAAGCCCTCTTGCTTGTCACCGCCGACCGCCGCGACGATCGGTTGGACGAAGTTGGTGCCGAACGCACCCACGAGCGTGGTGAACGCGACGCCGATCGCAATGCCGACGGCCAGGTCGACGACGTTGCCGCGCATCACGAAGTCCTTGAAGCCCTTGATCATGTTTCCCCCTACTGGTCGGGTATGAACCCTTCGACCATAGCGACGAGCCGCCCGGTCGACTAGGACGACGTGATGAGGCTGAACCGGGCCTCGAGGGCCGCCGTCGCGAGAGCCAAGGCGACCTTCTCGGTCGTGACGATCCCGACGGACACGACCTCTGAGTCGCTGCCTGATGGCGGCAGCGTGACGACCTCGACGGCGCGTGCGACGACCTTGGCCTTGCTCTCACCGTCGGGGTCCACCGCGATGACGTCGACGCGATCGCCGACGTGCAGTCCGGTCAGGCCGTCGGCGCGATCGACCCGAATCGTCGTGAGAACGGCATCGGCGGCGTATCCGGCGAGTGCATCCCCCTGCATCACGCGATAGTCGGTGATCGCCTCGCCGGCCCGCATGGGTCCCGCGACCCGGCGGCCGACGGCTGCTGCGCGGCCGAGCGAGTGTGACGGGCGTGAGGCCGGCGGCACCGTCGCCGTACGCAGGTCGGAGGCCGTGAGCACGTGACCACTGCGCAGGTCGTGGCGCGCGACGAGCACGGCGGCGCCGTCGGGTTCTCGACTCAGCGCCGAGAGAGCGGTCAGGACGGCGAGGCCGGTGAAGACGGCGGCCAGCAGGCGTCGGTGCTCGAAGACGAAGCGGTGAATCCGGTCCATGCCCGGACTCTAGGAAGAACCAGCGGGAAGCGCTGAGCGCTGTCCACAAGCAGCCGGTCTGAGGTCAGGCGGCGGATTCCTTGCCGGACTTCTTGGCCGGCGCGGAGCTCGTCGACGATGAAGAGTCAGATGAGCTCGAGGATGTCGAGGTCTCCTTGGCGGCGGGCTTGGCGGCGTCGCTCGACGAGGAGCTGGACCGGCTGTCGTTGCGGTAGAAACCGGAACCCTTGAAGACGACGCCGACCGCGTTGAAGACCTTGCGGAGGTCGCCGCCGCAGTTGGGGCAGACGGTCAGCGCATCGTCGGTGAAGCTCTGCTGGACTTCCAGCGCTTCTCCGCAGTCCTTGCACTGGTACTGGTACTTCGGCACGTCTTGCTCCCGCTCGATCGATGGTGCCCCCCAAGGGTACAGTTGCCCGCACCGTGACCGATCACTTCCCCAGTTGGGCTAGTCCTCATCGACACCGTCCTCCCGGAGCCCAGCGATGACCGAATGGCTGCTTCTGGCCACGTCACTCCTCCTGATGCTGGCGTGCGGCGTCTTCGTCGCAGCCGAGTTCTCGTTCGTCACAGTCGATCGGGCCACCATCGAGCGCGACGCCGAGGCCGGTGACGCCGGCGCCCAAGGCACGCTGCTGGCCCTGCGTACGCTCTCCACCCAGCTCAGCGGGGCGCAGCTCGGCATCACGATCACCAACCTCGTGATCGGGTTCCTCGCCGAGCCCGCGATCGGCAAGCTGCTGCACGACCCGCTGGAGTCCGCGGGGCTCGAGGGCGGCACGCTGCGCGGGGTCGCGTACGCCACCGCGCTGGTGTTGAGCACCGTCGTGACCATGCTGGTCGGCGAGCTCGTGCCCAAGAACTTCGCGCTTGCGCTCCCGCAGCGCACGGCTGCGCTGACCCAATGGCCGCAGCGGATGTTCACCAAGTCGATGGCCTGGCCGATCCGGGCGCTCAACGGCCTGGCCAATGCGATCCTCCGACTGCTCGGCGTCGAGCCGCAGGAGGAGCTGCGTTCGGCACGTTCGCCGGTCGAGCTGCGGTCCCTGGTGCTGCGGTCGGCGCAGCAGGGCGCGATCGATGACGAGACCGCCGACCTCGTGGCTCGCAGCATCGCGTTCGGAGACCGCACCGCCGCCGACGTACGTACGCCTCGGGTGCGCGTGCACTTCCTCGAGGACCGCGACACGGCACTCGACGTCATCGAGGCGGCCCGCCAGACGGGTCACTCGCGGTTCCCGGTCATCGGCAAGAGCCCTGACGACGTGCTCGGCATCGTGCACATCAAGCGCGCCGTGGGCATCGAGCCGGATCGCCGTCGCAGCGTTCGCATCTCCGACATCCTCGACCCGGCGACGATCGTGCCCGACAGCATCGAGCTTGACCCGTTGCTCTCGCTGTTGCGCGAGCAGGGCATGCAGATGGCGGTTGTCGTGGATGAGTACGGCGGCACGGACGGCGTCGTGACGCTCGAGGACCTCGTCGAGGAGATCGTGGGCGACATTGCCGACGAGCATGACCGGCTCTCGTCGCGCAGCCGTCATCGTCGTGACGGCACCTGGTCGCTGTCGGGGCTGCTGCGTCCGGACGAGGTCGAGGAGCAGACCGGTGTCGCCCTGCCCGAGGGTGAGGACTACGAGACGATCGCCGGCCTGATCCACGAGCAGCTCGGTCGCATCGCCGTGCGCGGCGACGCGGTCACCCTCAGCCTGGATCGCACGCCCGATGACGAGGAGGACGACCCCGAACCGCTGGTCGTGACCCTGCAGGTCGAACGCATGGAGGGCCGGCGCATCGATCGCGTCTCGCTGACAGTCGACGACGACGGCCAAGGCGGCGACGACGCATGAACGGCTTCTACGGAATCCTGCTGACGATCGTGCTGCTGGCACTCAACGCGCTGTTCGTGGCGTCGGAGTTCGCGCTGATCTCGGCGAGACGTACGCAGCTCGAGCCACGCATCCAGGCTGGTTCACGGCCGGCTCGCATGGCGATGCGGGCGATCGAGAACATCACCCAGATCATGGCTGCGGCGCAGCTAGGCATCACGATCTGCTCGCTGGGTCTCGGCGCTGTGGGGGAGCCGGCGATCGCGCATCTCCTCGAGCCGCTCTTCGAGTCGGTGTCACTGCCCGAGGGGCTCGTGCACACCGTGTCGTTCGTCATCGCGATGACGATCGTGGTGTTCGCGCACGTCGTGCTCGGCGAGATGGTGCCCAAGAACCTCGCACTCGTCGGCCCGGATCGCGCGGCGCTGTTCCTCGGGCCGTTCATGCTTGCCGTCGTCGCGGTCCTCAAGCCGTTCGTCGTGGTGCTCAACGGTGTCGCGAACCTCATCGTCCGGCTGTTCCGCATCGAGCCCAAGGGCGAGGTCGCCTCGACGTACTCACACGACGAGGTCGCCGGCCTGGTCGAGGAGTCGCGCCGGGAGGGGTTGCTCGACGAGCACGAGTACGACCTGGTGTCGGGCGCGCTCGACTTCCATGAGGGCACCGTCGACGAGGTGCTGCTGCCGAGCGCGGGGCTGGTGACGATCCCGCCCACCGCGACGCCGGTCGATGTCGAGCAGGCGTGCGCCGAGACCGGTTTCTCGCGCTTCCCCGTGCTCGACGCGGTCGGCGAGATCGCCGGCTACCTCCACATCAAGGACGTCCTCGAGACCGACGAGGCGTCGCGGCTCGAGACGATCGCCGACAAGTGGCTGAGGCCGCTGGCGACGGTGGTCGCCGGCTCAGGGCTCTACGAGGCCCTCCGTACGATGCAGGCCCGCGGCTCGCACATGGCCAGGGTTGCGGACGAGTCGGGCGCGGTGCTGGGCGTCATCATGCTCGAAGACGTCCTCGAAGAGCTGGTAGGCGAGATCCGCAGCGGGAGTGCCGCCGAAGGCAGGCGCGGCTGAGGGGTCAGTTATTGCCCAGTGAGGGGTCAGAAGTGGTCCGGTCGTGGAGCCGAGAAGTGACCCGTCACTGGGCAATAACTGACCCCTCAGCGTGAGTTGGGGCCTGGCCCAGCCACCGAGCCTGGCCCGGCCCTACCTACGGGGGTCGACGTCGTGAGCCTCCACGACGCGTTGCAGGCCCTTCGCAACGGCGTCCTGCTGAGCCGCCGTGAGGTGCCGGTTGAAGTGCTTGTCGATCCCGGCGAGGTACACCGGTGCGGCGTTGCGCCGGGCCGTACGTCCTTCAGCGGTGATCCGCGCCAACGTCGCCCGGCCGTCGTCGGGGTCCGGCACCCGATCGATGTAGCCGACGCGCTCGAGCTCTGAGACCAGTCGGCTCACGCGCGTCCGCGAGAGCACGACCCGCGCTGCGAGGTCCTGCATCCGCAGCTGACGATCCGGAGCGGCGTTGAGCTCGAGCAGGACGTCGTACCAGGACAGGGGGATGAGTCCCTGGTCGTGGAGGTCCTGCTCGATCGCTCGGAGCGCCCGATTCTGGGCTCGCAGGACGGCCTGCCACGCAGCGACGGGATCCCGGTCTTCAGCCATGGACGAAAACTACTGCTTGCGTGCGGGCGCACGCAAATGTAGAGTGTGTGCGCACGCACATAACTAACAGAGGATGAAGACCATGAGCACTGCATACGTAGACGAAACCCAGCTGCCGGCCATCGGCGCATGGACGATTGACCCCGGTCATGCCGAGGTCGGCTTCGTCGGCCGCCACTTCGGGCTCACCAAGGTCCGTGGACGCTTCACCGGCGTGGAGGGGGCCGTGACGGTGAGGGAGCCGCTGGACCTGTCCGAGGTCCACGTCGTGATCGACATGGCATCGGTGAGCTCGGGCAGCCAGACCCGCGACGACCACCTGCGCTCGGACGCCTTCTTCGACGTGGCCAACCATCCGCAGGCGACGTTTCGCTCCACGGGCGTCGTCACGACGGGTGCCGAGGCGCGGATGACCGGAGACCTGACGATCAAGGGTGTCACCCGTCCGGTCGCGCTCGACGCGGAGTACCTCGGCCACGCGACCGACCCCTGGGGTGCTGAGCGCGCCGTCTTCAGCGCGTCCGGCACGATCAACCGCGAGGACTGGGGCCTGACGTGGAACATGGCGCTCGAGGCGGGCGGCCTCTTGGTCTCCAAGGAGATCCGCCTGGAGATCGAGGTCGAGCTGGTCCGGGCCGAGGGCGCCTGAACGCACGCGGAGAGCGTGGTTGACGGCGCGCATTGTCATGAATTTCGTTGGTGAATGCCAGCACCGACACGCGTGGGACTGAAGTTAATTCTGGGATTGATGTTCCTGATGGGGCGAAATGGCACTAGATTCGAGCCCATGCGTGCCTTCCCCCTCGCACGGCGCGGCCTCGTCATCGGGGTCGTCCTTGCCCTTGCGAGCACGACCAGTGCGCGCGCCGATGACCCGAGCGTCGCCAAGCTCCAGGTGCGACTCGTCGAGTCCCGGCAGCAGCTCAACAGCCTGTATGCCCAGTCGGCGGTGGCATCCGAGCAGCTCAACGGTGCGACGTACGAGCTGGCCCAAGCGAAGTCGGCGCTGTCGCAGCAGCGTGACCAGCTCGCCGGTGCCCGCAAGAAGCTGGCCACCCAGCAGGAAGTCGTCGCCGAGCTGACGGTGGAGCAGCTCATGGCGGGGACGACCACCGCTCGGGTGACCTCGATGCTCGACGGAGGCGGCACCGAGGACCTGCTCGACCGCGCTTCGGCGTATGCGAGCGCTGACGAGGCGATGAACGCCAGGCTCGACGAGCTCAACGCGCGGCAGGTCGTCTACCGCTCGTCGGCTCGTCGGTCCGAGGCGGCGGTCGACGCACTGAGCAAGGCAGCGGCGAATCAACGGTCGGCCCGGGCCGCGATCGACGACGCCATCAGCCGCGCCGAGTCGGCCGCCGCGTCGATCCAGAAGGAGCGTCAGTCGCTCCTGCGCCAGCTCGCGGACGCCAGCGGCTCCTCGGTCGCCGAGGTCACCCGCAAGCAGGACCGCATCGACCAGCGGCTCGATGAGGCCGGCCCGGATCTGCCCGCCACCGAGGCGCCTGACGAACCGGCGCCCAACCAGACGGCACCGAGGCCGACGACGCCCAAACCGACGACCCCCAAGCCGACGACTCCCAAACCGACAACTCCACCGCCGGCCGACCCACCACCGGCGTCGGGCAGCAAAGTCGAGGCCGCCATCAGCTTCGCGAAGGCGCAGCTCGGTGAGCCGTACGTCTGGGGTGGCGCAGGTCCGTCGAAATGGGACTGCTCGGGTCTGACGATGCGCGCGTGGCAGGCGGCGGGCGTCAACCTCCCGCACTACGCAGGGTCGCAGTACTCGCTGACCAAGAAGGTCCCGGTCGGCAGCATCAGGCGCGGCGACCTGCTGTTCTGGAGCAAGGGCGGCGCGGGCTCGATCTACCACGTGGCGATCTACCTCGGCGGTGGTCAGATGATCCAGGCGCCACGGCCTGGTCGTGACGTCGAGATCGTCTCGCTGTCCTACTGGATCAAGCCCGATCTCGCCTCGCGTCCCGGCTGACCTGACTCAGGGGACGCGGAAGAGCCCGTCCGGCGTGACCACCATGTGCACCGGTACGTCATGCGGCTCGTGGGGCACCTCGGGCAGCAGCTCATGGGTAAAGACGAGCGCACACAAGCGGCGCTCGTACGCCGGTCAACGCCCGGTCGTAGTAGCCGGCCCCACGACCGAGCCGGTGTCCTGCGTGGTCTACAGCGACGGCAGGGGTGAAGATCAGGTCACAGCTGTCGAGCGCCTCCGCACCGATCCGATCACCGCCGTGCTCAGGGATGCCCAACGCGGTCGGGACGACGGCTTCGGCCGGGTCGTACGACACCCAGTCGAGCGTGCGGTTGGGCAGGCTGAGCGGGATGATCACCTCGACTCCGAGGATCAACAGCCTGGAGATCAGCGGTCCGGTGCCGGGCTCGGACGGCATCGAGAGATAGCAGGCCACTCGCTTTGCGCGCGATACCGCGGGGGTGGCGAGGGCATGCATCGCGATCGCCTCGGCCGCCAGCGTTCGCTGCTCGATGCCCATGCCGCGGCGTCGCGCAAGAAGGTCGCGACGCACCTGTGCCTTCGTCACCTCGCTGACGCTAGCGTATGTGCAATGTCGGGTTTGGAGCTGGCGCAGCAGCGGATGACGGATGCTGGTGTGCCCCAGCGTGCGATCGATGTCTTCTCGTCCTTCTACGCCAAGCTCGAGGAGGGCGAGAGCGGCATGATCCGCGAGGCGGACGTCGATCCGCTCGACGGAATCGACCATGCCGGATCGCTCCAGCTGAGCGATGAGGAGTGCCGGGCCGCAGCCGCGGTCACCGCGGTCATCAAGCTCAACGGCGGCCTCGGCACCTCGATGGGCCTCGACCGCGCCAAGACGCTGCTGTCCGTACGCCCCGACCTGACGTTCCTCGACGTCATCGTCGGCCAGGTCCGCCACCTGCGCCAGAGCCTCGACGTACGGCTGCCACTGCTGTTCATGAACAGCTTCCGCACGCGCGATGACACGCTCGCGGCGCTGGCGAAGTATGACGACCTCGAGGTCGACGGCCTGCCGATCGACTTCCTGCAGAACCGCGAGCCCAAGCTGCGCGCCGACGACCTGACTCCGGTCGACTGGCCAGCCGACCCGTCGCTCGAGTGGTGCCCTCCGGGCCACGGCGACCTCTACACCGCGCTGGAGGTGTCCGGCATCCTCGATGCCCTGCTCGACGCCGGCTACCGCTACGCGACGGTGTCCAACGCCGACAACCTCGGCTCGGCCCCGGACGCCTCGATGATGGGCTGGTTCGCCGCCTCGGGCGCTCCCTATGCCGCGGAGGTCTGCCGGCGTACGCCTGCCGACGTCAAGGGCGGGCACATCGTCGTACGCAAGAGCGACGGCCGGCTCGTGCTGCGCGAGACCGCCCAGGTCGCTCCCGAAGATGCGGCGGAGGCGGATGACCCGCAGCGACACCGCTACTTCCACTGCAACAACCTGTGGTTCGACCTGCGGGTCATGAAGGCGACGCTCGAAGCCCGCGCCGGCATCCTCGGCCTGCCCTTGATCCGCAACGCCAAGACTGTCGATCCCACTGATCCTTCCTCGACCAAGGTCGTCCAGATCGAGTCGGCGATGGGTGCCGCGGTCGAGGTGTTCGAGGGAGCCACGGCGATCGAGGTCGATCGTTCGCGCTTCCTGCCGGTCAAGACCACCAATGACTTGTTGCTGTTGCGGTCGGACGTCTACGGCGTCGGCGAGGACTTCCGGCTGCGTGCGCAGGTGAGCTCGGCGCCGCTGGTCAACCTCGACCGGCGGTTCTACACGACGATCGCCGACTTCGATGCGCGCATCCCGGAGTCGCCGTCGCTGGTCGATGCGAGCTCGTTGACCGTGCGCGGCGACTGGCGGTTCGGCCGCGGAGTCACCGTGCGCGGCGATGTGGCTCTCGACGACTCCGGCGCGGCCCAGAGCGTCCCGGCGGGCGCCCAGTTAGGCTGACTCGCATGTCACCAGGAGAAACCGACGACGGGCCGGAGCAGAATATGCTGCCGCTCGGCTCGGACACTCCGCGGGATCCGATCCCTGGATTCCTCTCGAGCCCGGCCTCCGAAGGTGAGCAGACCCAGCCCGTACCGACTCCGCCAGCGCCTCCTGCGCCGGCCGATCCCCCCGCGACCCCGCCTCTCGAGCCGGCCCCACCGGCCGAGCCCGAAGCTCCTGCTGTGCCTTCGACGGCCCCGACGACCGATGCGTCGACGGAGCCCGAGCAGGCCACCGCGTCGACGGGCGCACGCCCGCGCCCGGCCAGCGTCCGTGAGGGCATGCTGACGGTCGAGGACCATCTCGAGAAGATCCTTCGCGGCATCGGCCCACTGGGGGCGTACGACCAGCCACTCGTCGAGTCGCTCGGACTCCCGCTGCACGAGGCGTTCGTCAGCCCGTCCGACCTGCCGTTGTTCGACAACTCCGCGATGGACGGCTACGCGATCCGCTCCGAGGATCTCGCCGGCGCGAGCCGCGCGCAGCCGGTTGTGCTGCCGGTCGTGGGCGAGATCGCCGCAGGTTCCGGTCGGCCGTTCGCGATCAGCGCCGGCACCGCGGTCAAGATCATGACAGGCGCGCCGATCCCGCGAGGCGCCGACGCCGTCATCCCGTTCGAGAAGACCGATCGCGGCAACGCGCGCGTCGAGATCTACGACTCGACAGCCCCGGGTGCCTGCATCCGGCCGAAGGGCGACGACATCAAGGCCGGCGAGACGGTGCTCGCCGAGGGCACCGTGCTCGGCCCCCGCGAGATCGGCCTGCTCGCCTCGCTCGGGGCCCCGCGCGCCAAGGCCCGGCCGCGTCCCCGCGTCGTCGTGATCTCCACCGGCGACGAGCTCCGCGAGCCCGGCACCCACCTCGACTTCGACTCGATCCACGACGGCAACAGCTACATGCTCGCCGCGGCCGTACGCGATGCCGGTGCGATCTGCTATCGCGTCGGCGCCGTCGGCGACAGCCCTCGCACATTCCGCAAGGTGCTGTCGGAGCAGCTCGTCCGTGCGGACCTCGTCGTGACGAGCGGCGGCATCAGCAAGGGCGACCACGACGTCGTCAAGGAGACGCTGTCGGCGCTCGGCACGGTCGACTTCGTGGAGGTCGCGATGCAGCCGGGCAAGCCCCAGGGCTTCGGCCGGGTCTTCGATGAGCAGACCCCGATCATCACGCTGCCGGGCAACGCGGTGTCGGCCTACGTCTCGTTCGAGGTGTTCGTGCTGCCGGCGATCCGACGCATGATGGGCCGTACGCCATACCGGCGGCCCATGGTCCACGCTGTCCTGGCCGCCGATCTCCGGTCCACGCCGGGCATCCGCCAGTACGTCCGCGGGGTCTTCGAGGTCACCCATCGTGGCGCCAAGGTCACCCCGATCGTCGGCAACGGCTCGCACCTGATCGGCTCGCTGGCCAAGGCCAACGCGTTGATCATCGTGGGTGAGGACCAGACCGCGCTCAACATGGGCGACACAGTTCGTACGCTCGTGCTCGATCGGCCGTTCTGACCATGCCCGACCGGCTGACCCACCTCGACGAGTCCGGCGCTGCGCGCATGGTCGACGTCACCGCCAAGGACGTCACGGCCCGCACCGCCACGGCGCGCGGCCGGGTCGAGGTCAGCGCCGAGGTCATCGCCCTGCTGCGCGGCGAGGGAGTCCCCAAGGGCGACGCCATCGCGACCGCCCGCATCGCCGGGATCATGGCGACCAAGCGCACCCCCGACCTGATCCCGCTGTGCCACCCGCTCGCGATCGGCGGCGTCGACGTCGACCTCATCGTCGAGGCCAATCCTGATGGGACCGGCGCCGTGGCGATCACCGCCACCGTGCGGACCGCAGATCGCACGGGCGTCGAGATGGAGGCGCTCACGGCCGTCAGCGTCGCCGCGCTCACCGTGATCGACATGGTCAAGGCGGTCGACAAGCTCGCCCGCATCACCGACATCGAGGTCGTCGCCAAATCCGGCGGCAAGAGCGGCGACTGGACGCGCGCATGAAGGCTGCCGTCGTGGTCGCGTCCAACCGGGCGTCGACCGGCGTCTACGAGGACACGACCGGGCCGCTGATCGTCGATGCCCTGCGGGCGTGGGGATTCGAGGTCGGCGAGCCGGCCGTGGTCGGCGACGGCGCACCGGTCACCGAGGCGATCACCGCAGCCCTCGCCGACGGGGTGTCGGTCGTCCTGTCGACCGGCGGCACCGGCATCAACCCGACGGACCGCACGCCAGAGGCGACCCGCCCCTTGCTCGATCGCGAGCTGCCGGGCGTCGCCGAGGCGATCCGCGCCCACGGCATCGCCAAGGGCGTACCGACCGCAATGCTGTCGCGCGGCCTCGCGGGGGTCGCCGGCAAGACCGTGGTGGTCAACCTGCCCGGCTCCCGGGGCGGGGTCAAGGACGGTCTCGAGGTGCTCGCCGACGTCCTGCCCCACGCGGTCGACCAGCTCCTGGGCGGCGACCATCCAGGCGTAGGGGACGGGTCCTGAGTCCGGGTTGGCCGGTCGTCCTCACACACGGGCGGATCGGCGTACGTCCGCTGCGTCGACGCGACGCCCGCACGTGGTCGCAGCTGCGCGCCGACAACGCCGACTGGCTCGGGCCGTGGGAGGCCACGCTTCCGCGGGAGGCCGGCCCGCCATCCACCTCGTACGTCGGCATGATCGGGACACTTCGGCGCCGGGCGCGCGCGGGCCAGGCCATGCCGTTCGTGCTGACCTGGGACGACGAGATGGTCGGCATGCTGACGGTCAACGGCATCACGTGGGGCTCGGCTCGATGGGCCAGCCTCGGCTACTGGGTCGCGAAGAGTCATGCGGGCCGGTCGATCACCCCGACCGCGGTGGCCCTGGTGACGGACCACCTGCTCCGGACCGTCGGCCTGCACCGCGTCGAGATCGCGATCCGCCCGGAGAACGCCGCCAGCCTGCGGGTCGTCGAGAAGCTCGGGTTCACCGAGATCGGTCTGGCCCGGCGATTCCTGCACATAGCGGGGGAGTGGCGTGATCACCGGATCTTCCAGGTGCTCGCCGAGGACGTCCCCGGCGGCCTCATGAAGCAGCTCAAAGCGACTTCCTGAGCCACCGAGTCACACGAGCCCCACAAGTTCTCAGGCGACACACGGCCATGGCTGCCGGTTAAGACGACCCGCACCGCATACCGTTTTGCACGTGGGTTCGAGCAGTGGGTTGATCATCGCGTTTGTCGTGGCCGTATGGGCTGCGTACTTCGTGCCCCTCGTGCTGCGCCGATACGACGAGGCCACCAAGAACGCCTCGGTCGAGACCGCCGGATCTCAGTCCCGGGTCATCGCCCGCCCCACACCTGCAGCCGCGCCTGTGCCGTCCGTCGCAGAGCCCGTCGAAGCTGTCGCGCCGGTCGCCGAGGAGGTCGCGCCGCCCACAGCGCGTACGCTCGACCGGCCAGCTGCCCGCCTCGCTGCGCGTCGCCGTCGCCGTACGCTCCTGACCCTGCTCACCGCGACCGGGGTCGTCGGCGGCCTCGCCGGCGCCTCGGTCATCGCCCCTTACTGGGTCGCGGCTCCGGTCGCACTCGTCGTGGCGTGGCTCGTGGCCTGCCGCATCCAGGTGCGCGGCGAGCTCGGCATCGCTCGGGTCAAGACGCCGAAGCAGCCCAAGGCGGACAAGAGGAAGTCCGCATCGACCGCCGACGACGAGGAACAGACGATCGTCGTCTCCGGCCAGTTCGAGGACATCAACCCCGGCCGCAAGCACGAGATGGAAGACGTGCCGCTCGAAGCCACCGCGCTCGACGACCAGATCGTGATCGCTGTGCCGTCCGTCTCGACGACCGGTGAGGCGCTGTGGGACCCGCTCCCGGTGACTCTGCCGACATACGTCACCAAGCCTCGCGCCGGCCGCACGGTCCGCACGATCGACTTCGGCCAGGCGGGTGCCTGGACGTCGGGACACATCGAGGGCGAGGACGTCGAGCTGCCCAAGCGCGGCGACGACGCCGGCGATGAACGCCGCGCCGTCGGCCACTGAACCCGCCTGATAAAGTTGCCGGGCAGTACGAGGGGCATTGGCGCAGTTGGTAGCGCGCTTCGTTCGCATCGAAGAGGTCAGGAGTTCGAATCTCCTATGCTCCACAACGAGAAGGACCCGGTTGCTCTTTGACCGGGTCCTTCTCGTTGTATCAGGACTGGTGATTCGACGAGGAGTGCGCGAACCGACTCCCGGTGCCGGTGAGAACGAGGGTCAGGCTTGTTGCGAGCGCGCGCGACGGAGGCTCCTTCGCTCCACACAAGATCAAAAGCCCCGGGCGCTCTTCGCCCTGGGGCTCTTGACTTGTATAAGCCCTCGAAACGCGCGCCCTGCAACGGTCATACGCGGCTGCGGGAAACCGCATACTCCCCTCGTGCGGTTGCGGGGAACCGCACGTTCCAGCGAGTTGGAGATAGTTGCTGCGCCACGTGCTTGAATTCGTCTAGGAGGGCATGAGCCCGCCACATGCGGTCCGCCAGCTGCGCGTTGACTGGAGGAACCATGCCCACTCGCATGCGCAAGACAGTTGCCTCAATCGTCGTGCCCGTGCTGGGCCTGCTCGGGATGGCTGTGATTGCGCCTCCACCTGCAGCCGCGGCCACCAACACGATCGTGAGCCTGACGTTCGACGACGGGCAGGCATCGCACTACGCGGTGGCCATGTCCATGATGGGACCGCGCGGACTCGTGGGAACCTACTACATCAACTCGGCCATGGTCGGCAGCAGCGGGTACTACATGACGTGGCCCCAGATTCACGAGATCGCAGCGGCCGGCAACGAGATCGGCGGCCACACACTCCACCACGTCAACCTCAACAACGTGGACGCGACTACCGCCCGTACCGAGGTTTGTGACGACCGCAGCGCTCTGATCGCGCAGGGCTTCACGCAAGTGACGTCTTTCGCCTATCCCGAGGCGGCGGTCAACGCCACCGCCCAGCAGATTGTCAGGGAGTGCGGCTATGACACGGGTCGAACCGTGGGCGACCTCTGGAACGAAGGACCGTACGCGGAGACCATTCCACCCCAGGATCCCTACCGGGTCCGAACAACAGAAGGCACCACCACCGGCACCACGCTCGAGGACCTCAAGGCCATGGTCACGGATGCCGAGACCCACGGCGGAGGCTGGGTTCCCATGGTCTTCCACGGGATCTGCGACAACCAGTGCACCAATTCCAACACCGTCACGACGGCGACCTTCACCGCGTTCCTGGACTGGCTCGCGCCGCGCAGTGCTGATGGCACGGTGGTGCGCACGGTGGCCCAGGCGTTGGGAAGCACCCCGCCTCCGCCACCGCCGCCACCGCCGGCAATACCCACCACCAGCATCGCGTGCAACGGTGCCGCCTGCTCCACAGGCTGGTACACCAGCCCGGTTCAGATCACGCTGACGGCTTCTGGTACGGGCGCGGTCACGCGATACACCACCGATGGAAGCAATCCCGCAACGAGTGGCATTGCGTATGCCGGACCGTTCCTCCTGCCGTCGACGTCGACCGTGAGATACCAGTCGTCCGCCGACAACTGGACCAGATCCGAAACGGTCAAGAGCAGGCTGGTGCGGATCGACGCCGCAGCCCCGACAGTGTCGTTGACCAGTCCGAGCAGTGGCGATTCCTTCAAGCAGAGGGCGCGGGTTTCGCTGACGGCTTCCGCGGTCGACACGGGCACCAGTCCTGGCCCTGCATCCGGCATGACAAGGGTCAGATACTTCCTGGACGGCGGGACCCAGATCGGCACCGCAACAACCTCGCCCTACCGCGTGACGTGGACCGTGCCGAGGAACCTGCCGCCCGGAACCCACACGCTGACCGCCAGAGCATTCGACGCAGCCGGCAATGTGACCACCTCATCCGGCGTCCAGGTGACCATCACGAGATGCACGGTGCTTTGCTTCTAGTGGCTGAACGACCCTGACCGGCAGCTGGCGCAGCGGACGAGGTCAACGCCGCACTGCTGGGTTCCTGTCGCGCTGAGCTACCCCGACCCCGCATCACCGCGGGTGCGGACTTCGCGCGGCCGTGCCAGTACGCGAGAGCACCGGGCACGACCGAGAGCCGGCGAGGCCGATCGTGATCAGCTCAATGTGGGCAGCGACGAACCAGATACCGCCGAACAGGATCCCGGCGACCACGATGCCGACGGACCAGACGGCGGCGCCGACGAGGTTGTAGGTCGTGAAGCGCCGGCGCGTGGCATGTGGCCGACGCCGGCGACGGCAGGCACGAACGTACGGACGACCGGGACGAAGCGGGCCAGGACGACGGCCTTGGCGCCGTGCCGGTCGAAGAACCGCTGAGCCCGGTCGGCGTTGTCCTGCGCGAAGATTCGCGAGTTCGGCCGGGAGAACAGGCGAGGATCCGAAGCGACGGCCGATCAGATAGCCGACCTGGTCGCCGGCCACTGCGGCGACGAACACGCCGAGCACGAGCAGCCAGCCCGGCAGTCCGATGACGTGCGAGGCAACGAGCGCGCCGGCGAGGAACAGGAACGAGTCGCCGGGCAGGAAGAATCCGAGCAGCAACCCGCTCTCGGCGAAGACCACCGCCATGACGAGCAGCAGCGCTGCGGGCCCGAGGGAGTACAGCAGCGGTGTGAGCATGGCGATCATGGCGTCACGCTAAGCGCGCGGACCTGATCGCCGCCTGATCAGGATCCTGCGAATGTAGGCGATGGTGAACGCCGCGGAAGTACCGCGATCGCGATGAGCCATGAGGCGAGCGACGTCGCTCGCCCAGTGATAGCCGAGGTAGACGCGACTCAGCCCGATGCCGAGCGCCAGCGCGGTGATGCCGGCCGTGGCCACGACCCGTGGGGCGCGCGCCCGGATCATCGGAACCAGCAGGAGCAGGACGATCCCGAGCAGGACCGCCGAGCCCAGGGTGTGACCCGACGGGAAGGAGTACGACGAGTCGACTGGGCCCAACCGGTCGACGGGCACCGGGGCGGGCGCGTTCGACGAGGAGCTTGACCCCGACGGTCAGCGCAGCAGCGCACCGCCATCGCAGCGGCAGCGCATCCGGCCACGTACGGTCCGCGCCGCTCGAGCAGGAAGACCACGAGGAGCAGCGCCAGCGCGCCGACGACGGCCTCGTTGCCGACGAGTGTGAGCAGCCTGGCGAGGTCGGTCAGCAAGAGGCGTACGCACGCCGAGCACATCGGAGGCGACGTGGGGGTCGAGGTGTGCCGAGATGCCGTCGTGCTCTCGTGCGGCGTCGGCGAGGCCGGACACCGCAGCGATCGGACGGCGACGAAGGCGGCCGGGAATCGCTGCGTCGAGGCGGTGCGGGCGTGTCATGCTGGACCTTCCATGGAGGAAGCCCCGCCCGGTTCCTCACAGGGGAAGTGTTGGAACCGGACGGGGCAGGGGGTTGACCCATGTGGACCACTGTGGACCCGACAACCTGCCAGCAACCTGACTGCGTGGGTCAAGCGGTGACGGGCCCTTGGCGTCGCGCCGGTCCGGATCGTGAACCAGGCCACGCAGGCGACGATGATGGCGATGAAGAGGGCGCTCGTGCCGTTGGTGCCCAGGCCCATGCCGCCGTCCTTGGCCGACGCCGTGAGGAAGTCGCCCATCGAGGCGCCGAACGGTCGCGTGACGACGTACGCCGCCCAGAACGCGAGCACTGCGTCGAGCTTGAGGCCGTAGTAGGCCGTCGTGATCAGGGCGATGACACCACCGAAGATCGCCGCGGAAGGGAGGTAGCCGACGGCGAGCTTCTCGGCGATCAGGTCTCCGGCGGACGTGCCGAGGGCGAACGTGAACAAGATCGCGAGCCAGTAGAACGCCTCGCGCCGACGGGTCACGATCGAGTGGATCGACAGCGTGTGCTCGGAGCGGTACCACGCGACGAAGGACACGAGCAGGCCGGCGCCGAAGACCGCAGTCGTGGTCCAGAGGCTGACGCCGAGGTTGTCCACCAGGTTGTCGGAGAACAGGGTCCCGACGACGCTGATGAGCACGACGGCAAGCCAGTACACCGCCGGGATGTAGCGGCGGACCGAGAACTGCACGACGAGAGCTCCTGCCAGCAGCAGGGCCATCAACGCGGTCGTGGCCGACAGGCCCAGTCCGAGATTCCCGTTGAGGTAGTCCGCGGCCGTCTCGCCGACCGTCGTGGACAGGATCTTGACGACCCAGAACAGGATCGTGACTTCAGGGACCTTGTTGAGCAACGTGCGGCTCCATGCACCGCGGTCGGGTGTGGGCTGGGACGGTTGGAGGTGATCTGTGATGTTTGGCTCATGCCGGCCACTTGGGGGCGGCAACCTGACGGGCACCTGACTGTCGCGCGGGTCAGTTGCGAGGCAGCGACAGCGTGAAGCTCGTGGGACTCGACGTGGACGTGAGCCGCACGTCGCCTCCGAGCGTACGAGCGACACGTCGTGAGAGCGCGAGCCCGAGGCCCGCACCGTCGCTGCTCGTGGCCGCGGTGTCCTGACACGAAGACGGACATCGAGGTCGTCGGTCGTGATCCCCTCGCCGTCGTCGCTCACCGTGATTTCGACCGTCCGGTCGAGCGCCATGGCGGTGAACGTCACCGACGACGCGGCGTGCCGCAGCGCGTTCTCGACGATCGGCGCGAACGCCCGCACGGCGAGTTCGGCCGGCGCTGCGATCTCAATGTCTCCGACGTGCACCGAGACGGCGATGCGGGACGTGTCCAGGTGCTCAAGCGTCGTGGTGACGAGGGCCTCGACAGTCGTACGACTGTCGGGTCGAGGTGCGTTGCGGGCGATCGCGACGAGCGACGAGATCGTGGTGCTCATGCGGTCGACGACGTCGACGATTCGGCCGAACCGCTCTCGCAGGTCAGGGTCGGAGGCGGTCATCATGCCGAGCTCGGCCTCCCCGCGGATCGCCGTCAGGGGCGTGCGCAGCTCGTGCGCGAGCTCCGAGGTCAGCTGCTGCTCACTCCGGAGGGCGCCGGCGACCCGGTCGAGCAGGACGTTGAGCGTACGGCCGAGGCGACCGAACTCGTCGTCGGCGTTCGTGGCCTCGAAACGCGAGTCCAGGTCGTGCTCGCTCCAGTCCTCCGCGCGGAGGGCCATGGTCTCGACCGGCGCCAACGTGCGGCGGACGGTCCACCAGGCGAGCCCCGCCGATCCGCCGGTCACTGCGATCCCGAGGACCACGAGACCCAGCAACGTGAGGTTGCGGGTCGACTCGTACGGCTCGAGACGTGCCGAGACGACCACCACGGCGACGACCTTGCCGTCGCGGGTGACCGGCGCCGCCAGGAACGAGCGCTCATACCGGTCGAGCGTCGTCTCCTTGCGTACGCCCGACAGCGAGGCCGCTGCCGCCGTCACCCGCTCCGCGACGCGCGGGCTCTGGACGAGCCGGCCGTCGCTCGTGAAGATCCATGTCGTGTCGTCGATCGAGTCGTCCTGGGTCTCCGGGGCCGTCACGGTCCCGTCACCGGTGACGTCCACGGTCGAGGAGACGGCGGCCAGCTGGTCGTGCAGCCGGTTGTCGATGTCGTTGTTCGTCAGTGCCGACAGCACCAGCATGACGGTGGTGACCATCGCAGCCATCGCGACGGCTGTCACGATGAGCGTCGTCAGGACGATCCGAGAGATGAGCGTGCGACCGGGGGTCCTCATCGCAGGGTGAACCCGACACCGCGCACGGTCGCCAGCTCGACGGGGGAGTCGATCGAGGCGAGCTTGACCCGCAGCCGCCGTACGTACGAGTCGATCGTGTTCTCGTTGACGATCGCACCGTCGGGCCACGCCGCAGCAACCGCAGCCCGGCGGCGTACGACGACGCCGGGCTCGGCTGCGATGGCCGCGAGCAGCCGGTACTCGGTTGGCGTCAAAGTCACCTCACGGTCCTCGACGTGCACCGACAGGCGGTCGGGGTTGAGCGTCAGGCCGCTGACGGATGCCGGGGCGGGCCGGCTCCGGCGGTGCAGGGCCTCGACCCGCACCAGAACCTCAGAGATGGCGAACGGCTTGACCACGTAGTCGTCGCCGCCCGCATGGAACCCCGACACCCGGTCGTGCACCGCGTCGAGCGCGGTGAGGAACAGCACGGGCGCGTGCTGTCCTCCGGCGCGGAGTGCCTGGCACACGTCACGACCGTCGGCATCGGGCAGGCCGATGTCGACGACCAGAACCTCGACGCCACTGGCGGCGCTCAGGTTGTCGACCGCCTCCCGGCCGTTGCGGGCGATGACGACCTGATGGCCGCTCATCCTCAGGGCGTCGGTCAGGACGCGACGGACGTCGGGGTCATCCTCGCAGATGCCCACCACAGTCATGCTGCCATGGTGCACCACGACACCATGCGATGGGCAGTCGTGAGTGCCATGCAGTCAGGTGCCGTGCAGGTTCACGCGGCGAGGGTGAGCGGCATGACAGCTTTGGCCGACCGGTCGCTCCGGACCCCTTTCGGCCTCTCCGCGCTCCCGACGTGGACCGTCGCCGCGTCTACGGCGGTGGTGGTCGTCGGCTCGTCTCCCATTCCTGGAGCATGCGGCCAGCCCGGACGAAGCCGGCTTCCTGCTGGTCGGCGGGCAGTGGAACGGAGCCGGGTCACTCGCTGTATGGGAACTACTGGGTCGATCGGCCGCCGTTGCTGATCACGATCTTCCGGCTCGCCTCATCGCTCGGCGGGCTGACGGCGCTCCGTCTGATCGGTTGCGTCGCCGTGGCCCTGGTCGTCATCGGCTCGGCGCGGGTGGCCGCCATGATGGGCGGGCGGCGGGCATCCGGTTGGGCTGCGGTGACGGCTGCCGGCCTCTGTCTCAGTCCCCTGTTGGGCGGGTACGAGGTCAACGGCGAGCTGCTGGCGGCGCCGTTCACCGTGGCCGGCGTTGCGTGTGTGATCCGCGCTGTACGCTCGCCGGGCCGGCGACGCGCCGGGACGGCCGCGGCTGCGGCGGGGGCGTTCGCCATGGCGTCGCTGTTGATCAAGCAGAACCTCGCGGACGTCGCGGTGTTCGGCGCGGTCGCGTTCGCGCTGTCGTGGTGGCGTCGGGACCGCGACCGCTTCATGGACACTGACGTTGAGTGCTTTCGCTGGTGCATCGGCAGCCGCCGTGCTGGTGTCGGTGTGGACGCTGCAGCACGGGACGTCGCTGACCGGCGTCTTCGACGCGATGTATCCCGTTTCGCATTCACGCCGACCAAGTCCAGGCAGCGGGCGGGAGTCAGCACTCCGTCGCTCGGCTCAACGGGCTCGTCGCGGTGGTCGTCCTCAGCGGGCTGGGACTTCTGCTGCTCGGGCTGGCGCGGGACGCGGTGCTCCATCGGCGGCGTGACCCGCTCTGGTCCGCGCTCGTCGTCATGTCCGCGTTCGGGGTGGCATCCGTCCTGCTGGGCGGCAACTACTGGCACCACTACCTCGTGGAGCTGATCGTGCCGTTGTCGGTGGCGGCGGGTGTGCTCGCGGCGCGCGGCGGCTTCGCCGCCCGATCGCTGATCGCGTACGTGGTCATTGCCTCGATCGGTCTGCTGGGCGCTCAACCTGACGTTGGCCCAGGGCAGCGCCGGCCAGATCGTTGGCCAGTCCGTTGCCGCCTCGGCGCAGCCGAACGACACGATCGTGACGGCATGGGGGCACGCCGACGTCACATTCGCGTCTGGCCTGCGCTCTCCGTACGCGCAGCTGTGGAGCCTCCCGGTCAAGACACTCGATCCTCGGCTGACGAGCCTTGACGCGGTGCTGACTGGACCCACACCGCCGACGTGGTTCGTCGCCTGGAGCCACGTCCGCTCGTGGGGCCTCGACACGGCCCGCACCGAGTCGATCCTCGCCGAGGACTACATCAGGGCCGGCACGGTCTGCGGCCACGCGATCTACCTCCGCGCCGGCGTCGACCGGCCGGCGCCCACAGCCGTCGGCGACTGCCACGGCTCGACGGTCAACCCTCACCAAGCTGAAGGAGCTCATCCCATGAACACCATCGTGGTCATCCCGACCTACAACGAGGCACTTGGCGTGGAAACCGTCGCTCGACGCGGTCCTCGAGAGCGCCCCTGGCGCCGACATCCTCGTGGTCGACGACAACAGCCCGGACGGCACGGGGCGACTCGTACGGGCACACCCCGCATACGGGCATCGGATCTTCCTGCTGAGTCGCGCCGAGAAGGACGGCCTCGGTGCTGCGTACCGGGCCGGCTTCGCCTGGGCGGTCGACCGGGCGTACGACGTCATCGTCCAGATGGACGCCGACCTGTCGCACCCACCGGCGCGGATCCCGGCACTGGTCGACGCCCTCGACACTGCCGACATGGCGATCGGCTCGCGCTACGTCCGAGGCGGCGGGGTCCGCAACTGGACCCTGCGTCGACGCCTGATCTCGTGGGCCGGCAACATGTACGTACGCGCGGTGCTGGCGCTGGAGCGTCCATGACGCCACAGCGGGGTTCCGCGCGTTCCGCCGGGACTCGTTGCTGCAGGCTCGGAGCGCTGGAGTCACAGTCGAACGGTTACTCGTTCCAGATCGAGAACACCTGGCGAGCCGACCGGGCCGGGCTGGTGACGGCCGAGGTGCCGATCACGTTCACCGACCGCACGGTGGGGCAGTCGAAGATGTCGGGGGCGATCGTCCGCGAGGCTGTTCTCCGCGTGCTGGCCTGGCGCTGGCACGAAGTGCGCGACGGTCGCCGCGCCGCACCCGCTTTGGTCGGACGTCCGCATGGTGCCTGACTTCATCGCCCGGAGGCTGAGCGCCGAGGTGGTCAGCTTCCTCGCCGTCGGCGGTGCCGGGTACGTCGTCGATGTCAGCGCATTCAACTACCTGCGCACGGCGCCGGTCCTCAGCACCATGGACCCCTCAGTGGCGAAGTCACTTGCCGTCGCGTTGGCGATGGTGGTCACCTACATCGGCAACCGCGCCTTCACGTGGCGGGGCCAGAGCTCGAGCGGCCGACACCGGGAGGTCGCGCTGTTCGTGCTGTTCAACGTCATCGGGCTCGGCTTCTCGGTGCTGACGCTGGCGGTGTCGCATGACCTGCTCGGCCTGACGAGCCGCCTGGCCGACAACATCTCGGCCAACATCGTCGGCCTCGCGCTCGGCACGGCGTTCCGCTTCTGGTCCTACAGGCGGTTCGTGTTCGGCTCGACAGATTCACGGGAAGCAACGGCCTTCCACATGAGTTGAGACAGGTGTGAAGCTCTCGCTCCTGGACCGGTCGCGTACGCGTGTGGGTCGTCCCGAGGCGGAGGGCCTGACCGGTTCGATCGAGCGGGCGGTCAATGCCGAGCGGCTGGGCTATGAGCGGTTCTGGGTCGCCGAGCACCATGCGGTTCCGGGCATCGCGAGCGGCTCGCCGCCGGTGCTGCTGGCGGCGATCGGCGCCCGCACGGACCGCATCCGCCTGGGCTCGGGCGGCGTCATGCTGCCGCACCACCAGCCGCTCGTCGTGGCGGAGCAGTTCCTGATGCTCGAGGCGTTGCACCCCGGCCGGATGGACCTGGGTCTTGGCCGCTCGCTGGGGTTCACCGCGCCCGTACGGGAGGCGCTCCGCGATCACGGGCCGACGCGTTCGAGGACGACCTGCGCGGCCTGCGGGCCTACCTCGACGGCGACGCTGCCGTGACGGCGCGCCCGCAAGCGCCCGGCCGGGTGCCCGATGTATGTCCTCGCCACCGGCCGAGGGACGGTCATCGCGGCGCGACTCGGGCTGCCGGTCGTCATCGGCGGGCCGATCCTCGCCGAGCCGCGGCTCGACGAGGTCCTCGAGGCGTACCGGCGAGACTTCCGGCCGAGCCCCGGCGTCGAGCGACCGTACGTCGTGGTGTCGCTCGACGCGACGGTGGCCGACGACGATGCGACGGCCCGCGAGCTGGCGCTGCCTGAGGCCTGGGCGATGGCGCGGTCGCGGCAGACCGGCGAGTTCCCGCCGTTGGAGTCCGGTCGCCGACATCCGGCGGCAGGCGTGGACGACGCAGGTCCGGGATCGGGTCGAGGCGTCCCTGGATCGAGCCGTCGCCGGGAGCTCCGCAGACCGTACGCCGTGCATTGGAGCAGCTGGTTGACCGGACCGGTGCCGATGAGCTCCTCGCGTCGACATCGACGTACGACCGGGAGGCCCTGTTCGCGTCGGACCGCGCTCTGGTGGACCTCATCAAAGGCTGGTGATCGGGGCGCTGGCACGAGACGGCAGCGGCGCACCCGGCGATCAGGTTCTGTGCAGGTTCGATGGACCACGCTGGTCGCATGATCACGAGTGGGCCGAGATGGGTGCCGGGTCGGCGCCTGCTCAGGCCACGATGAGGGTCCTCCTGGTCGAGGACGAACAGCGGCTGTCCGAGACGATCAAGAACGGGCTCACGGATCAGGGATTCGTGGTCGAGACTGCCTACAACGGCATCGACGGGCTGTGGCTCGCCTCCGAGAAGTCGTATGACGCGATGGTGCTTGACATCATGCTGCCGGGCATTCACGGCTACGACGTCATCAAGCACCTGAGGGCTCGCAAGGTATGGACGCCGGTGCTGATGCTCACGGCCAAGGACGGCGAGTACGACCAGGTGGATGCCTTCGACCTGGGTGCCGACGACTACATGACCAAGCCCTTCAGCTTCATGGTTCTCGTGGCCCACCTGAGGGCCCTGATCCGGCGCGGAGCCCCCGAACGTCCGGTCGTGCTGGAGGCTGGTGACCTCGTTCTCGACCCGACGACACGCCGTGTGACGCGGGCCGGTGACGACATCACGCTGACACCCAAGGAGTTCGCTCTGCTGCACTACTTCCTGCAGCATGCGGGCCAGGTTCGGACCAAGTCCCAGATCCTCGACTCGGTCTGGGATCCGGCATTCGACGGGGACGTCAACGTCGTCGAGGTATATGTGCGCTACCTGCGGCTCAAGCTCGATGCGCCGTATGGGCGACAGAGCATCGAGACCCTACGTGGCGCGGGCTACCGCCTCGACCCGACCGGCGGCTGACCCTGCGGCAGCAGGACGATGAACCTCGCGCCGCCCTTGGGTGCGTCCTCGATCACGACGGTGCCGCCGTGGCTGGCCACGATCTCCCGGACGATGGCGAGCCCGAGACCACTTCCGCCGCTGTCACGGCTGCGGCTGTCGTCCAGCCGGACGAAGCGTTCAAAGACTCGGTCGCGCTGTCGCGCGGGGATGCCAGCACCGTCGTCCTCGACGATGATGCGGGCATCGTCGTCGATCGTGTCGACTCCCACATGCACGGCACTTGCGGCCGCCCGTGCGGCGTTGTCCACGATGTTGCGGACCACCTGCGCCAGTCGGCTCCGATCACCCCAGACTCGCACTGGCGTGATCGTCGCGGTCACCGCGACCTGGTGGTGGGCACGCAGCCGGCGTGCTTCCTGGTCGACAATGTCGTCGAGGTCCACCTCCTCGAGGCGGAGTTCCAGTCCCAGGTCCGCCGTCTTCGCGAGCAGGAGGAGGTCATCCACGAGCCGCGTCATGCGATCGACCTCGGACGTCATGACGGCTCTGGTGGCGGCCCAGCGCGGCCCCGAAGGAGAGTCGCCGACCACATCGAGCGACGCGGCCAACGACGCCAGCGGGCTGCGCAGCTCGTGGCTCGCGTTCGAGACGAAGGCGCGTTGAGCCTGCTGGCCCTTGTCGAGGCGTTCCAGCATCTCGTTCATCGTGACCGCCAGACGCGCGATCTCATCGTGCGAGTCGGGCACCGGGACTCGGTCGCCGAGGCGACCGGAGCGAATCGTCGCCACCCGCGACCGGATGCGCTCAACCGGACGCAGAGAGCGGCCGACCAGGACCCACATACCGATCGCCACGAGGATCCCTCCGGCTGGGACAAGGATCAGGAGGTAGGTCAGGAGGGTCTCGATCGACTCGCTCTGGGCCGCCACGGAGGAAGCGATCACGATCGTCTCGGTGTGATCATCGACCGAGACCCCGCGGGCCGTGATGACGAACGGGTCGCGGGTGCGAAGCATCCGGACGGTATGAAGGGTCACGCGCAACGTCTCACCTGCAGCGGGACGCAGCTCGGAGAGCGGGCGGTCGGCGGCCCTGACCGAGGAGCTCGCGACGACGGCGCCGTCGGAGTCGATGACCTGGACGACCTGGCTCGCTGCGGTGTTCTCCTGGAGGTCTCGAGCGAGGACGTGGGTGTCGGACTCGGCCAGCAGGCGGGCGACTTCCGTGGCCCGCGCGTCCGCGTTGGCTTCGACCGTCGCGGTCAGGGTGCGCTGCAGGAGCACGATCAACAGGGTGGATCCCACGATCGAACCGACGAGGATGACCGCCGCGGCGGCGATGGTGGAGCGAACGCGGACGCTCGCGGTCAACCGTCGGGCCGCAGTGGGGAGCGCCGAACTCTTCAACGCCATGCGTGTCGACCCTTCACGATGAGTGCACGACCGATCCTAGACGGCGGATCCTTTCGGGTCGGTGGTCACGGGTCAGTGCGCGGAGGTAGACCTGCTCGTGCTGGGCGAGCACCGACGCCCACGCCATCGGTGGGACCGTGGTCGCGTTGTGATGGGTGATGCGGTCCCGCAACTCCAGGTCGGTGGACAGCATCAGCAGGGCCTCGACCATCTCGGCGTCGTCGTGGACGAGGATCCCCTCCTGCCCGTGCTGGACGAACTCACTGGCGCCGCCCTGACTCATGGCCACGACAGGCAGGCCCGCGCAGCGGGCTTCCAGCGCAGCGATCCCGAAGGACTCCAGGATCGCCGGGGCGGCATAGACGTCGGCCTCGGCAAGCACCGCGCGGACCTGCGCGCGCGTGAGGCGGCCAGGAAGCTCGACGTGCTCGGCGAGTCCGGCACGGACGATGTCCTGACGAACGACCGACAGCTGGGGCCCGTCCCCGACGAGGACCGCGCGCAACACCGTGGTGGCAGGCAGCCGGAGGCGGACGGCGGCGAGCACGTCGACCAGGGCCCGTTGGCGCTTGCGGCGAGCAAACCGTCCCACGGAGACGACCGTGAAGGTCGAGTTGTTCCTTGGCGAGCGTTCCGTTGCCCAGTCGTAGGGATCGATGCCGTTATGCAACACCCGTACCGGCATGCGGTCGCCCAAAGCTCGACGCCAGGGTGCTGCTGCAGCTTCGCTGACCGCCGTGAACGCGACCGTGCCCGTCGGGAATCGCGCGACCGCCATCGCCGACCTCAGCAGCGCCGGTGCATCCGGTACCACCGAGTGGACCGTAGCGACGGCGGCGGCTTCACGAACGGATCGCAACGCCGCCGACGCGAGCGGGGACGCCACCGACAGGTGCGCGTGCACGACGTCGATCCCGCTGTCCTCCACGAATCGGTTGATCTCCGCACCCCGACCCCAGGCGAGCGGGCCGCCGCGCAAGCCGCCGGACCGGCACAGGACCGTTGTCGGTGCCGGGCGACCTGGTCAGGACGGTCACGTCGTGGCCGGCGGCCTGCTGGCGGGCGGCGAGATCACTGACGTGCATCTCGATGCCGCCGAGGCGCGGGAGGTAGCAATCGGTGACGTGCAGGATCCTCATGCGGAAACCCGTTCGTGCATCGTCAGGTGATGCAGCTTCGGAGCCATACGAGGGCACCCACGCCGCCGACTGGGATCTCCAGCAGGAAGGTGTACAGCCGGTATAGGAGCACGCCGGCCGCTGCCTCCGCCGGCGCGACCCCCATGGCGACGAGGACGCCGACGGCACCGAGCTCGGTGAGCCCGCTGCCGCCCGGCGTGAACGGGAGCATGCTGAGGAGCCGCTCGATGCCGAAGGTGACAGCAACCGCGAGCGGTGTCGCGTGGACGCCAACCGCGAACAGGCAGGCCCACAGCAGCACGAACTGCAAGAACATGTAGGCCAGGACGCCGAAGGTCAGCTGGGTCCAGCCGTCTGCCACCGTCGTGGCACTCTGCTCGCGGGTGAGCAGGATCCAGTGCCGCACGCTGAGCCGTGGTGGACGTCCCGCGCGGAGGAACAGAGCATCGCCCAACCGGTCGATCGCGCCGCCGACCGGACTGGCGATCCTGGTGCTGCCGGCCACGCCGACGACGGCCAGTATTGCCATGAACATGCCCAGCGCCCCGACGGTGACGATGCCGTTCAACCCGGCCGGGAGCTGGAGCCCGAACAGGAGCGATGCGCCGAGGAGCGCGGAGCCAGCCATCAGCTTGGCGAGGACGTTCCACACATTGCTGATCGCCGTGTAGGACGCGTACGAGGCGGGGGAGAATCGCCAGGAACGGGTCATGACCCAGCCCAGCCCCATGCCTGCGGCGCCACCGAACGGCAAAAGGTTGGACACCGCGCTGCCGGAGAGGTTGAGCAGCAGCGCCTGGCGAGTACTGAGGCCCGGCATCGCCGCAGTGAGTACGATGGTGTGCACCAGCAGGCCGGTCAGCCACAGCGCCGCCAGGGCGATCAGGATCGGCACTGAGACGCCGGACATCAGGGCGCCGACCGCGGCCCAGGACTGCCCGATGAACCTGGGCAGCATGGCGACGATCCCGATCGACACGGCGAACGCGACGGCCGAAAGGTATCGGGACACGAGCTGCGCGGCTGGGGCGGTGAGCCATGACGGTAGTGACCTCTCAGAACTGACAACGGTGGTGATCCTCAGAGTGCGGAGTGGTCGCTGAGTGCACGCTGAGAGCCGTTACCGCAGACTGGGCTCCGGGTGTCACTGTCGGCCCATGACCTACACGTTGGTTTCGTTCCACGCACATCCGGACGACGAAGCTCTGCTCACCGGCGGGACTCTCGCCCGCGCCGCCGCGGAGGGCCACCGCGTTGTCGTCGTGACCGCCACGAACGGTGAGGCCGGCCTGACATCTGCCGACGTGACGCGTGCCGATGCGCTGGGAACCGTCCGGCTCCTCGAGCTGGACATGGCGGCCACGGCTCTTGGCGTGCACCGTGTTGTTGCGCTCGGCTTCCCGGATGGCCGATTCGACACCATCGACGTGGGGACGGCGGCCCGGCGGCTCGCAGACGTTCTGGCCGAAGAACGGGCCGACGTCCTCACGACGTACGACCGCGCCGGGGGATACGGCCATCCGGATCATGTGCACGTGCATCGTGTCGGCATTGCGGCTGCACGCCTAGCTGGAACTCCGGTCGTCCTGGAGGCCACGATCGACCGCACGCTCCTGCTCAAAGCCGTACGGCTGATGCGGTTCCTGCCGAATACACCGTGCGTCTCGTCAGAGGATTTCCGGCATTCGTACGCCGACCGCTCCGAGATCACGCACCGGGTCGACGTCCGCAACTTCGTGCCGGCGAAGAAGTCCGCGCTGGCGGCGCATCACAGCCAGTCCCTCGGCGGGGCGCGCACCGTCAAGTTCTTGACTGCGCTCCCATCCGTCGTGATTCGCCCGGTGCTGGGTCACGAGTGGTTCATCGAGCGGGGGCGGCGGGCCGGGGTCACCCTGAGCGACGACATCTTCGCGAGTCTGCGATGAAGCGCCGAGCCGACAACGCCATGGCGCTCGGGCCGTCGGTGTCCGCGCTCACGGCGACCGACGTATCGGACGACGCCTCGAGCCCAGAGGCTCCGGCCCCGGGTGTCGCGCCGCCCGCCGACGTGAGGCCGGGGAGCTCGGCCAGCTCCTGGGGAGAACGTGAACGCACGCGCAAGATTGCAGCGTTCGGCGCGTGCCTGGTGGGTATCGCCGGGCTGATATCTGCTGGGTCGGCCCCGGCCCGCGGCCCGTTGCACGCGATCCAGTACCTCTTGCCGACCTTGGCTCCGGAGACTGCCGCCGTCACTCTGGTCTTTGCCTCGTTCGCCTTGATCCTGATGGCTCGCGGTCTGCGTCGGGGACTGCGCGGGGCCCGGTTGTCGGCGATTGGCCTGCTCGTCGCGACGATCGGGGTGCACATCGTCCACGGCAGCTTCATCGTGGCCAGGGCTCTTCCGGCGGTCGGCGCGGGGTGGCTGGCCACACGAGGCTCGGCGTTCCCGGTCATGCAGTCTCGCCGGGTCGTGCGACGTGCGATCGCGATCGCCGTGGGAGGGTCGGCGATGTGCCTGATCGCCGCACTGCGCTGGCCATTGTCGTCGACCGGAGCGACCTCGACGCCGCGATCGGACGAGGCAGTGCGGCGGATATCCGGACAGACATCGCTCCCGCTCGACTACGGCGGGCGCTTCGCGGCGCCGGTACTCGTCGCCATGGGGCTGTGCGTCCTGACCGGCACGTTGTGGTCGTTGCTCTCCCCGTTGCGCGCTCACCTGTCGAGCAACGAGGACCGGAGCGCTGACTTGTTGCGGGCCCGCGCGATCGTTCGTGAGTACGGTGGTGACACCTTGGCGTATTTCGCCCTGCGTGACGACAAGAAGTGGTTTTTCCACGGTCGCAGCGTCGTGGCTTACGGCGTGCGCGGGAGCGTGTGCGTCGTGTCGCCCGATCCGATCGGGCCGGTTGACGAGCGTACGGCGGTGTGGGGGGCGTTCTCCGCCTTCGCGGAGCAGCATGGCTGGTCGGTCAGCGTGCTGGGTGCGTCCGAGGACTGGCTTCCGACGTACAAGATGTCGGGGCTGCGTCCGATCTACCTCGGTGACGAGGCCATCATCGGGTGCCGGGACTTCACGATGGCGGGACGTGCATTGCGCAGTGCCCGTCAGGCGCAAAGTCGGGTACGGCGCGCGGGTTACTCGGTCGTGCTTCATGATCCTCGACGCTGGCGAGCTCTGCGTGACAAGCTGACGGTGCTGGCCTCGTTGTGCAGGCAAGGCTCGTGCGAACGTGGCTTCTCCATGACGCTGTCGCGCCTGTTCCACGCCGACGACGACGGGCTCCTGGTCAGCGTCGCGTATGACGCCATGGGCGATCCGCAGGCGTTCATCCAGTGGGTGCCGTGCGCGGGCGGCTGGTCGCTCGACGTCATGCGACGCAACACCGCACCAGGACTGACCAACGGCATCATCGAATATCTCGTCCTCGAGTCGCTCATGGAGTTCTCCGAACGCGGCTACGTCCGGGTCGGCCTGAATTTCGCCGTGTTCCGCAGGGTCGTGAGCGGCGAAGCCGAGCACTGGCTCGGTCGAGCCGCCCGAATGGTGCTGCAGTCGACGGCGTCGCAGACCCAGATGGAGTCGCTCTGGCGATTCAACTCCAAGTTCGACCCAGAGTGGGTGCCCCGCTACGCCGTCCTCGGCAGCGTGGATGCGATGGCCGCCCAAGGCGTCGTGATGGCGGGCGCGGAGGGTCTTACCGAGTTGCCGTTGGTCGGCCGGTTCATGACCGGGATGAACCCGCGGTGACCTGGGCCTCTCCCACTCCGGCTCGTTCTGGCGGATCCTCGGACGGGGACCCACGAGGAGGCGCCATGGCGACGATTCTCAACCCCTACCTCAGCTTCCGCGACACGGCACGGGACGCGATGGACTTCTAGCAGTCTGTGCTCGGAGGACGAGCTGAGGCGCAACACGTTCGCTGAGTTCCAGGTCAGTGAAGACCCGGCCGAGGCCGACAAGATCATCCGCTGGAGACTCGACACATCCGGCGGCCTGACGCTGATGGCTGCCGACGTTCCCGATCGGCCAGGATCTCAGCTCCGGCGACAACATCGCCATCTCGTTGAGTGGCGATGACGAGGCGGAGCTGCGCGGCTACTTCGAGGGTCTCTCCGCCGGTGGCACCGTGACGGTGCCGTTCGAGAAGGCCCCGTGGGGCGACATGTTCACCGACACGTTCGGCATCAACTGGATGGTCAACGGCGTCGCGCCAGAAGCCGGCTAGGAGTCGAAGCCG